>NZ_CP049857.1:2865570-4298355 GCF_011299555.1 Dysgonomonas sp. HDW5A | reverse complement strand
CTCAATCCTTTAAACATTTGGTCAATACACTTCTTTTTTTGTTCCATATTAGGATGAACGTATAGATTCAGCGTTGTACTGATATTCGAGTGCCCTAGAATTACGCTAACAGTTTTATAGTCACAATTACTCTCTATACACCTTGTTGCAAAGCTATGACGTAATCCATGAAATTTCAGTTCTGGCATATCCAACTCTTTCATCAATCGTTTGTAGTAATTTCTGTAAGTACGTGGTTCGGTAGGTTTCATGTCATTAGTTAAAACGTAAAAGGAGTTGTTCACTATTTTTTTTATCGGTTTTAGCATTTTTAAAAGATCTCGGCTCATTGGAATATCTCGAATAGAATTTTTGGTTTTAGGGCTATCGAGGATAAGTTCTGTATGCCTGTCAGAATCATCGATAATATAGATCCGCTGTATCGTTTTTCGAATGTGGATAACCCCCATATCCGTATCAATTTCGTTCCATGTCAAAGCACAAATTTCGCCAATACGTATTCCAGCACTCAAACAAATATAAATTCCTAAGTTTTTGAATGTAAAATGCTCTTGTACATAATTCATAATTTTTCTTTGGTTGCTTTTACTAAGCACCTCAATCCCATTATTTTCTCTTTCTGTTGGAAACTGGATATCAAATTGCTGATACTCGAAGACTTTATTCTTCATGCCAAACTTTAGGATCATTTTCAGTACAATCAAGATATCCTTAATCGTTTTTTGACTTAATCCCTCATCTAACTTAGCAAATACAAACTCCTGAACATCTGCTTCATGCACTTCATGCTTATGTCCAAAAGTTGGCAATAAATGATTCTCAATTAGAAGCATATAAGCCGAATAACTGGATTTTTTCACATACTGCTTTTTGTCTTCTTTCCATAAGTTGATAACTGTACTAATTTTTGTTTTTTCTGCCATATTAATCTGGTTTTATATTATTAATCACAAGAATATACATAAAAGGATTTGAGTATAAAATAGGCTTAATGTGCCAAATTTGAGATTTCCGCAATTTGAAGGGGAGTGGAAACTTTCAAAAATAAGTAATATACTAACGATTGGAAATGGACGCGATTACAAACACCTTAAATCAGGTGAAATTCCAGTATTTGGTACGGGAGGATATATGACTTCTGTTAATGAATATTTGATAGATGGAGAAACTGTTTGTATTGGAAGAAAAGGAACCATTAATAAACCCTTTTATTATTCAGGTAAACTCTGGACTGTTGATACGCTATTTTATACTTATTTATATAAAAAGGCTTTACCCAAGTTTGTTTTTTACGTTTTTCAAAATATAGATTGGATGAGATACAATGAAGCTTCTGGAGTACCAAGCCTATCCAAGAAAACAATAGAACAAATAGAAGTTTACATTCCAACTCAACCAGAACAAAGTAAAATAGCTTCACTACTATCTCTTCTTGACGAACGTATAGCAACCCAAAACAAAATAATAGAGCAATATAAATCTCTAATTAAAGGAATTTATACCTATCTTTTAGGAGAGTCTGATAAATACAGAAAATTAGGAGAATTTTGTCAAATTAAAAAAGGTGAGCAGATAAATAGGACTGAATTATTGGATGATGATAAATATTATGTAATGAATGGAGGTATTACTCCTTCGGGCTTTTATCATTCATATAATACTAAGGCGAATACAATATCTATCAGTGAAGGAGGTAATTCTTGTGGATATGTACAGTATAATGAAGTCCCTTTTTGGAGTGGGGGGCATTGTTACACATTAGATGATATTGACAAAGATATAGATGACAGGTATCTTTTTCACTATTTGAAAGCTAATGAACCTCAGATAATGGCATTGCGCATAGGTAGCGGACTTCCTAATATACAAAAGAAAGATTTATCTCATTTCTGCATTCCTATGCCATCATTGTTGAATCAAAAAGAAATTTCAGATACACTCGACAAAATAATATTAAAGATAGAATTAGAGAAATCCGCAATCTTAGTGTATCAGAAACAAAAAATCTATCTATTACAGAACCTCTTTATATAAACATATTTTTTAGCAAATACTGTTTCTGCAAGGAATAGGTATCTAACAAAATTTGCTCTAAATCAAGTTTTTTATCCACCTGTGAGAGCATTCGGGCTATTTTATATTGTTCCTTGATAGATGGGCAGTAGATCAACTCGTTACCATAGTCTTTGAAATAGATATGAGGTATGCCGGAGCCTACTTTGTATTTATCAAAATTAAAATAACGTAAAAGGTAGTAGATGTATTTGAGCGAAAAACCATTCTTTGCTGTCAGATAATTGAGAGTGCCTATTGCAGAATATTTTCCCGTAACATATTGCACCCTGCCTACGCTGGCTCCATCTTTAATAACTAAAATAGAATCCTCATTCACAGCGTATTGAGACGAATATGCTATAATGCCTGTTGCACCATATACTGGATGCAGCCCGACGATTCCCTCAAATTCACTTTCTGTTAGTGCAGAAGAGTTACAAGCAACACAATCCTTTAATCTGACATTAGCCTGTTCCCCGTTTAATGCAAAGTGAGTTAGTCCTTTAATTAGAGATTATATTTCACTCTTGAGTACGATAAGACATACTCTATTTACGGAAATTGACAAGTCTAATGCTGAAACAAAACGAATAAAAGATATTCTTGATTATGAGCAACCTACTAAGTATATAGTGGAAAATACAGATTACCAAAACGATATATCCCTAATTCCAGTATTAACAGCCAATAAAGCCTTTGTATTAGGTTATACCTCTGAGAACTATGGCATTTATGATAAAGGAGATTGCATAATATTTGATGACTTTACTATGGATTTGAAGTATGTTAATTTTCCATTCAAGGTTAAGTCATCAGCGATAAAAATATTGACTTCGGGGTCTAACGTAAATATCAAATATGTTTTTGAATACCTCTCTTTTCTTGATCTTACATCAAGTGACCATAAACGTCATTACATTTCTGAAGTAGAGTCTATGCCAATGTATATTCCTGAGGTTAAAGTGCAGAATAGTCTTTCAAACCTTTTCACGGCATTAGATAAAAAGATTAAAATGGAAACTGATTACCTCTACCTATTGTCAACCGAAAAACGATGTTTTTTAGACAATTTATTTGTATAGATCAAGCAAACAGATTTGAAAGCAAATATTTTTTCACATCCATATGTCGACTTACTAACTCATTCTCAAGACTATATTTTTCATCAATGCACCAAAGCAAGTCGGAAATAAATTCTTGTGTTTCTTTATCAGGGAGAGTAATTTCAATCGAAGCCATTGTATTATTCATAAGTTTTGGATTAGCCAGATCTGTTGATACATACTTCCTTGTAACCAATTGCAAACATTGTGAAACAAAATATGGATTGTGCTGATCGTTAACTTTTATCGTACCACAAACGTTGGTGCAGTTAAACTTTCCTTTACGATAAAACACGGTGCCAGCATTAGCCCCATCAGTAGTCCACGTTAAATACTCTCCTTCAAAAGCATATGTATCAAGGTATCCCATAATTCCATTGTTCGATGTTTGAGACGAATATACGGGATATTTGGGGGTTTGTTGACTTTTTATTTCTGTTGTACTTATTACACGCCCCCTTCCTAATTCTCCAATATCTTTAATCTTATATTTCTTCCAATTTGGGTTTCGAAGAAGTAGATTGCTTATCGTACTCTTTAACAACCTCAAATCCTCTATTATTTTGTTTTGGGTTGCAGTGCGTTCATCAAGAAGCCTTAGCAAAGTTGCAATTTTATATTGTTCTTCTTTCGAAGGAATTCCAATAGAGATATCCTTAAAATTTTTTGAACTAATTGAATATATTTTTGTCCCTTGAGATAGTCTTCTAATCTGGTGCCGAAATACTTTCGAAGAAAAAGCATACCCCTTAAAGCCCTTAATGGTTAAATTGTTTTTATCTCTACCATGAATTGTATGCAAACCACATACTATATTCCTATTTTTACAGTTTAAGAATTCAACAACTTTTCCAACATCATTTGTATCTTCTGATGCATCTGCAAAAGCAACATCACCATCTTTACAAAAAACATAATTTTTAGGACCAGATTCCTCCCGAATGTTTGGTAAAGAGCATTTATCTAGTTCTATTTGAGTCGGGAGACCTTTATGAATTAGTCCATAATGCAAATTGTATATATTATCTGTTCCATATTCTAGCTGATCCCATGATAAAGAATTAGTTGGAAAGAACTCTAAAACATCTGATACTTTATATTTCTTCCACTCCCCTTCAAATTGCGGAAATCTCAAATTTGGCACATAGCCCTTTTTTTTATTTTCTTCTTTCATTGTTGACATTTATTTTCTTAATCTGTAGCATTAAGGATTTCAGAAAAGCAAAAAAATTAAGGAACTAATCCCAATTCTTTGAGATAAACTTCGATTTCTTTATCAAGTTCTGCACGTTTAGCTTCAAGGTCTTTGATCTCAGCCATTACAGCATGAATATCAACTGGTTCTTCTTCTACAAAGGTACTTACATACCGAGATATATTCAGATTATATCCATTCTCCTCAATCTCATCTAATGAAACTCTTCGAGAGTAGCGATCCTCCTCTTTCCTGAATTGGTAGGTTTCAATTATTTTCTGAATATCATTAGGTTTTCCATCTTCACCTTCTCGTAAACGATTCTGTCTTTTCTCCTTCTCAAAATGCTCACTGGCGTTAATGAAAAGGACATCTTCAAACTTTTTGCACTTTTTCAATACCAAAATACAAACCGGAATACCTGTTGAAAAAAACAAATTAGAAGGTAAACCAATAACAGTATCTATGTTATTATCTTTCAGTAATTTTGTACGAATACGTTCTTCGGCTCCACTGCGGAACAAAACTCCATGTGGCAATATTATCGCCATTGTACCCTCTCCTGAGAGAAAATGAAAACCGTGTAATAAAAATGCAAAGTCAGCTGCAGATTTTGGTGCAATGCCATAACTTTTAAATCGAAAATCTTCTGCCAATGTATCATTAGGCTCCCATTTTAAGCTAAATGGAGGATTAGCAACAATTGCATCAAATTCCATTTTTTTTGCGGGGTTCATCTCATTCAGAATATCCCAGTCATTTAATAAGGTGTCTCCATGATGAATTTCAAACTCAGTATCTTTAAGTCCATGTAGGAGCATATTCATTCGGGCAAGATTATATGTCGTGATATTTTTCTCTTGTCCATATATTTTGCCTATGCTTCCATTACTGTCGCCCATCTGTCTGCGGACGTTCAGTAATAAAGAACCTGATCCACAGGCAAAGTCCAACACCTTATCTAATTTATTCTTTTCGCCTAATGCCGGATTTTGGCTATCCAAAATGACAATTTTAGATAAAATAGTAGATAACTGTTGAGGTGTATAAAATTCTCCTGCTTTTTTTCCAGAACCAGCAGCAAATTGTCCAATAAGATATTCATATGCGTCACCTAAAATATCTGTATCGGTAGAAAACTTAGCTATTCCTTCAGCTATTTTCTGAATAATGACACAAAGCTTTTTATTTCTTTCAGAAGGTATTTTGCCTAGCTTTTCTGAGTTCAAATTGATTTCTGAAAATAAACCTTGAAAAGCACTTTCAAATGATTCATTTTCAATATATCTAAAACCATTTTCAAGCGTCTCTAACAACTCTCCATTTTGAGTCCGAGCCATTTCCGCAATATTACTCCATAAAAATTCTGGTTTTATAACATAATGGACTTTCCGACGCATCTGTTTTTCAAAATCTAATATGTCTGCGTCATTATTTTTATACCATATTCCTAAAGCAGTGTGTTTATCTACTTCATTTAATTGTGGATAATCTCTACCCAATTCTTTCTTGGCTGCTTCTTCGTAGTTGTCAGACAAGTATCGGAGAAATAGGAATGACAACATATAATCACGGAAATCATCCGCATTCATCGCTCCCCGCAGTTGATCTGCTATATCCCAAAGGGTTTTACCCAATTGCTTTTGATCTTGTAATGTCATAATAGGCTGGATTGTTTTGTTTCTTCAACAAGTATTTCAGGAAGATAAAATTCATATTTTTCGAGAAATGCTTGTAGTATGTTTTTAAAAAGTTCTTTGTTGTCTATACCCATTTCTATTGGTTCGTAAATGGAATATTTTCCATGACTTAACAAGTTCAATGAACGTGCATACAGAGTTTCATCATCTACTCCATGAATACATTTCGAAAAGTCATCATAACCAAAGAATGTAGATGTTTTTTCCATAATACTGCGTAACATATTGAAATGATAAGTATTGATCTTATCTGAATCAACCGCATCTTTCAACTCGCTTAACAGTGCAACATGGTGGAAGAATGGAGCATCATCCGTTGCTCGCAAGGTATGTCCATCAGCTCCATTTTTATGCAGAAAATAACGTTTACATCTATTTTTCTTTAACTCATTACACATCACGTTAAAAAAGAGGTTGTGATGAGAAGAAATAACTGTTTTAACTTTGTTAATTCCACTTCTTACTAACTTTGACAAATCACTTGCTACAGCAATTGCATTGTTATCATCTAATGAAGAAATTGGATCATCAATATAAATATATTTAACCCAATTATAAGATTCTTGCCCATCGATAGTCAATTCGCAAATAGCAAGAAAAACACACCATATAAATATATTCTCTTCACCACGAGAAATTTTTATATTATTCTGAACGATATACTCAGGTACTTCTGAATTCGATTTATGTATGGGATTTTTAATTACTTTGCTAAAAGAGACCTCCCATTTTTCATAGTCAATTTTGAAATCAAATTCAGCATATCTCTCCAAATAAGCAAATATTTTCTCTTCCAGTGCTAACTCTCTAAATCCGCTAAAAAAGTTTGATCTTGCATTTATTTTGAGGACACGATTTGTATCGTTTTCCAAATCATTATCCCATGAAAAAAGGTCTTCCGTGAAAGCGTTAAAATATAGTGTATCAGACTGTCCTTCCTTTTTCACTTTCCCTTTTTCTTTGAAGTCCATAGATAGTCGAGTTTTACCAGTTCCATTGTAAGCATAAAGTAATACAAAATCTGAATTATTTAAGTCATCTCGTAACCTTGTAACAAGATTAGGAAGTGTTTTGTATTCATATATTTTACAGGATTGGTTCATTTGTCTTTCTTATTCGTATGCTGCTAACCCAGATATTTCACGTCCCTGAGCTTGTTTTTTCAAATGAGGAACTAAGTCTATCATCAATGCGAGTTCTTTTGTACGACGTTCTTTCCAACTTAAATCTAAAGGTTCCAATAAATCAGTCAGTTTCTCTCCGTCAAAAATCATCCGACGCATAATTTTATCTATAAAATCTTTTAAGATTGATGGCGGCAACCCGTGCCTATTTGCAATCTCTGCTATCTCCTTCTCATTTTTTTCTATTTTGAAAGTGTCGTAACCTTCACGTAATGAATTTACATCTTGTCCACTATTCCAATCTAAACTATTGATATATTCCGTCAAATCTTCCTGCTCATCCATCAGATTAGAATTAGAGCTAAGCAAACTAATAATTTGACCTTTAGTCAGTTTTTGCTTAGTTGGTTTCTTTTGGGTACTATCAGCAATTAATTCCATGATATAATCATAGTCAATCACTGCGGATGCAAAAAGTACGAACTCAAAGTCAAGTTGTTGCACTTCGACAGGAGCTTGATCCCCTTGTTTTTGCTGTATTTCCCTAAACTGTTTAGCCGTTTCTATATATGAGCTTCTGAATGATCGAAGGTTTTCTTCTGGTAATATTGATTCAATTACAGTTTTTTGGTCTTCATCTAAATCTGTATATTGATCAAGTTGAGTTTTTAAACGTTGAACTTCCTTGAAGTTCTTAACAAAAGCTATTCGGGCTGCATCCCCTTTTAGATTATATACTGCTTGCGGTTCACAGACTAAATTATTTTGCGCCATAAAATCACCCAAAGCAACCACAGCTTCTTTGTATTTTGCAATTACTACCGGTGCAGGATCTACTAGCCAAATTTTCTTAGCCTCTTCATCTGATTTTTCTCCGGAAAATAATGCAATGGCTTCATTTACGGATGTTTCTTGATGTCGAAAATCTAAAATGTTTCCATACGGCTTAGTATCGTTGAGCACACGATTAGTTCTCGAAAAAGCCTGTATCAGGCCATGATATTTTAGATTCTTATCTACATAAAGTGTATTTAGATATTTAGAATCAAATCCAGTGAGTAACATATCTACCACAATTACAATATCAATCTTATTTTTATGATGATAATCCGAATTGCTATATTTATGATCTTTTATACGCTTTTGTATATCTTGATAATACAAATCAAATTCATAAATACTATGATTGGTACCATATTGCTTGTTATAATCTTTAATTATACTTTTTAAAGCTGCTTTTTTTTCATCAGGATTCTGCTTATTGTCTTCTTTTTCTTGTTCCAAATCTTCCTGAATTTGCTGAATGTCTTTATTGCCTTCTGCAGGAGGAGAGAAAACACAAGCCACATTTAGTGAAATGAAATCTTTGTCTGTTTTTTGTTTTTGTTTCTGAATCTCTTTAAAGAGATTGTAGTATTCTATCGCATTATTGATAGAGGCTGTTGCTAAGACAGCATTAAAACGCTTAGAGTTAGTTGCAGCATTATGTTTTTCTATAATAGTTTCCACAATAGCTTGTTGGGTAATTGTTTCTCCAACTTTAGGTTTTATATTACCTTGCCCTTCAAAATAATCTATATGAAAACGAAGTACATTTCTGTCATCTATTGCATTGGTAATCGTATAGGCATGAAGTTCCTTTTCAAAAATATCTTTGGTTGTTTTGTTGGAGGCATATTCTCCTTCCCTTATACTTTGAGTTGAATTTTCATCAAAAATAGGAGTTCCTGTGAAACCAAAGAGTTGAGCATTGGGAAAGAATTCTTTAATCGCCTTATGATTTTCACCAAATTGCGAACGATGACATTCATCAAAAATGAAAACAATTCGCTTTTTACTTAGCGGTTCTAGTCGCTCTTTGTAATTCCTTTTGTTATTTCCATCCAAGGCTAATCCTAATTTCTGAATGGTAGTCACAATTACCTTGTCCGCATAATCAGTAGATAATAAGCGCCTTACTAAAGTCTCCGTATTCGTATTTTCTTCAACACTTCCCTCTTGAAACTTATTGAATTCTTCGCGCGTTTGTCTATCCAAGTCTTTACGATCCACGACAAAAAGACATTTTTCTACATCTGGATTGTCTTTCAACAATGTTGAGGCTTTAAAAGAGGTAAGTGTTTTTCCACTTCCTGTTGTATGCCAGATATAGCCATTGCCTCGATTCTGATGAATACAGTTTACAATAGCTTTTACGGCATAAATTTGATACGGACGCATTACCAATAGCTTCTGTTCACTTTCCACCAAAACCATATATTTACTAATCATTTCACCCAATGTACATTTGGGTAAAAACTTTTCAGCAAAAGAATCTAAATGAGTAATCTTTTTATTCTGCTCATCAGCAAATTGATAAACAGGCAAGAACTGTTCATCAGCGTTAAAACTAAAATGCTGATTCTTGTTGTTAGAGAAATAATACGTATTACTTCTGTTACTAACAATAAATAATTGCATAAAGCAAAGCAATGTATTATTGTAACCATTTCCCTGATCATTTTTATAATCAACGATTTGTTGCATCGCTTTGCGAGGAGAAATCTCAAGAGTTTTCAATTCAATCTGAACCACTGGGATACCATTGATAAGAATAATTACATCATATCTCTGATTGCTATTTCCTGTATTTATTCTCAATTGATTAATAACCTCATATTCATTTTTGCACCAGTCTTTTATATTTACCAATGTATAATGAAGAGGTGTCCCATCTTCACGCTGAAAATAGTTCCTGTCTCGCAATAATTTTGAAGCTGCAAATACATCAGGAGTTATAATTTCCGCTTTTAAGCGCTCAAATTCACTCTCTGTCAATCTCACTCTATTCAGAGTCTCAAATTTCTCTCGGAAATTACTCTCAAGAGAATTCTTATCACGAATATCATTGCGATATGTATATTTTAGTTCTTGTAACTTTTTTATAAACAATTCTTCTATTTGTGCTTCCCTTATCATAGATGCTAATATTCCTAAAATGAATTAATTTGGAATTCCAAAGTTAGCGAATAATCCTAAATAATCAGTAAAAACAAGTTCGCATATTGAAATCAACAAACTTCCAGGTTATTGACTTCAATTTATTACCTTGTTAACTCAATTCCTTTCTTATAATACTCATTCATTAGGAGTGCATAATCATTCTGCTGTTTCATACAAAATAGTGTCAAAATAAATACCAACAAGCTAAGAATAGCAATTAATAAAGACGATTTCCGAAGTTTGAATAATTTGAAATTCAAGAAGGACTTTTTATCATCTGACTTTATTGCAGGCTGTTCTGCGGGTTCTTTCAGTATTGATGACATATAAGACAAAATTTTATATACTCCTTCCGTATCCTTTTCTAACTGCTCAATATCTTTATGAATAACTTTGAAATGCGAATCGCAGTGTGTTCCCAGTCCTTGTATATACTTTTCTAATTTTGAGACTATCTCGTCTTTTTCTTTCTGAAAATCAGGCTTAATGATTGCCTGCTCATCTCTTAAATTTGATGATTTCTGCATTTCGGAAAATTTTTCCAGCTTCTTATCTACCTCTGAAAGTTTTTCCCAAAGGGCATCGTTCGATACTGATTGTGCCATATTCTTTTATTTTTTTAAGTGATTAATAATTAGTTTTAGAGTCTTGGTCTCTTGATTTTCTTCTTTTTCTTTTTTAATCTTAAGGCATCGGCTTTATTCATATCGTAATTTGATGGTTGGATATCAAACAAACTACCTATACCTGATACTGCATCGGCAACCCCCGAAGCAATATTTTCTATCAAATTAGTCTCTGTTGCTTTTGGAATAGCCGTCTGTTGCTCTTGTTGTTGCTCCAGAATATAGCTACTATCGTTGAACACTATATTCAACTTGGAATAGCTGAATTTCCGATCTATTTCCGAACCTTTGAACGAATGCTCTCCTTTCTTAAACGAAATTCCCTGTATTTCATCCGTTTGTCCTTTGCGCTTATACTCTATAGATATGCCTTTTTGTTTGAGAGCTTCTTCAAACTGTTGCCAATTCTTAGCTTTGGGAAGAATCGTTTTGATCGCATGGTAGATTTCATACTTGGTTTGCTCGGCTCCCTTCAACTTCTGAACATTGACTTTATCCTTACCTTTCCCATAAGTCAGATTATACTTGTCCTTCAACTGCTTGCATACCTTTTCGTTACGATATTGGTCATTTCTGTCGGAGACAGTTTTGCCATCGTTATCCACTCGGTTAAATACAATATGACAATGTGGGTGAGAAGTATTGCTGTGGCGAACGATGATATATTGCGTATTCTCTATGCCCATCAACTTCATATATTCTTTTGCCAAGCGTTCCATAAACTGATCCGTCATCCGCTCTTTGTCATCGGGAGAGAATGCTAATGGTATATGCCCGACACATTTAGACAGCTTCGGATTCAGCAGACTTTGCATATAAAAACTGTTGATGATGGATTTTGTATCAACCTCCAACACGCCTTCACTCGCCAAAATCTTTGCATCTTTATCAGCCAAAACATATGAAATACACCCCTTAAAGCTTCGTCCTTTTACTATTTTTCCAATCATCCGAGAGCTTATTTATTATATTTTGGATCGATTCCAATAATGGAACAGCCATATTTTCAAGCCGCTTTACACTTAAAAATTTGGAGGTTTTTACCAATTGATTTAGATTATTTCCCATGTTGGAGAGGTTTCGAAGCGTATCCAATTCTTCTTTTTTGAGCGGTTCTTTTATTTCACCGTTCAGGATAGCATCGTGACAATAGACACTAAGTGGGAGGTTTGCTTTCGCAGCCCGATGCCGAATGGCATAGAACTCCGGCTCGGAAAAGCAGACAGCAATGGTCTTGTCTTTCCGAGTAATAGAACTCTTCTTTGGGCGTCCTCCTTTTCGTTTATCTTGATTGTCTTGATTCAATTTTTTCGATTCTTATTTGCTAATAAAAGCAATAACAAAAGGGTCTGTGACCCCTGAAACTGCGACCATCGGGAGCGGTTTCTCCTTTGGCTGATAAGCCAAAGCGAGGGTTTTCATGTAATGAAAACATAACCTCGCTACGCTAAAATGAACATGAAATGTTCCATTAAAAGCTAAGTCGTTACACTATACAGACTTACTCTACAATGGATAGAAGCTAAACATTAGAGCTTCTTCCATAACTCAACGTCATCCTGATAAATTTCCAAATGGTGGCGTGCAAGGTTTTCGATAAAGCCCGATACGCTCATTCTTCGTCCACCCAACTTACGGACAATCTCATCCAGACTGTCACGTATTTCTCGACTTATAAATACCGGTTTGCGATCTTCGAGGGTTGGAACAGATAGGAATGTTTGCTGATATTCCTCCAATGATTCTTTACGTTGTTTGCTACTTATACGCTTCACCGTGGAACGTGTATCTATCACTGGTTCTGTTTGCATACTATCCTTTGTATTAATCTCATCTTCTGTTTGGATACTTTGTCCGATGCCTCTATTGGCATTCTCTTTACTTGCTCCAATGTCCACTACACTGGAATCCTCCATTCCAAGAAATTCTTTCAGAAGTTCTTCTTTGCTTTCATTATTGGATTTTGGGGTACTGGGTTTCCTTTCAACCGAAGGTACAGGTGACCAGTCTTCGGGCATTGTCTTTTTTTGCTGACCGTTGTCAGTTTGTTTACTGTTCATAGAAATTGATGTTTAGAATGTAAATAGTATGATTCTCCAATAGATGGAAAACCGATTATCGACAGCAAATAAACAACTATTAGTCACCAGTATTAACAAAGTTGGTTTGTATGAAGTAATCTGCAATATCTTTCAACTGTGCCGAATGTGTGAGCAGTGCAGACTGCTGTATTTTGCTCATCTAATTGAACTATACAAGCGAAATATAATGTATTAAAACGATGTACCTTTTTTAGAAATTTGAATGCACATTTTAGTCATAATAGAAATTGCTTTTGCCACTTAAAATGAGAAAAATAGAATTACACTATAGACAACCCCTGCCACAAGCTACCACCGGATTTAAAAGGCATTGAAGGATAAATATTTCTGCTTTACTTCGTATCGGAAGAAAGAAAAATGAGAGAGAGGTGACGCCTCTTGTAGCCAAATCGGCGCCACTGACTGCCACCGGACTAAATGCTTATTAAAGGTTGTGTTTTTCTTTTTTACTTCACAGCAGAACAATGAAGCTATCACAGTTTAATTTGCCTGTTTATGAGTAAAATACAACATGCGGATGCAAAGGGATCTATCAGTTGGAATGTGATAATTGAAAGATTTACTTTTGGAACAAATAGGAATAATAATTTAAAAATATAGTGCATATGGAGATAGTAAATATTGAAGCAAAAACATTTGAGGCGATGCTTTCCAAATTTGAAAGTTTCGCTACCCGGATGGAATACCTTTGCCGTCTGTATGGCGACAAGGAAAGTGAATGGTTGGATAATCAGGATGTATGTATGCTCCTGAATATTTCGCCCCGAACCCTACAAACGCTTCGGGACAACGGAACGCTGGCATATTCGCAGATCAATCATAAGACTTACTATAAGCCCCAAGACGTAGAAAAAGCTCTTCCATTGGTGGAAGAAAAGCGTAAACAAGCCAATCATCAGGGAAAGAAACTGTAAGTATGGAAGAATATCAAATCTATCAAGGTTTTCCAACTGAATGGCTGGGAGCATGGGAAAGTATCAACGCTAATCCCGATGTGTATATCTTTCAGGGATATGATGGCAATTATTATCTGCTTGCGTACAACTATGACAAAGAATCGGAGCGAGGAAATTTTTCTTGCTACGACATGAATGCAGATGAAAATGGGTGGTATATTCGAATGGGAATGAAGTGTTGCCTATTAATGTCTGAAAGTTCTCCTTATGGGCTTCATATCACAAGTTGGGGTAGTTATATAAAGTGTTAAACTAAATTACATGTAAATCAATAAAATAATAACAAGATTATGAGTAACCAATTAATCACATCGGAGAACAATGAACGTGTAAAATCGTTTCTTCTTTCATTGGATCGGCTGGCTTCGCTAATGGAGCGATTGTTTCCTTTCCGCAAGCCGACTTTGAACGGAGAGAGCTTTTATACGGATGAAGAACTCTCGAAAAAACTAAAGCTAAGCAGGAGAAGTCTACAAGATTATCGTAACGAGGGGAGAATCCCATACATCAAACTGGGCGGTAAGATATTGTATCGTTCGTCGGATATTGAAAAATTACTGCAAGATGGTTACAAAGAGAGTTTTAGGAAGTAGCCAGAATCAGAGGCTACCATTATGCTGAAGTTATTATCGGACAATCAGTTATTCTGCGAGCTTCCGCCCTCAAAACGGCAGGGAAGCTATAAGCGAAAATAACTGAAGTTGGACGGTAAATAACTTTTGAGCATTGAAAAATAGGATACATCCCGCATTATGGCAAACTGCTCATGTTAGCGGTAGTTTTTTATTCAATTCGTTTTAGAATTTGCTTCAGTTTTGATTCTACATTCAGTTTGTCAAATAATGTATTTGATAACTTTAATGAGTTTTGAACCGCTATGTTTAAATTTTCCGGGGTTGAATCCGATGTCGTTGTTTTATATTCAGAATACCAAATTTTTTCAATATCTTTTTCTAAATTTTTGGTTGGACTTTCCCAATGTTGAGTTTGCTGATTTGCTAACCTGATAAGCCAAAGCAAATACTTATGGATGTTTGACAAACTTTGATGAGCGTGAGCAAATTCTCCCCGTTTAATCAAATTACTTGTTGTCAGCAAAACATTCAATAGTGATTGACTTAACCACAAAATATTTTCGTTTGTTATTCTGTCAGGCAATTTTATTTTGATTAGATTAAGCGTTTTCGATAAAAGTCCGTCCTTGTCAATGAGGTTCATTTGGTCAAAATCACTAAACGAAACAATTCCTTCCCACGATTTTATAATTCCAATTTCATCTGTTTTTAAAAAATGAAATTCACCTCTAATCATATTCTCGAAAATAGCGACTTCGCTTCCATATTCATTTGTGAAATATAGAGCAACCGGATAAATTTGATTTACCCACTTTTCTGCTGAGAAGTTTTCTTTGCTTTTTAGAAAGATATAAAATTCGATGTCAGAATATTTGTCTCCTTCATTTTTGGTAAATGAACCATACATAAAAATTGCGGAAACATTTTCGTCTTGTTGAGCTATAAATTTAGTTTGATTAATCATTTGTAACTGTGTCATTTTTCTAATTTTTAAAAGTTGATAATACAATTTCACATTACCTGTCAGAAAGCAATGAAAAGTTCTACTTTGATTATTTGGACAGTTACTTATAGCTTCATCGGATTATTCTTTTTGTTTACATGTTTTTCGGCAAAATTACCGCTAACTTATAAACAGGCACATAAGTTATTAAAAATGCGTATTGCACAAAAATAATAAATATTTGGGATACAGATACTATGTTCTTCTAAAACTTTGGATTACAGCACGAGAACAGCAGGCTAAATACATAGCCTGCTGTTCATATTGGGGAAAATTCATTCAATTCAATGTCGGATTTTTAACCGCCTTTACCAGTATTTCGGGTATTTCCATTTTGGTCAGCTTTCTTGTCAGCCACTTCCGAAATACCTCTGCATTTGCCGACTGTACGCGAAAAGCAACGGCAATAACCATCTCCAATCCGTAATAATCAGGATATATTTTTGAATCCTCACAAGTACAACTTCCCGAATAGTCTTCACCGGCAACACCGGATTTAACTACACTTCGTTTCGTTGAACGTTGTTTCTCAATAGCACGAATATGCTTTTTTGCCGTATGATAATAGATACCAAACAAGTCGGCAATTTCCTAAATACTCATTTTTGTTTCACCCGGAACGATTACTGTTCCATTATCTGATAGAATGATTTTTCTATTTTCCATGCTTGTTTGGTTTTAATTGCACCGTTTTACATTGATTTGCTTCATTTTTATTTCCTGTATAATCTGGTAATTTATATTTTTGACCAATACGGCTACTTAACTTCTTCATATCCTCATTAAGCTTCTGTCGTGTTAGCTTGGCATAAATCTGGGTGGTTTTAATGCACTTGTGCCCCATCATTTGGCTGACGGTTTCCATCGGAACTCCCTGTGAGAGCGTAATTAGCGTTCCGAAATTATGTCGGGCCATGTGGTAGGTAATCCGTGTTTCTATCTTACATAGTTTCGCAATTTTCTTCAAATTAACTTCCATGCATGACAGGGTTATCATATTGAAAATCTTGCTTCCCTTTCGCTCTGATTTATATTTCTCCATGATTTGTAATGGTACATCCAATAGTGGAATATTGCATTTACTGCCCGTCTTTTGCCGCTTTATCTTTAACCAAAGGCTTCCGTTCTGCTCTTGGTGGATATTTTCTTCTGATAGATTTCGCATATCGGCATACGACAAACCTGTGAAGGTTGCAAAGATGAACATGTCGCGAGTGTGGCATACACGTTTGGAGGCTATCGATACATTCATAAATTTATCCAGTTCTTCGCGAGTCATGTGCCTGCGTTTACGGGGTGGTTGCTCAGGAATATAGCCAGCGAAAGGATTTTTGTGCAATATCCCCTGACTGATTGCCCTGCGGATTATCTTTCGTAACATAATTGTATAGGAAGAAACTGTATGTGCCGTAAAACCCTGTTCTATACGCATAAACGAATCAAACTTTTCGATAAAAGATAATTCTAATTGTCTGAGTGGAATATCTTCCGTATTATAGTGGGTGCATAAGAAACTTTTTGTTTGATTATACACCGAAATGTAGTTTCGCATAGTTTCAGCAGAACGGGTAATACCTACTTGTTTGGAATATTCTTCGTTATGCTCCCGAAAGAGTTCCAATAAGTTTTCTTTCTTTCGACCAATACCACCCACGGCATTTTTGACTAACTCTGCTGTAATATATCCCTGTTCATTAAGTATCTCTTTATAATACCGGTTAATCTTTTCGGTCAACTGTGTTATCTGATAGTTTGCTTCGGATGCATGACGACTTCTGCCTGTCAGGCGATAAGTTTTTGCATTCCAAAGTTTCGGGTCGACATCTATCCCGACAGAAAACTGAGCCATTTCTGCATTGATGGATATTCTGCCCATCAACGGACACCTGCCGTTTTTCTTTATCTTTTGTCGATTGATGTAAAACAAAACAGCAAAAGTGCTGTAAACGGTGCTTTTCGTGTTGTTTTTATTCTTGTTCCTTGTTGCATTCATTTCTCTTTCCTCCATAAATTACAATACTGCATCAGCAGAGTTACTCCCCTCAAAATCGTATTTGTCCGACAAGCGTTTGTTAAGCAATTGCATATCTTCCCCGATCTTATCATTGCTGACCTGTGCATAGATTCGGGTGGCTCTCCAATCGGTATGTCCAAGCAGTTCGCCTACTGTTTCGAGCGGAACTCCCTGTGAGAGTGTAACAACCGAAGCATAGCAGTGACGTGCCATGTGGAAGGTAACTCGCTTGTCTATACCGCATTCCTTAGCGATTCGTTTCAGGTAGATATTGGTTTTACTGCAACTTATCATCGGAAACAGTTTTCCTTCTTTGGCTATTCCTCGATACTTTTTGATCAGTTGAAGAGGTATTTCCAATAGTGGAATATGACAGGGTGCTCCTGTCTTCTTCCGATTGAGATGAATCCACCAGACTCTATCTTCGGCTTTGGAAATATTTTTTGCAGTCAAATTACGCATATCGCTGAATGCGATACCTGTGAATGAGGAAAATAAGAACATATCCCGAATAAAGTTCAGATTCGGGCGGGACAGTTTTGCTTTTATCAGTGTATCCAACTCATCCGAAGTCAATGATTTGGGAACAGCCTCTTGGACAATGTACTTGTAGTCCATAAACGGGTCGGAGCGAACCAAGCCGTTGTTTATCGCTATTTTAATGATTCTTCGCAGATGAACGATTGTATTGATTATTGTTCCACAAGCAAGACCAAGTTCAATACGCAGGTAGTAGTCATAATCGGCAACAAAGGAAGGAGTCAATGCCTGAAAGGGTATGTCGGAAATATTATATTTCTTTCGCATAAAACGTTTCAGGTGACCAAGGGAGGTTAGAAAACGCTTATACGTTCCTTCTGCACGGTTTACACCTACATTTTGTAAGAATTTCTCATTATGAGCCTCAAAGTATTTGACAAGGGTATCTTGCTCAGATGCAATACCTTGAAAAGCATTTTTGACTTCCAAAGCTGATACATTGTTATTCTTTAGCGAAAGTTCCCGATAAGCGGAATGGATGGCTACGCAGATTTTATTCAAGGATGTATTGATAGAAAGGGCAGTTTTGCTTTTTCCGATAGCTCTTCCCGAGGTAGTATCCCAAAGGGATACAGGGACATAAACTTTGGCACTGAACTGTACCATTGATTTTCCGATGCGGATACGTCCCAGAATGGGAACTGTTCCGTCTGCTTTCTCCTCATTTCGTTTGAGGTAGAAACTTACTTTTACTTCTTGCATAATTAACTCTTTTACAGGTTATAAAATTAACTGTTATAGAGCTAATCAACGATACGCAAAATATTGTGAATTAGTGAATAGGAAACTGATTCAGTCTATAAAACGAACAGAGCGTAGCTTTGTTTGTCGAATTCGTTCAAAATCGTTTACTGTTAGAGGAAAATTCGTTATTTGAATGGGTTGCCACAGTTTTAAAACAGGTAACGTATTCGTAACGGAACATCTTCCTAAATACACAATATTTTGCTTTTTTACTGCTTGCAGCGGAGAGAAGAATAATGAAGTTATCACCAATGTATTAGATACTTACGCCGTTTTTCTGATTCTTGCATTATGAGTGCTGAGTTTAGGAACAAGCGCATCAATATCCTCCTTTGTAACAACAAAATCAGGATCATATCGTCCATTTACATAAGCAGCTTTGATAAGCTCGAAAAGCCGTTTTTCTTCAGCTGTATCAAGCGGAAAGACTTTGATAAACTCATTAGAATATTTCTTTACAGAGTTTAATAATTTTGTGAGATTATGTTGTTTTGGGTTTTCGAGTGTATTCACAAGTCGAATAGCATATAGAGGTACGTGGAAAAAACGGATAAAATGACCCCTAAAAAACGCAGTAAAATGACCCTTGAGAAACGGTTTAAAGTGACCCCTTAAAATAGTTCATTTAGGTTGTTCTTGTAAGGATAAAAAGGAATGATTTAGTTCGCTTGCAAAAGCAAACTAAAACTTTAAGATTTATGCCTAATAAGACCATTACTATGAACAAATTAAGAACAATTATCCGTTTGTATGAGGCCCAGACAGGTCTCAAACCTATTGCCGGGATGGTCCACATCTCACGTAATACTATCAAGAAGTATATCCATCAATGGAACAGTCTGGATATGAGCTACGAAGAGTTTTTATCCAAGAGCGATTCCGAACTGCATGAGTTGTTTTGTGTCTGCCACCAACCCTCCACACCCAATCCTCGTCAGGATACCTTACAATCTCTTCTGCCTGATATTTGTAAAGCACTCACTAAAAAGGGTATGACAACTCTTAAACAATGGCATGATTACATTGAAAACCACCCTGATGGTTATGGGTTAACACAGTTCCGGTTAGCCTTACAGCGTTACCGGTTAATTACCAACCCTACCATGCGTATGGAGCATAAGGCCGGCGATAAAATGTTTGTCGACTACACCGGATCGAAGCTATGGATTTACCCTCATGGGGAATCACCCCGTCAGATAGATGTCTTTGTAGCCATCCTTGGATGTAGTTTATTAACCTATGTTGAAGCGGTCGCAGGTCAAAGCAAAGAAGACTTTATCTCAGCTTGTGAAAATACGTTTTACTACTATGGAGGAGTCCCCCAAGCTATTGTCTCGGATAATTTAAAAGCAGCAGTAATCAACCCCGGACGTTACGAATCTTTACTGAATGAAGAGTTTGAACGTTTTGCCGAACATTATGGTGTAACTGTTGTTCCGGCCCGTGTGCGTAAGCCTCGTGATAAATCCCATGTTGAGAATGCTGTTAAGTTGACTTATAAAGATATTTTTACTCATATCGAGTCGTTACACTGTCCGGATCTTAAGAGTTTAAACACTGCTATCCGTTCGGCTCTGGAACTTTATAACAATCGTCCGATGACTAATCGTAAATACTCCCGTCGAAGCTATTTTGAAGATATAGAAAAAGACACGCAGGGTCCTTTGAATCCTATCTGTTATCAAATTAAGAAGCATGTCATGACTACTGTTGGCAGAGATGGGTACGTGCGTTTACGGGAAGACATTCACATCTATAGTGTGCCTTACATCTACATCAATAAAAAACTTAAAATATCTAATACAGCCAGCGATGTGTTTATCTATGATGGATATACTTGTGTGGCAACTCATGTCCGCGATCGTAAGGAGTTCCGACATACATTTAAACCGGAACATCTTAGTCCTAAGCACAAAGCTATCATGGAATGGTCGCCGGAAACGTTCCTTGCTCAGGCAGCAGAGATACACGAAGATGATGAATGTTATATCCGTAAAATACTGGAAACAAAACGAGATATAGACCAGGCAAACAAGATATGCTCCGGCATATTGAATCTGGCTCGTAAAGTTGGTCCTGCCCGTCTGGCGGCCGCCTGTCGCTTAGCCAACAGCTATGGCAGGTATAGTTTCCTTGAGATACAGGATATCCTGAAAACCAAATCGGAACAAGTCGAGGTAGAGGAAGAAACTGGCGATATCCCTGAACATGAAAACATAAGAGGCAAAGAGTACTATGAATAATCATATAAGAACAAGCTAACGTTAATTTTAAACAAATCAAAAACAACAAAGAATCATGAATAATCGAACATTAGAAAAACTACGTCAGATGCGTCTATACGGGATGCACGATGCTTTTAAGACATCATTGGAAAATACACTAAAAGAGCAGATGACAAAAGACCAGTTTATCTTCCATTTAGTATCCAGTGAATGGGATAATCGTCGAAACAGGGCTATTGAAAGAGCCATTAAGGCAGCCAACTTCCACTATAATGCTTGCCTGGAAGATATAGATTATAGCTTCGAGCGCGGACTGGACCGTAATCAGGTGGACCTCCTGGCGGCCCTCGAATTTGTCAGAGATAGTAAAGACATGCTTATAACAGGACCTACAGGAACCGGGAAAAGTTATTTAGCCACAGCTTTAGGCTATAAGGCCTGTCAGGATGGATACAGGGTATTTTACGCCAGTACCGCTAAACTTATGAGTCAATTAAAGATAGTCAAGGTAAAAGGAACAATCTTAAATGATTTTAAGCGAATAGAAAGAACTGATCTGTTAATCCTCGATGACTTTGCCATGCAAACCTTCGATTCGCAGTCCAGAGGAATACTAATGGATATCATAGAAGACAGGCATCAAAAACGAGCAACGGTGATCACTTCACAGATGCCGGTAAAGGCATGGCATGATACAATCGGGGAAAAGACTGTCGCTGACGCAATCCTGGATAGACTGGTACACCATTCTTTAAGAGTTGAATTGTACGGAGAATCAATCAGAAAAAGAAAAACAAAGAATGAAAGCAGCTTCCAATGATAAATTTAAATGGACCTGTCAATGATATTTTGATATGAATATGTATTTTTGCAAAACAAGTGGACCCCAAATAAGGGAAAGCTAATAAATTAATAGAAGTTTAACTCGGGCTGAATCTCCTTCCTTTTTGCCCCCAATCCCGAGGACAACTTTTGACTATTTTGAAAGGATAACTTCAGGTGGTCATTTTACTGCGTTTTTTAGGGGTCATTTTATCCGTTTTTTCCACGTACCTCTATATGCTATCAATGAATTGACAGGATATCTCGAATCAAAAAACTAATCAAAAATGGAAAATTATTTAGAAACAGCAGAAAAAAATCAGGCAAAAGCAGAAAAGATAGTAGAAGGCTTGAACGAAGTAAGTGAATGATAATCAATTTTATATATGGTTAACCGTGTAGGTTCTACCAGAATGGGCTTACTGATGAAGCCCAGAGATGTTGATTTCCATATCTATACCGATTCATTAGATATTGCCGATAGCTTTAAAGCGACCTTCTGTTATGAATAAGATATATTATCCCTGATAATCTAGGAGATAACTAGAGCATCTGTTGCAAGCCTTCAAAAAATCTCTCTTTTCACATCCAAGCATAATCGATCCCTCAGTTTAAAAGATGTTGTCCTTCATATGAACTAATCACATACTATGTATGTTCATATGTTTAAGTATTCAATTTAACAAGTTTATTATTCTTTAATTGACTTTATTCAAAACGTCAGTAAGTGGTAGGGTGATTAAATTATATTATGTGTTAGTCTCAAAATCGATAACAGTTTATCTTATATTTTAGTATAATTAGTCAAGCATTTTATTTAGGAAACGATGAAACATTTATCCGGAAATTTTACTTCTTTGCTACTCTTTTTTATTATTGTCTTTAGTTCCTGTAATAGTTATAAACAACTACCTTATTTGAAAGATGCAGGAGAAATTTCTCCCGAGATATTATCTACCTCTGTGCATGAAGCCAAGATCATGCCTAATGATATAATCAGCATCACGGTCAACTCTACAGTACCCGGTGCCGCAGTTGATTTTAATTTGCCATTAGTGCCAACCAATCTGAGTAGTCCTTTACAAACTACCATTGCTCCGTCAACTGCCAATTCAGGAGGCTTACAAAATTATATGGTAAACAAAGACGGAAAAATAGACTTCCCCGTATTAGGAACGCTAAAAGTTGGAGGAATGACAACGAATGAAGTGCAGGACTACTTGGTTTCGCTTATTTATCCCCGCTATATCGTCGAAAAACCAATTGTAAATGTAAGATTCTTAAATTTTGAAGTTTCTGTTCTTGGAGAAGTAAATAAACCCGGAGTATATAATTCCCAAAATGGGCAAATAACCATTTTTGATGCCCTTGCCGAAGCCGGAGATATGACTATTTATGGTAAGAGAGATAATGTATTGCTGCTAAGAACACTTGAAAGTGGAGAAACAGTTATGTACAGAATAAATATGCAGGATAAAAATCTGTTGAAAAACGAAAATATATTCTATATGCAGCAAAACGATAAACTTTATGTAGAGACAAATAAAGCTAAAGGAAACAATTCGAGCTTTGGTACTATGCAATCAATAGGACTATCCGCCTTGTCTATCATCGTATCTGTTATATCAGTTGTAGCCATCTTAACCCGTTGATATAGAAATGGAAAAAGGAAATGAAAATCGGAAGAATCTCAATAATACAACATCTTTAGCGGATACTGTATTCGAATATTTGCGCTATTGGAAATGGTTTATAATATCTGTTATAATTTGTTTGGTCATTAGTGCAATGGGAATACTTGTAACTCAAAAAGAATATAAGTCATCGTTGTCGATATTGTTGAATGAAGACAAAGGCTCAGGCAAAAGCAATGCTGCTGCCGAACTGGATTTAAATGCTCTGGGTTTGTTATCAACAACTAATAATCTAGATAATGAAATTGCAATACTGTCTTCTCCCGACTTGATGTATTCAGTTGTAGACACATTGAATTTGCAAGCAGTATATTATATTAATGAAAAACTTAGGAAAATAGAATTATATAAGGAATCTCCATTCTTAGTAAGTTTTGATCCTCAAAAACGGGATAAGATTGGAAATATTGAGTTTTATATACAAAAGAATGGTGCTGAATACGAAGTTTATGGTGCATCTGGAAATCATAAAATAAGCGAAAATCTACAGGTATTACCTGCTAAAATAAAAGTAGACGATATTGAACTTACTATTCAATTGACAGGAAAAGAGGTTGTTGACGGAGAGGAGTACTATGTCCAGATAAATGATATAGCATCAACAGTTTCCTCTCTTTGCGGTCGATTGACAGTATCACCATTCAGTAAAACATCGTCGGTACTCAATCTTGTTTTTTTGGGTAACAGTACAGAAAAAGGCAGTGCCATACTTAGGGAGTTAATAAAGCAGTACAATGAAATGAATGTCAATATTAAAAATGAGATAGCTTATAATACAGCCATTTTTATTAATGATAGACTAAAAGAAATATCAGTTGAATTGGGTAGTGCCGAAGAAAATGTGGTAAACTTTAAACAAGAAAATCAGATTACGGACTTAACCTCCGAAGCTCAATTGTTTGTTCAACAGACAGGTGTAAACGATCAAAAGCTGATGGATGCAGAGACTCAGATAAATCTGATTTCTTTAATTGAACGTTTTGTAAATGATCCAAACAATAAACTTGCCGTAATACCCAATATCGGAATATCGGATTTGGGATTGACTCAAATAATCGGAGAGTATAATAATAAGCTACTTAATTCTGAAGTTCAGTTAAAAGGGATGGGGCAAGATAACCCCAGCTATATAAGGCTGACTGCCGATATTAATAATATGCATAATAGCATTGTAAACTCATTGAAAAATGTGAAGCAATCTTACAATGTAGCAAAACAGGATATTCTACGACAATCTTCCTCTACAAAATCGAAAGTAACATCTATTCCTCAGCAAGAAAGAGGCTTGATTGAAAAAGTGCGTGAACAGCAGATTAAAGAAAATCTGTTTTTATTCCTTATGCAAAAACGGGAGGAAACAAATCTGTCTATTGCTTCCACACCCAATAAAGCTCGTATTATAGTTTCACCTCAAGAGAATACCCCACCTATAGCTCCCAGAACTCAGATTATTATTTTCACTGCATTTATTTTAGGACTTGTAATTCCAATATTGGTTATTTATATAAGAAGCCTCTTTAAAACGCAGATAAAAAACAGAAGTGAACTTGAAAAATTATCCACTATACCTATTGTCGGGCAGATTGCACGTAATGCGGTTAAAGATCAAATTGTAATACAATCGAACCAGAACTCGGGAATAGCAGAAATGTTTCGCTCTTTAAGAAACAATCTGAACTTTATATTTTATCATAAAGTGAATCAGCTGATTCTAGTTACATCTACTACAACAGGGGAAGGTAAGACATTTATAAGCTTAAACTTATCAATGAGTTTTGCTTTATCGGGTAAGAAAGTACTATTGATCGGAGGCGATATAAGAAATCCCAAACTGCATAGATATTTAAAATTAGATAACAAAAGAGGATTAAGTGATTATTTAGCAGATGAAGACCCATGGGAGAATTATGTAAGTGATTCGGAGTTACATAAGAATTTGAAAATTATGCAGTCAGGAACAATTCCTCCAAATCCGAATGAATTGCTAATGAATCCACGTCTCAAAGAGCTTCTTTCAGAGGTTAAAAAAGAATATGATTTTATAATAATTGATACTGCTCCAGTAGGTTTGGTATCAGATACATACCTTATCGATGAATACGTAGATGCTACTTTGTATATTGTCCGTGAAGGTATTACACCTAAGACTGCAGTCAATTTTATGAATGCTCAAAAGGAAGAAGGTAAATTAATGAATATGTATTTAGTTTTAAATGATTCACATTTAGACAGTAACTACAAATATGGATATGGAAAAGCTTATGGATATCAAATTAAATAATTCGACGATACTAGTTACGGGGGGAGCCGGATTTATAGGTTCTAATCTATGTGAAGAGTTACTAAAACAGGATTGTAAAGTAGTTTGCTTAGATAATTTTTCTACCGGTAAAATAGAGAACATACTTCATTTATTTGATAATAAAAACTTCAAGTTAATTGTCGGAGATATTCGCAAAATAGAAGATTGTCAGAAAGTTACAAAAGGAGTTGATTACGTTTTACATGAAGCCGCTTTAGGATCAGTACCCCGTTCGATTGCCGATCCTATAACGAGCAACGATGTTAATGTATCAGGTTTCCTGAATATGCTTGTTGCAGCAAGAGAAGCCAATGTAAAGCGGTTTATTTATGCAGCCAGTTCTTCTACTTATGGTGATTCCAAGTCATTACCCAAAGTGGAAGATGTTATTGGAAAACCATTGTCGCCATACGCAATAACCAAATATGTGAATGAATTATATGCAGATGTATTTTCGAGAACATATGGTATGGAATGTATTGGGTTGAGGTATTTTAATGTATTTGGGCGTAGACAAGATCCCAATGGAGCCTATGCAGCAGTGATTCCCTTGTTTGTAAAGAAACTAATAGATCACGAATCACCTGTTATTAATGGAGATGGTGAGTATTCAAGAGATTTTACGTATATCAAAAACGTAGTTCAAATGAACCTACTGGCTCTTTCTGTTTCTGATAAGAGTGCTCTGAATACTGTATATAATACTGCATATGGCGAACGGACTACATTAAATCAATTAGTTGGGTATCTCAAAGAATACTTGAGTCAATACGACTCTCAAATAGCGAATATTGAAGTAATATACGGCGATAATAGGTCGGGAGATATACCTCATTCATTGGCAAGTATAGAGAAAGCCGAAAGTTTACTCGGATATCATCCGCAATATAGTATGAAACAAGGTCTCAAAGAAGCAGTCCAATGGTACTGGGAAAATCTGAAATAAAATGGATAAAGCTAAAATAGGAATTATAGGTCTTGGCTACGTAGGACTACCACTAGCCCGATTATTTGCAACTAAATATCCTGTAGTCGGTTTTGATGTAAACAAGTCTCGGGTTGATCAACTGATGAGTGGATATGATTGTACATTGGAGGTGGAAGAGTCGGTTCTTCGATCTGTATTAAAGAACGAAAGTGATGATACGAACGGATTATATTGTTCATCCGACCTTGATGATATTAAAGATTGTAACTATTATATTGTTACTGTACCCACTCCTGTAGATAAAAATAATCGTCCAGACCTTACTCCTCTTTATAGAGCGAGTGAGACTATAGGTAAGGTGGTTGGCAAAGATGATATTGTCATTTACGAATCTACGGTATATCCGGGAGCTACGGAAGATGACTGTATACCGGTTGTAGAAAAAATATCGGGACTCAAATTTAATGTAGATTTCTTTGCCGGATATTCTCCTGAAAGAATAAATCCGGGAGATAAAGAACATACAGTCGAAAAAATTAAGAAAGTAACCTCAGGATCGACTCCTCAAATAGGAGAAAAAGTCAATGCCTTATATTCCTCAGTTATAACTGCCGGTACACATTTAGCGCCCTCCATAAAAGTCGCCGAAGCTGCTAAAGTAATTGAGAATTCGCAACGAGATATTAATATTGCTTTTGTAAACGAACTGAAGAAGATATTCGATCGCATGGATATTGACACTACTGCGGTTCTTGAGGCTGCTGCCACCAAATGGAATTTTTTAAAATTCAACCCGGGGTTAGTGGGAGGTCATTGTATAGGTGTAGACCCTTATTATTTAGCACAAAAAGCTCAAGAATACGGTTATCACCCCGAAATAATTCTTTCGGGCAGACGTATGAATGACAGTATGGGCGAATATGTTGCCAGCGAGGTGGTGAAAAAAATGATAAGATCAGGTATTCAAGTTAAAGGGGCTGATATTCTGGTGTTGGGCATAACCTTCAAGGAGAACTGTCCCGATGTTAGGAATACCAGGGTGGTAGATGTTATTCGTGAGTTGAAGGAATATGATACTAATGTTGTAATATATGATCCGTGGGCAAATCCGGAGGAGGTTTATCACGAGTATGGATTGGATATTGAAACTAAACTTCCGACAGCAAAATTCGATGCAGTTGTTCTAGCTGTTACACATAAGGAGTTTGAGGGTTTAGACTTTTCTGCTTCAATCAAAGATAAGGGAGTATGCTATAGCTTAAAGAAAAGCTAAAGACCGTATGATATGAAGTGGTTTATGCTATGAAAATAAAGGCATATTTAATGATTAATTTTTGATGATGAGTAAATTAAGAATACCTCAATCTTTTAAGAATAACTATAAGTTTATTGAAAATTTTTCATATCTGTCACTTCTTCAAATTTTCAATTTATTAGTGCCATTGATTACATATCCCTATTTAATACGGGTTGTAGGGCCCGAAATGTATGGTACAGTTGTATTTGCACAATCCATTATTGGATATTTTTCTCTTGTAATAGAATTTGGATTTAATATTTCCGGAACGAAAAGTATTTCAGAGAATGTACATGATACTCGTAAAATATCAGAAGTCGTGTCGTCAATACTATTACTAAAACTTATGCTCTGGATTATTTGCTTAGGCGTACTTGCACTATGTATGTGGATGCTTCCTGTTATGAGGGAACATAAAATTCTTTATCTATTTGCATTTACGTTTACATTTAATGAGTTTCTATTTCCTCAATTTTTCTTTCAAGGCATCGAAAAATTGAAGTATGTGACCTTCATAAATGTCTTTACCCGTTCTATTTTTCTCGTTTTGGTATTTTTTGTAATTAAAGATCAATCAGATTATTTTAAAATCCCATTACTGAATGGACTGGGAGCTTTCATTGGAGGAATGATTGCTTTATACATAGTTTTTGTAAAAGAGAAAATTCGTTTTGTCTTACCATCCATTCAAATTATGAAGACTTATTTTATTGAAAGTTTTACCATATTTTCAACAAAACTGTCTTATAACCTGAGAGATAAAACCGTTATAGTCTTAGTCGGAATTCTTTTTACCAAAACCGTAGTTGCATATTACGATTTGGCTATGAAATTGGTTGGGCTTTTCACCTCCTTGTATCAAACTGTACCTGTTGCCGTATTACCAAGATTAATAAAAAACAGGAATCATTCTTTTTCGAAGTTGGTTTTTATAGCAACTATATTTGTAGGAGTTCTTTATAGTCTTTTGATATTTATTTTCTCGAAACAAATTGTTCTTTTTCTGGGAGGAGAAGAATTGGCTCCCGCAATTCCTTATGTAATATTATTGACAATCTCGGCAACATTTTTTGCAGTAAATACATTGCTCAATTATTACCTGATAATTAATAGTGATAAAAACATTATGCTTAAGACTACTTTCTATAGTTTATTTCTTTTTATTGCTCTATTACCTATCTTATTTCTGAAATGTAACTTATATGTTTTAGTCATTATTTTCATAAGCTCTATCGTGTTCGAAACTTTTTATAAGTTATACATCTTTAATAACAATCAAAGTTTACGCAAATGGATACTATAAAAAGAATTGCCAATATTAAGCTTTGGGAGGGAGCAAAGGTGAAGAATATCTATTTTGCCTTCCAACGATACATTCATATCCCCAAAGAACTTTATTATTCATTCAAATACTATTTGTCATTCAAACCTGTGAGGTCTTGTGATATTACCCGAGGAATGCGGTATCTGGGAAAAAAAAGAACAGTTCTGCCTCATCCCGTTGGAATTGTTATAGGAGAAGGTGTATCTCTTGGTTACGATTGCAGGATATTTCAGAATGTAACAATCGGTGTAAAATCAACTAAGGAGAATATTTATCCAACTATTGGCGATAACGTTATTATTTCCGCGAATGCTGTAATTATCGGAAATATCCATATCGGGAATAATGTCACTATAGGAGCCGGATCAATTGTTTTATCGGATGTTCCAAACAATGCTGTTGTAGCTGGAAATCCTGCAAGAATAATTTCATACAAGAAGTAGATGAAGAAGGATCGAAATATAATATTCATATTGCCAACTTTGGGTTTAGGTGGCATGGAGAGAGTAGTTACAGAACTATCGAATCACTTGGTTCAGGATAATTATATTGTATCGATTGTAACATTGATCAAACATACGATACAGTATGATATTAACCCCAAAGTTGAACTTATAACATCGGATATTGATTATACGGGAAAAATTTTCAATAAACTGAAAATTATGTTGAATCTGAGGCATAATCTTAAACGACTTAAATTAGAGGAGAATGTATTTCTTTCTTTTGGTGAAAGATTTAACAGCCTTTCCATACTGGCATGCAGAAGCCTTGGTATAAAAGAAATATTTGTATCAGACAGAAACAATCCTTATGCAAACAACGGATATGTGAATGATAAATTAAGAAATGCTCTTTATCCCTTTGCTAAAGGTATTATTGCTCAAACAACTGAGGCGCAAAAGCATTTCCATAAATTAAAGTTGAATGAGAATATTTTGGTATTGAATAATCCGATAAAGCAGATTCGATATAAAGGAGATTCTCCTAAATCGCATACTATACTGACTGTAGGCAGACTTGATAAGCTGAAAAATCATGAAGAACTGATTGATATTTTTACGGCCATAAACGATGATACTTGGAATTTAGTAATTGTTGGAGGAGGGGAGTTATATGATCACCTGAAAAGTAAAATTGAGAATAACCCTTTACAGCATAATATATTTTTGGAAGGTCCCAAATCAAATGTAGATGATTATTTAAACGATGCTGAGATTTTTGCATTTACGTCTCTTTCCGAAGGTTTTCCGAATGTCCTGATTGAAGCAATGTCGGTTCCTTTAGCTTGTATTGCCTATGATTGTAAAGTTGGTCCTGCCGATATTATAGACCATAATAGAAATGGAATCCTTATTCCATTGAAAAATCGGGAGCTATTTACTTCCGAATTAAAGCAATTGATGAATGACAAGGAGAGGCGAAACAGATTAAAGAATGAAGCAATTAAGGTACGAGAAAAATACAATATAAATGAGATTTGTCGGCATTTGGTAGATTTCATCAATACTAAAATGATGTAGGATGATGACTATTGATTTTATATCTGCAAATATTTATGCATCCATATATTTTTATGTAATGCTACTTGTTGTGCTATTTACAATACTACATAGTTTTACTTTGGATATTGATGATCGCAAAAATCTGTCTTATATAAGGAACATGAACTTCTTTGTATTGTTCTTCTCCATCTTTTATATAGGGTTACGCCCTATTAATGAGGTATTTGTTGATATGGTATCATATGCTGCATTTTTTAATATGACAAAACAGGGATCACAATTTATACCCATTACAGGAGATGTTCTGTTTGATGCCTATTCGTTTTTATGTTCCAAAATAATGAATGTTCAATCGTACTTTCTTCTTTGTGCTATTATATATATTGTTCCCCTCTACATTGTTTCAAAGAAATGGTTTGGAGAATATGCTTTTTATGCATTCCTGGCATTGATTATTTCATTTTCCTTTTGGGCTTATGGAACTAATGGTATACGAAACGGTTTATCTACAAGCTTGTTTATTCTGGCTATATCCCGTGATAAACGGTTATTTCAAATACTTTGGATAATAGTCGCTATTGGTTTTCATAAATCAATATTACTCCCTACAATCTGTTTTATAGTAGCTCAATTATATCATAAACCGAACAGGATACTTATGTTTTGGGTATTATGTATTCTATTGTCAGTCTCTCTAGGTCATTTTTGGGAGAATCTTTTTTCAAACTTAAATATTGATGATCGAATTAGTTACCTGACTAATGAAGGTAATAGTAGTATCATTGCAGCAACAAGGTTTCGCTGGGATTTTCTTCTTTATAGCAGTATCGGAGCATTTGCCGGATGGTATTATATCAATAAGCTGCATTTTGAGGATAGAATATATAATTGCCTTTATACTATATATCTTCTATCCAATGCCTTCTGGATACTTATAATTAGAGCCAGTTATTCAAACAGGTTTGCCTATCTATCTTGGTTTATACTCGCCTTGATAGTTATTTATCCCCTTTTAAAAGAAAATCTGGTAAATAATCAACAGGTTAAAATTGGGTTTGTTTTATTAGCATATTTCTCTTTTACCTTCATAATGAATGTAATAATATATTGATCTAAGAATATGATGAAAGAATTAAGTATAATAATACCCATATACAATGTAGAGAAATATATTAGGTCTTGTTTAGATTCTGTATATAGACAAAATATTGATCACAATCGCTTTGAAGTTGTAGTCATAGATGATGAGTCTCCTGATAACAGCAGGTTTATTGTGGAAGAATATGCAAAAGATAAAGACAATATTATAATCATAAGCCAAAAGAATAAAGGACTGGGGGGGGCTCGCAATACGGGAATCGAACAAGCTCAGGGTAGATATCTGTTGTTTCTTGATTCAGACGATTATTATTTAGATAATACTTTGGGAATGTTAATAAACCAGTGTATCCAATTAAGTGTAGATGTCTTAGAATTTGGAGCCCAGGGCGTTAATGAGGATGGGAAGATTACGTACAGCAAAATATTTACAAATTCGGGTATTTATAGCGGAGTAGATTATTATTCGAAAACAAATTGTATGGATTCGGCTTGTAATAAAATCTATTTAAGAGAATTTTTGATTTCGCATAATCTCTTTTTCCTGGAGAGAATATACATCGAAGATTATGAATTTAATACAAGAGTGTTTCTAAAAGCAAAGAGATTTGCTTCAACATCGCTACTTGTTGCATGTTTCTTTCAGAATCAGAGTTCAATAACCCGAAATACCGATCGTTCAAAAAGGTTGAAATTGCGATCAGACCTCATAACGGTTATGGAGCATATCAAATCGTTGGCATATGACTGTGATGACAAGCGATCGATTTCATTAATTGAGGAAAGATTAACTTTCTTGAATGTCTCGTTATTTTATCAACTTTCTAAAGACAAGTGTAAACTATCCGAATATAAGGAAATGAAAAATAAGTTATACGAGCTGGACTTAATATACCTGAATCACCCATTGAAGAATAAGAAAAAGAACTTGTTTCGGTCTGTTTTTCTAATTCTAACAAAATTGAAAGTAATCTGATCAATGTATCGATAATCAGTATCTCAAAATTAATGTTTGTCTTTTATGAAAAAGAAAATATGCTTTGTAGTATCATCTCCTATAACAGTAAGAGCTTTCTTATATAATCACATAAGAGAGCTGTCTCGTGACTATGATATTTATTTAGTAGCCAATCTGGTTAATGAAAATATGGATACTCTCAAGGATATACCTTTAGTCGAAATAAAAAGTATTCCACTCTTTAGAAAAATAAATATAGTGCAGGATACAAAGGCACTATTGCTGCTTCGTAGATATTTAAAAGAAAACAATTTTGATGCAGTCCATTCTGTTACACCAAAGGCGGGATTGATAGCCATGACTGCTGCCAGATTGAGCGGAATAAAGAATCGCATCCACATTTTCACAGGACAGGTTTGGCATACTCAAAAGGGATTCATGAGAGCATTACTTAAGTTCATGGACATATGTATAGCGACCAATTCTACTTGTATATTGGTTGATGGACAGTCACAGAGAGAATATCTGATACAAAATAAAATTATAAAGGCGAAAGATTCCAAAGTATTAGGAAAAGGCTCTATTAGTGGAGTAGATACTAACAGGTTTGTTCCTGATGATCTGGTATCACAATATATGAGAAAAGAATTGGGTATTGAGCCTCATGAAATAGTATTTATGTTTCTAGGGCGTCTAAATAAGGACAAAGGTATTTTTGATCTTATAGATGCATTTCTTAAACTGAAAGAAAAATATCAAGATATACGCTTATTACTTATTGGATTTGATGAAGAGAATATAGAGAGTATTACTCGACTTAAATATCAAAATATAGATTCTATATATTTTGGAGGACCAACAACAATAGCCGAGAAGATGATACAAGCATGTGATATATTTTGCTTACCAAGCTATCGGGAAGGATTTGGCACTAGCGTGATCGAAGCCTCCTTATTAGAGAAACCTATAATCTGTAGCGATACATATGGGCTTAGAGAAACCATAATAAACGATAAAACAGGCCTCAGACATGAGGTTAGTAATGTGGATGGATTATACTTATTAATGGAAACTCTAGTCATAAATAAAGAGAAGAGAATGTTGCTGGGAAAGAATGGCAGACAATATGTTCTTGATAATTTTTCGGGACAGACAATTACTAATGAGTGGATTAAATTTTATAACAAATTGTTAGGCGATGTATAAAAATATTTTTAAACCTGTCTTGGATTTAATTTTCTCATTAGTAGCATTTATCATACTGTTACCCATGTTCTTAATTCTAATTCTATTTTTTACAATAGCTAATAATGGAAAACCTTTTTTCTTTCAAACACGTCCTGGTAAGAACAATAGGGTATTCAAAATTGTTAAGTTTAAAACAATGAATGATCGAAAAGATTCTAATGGAAATCTTCTAGCTGATGAGGATAGATTGACCTCTATTGGCAGATTTGTAAGAAAAACTTCCTTAGATGAAATACCTCAATTACTCAATGTTATTAAAGGAGATATGAGTTTGGTGGGACCCCGTCCTCTATTGATAGAGTATCTGTCGTTATATGATGAGGATCAGGTACGTAGACACGAGGTTCGTCCTGGAATTACAGGATGGGCACAAGTAAATGGTAGAAATGCTATTTCGTGGCAAGAAAAATTCAGGCTTGATGTCTGGTATGTTGATCATATATCTCTGTTGTTAGACATTAAAATAATATGTCTTACGATAGTAAAAGTATTTAAGTCGGAAGGGATTACTTCCGAAAAAAGTGTTACAATAGAAAAATTTGAAGGAAATCAAGAAAGATGAAAAAAGTATATCTGTTTGGTGCAGGTGGCCATGCTAAGGTAATTATAGACATTCTTCAATTAAATGACATTACTGTTGAAGAGTTATATGATGATAATAAAACAATCAAAGATTTTATGGGAATACCTGTTTCTCCGGAAATCAAATCACCATTGATCATCAGTATCGGTAATAATTCGATACGGAAAAAAATTGCTACAGATCTCAACGAAGTTACCTATGATAAAGCAATATCGACGAATGCTGTGATATCACGGAATGTATCCATAGGTGATGGAACTGTTATCGTTCAAGGCTCAATTATACAATCTTGTTCACAAATAGGAAAACATGTGATTATAAATACAGCAGCCACTGTAGATCATGACTGCAATATCCACGATTTTGTACACATTGCTCCCGGAGTAAACTTATGTGGGGGAGTCGAAGTTGGAGAAGGTACTTTAATAGGTGCTGGATCGACTGTTATACCAGGTATTAAGATTGGGCAATGGTGCATCATTGGAGCCGGATCGGTAATCACAAACGATATTCCTGACAATGTAGTTGCCGCAGGCGTGCCTTGTAAGGTCATAAAATATTTAGAAAAGATATGAGCAATAATCGTATTTGGCTTTCTCTGGCACATATGGGAGGTCGTGAGCTAGATTTTGTAAAAGAAGCATTTGATACTAATTGGATTGTACCAATGGGACCTAATGTGGATGCTTTTGAAAAGCAATTAGCTGATTATCTTCATGACGGAGTCTCAGTTGCAGCATTAAGTGCTGGTACAGCAGCACTACATCTCGCATTAATTATTTTAGGAGTAAAAGCCGGAGATGAGGTTCTTTGCCAAAGCTTTACATTTTCGGCATCTGCCAATCCGATAGTTTATCAAGGAGCAACCCCAATTTTTATTGATAGTGAAAAGGAGACATGGAATATGTCGCCCGAGCATTTAGAAAGGGCTCTCAAAGACCGCCTATCCAAAGGGAAGAAACCTAAAGCTATCATCGTTGTCCACCTTTATGGAATGCCGGCAAATATGGCTGAAATAAAAGCAATTTCAGTCAAATATGAAATACCGATTGTTGAAGATGCTGCCGAAGCATTAGGTTCGGAGTATAAACATCAACATTGCGGAACACTCGGAGATATATCTATTCTGTCATTTAACGGAAATAAGATTATCACAACATCAGGTGGTGGAGCTTTGGTTTCACATAACGAAGAATATATAAAAACAGCTCGTTTCCTGGCAACTCAAGCCCGTGATGCAGCACCTCATTATCAACATACACATATAGGATATAACTATAGAATGAGTAATGTTGTGGCAGGTATTGGACGTGGTCAAATGTTGGTACTACAAGAGCGAGTTAAACAAAGAAGAGAAAATAATCAATTTTATAGAGAACAGCTAGAAGGATTGGATGGTATCAGTTTTCAAACAGAGCCCTCTTCCGATTATTTTTCCAATTATTGGTTGACATCTATTTTGGTTGATCCACAAAAAATGAATGGTATAACCAGAGAAAAGCTATATGAGATACTCAATGATGCTAATATAGAATCAAGACCACTTTGGAAACCAATGCATCTACAACCCGTATTTAAAGATTATCCATTTTTTGGGGATGGAACGAGCGAGCAATTATTTAAAAATGGTTTATGCCTGCCATCAGGAACAAACCTAAGTTCAAATGATTTATATAGAGTAACTGATTCAATCAAACTATTATTAAAGTTATAAAGAACTCTCATGATTAATCAAATAGGAAGAATTATATATAATAAATTTCTCAAAAACCGCTTGTTAAGCAGGTGGTTTATATTGTTCATTGATATCAGCAATATTTTATGTGCTACAGTGATTTCGTATTTCCTAACTCTTAAGATATATAATAAAATCACGATAGTGTATCATCCTCGCTTTGTTGAATATCTGGGTGTTGCTATCTTTTTCAATCTTTTGTTTTTTTGGGTATTTAAAACATACAGAGGAATTGTTCGTTATTCTACTGTTTACGAATTTCAACGTATACTTATTGCTACATTATTTGCTGACTCTCTACTCTTTCTCACTCTTCACAAAGTAATGGGGTTGTCGGGCGGTGTTTCTCTGGCCTATTGTACCACACTGTTTTTAGCATCACTGGTTGGGCTTTATAGTTTTCGTATCATTGTTGTATGTAGCTATCAAATATTGATTCAGAGATATGAATATAAACTGGCTATTCCTGTATATGTTTGGGGATTAGATGAAGCCACTATTGCTGCCGCACAATTACTAAGAACAAGTTCGCATAAATTTAAAATAATAGGGTTCCTTACTGTCGAATCCGATTCTCAATTGAAGAAAGTAATTGATCTTCCTGTTTTTGTTCTCAAAAAACCTGATGATCTTAATAAATATAAGATTAAAGATGTATTATTTACGAAAGAATCCGACCTGAAAGATCATGTTGCCTATGTTGAAAAGTTATTTAGTTCAAATACTCATATCTATATAACACAAGAAACTAATATAGATAACATGTCTCAACTGACGGATGCTGTAAATCGTATACGTCCTATTCAAATTGAAGATCTGTTGGGGCGATCCGAAATAAATATTAGTTTAGAAATAATTGGAGAAAATGTAAAGGATAAAACAATATTAGTAACGGGGGCTGCTGGTTCGATAGGAAGTGAGATTGTCAGACAATTAGCAAATTTAGGACCTCGATATATAGTATGTTTGGATCAGGCAGAGACTCCCTTGTATGACTTGGATATAGAATTGCAGAAGAAGTATCCTAACCTCAATTATACTGCAATTGTAGGTGATGTTCGTAACAGAAGTAAACTTGCACAAGTTTTCACGGAATATCGTCCTAATATTGTTTATCATGCTGCAGCATACAAACATGTTCCTTTAATGGAAAAACACCCGTGTGAAGCTGTACTTACCAATGTTCATGGAACAAAACTAGTAGTAGATCTGGCAATCGAAAATGCAGTTGAAATGTTTATCATGATATCTACAGATAAGGCTGTTAATCCAACCAATATTATGGGTGCCACAAAACGTCTAGCCGAAATATACGTTCAAAGTTGTGCCAATGACTTATATAAGAATAAATTCAGGACAAAATTCGTAACCACTCGCTTTGGTAATGTTTTAGGCAGTAATGGGTCTGTAATTCCACTATTTAGAAAACAAATAGAGAGTGGGGGACCTATAACTGTTACCCATCGCGAGATAACCCGTTATTTTATGACAATACCTGAGGCCTGTCGTTTGGTATTAGAAGCGTCTGTTATCGGAAAATCCGGATACATCTATGTATTTGATATGGGACAGCCTGTTAAGATATATGACCTTGCCGAAAAAATGATTAAACTGGTAGGGCTTATTCCCGAAAAAGATATCCGAATTGAATTTTCGGGATTACGCCCCGGTGAAAAGCTATATGAAGAGTTACTAAATGATTCAGAGATTACTGAACAAACAACTCATGAGAAGATAATGAAAGCTAAGGTACGCGAATACCACTTTCAGGATATTTTACCTCAAATCGAATCTATTATTTCTATTGCACAAAAAGAAGATAAGTATCAGCTTGTTGCAACAATGAAAAAAATTGTCCCCGAGTTCTTAAGCAACAATTCTGAATTTGAATCTATGGATGTGGATGTATTAAGTGTAAATAATAATTGAGAAGTATACCAACAGTTAAATTAAACATCGGAATTGTTATATATAAAATCCTAGCTTTTGCTGACAAATATTAACTTTGTATATTTCCTTGTGTTTGAATTGCGAAGACAGAGATTCAAATGATATTAATAGTGGAAAAACAAATAATTATATCGATTTTGAATAATGATTTATGATATGACCTAACTTTAAACAAGCAATAAGAAAAAGTATCCGATAATCTAATGATTATCGGATACTTTTTCTTATCATTTTCTCACTTAGAAATGATCTATTAATCGGCTCCGATAACAGCAGGTTGATCCTGTTTAAAAGAAGGATTTTTCGGTTGGTCAGTCTTCTTAGATATGGTTCCTGGTAAAATCTCAAAACCAATTTCAAATTGATCCAGCACGGATGCTAATTGGCTGATAATTTTTGTATCTCCTTTAGCTTGAACAATGCCGGAAGCTATTAAATCGTCAAAATTTTTCACTCCCATCATTATTAAACTCAGGTCGTTTCTATTGACCGTTAGTGTTAAATCAGGATTTGGAGATTGAAAACCTTGGATATTTGTCAAGGTAGCATTGCTCATTTCAACAATGTATTTTTCATTTATATCTGGTAAAATCAGATTAATAACAAAATGCATACCTTCAGCTTTTTTACTATCCACACGGATTCCAAGAAAATCTAACCATAAGTTCACTCCCATCGCCTTAATCATATCCGGACCAGTTCCTTTAGGCGAAGCTCCTTGAGGAATACCATTACGCAGTTCATAAGCTCCTGCGAGAAAACTATTCCTGACACTTGGACTTTCTTTTTGATAGCCAATTTGTTCATAACAATCGGCTAGTAAGTCTTTAGCAATTTGATTTTTAGGTTCGGCATATACTAATTTATTAAGTATCTCAACCGCATAGAGATATTTACCTTGATCAAATAACTCTTTTCCTTTTTTGATAATAGAGTTAGCTCCACCCATCATCTCTACATACAATGGAGCAGATTCGGCAGGTGATAAGGGGATTAACGTCGCAGGATTACAATCCCAATAGCCTAAATATCGGTTGATGACTGCTCTACTATTATGCTCTACTGATCCGTGATAACTGCGTGCATACCATTGATTTTGCAAACTTAGTGGAACTTGATAGACATTGTGTACCTCATTTATCGTCACTCCTTGGTTAGCTAAGAATAAGACACCATTGTTCAAGTTAGCATATGTGTCACGCTGCCCTTTCATTACCTCTTGAACACGTTGATTACCGAAACGTGGCCACGAATGTGAGGCAAACATTACTTGTGTATCCGGTCCAAAAAGCCATAATGCTTCATTGATTTTTTTAGACCACTCCAAAGCATCTCTCACAAGGGCACCTCTTAATGTATAAATATTATGTATTGTTCCTGTTATATTCTCTGCTGCCCAGAAAGCTTTCATGTCAGGGAAATAAGTATTCATCTCAGCAGGGGCTTCTGTACCATGAGTACTTTGAAATACCATCTTAACGCCATCAATAGTTAATGTATCAATATCTTTAGTAATAATTATATTGGGCTCAATAAGACCTAAATTACCAGCTGATACATTCTTACCAATAGACTGATCTACATGGCCATGAGGATCTGCAGGTAATAATACTCCATATTGATAAAATAGACGCCGGCTCATTGCCGTGCCTGCATAAACGTTTTCAGCAACAGCATGTTCCATAAATCCTTCAGGAGCTATTATTTTTACTTTTCCATTTACTACGTCAGCTTCATCAACTACACCTCTAACCCCACCAAAATGGTCACCGTGAGAGTGCGAATAAACGACTGCTACAACAGGCCTTTCACCAAGTTGTTCATTAATAAATTTTAGAGCTGCTGCAGCTGTTTCTTTACATGTAAGGGGATCAAAAATAATCCAGCCTGTATCTCCTTTTATAAAACTGATATTGGCTAAATCAAAGCCCCTAATCTGATAAATACCGGGTATCACTTCATATAATCCGTAATTCATATTTAAAATAGCTTGTCTCTGGAGCGATGGATTGATGCTGTAAAAATCTTTTCCATCCAGAAGGAAGTCATATCTACCCATATCCCATGCAGTATGACCATCTTCTGCCATGATCTGCTTAAAGTCGGGTGCAGCAATAAAACCCTTTTTTTGTTCTTCAAAATCCTGCTTGTCTTCAAAAGGAAGAGTGCTTTTTAGTTCTTCCCATTTACTAATGGTAAACTTTGACGGGTCTTTGCCTTTGGGATCGAAATGTTTGGGTGATGATGTCTTTTCACTTGACATGCTTTGAGATTTACTGCTGAGTGGAATACACAGTAATGCGGTAGTTAAAATACAGATTAATTTTCTCATTTGATTTTTATTGTTTAGTTAATCGAATCCTTATTAGTAGTATATTTTTGATACTAATCTTATATAAATCATAAAACGTAATGCCTAATAAGGCTGTATTATCTAAGAGCAAATCTCTAATCAAGAAGAGAACTCACACTGACTTAATGATGATGGTTTTTAACTAAAATTAAAACATATTGTAAAGAATAATGTTCATTATGATAATTTTTTCATGATGATGTTTGGATAAGTTCAATATTTAATGAGTAATCACAAATGAATAATCTTAGTGAAATCTCTATCAGGTTATGTTTAAGCTGAATATAATAATTTTAGAGTTGTAGCTTTGACGATTTCCTCAGCAGGATCAAAAGTTCTTTCATTTCATAATTCCGATATAGTCTTCTCTTATAACCAATCCGATTAAAACTTCGTTCAATTAGCCAGCATCTTTTTATAGGCTTAAACTCTTTTCTCTTATATCCACTAATAACAACCTCAGATAGGATATGTATGATACGAATAAAAGTGATTTTTCATGTTACTCCTTTATATGTTTAATTTTTATAGAAATGTTAAGTTTATTATTATTTCTGTTGCTTCTAAGATGAAAATCATACGTTATAAATATTATCTTCGAATAGAATTATTTAAGAGCATAAAAAAAAATAGCGAATTAATAAATTGAAAAGCAACAACAATGCTTTATGTTAAGTTATAACAAATTATAGGTGTATACTTGCTAAGGAATAAGAGGTCTTAGATCTTAAAACAATCAATAAAAGGAAATGTTATATTGATAATTACAAATTTTCTCATGAAGCATAGAATATTATTTATTACACTTACTTTTTTTTTGATGGAATTGGCTGTTCACTCACAAGAGAATAATGTTCCAACTAAACAGATAAATCATAGTATGCATACTTGGACAGGACTTCTTACTACCCATCGTTTTTCCGATAATTGGGGAATGACAGCCGATTTAATTATCCGAAGAGATGAATTTCTTAAAGAACCGGGTTTTTATTTTGCGCGGCTGGGAGCAGGATATTGGTTCAGTGATAATATTTCTCTTGCGATGGCATATGGAAATCTTTGGCTATACAGACCTCAACTCAGGGATAAGAATTTTATACTGGAATACCGCTTCGATCAACAATTGGTTGTAGTATCTAGTCTATGGAAATTTAATGTTACACAACGTTTCAGAATAGAATCGCGTTGGCGGGAAAGAGTTGAAGGAGATCAAACTGTAGGTAGAACATTTTCAGAACGTATTCGGTATTTATATACTTTCCGTTTGCCTATATCTAAAAATACATCTGTACCACAACTTATGTTTAGTAATGAAATTTTACTCCAATTTGGTAAGCAGATCGTAAATAATCCATTAGATCAAATCCGCTTATTTGTCGGTATTCGTCATTCATTAGGAAAGGGTGTGGCGTATGATTTAGGATATTTCCCTATTTTTCAGCAAACAGCAGCCGGAAATGTATATAATCTTAATCATACAATTCGCTTATTGTTTTATTTTTCCACGAAAAAATCGAAATTAGATAATTATAATTTGCAAATGGAGGAACAAGAGTAGCTCAATTCTGAAAATTGTTTATGGAAGGAATGCAGTCGTAAATCATAAAAAAGCAACTTCTTCGTTAGTTATTTATAGAAAGTATATATCTTAGCTGTTAATATTTTAATTCACACTACAACTATGTCTCTTTTTGAAACTCATTACAAAAACATATACCAATTGTTAGAATATGAAGATTATCCAAATCTTCTGAAAAAAATAATTGATTTGGCATTAGATACAGAAGATTTGTCTTATTACAAAAAGACAGTGTATTTACTCGATTGGCTAGAGCTGAATCAAACTAATATTCCAGAAATACGGGAACGATTTAAAATTTTATTGGACGATCTTTTTGCTTTTTTACAGAAAAAAGGGAATAGTCAGGGTGAAAAACTACTTATTGTTCAGAATTTAATAAAAGCTTATACTCAATCTTATTTTGCTTTAGGACCAATTAGCTTCGATATCTCTGAGGGCGAAATAATTGGATTGGTAGGAGAGAATGGTAATGGGAAAACAACATTATTACGCTCACTGTGTGGTGAATTAGCTCCAACAAATGGCAAAATCGATTATTTATTTGAATATAAAGATAATTATGATCTTCGTTCCCAGTTGATATATATACCGCAACGAACTAAAGATTGGCATGGAACATTATTATCTAATTTGCAATTTACTGCGGCTTCCTATGGAATCTTAGGAGAGGAAAACGAAAACCTGGTTCAGCTTGTTATAGCACGAATGGGATTGAGGGGATATCGTAATCTGAATTGGAATAGTCTGTCATCAGGTTATAAGATGAGGTTTGAGTTAGCAAGAATGTTACTTCGTAAGCCTAAACTTCTGTTGATTGATGAGCCTCTTGCTAATCTTGATATTTTGGCTCAACAAGTCGTCTTAGATGATTTTAGAGATATTGCAAAATCACCATTCCGTCCATTGGGGATAGTCTTGAGTTCTCAGCAATTGTATGAAGTCGAAAAAACATCGGATAGGGTTATTTTCTTAAAAAAGGGACAACCTCAAAATGCAGATGTAAAAGAAGGTGTTGCTGAATTTAAAGAGGTCGCAAAGTTTATTGTCGAATTTGAAAGTGACTGGAGCCAAGAAGAGCTTCGTACTGTATTCTCTAATCTGGAACTGGAAACTTTACAAATAAAAGGGGGAACCTATATTGCTATTTTCCCTGCAAATATTTCACAAGAACGATTTCTCCAGGTTATTGTAGATAATCATATACCATTGAATTATTTCAGAAATATATCTAACTCTACACGCCGTTTCTTCCTGTCATAAAGAAGAGACCAGGTTTCATATTCTTATTATTTATTATTACAGTACTTAAATACTTAGACAATGTTAAAGAAAATCCAACAATATCTCCTCTTAAATTATCCTCTTTTATGGAATATAAAGATCGTTCCAGCCTTTTTGGGAGCGGTTGTAATTAATATTTTATTTTTTCTTGCAGGATATTTTCTAACAAAAATAGATTTTTCAGATCGATATAGTTACAGCAGTTCTTTTTCCGGAGCGGCACTGATCTATATGGGAGCAGTCCTGACTGCTATTTTATTATTTATTATATGGTTAGTTTTTTATTCTAAAAATAATGCATTCAAATCGTTTTACCCTAAAAGTAGCGGGGGATTGTATTTAGAGTGGGTTTTGTCATTCGTTATTATTTGTGGATTCATATTATTCCCTTTCTCTTATTATCAAGGTTCTGCTTCAAAAGTTAGATCCTACGTAAGTAAGCAGGAAATGATTAAAGCTGTTGAAACTCTTAATCTGATTAGAATATTGATCCCTACAGATAAAACTAGTTATTATCAGGAATATCCTACAGATTTACCTTCTGATTATTATATGAAATCTGCACCGGATAAACACTCTGAAAATTTGGATAGCTCAGCACCTGTAACAGAATACGTTGATCCCGTAGAATATGCAGAATCGAATGATTTGTACTATCCCGATTATCCTGATTTTGCTCAACTGTCGTTATTGAATTATGGTTCTCTGAATCAGTTTTATATTTCTTCGAAATCTGATTTTACAATACGTGATGCAGATACTGTCAAAAAATGGTTGAGACAACAAAATAAAGAGGAAATAAGTCGATTAATGGATAATTTCATCGCATTGCAAAATAAGCACAATCTGAAAACTAATTTAACTAAAGATCAGTGGTTGCAGTTGGTGTATAATCCATCGAAATACCCGGTAGGGGATTTTAACTTAATTACATCCTATAATTACGAAGATGAAGAGGCTAAAAATGAGTATAGTTATTACTATAATTCAAGAGATAACACTCCTAATGGTTATTACGTCTCTTATGATGAATTAGAACGCTCTTATAATAAAATAATGAATGCATATGTTGATAAAGAGGAAAGTCTGGCATTTTTTATGATTAGCATAACAATGGCGCTGTCTATTTCTTTATTGGTATTCTCTTTTAGGTCTACTACCGGAAAATCATGGCTTATAGCATTAATATCAATAGGTCTGATTTTGTTTATTAATGGGATATTATCTTTTGCAATATCAAGTCCATTTCGCGTGGATATACTTGGTCCTCTATTTTATATCTTTGTTTTACTGGCAATCTTTTCTTTAGAATTGATATCTGTATTGAGAAAGAATATAAATAGAAAGGCGAAAGGCAGATCTGATATATATATGAATCATCTCGTCTGGTTTGTGCCTGCTGTGCCTGCACTTATTTTTATGGCTATCTATATTATAGGGCATAATCAATACTCTTATAATGATTATACCTATAACAATAATGGCTTATACGAAACTTACCTTTTCATGGATGAGCATATAATAGAGTTTATTTGGGCTAATATATGTTTGACTTTTGTTTCTATGTGGTTTTTCATCCAAGTGATCTTAAGAAAGTGGAAGAGTTTACCTGAACAATAATATTTCATATAGCATATATACATATCGGAAAGGATAGCTTTAAGCTATCCTTTCTTTTTGTAAATAAAAAGTCTGTTGTATACTATATAACATCTGATTCATCTTGCAAAGTGATAATCTTATGATTAATTTTGCTAACAAAATAGACGCTTTATGGAATCTGTAAAAAGTATTTTCAAAATAGGGTTTGGTCCATCGAGTAGTCATACGATGGGACCTGGTAATGCTGCTAAGATTTTTAACGAAAAGAATCCAAATGCAACATCTTTTCAGGTTGAATTATATGGAAGTTTGGCTGCTACAGGTAAAGGACATATGACAGACGTGGCTATTGAAGCTATGTTTGCCCCTAAAAATGTCGAGATTATATGGAAACCCGAGACAGAGCTGCCTTTTCATCCTAACGGAATGATCCTTCATGCATTATCTGCTGAGAAGAAAATAACAGATAGTTGGACTATTTATAGTATTGGTGGAGGCGATCTAGCAGATGAAAATACTAAAACCTCCAGAGAATCATTATATGATATGACTACAATGACACAAATTTTAGGTTGGTGTCAAAAAACGGGAAAAACTTTTTGGGAATATGTTTTAGATGTAGAAGGTCCCGAAATTTTTGATTATATGAGTCATGTGTGGGACGTAATGAAGGCGGCGGTATTAAAAGGCTTGGATGAAGAAGGAGTATTGCCCGGAGGCTTAGGCTTGCAGCGAAAGGCTTCTATGTATTATGTGAAATCAAAAGGATATCAAGGGTCGATGAAAAGCAGAGCACAGCTATTTGCTTATGCTTTAGCTATGTCAGAAACCAATGCATCGGGTGGGGAAGTGGTTACAGCTCCAACTTGTGGCTCATGCGGTGTATTGCCTGCTGTTTTATACCATTTACACACAAGTCATCATGATTTTAGTGATAAAAAGATTATACGGGCTTTGATAACTGCCGGCTTAATAGGGACTCTCGTTAAAAATAATGCATCGGTATCAGGAGCAGAGGTTGGCTGTCAGGGTGAAATAGGAGTAGCTTGTGCCATGGCAGCTGCTGCGGGAGCTCAATTATTCGGCGGGTCTACTGCTCAAATTGAATATGCAGCTGAAATGGGACTTGAGCATCATTTAGGTTTAACTTGTGATCCTATTTGCGGATTAGTGCAGGTTCCCTGTATTGAGCGAAATGCTTTTGCAGCGGTACGGGCTTTAGACTCATGTTCATATGCCATGTTATCAGATGGAAAACATATGGTGAGTTTTGATAAAGTAGTTCGTACAATGAAAGAGACAGGACATGATCTGCCAAGTTTGTATAAAGAAACTTCGCACGGGGGATTGGCTAAATATATCGATCACGAAGATTGATATTTGAGTTTTCGGTTCCTTTAATAAACGTCGATTTATAATTGATTATAACAAAAGAACAATCCATTTGGATTGTTCTTTCTATTATATAATTTGAGTAAATAATGCCCTGAGCAACCAATAATGAGCAGGTGAGTCTATTTCAAAAGGATACTTTACCCATTCATTAAGCGATAAAAATATTTTGCCTTCATGTTCTTTATATACACCTGATTTTATACCATCAGTATCGACCATTAATCCGAGTTTGTTTTCTATTCTATGAATATTTTCTCTTATTACTTGCTCATAAATTAGAATATCTCCATTCTTAAAGTTAAAACCTAAAGGCAGCGATTCCGAATCTTGTATCTCAATAGCTATCAATTTAGACTTGGCACTGCTCGGAATACTAATATGGGGAAGATTGTGTATGAAGTTCTCGTCATTGTAATGTGCTTCATAATCAACAATATCTAACGAAGATACATAAGGAACCTCTATAAAGTGGTGGGTTTTCTTTAGTTTCTCGGTTTCTAATACCAGCTCTGTATTGTAATGCAGGAGTTCGTTGACTGATAATTCTTTCAAAATAAAGTCATTTAACGGAATGCCAAAATATTTAGCAATGTTTACAATGATTTCTATTTTGGGTTCGGCTCTAAACTCTTCATATGAAGATATATTTCCTCTTGTCAGTTGAAATAAATCAGCAAATGCCTGTTGACTCAAAGCCTTTACATTTCTTATTTTTTTTATATTTTTTCCAACTTTACTCATAAAAAAATATATTTTTTGTTTGTATAGTTAAATTATTTATCTAATTTAGCTAAAAATATTAGCAAATATAGGATATTAATTAGCAGAATACAAATTTTGCCCTCATAATTTCTTAATGAAACAAGCTACGTTTATTACTTATATATAATGAATGATATGTATTTTAAAAAGATAGAAACATATATTTTGAAGTTGGGCTATTCGATTACGTATCACGATGAAGCTAAAGGCGTATTCTGTATAGAAAGTGAAGCCGATGGAATCAAGAATTTGATTATTGGAGTAGCTCCTCCTATTCTTATTATAGAACAATTTATTTTCACATTGAAGAATGATGATAAAGAAATTCTGAAATCTTTATTAATTAAGAATAGGGATATTATACATGGAGGATTTGTTTTGAATGAAGATGGAACGAAAGTTATATTCAGATATACCATGCAGATAGAAAATATGGGTATAAATGAGTTTGAAGGAGCCTTAAATTCTTTGGGGTTGTTGCTGAGTGAGTATTACGAGCAAATTATAGAGTTCGCTAAAAAATAAGATTATGAATATATTCAAAAGACTATTTAGAATTGGTCAGGCTGAGATACATGCGGTATTAGATGGCGTTGAAGATCCTGTACAAATTACGGAGACCGGGATTGTGGAAATGAAAGAGAATCTGACTCTAACTTTAGAGTCTTTAGCGAAGGTTAAAGCAATGGTCATCCGTGCTAAAAACGAAAAAGAGAAAAAAAGATCAGAGGCTCAGGATTATGGGAATAAGGCTGTTATACTGATTTCGAAAGCTCAGAATGGAGACATTGATATAGCTCAAGCAGAAAGATTGGCAAAGGAAGCTTTGCTTCGCAAAGAGCAATTGATTTCAGAAATAAATGAACTGGATGTGCAGCGTATTGAGCATGAAAATATAGCATCGGATATTCAGAAAAATATTGAAATACTTAAGTTTAATATTACCAAGTGGGAAAATGAGCTGAAAACTCTAAAGGCGAAAATCCGTATAAGTAAAGTTACTCAAGAAGTGAATAAGCAAATGGCTAAAATAGATAGTGACAGCACTTTAAATATGTTGGAGCGAATAAAAGAAAAAATTGCGGAAGAGGACGCGTTGTTTCAGGCTTATGCTGCATTGAATAAATGTAATATTTCTGTTGATGACGAAATAGATATAGCGATTGGAGCGAATGAGCAAAATGTAGATTCGGAGCTTGATGAGATTAAGCGAAAATTGGGAATGCAATAATACTCTAAAAATAGTACAATGACAGACTTTTTATATACTTTATTTCACCCACTTCCTAACGGGATCATGACCGTGTTGATGTTAGTGATAGCTATTTATTGGTTATTTGTCCTGATCGGAGGCATTGGTTTTGATGATATTGATTTGGATATTAACTTTTCACCGGAAGTAGATGTCGATGTTGAAGTTCCCGATATTGAAATTGATGTAGCGGATGTGGATACCGATAGTCATATTGTAGTAGAGAAAGTTCCTCAGGGAATACTGTTAAAATGTTTGTCATTTATAAACGTAGGACAAGTGCCTTTTATGTTGGTATTATCCACTTTTATTTTTCTATTATGGATAGGGTCACTCATTACAACACATTTCTTTCATGTTGATCATTTAGGATGGAGGTCAGTTTTTGTATTATTACCTTTGGTCATTGTTGGATTTTTTTTGACAAAGGTGGCAACCACTCCTATGGCAAAACTTTTTAAAGAGATAAATTATCAGGGAGAAGAAGCTACAGACTTCTTTGGATGCTCAGGTAAAATGCTTTCTAATATAGAGGGACAGAAAGTGGGGACTGCTGAATTTCTGGTAAATAGAAACCCGATTAAGTTAAATGTTATTAGTCTTAATGGAGAACCTATTAAATATGGAGACACGGTAATAATCACCGAAGAAGTACCCGATAAACATATATACTATGTAATTAAAGATACTTATTAAGATTACAAACCTATTTGTAATCAGCAACACATGAATAATTCTAACTAAATAAATAAAAAACCTTTATGGAACACATTATTATCATTCTTGTAGGCTCAGTCCTGTTTGTTTTGCTTGTGCTTTTAGGCATTTTAGCATCATTTTATAAAAAAATACCTCAAGGTAAGGCTATCGTTCGTACCGGTGTCGGTGGAACTAATGTTGCCTTTAATAAAGGAATGTATGTAGTTCCTATTTTCCATAAAATGGAAATAATGGATATTTCAGTCAAAAAACTTCAAATAGAAAGAATGCAGCATGACGGATTGATTTGTAAAGACAATATTCGAGCAGATATTAAGGTTGCTTTCTTTGTTCGGGTCAATAAATCAGTAAATGATGTCATCAATGTAGCTCAAACACTGGGCTGTGAACGTGCCAGTGACTCAGAAACACTTAAAAATATATTTGAAGCCAAGTTTTCGGAAGCCTTAAAAACGGTAGGTAAAAAGTTCGATTTTATAGAATTATATGAAGCCCGTAGAGAATTTAGAGACGAAATCATAAATATTATAGGTACCGATTTGAATGGTTATATTTTGGATGACTGTGCGATAGATTATCTGGAGCAAACAGAGATGAAATATATGAGTGCTGAAAATATTCTCGACTCGGAAGGTATCCGCAAGATTACCGAGTTGACCGCTGCTCAGAATATCAATGCGAATTTAATTCGCAGAGAAGAAGAAAAAGTTATAAAAAAGCAAAATGTTGAAGCACGTGAAGCGATTCTCGAATTGGAAAGACAATTAGCTGAAAAAGAAGAGAAACAAAAGAGAGAGATAGATAATGTGAAATCTCGTGAAGAAGCCGAGATTCAGAAAGTAAGAGAAGAAGAGCGATTGAAGTCTGAAACTGTAAGAATATCAACAGACGAAAGTTTGGCAATACAGGAAGAAAATAAGCGCCGTCAGATAATTATTGCTGAAAAAAATAAAGAAAGAACAGAAGCAATCGAAAAGGAACGTGTAGAAAAAGATCGTGCATTAGAACAAACGGAAAGAGAACGAATAGTGACTTTGGCTCAAATTGAAAAAGAACGTGTTCTGGAAGTTGAGAAGAAAAATATTCAGGATGTAATCCGTGAGCGTGTCCAGCTCGAAAAAGGAGTAGTTGAGGAAAAACAAAATATCAAAGATATTGAAGCTTTCAGGGAGGTAGACCGTCAGAAACAAGTAGGTATAACTATGGCTGCTCAGGAAGCGGAAGAGAAATTAATTAAAACCGTAAAAGGAGCCGAGGCTGATAAAAAAGCGGCAGAAGAAAGAGCTAAACAATTGTTGATAGATGCGGATGCAAAAAAAGAAGCGTCAACAAAACAAGCCGAAGCAAGGAAAATTTTAGCCGAAGCTCAGGCAAAAGAAGATGCTACTTATGGTTTAGCGGAAGCAGAAATCATGAAAGCCAAAGCAGATGCTGAAGAGAAACAAGGTATTGTAGAAGCTTCTATTATTGAGAAGAAAGCAAAAGCCGAAGCTTACAGCATCGAAACCAGAGCTGAGGCCAAGCGAAAAGATGGATTGGTAGATGCTGAAATCACAAGAGAAAAAGCATTTGCTTCTGCTACCGGACAAGCCAGTATTATAGAGAAAACATCGATAGCCGAAGCTGCAGGAATAGAAGCAAAAGCAGAGGCTAGACGTAAGGAAGGTCTTATGGAAGCCGAAGTTTCCAAAGAAAAAGCTCTAGCCGAAGCTACGGGTATAGAAGAAAAAGCGACAGCAATGAAAAAACTGGATGGTGCAGGAAAAGACCACGAAGAATTCAAATTGCAGTTACAAAAAGAAAAAGATGTTGAAATGGCACAAATCAATATCCAAAAAGATATTGCCGATGCACAGGCACAGGTATTGTCAGAGGCATTGAAATCTGCTGATATCGATATCGTTGGTGGAGAGACCATGTTCTTCGAAAATATTGTGAAGCAAGTTTCAAATGCAAAAGGGTTTGATAGTTTGGTGAATAAGAGTGAAAATATTCAGCAAATAAAGAAAGCATTGATTGGAAATGGTTCCGAAGGTGAATTATTTGACAGAATCAGATATTATGTGAATAAATTCAATATATCAACAGAAGATATTAAAAATCTGAGTATTGCAGGTCTTATCTTGAAAATGCAAAGTCAAAGTACCGAGAGTGAGGATAAAGGATTTTTGAGCAATCTGCTTAATATGTCAAATTCATTGGGGATATCCAATAAGAAGTTATCATAAACGACTTTGTCTTTTTCTTGCAGAGATGTGATAAAACATCGCATCTCTGCTTAATTAATCCGATGAGATAATTTCATTTGAAAAACAGTATATGCAAGACACAGAGGATAGATCTGCTGAGACACTTGATGCAGGAACATATGAGATAATAAGAAAACGTTTACTGACTCAGCGCGAAGAACTTCAAAAGCGCTTGAATCAGTTAAACGAAGCCCGCAAGGAAGTATTTAATACAACTGATTTTTCTTTGATTGCCAATCAGCGCATCAGTACCGAGAATAATTGTGTATCAAGAGGTATTATGGCTCTTGATAATCTATGTATTTTCGGCTATAACGTTCATTTCGGATTGCGTTCGGATATTCAGCTAAGTGACGTTTTTAGTATATACTTATTTGAAGACAATCAGTTTATACCGCAGCCCTTGGAGCTAATCAGCAATCCAGATTTTATTAACGACTACAATAATCTCTATAAATACTATCGCGATTCTATTTTCTCAAGATACAGAAGAACGGAGAATTATCTGTATATGATTTTTCAAACCGGAAAAACTGTAGCTGACGCTAAAGCTTTTAAATGGCTGATTAAAGGAAATAAACTCATTTATCAGGATGACAGGAGTATTCATGAGGTGACTAAAGCTCCTCAGCATGAATTCAAATGGATTAAGACCACGCTGGAAGATCGTCGTTTAGGGGTTTATCCACATATTTCTATTAAGGATAAAGTATTTATTGAAGCCATGGGCGGCGATATTACTTTTAAGATAGAAGATAATACGCAAACAGGAAAAGGTATATATTCGGAAGCTGTAGAGAACAAAGATCAGCAATTGGATGATGCTGAGTATTATTATGCTGATTTGGGTAATTTAATCCTAATTCGAATAAAACCTTATCAGGAGGATTTTAGAGCCTTTGTATTTAATACCCGAACAAAAGAGGTACATAATATAAAGGCATTAAATGATATTGGGGTATTATTACCCGATAATCATGGGGTAATATTCCCTAATGGATATTATTTGCAGAATGGAGAGTACAAAGTTTTTGAGAGTGAATTGACAGATCTTGAATTTATTCGAAAAATACCCTCTCCTAATGGTGAAGATTATTTGTTTATTTTCTATCAAAACGAACGGAATATTTATGTCTTGATGTCGTATAATATAATTAGGCAGCAAGTTGAAACTCCCATTGTATGTAATGGCTTTACTTTTTTTAAGGATGGCTCGTTAATATATTTTCGTTCCGAAAATGAAGCAACAAAGCATCATCAGGTACAAATCTGGAAAACACCCTATCAGAGAGAGTTAATTGAAAATATCGAGAAGACCGATAACTTACTTTATAAAATAGGTAATAAGGATATTGTGAAAGCAATGGCAGAATGTCAGGAGGTGATTTATCTTATAAATAAGGAAGACTCTTATGAAGGATTGTACAGCGATATTGTAAAGAAGTCAAACGATATTGTAGATGCTTTTTTCTGGGCATCCAACAAGGAAATATATTCGATAGCCGAGCCTCTTGTTCAGATAAAAGAAATAGCTAATACAGCTATTGATGAATTTGAAAAGGTTCAGGAGCAAAAGCGACATTCGTTGGCTGTTTTGATTGCTATTCAAGAGAAAGTAGAAGGCTTGTTGTTTAGTATCAAGAATGCAAAGTTTGATACACTAGATAAGTTAGTTAAATCGTTAGCTGAAACACGCAAGTTGCAAGGTGAAGTTATTGAATTGGCTAATGTCAAATACATTGACTTAAATAATGTCAATGATCTTAAAGAGCAATTAGCTGCCACTAATGGAAAACTATCGGATAGAACGGTAGAATTTCTTCTTCGAGATGAGGCGTTATTCCCTTATGAAGAAAAGGTTCGTATCGAAAAAGAACAAGTCCAATTGGTTACAAAAGTTATTGACGCCAATAAGATTGATACTAATTGCAAATCGATTTCGTCAGAACTGGAACTGCTGATTGACATTCTGAATAGCCTAAAGATTGATGATACGACACAGGCTACCCGTATTGTGGAAAAGATATCTGTCATATTTTCTTCTCTGAATGAAGTTCGGGCACAACTCAAAAGACAGATCGATTCGTTGAAGAACAAAGAATCGGTGGCTGATTTTCGTGCCCAATTAACTTTGTTGGAGCAAAGCATTGTCAACTTTCTGGACTTGGCTACTTCTCCTGAAAAATGTGACGAATACTTTACTAAGGTTAGTGTACAGGTTGAAGAACTGGAAAGTAAGTTTGCCGATTTTGATGAGTTTATTATTAAAATTTCCGATAAAAGGAGCGAGCTGGTAAAGGCTTTCGATGGAAAGAAAGCCCAATTGATTGAGCAGATAAATAAGCGGACATCTGCATTGGAGCAAATCGGTCTTCGCATTTTAAAGAATGTAGAGAATAAAGCGCAATCTTTTAAAACAAAAGAAGAAATACAAGCATTCTTTTCTACAGATCTGATGATCGACAAGATCCGCAAACTGATTGAAGAGTTGAAAGAGCTTGGAGATGTATCAAAGGCTGAAAATCTAGAAAACAGCCTAAAAACCTCCCTAGAAGATTCGCTGCGTATACTAAAAGACAAAAATGAACTGTTTGTTGATGGCGAAAATATAATATCATTAGGCAGTTATAAGTTTGCAGTAAACAGACAATCGCTTGATTTGACTGTTGTGCGTAAAGAGGATAGGCTTTTCTATCATCTAACCGGAACGAGCTTCTATCATGAGCTGAAAGAAAATGAAATCTATAAACACAAAGATTTATGGGAGCAAGAAATTGTTTCCGAAAATTCGAAGGTATATAGATCCGAGTATTTGGCGTATTTGGCATTTCTGGAGAGACAAAAATCTAAAGATTTTGATCTGAATGATTTCATATCTAAAAGAGTAGAACAAAACTATTCAGAATCGTATCTAAAAGGAGTACACGATTACGATGCTTTACATATTTTCCGTTGTTTGGAATCTGTTCATTATCAATTAGGAGTCTTGGCTTATCCTCCCCGTTTGAGGGTTGCAGCACAACTTTTCTGGTATATGATGAAAGCGGAGGAGAAAGAGCATCTGTCAAAGCTAATAAGTTCAGCTAATATTGTATTGAAAGCGTTCCCCGGCTCAACAAATTATCAATATGTGATAGATCGGATTATAGGTCTGTTTAAATCGTGGAATACATATTTTACTGTACCTATTGGCTTCGAACAACAAATTGCCAATTATTTGTTTGAAGAATTTTCAGATTTGATGTCCTTAAGCTATAGCAAGCAATCTGAAAATTTGAGGAAATTTTTTGTCGAATATTTAGATAAAAATAAATTATCGAATAATTTTGAAGAAGATGTTCGTAATGAATCATTTAATCCTGTAGACAGATTCTATTTAGTTCAGAACTGGCTAAAATCTTTTGTCGAATTGTCTGATGATTATTCCCTATATAATAAGTATGTAGAGGAAACAGCCTGCCTGTTGTTGCTGAAGAACCAGTCGTATTCATTAACGATTGCGTCTGATATCTTAGATGTTAATGAGTTGAGAGGAAGCCATGGTGTAATGGATAATGGTCACTATGTGATAGATTATCATGAGTTTATTAGAAAAATGAGATCTTTTACTCTTGATAATGTACCTGCATACAATCGTTTTTCTGAGCTAAAAGAAAGATTGGTCTCTGATTATAAAAAGACATTAAAGGTGCATGAGCTAAATCCTAAGGTTTTGACCTCTTTTGTCAGAAATAAATTAATCAATGAAGTATATCTGCCTTTGATCGGTTCTAATCTGACGAAACAGTTGGGAGTAGCAGGTGAAAATAAGCGTACCTCAAGGATGGGAATGTTGCTGCTTGTTTCCCCTCCCGGATACGGTAAAACTACCCTTATGGAGTATTTAGCTAAAACGATGGGTTTGAATTTTGTGAAAATAAATGGACCAACCATTGGGCATTCTATAACATCTATTGATCCGGCAGAAGCTAAAACCTCGGGAGCACGTGAGGAATTGAAAAAAATAAATCTTGCCTTTGAAATGGCTGACAACGTAATGCTATATTTAGATGATATACAGCATTGCAGCTCAGAATTTTTACAAAAATTTATATCTCTAGCTGATGGGCAGCGTAAGATGGATGGTATATTTGAAGGCGAGAGTAAGACCTACGATTTGAGAGGAAAACGTTTCTGCGTCATTATGGCGGGTAATCCTTATACCGAAAGTGGCGATAAATTTCAGATCCCCGATATGCTAGCCAATCGTGCGGATGTATATAATCTAGGAGATGTGATAGGTACGTCGGATCATTTATTTAAGTTAAGTTTACTCGAAAATGCAATTATAGAGAACCCTTATTTACAAAAGATAGCCGGACGTAGTTTCTCTGACTTTTATAATTTAATTGAATATATTGAGAGTAGGAGTGAGGATATGCCCGATTTGGAAGGTAATTATACACAACAAGATGTAGATGACTTCATCGCAGTCGCCAAAAGCAGCTTAAAAGTAAGGGATATTGTACTTAAAGTAAATCAAAATTATATATCAAGTGCAGCCACACAAGATGCTTATCGTGTAGAACCTCCTTTTAAATTGCAAGGTTCGTATCGGAATATGAATAAAATGGTTTGCCAGATTGTTCCGCTGATGAATCAGAAAGAGGTTGAAGAGCTTATTCTATCTCATTACATTAGCGAGGCACAAACCTTAACTTCTGACAGTGAGTCGAATTTGTTGAGGTTGAAAGAAATTGCCGGGCAACTTACTTTTTCCGAAGTCGAAAGATGGAAACATATTAAAGAAGTATTTAATAAAAATAATAAATTAGCGGGAATAAGTAAGGATAATGAAATCGGACAAGTTATCGCTCAGCTGGCTCAGTTTAACGATAATCTCGATGGCATCAAGAAAGTCTTAAAATACACCGGTAACAATAATCTTGAATTATAAATATCAAACAGGTATACTATGAATATTATAAAAAAGTCTTTTTAACGGTAGCGAATATGGTTTGAGTAATATTTCTCAAGGAATTGTTAGTATATATAATCGTAATGCTTTCTTTACAGTTGGATATAGACTGCTTTAAGGAAAAATAAATAAGAAACAGGGGAGGTTGTCATGAAAATGACAGCCTTCTCTATTTTATAAGCTAAACAAATAAAGGACTTATTCGTTCTATAGAATAACTGAGCGACAGCCGGTATTTGATTATCATATGGAAGAACGTAAGTCACACCAATTACTGAGAAAGCGAGGCGATCATAATGCTTCGGTTTCCTATTCAGAACTTCTGTTCGACCTGATTTATGTGTTTGCAGTAACACAACTTTCCCATTATTTGTTGTATCACCTTAATTTTCTGGGAGTCATTCAGACTACCATACTCTGGTTTGGAGTATGGTTGGTGTGGCAACATACCACATGGGTTACCAATTGGTTTAATCCCGATACACGTCCCATTAGATTAATATTGTTTGGGGTGATGCTCGTTAGTTTGTTGATGGCTGCTTCGCTACCCAAAGCTTTTGAAGATAGAGGACTCATCTTTGCTATTTGTTATGTGTCAATTCAAGTTGGGCGAACTCTGGTAATATTATCCTTATTAGGAAATAATCATCACCTTACACCTAATTTTAAACGAATATTAGGCTGGTCGTGCATTTCAGCTTTTCTTTGGATTTTAGGAGGTTTCAATGACGGATATATTCGAGTGTTATTATGGGCAATGGCAGTTCTGTTAGACTACGTCTCTCCTATGTTTGGCTTTTATTTACCCTTTTTGGGACGTTCCGATTCGGGTAAAGAATGGACTATCGATGGTCATCATCTGGTCGAAAGATGCCAATTGTTTGTTATTATAGCTTTTGGCGAAACTATCTTAATGACAGGTTTATCACTTAGCGAAGTTGAAGTTTGGACTGCTGAACGGATCATTGCAGCTCTTGTTTCTTTTGTAGGCAGTTTATCAATGTGGTGGATCTATTTTGATGTTAGTAGTGAAGCTGCTATCCACAAAATACGACATTCTGTAAACCCCGGACTTTTAGGTCTTAAATATCATGCTGTACATGTAATATTGGTAGGTGCAATTATTGTTTGTGCGGTGGGTGATGAATTAGTTGGAAGCGAGCCTTCTTCAACAGTAACATATACTTCGTTATATGTGTTGATTTTTGGTCCGGTCATTTATTTATTAACCAATATGGTTTTTAAATGGATAACCAGTCATACTATATCTGTCTCTCATTCAATTGCTATTCTTGTGTTGCTTTTATTTATCCCTGTGTGCTTTTTCATAAGTATTTTGATAATAAATAGCATCGTGGTTACTGTATTTGTTTGTATTGCTATTTTCGAAATACTTACTCCCCATATGAAAAAAGAAAAATTATAAAGATGGGTTGTTTGTGGGAATATTTTGTTCTTTTTAAGATACTTCTTTAATGTATAGATAGCATTTATTACTTATAGGATAAAGTGACAAACTATCTAGAAAAAGTTAATGAGGTAATTTGTAAGGTGGGCTTGACAAAATGATGCTTTTTTGTTTTCTGTGTGTGCCAGTGTGTGTTATATTGATAAAATATATGAGCTAATAGATGATATTTGAAAGGAAAAGGTTTATATTTGTCGGAGAAATGTATCTATCTGTCATTTTAAGATCCTAAAGAACTAATTATGGAATCGAATCTATATGATTTTGTACCGATCCTGATGCAAGTGGCATTTTCAGTTGTATTTGTATTTGGTACAATACTTGCCTCAAACTATCTTGGTCCTAAGCACCGATCATCTAAAAAAAATCAAAACTTTGAATGTGGAATTGATTCAATTGGTGATGCACGTACTCCTTTTGCAGTCAAATATTTCTTAGTGGCTATTCTTTTCGTACTTTTCGATATCGAGATTATTTTCATGTACCCCTGGGCTGTTAATTTTAAAACAATAGGTCTTGCTGGTTTGTTAAAGATGGGAGGCTTTATAGCTCTTCTCTTGGTAGGCTATCTTTATATTGTAAAGAGAAAAGCTTTAGAGTGGGAAAAATAGGTTTTAAGGCCTTAATTATTGTAAACTAAACTTGTTACAGGTAGGGTTATAACAAACGTTATTATTCAGTACTTAAAACATGAATCATGAGTGAATCAACTAAAATAAACATAGTACCTGCACCGGATGGATATACCGGGAATGGCTTTTTTGCTACCAAATTTGATTATGTAATTGGTTTGGCTAGGGCTAACTCTATGTGGCCTCTTCCTTTTGCAACATCATGTTGTGGTATCGAATTTATGGCAACTATGGCGTCAACCTATGATATGGGGCGTTTTGGAGCCGAGCGTAACAGCTTCTCTCCACGTCAAGCCGATATGTTGCTAGTGATGGGAACTATTTCTAAAAAAATGGGTCCCATTTTACGTCATGTATATGAGCAAATGGCAGAACCTAAATGGGTTATTGCTGTTGGAGCTTGTGCTTCGTCTGGAGGTGTTTTTGATACCTACTCAGTCCTGCAGGGTATTGACAAAATCATACCTGTAGATGTGTATGTTCCGGGTTGTCCACCTCGTCCCGAACAGATATTGGATGGTGTGATGCAATTGCAGGAGATCGTAAAAAGTGAATCTATACATCGCAGAGGATCTGAAGTGTATCAGGAGCTTTTAGAGTCATATAAATTTGAATAAGGTCGGAGACCTGTTATAAATACAGTATATAATGTCATTGGAAACTATCGATATTCAAAATAAAATAGTAGAAAAATTTGGAACAGATGTTCTGAATTTTAGAATGGAACAAGACATTCTAACATTCGAAGCTGCACCTTCTGTAATAAAAGACGTAATTCGTTTTATGAAAGAGGATGAAGCTTTACGTTTCAATTTCATGACAGATCTTTGTGCAGTACATTATCCGGATAATAATGTTGAGGCTCAGTTTGCAGTTGTATATTTATTACATAACTGGGTTGATAATATACGAGTGAGGGTGAAAACTTTCTTGAATGGCGAAAAAGTAGAGGTTGATACAATGACCGATATTTTTGCTGCAGCCAATTGGATGGAAAGAGAAACTTATGACTTTTATGGTATTAAGTTTATCGGACATCCAAACTTAAAGCGTATATTGAATGACGATGGAATGACTTCATTTCCGATGCGTAAAGAATATCCATTAGAAGACTCTGGACGTAGTGATAAAGACGACCGCTTCTTTGGTAGAACAACTAATAACTATCAACCCAAATAAGGTCTCAGACCTTTATGTCTCTTTGGTTAGTGCCGTAAACTAAAGGACGTTATAGTTAACTGATATGGCAATAGAAATAATATAAGCTAAAGACTGAAAATGTCAGACCTATTATTACACCCCGAACATCGCTTTGCGAAAATCTTAAGAGAGCATACTCCCGAAGATGGGCGCGAGCTGTCGGTTCTAAACTTCGGCCCTACGCACCCTTCCACACACGGTGTATTTCAAAATATACTGCTTATGGATGGAGAGCGTATTTTGGATGCCGATACCACTGTTGGTTATATACACAGAGCTTTTGAGAAAATAGCGGAAAACAGAGCATTCTATCAGATTACTCCGTTGACAGACCGTATGAATTACTGTTCTGCACCAATCAATAATATGTGTTGGTGGATGACCGTAGAAAAAGCTTTGGGGGTAGAAGTTCCTAAGCGTGCACAATATATGCGTGTTATTGTTATGGAATTGGCACGTATTACCGATCACCTTATCTGTAATGGTATTTTAGGTGTCGATTTAGGTGCATATTCTCCTTTCTTATACGTAATGAAGTACCGTGAACTGGTTTACGAAATCTATGAAGAAATTTGTGGAGGTCGTTTAACTACCAACATGGGACGCATCGGTGGTTTCGAAAGAGATTGGAGTGAGGCTGCATGGCGAAAGCTGGACGAATTCCTTGAAGGGTTTCCAAAAGCTTGGGATGAGCTCGAAAGAGCTTATCTGAGAAACCGTATATTTATGGATCGTACGGTAAATGTAGGATCTATTTCAGCTGAAAAGGCTATGAATTATGGCTTTACAGGTCCAAATTTGAGAGCAACCGGTATTGATTATGATGTGCGTGTAGCAAAACCATATAGTTCGTATGAAGATTTCGATTTTATAGTACCGGTTGGTCAATCGGGAGATACTTACGATCGTTTCTGCGTACGTTGTTCGGAAGTAAAAGAAAGCTTGAAGATTATTCGTCAGGCAAAAGACAATCTTCCAGAAGGTGACTATCATGCAGATGTGCCTGATTATTACCTTCCTCCTAAAGATGAAGTATATACAAGCATGGAAGCTTTGATAAATCACTTTAAGATTGTCATGGGAGAAATTCCTGTTCCTATAGCAGAAGTATATCATTCGGTGGAAGGAGCTAACGGTGAGTTGGGTATGTATCTGATTACTGACGGTTCGCGTACTCCATATCGTTTGCATTTCCGCAGACCTTGTTTTATATATTATCAGGCATTTCCGGAAATGATCAAAGGAGGAATGCTTTCGGATGCGGTAGCTACATTGTCAAGTATAAATGTTATTGCCGGAGAATTAGACGCATAATGGAAAAAAGAGAATATAATCAAGAGATAAATATAACGGAAGAACTGATGACTCGGATCAATGAGTTTATCAGTCACTATCCTGCAGATAAGAAAAAATCAGCAATGTTGCCGGTTCTTCATGCAGTACAAGATGCTCATGATAATTGGCTTAGTGTTCCTTTAATGAATAAGGTTGCCGAGATATTGGAAGTTCATCCGATTGAGGTGTATGAGGTGGTTACATTTTATACCATGTTCAATCAACACCCAAGAGGTAAATATACATTCGAATTTTGCCGTACATCATGTTGCAGTATCCGTGGAGGCGAGGATATGTTGGATTATGCCTGCAATAAGTTGGGTATTAAAGAAGGCGAAACCACCGATGACGGTATGTTTAGTGTTGTAGGTGTAGAATGTTTAGGGGCTTGTGGTTATGGTCCTATGCTTCAATTAGGTGATTTTTATCACGAGCATTTAACCGAAGAAAAGTTCGATGCGTTAGTTGAAGACTGTAAACAAGGTAAAATAAAACTAGATTGATTTGCGATGGCTAGAAAGATATTATTTGAGAACATAGATATTCCCGGAATAAAGGATTACGAAGTTTATCGCAAAAACGGAGGTTATAGAGCTGTAGAAAAGGCTATTAAAACAATGACTCCCGATGAGATCGTAGAACAGGTTAAAACTTCGGGTATTAGAGGACGTGGTGGAGCAGGATTTCCCATGGGACTTAAATGGAGCTTTATCGATAAGAGATCAGGTAAACCTCGTCACTTGGTAGTAAATGCCGATGAGTCGGAACCCGGAACTTTTAAAGATCGTTTCTTGATGGAGCACATCCCTCACTTATTGATTGAGGGAGCAATTATATCGAGTTTCGCATTAGAAGCTAACCTATCATATATCTACATTCGTGGTGAATATATGTGGGTATTCAAGATCCTAGAAAAAGCTATAAAAGAAGCCTATGCCAATGGATGGTTAGGTAAAAATATATTGGGAACAGGCTACAATCTCGATCTATATGTACACTGTGGAGCAGGAGCATATATTTGCGGAGAAGAAACTGCTCTTATCGAATCACTAGAGGGTAAAAGAGGTAATCCTCGTATCAAACCACCCTTTCCTGCTGTAAGCGGATTATGGGCTGAGCCGACTGTTGTGAATAATGTAGAGTCTATTTCGGCTGTGTCGTGGATTGTAAACAATACTGGCGAAGAATATGCTAAAATAGGATTGGGAAAATCAACAGGAACTAAATTGATTTCAGCTTCGGGACATATCAAAAATCCGGGAGTGTATGAGATCGAAATGGGTATGACTGTAGACGAATTTATGAACTCCGATCAATACCTTGGTGGTATGATTGACGACCGTCCTTTAAAAGCGTTCATTCCCGGAGGTTCATCAGTACCGGTTTTACCTGCGCAATATATCTTTAAAACTGCAAATGGCGAAGATCGTTTGATGACTTACGAATCTCTAGCTGATGGTGGTTTTACAACCGGATCATCTATGGGATCAGGAGGATTTATTGTCTATAATGATTCAGCATGTATAGTGCGTAATACTTGGAATTTTTCACGCTTCTATCATCACGAAAGTTGCGGACAATGTTCACCATGTCGTGAAGGTACAGGATGGATGGAAAAAATACTCGAACGTATCGAAAACGGTCATGGACGTCAAGAAGATATAGATCTACTTTGGGATATTCAAAGCAAAATAGAAGGAAATACTATTTGCCCGCTAGGTGACGCTGCTGCATGGCCTGTGGCTGCTGCAATTCGCCATTTCCGTGAAGAATTTGAATATCATGTACGTTTTCCTGAGAAAATAAAAAATAGAAATCATTTTGTAAATGAACCTATGGAAAAGGTTAGACATTTACTCTCATTATAAGTACCTATGAAAATTACAATAGATGGACATACAATAGATGTAGAAGCTGGTACTACTGTATTGGAAGCAGCACGTGCTATTGGTGGACCTAGTGTACCTCCTACCATGTGTTACTATTCTAAACTGAAAGATTGTGGTGGCAAATGTCGTTGTTGTTTAGTAGAGATAAGTAAGGGGAGCGAAAAGGATCCTCGTCCTATGCCTAAATTACAACCATCATGCGTTACAGCAGTTCAAGATGGAATGGAGGTTAAAAGTGCTACATCCCCTAAAGCGTTGGAGGCTCGTAAAGCTGTAAGCGAATTCTTATTGATCAATCACCCTTTAGATTGTCCTGTGTGTGATCAGGCAGGTGAATGTGATTTGCAAAATTTGGCTTATGGAAATAAGAACTTCAAGACTCGCTATAAAGAACCCCGAAGAACATTTGAACCCGAAGATATTGGCCCATACATACAATTACACATGAACCGTTGTGTGCTTTGTTACCGCTGCGTAAAATTGGCGGATCAACTTACGCCAGAACGTGTGCATGGTGTTATCGGACGTGGTGACCATGCTCAGATATCAACTTATATATCGAAGGCTATTGATAACGATTTTTCAGGAAACATGATTGATGTATGTCCTGTCGGAGCGTTAACCGATAAAACTTTCCGTTTCGAGTCTCGTGTATGGTTTAATAAACCTTATACGGCACACCGTGACTGTCCAACATGTTCGGGTAAAGTAACCCTTTGGATGTTTGGAGACAAAGTACAACGGGTAACTGGTCGTAAAGATGTATATCATGAAGTTGATGAGTTTATCTGTAACGATTGCCGTTTCCATCATAAAAATGCAGAAGATTGGGTAATTGAAGGTCCTCGCAAATTTGAGAAACCTTCGGTGCTTAATATCAACAACTATATACGCCCATTGAAAAAGGTTCATATAGATGCTGATGAGCTGATTCTTGAAGGACGTGAGCAGGACGAAAAGAAAATCAGTATGCCTGCTGTCCCTTATGATAAGGTAGAGTTGGAAGCAATAAGAGAAGTAAAAGAAGAATAACGTCACAGAGCTTTTTAAAACTCGGCTTAGTTTATATATAAAGGCTAATTTGAGTTTGAAGCTTATAATAAATAGTTGAAAGTACTTATAGGAACATGGAAATTTCATTTATATTAGAGAAACTTATTCTTATCCTCATAGTCTTCGCCGTAACAATGTTTTTTGCATTGTATTCGACCTGGGCTGAGCGTAAAGTTGCCGGCTTTATACAAGATCGTTACGGACCTAACCGTGCGGGTATATTCGGAATTTTGCAACCTTTGGCAGATGGAGCTAAGCTTTTTTCGAAAGAGGAGTTTATGCCCGATACTCCTAATAGAATTCTATTTACAGTAGGACCTGCAGTAGCCATGATTGTATCTCTTTTAGGAAGTGCAGTTATTCCTTGGGCAAATAAATTTATAATTGCCGGCGTTGAATATATACCTCAAGTGGCTGATATAAATATTGCTCTTTTATATGTGGTCGCCGTAATGTCTACCGCTATCTATGGAATAGTAATAGGTGCATGGGCTTCTAATAATAAGTATTCGCTACTTGGAGGTATTCGTGCAGGAGCTCAAATGATTTCGTATGAAGTTGCAATGGGCTTATCACTGATAGCTCTGGTTATGATGACAGGAACATTAAGCCTTCGTGAAATAACAGAACAGCAGGCAGGCTTTGGTTGGAATGCTTTTTATCAACCTCTAACATTACTTATATTCCTGATATGTTCTTTTGCTGAGTGTAATCGTACACCTTTTGATTTGGCAGAATGCGAGTCGGAGTTAGTGAATGGACACCATACAGAATTTTCTTCCATGAAGATGGGATTCTATATGTTCTCTGAATATGTAAGTATGTTTTTCTCTTCAGCATTGATCTCAATTCTATTCTTCGGAGGATATAATTATCCGGGCATGGAATGGGTTGCCGATAGTTGGGGTGTAAATATTGCAAATACTGTAGCTGTTTTAGCTCTGTTGGTTAAAATATCATTCTTCATATTCTTCTATATGTGGGTACGATGGACTATTCCTCGTTTCAGATATGACCAACTAATGAAATTGGGATGGAAGATATTATTTCCTTTGGCATTATTCAATATTTTGCTTGTGGGCGTTTTAGTTTTGATTTTTAAATAATTATTTGCTATGGCAATAGAAAATATATCATTATCGGGAAGAAAGACGGTTGCCTCTAATAAGGAAATGACCTTTTGGGAACGTCTCTATCTTATCGCGATATTTAAGGGGATGATGATTACTATTAAGCACTTTTTCTCAAGAAAAGTGACAGTACAGTATCCTGAGCAAAAACGTGAATACAGTCCTGTTTACAGAGGACAACATGTATTGATGAGAGACGAAGAAGGTCGCGAACGTTGTACTGCGTGTGGATTATGTGCATTATCATGTCCAGCAGAAGCTATTACAATGAAAGCTGCTGAACGCACAAAAGACGAAATGCACTTGTATCGTGAAGAAAAATATGCAGCCATCTATGAAATTAATATGTTGCGTTGTATTTTCTGTGGACTGTGTGAAGAAGCCTGTCCAAAAGATGCAATCTATTTGACTAAGTCTCAAAAACACGTAAAACCGGATGTAACAAGACAAAGTTTTATCTACGGAAAAGACAAACTTGTTATCTCTGTCGAAGATGGAAAATCAGGAAAATATGCCGGACTTAAACCGATACTTAAATAAAGAGTTAAATTAGGTCTGCGACCTTAATATAAATAAAATGATAACGATAATTTTTTATATTCTGGCAACAATAACTCTAGGTACTGGGATTTTGACAGTTCTTGCGAAAAATCCTATACATAGTGCTGTTTATATGGTTGTCTGTTTTTTCTCGATTGCAGGTCACTTTTTGATGCTTAATGCACAATTTTTGTCAGTAGTGCATATCATAGTATACACAGGCGCTATTATGATATTGTTGCTATTCACATTGATGCTTATGAATTTGAGTGATCAGCACGAACCAAAGAAAAAAGTAGTCAGTCGTATTGCTGCGGTAGTATCGGGATGTTTAACAGCAATTGTTATACTTGCCGTATTCCTTAAAGCAAATATTGTAATAGAATCTTATAAGACTGCGAATGTAGATTTTCAGTCAGTACAGATTATAGGACAAGTATTACTTGACGAATATTTAGTGCCATTCGAATTTGCTTCCATTTTGCTTATTACGGCAATGATTGGAGCTGTATTGATTTCTAAAAGAGAGAAAAAAGCTTAAGATATGCTGGATATATTAGAACAAGTTGGTATTAACAATTACATCTATCTGTCGACACTGTTGTTTTGTGTAGGTGTACTTGGTATTTTGTATCGACGCAGTACAATAGTAATGCTGATGTCGGTCGAATTAATGCTTGCAGCAGCAAATTTGTTGTTAGCCGTATTTTCGGTTTATCATCAGGATGCAAGCGGGCAGGTATTTGTCATCTTTGCGATGGCAGTAGCAGCTGCAGAAGTTGCAGTTGGATTGGCTATATTGGTCTCAATCTATAGAAATATCGGTTCTATTGATATCGATAAATTAAAAAACTTGAAAGGGTAATTTTGAATGGAAACAGGGTTAGTATTATTACTTTTAATTTTTCCTCTGGTTGGTTTCTTAATCAATCTGAGTGTAGGTAAAAAGATTGGGCGATCGTTACCCGGCATTATTGCTACTGCAGCAGTAACGGGTAGTTTTGCAATCTCTCTCTTTTATTTTATCCAGATTCTCTCGACCGGACAGGCTATAGAAGTTCATCTTTGTGAATGGGTAGCTTTCGGCGAATTTTCGGTGAACCTTGCTTTTGTTCTCGATCAGCTTTCGTTGCTATGGTTACTGGTTGTGACAGGTATCGGAGCGTTGATACATATCTATTCGATAGGGTACATGCATGATGATGAAAACGTAGATCGTTTTTTCTCATATCTCAATCTGTTTATCTTCTTTATGATTGTGTTGGTAACAGCAAACAATCTTCTGGTAATGTTTATCGGATGGGAAGGCGTTGGGTTGTGTTCATATCTGTTAATTGGATTTTGGTATAAAAATCAAGAATTTAATGATGCCGCTAAAAAGGCATTTATTATGAATAGGATAGGGGACTTAGGTTTCTTAACCGGAGTTTTCACCTTAGCATATTTATTTAAAACGGTAGATTTTGCAACATTAAAACTAGCACTGTCTACAACTACCAACCCTGAAGTTTCAGGTCTATTAGGTGTTGCTACATTCTGTTTGTTTGTTGGGGCTATGGGTAAAAGTGCTCAGATACCTTTATATACTTGGTTGCCAGATGCAATGGCGGGTCCAACACCAGTTTCGGCATTGATACATGCTGCAACAATGGTAACAGCGGGTATATTTATGATTACCCGATTAAACTTCTTATTTGATCTTACACCTGATATACAATATCTAATTGCTATCATTGGTGCAATAACAGCACTGTTTGCCGCTTCGATAGGTATTATGCAAACTGATATTAAGAAGGTATTGGCATACTCTACAGTTTCTCAATTAGGACTTATGTTTCTGGCTTTAGGACTTGGAGCTTATCAAATAGCAGTATTTCATGTTATTACACATGCTTTCTTTAAAGCTTGTTTATTCTTAGGGTCAGGATCAGTTATCCATGCAATGGGTGGTGAGCAAGATATGAGAAAAATGGGTGGATTGAAAGGTGTAATGTCTATTACTTATATTACATTCCTTATTTCGACACTATCTATTTCGGGGATTCCTCCATTTGCAGGTTTCTTCTCGAAAGACGAAATAATGTTGGTTGCATTCCAAAATAGCCCTATCCTTTGGGTGGTTGCAATGTTGGCGTCGCTACTAACAGCTTTCTATATGTTCAGAGTATTGTATCTTACATTCTTCAAGGAATTCAGAGGTACTGCCGAACAAAAGAAGCATTTACATGAGTCTCCATCAATAATGACTATGCCGCTTATCGTATTAGCTGTACTGGCTACAGTGGGTGGTCTGATAAGTTTACCCTTTGGATATAGCTGGTTGAATCATTATCTGTCGCCTATATTCTCTGGTTCAGGTGGTGCTGTCGAAGAGCATGGATTCTCTACTGAGCAGCTAGTTTTCATGGGAGTTTCTACTCTTATCGCTCTTATCGGTTTGAGTCTCGCTTATTATAAGTACATAACTAAATCGGCTGTTCCTGAAGAGGATGATAAAATTACAGGCTTTGCTAAAGTACTTTACAATAAATATTATATTGACGAGATATATACTGCTATATTTATAAAGCCTATATATGCTATGGCAAATTTCTTTAAGAATGTTGTGGAAAGTATAATAACAGGAGTTGTATTTGGATTTGCTTTAGTAGCTAAAGGTTTATCGGCTCCGGCAAAAGCTTTACAAAACGGAAGTGTAGGTTTTTATCTTTCATTCTTTGTTGTAGGATTTTGCGCGCTAGTAATCTATTTATTTCTGACTTAAGTAATTTCAACTAGTTAATGATATATTCAAAATTATAACAACTATAACTTGTCATAATTTCTAAAGCAATAAAAAGGTCTGAGACCTAAAATTAAAAAAGAGACATGAATATCGCTATTATATTAATCATTTTATTAGTAGGTGCAATTCTTACTTATCTTTCAGGAAATAGGTGGGCTCCTAAAGTTGCTATGTTGTTTGCTGTGATAACTGCAATATTTTCTATTGCATTATTATTGGAATATCACGATACAGGAGCAAGTTTTAGTGTACAGTGGATCAATAATCCGTCGGTAATGTTTTCTCTTAAAGCAGATGGTTTATCTCTCATAATGGTATTGCTTACCTCTATTCTGCTGCCTATTATTTTACTTACGGCTGTATCGCATACGGTTCCGTTCGAAAAATTACTATATAGCTTAATTTTGTTTATGGCATTTGCCATGACCGGAGTATTTTTGAGTAGTGACGCCTTGTTGTATTATGTGTTTTGGGAATTGTCTCTTATCCCGATCTACTTTATTGTAGTACTGTGGGGAAATGGTTCGAGATCGAAACGCAGAAGATCGGCAATGACATTCTTCATTTATACCTTTGCCGGTTCATTGTTTATGCTGGGGGCGATTATATACCTGTATACAAAAACGGGAAGTTTCCAATTGCACGATTTATACAATGCAAACTTGAGTGATACTGAACAATTATGGATTTTCCTAGCTTTCTTTTTTGCATATGCTATTAAAATTCCAATTTTCCCATTTCACACTTGGCAGGCAAATGTATATCAAAAAGCTCCTCTTGTAGGTACATTGCTTTTGGGGGCTCTTATGTCTAAAATGGCACTCTATAGTGCTATCCGTTGGCAGTTGCCTATTGCTCCTCATGCTGCTCATAGCATGCAGTCAGTTGTTTTGACTCTGTCTATAATCGGTGTAATTTATGGTTCTATTGTAGCTCTTAAGCAAGATAATCTGAAACGATTCTTTGCCTACGCATCTTTAGCTCACGTTGGTTTTATTGCCGCCGGAATATATGCGTTAACAATGGATGGTATTCAGGGAGCAGTATTGTTAATGGTTGCACACGGTTTTGGTGTTGTAGGTCTATTCTTTGGATCAGAAGTTATATACAGACGATTCAATACTCCTTTGATCAGTCAAATGGGAGGAATTAAAGGCTTGGCACCGAAGTTTACAATCGCATTCTTCCTAATGATAATGGCTTCTATAGCTATACCGTTGTCTTTTAACTTTGTAGGTGAGTTGACAATTATGTATGGTTTGTATCAAGTAAGTATCTGGTATACAATTTTTATAGGTACATCTATGTTCTTAGGTGCATTCTTCATGTTGCACATGTATCAGCTTGTGATGCTTGGAGAATCACGTAATAAAGTATTTGCTGATTTAACAGTAAACGAAGGTCTTGTATTTATCGCTTTGGCCGCTGTTTTATTGTTTTTTGGTTTGTATTCCAAACCGATTGTAGATTTGGTTTCGCCAAGCCTGCAAGAGATCTTGATGTATGTCAATAGGTAGTTTAAATGTATAGTTCTAAATCATCATAGGTTTGTTACTATACAACCAAAGTAATAAAAGGTTTGAAACCTTAAATAGATAACTGTTTAGCTAAAATATATAATGAGTACATTGATAGCTGTCTCTGCATTAGGCATTGTTTGTCTTTTATTAGAGATTTTAAATTTGAGAAAAATACTTGTCCCTGTAACCCTATTGGCGTTATTGGGTATATTGGGAATGACTGTTGCTGAATTCTATTCGGGTGAATCGTTTTTCTATGCCGATAGTTATAATATGATTGTAAGCACTAGTTACTCTCGAGGTTTTTCTATATTGTTTATTACTCTTGCAACTTTAATTATTGCAATGAGTCCTGAGTTTTATAAGAATAAAATGGAGAAGATTGCAGATTATGTGTCTCTCAAGATTTTTCTTTTAGCAGGAGCAATTGCAATGGTTTCATTCGGTAATCTTTCGATGTTTTTTATTGGTATCGAAGTGTTATCTATAGCAGCTTATGTATTAGCCTCCAGTAATCCGACAAGGGTGAGTAGTAACGAGGCCGGAATGAAGTATTTCATTATGGGAGCTTTTGCTTCTAGCTTTATACTATTTGGTATAGCTTTGGTTTATGGAGCAATAGGATCATTCGATATAGAAACTATTGTTCAAGTATCAACATTAGAAGGTGCTAATCTTCCTATATGGTTTAATATGGGATTTATAATGATTCTGGTTGGTCTTTTATTCAAAGCTTCGGTAGTTCCATTCCATTTTTGGGCACCAGATGTATACGAGGGTTCACCTACACTGGTTACTGCATTAATGAGTACTTTGGTTAAGGTTGCCGCAATTGCAGCTCTTTATAAAGTTGTAGTCCTATTTGGAGTAGCAATGACACCTGCTGTCCAAATAACGATTGTGGTATTTTCTATATTATCTCTTACAGTTGGAAATATAACTGCATTAAACCAAAAGAGTTTGAAGCGAATGATGGCTTATTCAGGGATTTCCCATGCGGGATTTATGATAATGGATTTACTATCTACTAGCACTAATGCTACAAATAGTCTCTTATATTATGCAGCTGCTTATTCGTTGGCTGGTATTGCAGCTTTTGCTGTAATTATGGCGGTAAGCGAAGGTAAAGGACATGAAAATATTGAAAACTTACATGGCTTAGCCAGACGTAATCCTCTTATGGCAGGAATATTGACATGTGCCTTGGTTTCTTTAGGAGGTATACCAGTATTTGCAGGTTTCTTTGCAAAACTGTTTATGTTTACCCAAATGATAGATGCAGGTTATTTAATTCTGGTAATATTTGGTATCATTAATTCGATTATTGCGATCTTCTATTACTTTGGAGCAGCTAACGTGATGTTCACAAAAGAACCATCGAGCGAAATTGCATTGAAAGTGCCGATAAGATATGTGCTTGTGGCTACGATTGCTATAATTCTTAACCTGATATTAGGTATTTATCCTTCTATAATAATGAGTTTATCATTGTAAATTTGGCAGAATAAATTATTATATATATAATAAAAGAGTGAATATAATTTGTATTCACTCTTTTTATTTTGAGGCTTCTTGTCCTTTTTATTATTGTTGTATAATTAAAAAACTGAGGCTGACTAAATAAACGATGTTAATATTATACTCTTTCAAATAAAGTGTAAGCAGCAGTTACTAACCCGACAACACCTATTGAAGCCAAAATGATTCCCAGTATATTATTGAATATCTTAAGGCCTCTAGGGTTAAATTTAGAGCGTACTTTATCGACAACAGTAGAAATAAGTAACCACCAGATAACAGTTCCTAGACCAATAGACAAAATGCCTACTATATTCTTTGATGAGTTGTTAGGATCTATAAAGTTAAAGCGTGCAAACATGGCTATAAAGAAGAACAAGATACCTATGTTTGTAAGATTTATAAAAAATGAAGAGACTAGATTTTTCCAATAAGGCGATGTTTTCTCATCTTGCCTGAACAGCTTCTTCGCAGGGTTAGATTGATAAATGTAATAACCGGCAATAAGAAGAAGTAAACTACCTGCTATTTGTAATGGGTAGTGATTCTCTTCCACAAAATCCATTACAAAACTGATTCCCAGTCCTGATATTATGGCATATACTATGTCAGATAAAGAGGCTCCTAAGCCCGATATAAATCCATGAAGTCTACCTTCATTCAAAGTTCGTTGTATACATAGGACACCTATGGGCCCCATAGGTGCTGAGACTAATAGTCCTATGAATATTCCTTTTATTATAGTATCAAGCATTTCTATTAACAGAATAAAGTATTATTCTGTAGAACAAAGATAACATCAAATTTATAGAACCCAATAAAAATTGCATCTCATTAGTCTATATTAACAGCGTAATATTTATATCTTTCTGTTAATTATAGAGGCTATATTAATGAGATGCAACCCTATTATTTGTTAGAATGAGCTTAATTTCAGCCCAATAAAGTATGTTCTTGGTAGTGACGGACCATATATATAATCCGCATCTCTATTTACTCCTTTGTCAAAATCACGTTGCCTACTGTTAAAAATATTTTGTACACCACAGCTTATTTCGACCTTATTATATGCGTTCAGCTTAAAAGAATAAGCAATCTTTGTTGTCATATCAAAAAACTGAGGTGTTTTCTTTAGCTCATCATTTTCGATATATCCGGCAAGATGTGGTACATACATAGATCCTGTGTAGGTTCCTGAAACAGCAATAGAGAATGGAGATTGAGGAGTAGCCATTGCTGAGATAAATCCATATTGTTCAGGAGATCTTAGCATATCCTTAGTCGGCTCTACAGTTTCATCATCCGACCATCTTTCCGGAGATTTGTATCTACCCCTTTGTATTGTATATCCTCCATCTATTTGAAGCCATTCAGAAGGCTGTATCGAAGTTTCGAAATTAATCCCCGATATAGTAGCTCTATTAGCATTTTCTCTTTGTACTAATGTATTTCCTGTCTCATTTTCTCCAATAACACGATCTATGAATGCATTATTGATTCGGGTAAAAAATCCTTCAACTAAAAAGTAGGAGTAGAAATTTTCGTTGTAAAACTTAGTGTCGAATCCTCCAGAGAAACTCCGCGAACGTTCCGGCTTTATATCGTCGGCAAAGCTCAATAAAGTAGCTTTTCCTCCTTGTATCGGTATATCTAAATCTCCCCCTGTAATTTCAGGAGCTCTATATCCTACGGTATATCCTCCACGTAAATTGACGTTCCCTACTATTTTATATCGCGCATTCACTCTTGGCATAATATTTACATTCTCTACAAGAGAATGTTTTTCTAATCGTGCTCCAATAGCTATAGACAACTTTTCGTTTTGCCATTCATTTTGAAAATACAAAGTTCCAATATTGATATTTTGGTTTTGCTTATAATTATATCCCGGAATTTCATTCCGCAGCATATCATGACTTTGGGTATATCCGCTTATAAATTTAGCAGGCATAAATAAGAGATTATCTATATTCATTTCGTACTTAGCATTCCCGATCAAGGTTAACTCAGTGGTCTTGCCATATCCATTAGGCTCTTGCTCTGCTCCAAAATAACTGTCACGATAAGCATCTTGGATAGATACATGTATATTTAAACGGTGTTTATTGTCATTAAAATACTGTGAGTAGTCTGCTGATCCCGAATGTATCTTAAAGTCGCTGTATTCGGCTATATTTGCTTCATGAGGTGGTTTGTCAAAACTGTCTCCACCTCTCCGTTCTTCCGAAGTATATCGGTATTCTGCTATAACCTTACTGTCTTTATTGGGTTTCAGAAATGAACTAAAACCTAACGAAGACGCTCTGTTTTTACCTATTTCAGAAAATCCATCACCATTAGCATCCCAAGGGTTTCTACTTCTCATATTTCCGAATACACTGATGCCTGATGTTTTGTTTTTATCAACGAGTGAAGTATTAAATAATAACATATTGTCAGCTGACTTCCCATCAATAAGAGAGAGGTTATACTTTATTTCGTAATAGTTATTCTCTGGTTCTTTAGTGATAATATCTATCACACCACCTATGGCATGTGAGCCATATAGTGCAGAGTTACCTCCTCGGATGATATTTATCTCATCTACCATATTAAGCGGAATCTGATCTAATCCATATGTCTTAGTCAGCGCTCCCACTACAGGTTGGCTATTGATTAATATCTCGGAATAATGTCCTTCGAGCCCATTAATTCTTACTTCCTGAGAACCGCAATTCTGGCAAGTCGTTTCAACACGTACTCCGGGGCTGAAGTTTAATCCCTGAGAAAGAGTCAATGATTGAGTTGCCTCAAATGTTTTGGGTGTCAGTTGCGAAACAACTATAGGGGATACATCTCTTTTTAATCTTGACAGAGATGCGGTCACAGAAACTTCTGCCAGTTCGTGATTTTCAGAATTGAGTTCTATTACGATCTTTTTAGTGGTATAAGGAGCCAGATTTATTTCTTCTCTTTCTATACTATATCCTAATGCTTGTATGTGCATTATATATTTTCCTGAGTGGATATTCTTTATCTGGAAGTTTCCATTATCATCTGATAATGTCTGCGAACGAGTTCCTTCTAACGAAATTATAGCATCTATAATGGGTTCTTTTGTTTCTGAATCTATTACTTGTCCTGAGATATGTGCTATGTGATCGGGACCTGCCTGTAAATGTAAGAGAGAGATGGTGAGTAATAATATGGTGAGTATATATTGTAATTTCATAATTTTCATTTTTTAATGTATAGATATAATAGCCATTTTATAATGAAGAGAATAGCAGTTTTCGGGCTACTCGAAAAGCAGCTTTCATATAGTTAACCTTATTGTAATAATGAGGTTATTATCCAAACTCAGTAATAGAGTATCAGATAGAATCTTATTAAATATGTGTATGTTCTTTTTTGTGTTATTTAGATTAATAACACAGAGAATTTTATAGTCAGAATGATATATTACTGTCTATAAAAAATAAATACTGATAAAGTATAGTTAAGCTAATGGAGGAGCCCTCAGGCTGAATTGTCTTAGTGGGTTAATTATTAGAGGACTAACTTTATATTCCAGATAAAATATAGTCGTAGTAGCTAATAGTACATCTATAAAATTAAGCGATTCAGCTTCACCCGATGTAATGTTTGATAATTGGTTAGCAGTGAAAAATGAAGCTGCTGTATGCTGATGAGTCTCTAAAGGTAATTTATTAGAGTTGTTAGGTATATCTTGTGATTTTCGGTATGGATGGGAGTGTACGTATATTACCCCTTCATACACGTGCATATGAACAAATAAAGAGACAACAGCAAAGTACCCTAAATAAATCAGGAATAGTAGGTACGTTGCATGTTTTCTCTTATTTCTTTGTAACAGCATTTGCTAACTTTCGTTATGCTATCCTTTGAATTGAAAGGTAGCTGTTTGGGGGAATATTCTCTATGATTTTTAAAACTTACTATATACTAGTTCTAATCTCATATTTTTCGGGTCATTTCTGATTATACTGGTTGCAGGCTGTAGATAGTTAAATACTCCTGTCAGATAGCTTGTTCCATTTGCATCTGTTTTATAAGCTACTTCAACAGGTATAACAGCAAATACAGGATCCTTATCCAAATTCATATCTTTGTATGTATTGATAAGAGAAGATATATTCGCAAAATTATAAATATTATTGTTTCCTCTAGTACCTATAATTGTTGTTTTACCATCATATAATTTTCTTTGGCTGAAAAACGAATCTACAGAATCTTTATTAATCAGTAATAAGGTCGTTGGTCTACTCAACTCATATTTAGCTGTAGATTCTTTCTCAGTATAACCTTTTAAAGTAAATAAGGCAGTATTAATCGTTTTAAAATTTTTGGTAGCCATATTTGCCCTAATCTTATTGATTGGGAAAGTTACTTCAGTATATACCCCTGCCGGAGTTTTTAAGTATGTAGCCCCTGTTCCTTCAACAAATAATTCATCAGGATTTTTATTCTTAATGTGGTTTAATTGCATTACTTCGGGAGTTACTGTCAATGAGAACGTAGCAGATCTTATAGTATCGGCCGTATTATTGTGATTACCTAAGACATCGTTGTATTTATAATAAATATCAATTGAAGTATAAAGTACTCTGATTAAACTACCCGATCCAAAGTTTGTAGTAACATATGTTCCCTTGAAAAAGCTGTTGAAAGAAGCATTATCCGTAAATTTTTTATCTTTCCAGCCATTGTATATTCTTTTTCCAAAATCAATACCTAAGTCGGCTATGATTTCACGTTGATTTGTAGTTTTTGAAACAACTTTTGCTCCACTTATTGTATAAGCTTCACTGGCTAGGAGGATTGGTTTATCTCCAATATACTTTGTTGGGTCAGCATTTGTATAGAAGTTTTCGGGAATTGCCTTGGTTGCTTCATATACTGATAATCCCATTGGAGCAAGCGTATCTCCACTATAACTATTAAAATCGATAGCAAACTGTACGGAATCTATTTTTACTAGATTGTCCTGAAATTTACCTCCTTCAGGAAAGTAAAATTGACATAAGTAATCCGATTTTATTGTTCCAAACAAATTATCTTCATATTGTCCTAATACTCCATTTATGGTTCGGGCATATACCGAATCCTGCATCGATATGGTTCTTGCCTTTATTGCTAATGTATCGGTCAATACAGAGATACTGTCTGCGGGTGGTTGAATCGTTCCTCCAATAGAGTTCAGATCATCATCACAAGATGCAAAAGCCAATGCTATAAAACAAGAAACTATGGCGAATACGGACTTTACTTTCATTCTGCTTTTAAATTACATTTTAGTTGCCCAAAGATCAGAAAAAATACGTAGCTGCAAAAACAAAAAAACAATTTTCAACATTTTTATGAATTTGTATACTTACAAAGTATCATAAAAGCTGTTTATTGCATCTGCTGATTCATCTACATTTCCTTGATATGGAAGAAATTTGACTTTGTTGTTATTTATATATTCTAATAGGGCAGGATTAACTGTTTCTGCTGTTTGAATAACGCCGTCAGCATATTTCATCGCGAAATTGGTCAGCTTAACGTAATTAATCTCTTCACCTGTAGTCAGGTCCTTAGTATATTTGTCTGTAATTCCGGCTAATTTTAGTTTAGATCCGAACTTATCAGAGAATGGTTGTTTAAAATCGTCATTATACAATGAATAAACCACTTTAGCATCTTTGAAACAAGGGTCATCAGCAAATGCAGTTTTAATGTATAACGGAGTCAAAGCAGTCATCCATCCGTGGCAATGTATAACATCTGGAATCCAACGGAGTTTTTTTATAGTTTCAAGTACACCTCTCACATAGAATATACTACGTTCATCATTATCCAGAAACTCCTTTCCATCATCATCCATTATAGTGTTTTTTCTGCTGAAAAAATCATCATTGTCGATGAAGTATACCTGCATACGTGCAGCTTGTATCGATGCTACCTTTATTATAAGCGGGTGATCTGTATCATCAATAATGAGGTTCATTCCCGATAGACGTATAACCTCATGTAGTTGATTACGGCGTTCGTTTATGTTTCCGAATTTAGGCATGAAAGTCCTGATTTCTTTGCCTTTTTCTTGTATTGCTTGAGGTAGATATCTGCAAGTATTTGCTAGTAAAGATTCAGGAAGATAAGGGGTAATTTCTTGTGTAATAAATAAAACTCTTTTTATGCTCATTTTATGCTGTCTTCAATTATATGAAATTACAAAGATAATAAAAAAAAAATTGGTTTTGAGCAATTTTCGAAGATTGAAAATTCGCGGCGGTTTAGTTAAACATGAATTTTTCTAAAATGAAGTCTTTCTAAAATTTTATTTCTCATAAAAATTTAGTTGCTTTGCACAATCTTTTTAAAGGCTAGTTTAGGTAAAGGTTTATGATAACTCTATACACTATTAAAGATCTGCAAAAGGCAGTGTCTACAAGTAAAAATGAAGAGAAAACGATCGGATTTGTTCCGACTATGGGTGCCTTACACCAAGGACATATTTCTCTGGTCAAAAAATGCTGTGAGCAGAATGATGTTTGCATAGTCAGCATCTTTGTAAACCCGACACAATTCAATAATCTGACTGATTTGGAAAAATATCCTCGAACAATTGAAGAGGATACTAAAATTTTAAAAGAAGCCGGTGCAGATATCGTTTTTGTGCCTTCTGTACAGGAAATATACCCTGAACCTGATAATCGCCAATTCGATTTCGGACAATTAGATAAAGTGATGGAAGGTAAGTTCCGTCCTGGACATTTTAACGGTGTTGCTCAAGTCGTGAGTCGTTTATTTGATATTGTGAAACCGGATAGAGCATATTTCGGTGAAAAAGATTTTCAGCAATTGGCTATTATCAGACAAATGGTTCGCCAATTAAATATTCCGGTCGAAATAGTGCCGATGCCTATAAGGCGTGAAGATAGTGGTTTGGCTATGAGTAGCCGTAATCAACGCTTAACTGACGATCAAAAGAATGAAGCGGTCAATATATACCGAATTTTATCGGAAAGTAAAGCACTGTATAACCAGAAAACAGTTGAAGAAGTTCGAACTTGGGTTGTAGAAAGTATTAATAAAATACCCTTTTTAGAGGTTGAATATTTCGAAATTGTAGATGGAAATACTTTACAGCAAATCGTAGGCTGGAAAGATAACGATTATGCAGTAGGTTGTATTACAGTTTTTTGTGGCGAAGTTCGTTTAATAGACAATATTATATACTACTCATAACTATAATCTGTTTACCTTTGCAGAAATAATAAAAAGGTCAGGAGCCTTATAAATAAAAAAATGAAAATAGAAGTTTTAAAATCGAAGATTCATAGAGTTACTGTAACTGATGCTAGTTTAAACTACATTGGCAGTATTACTATTGATGAAGATTTAATGGATGCAGCTAATATGATAGCAGGCGAAAAGGTATCTATTGTGAATAACAATAATGGAGAACGCTTCGAGACTTATATCATAAAGGGAGAACGAGGAACAGGAACAATTTGCCTGAATGGTGCAGCTGCCAGACGTGTGCAGCCTGGCGATATCATCATTATTATATCATATGCTATTTTGGATTTTGAAGAAGCTAAAACGTTCAAGCCTTGGATCATATTTCCCGATACGAAAACAAATAAATTAATAGATTAAAAAATTAATAATTTATATAAGAATTGGGATGATATATTTTAGTCATCCCTTTTTATTTTAGATTAGCCGAATTGAAGTTATGGCATATTCGTATAAAGATATTTGGAAGGTAAGTCTTCCGATAATGCTAGGTTTGCTGACGCAGAATGTCATGCAAATTACCAATACAATATTTCTGGGTAGAGTAGGAGAGGTTGAATTTGGTGCTGCTGGTCTGGCAGGTATATATTATATTGCATTTTTTATGCTGGGGTTTGGGTTCAGTATAGGGGCTCAGATAATGATAGGACGCAGAAATGGCGAGAAAAACTATGATCAAATAGGAACTATAGTTCTTCAGGGGATGATGTTTCTCTTGGTTTTTGCCGCTTTGTTGTATGGACTCTCTAATGTTTTTTCAAAAACGTTACTGCCAACACTGATTAAGTCTCATCATGTTTATGAAGCTGCTTCTGAGTATTTGCAATGGCGAACATTCGGATTCTTTTTTGCATCAGTAAATATTATGTTTCGGGCTTTTTATGTGGGAATTGCACGAACTTCGGTTCTGACACTAAATGCGGTAGTGATGACGGTTGTGAATATAATATTTGACTATGTTCTTATTTTTGGAAATTTCGGATTTCCTCAGTTAGGTATAGCCGGAGCCGGTATGGCATCTGTTATTGCAGAAATCTCATCTATTATATTTTTTGTAATATATACATTTAAAACTGTTGATTTAGGAAAGTATGGCTTTCATAAAATGAAGTTTCGTTTCTCTGTAATTAAACGTATTCTTAATATCTCTGTATTTACAATGGCTCAGTATGCAATCTCCATGTCTACTTGGTTTATCTTTTTTTTAGCGATAGAGAATCATGGGGAGAGAGATTTGGCGATTACTAATATCATACGGACTTTCTACATGATCTACTTTATACCAATGAATGCATTATCTACCACTGCAAATACATTGGTAAGTAATACAATGGGGATGAGTAAATATGGTGAAGTGTGGCCTTTAATTAAACGAATTTGTTTGCTAAACCTGGGTATTGTAGTACTTATGGGGCTATTTACACTGGTAAAGGCTGATTTTTGGATCGGACTAATTGCTTCTAATAAAGATATGTCTTTGGTGAAAGAAACAATTATGCCATTAATAGTATTGGTTTGTGCTTTACCGATATGTAGTCTTGGTACTGTTTTGTTTAATTCGATATCTGGAACGGGTAACACTCGTTGGGCACTAATTTTTGAGATGATTACGATTGTTCTCTATGTTGGAGTTATGTATGTGGTAGTTATTCACAATAAGTCATCGGTTGCAGTATGCTGGACTGTTGAATATGTATATTGGGGAACTCTTATGGTCTTGTCCTATTTATATTTAACTCGAGGCAAGTGGCAAAATAAAAGTATATAAGATGGTATAGTTTCTTATCGTCTTGGTAGATATAAGGGGTACTAGATATAAAAAAGAAAGCTTCAGAAATTGGTTAATCCAAATCTGAGGCTTTTTTCTTCACTTTCTTTATCTTTTTATTCTTTTTCTCACCTCCTCCAAAGAGAGACTTTACTTTTTTCATAATCATTCCTACAATCATAGGTTGCACCATCTCCCAAATAAAAGGAGCTGCACCGAGAAGCATTTGAGTAACTACTGAAGATGACTTATCCTCGACCTCTTCTTCCTCGGAACTTTGTTTCTTTCCTGTTACAAGAGAAAATAAGTCACCAATACCATTTTTTGCTGAAGATAGAACTGTGCCTACAGCTAATCGACCGAAATGACCTTTGGCATATTGCCAATTACCATGTAATTTTTGTTCGTATTCGGCACATTCATTCTTTAGTTGGCTTCTTTCTAATCGAAGTTCTTGTAAAGGTGATAATTTAGTCTTCATCCACTTCTATTTTCTTGATTGTACGTAAGGTTATGTTCACAAAAGCTCTTCGAATTCTTTTAGCATTGAGTATTAAACCCAATAAAGCAACTAATGTAATAAGTATCAGAACTCCAAACCCGGCTGCATAATTATTCAGTAATTCACCAATAACAAATCCTAATCCAACGAGAATGAGAATGAACAAGATGAGTACAAAAACACTCATCATCAGGCCATATATAATAAATGACGACGCACTGGCAATTTTCTCAAAAGCTTTGAGTTTAACTAGTGTCAGACGTTTTTCTATATAGCTTGATAAGTCTGCTTTTGACTCATCTATAAGTTCACTAAAGTTTTGATATTCTTCGTTGTTATTCTTCATCCTCTATAAGCTCTTCCAATTCATCTTCAACTTTAGAGCACGAGCCTTTCACATTGTTTTTAACTTTATCAACCAATTTGTTGATTTCGTGCATCCATTCTTCTTTTTTATCTGATGCAGCAACATAACCCGCTGCAGCACCAATGGCAGCACCAATAGCTAAAAACAATAAGTTTGAATTTGATTTTCCCATAGTTGTAATATTTATTTTATTAGTAACTTTTTATTTGTATTGTTATATAATTAACAAGAAATTTCTGTTATTGTTTAGATTGATAATCTAAAGTAATACTATTTTGATTAAAGAACAGATTTTACTGACTGTAATTAACTTTTGTTAATCACTCGACTACATCACCAAAGAGTGTCGCGGAGGTGCTTCCTGTTATTCTGACTTTTACAAGCTCACCAATACGGTGATTGTTTTTGTCGAAAATAACAACTTTGTTTTGCGATGATCTCCCAAAAAGTTGTTCTTTAGATCGTTTTGAGAATCCTTCTATTAAAACTTCAAATACCTTGCCCATATCATTGGTGTTGCTTATTCGTGAAAGCTCAACCTGTAAATCTATTATTTCCTGTAGACGTCTTCCTTTAACCTCTTCGGGTACATTATCTTCTAATTTCTTGGCAGCATATGTACCGGGTCGTTCCGAATATTTAAACATAAAAGCAGAATCGAAACCTACTTCTCTCATCAAAGATAATGTTTCCTGATGATCTTCTTCAGTCTCAGAATGATATCCGCACATAATGTCGGTAGAAAGTCCACACCCAGGTATAATGCGTTTGATTGCTTCTATTCTATTTAAATACCATTCTCTATCGTATTTGCGTTTCATTACGCCCAAAATCTTGTTGCTTCCTGATTGTACAGGCAGATGGATAAACTTACATAGATTATCGTATTTAGCAATAACCTCTAAAGTTTCATCTGTCATATCAGTAGGATAGGATGTGGTGAAACGTATGCGCATATTGGGGGCTTCTTTGGCAACAAGTTCAAGAAGTGCAGGAAAATCAACGATTGTTCCATCCTCTTGAGTAAACTTATACGAGTTTACATTTTGTCCCAATAAAGTGGCTTCTTTAAAGCCTTTAGCCTTTAAATCATTTAACTCATTAAGGATGCTTTGAGGTTCTCTGCTGCGCTCGCGTCCTCTGGTATATGGAACAATGCAATAAGTACAGATCTTATCGCATCCACGCATAATGGAGATAAATCCCGAGAGATGATTTCCCCCGATCTTTAAAGGTATTACATCTTTATAAGTTTCGGTTTTAGATAGTTGTACATTAATTGCTTTTTCTCCACTCTCAGCAGCGCCTATCAAATTAGGTAAGTCGAGATAAGCATCAGGTCCTACTACAATATCAGCATGATGTTTGTCTAGGAGCTCTTCCTTAGCCCGCTCGGCCATACAACCTAATACCCCAATGATGAGATTTTTGTTTTTCTTACGTTTTATAGCATTCAGTTGTTCGAGGCGTTGAATGACTTTTTGTTCAGCGTTGTCGCGTATAGAACAAGTATTTACAAATATTGCATCTGCCTCTTCTATTTTTTCGGTCATTTTGTAGCCATCCATTTCCATTACCGATGCTACTACTTCGCTGTCTGCTACGTTCATCTGACAACCATAGGTCTCGATGAACAATTTTTTGTCAGTCGTGGATTTAAAGTCCAGTCCTAATTCGTTGTTCATAATCTATTAATGTTATAAATATAAATATAAATATAAATATAAAGCAAAAATAGTTTATTTATATGATATCCTTAGACAAATCAATGTAAAAATAGATCGATAGTTATAGAGTATGATGGTCATATTGATTCGTAAAGTCTTGTAATGATATGGTAATTATGAAAGTATAGATTAACGATGTTCAAATAAAAAACGTTCCGATCATTCGGAACGTTTTTTTTCTATTTGGTGAAGTTATTTCTCTTTATAGCTTATAAGTTAGCCCTATAGTAAGATATATGTTATACATATTAAAATCTATGGCTCTAAAATCAGAAGGGAAGATAGATGTTAAACCCCAATTTAGATTACTATAAATTCCAAATCTGTCGTTGATCTTTCTTTCGGCTCCTAATATAAGACCAAAATCAAAGTTTCGAAGTTTGTCGTTGAAGTCAAAACTAGCTTTTGTTATTTCGACTTTCTCACCTGTAGGTTCATTGACACGAATATAGCCATCGGAAGCTGTTCCCGAAAACTTACCGCTAAACAAATACGAAGCATAACCTCCTGCTCGTAATTGCCAACTCTGGTTGATATTAAATGTTGCATACAGGGGTATGGTTGCATATGCCAGTTTTACAACAGTTTCATTTTTTCCGACAAAGTAGCCTTCAAGAGCATCATTACTTCCATCTTCAATTACGATACTTGTATAGATGTATTTAACGGTTGCCCTTGTTCCCATTCCTTTATAATCAAGAGATATACCACTGCCTAATCCCCATTTTTGATTGAGCTTATATGTGACATTATAGCCCAATTGTGGCGTAAACTGTGGCCACCATGCATCTATAGAACGTATTTCTGCCGGTATAGAGGTGGGGGCAGTGGCACCAATATTGAAACCGGCAATGATTTTATGTTCGAAACGATTATCCGTCTTTTCTTGGCTTGATAGGGTGAATATAGAAGAAACTATCATCAAGACTATTAATTTGTATTGTAGTGATTTCATGAAATATATATTAATAAATAAAAATATTTATTGATGTTTTATGCTTGTCGAAAATGTTTAGAAAGTCTTAGAAACCTCAATTGTTTAGATCGCATATGACCTCTACATTATCTACTATGAGAGTGCTTCCTACTGCACCTTCATAGAAATCACCATTTTTGCTTGATGCAAATACAATTGCCAGTTTATAATTGTATAAATCGTAATTCATATTTTCAGTATATATGAAAGGTAAATCAAATTTGGTGAATTGAGCTTTAGGAGATCTGTCTTCAAGTATTGCTTTTGATATAACCTTATCAGAGGTGAGGACATTTTCACCATTCAGATATTCTGAAAGACCTTCGCTTCCTTTTGTTACTTTATATATTACTGCATATATAGAAAATTCGTCTTTCTTGTTTGGTACAATCCCTTGTCGGTTAATTAATGTATCTCCCGGCGTATATTTATAATACCCTGTCATTTTTAAAGGGATTCCACTCTCCTTCGGATGTATTTGTCCGAAAAGAGCTGACTGGGGAGGGCTTGCCATATTGAGTTTAAAAGCTCCTCTGAATAATGATCCTGAAAATATCGGAACATAACCTGCCACCAAGAAAGTTCCCCCTCTTTGAGTTTCAAGTAAGGCTGCATATTTTCCACTAAAACAGTCGGTTGTAGATCTGGTTGGGTAAAGGTCTACTTTGCCTAGCTTTGCAGTCATAATTCCTTGATTGGCTGAACTCCACATGTCGTCTAATAAAGCCGGATATTTCCATAGTCCACCTTCCATAAACCAGTCTTCAAAGCCAAATTTTAGACTGAGAGACGAAGTGACACTGACAGTATACACTTTTGTGTGTTGTTTATCTTCCGAAACAACCGTATAAGTAACGTCATTTGTGAAGTCAACAGTGGCTCCGGATGCCGGAGTTATAGTGGCTCCGGGGGTAACTGTAATCAGGGGTGCCAATTTTTTGTTGAGATTGGTGTTCTTTATAAGAAGGGTGACTTTGTTATTACTGATAACTGAATTTACCAATATACTATCAGGTAAAGAAAAAGTTTCGATATCAGCTTCTTTGTTTAATGGTTCATCTTTAATGCACGAAGAAAAGATATATAGTGCAGCGATGAATGAAAGTAAGATTTTGAATTTCATTTTATTTATTCTAATAATTGGGTTGTATTAACTCTTTATCTTGCAGTGCATGTATTGTGTATTGCTCAAACTAGATGAGCCTAATTTTATAAATTGATGTGAAAATGCACGCGAAGATTTATGTCTGATATGTAAAGGTAATTTATTTATATGGATTTAAAGGTTCTGATTGGATGAATTTATTCATACTCACAAAGAAAGGTGTTGTTTCTTTTATAGGAGTTTTATTTATTTTTGATCTTGGTTAATCTCTTCACTTTTTGTTTATAAGAGATAATTATAGGGGATTGTCGACAAAGAAAATGTTTTTGATAAAAAGTTGTAAATTAAGATACATAATTCGTACCTTTGTGAGGTACAAAATGCTCAACAGAATATAGATTTATTGGTATGGAAAATGTAATCGTATATGTAATAGTTGCAGTTATTGTAATTGTAAATATTGTACGAACTTATCAGAAAGAAGCTAAAAAAAATAAAGAAAGGACTCTTTCGCAGCCGGCACGTCCGATTATTTCTTCGGTACCTGCACCTTTTTCAAGACCTCAACAAGTAGATAAAAGTTCAAATACTTCCGAATACCAAAATATATACTCTCCGAGTCCTGCCGGATATACCTTTGCTGATGAAGGTGTGTCGGCTATTCAGCAGCATATCGATCGTCAATCTAAAACAAATTTTAGAGATGATGAACATTTTTTGAAAGACGAAGATTCTGTTGAAGAATCTTTTGATTTGCAGTTGGATACAAAGGAGGATTTTAGAAGAGCTTTTGTTCACACACTTATCTTCGAGAGAAAATACTAATCACTTGGAACAAATTATAATCAATTATATAAAGAAATGGCATTAAAATTTATGAGTGCAGATGAGGCGGCACGCCTTATCAAGAACGATGACAATGTCGGTTTTAGTGGTTTTACACATGCCGGATGTCCAAAGATTGTACCTACTGCTTTAGCTAAATTTGCAGAAGAAGAGCATGCTAAGGGTAATCCGTTTAAGATTGGAATGTTTACAGGTGCTTCAACCGGAGATATGCTTGATGGAGCATTGGCAAGAGCACATGCAATTAAATTCCGTACGCCTTATCAGACAAATAAAGATTTAAGAAATGCAATTAATTCGGGAGAAGTTCCCTATTTTGATATGCACCTTTCTTCATTGGCACAAGAAATTCGTTATGGATTTTTGGGTGGTGTTGATGTCGCAGTAATTGAGGCTTGTGATGTGACTGAGAATGGCGAAATAGTTCCAACCTGTGGAGTTGGAATTTCTCCTACAGTGGCTCGTCTTGCAAAAGTGGTGATTGTAGAACTGAATACATGGAATCCGAAAGAAATGCGCGGAATGCATGATATTGTAGAATTACAAGACCCTCCTCAGCGTGGAGAGATTCCTATTTATGCGGTTCGTGATAGAATCGGTAAAGATCATATAAAAGTAGATCCAAGTAAGATAATTGTAGTAAAATCTGATACCCCTAACGAAGGTGGAGGGTTTGCTCCTGTGGATGAAGTGACTACTCAGATTGGTAATAATGTAGCTAACTTCTTTATCAAAGAGATGGCTGAAGGCCGTATGCCTAAATCATTTCTTCCTATTCAATCAGGTGTAGGTAATATTGCAAATGCTGTATTGGCGGCAATGGGAGAGAGTAAAGAAATTCCTGATTTTGAGGTTTACACTGAGGTTATTCAGGATGCAGTTATCGATTTGATGGAATCGGGTCGTATTAAATTTGCAAGCGGATGCTCTTTAACTGTGAGTAATCCTTGTATTGAGAAAATATATAAAAATCTAGACTTCTTTAAAGAAAGAACTGTTCTTCGTCCTTCTGAAATTTCAAATAATCAGGAAATAGTTCGTCGTTTAGGTATCATTGCTATAAATACAGCGTTGGAGGCTGATATTTTTGGAAATATCAATTCAACTCATGTTATGGGGACTAAAATGATGAACGGTATTGGTGGATCGGGCGACTTTACAAGAGGAGCTTATGTTTCGGTATTTGTGACACCTTCTACCGCAAAAGATGGTAAAATTAGTGCTTTTGTTCCTTTAGTATCTCATGAAGACCATAGTGAACACTCTGTGAAAATTATCATTTCAGAATATGGGGTTGCTGATCTTCGAGGAAAGTCTCCATTAGAACGTGCTCACGAAATCATAGAGAAATGTGCGCATCCTGATTACAGACCTTTGTTGCGCGAATATATAGCAAATGCTCCTGCAGGACAGACTCCTTTTGATATGTATAACTGTTTTGCTTTTCATAAAGCTTTTACTGAAACAGGAGATATGCGTAATACAAAGTGGGAAAAGAAATAAAATCGGTATAATTTAGATTTTACACTTTGATAGAATCTGTTTTGTTAAAATGATATGACCCTGTTCGATTTATTTGGACAGGGTTTTTTATTTAATTTTTTTCATTAGAAATAATATAAATTGTTATGCCGAATCCGATAATTTTATTATAACTGTAGGGTGTTTGATATGAAAAATAATTACAGAGGCAAATTTATTGTAATTTTATTTTGGAAAACTTTCCAACAGTGTTAATTTTTTAATTGTCTGTAAATGAGTTGATTGTTTTTTATTTCGGAAAACATTGAACATTGTTGAAAACAAATTGTTTTAAAATTTGTAACATTCGTTATTACTCGGTAATTTTGTATTGCTGAAAAATAAAGAACAATAGAATAAAATTTCAAATTAAAGAATATCCTCACAATGGAACGTAAAATCTACACTTTTGATGAAGCCTGTGAAGCAGCTCTAGCTTACTTTAAAGGAGATGAGTTGGCCGCTAAGGTTTGGGTCAATAAGTACGCATTAAAAGATGCTGCCGGCAATATTTATGAGCACTCGCCGGAAGATATGCACTGGCGACTAGCCAATGAAATCGCTCGTATTGAGAAAAAGTACGAAAACGGCCTTACAAGTCAGGAATTATATGACTTATTTGATCAGTTTAAGTATATCGTACCTCAAGGTAGCCCAATGACGGGTATTGGCAACGATTTTCAAATTGCTTCTCTTTCGAACTGTTTTGTGATCGGAATCGATGGATCGGCAGATTCATATGGTGCGATTATGCACATCGATCAGGAACAAGTGCAATTAATGAAACGCAGAGGTGGAGTAGGGCATGATCTTTCTCACATCCGCCCAAAAGGTTCTCCGGTTAAAAATTCTGCATTAACGTCAACTGGTTTGGTTCCTTTCATGGAAAGGTATTCAAACTCTACCCGTGAAGTAGCACAAGATGGTCGCCGCGGAGCTTTGATGTTGAGTGTTTCTATAAAACATCCTGATGCGGAATCTTTCATTGATGCCAAAATGGTAGAAGGAAAAGTAACAGGTGCAAATGTTTCCGTTAAAATTGATGACGACTTTATGCAGGCTGTTGTTGATGGAACAACTTATACGCAACAATATCCTGTTGTGTCAAACGATCCTACTACAACAAAAGAAATAGATGCTTCGAGATTGTGGGAGAAAATTGTACATAATGCTTGGAGATCGGCAGAACCGGGAGTTTTATTCTGGGATACAATTCTTAGAGAATCGGTGCCTGATTGCTATGCCGATTTAGGTTTCCGTACAGTATCTACTAATCCATGTGGTGAAATACCTCTTTGTCCTTACGATAGTTGTCGCTTGCTGGCGATTAATTTATATTCATATGTAGTTAATCCATTTACTGATGATGCTTATTTTGATTTTGAATTATTCAAAAAACACGTAGCACTAGCTCAACGTATTATGGATGATATTATTGATCTGGAAACAGAAAAGATTGATAATATATTATTGAAAATAAATGAAGACCCTGAAGTGGAAGAGGTAAAACAAACCGAAAGAAACTTATGGGAAAAAATCCGCAAGAAAACATTGCAAGGACGTAGAACAGGCGTGGGGATAACTGCAGAAGGGGATATGATTGCAGCAATGAATCTTCGCTATGGAACGGAAGATGCTACGGCTCTAGCTGAAGAAGTACATCGTACTTTGGCTATTGCAGCTTATCGTGCATCTGTCAATTTAGCAAAAGAACGTGGTGCTTTTGAAATCTTTGATATCGAAAGAGAAAAAAATAATCCGTTCATCAATAGATTGTGTGCTGAAGACCCTACTCTTTATACTGAGATGGAAAAATACGGTCGTCGTAATATTGCCTGTCTTACAGTAGCTCCAACGGGAACAACTAGTTTAATGACACAATCTTCGTCAGGTATTGAGCCTGTATTTCTTCCTGTCTATAAACGTCGTCGTAAGGTAAATCCGAATGATGTACAGGTTAAAGTAGACTTTATAGATGAAAATGGCGATTCATGGGAAGAATACATTGTTTTCCACCACAAGTTTGTAACCTGGATGGAAGCAAAAGGACACTCAGTGACTAAAAAATATTCATCGGAAGAGTTAGATCATCTGGTAGCTCAATCTCCGTACTATAAAGCAACTTCGAATGATGTAGATTGGTTGCAAAAAGTGAAAATGCAAGGGCGTATTCAAAAGTGGGTTGACCACTCAATCAGTGTAACTATAAATTTACCATCAGATGTGTCGGAAGAGTTAGTAAATACATTATATGTTGAGGCTTGGAAGAGCGGATGTAAAGGATGTACTGTTTACAGAGACGGTTCACGTGCAGGTGTATTATTGGCTGCCGATGACAAAAAAACAAAAGAAGACGAATGTTACGAACGTCCAATCTTGGTGACTTCTCGTCCTAAAGAGCTGGAAGCAGACGTAATTAGATTCCAAAATAACAAGGAAAAATGGATTGCCTTTATCGGTGTTCTAGATGGTCGTCCTTACGAAATATTTACAGGTCTTAATGACGATGATGAAGGTATTATGTTGCCTAAACATGTAAGTAAAGGAGTTATTATTAAAAGTACTGATGACGATGGAGAACGTAGCTATGACTTCCAATTCAAGAATAAGAGAGGCTATAAAACAACAATCGAAGGTCTGAACAGTAAGTTTAATCCTGAGTATTGGAATTATGCTAAATTGATTTCAGGCGTATTGCGTTATGGTATGCCAATCGATCAGGTTATTAAACTGGTTCAAGGTTTGGAATTAGATAGCGAAACAATCAATACATGGAAAAATGGGGTTGAAAGAGCTTTGAAGAAGTACCTTCCTAACGGTGCCGAATTGAAAGGTCAAAAATGTCCTGTTTGTGAGCAAGAAACCTTAGTTTATCAAGAGGGTTGTTTGAAATGTAGCAATTGTGGTGCTTCAAAATGTGGTTGATCCTGAATTGATCTAAGTATTAATTTAACATATTGTCTCTAGCCCTGCTTCTAAACAGAAGTAGGGCTAGTTTTTTATGTATCTGTGTGTTGATGTAAGTGTTAAATTAAAGAATAAGTATTGTTGTCTGGATAGAATACACTATATTTTGACCGTTTTACAGAGCTTGACTGTACACAGAATTACAAACTTTAAATTTAGGAACATGAAAAACATTATTAAAAAGCATCTCTATACGAATAAGAGATGTCTGAATTTTCTCATTCTTTTTATTGGATTAACATTTTTAAGTAGTCTTTATGCATCCAAAAATCAAACATCAGATGATACCAAAGCTGATGTATTTGAAGTAGTCATGGAGCGTATTCAATCTGCTCATAAAAGTGTTAATGTCACGACTATGGAAAATAATACTACTTATTATCTATCGGTTATCCAGGAAGATGGATCTTTTCCTGATATTAACTATGCAGATAATGCCCAGACTGACTGGAAACCGATTGGTCATTTAGACAGGATGAAGAGCATGGTACTTGCTTATACAATGACCAATAGCAAGTATTTTGGAGATGCAGCCGTTTATAATACGATTGTAAAGATGCTCGGTTTTTGGTATGATAAACATCCTTTAAGTACCAATTGGTATATGCAGAAAATAGCTTGCCCTCAGCGAATGGGTGTTATGTTGATTCTTATGCGTTCGGGAGCACAGCAATTGCCTGCTACTCTCGAAAATAACCTTCTGGCACGTATGAAAAGTGAAGGGGGAAAGCCTGATGAGCCGGGGTCGCAAGGGACCGGAGCTAACAAACTGGATATTGCTACACATTGGATATATAGAGGGTGTTTGACTAAAGATACTTCAGTATTGTCTTTTGGTGCAGATCAGGTGTACTTTCCTATATTTTTAACAACAGGAGAGGGGCTACAGCATGATTATTCCTATCAACAGCATGGTAATCAATTATATGTTGGTGGGTATGGGCATGTGTTTGTGAATGGTATATCTAGTATTGCCGAGTATATGGTAGGCACTCCCTATGCATTATCCGGCGAAAAACTAGATTTGCTGAGTCAATTCATGAGAACTATTTATTTACCGATTATCAGGGGTAAATATTTTCTTTATAATGTATTGGGTCGTGGAGTGAGCAGAAAAAACGGTCTTAGCCAATCTGGTTTTGCTACAGTTGTAAACCGTATGATTGCTCTTGATCCAGCGAATACAGAAGAATACGAAGCAGCAGTAAAACGATTGAAGGGAACAGAATCTCCCGGATATGGATTGAAATCAACCAACACTCACTTTTGGCGGTCTGATTATACATTGCATCAACGCCCGGGTTATACTTTTGATGTACGAACTGCATCGAAATACACATGTCGGAATGAGAATGGTAATGAAGAGAACCTTAAAGGATACTTCCTTGCAGACGGAGCAACTGATATTGCTATCAATGGCGATGAGTATGTCGATATTTTCCCTGTATGGGATTGGGCGAAGATACCCGGTGTAACAGCTCCTTCTTTGATAACGATACCAAAACCTGCACAGTGGGGGCAAGTAGGTACAAGTACTTTTGCCGGAGGGGTTTCTGACGGAAAATACGGGGTAAGTACTTATTGGCTTAATGATAATAACTATAATATTAATACAACAGCTAAAAAGTCATGGTTCTTTTTTGATGACGAGGTTGTTTGCTTAGGTGCGGCTATTGCTTCGACAGTAGCACAAACAATAAACACAACACTTAATCAAAGTTTACTTCAAGGAAGTGTGATTGCTAATACGAATGGAACCGAAACAATATTGAGTAAAGGAAGCCATAATTATGTTAATCCATCATGGGTGTTGCATAATGGAATAGGTTATATCTTTCCTCAAGGGGGAAATATTTCTATTACTAATCAAGATCAGACCGGAACATGGAAATCTATTAATGCACCTTCTAGCGATGAGGTAATAACAAAAGAAGTATTTAAAATGTGGTTTAATCATGGTGTTAAGCCCACCAATGGAAGTTACTCCTATATAGTTGTTCCAAATAAAACTACATCAGCAGAAATGAATACCTATTCTAGTGCTGATATTGAAATATTGGCAAATACAGATTCAATCCAGGCTGTAAGACATAAAGGGTTAAATATTTTAAGTCTGGTCTTTTATAAAGCTGCCACATTTAGAAATGGAGATGTTACTGTTTATGCTGATAGGGGATGTGCTTTAATCCTTAAAAATGTAGGAACGCCCAAAGTTGAAGTTTATATCTCAGATCCATCGAGAGTACAATCAAATGTAACTTTGCGGACAAAGTTCCCAACTATTGGAGGTACAAAAGAACTAAAATGTACACTGCCTAAACATCCCGATTCGTATGCCGGTTCTACATTCAAGTATATAATAGATCAGGATACTCCTGAATATGTATCGGTTAAGTATAAATCTGTTTATGCAATAGAAGATTCTTGGGTAAGGGATGGCGATTATGCAAATACGAATTATGGAACAGCTAATACTTTAGTTGTGAAAAAAGATGGAGATGGTTATAATCGAGAGGCTTATATTAAATTTGATTTACAGAATATTGATATAACCAAGTATCAAAATATATTTTTAGCTCTGTATGTAGCAAACTCCAATACATCAATTCATGATACTCAATGGAATATAGGATATGTTGCTGATAATACATGGAGCGAGAAAAGTATAACATGGAATAATAGACCTGTCACTACTAATACAATAGCGACAGTTTCTACAGTACCTGCCGGTTCTAATGTTATGGTGGATATATCTCAGGCTGTATTTAATGAAATTAAAAATAATAGTAAAACATTGACTTTGCATATTTCGTCAACAACCAGGGGTGCCGATGGCAAAACAGATGCTCAGTTTTATTCGAAAGAGGGAAGTGATCCGCTTAAAGCTCCACAATTAATGTTACAAGAAAAGGGCGAAAGTAATACCGCATCGTCTGAATTTATTGCTATCGAAGATGCTTGGGTAAGAGATGGTAGTTTTGCGAATACCAATTATGGTACAACTAATACTTTGACTATTAAAAAAGACGGTGATGGATACAATCGAGAGGTGTATTTTAAATTTAATCTGGAAAATACCAGTTTTGATGAAATAGATAATGTTTACTTAAAATTGTCGGTTTCATACGCTAATATTTCTATTCAAAATACCAGCTGGCAAATTGTACCGGTGGCAAATACATGGACAGAATCGACTTTAACATGGGCAAACAAACCTTCTGTTTTGGCTGAGCCTATTGCTACTGTTAATGGTTTACCGGCAGGCTCTGATGTACAGGTTGATATTACCGAATATGTTCGCTCAGAGTATAAGAAAGGAAATAAAATCATATCATTGCACGTATCTTCTACCTCAAAAGGTAGTGATGGAAAAACAGATGCACAATTTTATTCGAAAGAATCATCTGATGTAAATAAACATCCTAAGTTGTTGATCGAGTTCAAGTCATTAGCATCTACCCTCAGAACGGTTGAATTAATTAGTGATACAAGAGTAAGTACTACGGTATACCCTAACCCTGTATTGAGAGGAAATATATTATTTATTGATTTCCCGAAAGAAACCAATACTGCTGAAATCAGAATAATAGATATGTCGGGGCGTACATTGCTTATAACCAAAGATCATTCGGTTGATTCTTCTAAATTACCATCAGGAGTATATGTTTTATCAATTAAAGACAATAAACATCCAGAGTTGAATGAAAGTCTAAAATTAATGGTGAAGTAAAACCCATCTTTTATAAAACAGCAAAGTCTCGGAAATCTCCGGGACTTTACTGTTTATATTATTATATTTTTTAATAATCTCCTTCGAGCATCGAGTCTCTATACCCCAAGAAATATAAAATCCCATCGAGTCCTACAGTAGAAAGAGACTGTTGTGCATTCTCTTTGACTTTAGGTTTTGCATGAAATGCAATTCCTAGTCCTGCAGTAGCCAACATTTGTAGATCGTTCGCTCCATCACCTACGGCTACAGTTTGTTTCAAATCTACTTTTTCGACCTGAGCAATTAAACGTAACAACTCTGCTTTGCGTTTGCCATCTACAATATCTCCAACATGTTTTCCGGTAAGTTTACCGTCTTCAATTTCCAGTTCGTTGGCATATACATAATCAAATCCGTATTTTTCTTTTAAGTGATTACCAAAATAAGTAAATCCACCCGAAAGAATGGCTATTTTATATCCACTCTTTTTCAAAATACGTACTAATCGGGTCATTCCTTCTGTTATCGGCAGATTTTCGGCAATCTCTTTCATAACCGATTCATCTAAACCTTTGAGTAGGCTAACTCTTCTTTTGAAGCTTTCGGAAAAGTCTATTTCGCCTCTCATAGCAGCTTCAGTAATAGCCCTAACTTCTTCTCCTACTCCTGCACGATCGGCAAGTTCATCTATAACCTCAGTCTGGATAAGAGTTGAATCCATATCAAAACAAATCAAACGACGCATACGACGATACATACTTTCTTCTTGGAAAGCAATATCAATCTGGTATTTTGCAGAAAGAGTAAGGAATGTTTTTTGCAGTTCTTTAAAATGTTCGATAGTTCCACGAACTGATAATTCTATACACGACCGACCGATTCTATCTTTTTTATTTAAGGGAATGCGAGAAGTCAGACGAGTAATTTTCTCAATGTTGAGTTTATTATCTAGCAATACTTGTGTTACTATGGATATATGTGTTGCATTTAGCTCACGTCCCAAAATAGTAACAGTATAACGATTCTTTCCTTGAAGATTTACCCAAGTGGAATAAGCTTCTTTGCTTAGATGGGAGAATCTGACATTGACACCTAATTCGTCAGCCTTAAATAGTAAATCTTTGAGGATATAACCTGATTTTTCGGTTTGAGACTCAAACATAATTGCTAACGATAGCGAATGATGTATGTTTGCCTGTCCAAGATCAAGTATAGTGGCATTGTAATGTCCTAATATGGCTGTTAAAGCAGTGGTCACACCCGGACGATCTTGTCCTGATATGCGAACTAAAATTATTTCAGTATCCTCCATTCTTAAATTTTAAGTAGTTTCAATTCTTTAATACTACAGTCTAAAAAGATATCCAGTTTTGATTTTATACTTTTCGAAGCAATAAAAAGTCAGAGACCTTAGTTTGCTGAGTTTAGTAATTTCGATTCTGCAGTTTCTATAGAGGCAAAATCAAACTGATCTATTATATTTTGTTTTAGTAATTCTATTTGCTCATTGCATAAATTTCCGATACTTCCTTCGTGTGTATGATTCACTTGTCGGTTGTGTGAGAATTTACCGTTTTCGATGTCCATACCTACTTTTTTATAAGCATCTCTGAAGGGCATTCCTTCCAATACTAGACGGTTTACTTCTTCTACACTAAATATATAGGTGTATTTATCATCATTTATAACCTCTTCGTTTACTTTAATTTCACCTATCATACGACCAATCATAGAAATGCAGTTGTTTAGCTCATCAAAAGAAGGCAAGAAAATTTCTTTGATAAGTTGCATGTCTCTAAAGTAGCCTGACGGAAGATTATTAGTAATCAAAGTAATTTCTGTTGGCAGAGCTTGTAATTTATTACATTTAGCACGGGACAATTCAAATACATCGGGATTCTTCTTATGTGGCATGATACTTGATCCTGTAGTATATTCATCCGGCAACTTTATAAAACCAAAGTTCTGACTATTATACATACATGCATCAAAAGATAGTTTAGATAGAGTTGCGGCTATGCCTGCGATGGCAAAGCCTACAGTGCGTTCCATCTTACCTCTTCCCATTTGAGCATATACAACATTATAATTCATAGAATCGAATCCTAATAAATCTGTTGTTAGTTGTCTGTTTAATGGGAATGAAGAACCATATCCGGCGGCAGATCCTAAAGGATTGCGGTTACAGATTTTAAATGCAGCCAAAAGTAACTGTAAGTCATCAACAAGGCTTTCGGCATAAGCTCCAAACCATAATCCGAATGACGATGGCATTGCTATTTGCAAGTGAGTATAACCGGGTATAAGGACATTTTTATACTTTTCGCTTTGCTGTAAAAGTACATCAATAAGACCTGATACTGATTCTACGACAATTTTAATCTGTTCTCTAGTGAAAAGTTTTAGATCAACCAATACCTGATCGTTTCTCGAACGACCACTGTGAATTTTTTTACCAACATCACCCAATTTACGGGTAAGCATTAATTCTATTTGAGAGTGAACATCTTCTACATCATTTTCTATTGTAAAATGACCTTCTTCTATGGTATTATATATTGATTTGAGTTCTTTAAGAAGAATAGATAATTCTTCTTTTGCAAGTAATCCGATTGATTCGAGCATGGTTATGTGGGCCATCGAGCCCATTACATCATGTTTGGCTAGATATAAATCCATTTCTCTATCGTGACCAACCGTATACTCTTCTATATCTTTATTAACCAGTGTATTTTTTTGCCAAAGTTTCATTCGTTAGCTTTCCTTAATTAATTAAGCAATTTCAACTATTTATTCTCAGTATTCCCAAAACAACAAAAGGGTCTGAGACCCTTACTTTTCAGCTAAATCACCATAAGGTATGGTGGCTAATGTCTCGGCCATTTTATCCAGTCCGTTTTGTAACGGTTTTGATATCATGGGTTTCAAGAAAGCATTTATATCGGCTTTTACGGTCAGCTTCATTTTAGTTTCTTCTGTGGCTGATTGTTTTAATTGAATCCATAAATTCAACTTGAAAGGAAGTTGTTCGGCCTCAAATTTAATTGTAGAATTAGGTTCACGCTCTACAATAACAAATCTAACTTTTCCAATCGGATCTACAGTAACTGTACAGGAATCCTGATCATATGAGAAATCTTTGATTTTGTCCTGAGGTATTTTATCTTTAATCAGGTCTAATTTTCTCAGGTCTGATAAAACCGAAAAAATATCCTGATCCGAATAAGGTATTGTTTTTATATCGCTGATATATTCCGCCATTTTTACGATATTAAGTAAATAAAAGTATTTAGTACTATACTTTCACAGGTTGTTGTCGTCCTTGCCAAAGTAATGCAAAAAAGGTCTGAGACCTTATTTCCAGTTTGCAGGATCTTTTTTCCACTCTTGAAGTGTTTCGAGTTCCGATTCGTCTATATAATCGATTCTCAACGCTTCACCTAATACTGCATCGTAATTAGTAAGAGTTGTAAGCTCTACACCTGCTTTAGTGAAATTTTCTTTTGAAATAGGTAAACCATAGTTAAATATGGCAATCATACCGATAACTTCCGATCCGTCTCTCTTGATGGCTTCTACAGCTTTAAGGCTACTGCCTCCCGTTGAGATCAGGTCTTCAATAACCAATACTTTACTATTTGGCTTTAACTCACCTTCAATAAGATTTTCCAGTCCGTGATCTTTTGGAGTAGCACGTACATATACAAAAGGTAAGCCTAAAGAATCGGCAACTAATGCTCCCGGTGTTATAGCTCCTGTTGCTACACCTGCTACAGCATCGGCATCGGGGTATAATTCCATTGCTAAACGGCTTAGCTCAATCTTTACGAAATTACGGATTGCAGGATAAGAGAAAAGTTTTCTGTTATCGCAATATATGGGAGACTTCCATCCGGATGCCCATGTAAACGGATTCGATGGTTGAAGCTTTATAGCCTTAATTCTCAACAGCTTTTCTGCTGTCATTTTTTCCAAAGTATTCATAGTCTGTGGGATAAAATAAATATAACAAATTGCAGTGCAAATATAGATATAATGGTAGATATGAGTTATACAATTGTATCTATTTTTTTGATTCTTTATGGATTTATGTGTAATAATAAGTGTTGTATCCTTTAATATCGTCATTTTAGTATGAAAATATTTTTATCTTTGTGAATTCTGTATATTGTATTGTAATTTGACACATTAAGAATGAAGATTATTTGCGTAGGTCTTAATTATCAGGAACATAATCGCGAGATGGGAAGAGCCGATTCGGCTACTTCCGATAATCCGGTTATTTTCATCAAGCCCGACTCTGCTTTACTGAAGGATAATAAGCCTTTTTTTATACCGGATTTTTCGAATGATATTCATTACGAATTGGAAATTGTTGTCCGTATAAACAGATTGGGTAAGAACATTGCAGAACGGTTTGCTCACCGCTATTATGATGAACTGACTGTTGGAATAGATTTTACGGCAAGAGACCTGCAATCGGAGCTAAAATCGAAAGGGCTTCCTTGGGAACTGTCTAAAGGTTTTGACTATTCTGCGGCAATAGGTGAGTTTATTCCAAAAGAAGAATTTTCCGGCTCTATGGATAATTTGAATTTTGAGCTGCATAAAAATGGTAATCAGGTTCAAATAGGAAATTCATCTGATATGATTCATTCAGTTGATAAAATAATAGATTATGTGAGCCGTTTCTTTACATTAAAGATTGGCGATATTATATTTACAGGAACTCCAGCCGGAGTTGGACGTGTCGATATAGACGATCACTTGGAGGGTTTTTTGGAAAATAAGAAACTTTTTGATTTTTATGTACGCTAACAAGAATATATATAGGTAATAGTAAGGTCTTAGATATAATTTATAGTGATAAAATTATAATTATAAATTGTATTTATGCTTACCAAAGTAACAAAGGTCAGAGACCTTAATTTATATGTTAAGACAAAAACTGTTGCAAAGATATTTCTATACACTACTCTTTTTTAGTATCTGTTCCTTATTTCAACTATCAGCAGTTGATAATGATGGGAGTAGATACGCAGCTAACTCTGTATTATCACAAGGAAACTGGTATAAAATAAAGGTGCCTGCTACCGGTGTGTATAAATTGACTTATGAAGAGTTAGCTAAAATGGGTTTATCTAACCCTCAGAATGTGAAAATATATGGCTATGGAGGCTGGATTCTGGATGAGGACTTTACAAAACCTTATATAGATGATCTTCCTAAGGTTTCGATATGGATGAGTAAAGACCCCGCTAATTTTGGAAAAGGAGATTATATATTGTTTTATGCCCGTGGAGGTATTAAATGGGTATATGATGAAAAACTGAAAGAGTTTGTACACGAACAAAATCCATATTCTAAGAATAGTGATACTAAGGCTGATGAGGTTGCTTATTATTTTGTGACCGAATCTACTGATCAGCCTAAACTCATGGCTACGCAGGCTTCTTCTGCAGCGTCTGTTAAAGTAAATACTTTCGATGATTATTATTTACACGAAAAAGAGCTGGTAAATATAGCAGAAACCGGTCGCAAATTCTTTGGTGAAAGCTTTAAAAGTAAAACTTCTCAGGATTTTACACTACCTCTTGAAGGGGTAACTTCCGCCCCTGCTACTATAAGATATGACTTTATATCAAGAGTTACTGTACCGGTTGGGATGCTTAGTGTATCTGTAAATGGAGGTTTGGTTAAAAGCCAGAAGACTGAAGTAACGAATGAATATTATACGCGTGCAACCACCATAAATGATACAATAGTCAGATCAAATCTACAAAATAAGAATACGTTGAATCTTACTTATACAAAGGGATGGAGCACCGATCAGAACCTTTATCTGAATTATATAAGAGTAAATTATCAACGAGCGCTAAAACCATATGGTGCAGTGACTTTATTTCGTGATAAAACGAATAGGGGAGATATTCAATTCAATATTTCAGAAGCCAGCAGTTCGATGTTGGTATGGGATGTTACGGATAATACTACGGTTCGAAAAATTGATGCATCCTTATCAGGCACTACTCTGAGCTTCGGAGCATCTAATACTGATATACATGAATATGCTTTAGTGGATATTTCTAAAACAATTCCTTCTCCTACACTTGTCGGTAAAGTGTCTAATCAAAACCTTCATGCAAGTACGAGCCCTGATATGATAATTATAGTTCAACCGTTTTTGAAATCTTATGCTGAGCAAGTTGCCGGATTGCATGCAAAGGAAGGTTTGAGGTCGTTAATTGTTAGTCCGGATGATATTTATAATGAGTTTTCGTCCGGTAATCCGGATATAACTGCGTATCGTCGATTTGTGAAAATGTTCTATGACAGAAGTACTTCCGAAGAAGACAGGCCTAAATATCTTTTCCTTTTTGGAGGGGGCACATTCGATAATCGCTTTATTCAATCTAATTGGACTGCTGAAAATAAAAAGTCAATGCTTTTGACTTATCAAACAGAAGAGTCTTTACAGGAGACAGCTTCTTATGTAACTGATGACTATTTAGGATTTTTGGATGATAGCGAAGGTCGTGATTTGGCTTTAGACAAGCTGGATATTTCTATAGGGCGTCTGCCTGTGAGAACCGAAAATGAAGCTCAAATAGCTGTAAGCAAAATAACAGCATATATGGAGAATACTAATAGAGGAATATGGCAAAATAATATAACATTTATTGCCGATGATGCTATTGCTCCTAATCACACTCTTATATCGGAGCGAGGACACATGTTAGATGCCGAAAAACTAGCTACTTACACTGCTACTAACCATCCCGATTTTATATTGAACCGTATTTATCAAGATTCTTATGAAAGAGTATTAAGCACTAATGGTGCACGTTATCCGGATGCTACACAAGCTGTTCTTGATAATATAAATAGAGGGACTTTGGCTTTGAATTTTATAGGACATGGTGCTACAGATTCTTGGACCCATGAGTTTTTATTGAAACTTTCGGATATAACTGCAATGAATAATAACAGATTACCTCTTTGGATAACTGCAACTTGCGATTTTAGCCGCTTCGACGCCGATGATACTTCGGGAGGCGAAGTTGCCTTATTGAATCCTAATGGAGGTGCTATTGCTTTGTTTTCTACAGTAAGAGTTGTATTTATTGTTGATAATACTCTTATGAATAACAATATAACCAAGCATTTATTGAAACCCAAAGACGGAAAAGCTGCTCGAATGGGTGATATAATTCGTAATGCTAAACTGGAGAAAGATATGTTGCAGGATATGAATAAGCTGAAGTTCCAATTATTAGGAGATCCTGCATTAAGATTAAATTATCCGGATGAAACTTATCGTGTTGAAGTTACTGAAATGAATGGACTGTCTGCTGATGAAAAAGATCTTAATATACAAGCTTTAGATAATACAATTATCAAGGGAAATATTGTTAATCAGAATGGAGATATAGTTACAGACTTTAATGGCAAGCTCGAATCGATCGTGTTTGATTCGGAGCAGACTCTTAGAACAAGAGGAAATACTCCGGATGGCCTAAGTGATGAGATTGCCATGAGTTATAAAGATTATACGAATACTTTATTCTCCGGTAGTGTCGAAGTTAAAGAAGGTACATTTGAAATTAACTTTGTAGCTCCCAAAGATATTCTATATACAGGCGGAAAAGGGAAAATGAGTTTTTATGCCCATAATGAGGATGGAGATAAAAAAGCTCAGGGTTCTTTTTATAATTATACGGTAGGGGGTACAAATACTAATTTGCCCGAAGAAACTAATCCTCCTGTTATTTCAAATATGTTTTTGAATTCTCCTCAATTTAAAAATGGAGATCATGTAAACCCTACGCCTCTCTTTTTCGCTGATATTTCGGACGACACCGGAATTAATTTATCAAGTGGAATAGGGCACAATATGGTACTTATTCTTAATAATCGAACAAATATTGATATGACTCCTTACTTTGAGAATGATGAAAATTCAACTAAAAAAGGAAGTATAAGATATCAATTTCCGGAGTTAGACGAAGGACATCATACGTTAGAGTTGAGAGTGTGGGATGTTTGGAATAATTCAGCAAGTCAAACAATTGATTTTATTATAAGTAATGATTTCAGACCGGCAATCTATAATTTCGAAATATGGGGTAATCCAGCAATAAATGAAACTAATTTTGTGTTGAACACAAATACTCCGGGAACAAATGTCGATGTGAAGATATCGGTTTATTCGTTGACTGGAGCCCTCATGTGGGTGCATGAAGAAAGTGCAGATTATCTGCAACAATATTCCTATAATTGGAATTTAAATGACTCTGGAGGCTCACGTTTAAATCCGGGTGTTTATATTTGTACAGCACAAGTAAGTCTCAATGGAAGGGTTTCATCCATAAAATCTCAGAAATTAATTGTTACCCATTAAGATAGAGTTTTATCTTTATGCTACAATATGTACACGTACCTATGAGTAAATATAGTATTTCGTAATATGTTTGAAGTTACAACACATTATATTTGTTATACTTGCTAAAATATAAAAAGGTCTGAGACCTAAACAAAAACAAAGATTAAACCTATGATAAGAATTAGTAAGAAATACCTATTTATAGCTCTTTTCCTGATTAGTGCACTTACAGGATATACACAAGAGTTGGCCAATCCTCCTATAACAGCGGTTCCATCGTTAACGATTGCACCCGATGCAAGAGGAGGAGGTATGGGAGACGTTGGAGCAGCTACTCTGCCCGACCTCTATTCGCAACACTGGAACCCTGCAAAATATGCATTTCTCGAAACTAAGGCAGGAATATCAATGTCGTACACTCCTTGGTTACGCAAAATCGTAAAAGATATAGCTATGGTTTACGCTTCGGGTTTCTATAAATTTGGAAATGAAGATAATCAGGCATTAAGTGCTTCAATACGCTATTTTTCGATAGGGGATATACCTGAAGTCGATTTAAATGGTCAATTTGGTTCAGTGGTTTCTCCATACGAAATGGCTTTTGATGTAGCCTATTCACGTAAACTGACACAGACATTCTCGGGTAGTGTTGCCATGCGGTATATTCGCACAGATTATACTACATCAGTTGATGATGGAACAACTCCGGGAAATGCTTTTGCTGCCGACTTGTCCGGATACAATGAATCGTATGTAATGATCGGTTCTGCCGAAAGTTTGCTGGGACTGGGTTTCAATATATCCAATGTTGGCTCTAAAATATCAATGGATGGAGGTGCTAACAGTTATTTTATTCCGACAAATATGCGTTTAGGAGCTTCCCTTACATATCCTTTGGACGAATATAATACACTGGCATTCAGTATGGATCTGAATAAGCTCTTAGTACCATCTCGTCCTGTAAGAGGAGATGAGGAAAAAGAGGATGTATTTCTGGCACGTCAACGAGCGGTCGCTGAAATGTCGCCTATTCGTGGAATATTTACATCATTTACAGATTCACCTTATGGACTTAGAGGAGAGCTGGAAGAGATAGCCTGGTCGGCGGGTATGGAGTATGCATACAATAACCAGTTTATGGTTAGAGGCGGATATTTTCATGAAAGTGAAAGACAAGGAAACCGAAAATATTTTTCATTTGGAGCAGGATTCAAAATGAATGTATTCCAACTCGATGCTGCATATTTAATTTCGGCAGCAGAATCTAATCCTTTGGATCAGACAATCCGTTTTTCGCTGGGGTTTGATATGGATGGGTTAAGAAATTTATTTAAATAAGATAAGGTATTTTTAAGCACAATTTATTGAAGAATTATAATGAAGATACGTGTAGGATTTGGATATGATGTTCATCGTTTAGTAGAAGGCCGTGATTTATGGCTGGGTGGAGTGAAGATTGATTTTGAAAAAGGATTAATGGGACATTCTGATGCAGATGTACTTATCCATGCTATTTGCGATGCCCTATTGGGTGCAGCTAACCTTAGAGATATAGGATTTCATTTTCCTGATACGGCTAAGGAATATAAAGATGTTGATAGTAAATTACTACTGAAGAAAACTTTAGAGGTACTTACCCAAAAAGGATATAGAATAGGAAATATAGATGCTACGATTTGTGCCGAACAGCCAAAGATAAATCCTCATATACCCCAAATGCAGAAAGTGATGGCAGATATTTTGGAGATTGATGTAGATGATCTCTCAATCAAAGCTACAACTTCTGAGAAAATGGGATTTGTGGGCAGAGAAGAAGGGTTTTCATCGTATGCTGTTGCTTTAATAGAGAAGATATAATATCCGAATATGTTGAAAAGATAATGGAACAGGAAGTAAGAATAGAATCTACAGCAGATGGGTCTCACACACTTTTTGTTCCTTCTCTTAATGAGCATTATCATTCGGTGAATGGGGCAAAACAGGAATCCGATCATATTTATATAAAAGCAGGTCTATTACATTTGCTCAAGGATGATATAAAAATACTCGAAATAGGTTTTGGTACAGGACTTAATGCATATCTCTCTTTTCAGGTTACCCAGAATACAGCTAAAAGAATAGATTACACAAGTCTTGAGCTTTATCCGCTATCAATGGACATCGTTGGACAATTAAATTATGTGGAGAGCGGTGAGCCTGAGAATAAAGAATACTTTACTCAACTTCATGCTTGTGACTGGGGTAAAAGGAATGAGATAACATCCTCTTTTTATCTGACCAAAATTCAAACTGATTTTAGTAAATTAGATTTTCCATTATACCTGGATACCACCTTTGATGTAATTTACTTTGATGCTTTTGCTCCCGAGAAGCAATCGGAGATGTGGTCACAGAGAATATTTGATACCTTATATACTTTAACAAACAAGGAGGGTATTCTTACTACCTATTGTGCTAAAGGAGTTGTCAGACGTATGTTATTACAAGCCGGCTATAATGTAGAGCGTTTAGCGGGTCCTCCCGGAAAACGGGAAATTTTAAGAGCCACCAAATTATGAGATCAGTCTTTTTTGTCTAAAACTTTAATGATCGAATCTAGCTTATGACTAAAGACTTCTGCTCCTAAATAGCTGAGATGATCCGAATCAAAGAAAAGCTCATAGTTTTTGTTGCCAGTGTCTTTATTAAAATCGTTCAAACAATCGTAGTAGAATACATCTTTATTATCAGCTAACTCATTTGCTGTAGAATACAACATATTCAATTGCTTTTGGTTAAGAAGTTTAACAAATGATGCATGTGCAGGTATTGTGACAAAAATAGTTTTGGCTTTCTTCTTCTTTCCTATTTCAATAATCTGCTTTAAATATTCTATATTCTCAAAATATCTCCAATCTAAATCAGATGCAGTGTGAGCTGAAATAACTTTTTCAGAAACTTCTTCAACTTCATCCACGCTTTTGGCCGGTTTTAAAATAACAAATCCTTTAGGCGTTAAATTAGGTATAGGGTCTTCTTTTTTATAATAATAATTTTGAATGATCTGAAAATTAGTTCTCATCGTTTCGTCCAGAAATAACAATCTTTTCAATGGATTTTGTTCTATATCTATTCCATAATATATATTATAATACTTACGTCTCCATCTTTGTGGATGGTCTTCAATATTAGTCCATAACAGATGATATGATAAAGGAATTATTACATACTCTAAAGAATCTAATTTATCTTGATATCTGTCCAAAATTTTAGAGTCTATATCTAATGTTTGTGCATAGTTTGCTGTGTTGAATGCGTTTTTAGTAAAAGAGTCGGGGTTGATTCCTGTTATTCCATGTGAACTACCAAGTATAAGTATCTGTGTCTTGCTGGAGTTGGTTTTAAGAAAATCAGCTTTAACCATGTAAGCATTAGGTAACCTTATTAAAAGGGTTTCAAGCCCAATTACAATAACAATAAATGGGCTTATGAATATAAGAGTATATAATATTAGTTTTTTCATCTTCAAATGCTCAACGATTTATTGTTTACCATTTTTCCCTTCTATTACTTTAATAAGAGAGTCAACTTTGCAAGTAACTTTTTGAGCCCCTATATAACTTAGATGATCTCCATTATTAAAATCCTGAAGAGTGTAATTTCGAGCGTCTTCTAAAAAATCATAATAGAAAACATTTTTATTATCCTGAATGCTATCCATTAAATGATGCATTGAGTTTAACTGCTCTTTGTTTAAGTTGTCAATATATGTAGGGTAGCAAGGTATAGTAATAAAAATAACTTTAGAATGTTTCTTTTTAGCTATCTGTATTATACTCTCTAGACATCTTAAATTCTCATTATATCTAAACGTTAAATCCTGAACAGTGAATCCTTCTGCAACAGATTTACCATGCTTTTCGATTTTCTCTAAATCGGAAGTTGGTGGTGCAGGAATAAAACCATTTATATAATTGAATGTTATGGGGCGTTTATTCCAGTAATACAACTTTATATACTCTAAATCTTTTTTTATAGGTTCATCAAGAAATAGAAACATCTTTAAAGGGTTATGTTCTATATCTATATTGAAATAGATATTATTATATTTCGCCATCCATTTAAAATATTCTAAGTCTGAAAGCTTAAACCAAAGCGAATGATAGGACATAGATACAATAATGTATTCTAACGAGTCCAACTGATCTTGATGCTTAGTTAGAAGAGCATAATCAATATCTAAAGTCTGAGCACCTTGGGCTAAATTGTAAGCCTCTTTTGATAAAAGTTCGGGATTTATAGCATTAGCAGCGTGCGAATTTCCTAAAATAAGAATTTTTGTTTGTTTTACTTTTGTTTTAAATTCATCCGCCTTAACCATATGACTGTTTGGTATTTTTCTTAACAAATACTCTATTACGATTATAGTCACAATAAAAGGAGTAATGAATATCACTGTATATAAGATAAGTTTCTTCATTAATTTAGAATTGAAAATAAATGAATGCTTGATGGTGTCCCGAGTAAATGAAAATTAATATCCCAATAATATAATAGAACGACCAACGTAAAAAACTGCTTTTGACTTTGATTCCTATCTTTTCAATGGCATAATTATTTTCTCTCCCCATCCATTCAATGGAAAAGAATAAAAGAATAAGTAGCAAAACTTGTCCGGAATACATTTTAGGAAAACTAAACAATTCAGGAGTGAAAATATCTTTTATAAAGTAAAGTGCATGATGAATACTTTCAGCCCGGAAGAATATCCAGGCAAAAGTAGATAATAAGAAAGTTGAAAGTACTTGAAATATTTCAGTTAACGAAGGCAGTATACGGCCTTGTGCCACTACATCCAGATTTCTTCTATTGGACTTAAATAGTATTGAAGGCATTATAAAGAGAGCATTTAATCCACCCCATGCTAAAAATGTCCAATTAGCCCCATGCCAGAATCCGCTAACTAAGAATATAATAAATGTATTTCGGATCGTTTTAAGCATAGTACCTCTACTTCCTCCCAATGGAATATATACATAATCTTTGAACCAAGAAGACAAGGAGATATGCCATCGCCTCCAAAATTCAGCAATATCTCTTGAAAAGTAAGGAAAGCTGAAATTCTTCAATAGCTCAAAACCTAGCAATCGCGCAGAACCTAAAGCAATATCAGAATAACCGGAAAAATCACCATAAATCTGAATTGTAAAGAATATGGCTCCTAACACCAATGAACTTCCATGATATTGATCTGGATTGTTAAATACATTATCTGCCAGAACAGCACAGTTATCAGCAATTACTACTTTCTTAAATAATCCCCATAAAATCTGTCTTAATCCATCAATTGCTTTACTATAATTAAAAGTCCTTGCTTTTTCCACTTGTGGCAGTAAATGTGTCGCCCGTTCAATTGGTCCGGCTACAAGTAAAGGGAAGAAACTTACAAATAAGCTATAATTAACCCAGCTATGACAAGGTTTTATTTTGTCATTATATATATCAAATACATATGAAAGCCCATGGAAGGTATAAAAAGATATACCAACCGGTAAAATAATATTTAATGTTGTAAAATGGGCGGTAAGTCCAACCGAAGCCAATAGTTCAGCAAAAGACTCAACAAAGAAGTTATAATATTTAAATATTCCGAGAAAACCTAAGTTGATGCCAACACTAAGTATAAGCCATATTTTTTTGCTTACCTTAGAATGTACCTTTGCTATTTGCAAGCCTGAAACAAAATCTAGAATGGTTGAAAATCCAAGAAGAAACATGAATCGCCAATCCCAGCAGGCATAAAAGAAGTAGCTGGATATAACTAATAAGAGATTTTGAATTTTATATGATTTCTTGAAAACAAACCAATAGAGAATAAAAACAACAGGTAAAAAAATGGCGTATTCGATTGAATTAAAAAACATATAGTATATTGATATTAGTGTGTATATTATTTACTAGGTAGTGTTTATCCGAAATAAAGAAGGCTCAAAGATATTATAAAAAAATGAAAGTATTATTAGTTCTAGTTTTCATTATATGAATTTAAAAGGATTGAATATTAACGATATTTGCTGATTCTATTTGATGGAATATATATGACGTATGGTTGAAAGATGTTTTTAGGGTAAATATATTCAAACGATTTGTGGTCTCTATCCTCATATCTTAGGCAATATTTTCCCATAATTCAGCCAAGCAAAAACCCTTGAATTTTTTTTCACAATGTAAACCACTGTTTAGATATAAGTTAGGGAATAAAGGAAAAAAGTTTTCAAAAATAGTTGTAATAATATTTGGAGCGTATATAAAAAGCGACTACTTTTGCACTCGCTTTAAAACCGAGAGACGGTTATAAAACGAAGCAAAAAAGAACGATCTTTGACACGGTTGATACATAAGAAACAAAAAATATAGCATTAGACGGGTAGAGACTAATTTTAGATTAGAGACTCTAACTCAACGTCAAAAACCTTGAGTAAAAAAAGACAAACGCTTCAAAGAATATAAAAAAGATATACAAAGAAGAGTTTGATCCTGGCTCAGGATGAACGCTAGCGACAGGCCTAACACATGCAAGTCGAGGGGTAGCATGAAGTAGCAATACTTTGATGACGACCGGCGCACGGGTGAGTAACACGTATGCAACCTACCTTCTACAGGGGAATAGCCCGGAGAAATTCGGATTAATACCCCATAACGCAGGGATACCGCATGGTAATATTTGCTAAAGATTAATCGGTAGAAGATGGGCATGCGTTCCATTAGCCAGTTGGTGAGGTAACGGCTCACCAAAGCAACGATGGATAGGGGAACTGAGAGGTTTATCCCCCACACTGGAACTGAGACACGGTCCAGACTCCTACGGGAGGCAGCAGTGAGGAATATTGGTCAATGGACGAGAGTCTGAACCAGCCAAGTCGCGTGAAGGATGACTGCCCTACGGGTTGTAAACTTCTTTTGTATGGGAGTAAAAAAGGTTACGAGTAACCTATTGCAAGTACCATACGAATAAGCATCGGCTAACTCCGTGCCAGCAGCCGCGGTAATACGGAGGATGCGAGCGTTATCCGGATTTATTGGGTTTAAAGGGTGCGTAGGCGGGATGATAAGTCAGCGGTGAAAGTTTGAGGCTCAACCTTAAAATTGCCGTTGAAACTGTTTTTCTTGAGTATATTTGAAGTAGGCGGAATTCGTGGTGTAGCGGTGAAATGCATAGATATCACGAAGAACTCCAATTGCGAAGGCAGCTTACTAAACTATAACTGACGCTGAAGCACGAAAGCGTGGGTATCAAACAGGATTAGATACCCTGGTAGTCCACGCCGTAAACGATGATTACTAGCTGTTTGTGATATTACAATAAGCGGCTAAGCGAAAGCGATAAGTAATCCACCTGGGGAGTACGCCGGCAACGGTGAAACTCAAAGGAATTGACGGGGCCCGCACAAGCGGAGGAACATGTGGTTTAATTCGATGATACGCGAGGAACCTTACCCGGGCTTGAAATGCATCTGACCGATCTGGAAACAGATCTTCTAGCAATAGCAGATGTGTAGGTGCTGCATGGTTGTCGTCAGCTCGTGCCGTGAGGTGTCGGCTTAAGTGCCATAACGAGCGCAACCCACATTGTTAGTTACTAACAGGTCAAGCTGAGGACTCTGACAAGACTGCCAGCGTAAGCTGTGAGGAAGGTGTGGATGACGTCAAATCAGCACGGCCCTTACGTCCGGGGCGACACACGTGTTACAATGGATGGTACAGAGGGTCGCTACCTGGTGACAGGATGCCAATCTCCAAAGCCATTCCCAGTTCGGATTGGAGTCTGCAACTCGACTCCATGAAGCTGGATTCGCTAGTAATCGCGCATCAGCCATGGCGCGGTGAATACGTTCCCGGGCCTTGTACACACCGCCCGTCAAGCCATGGAAGCTGGGGGTACCTGAAGTACGTAACCGCAAGGAGCGTCCTAGGGTAAAACTAGTGACTGGGGCTAAGTCGTAACAAGGTAGCCGTACCGGAAGGTGCGGCTGGAACACCTCCTTTCTGGAGAAGCCTTGTCTAACAAAGAGACCCTTTGAAGAAAAGGAATCTACCCGATGTCTAATGTCTTTTTTAAAATGTTTCAAAACCTATGTACAACCTAACAAAATAAGAGAACAGAGAAGCTGTGTATCCACAGTTTCAGGCGCACAAGAACAAGCCAGTCCTATAGCTCAGTTGGTTAGAGCGCTACACTGATAATGTAGAGGTCGGCAGTTCAACTCTGCCTGGGACTACAAAGTACGAAGGAAGTCACGCTTCCCACTACGGGGGATTAGCTCAGCTGGCTAGAGCACCTGCCTTGCACGCAGGGGTCAACGGTTCGAATCCGTTATTCTCCACAATACCTATGTAATAGGTAAACGATCTTTGACATGATGTAAAAAAGAGCAAGTAAAAATATAACGAGTATATATCAAACCGGTATATAAGAGTTTGTAAGAACCCTTATAAATCAGGCGAAGAAAAAAGTAAATAAGGGCACATGGGGGATGCCTAGGCTCTCGAAGGCGAAGAAGGACGTGATAAGCTGCGAAAAGCTTGGGGGAGGAGCAAATATCCATTATATCCCAAGATCTCCGAATGGGGCAACCCGGCGGTTGAAGAAACCGTCATCTGGTCTAACCAGAAGCAAACGTGGGGAACTGAAACATCTAAGTACCCATAGGAAAAGAAAACAAAAGTGATTCCCAGAGTAGTGGCGAGCGAAATGGGATTAGCCCAAACCAATAATGTTTCGGCATTATTGGGGTTGTAGGACTGCGCTGTGGCAAGAAGTTAGAGTAGTAGAACGATTTGGAAAGATCGATCACAGAGGGTGATAATCCCGTATACGAAACCCTAACCAAGCCTAGCAGACTCCTGAGTAGTGCGGGACACGAGAAATCCTGTATGAATCCACCGGGACCATCCGGTAAGGCTAAATACTTCCGAGAGACCGATAGTGAACCAGTACCGTGAGGGAAAGGTGAAAAGAACCTCGAACAGAGGAGTGAAATAGACCCTGAAACCATGTGCCTACAAGCGGTCGGAGCCAGTAATGGTGACGGCGTGCCTTTTGCATAATGAACCTACGAGTTACTCTCATTGGCAAGGTTAAGTACTATTGAGGTACGCAGCCGAAGCGAAAGCAAGTCTTAACAGGGCGCTTAGTCAATGGGAGTAGACGCGAAACCAAGTGATCTACCCTTGAGCAGGTTGAAGGTTGGGTAACACCAATTGGAGGACCGAACCGGTAAGCGTTGAAAAGCTTTCGGATGACTTGAGGGTAGGGGTGAAAGGCTAATCAAACTTGGAGATAGCTCGTACTCCCCGAAATGCATTTAGGTGCAGCCTCGGCTTATAACTTATGTCAGGTAGAGCTACTGATTGGATGCGAGGGCTTCACCGCCTATCAAGTCCAGATAAACTCCGAATGGGCATAAGTTTTTACCGGGAGTGAGGGCATGGGTGCTAAGGTCCATGTCCGAGAGGGAAAGAACCCAGACCATCAGCTAAGGTCCCCAAATACATGTTAAGTTGAATTAACGAAGTGTTGCTACAGAGACAGCTAGGATGTTGGCTTGGAAGCAGCCATTCATTTAAAGAGTGCGTAACAGCTCACTAGTCGAGTGGCGATGCGTGGATAATAATCGGGCATCAAACATGTTACCGAAGCTATGGGATAAAATATTATCGGTAGGGGAGCATTCCGTTCAGCGTAGAAGGCGTAGCGTAAGCTACTCTGGAGCGTACGGAAAAGCAAATGTAGGTATGAGTAACGATAAAGGAGGTGAGAAACCTCCTCGCCGAAAGACTAAGGTTTCCTGATCAACGCTAATCGGATCAGGGTAAGTCGGGACCTAAGGATAAGCCGAAGGGCGATTCCGATGGACGAAACGGTTAATATTCCGTTACTACTGTATAGAGTGATGTGGGGACGCAGAAGTGAAACTACTGCCATCTGACGGAATAGATGGTTAAAGAGTGTAGATGTTGATTTTAGTAGGCAAATCCGCTAGAAGAGTCGAACTTGAAAGTATGACGAGCCCTTGTGGCAAGTTAAAAATGTAGGTAAACAAACTGCCAAGAAAAACCGCTAAACGCTAATCTATATCGTACCCGTACTAAAACGGACACACGTAGTTGGGTTGAGTATACTAAGGCGCTCGAGTGATTCACAGTTAAGGAATTAGGCAAAATGACCCTGTAACTTCGGGAGAAAGGGTACCTACAGCAATGTAGGTCGCAGAGAATAGGTCCAGGCAACTGTTTAACAAAAACACATGGCTATGCAAATTAGAAATAAGAAGTATATAGCCTGACACCTGCCCGGTGCTGGAAGGTTAAGAGGAGAAGTCATCAGCAATGAGAAGCTTTGAATTGAAGCCCCAGTAAACGGCGGCCGTAACTATAACGGTCCTAAGGTAGCGAAATTCCTTGTCGGGTAAGTTCCGACCTGCACGAATGGTGTAATGATCTGGACACTGTCTCAACTGTGAGCTCGGTGAAATTGTAGTATCGGTGAAGATGCCGATTACCCGCGATGGGACGAAAAGACCCCGTGAACCTTTACTATAGCTTTACATTGAATTTGGGCACTTGATGTGTAGGATAGGCCGGAGACTATGAAGCAGGTACGCCAGTATTTGTGGAGTCACCCTTGAAATACGGCCCTTTAATTGTTTGAATTCTAACCCGTGGATACGGGGACACTGTATGGTGGGTAGTTTGACTGGGGTGGTCGCCTCCAAAAGAGTAACGGAGGCTTCTAAAGGTGCGCTCAGAACGATTGGTAACCGTTCGTAGAGTGTAATGGCATAAGCGCGCTTGACTGAGAGACCGACAAGTCGATCAGGTAGGAAACTAGAGCATAGTGATCCGGTGGTTTCAGTATGGAATGGCCATCGCTCAAAGGATAAAAGGTACTCCGGGGATAACAGGCTGATCATTCCCAAGAGCTCATATCGACGGAATGGTTTGGCACCTCGATGTCGGCTCGTCACATCCTGGGGCTGGAGAAGGTCCCAAGGGTTGGGCTGTTCGCCCATTAAAGTGGCACGCGAGCTGGGTTCAGAACGTCGTGAGACAGTTCGGTCTCTATCTATCGTGGGCGCAGGATATTTGCGGAGATCTGACACTAGTACGAGAGGACCGTGTTGGACAGACCCCTGGTTTACCGGTTGTTCCGCCAGGAGCATCGCCGGGTAGCTAAGTCTGGATCGGATAAGTGCTGAAAGCATCTAAGTACGAAGCCGGCTTCAAGATAAGATATCCTTATAAGGGTCGTCGCAGACTACGACGTTGATAGGCTACAGGTGTAAAGGCAGTAATGTCATAGCCGAGTAGTACTAATTGCCCGAAACTTTTTTCCATGACTCTGCCCAGAGTCTCGCCTGATTGACCCAGGTTTGCTACATACAAGTTATTTGAAAGCTCTTTTACATCATCTCAATTAAATCTCTATAAGTAGATATTTAATTTACAATATTAAGGTGGTTATAGCGTTGGGGATCCACCTCTTCCCATTCCGAACAGAGAAGTTAAGCCCAACCACGTCGATGGTACTGCCATTAGGTGGGAGAGTAGATAGCCGCCCTCTTTTTAAACAGCCTCAGAGTTTTATACTCTGAGGCTGTTTTATTATATACACACAACACAATTTATTACACTCTCACAACAAATAGACAGTAAGTAGCCATTTTGGATTTATTTTCTTACTTTCGTTACAAACATTAAATATTATATAGAAATTCTTAACTATGAAAAATCTAGCTTTGTTATTTATTGCTATCTTATTTACTTTCTTTTCTTGTAGCAATAGGTCTACTGCGGAAAAGAATGATTCATTACAAGATGCCAATCGATTGGGCGAAACTCCAATAGTATTGGCCTATGTCACTGCCTCAAGTGAAATTATGCCAAATCCTAATGTAGTGACTCATATTAATTATGCTTTTGGTCGTGTATCAGACTCATTTAATAGTATTGTTATACAGAATGAAGATCGTTTAAAAGCAATTTCAGCTCTTAAGAAAGAACATCCTAAACTAAAAGTATTACTTTCTATCGGAGGATGGGGAAGCGGGCGATTTAGTGAAATGGCAGCCGATACACTTCTTCGTAGATCCTTTGTAAATGATTGCAAAAGGGTAATTGATCAATTTAATTTAGATGGGGTCGATCTTGATTGGGAATACCCAACAAACAGTGCTGCCGATATTTCTTCATCACCCAATGATACTGAGAATTTCACTTCCTTAATGAAAGAAATCCGTGAGGTTATAGGTGAAGACAAGTTATTGACTTTGGCTAGTGCTTATTCTGCTCAATATTATGACTTTAAAGCAATTGATAAATATATAGATTTCGTTAACATAATGACTTATGATATGGGACGTCCTCCTTATCATAATGCACCTTTATCACGATCTGAACATACAAAACGTCTTTCTGTTGAAGAGTCTGTTGATGCTCATGTGGCAGCAGGGATGCCTTTGAATAAATTGACTTTAGGATTGCCATTTTATGGTCACGGTATTAAAGGCATTAATGACTTTGTTGACTATAAGGATATACCTTCACTTAAAGGATACACAGAGAAATGGGATTCTTTAGGTCAAGTACCTTATTTAGTTGATGCAGAAGGGTATTTTGTTTACTCATACGATAACGCAAGATCACTAAAGCTAAAATGTGAATATCTTCTTAAGAAAGGTATGCTTGGTGCCATGTATTGGGAATACAGCTGTGATGATGCAGATGGAACTCTAAGAAAAGTAGTTTATAATACAGTTATGTCAAAATAAGGATACAAACTATAATAGACCTGGACTTAATAGTTCAGGTCTATATTCAAAATGCATGGTGTCATAATGATACCACTTTCCACCCCAAATAAATCCGTATTTTTCGAAAATATCTACAATTAATTGAGGTATTTGGTTCTTATACTTTAAATCGTGACTTTCATCTGTGCATCTGCAATCCCATTGCCAGTAATTTGAGTACTTTACATTAAGATCTATAGATGTACCAAAACTATGCGTACTTAATCTGTTGGTTCCTTTTATAATTCGCCAATTGAAAGTAGTGGCTCCCTGCAAATATTTTTGTAATTCGGGATGTTTATCTAACTCTTCAGAGACCTTTTGTAGTTGTAGATGAACATTATTGACTTTAGTAATCCTTATTTTGCTACCTGATAATTTGGGGCACCATATTATTGTAACTAAGTTACTTTGTACCTCTTTAGAATCTTTGCCATACATGGCTTTCATAAATTCTTCATTCCTAACTCTTCCCGGATCACTGTTTTTAGATGGGATATAACCTTTCGATCTTTGTGGATAGTTCTGTTTAAGCATATCAGAGATAGATGGTTTATTCAAAAGTTCTTCCCCTGATTTTATTATTTTGTCATCATATACAAATTGTTGCCCACCTTTTAGTGTAATATATTTACCGTTGTACTTTATCTCAAAATCAGGATAAGCATCGATTAACTTTTTTACTCCATCAGGGTATTCCTGTGGAAATATTGCAGTATAAGATAAAAGTAACAAAAGTGTACATAAAAACCTCATTATAATAATTATTTAAAATCCTTCATTATATTACTGGGAGGACGTTGTGCTTCCAATTCTTTTTTCATGAAGTCCATGTAGGGAGCTATATGTTTAAAGAACTTGTAGTACCCACTACATAGATAATTTATTTTTTCTCCCGATTGAGTTTTAGATATTCTATTCTTAGGACATTCCCCATGACAAGCAAATAGATATTTACATTGTTTACATTGGGAAGAAAGAGATTCTGATTTAGCCAATCCAAAATCTATCTGTTGCTTCGAATACATCATCTCGGTCAAAGTCTTATCTTTTATGTTGCCTAACCTATATTGAGGATAAACGAAGTGATCACAAGAATATACGTCACCGTTAAATTCCATAACTCCTGCATGCCCACAATTCTTAGCAAAGATACAAATTCCGGGATTTACCCCAACCCAATTGGCTAGGGCAGAATCGAAGTATTGGACGAAATAGGTTCCGACATCTTTCTTTACCCATTCGTTGAAAATTGTAATAAGAAAATCACCCCATTTTTCAGGTGTAACACTCCATTCCGTAACATTACCTTTGCTGTCTCTTTCTACTGCCGGAGAGAATTGGATATAATGAGAATCGATATCTTTAAAAAACTGATAGAACTCAAGAGGGTAATCAATATTAAAATCATTTACAACTCCCATTATATTGTATTCTACCTGATGCTTCTTTAGTAGATTAATACCTCGTACAACATGATCAAATGTCGGACGCATATCTTTTGTCGTTCTGTATTTATCATGAAAGGCTTTAGTCCCATCAATAGATATACCGATAAGAAAATTGTTTTCTTTAAAGAATTCACACCACTTATCGTTTAACAACGTTCCGTTGGTTTGCAGAGTATTTGTTATCTGTTTGCCTCTGGCATATTTACGCTGCAACTCCAACGCTTTCTTGTAGAATGAAATGTCACGCATCAAAGGTTCGCCACCATGCCATGTAAACAGTATAGGTTGCATGGTTTGTGCCTCGATATATTGAGAAACGAATTTTTCCAGTAGATCATCGCTCATTATTGTTTTATTGCCTTTATCCGGATAAAGTTCTTTCTTCTCCAGATAATAGCAATAGGTGCATCCTAAATTACAAATAGCTCCTATTGGTTTGAGCATTACATACAAAGGCTTTGCAAAAGGAGCATATGTTTTTGGTGACATATAGCCAAGTTTTTAGATCGTGATATTATTTCTAGTAGAATGACATAAAAAGGTTTGCAACCTCTCTTAAAATTCATCCACTTTAAGTTTCTTTCTATAATTATCAAGAGTGACTTGTAATTCTTCGGTTATTTTTTCGTATCCTTTTTTTCCATACAAATTATGTAATTCAGTAGGATCGTTTTTGAGATCGAACAGCTCGTTACAATTGATGTTCTCATCATTCCCTATTTCTCCCTTACCATAGAAGTGAATCAGCTTATATCTGTCTGTCCTTACTCCATCATGGCGACGTACATTGTGAATAGCAGGATAATCATAATAATGATAATATAAATCTTTTCTCCAGTCTTTAGGTGTTTTTCCATTGAAAAGTCCTTCAAGAGAAGCACCACTCATTTCGGTCGGTTTTTCTATTCCCGCTAGTGATAGATAAGTAGGAGCAAAGTCTATATTTTGAACTAAGGCATCGGTTTTCGTTCCGGCTTTTATCGCTTTGGGGTAACGTATGATAAGTGGTGTTCGGAACGATTCTTCGTACATGAAACGTTTATCGAACCACCCATGTTCTCCCATATAAAAACCTTGATCCGAAGTATATACTATAATAGTATTATCCATTAAACCTTCTTTTTCCAGATAATCAATCAAACGCCCGACTTCATCATCAATTGATTTTATACAGCGAAGATAATCTTTCATATAACGCTGAAATTTCCAGTTGAGCAATTCATCACCTGACAGGTTGCTGTTAATGAATTCCATATTCTTAGGATGATAAGCATTCTCCCAAGCTTCACGTTGTGCAGGAGTCATTTGATCCATCGCTTGTTGCAAACCTCCATCACTCCATTCTGTATTATAAGGAGCAGTATCTTTTAATTCATTTAGTTTAAGATCATAAATGAATGTCATGGTCTTGTCGATAGTCATATCCTGAGTTCGGGCAGCAGAACAACGGCTCTCGTAATCATCATAGAATGTTTCCGGCTTTGGAAATTCTACATCCTCATACAAGTCGTAATATTTAGCTTCAGGCATCCAGTTTCTATGAGGAGCTTTATGATGTACCAATAAAGCAAACGGTTTGTTTTTATCCCTGTTTTCAATAAACTCTATCGAGTGAGTCGTTATAAGATTGGTTGCATAGCCTTCCTCCCGCACATATTTACCATGAGAGTCTTTGGTCTTAAAACTGGGGTTATAATAATCTCCCTGATCATTCAGAACGCAGTAATAATTGAAGCCCTTTGGTTCGCATTGCATATGCCATTTACCTATAACTCCCGTTTGATATCCGGCTTGAGTAAGCAATTCCGAGAAGAAAGTTTTGGTTGTATCTATACCTGCTCCTAATTGGCGTTGTCCGTTTTGATGGCTGTATAAACCAGTCATAAGACATGCCCGGCTAGGGGTGGAAAGTGAATTTTCGACAAAGGCTTGCTGGAATAACATCCCCTCATTAGCCAATCGGTCTAAATTAGGAGTAGGAGCCAACTTAGAGATAGGATGCCCGTATGCACTGATGGTTTGGAAAGAATGATCGTCCGTCATGATATGAATAATATTGGGACGTGACCGATCTTTGCTACTCTGTTCCTTTTGTCCATAACCATATGGGCTGAGTACTGATACTGGAATAATTACTAAACTAATCCTCTTGAAATTTGTCATGGAATATCAGGTATTTAGGTTAATTGGTACACTAAAATAATAAGAATAAATTGAATGATCAAACAACAATGCAAAAGTTATGACTGTTTATGTTAATTAACAGTTAGCCAATATTAGGATACGAATAAAAGGTGACAAAAAAGTTACTCTGTTTATTTATCTAAATCGCTTATAGATAGATAATTAATATCAAAAAGGTTACAAAAGTGACAAAAGTTACACTCAAAATAGATTTTATGTTTTTCAATTTTGTATGTTGATCATAGTCAGTGTATTAGATTGTTTTAGGGTGACAAAAGTGACAACTATCTGTATTCTTTTGTCTCCTTTTGTTACTTTTCTGTAACCTATATCAAAGAGCGCTTCAATGTATAGATAAACTATTGCTTAATGATGCACTTATTAAATTAAGTAACAGATAGTTTTTAATCTTGTATTTTAAAGCTATAACTGTCAATTGTGGTTATACCTAGATAAACTATGAATAGCTCTGAGACCTTGATGGATATTGCAAATGTTTCTCCCAAAAATGGGCATAAAAATTGGGTACTTCACTTTCTTTTATACCTGAAATTACCTCATGAATACTATAGTCTACTTCACAAAGAGTAGTATCTACGCTTTTCAGAATATCGTTTATTTCGCCTGTCTCATTAATAGTAAGTCTGAGATAGACAGCTTTTCCTCCGTTTTTTTCTTTGGTTCTTCCTAACGAGCCTGCATTTATAAACAATTTATCTTTACGGTCATGGGTTGAAATACTTCGAATGAACGAAAGGTGAGTGTGCCCCGTTATTATTACATCCGAATTGGTTTCATCGAACATTTGAATCAATAAACTTTCGTCGTGATCTTCATAGACATATTCTTCATTACTACGAGGACTGCCATGTACCAGCAAGCACGAAAGATTATCATAATCCAACCGAATATCAGGAACCAGACCTGATAAAAATTGCTTATTATCGGGACTGATAGTCTCTTTAGTATGATTAATTGTTTTTAAGCGAGCATCTTGTTCTTCAAGGCTATGCTTACTAAGTGCATGCACAGCATAGTCAAAAGCTATCCTTTCATCATGGTTTCCCATTATAGTGGGAATATTAAGTTCTTGAATCAGTTCAATAACTTCGTTATGCCAGGGTGCACCATCGGTAAGATCGCCCAAACAATATATCTGATCGGCTTTATACACTGTGTTAATATCCTTAAGAACTGCTTGTAATGCAGGCAGATTTCCATGAATATCACTTATAATTGCTATTTTTTGCATTATTGTTTTTTATTGTAATTATTATCTCAGTATGTCCCAGATGGCTAGTACGTGACATACGCTTCCTCCTAAAACAAAGAGGTGAAATACCGAGTGCATGTACCTTATCTTTTTGAATGAATAGAATATGGCTCCGATTATATAAGAGATACCTCCTGCTAAGAGCCAATATATTGAATCCAAAGAGCCGGTGGTTGATAATAATGTATCGACAAGAGGTTTTAACGCTATAAGAATAATACATCCCATAAGTACATAACAGATGGTTTCTAATTTGCTGCCTGTTTTATAATGAGCAAAGCTAAGCCCCGTACCCACTATGGCAACTATCCAGACAATTGAAAATACCAACCAACCCCAGATGCCTACTTCTCGCAATACAATTAAAGTAAAAGGAGTATAGGTGCCTGCAATGTGAAAATAAATAGCAGCATGATCGAATTTTCGGCAAAGAACCCGTCTGGTAGGATGGGTACAAGAATGATAGACGGTTGAAGTGACATAAGACATAAGCATACAAACAATATAGATGAAAACGCTGGCAACAGCCCATGTGTTTCCGGTTTGTATTGCTTGTTTAACAAGAAAAAATCCGGCGATAATTCCAAAAATAATCCCTAGGCCATGAGTCCAAGCATTGAGAAGTTCTTCCCTCTGTGAATATTGTTTATCAGTCATTACTTGATTTAAATTTTATTTTTCTTGATTCTTTCAAATTCAAATTTACAATATAAAATCATACTACGGTATCTCTTTAGGCAGAATCTCTACATTTCGCAGAGTATTCACAATTGAATATTTAATAATAAATTATAAAATAGATTTATATAATAGAATATTTTAATAGTCTGTTTATTAAATGATTATTGTTTATGTAAAATCGTGAATGCATTATTTATGCATGCTTTTGACCTAATTTTTATAGGTAAGAAAGTTTCTAATTTAGTTCTTTGTGCTTGTAAGTTAGAGGAAGTATTTAATGCCGGATCGTTTAATTATAACTATCATTTAATACTTGCACAAACTATAAATAGGTCATAGACCTTTGTTAACAAGTACGTTTATTAATTTAATACCAAAAATGAAAAATGAGTATGAGAAACCTTTTCTTGATACTGCTCCTTTTCTCTTTCTGTAGTTTTATAAAAGCTCAGGAGATAGACATAAAAGGAGTTGTAAAATCTGCAACAGACAATGAACCTTTGATAGGGGTCAGTGTAAAAGTGAAAAATGCAAGTATTGGGACTACTACAGATTTGGATGGTCAATTTACATTGAAAGCCAGCCCCGATGCTACTCTCGAATTTACTTATATCGGATTTAAAACTCAGAACATTCCGGTAAATGGTAAAAAGGAAATTAATGTCCTGATGACGGACGATTCGCAAGTCTTGAATGAAGTAATTGCTGTAGGATATCGTACCGAACGCAAGGCAGACCTTACAGGTGCTGTATCGGTCGTGAAAGTAAATGATATGATGTCTGAGCCGGAAAATAACCCCATCAGAGCATTGCAGGGGAGAGTTGCCGGTATGGAAGTTACAGCAGACGGAAATCCGAGCGGATCGGCTACTGTACGTATTCGTGGTATAGGAACCTTGAATAATAATGACCCATTGTATATTATTGATGGAATACCATCTCAGGCAGGTATGCACGAGTTGAACTCTCATGATATTGAAAGTATTCAGGTACTTCGTGATGCTTCGGCTGCCAGTATCTATGGGTCGAGAGCTGCAAACGGCGTAATTATTATAACTACAAAGAGAGGGAAAGCGGGAGTTCTCAAAATTGATTTTGATGCTTTTGTATCTGTAGCCAATTACAATACGAAAATTGATGTTCTCAATTCTCGTGAATATGCACAAGCCATGTGGCAGGCTTCTGTTAATTCGGGAATTGATCCCAATAGTAACAATTTAGGAATTGTATATAAAGACGGTATAGGTGCTCAAGGCAATAGAGTTTTAGAAAACGTCTATTTTCCTGAATACTTAGATAAAAACAGAACCCTAAGAACTTCTAATACCGATTGGTTTGATCAGATAACAAAAACAGGGGTAGCTCAGTCTTATAATCTCGCAGTAAGTAACGGAACAGAAAAAGGCAGTTATTATTTTTCATTGGGACATTTTGGCAATGACGCATTGATAAAATATACTGACTTTTCTCGATTCTCGGTACGTATGAATAGCGACTACAAACTGTATGGTGATATTCTTACCATTGGAGAAAATTTTACACTGAACAGAACTTCCGAAGTTGCTCAACCTGATAAAATAATAGAATCGGCTTTAATTGCTGTTCCTTTTATTCCGGTGCATACAGCCGATGGAGCAGGATGGGGAGGACCTATCACCGGATTGCCCGACCGACAAAATCCGGCTCGTTTGGTTCATGATAATCAGAATAACAGATATCGTTACTGGCGTATGTTTGGTAATGCTTATGTGAATTTGCAACCGATCAAGAAATTAAATATCCGTTCGAGTTTTGGTTTAGATTATGGTAACTTCTATAAAAGAAGCCTTACACACAGTTATCAGTCAGGATATCTCGAAAGTGACAGAACCGCTTCGTTGATGGAACAAGCACACTGGACTAAATGGACTTGGAGTAATACCGCTACTTATGACTTCGAAATAGGAAAAAACCGTTTCGAAACATTGGTTGGTATGGAGATGTTCAACCAAGAGGATATAAATTTTTCAGCCAAAAGAGAAGGCTTTGCCGTTGAAACCCCTGATTATATGTGGCCCGATCTAGGTACAGGATTAAGTGAAGGTACAGGTATATCTACCGGATATTCGCTGATGTCTTTCTTCGGTAAAATAAACTATGCTTACGATGATAAATATCTGGCATCGGTTACAGTTCGTCGTGATGGCTCGTCTCGTTTTGGAAAGAATAACAGATGGGGAACATTCCCTGCATTCAATTTAGGATGGAGAATAAGTCAAGAAGCTTTTATGGCTTCAACCAGCGATTACTTATCTGATCTGAAATTGCGTTTCGGTTGGGGACAGAACGGTAATCAGGACATAAACAATACAGCGATATATGATATTTATGTAACCGATTATGGTAAAGGAAACCCTACATGGGATTCGGTTTGGGGAACAGCCTATGATCTGAATGGAAAAGGAGCAGGATTATTACCGTCAGGATTTAGACGCTCTCAATTATCAAATCCCGATTTGAAATGGGAAACTACCACTCAAACAAATATTGGTCTCGATTTCGGATTCTTTGGTCAGGCACTTTATGGGTCGGCTGAATATTACTGGAAAAGTACCAAAGACATTCTCTATTCTCCCGGCTACGCAGCTATAAAAGGCGAAGGAGCTAACAAATGGTACAATGGAGCCAGCATGGAAAACAAAGGTTTTGAGTTCACAGTTGGATATAGAGGTAAAATCGGTTCGACAGGTGTAACTTATGATGTATCGGGAAATATATCAACCAATAAAAACCAAGTGACTTTTTTACCTGAATCCGTTAAAAATTCCTACGGTGGAAATGGAAAATGGGATAATATTTTAGGTCGTCCGCTAGGATCTTTTTACGGGTATGTGGCTGATGGTATCTTCAAAAGCCAGGAAGATTTAGATAGACATGCTCAACAAGATGGAAAAGGTTTAGGTCGTATCCGTTATCGTGATATAAACAACGATGGTGTTATAAATGACGATGACCGTACTTGGATAGGTGACCCGTTCCCCGATTTTGCATACGGATTGAATCTGAACTTTGCATATAAGAATTTCGACTTCATTATATTTCTTCAAGGAATACATAATGTGGATGTTATAAATACCGTGAAATATGCCACCGATTTCTGGAGCGTTTCCGATACACGATCCAATAAAGGTACACGCTTGTTGGATGCATGGGATCCTATAACCAACCCGAATTCAAATATTCCTCGTTTATCTTATACCGATACAAATAATGAGGCACGTATGTCTACTTACTTTGTAGAGAATGGTTCTTATCTGAAACTCAGAAACGTGCAAGTAGGATATACATTACCTAAGCATATTATTCAGAAAATAAGATTAAGTCGGTTGCGTACGTATGTAAGTGCTCAAAATCTACTGACTATCAAAAGTAAAAGCTTTACAGGCGTAGATCCTGAAAATCCGGCATGGGGATATCCTATTCCGATGACATTTACTTTCGGGCTTAATGTTTCATTTTAATCCAACAGTACAACACAATGAAAAAGATAAAATATATAGCTGTACTCTTTGCAGCAATGGTTATGGTTTCGAGCTGTGATTTCTTGAATGACGATCCTCAGGGAATATTGAGCGATGAGCAGGTAAAAGGTCCCGATCAGGTAGAAGGATTGGTTACAGCAGCTTATTCTTCATTAGGAAACGATCACTATGATAAACCCTTCAGCTTATGGCCTTACGGCAACGTTCGTTCGGATGACGCCTATAAAGGAGGAAATGACGAAAATGACATCAGTGCATTCCATTTCTATGAAATAGCTCAAAATATAAAGACCGATTTTGGTGAAGCCGATGGGCTTTGGTTTTATTCTTACAAAGCAATTTCGAGAACAAATACCGCTTTGAGTGTACTGAAAACGGTATCGACAAATGATGTTCCATTGAGAGATACCCGTATGGGTGAAATGTATTTTTTGAGAGGTCATTTTTACTTTATACTTAAAACAGTATTCGGGCATATTCCTTTTGTAGACGAAGACTTGCCGATTGACGATTATGATAAAGTAGATAACAAACTTTCTAATGACGAACAATGGGCTTGGATTGTAAGCGACTTTCAGAAAGCATATGATTTGCTTCCCGAAAAGCAAGATCAGCTTGGACGTGCCAATAAAATAGCAGCGGCAGCTTATTTGGCGAAAGCAAACTTATATAGAGCTTACAGACAGGATGAAAGAAATAATTTAACAGAAATAAACCGTGCCGATTTAGAGGAAGTTCTTAAATACACAGAGAAAGTTCTTAACTCGGGATATGGTTTAGAATATGATTTTGCATATAACTTCTTACCGGGAGCATATCAAAATGGTAAAGAATCGTTATTTGCAGTACAGTATTCAATTGACGACGGAACTATGTTCGGTCGGTTAAATTGGGGCGATGTATTATCAGTACCTATGGGGGTTGGCTGTTGTGATTTTCACAAACCGAGTCAAAACTTGGTGAATGCTTATAAAACAGATAAAACAGGATTACCTATGTTCGATTCGTTCGATAATACGAACTATGATTCGAAAGCAAACACTGCTGATCCACGTTTATTCCATACTGTCGCTATGCCCGGATTCCCTTATAAATACAATAAAGAATTGATTTATGAAGAAGGATGGAACCGTAATCCTACCGTATATGGATATTATGCGTCTTTGAAAGAAAACGTTGATCCTTCGTGTGATTGCTTTGTGAATGTTGCCCCATTCTACGGAAACTCTAAAAACAGAATCATTATCCGTTATGCAGACGCTATTTTAATGCGTGCCGAAGCTTTAATAGAATTAGGACGTCATAATGAAGCCTTACCGCTTATCAATCAAATAAGAGAAAGAGCACAACGCAGTACCGATATGATTGATTATGCACCTAAATTGAGCGTCTCACTTTATCAACCGGGAGTTAACTGTACATGGTCGAACGATTTTGCCCGCCAAGCTTTGCGTTGGGAACGTCGCCTTGAGTTTGCAATGGAAGGAAGTCGTTTCTTCGACTTGGTTCGTTGGGGTATTGCCGATCAGGTGATAAATGCCTACTTCAAAACAGAATCATCAAGACGGTCATTCTTGAGAAGTGGCAATTTTACAAAAAGCAAGAATGAATATATTCCGATCCCTCAACAGCAAATCAACTTTGTAAACGGAATATACAAACAAAACTATGGCTGGTAAGGTCGCAGACCTTTTCTATTACTTTGGTTTGTAAAGTAACTAAAGGCTATTATAGCCATGAAAACTAAAAAATAAGGATACAATGAAAAAAAGAATAAATAAAATATTGCCTTTTATCTTTTCCCTGATTTTTTGCTTGGGATTCATTGCTTGCAGCGATGATGACCGTCAAAATCTCGATTTGTCGGGAGGAGTAAGAATAGAATCTTTCTCCATAAACGGGACAGACGGAACTATTAACGATGAGAATGGGACAGTACAGATATTATTGCCTTTGGGAACTGATCTGACAAAGTTAACACCGCAAATTACATTATCGGATAGGGCAGTTATAAACCCTGCCGGCAATGAAGCGATGGATTTATCGAAAGCAACAAAGTTCAGAGTAACAAACGGTAATCTGTATAAAGATTATATGGTGGTGGCTTCTCATATCAAAGGTGAAATACTAAGTTTCAGCATCGGAAAATACAAAGGAACGATTGATAATGACAAGAGAACCGTTCATGTAAGATATCCAAAGTCGGAAGACGTAACCAAGTTAACTCCCGAATTTGTAATTACCAGCGGAGCAACTGTAACACCTGCGCAGGGAACGGCAGTCGATTTTACAAATCCTGTAACCTACACTCTGTCTTATATGAATGAAACGTTCCCTTATATAATAACTGTAGAAAAAGTAGATATAAAACCGATTGCTTTCTTAGGTGTGGCAAACAATGCTTCTTCAATAGAAAATATGGACGAAAAGGCTGCTTACGATTGGTTTGCTGCTAATGTTCCCGATTTTGAATATGTCTCTTTTAATGATATTAAGAATGGCAAAGACTTAGCAAATTTTGCAGCGATATGGTGGCATTCCGATGGGAATACACAAGCCCTGCTAACAGGAGCTTTGGAGCCGACTGTGGTTACAAGTCTCAAGACATATTACCAAAATGGTGGTTCTTTTTTCTTCTCTTCATGGGCTGTGCAGTATGTTTCGACATTGGGCATAGCTAAAGACGGAAAAGCTGTAAATAATATGTGGGGTGATGGTAATGATGCTTTTGTAGTAGGTGATGATTGGGGACTATGTTTTACCGGAAACGAATCGCACCCGATATTTGCCGGATTACAGAAACCTGTAGGAGTAAACAACAAGGTATATTTAGTAGGAAAAGGCGTAAAAGCCAAAGGACACAATGCTATCTGGAATTTCGAATGGGGAGATTATGCGAACAATATTCCTTTGTGGACTACAAAGAATGGAGCAATCAATTTGGCCAGCTACCATTGGGACGACCAATTGAAAGGACGTTCTGTTATGTTTGAATATCCAAAAGTCAATACTTCGGGAATTACAATATGTATCGGAGTCGAATCGTATGATTGGTACAACGAAGACGGCTCTATAGTAAATCCTTATAAAGGAAATATCGAAACTCTGACATCTAATATATTCAACTATTTATTAAAGTAAATACTGTAAAGTAAATAAATAGGTCTGTGACCTTAACCATTCAAATTTTATAAAACCATGAAAATCAGAACTCATTTTTTTAGTATATCCTTATGTCTCATTGGTTTGACAGGATGCAATAATAATATGGATTATGTAAGTAACGACCCCAGATCGGCAGAAGCCGGAGCTCCTACTTGCTACGATGTGAATGATTTGTATTCAACCTATTCGGCATTTTTTAAACCCGCAAAAGGGTGGGTGGGAGATCCTATGCCTTTTTATGAAAATGGAAAATTCCATATCTTCTATCTTCACGATGCAAGAGACGGTTCGCCGACTTTTCATCCTTGGTATAAGGCAACTACAGATAATTTTTCATCATTTACAGATAATGGAGAAATGATTCCTACGGGAACAGTTGAGCAACAAGATCGTGCATTGGGAACCGGAAGTGTATTTAAACATAACGGAGTATATTATGCATTTTATACAGGGCATAATGGAGAGCTTGATCCTCGTGAGAAAATTATGTTGGCTACATCTACCGATTTGAATACGTGGACTAAAGATCCGTCTTTCCTTCTGGCTGCATCAGATGGCTATGATCGTAACGAATTCCGCGATCCGTTAATCATAAAAGACCAAGCCTCGGGAACTTTCAGAATGCTGATTAGTACACGTGCCGATTATAAAGGTTCATGGCGGGCGGTTATTGCTCAATATACCTCGACCGATCTGAGAAACTGGCAATTGATAGAACCATTTTATGATGATCCGAACACTTTTATGCTCGAATGTCCCGATGTATTTACAATGGGTGACTATCAATACCTCATTTATTCGAATATTGATGATCGTAAAGTACATTATCAATTCCGAAAAGGTACAACAGGAGCATGGACTATTCCTGCTAACAGTGCTTTGGATGGGATAGCATTTTATGCAGGTAAAACAGGTGCGGATGGAACAGACCGTTATATATCGGGATGGTGTCCCACAAGAGAAAATCATAGTGATTATACCAACTTTGATTGGGCTGGCTCTTTAATTACTCACAAGCTTATTCAATATGCGGATGGAACGATAACAGTAACATTCCCTCATGGTTTAAATGATAAATTAATTAATAGTCAGAACTTAAATAGGACTAGTTCGGTTAATACTAACATAGAATCTAATTCATTTACATTGAAAGCTTCGAGCGAACAAGCTGTTTCAGTTTTTGACAGACAAGAGGGGACTTACAAAATATCTTCTAAAGTAAAGGCTACAACATCCAATAGCTTTGGATTCGAATTCGGCTCGTGTGGCAATCGCAGAGAAGTATATGCCGTTGTGTTTGATTTGGAGAAGCATCAATTAAGATTAGAAAGACGGGTTTATGGCGAAGATCCTTTGCGTATTGATAATGTAAAACTAAATGTTCCTGATAATAAAGAATTTGATGTGACCATCATGGTCGAAAATTCGATTTGTGTAGTGTATGTCAATCATCAAACAGCATTTACAAACCGTATATATAAAATGAATAGGAACCCATGGGGTATATTCTCGGATAATGGAGAAGTAACATTCTCGAATCTCAACTTATCAAAATAAGGCAGTAGAACACATACATAGAAATTATGAAAATATATTTTAAATCAATTTTTTGTTTAGGGCTTCTTTCTTTAATCGGTTGCTCAACAAAATCTGATATTGTAATTGAAGATTTTGAAAGCGATTCGTATAAGAATTGGACCGTTGAGGGCGAGGCCTTCGGTACGAGTCCCGCAGAAGGGAGTCTTCCCGGACAGCAGGAAGTAAAAGGATTCGAAGGGAAGCGTTTAGCAAACAGTTATCACGGTGGCGACGATTCGCGAGGTACTCTTATCTCACCTGAATTTACTATCGAACGCGATTATATCAATTACCTGATAGGTGGTGGTATGCATGCCGATACTTATATAGAATTATTGGTCGAAGGTAAAAGTGTATACGTATCCAGATCGATTGTCGAAACCGAATCATTACTCTGGATGACATGGGATGTGAAAAACTATAAAGGGAAAAAAGCCGTTATAAAGATTGTCGACAACCAAAGAGGTGGTTGGGGACATATTCTCGTAGACCAGATAGAAATGAGTAACACTCCTAAAAGTAATATTATGGTAGACCATCGCCTATCGTTCAAGATAGATAAAAAATACCTGCTTGTGCCTATTGAAGATAGAGGACCCGAGTCGCAAATTTATTTGGAACAAGATGGTAAAGCAGTAAGTCCTCTTTTGAGTATACGTGTTGCACAAACAAAGATCGACTATTGGGCGCCTATAAATGTAGAACAATATAAAGGGCAAGAGTTAACACTCTTATTCGCTCATGTAAAAAATAGTGATATAGGATATTCTCAAATTAAGCAATCAGATACTTTTGATTTCGATTATAATGAGAAATACCGTCCGCTTTACCATTTTTCACCTCAATACGGATGGACTAATGATCCTAACGGAATGGTGTATCACAATGGCGAATACCATCTGTACTTTCAACACAATCCATATGGATCGATGTGGGGAAATATGAACTGGGGGCATACAGTTAGTAAAGATCTGAAGAAATGGGAATATCTGCCTGTGGCTATAGCTCCCGATTCATTGGGTACGATATTCTCGGGAAGTGCTGTGATTGATAAAAATAATACGGCAGGATTCGGCAAAAATGCGATGGTAGCTATTTATACATCGGCAGGACGTATTCAGACACAGAGTATTGCTTATAGTTTGGATAATGGGCGTACATTCACTAAATACGATAAAAATCCGGTATTGTCGGATCTTAATTTTGTTGATTTTCGTGATCCAAAAGTGTTTTGGCATCAAGGTACAAACCAATGGGTAATGTCATTGGCAACTACACAGACCATTACTTTCTATGGATCGAAAAATCTGAAAGAATGGAGTAAACTAAGTGAGTTTGGCGAAGGCATAGGCGATCATGGCGGAGTATGGGAATGTCCTGATTTATTTCCGCTTACCTATAACGGACAAACCAAATGGGTATTATTTGTAAGTATTAATCCAGGAGGACCTAACGGTGGCAGTGCAACACAGTATTTTATCGGAGATTTTGATGGTAAAACCTTTAAAGCAGATAATTTACCATATCCTCTTTGGTTGGATTATGGACGCGATAATTATGCAGGTGTTACTTGGTCTGATGCTCCTGATAACAGGCGTGTATTTATTGGATGGATGAGTAATTGGGATTATACCAACCATGTACCTACGGTTAATTTCCGTAATGCGATGACGGTTCCTCGTGAATTGACTCTTGCAAATAATGGAAAGCATCTTGTGGTAGCCAATGCTCCGGTAAAAGAAATTGCCGAATTGAGAAGAGCTACAGAAAAAGTATTAGATTTTACTGTGGATAAAACTTATACAATTGACCGATTATTGAAAGATAATCAGGGAGCTTATGAAATAGAAATGACCATTAAAGCTACTGCCAATTTCAATTTCAAATTAGTCAATAAGAAAGGCGAAAATCTTAAATTTACTTTCGATTTAGCACAAGATAAACTGCTTGTAGACAGATCCAACAGTGGATTGTCCGATTTCAGTAAAAATTTTGCATCTGCTGAAATAAAAGCTCCTTTGGTGAAAAAAGATACGTATAAAATAAGACTACTTATTGATAAGGCTTCATCTGAATTGTTTATAAACGATGGTGAGCTGGTACAGACAAATACCATGTTTCCGTCAGAGCCTTATAATTCGTTGGTTTTTGAATCGGAAGGAAATGTTACAGTAGAGAATATCAACATCTATGAATTAAAATAAGATGAAAGAAAAAAGTATATATATCAAGTTACTCCCCCTTATGCTGGCATTCTTTGCCATGGGATTTGTTGATCTGGTCGGAATTGCCACGAACTATGTTAAAGCAGATTTCTCGTTGTCAGAAACAGAAGCAAATATATTTCCGTCGATGGTATTCTTTTGGTTCCTGATATTTTCGGTTCCAACAGGAATGCTGATGAATAAAATCGGGAGACGCAAAACTGTTATAATCAGTTTAGCAGTAACATCGTTGGCTTTATTGCTGCCTTTTGTAAGTTATTCTTATGCCTCTATGCTTGTTTCGTTCTCGTTATTAGGTATTGGAAATACATTGATGCAGGTTTCACTAAACCCCTTATTATCCAATATCGTGAGTGGTGATAAGTTGGCAAGTACACTTACTTTCGGTCAGTTTGTAAAAGCAATAGCTTCTTTTATGGCTCCTATTATTGCAGCATGGGCGGCAGCATCGTTAGGCGACTGGAAATTTTTATTCCCTATCTTTATGGTAATAGCCATATTAGCTACTTTACTGCTGAGTATGACATCCATCTCTGAAACCGATGAGGAAGGCGAAAGTTCGACCTTTGCACAATGTTTTGCTCTCTTGGGAAATAAGGTTATACTCCTATCTTTCATCGGGATTATGTGCCATGTGGGAATAGATGTCGGTACTAACGTTACAGCTCCCAAGATATTAATGGAACGTTTGGGGATGACTCTCGATGCAGCAGGTTATGCAACCAGTGTTTATTTTCTATTTCGTACGATTGGTTGTTTTACAGGTGCTTTTGTCTTAGCTCGTTTCTCTGCCAAGAAATTCTTTATGATGAGTGTTGCATTAATGGTTTTGGCGATTATTGGATTATTTATGTTCCATAACCTCACAATGATCTATATTTGTATAGCACTTATCGGTTTGGGTAATTCGAATATATTCCCAATCATTCTTTCTCAGGCTCTTTTATATATGCCTGATAAGAAAAATGAAGTATCGGGGCTTATGATTATGGGACTTTTCGGTGGTACTGTTTTTCCTTTATTGATGGGATTAATGACCGATTTACTATCTTCACAAACAGGAGCTTTATTGATATTAGCTGTTGGTATATTCTATTTGGTTTTGATGTCATTTAAATTGAAAGAAAAAGCCTAAGGTAGAGGCGAACCTATGTGTTCGCCCTATTATTCGCGATTTGCAGTAAATAAAAAGATAACAATAAATAAAAATAAAACATGAAAAATACAGTAGTAGGATTAGGCGAAATCCTTTGGGATGTATTTCCCGAAAGAAAAGTTCTGGGGGGTGCCCCTGCCAACTTTGCTTATCATGCTTCGCAGTTTGGCTTTAATGGCTATGCTGTAAGTGCAATTGGAGATGATCTGTTAGGCAAAGAAATTCTAACCAGTCTCGAAGAAAAAGGATTGAATTATTTATTAGAGAAGACCGATTATCCGACAGGAACTGTTCAGGTGACATTAAATAAAGCAGGCGTTCCTCAATATGAAATTTGTGAGAATGTAGCCTGGGATAATATTCCCTTTACTGCACGCACCGAGAATCTGGCAAAAAGCACACAAACAGTATGTTTTGGTTCTTTGGCTCAACGAAACAGTGTATCTCGTGAGACAATCCGTAAGTTTATAGCTGCAATGCCCGAAGATAGTCTGAAGATATTCGATATTAATCTGCGTCTCAATTTTTATTCAAAAGAGATTATACATGAATCTCTGGAGATGTCGAATATGATGAAGATCAATGACGAAGAAGTTATCAAAGTAGCTAATCTCTATGGATGGAAAGGTGATGAGCAGGAAATCTGCGGCAGGCTTCTCGAAGATTATAAGCTGGATATACTGGTGCTTACAAAAGGAACAGATGGTAGTTTTGTATTTACCCCCCGTCAGACTTCTTATCAGCCCACCCCTAAAGTGCATGTGGCTGATACGGTCGGAGCAGGCGATTCTTTTACAGCCGCCTTTGTAGCAGCTTATCTGCATGGCGAACGTATCGAAGATGCACATCAACTGGCTGTTGAGGTATCGGCTTATGTTTGCTTGCAACACGGCGCTATGCCTAAATTGGCGGACTCTTATTTGGAATTGTTCAGAAAATAACCTTTCTATATATTTTAAAGCACTATAGCCAATGTTGGGTTGTAGTGCTTTTTCTTACTTTTGTACTTCTATCTGAAATACCCCGACCATGAGAAACAGCATAATTATCTTTTGTATTCTGCTTTCCATTTTGCAAACTGCATGCCGATTGGATAAAAAGTCGGAATATGTGGTTGGAGTTTCTCAATGCAGCGACGACCTCTGGAGAGAAACAGTTAATGGAGAGATTCTGAGAGAAGCTTCTTTTTTTCAGAATATGCAAGTCAACATAAAAACCGTAAAAGACGATACCCGGCAACAGATAAAAGATATCGAATCTTTTATTGATGCAGGCGTAGATCTTCTTATTGTTTCACCTAATGAGTCTACTGCTATTACTCCCATTATACAGAAAGCTTACAGATCGGGTATTCCTGTTATTCTTTTAGACCGGAAAATAGATACTGATGATTATACAGCCTATGTAGGTGCCGATAATTATCAGCTGGCCTACGAGCTTGGTTTATATGTTTCCGATGTTCTCAAAGAAAAAGGAAATGTTGTTATAATGAGAGGCTGGAAAGGTTCTACAGCCGATGACGAGCGTTATAGAGGTTTTATGGATGCTATAGGCAAGTATCCCAATATAAAGATCATAGCCGAAAAACGGGGTGACTTTCTGAAAAATGTTGCAGAACAACAGATGGAAGAAGTTTTTAAGAATCATGAATCTGTTGATCTGGTTTTTGCGATGAACGACCCTATGGCTCTCGGTGTACATAATGCAGCAATGAAATATAGTGGAAAATCTCCCTTTATTGTTGGTATCGATGCACTTCCCGGCGAGGGTGGGGGCATCGAAAGTATCCAAAAGGGATTGATCGATGCTTCTTTTATTTATCCGACAGGAGGCGATAAGGTCATTGATATTGCCAGCCGTATTTTAAACAAAGAGTCTTTCGATAAAGAGAATATCCTTTACACGGCAGTTGTAGATAAGAGCAATGTGCGTGTATTGCAATTACAAACCAATCAGATATTCGAGCATCAACATAAGTTTGATAAAATGAATAGTCTTTTAGATAAAAGCCTGTTGCAATATTCCAATCAGCGGACTCTTTTTTATATTTCGTTGATTGCTTTATGTCTGATTACCTTATTACTATTTCTAGCCTATAAGGCTTATAAAGCCAAAAGCCGAGCCAATACACAATTGGAACGACAAAATGAAGAAATAAAACGTCAGGCCGAAATTCTTACCGAACAAAAAGAACAACTGATCTCTTTATCCAAACAATTGGAAGAAGCTACTCACGCCAAATTAGTATTCTTTACCAATATTTCGCACGAATTCAAAACACCTTTGTCTCTTATTCTGGGTCCTGTAGAAGCTTTGCTTGCTGAGGATAAATTGACCGCAGAACAAAGAGAGTTGCTAACATTAGTCAAACGTAACAGTAATCGTCTATTACATCTTATTTCTGAAATAATAGAATTCAGAAGTTATGAAAATGGGAAGATGAAAACCCACTTTTCCAACAACGATTTAAAGACTTTTCTGGAAGATCTTACCCCTTTGTTTTATGATTCCATAAAGAGAAAGCAAATTACCTTATCTGTCGAGACAGAAAGTTCGGAATTTCAGATGTGGTTTGATAAAGAAAAGGTCGAGAAAATTTATTTCAATCTCTTATCAAATGCACTAAAGCATGTGAATAAGGAAGGTATAATAAATATAAATTTAAGGAAAGAGGTTATTGAAGATACTGAATATGCAAAACTATCGGTTTTTAATAGCGGCTCGTTTATTCCCCAAGACGAACGACAGAATATATTCGATCGTTTCTATAAAATAGATTCTCGTGACGGTAGTACAGGAATCGGGCTTGCTCTGACAAGTACTTTGGTCGATATTCATCGGGGTAAGATATACGTTGAAAGCAAGCAGGAGGAAGGCACTACATTTTATGTCTTGCTGCCATTCAATCAGGAAGATAACGGATCGGATAAATCAACTGCCTATGAAAAGGGTTATACTCAAGCCCGATTAGAATTAGACTCCGTAGTTATAGAGGACGAAATTTTGCCTGAAAGTAATTTGCAAGGAGATAAGCCGCTTGTACTTATTATCGAAGATAATGCAGATATGCGAAGCTTTATGCATCATATTCTCAATCACGAGTATACTGTAATAGAAGCTGAGGATGGCGAAGACGGACTTAAAAAGGCTAAGAAATATATTCCCGATCTAATAATCAGTGATGTAATGATGCCCCAAAAAGATGGATTTGAAGTATGTCATTACTTAAAAGAAAATATTTCAACCAGCCATATACCGGTAATCTTGTTGACAGCTTGCTCGCTCGATGAGCAGAAAGTAATAGGTTTCGAAAGTGGTGCCGATGCTTATATACCGAAGCCTTTCAATGCTAATTTGCTAAATATAAGGGTTAGAAAACTAATCGAAAACAGGCAAAAGATAAAAGAAGCTTTTGGACACAGCTTGGTCAATGACACGAAGAAAACGACTTTGGCTGAAAGTGAACAGAGTTTTATAGATAGCTTTAGAAGTTATGTAGAATCTCATATTTCCGATTCGGAGTTGAATCTCGATGATGTAGCGAAAAGTATCGGATTATCTAAATCTCAATTATATCGAAAAATAAAGTCGCTTACCAATTATTCGCCTAATGAATTAATAAGGATTATTCGTCTGAAATATGCTAAGCATTTATTGAATACTAAGAGTAAAACAATTTCGGAGGTTGCCTACGAAGCTGGGTTCTCGTCACCTTCATATTTTACAAAATGTTTTAAGGAGTTTTATGATGAAAGCCCAACCGCTTACTTGGATAAAATAAATAAGTAATGGGGAAAACACAGTTTATATATAACTGAAGTTTGTGATATTAAATGATATGAAGCCTAAATTCTATTTCTTTTAATAGTCAAATTACTCTTCTTTCTTTTATTTTTAATAGTTTTGCTGTTCATTATTTATAATTGAACAATTGGGAAAGAAACGAGGAAAAAAGATTATGTGGGTAACCCTTTCTGTTATAGGTGTTTTAGTAATTATCGTATTTATATTTTTACAACAAGCCAAATTTGGTAAAACTCCATCGGGTGATCGATTGATAAGAGTTCAAAATTCAACTCATTACAAAGACGGGAAATTTCAGAATCAGAGCCTTACTCCCCAGTTAACAGGCGAAAAGGGATATGTTGGAGTAATGTATGATTTTTTATTCGGAGGCCATAAGCGAGTTAAACCCGTAGATGAAATACCTTCTATGAAGACCGATTTATTAACTCTCGATAAGAGTGAAGATATCTTGGTTTGGTTCGGACATTCTTCCTATTTTATTCAGATAGATGGTAAACGTATTCTGGTTGACCCTGTTTTTAGTGGTACAGCATCACCTGTTTCATTCACTACCAAAGCCTTTAAAGGTACAGACCGTTATGGTGTAGACGACCTTCCGAATATCGACTATTTATTTATCTCTCATGATCATTGGGATCACCTCGATTATGAGACAATAATAAAATTGAAACCTAAGGTTGGTAAAATAATCTGCAGTTTAGGTGTAGGAGAACATTTCGAATATTGGGGCTTCGATATGAACAAAATAGTTGAAATGGATTGGGATGAGGACACAGCTTTAGATTCAGGATTTGCTGCTTATTGCTTGCCGGCACGTCATTTCTCTGGAAGAGGTCTATCTCCTAAACAATCATTGTGGTCATCTTTTCTTTTGCAGACCCCAACATTTAAAATATACATCGGAGGTGATAGTGGCTATGACTCTCACTTTGCAACAATAGGCAAACGCTTCGAAGGTATCGACTTGGCTATTCTCGAAAATGGTCAGTATGGAGAAGGCTGGAAATACATTCATATGATGCCCGAACAGGTATTGAAAGCATCTAAAGATTTAAATGCAAAACGATTGTTGCCTGTACATTCATCTAAATTTGCTTTGTCAACTCATCCATGGGATGAACCTTTAATAAGAATCACCGAAGCAAATAAAGATAACGAACAAGATCTCATTACTCCTATGATCGGTGAAACGGTACATCTAAAAGATTCTACCCAGACATTCCGCCAATGGTGGATAGGTATTGAGTGACGATAATCTATTTTCAGAATACTTTTAGAAAATGATGAATACCTTCCAGAATAGCTATTATTGTAATAGAAGCAACGACCAGAGTTAAAATGATACTTAGTACAGCCTTTAAAATTGCCTTAGTCCATGATGAGGTTTTGAATAATTGTACCAGAACGTACGTGTTATATAGATAGAGAATCGCTAATGTAATTGAATATACATCTTTTGAGTGGGTGTAATAAAATAAAGGGTAAAGCAATATCAGAATAATTACTTTTATACCGTCTGTATAAGAGTATATTACTAAATGTTCAATATAATTATAGTTGCTTTTTCGATATAGGATATAAGACGATAAAGCATAAAAAGGTATTATGAGAAGCTGAACTATGGAGTAGTGAGAGTAATACCAATTGTAGATAAAGTCATTATCAAAAATCGGATTATCCTGTTGATTGACTTCGGAGTCAGGATATACATTAAAGAAATGAAGTACCAAGCTATAAATTGACCCCCATATAAGAAGGAAACCAAAAGGTTTGAAATATTTTACTCTTTTACCGCTTAAGTAGGCTTTTATTGTGTATCCGGGTCTTAGTAACAATTCCTTTATTGTGTAGAGCATCCCTTTGTTTATATGCAAGAAACTGAATTGCAGTTCTTCAACAAGGTGGGACAAATTAATGCGAGAGACTTTAATCGATTGTCCACATCTATTACAAAAATCTCCTTTTACAGCATTATTACAATTCGCACAGCGATGAGATGTCTTATTCATAACGTAAATACTATATGAAGTATAAACATTAATTTACTTAAATAAGTTTATATATTTATTGCTTTTCATGTAATAACATAAATAGTTCGTAATTAAAATATACTATCAAAGTAGATAATTCTACTCTCTGCTTATCGAGAAATCCTCATCAGCAAATAAAGCTGCTATACCGGTTAATTGTTTGAGGCGAAGTATCTCATCCATGTCCATCCCTATGTTTTTAGCGATCCATTTGGGCGATTTTCCAATTAGGGTCAGTTCTCTGACAATACTTGATAACAGATCAATATTATGTGCCCCTCTGGCTCTGTTATGACGTATTGTACACGCCATTCTATCGCTTAGCCCTCGCTGTTCCTCACGTATAAAGGTTACTGGCAATCTACCATATGTACTAGTTGATATTTTTGTTGATTTTATTTCCGATTGCCTTCGATGAAATCCGTCTACAATCCGTAATGATTCATTTTCAGGACTGGTAACGATGGGCATTGTATAGCCATCTTCCTCTATGGATGTAATTAATAATCTCATCTCAGGAGGAGCTACACTATTTGGATTATAGTTATTGCCTTCTATATTCTCTGATTTTTCCCAAGCGATAAAATCAACAGGGTGATGTTTCAGTGGGCTTACTCTATGTAGCATAGCACGGATGTAATTTAAAGTATCTATTTTTTTTTCGACATCGGGAGTATTTTCTATGTATTGACATAGTTGATCGACCGTTGCCCGTATATTATCTTTCATAGCATTTCATTGTATTTACGAATCAATTCTTGTTGTCTTAGTATTTGTTTTTTTGTAAGTGCGAATGACAGCGAATGACAGGTTATATCATTTTTAATAATTGCCATACACATACGTTTCCATGATAAAAAATCAGTTTTATTGTCAAGACCGGGCAAAACATCGGGTATACTTCTGAATTTAATCACGTATTTATCTTTAGTTCCTCTGTTACTAAAAGTATGTGTATTAATGATTATATTTTCATCTAACTGAAGAATATCTTCATCGGCAACGGGCGATCCGACTTTATTCCAGTAACGAATAAATTTTCGGAATTTTCGGACATATATATTTCGCGTTTCTTTGGGCAAAGTATTCAGTAAAAATTTACAATAAGTTCTCCACGTATGTCCTTCGGGCAAATCAATACGTCTGGCTCCCGACGCCTTTGTTCCACAATAAATATTTCCGAAATTAGCCCCGCTAACACGATCTACTACCTTGATCCATGTTTCGGGCTCCAATACTTTGAAGAGGCTCAATCCTGCTTTCTGTTCATCCCCATAAGGTTCGCATATCCTCATTTTTGAAAGAGGTATTCCCGCTTTGTAAAACAGGTCATAGATACGATTATACGGTTTGTGAAATTTTCCATTATAAACCCATATATCCTCCACATTCCAATCGTAGATAGGATAGAAGTTATATGTCAATTCGGTAATACGGGTTGAATATCTTTTATCGTGATATGATGATTTATCTTTTCTGTTTATGGCATGGTATCGGTTGAGACTTTCATCTGAACGGATACCTACTAAACAGGCTACTTTTTTTGATGAGTACCGATTTGCCAGCCAATCGCCAAACAAAGTGATGAAATCTTCGAAAGTCATATCCTTCTTGTAAAAGTCAAGAGGATTGTTATTCTCGTTGATAATAAATTCGTGTGTAGGCATTGGTCGTACCCACTTCTCCTGCTTGTTTCGATCCCAAAAAATCCAGTAAGGCTCATACATCGAAACGGCATTAGTTGTGATCATAGGTAAACATACCCAATAAGGATTTATGAGATCAAGATTGTCAAGAAACATTTCCTCAATAAACTCTACGGTCTTCGAGTATGATGCTTCGACATCAATATATAAAACGGATATTTTTCGTTTTATATGGTGGGTCCTCATGTAGTCGAGAATCAGATTCAGCATTACTCCGCTATCCTTTCCTCCTGAAAAAGAAACATAAATATTCTCGAAGTTTGAAAAAATATACTCAATGCGCTCAATAGCCATTTCGTAAACATTTCTGTTTTTTTGAATATTCATATCGTTTTGCTCATCTTAGAATAATTGATACCCGGTTTTACGATTACAAAGCCTAGTTTGTGAAGGGTAGGGAGTTCATCCGAATGAGCCATGAAGGAAACAACCGTATCTTTTTCGAGATCGGCTATAGCTCGTAGAATAAGTAGCTCCAGTAAATTGTAGTCCTGCCATGTAAAATCATTACATAGTTTGTTATTGGCAATCGAAATAAAGCCTGTAACCATGTTTTTTCCTGTAATTGAAATATACCAGACGTGGTCTTCTGTATTTTTAAAAGGGTATCCTCCATTGATGCGGATAACATCAGGATTCATAACGAAAGGTCCTATCAGATTATAAAGAGCATGATCTGTTCCCCATATCTTTTCTATTCGCATTGTCTTGTTATCTGTTTCATTTATAGGCATGCTACAAAATCTTTAAGTTTGGTTTTATTAACGAGTAATTCTTGTAGTTGATCGGCTAATTTTTCTTTACGTTTCAAATTTTCCATGATTTTTCGGTCTATACCCGAGTTTGTCATGAAGCGTTTTACCGATATTGAACTTCTTAAGTGGCTGTTCTTTATATATGTTAAACAGCGCTTATATTCGATGTATTTAAAAGACGGGCTAAAGAATACAATATCATAATAGCCTTTCAGATCATTTAATTTACTGTCTTGCATAGCGAGTGTCGAAATTAAATATCGCTTTTCTCTGTGGTCAAACATCAATTTCTCATCTTTTCTCCATTTACTATTTTTACCACAGAAAACAGCACAATTTATTTTTCCTAGAAAATTGATTAACAGATCGACCTCAAACAGGTATTTACAAAGAATTATACATTGATATTCTCCTGTGTGTTCTTTGAGTAATGCCAATTTATTAATCTTATCGAACTTATTGATAGGAACATATCCACAAACTATTTTTTGCATCTCTATAAGTATCCTGTACACATCATGGAGTTGAACTTTATTTTGATCGATGAGTGTTAGCAGTTCATTCTTCTTTCTCTTATAATAATACTTCTGCTTATCTGTCAGGTCACATATATATGTTTTGATTGAGATTGATCGTTTAGCAGTTTTTCTCTCTTCCAACGCATATGTATATGGTTCTGTCATATTTACGAGGTAGGATAGATTTTTATAACCAAGTATTTCAGAGCCATCAAAGCCTCCGTAAATAATATGCATCTTCGAAAAATCATCCCAATGGTAATACCCTAGAATTAAGTCACTCAAAATTTTATAGGGCATATAAATATCATGAATATTATTAACAATCAGGGAGTTTGTCATCACCAGTTTATAACTACACAAGCGTGCAATTTTATATATACGCTGAGAACGTATGGTATCAGGTGATTTAAACATGTGGCAATCATCAATAATCAGCATTGTAGATCCGTCAGTATATTCTAATAAGTTTAAATATACCTGCATATTATAACTGAGACTTTCAATGCTGGTAAAAAGAATCGGCATTGTTAAGTTGGGCCATATTGTAAATAATTGTTGCTTAAAATCTTCTATAGAGACTTGGGATAAAAATACATGTAGTTTATTTATATATTTGGCGTTATATCTGCTTTGTGCAAGTCGTATCGAAATATACCAACGGTCAGTTTGCGATTCGGACACTAAAGCTGAAACTTTCATCTTGGACAAGAAACTAAGGGCTCCATCGTAATAAGGTATTGTTTCTTGTGTTAATAGACTGAGATTATCTTTTAATCGAATATGCAAAGGACTATTTTTTCGTTTAAGTTCGCAATTATATATAATTTCATAAAATTGTTTGTGGATAATTTGCTCTAAACGTTCAGACTCCTGTTTGCACCATTCTTCATTGTAGTCATTGGAAGATACATCAACAAACAACTTTAATTTGTCGTTCACTACTTCAAAGTAGACTTTTGTTTTTGCATAAAAAGGGCTGTAATCTATAGAATAAGGAATATATACTCTAGCTCTATAAGATGATGAGTAAAGCTTAGCTCCTTTTATTCGATCAAGTAGTTCAAGTAATGTTGAATTCATAGAATATATGTGTTCTTACTTAATATTATTCCACGAGACAGGCTAATTGAGTATGTGAAAAAATAAAATAAATCTAATTTTTTATTTCAATTTAAAAGTACTAAACTTAAAGATACTGATATCCTAATATAGTATATTATTACCTTCTTGTTTGTTAAAAAATGTTGGACCTTACTCGTGTGTAAGTTATAAAAAAGGAGCTTTCTATAGCGACATGATAATCTTCTGAAAAAAATAGAACTCTATGAAATAGAGTTCTATTTTTCATAACACATCTTTACTGCTTTTGTAATTCTGATAAAACAGTTATGGTTGTAATTAGTCTTATCTTATTCTTTTTCGTCTTGTTTTAATTCATCCCTAAATAGCTTAAGCAGTTTCTTTTTAGTTTCCCAGTGAAAAGGAGGTATTCCTTGATTAGGGTCAGTCCACGATTTTTTCTTAAAAGTATATATTACAAATGGAGTTATCACAAATAACATGCAGGTAACAATAAGGATAGCATACCAACCGACGATACTTCCAATATTTATTTGTGCCGGTGGAATAAAACAGATGATAAAAGCAAGAGTTGACCCTATAAAGCCTAAACCTCCTATGATCCAAATAAGTGAATTGCCTTTTTTGCCGATGCGGAACGGACGATCCGTATCTTTCATTGTATAACGTAGTATTATAGCAGCAGCAAACATAAACATATACATTATCTGATATAGTATAATTGCAATCTGTGTAAATATTTGGTAAATAGTATCAATAGATGGTGATATGATGAAGAAAAGACTTAAAACACTTACAATAATAGCTTGAACAATAAGTATATTTTTTTGTATCCCATTACTATTCGTTCTTTGAAAAAAATGCGGAAGGTATCCGGCTTTTCCTACAATGTAAAGTCCTCTTGACGGCCCTGATACCCAAACTAATACTGCTGCAAATACACCTATTGCAAGTGCCCCGGCAATAATGGGAGACATCCAGGATGCTTTGATGTATGCAAAATAGTTGTCAAAACCAACCAAAAGGCTTTGAGTAAGACTTATATCTTTCTGTGGAATGATGATACCTAAGGCAAAAGTACCCAGTATAAATACAACTACAGTGATAAGTGCACTGATGAAAATCGCTTTAGGGTAATTCTTTGCAGGATTACTCATCTCTGTAATATGTATACTGTTCATTTCCATTCCGGCATAGAATGAAAATATTCCTACTGCCAAAACAAAGTTATTGAAGTTAGACAAGTCAGGAATAAAATTTGTATGAAAATTCATTTGCGACTGCCCGCCACTAGCAAGATACATTATACCTAAAATAACAAGTAATACAGCTGGAATAACAGTTCCGATAAGCCCTCCTATCTTCGATATCCGGCTTGTCCATCCCATACCTTTCATCGATATAAAAGTTGCAATCCAAAACATGGCAATAACAATAAGAAATGTATAATACTTATTGTTTGATAACTCTGCATCAAGTCCACTATTATGCCCAATAAAAGCTATTGCAACAGCCCCAAATATTAATGTTGTGAGATACCAAAATATACTTTGGGTCCATTGAAGCCATATAGCCATAAGTCCAAAATGCTTGCCGAATGCTTCACCAACCCAGCGAAATACTCCTCCTGGCTTATCTTGAAACATGGCTGCTAATTCGGCAGCTATTAATGACGTTGGAATAAGAAAGACAAGAGCTGCCAATAAGTAATAAAATGCAGAACTTAATCCATAAACAGCTTCCTCAGGAAGTCCTTTTAGGGAAACAACTGCAGTAATATTCATAATGACAAGTGTAAAAACTCCCAGTTTTACAGCCTGGTTTGTATTAGTAGCCATATAAGATAATAATTTAAAACTTGTAATATACTAATTAACAAAATAGCCTAAAAATAGTTTAGGTATTAGAGGGGTATTTAAATAGGTTTTTATCTAAAGTAAAGGTGGAGAATAATCAGTTAGCAAGGAATGATAGCAGATATACTCTGCTGAATTGAGTATTAAAAAGAACCTCCATTAAGTGTTTATCTGTAAATAAGTCAGATTAAAAATAGAAAAAAAATCTAGCTTTGCTTATTCTTTTTTTGAAGGGTGTATATCATATGTGAAAAGAAGAAATAATATGAAAGTTTGCTTATAGAACGTTGGTGTTTAGTCCTATTTGCTATCATTTCATCTAATCCTACTTGTTGCATGCAAATTGCATGTACGTATAAAAAAAGAACCTCTCAGAAAATGAGAGGTTCTTTTGCTAACTTAAATCATTATATTATCGCTTCAACATTACCTTTTCTGAAGTTCTGTTTTCTCCATCAAATTTCTCAATGATATAAACTCCATCGGTTAAAACAGTCGATTTAATATCGAAACTGCCATCAACTGCATTATCAGAATATACTAGTACACCTGATAGGTTGTATATTTTTACGGATTTGATCTCAGGTTGATCTTCATCTATTACCAGTGCATTTTTAAGAGGGTAAACAGGTCCTTTATCCTTTCCTCCGCTATTAATGCGATAGACTATAGAGCTAGGTGGACTCCAACCACATGGATTTTCAACTGACAATGTAACCATAAATGATGTGCCGGAAGAAGGGGATTTTAATACGACAAAATTTATATCTGTTTCTATATATTTTAATGAATTCTTGGCTCCATACCCCCATCTGTATTGTCCTATAGTATTTCGAGGTAGGCCTTTTGCATAAAACCCATATTCGCTATTCAGCCTTGCCGTATTGATTGACCCGAGATCTCCATCGATAGTTGGAGATGCTTCAGGTCCTATCCAAACTCTGGAATTTTCACAAATAAAATTCTCTCCCTTATATTTTATAAACGCACTCACAATTCCTGCACCATTTCCAGTTGATTTGAATATGGCATTAGCTGTACCTTGTCCAGAAATTAAAGTCATATTAGCACTGCCTCTCCATTCTACATCAAGACCTATACCGTACCCTGCGAGCTTATATGATGCATTCCCACCAGAACAAACAGCCAATGCTGAAATAGGTTCTATTTTAAAGTTCGGGATTATAGTAATATACATTCTCTTTTTTGCTAATATGTCATTTTTCCCCTGGAGCGAGAGACAATAGCAGAAATCAACATAAATCAACATAAATATATGCATCCATTGTAGCTATATTTTTTGCTCTTACTTTTATCGATATGGGGGTTTCTTTGATAACTTCCAGAAATTCTCGACTGATATCCCATGTTTCATGTCCCCTATTGTCGTATTGATTTCCTTTAATTTTATATTCAGCTTCCTCACCGGTTCTAAGGACCAAAGGTCCTTCCAGTATAGCACTTGTAGAACCTGTTTTATATAGATCTTTACAACATCCGGTTCCAGTTCCTGGATTAATAGTAGCTGTCTCACTTTTCACTACTATATCATGTCGAAAAATATTAATAGTTGACCCTCCTTGCCCATTTATATTGATATTTGCTCCTGTAGATGAGGTCATCCACTTTACTATAAATTTAAGCTCATATGAACCCTTTGAAATTTTTAAAGATTGCATTGATTCATTTTCTTTATTTATGAAGCCAAATGCAGTAGCGACTGTTACATATGTATCCTGGGTTACAGGCGTGTTTAGTTTTAATGTGTATTCATGAGATGTGCCTACAGAAACACTTATCGGACCTTGTATAGTTCCTGTTTTAGCTTTGATGTTCAGTAAACTAGATGCTATGAACATCATTAATAACAATAGTTTTTTCATAGTTATTTGTATTAAAGTTTATTATCGCAATGTAAAGACAAAAACAGAAGCACTTCTTGACTAATTTCTCATTTATTTCTATTATATTATAATAATTAGTCTAAAACTTATACTTCAAGCCAATATCAACACCTTTTTTATTAAAGTCAGTAACATATCTTAATTCAAAACCTAGATTGTGATAGAATATACCACCACCAACACTCACATAGTTTAGAGTCGAATATGAAGCCGAAACAAACGGCTGCCATGTTTTTACTTTGTATATTGTATTTACTTCTTGATGGGAATATAGAAATATCTTAAGTCAGACGGCTTGTTATATTGTACCGTAAAATCAATATCAAGCTTTCCGTTATTATTATCGAAAAGGGTTTGTCTATAATCTCTCTTTAATACCCAATCAGCTATTATACCGGCTGTATCGATCTTTCCGTTTATTGTATCACGTAAATAGATCTGATCACTAGATTTGGTAACCTTGAACGGTGTAAGAATCGGGAACCAATCTCTTACTGTTTCACCCTTAACATATGCGGTTTCAGTTTTGGTATTGATAGTGGATCGGCCTATAAAGAAACAAACAAGTCCTCCTATAATAAAGCCTATCAATAAGCTAATGATTAGGTACTTAATATAAAACCTTAATTGTGTTGTTTTCATTTCAACACCTCCTTTGCTCTATTCCATATCGCTGCACGATCGGCATAGCCATTAACCGCCATTGATAGCTTTGGTAGGCTTCAAGAAGTGCACCAATGCAATTTATGAGCCGTTATACGGAGAAGGTGGAACTTCTACAATCAGAGAAAAGAAAAATCTACCCGATACAGCTAAAATAAGAGATAATATGTCAGAGCTAGAATTATCAGCTGTTGATTTTGCCGAAACATTGGCTAGACATAATATTGAAGCTAAAAATATTAATGGTGAAAATAGGTGCAAGCTAGAATGTCAAAATTCAGCAAAAATTGTTGCTAAAGCGATTATTAAAAGCCGAGAACCAGTAGGCGTATTTTAAGATGATAATTAATTAAATACAAAAAAATGAATCAAAAAAGATCAATTCAAATTGAAACTTTAACCGATGTTCAAATGACAGTCGGAGAATCAGTCCAAACAACTGACAGTACTCAGGAAAAACAAGATTGTGTATTTTTTCTACTACATGGTTATTATCCGACAGAAGATAGAGATATTGAAATACCAACATTTCTCTCTATTGAGAAAGCTCGAGAGTTAGGTATATTGCTAATAGAATTGACAGTTGAAAAATAGCAAAGAAAAAGCCCTTCATTATGAAGGGCCTTTTCTTTTAATCACGATATCAACATAATCGTTATTTCTTTTTTCTTATTACATTATATACAAGATCAATAGCAACAGGGGTATCAGCTTTTAAATGATCTGTTGTTGTTCCGCTAAATTGATGATAAGAGGGCTTCATGCTATAGAGCATTCTTCCATATCCATTCCAATTAGCTCCAGCACCAACACATGTAGGTACCCATTCTGCTTCAATATCAACTGTAGTTGTAAAAGCTCCGGACGAAGCTGTTGACCATGCAAATTTTCTGGTACTAAAAGTTTCTAATTCGCCAAAGCCAGGTATATCTTTTTTGATACCAATCACATATGCTTTTAAATCAGCAGTAGATTGTTCTATATGATCTTTAGCTTGTGCACGCCAACTATTAAGCATGACGGCTCCACTCACAACATAATAATCCTGACTTGATTTGGTTAATAAAACACCAGGTCCTGATTTTTGAATAATTTCGGCGCCTCCTCCAACAATCATATAGCCTGAAAGCATATTGACGTTAGTATTGGTTATTTTCCCAGCAACCCCTATTGTTGTTGCTGTTTGAACTGTCATATAGCTTTTAAGTGTATTCTTTGTAACACCCTTTAATTTTATACCGATAGCATACACTGTTAGTGTATGAAGTTGCTTTTCTAAATGATCTTTGGAGGTTGCAGTCCATTTAGTCAGCGACATATTTGGAAAGGAACCAGTCAATAAAGCTCCACTATTTCCGATGTGTGAAATAGAAGCACCTCCACCTACTACCACATAATCTGATGGAACATCAACTGAAACAGAGTTATGATACCCAGTTATAGCTTTTGAGGTGATAATAACTTCTATTTCTCCAGACCAATCTGTATATATCGCCATAGTCCTTAGTGATGAGTTATCCGACGTATTAGACTCCGAAGAGGGCAGGCTATCATCTTGGGAACAAGAATATTGAAAAACTAGACATGAAAATAGAGAGATAAATACAAATATACATTTTTTCATAGTATCATATTATTAGTGTTAAAAATCGAACACAATATATCAATTATTGTTTTATAGCATTATAATTTAAAACTCTTTTAATTCTAAATAATGTACACTTTTTCTACAAGCTATCTAATTTCCTACTCATACCTTTTATCTCCGAATTTATCTCGTACAGCTCTTTGGTATTTTTATTTATATCTTGGATATTATACATCATGTCGAGCACAATATTGCGTATCTCTTGGAAGTTTGAGGCAAAAGCTTTCAGTGTATTATTAGAATCTGTATTTATATTAAGTAGAGTTAATATATATCCTTCAACATTAATCATACTCATCTGAATAGCTGTGAATCTACCCTCCAGAACTTTACCTGTATCTTGGCTCATGGTTTCATAATCACCTTTCGAAGCAGATTGAGAAGAGGAAGAATCTGAGCCGGTCCAATCCAATAAATCTTTAAGCGCATCCCGCTCCTTTAAGGCATCTTCTACTATTTTATTATATTCAGCTTGGAGGTCTGCGTATTCTTTAGCATCGATACCATCTTCTTCATTTGCTTTTGCAAAATTATCATACCATGATTGTAGCTTTTCACGGTATTTGTCTGCCACTAAGCTTGAGAGTATTGCTTTTTGCAAATAGTTAGCGAAATTATCGGCAAAGTCTTTAGATGAACTATCCATATCCATGAGTGTATCAATGAAATCATCGAATACACTGTCAAATGAAACTTGAGTAAGCTGTTCTTTTATCGATTTATTGATATCCTCTATCTTCTCTGCTCCGTCTATTATATTATTAAGATATTCTTTAGTCTCATCGCTTAGCTTGGCCCAGAATGTAGGAGCATCTTCTTTTAGTTTTTGTAATTGTTCAGATGTGAGATCAAATAGACCTGTCATTCTTCCTCCCGAAACAGATCCGTATAATGACTCAGAGATATCATTATTATTTGCCCATTGCTGTAATTGTTCCCAACCTTCAGAATTCATTCTTTCTCTTTGCCTTACGCCTTTAGAGTGAGAACCTGCGCTGGCTCCTGAGTTTAAATATTCTTTTCCTAGTAATCGATAGGACTCAATACTCTTGTTGACTAAATCTTCTGCTTCTTTACCTACTCTTTTAGCCTCTTCTCCGTATGCCATCGATAGATATTCTTTCTTTTTATCTATCAGTTGATCCCACACTTCGTTCAGGCTGTCATACTGCTCTTTCATAGCATTGAATTTCGAGTAGTCAGCACCAAAGAGTCCATCCAGTGCATCTACGACTTTAGATATACCGGAAACAACAGCCATAGTTCCGCCTATTACATCCCCTGACATTATTTGACCTACTCCTTGTGCTGTTTGCCCTAAACCGCCTATTGCATCTGCAATACCTGAAATCTTGCTCCCAAGATCATCGTTACCAACGATATTACCCAAATCCTGACCGAATTGAGAAACAGCAGGTGCGAATTGAGACACTGCACTGCCGATACCTCAAATTCCTTGACTTAAGCTTCCTCCGTTTAAGTGACCTTTAAAACCGATAGCTAGTGGATCGTTATTATACTCGCAAGCAACAATTTCTTCTTCTTTCAGCAATACTCCCGGATTTTAATAATTGGTTCGGGGAAATATAATATTGTGTAGGTACGTATTGAGTAGAACTATTATGATAAATACGTATTTTGATATTTGTAGTCCCATCTTGTTTTAAATGTTTGGCAGATGAAAATACTACAGGTTTAAATGTAGCCATAGTTGTTTTATTTTTGGCAGGCAAAAACACATCTATGAAAAAAGTCTTTAGGAAAAAAACGGTTATAGAATAGTTATAGAAATTATAGCATTGATTTTACATAATACTAAGTACAAACGACCGTTTTTAAACAAAAAAGTGACCTTATACATAAAATACACCAGATCACTTTTCTTTTAGATTGCTGAAAATCAGCTTTTTAATTTCGTCGGGATAGCGGGATTCGAACCCACGACCCCCTGCTCCCAAAGCAGGTGCGCTAACCGGACTGCGCTACATCCCGTGTTTGATTTCTCAAATGCGATGCAAAGGTATGACATATTTTTTAATAACAAAATATTTGAAGATTTTTTTTTGAAAAAATGTGATCAGCACAATAAAATACGTATTTTTGTAACTCAAGAAATAGAATACATATTAGTCAAAAATTTTACTATGTATAGAAGTCATACATGCGGAGAGCTTAGGCTAGCAGATGAAAATAAGGAAGTTATCCTGTCGGGATGGGTGCAGAAAGTGCGTAAGTTGGGAGGAGGTATCACTTTTGTCGATCTTCGCGATCGCTATGGCATTACTCAGTTAGCTTTTTATAAAGATTCAAATACTGATCTTTATGAAGAGGCTAATAAGTTTGGACGTGAATGGGTTTTGCAAGTAACTGGAATCGTTCAAGAGCGTTCGAGCAAGAACAGTACTTTGCTAACCGGAGATATCGAATTGGTTCCAACTAAAATAGTTGTTTTAAATTCGTCCGAAACGCCTCCTTTTACAATTGAGGACGAAACAGACGGCGGTGATGATATTCGTATGAAGTATCGTTATCTAGACTTAAGGCGTAATACTGTACGACAAAATTTAGAACTTAGACATAAAATTGCATTTGAAACGCGCAGCTTTTTAGATAAATTGAATTTTTTGGAAGTAGAAACCCCTGTACTTATAGGTTCTACTCCAGAGGGAGCACGAGATTTTGTTGTGCCTTCTCGTATGAATCCGGGAGAGTTTTATGCTTTGCCTCAATCTCCTCAGACATTAAAGCAGCTGTTGATGGTTTCAGGATTCGATAGATATTTTCAGATCGTAAAATGCTTTAGAGACGAAGATTTACGTGCGGATCGTCAGCCTGAATTTACCCAAATAGACTGCGAAATGTCATTTGTAGGTCAGGAAGATATTTTGAATATATTTGAAGGGTTGACAAAAAATCTATTCAAAAAAATGAAGGATATAGATGTTCCGGATTTTCCTCGTATGACGTATGCTGATGCCATGAAGTATTATGGATCTGATAAGCCAGATACTCGATTCGAAATGAAATTTGTTGAATTGAAGGATTTAACGACAGGCAAAGATTTTGTTGTTTTTGATAGCTCAGTATATGTAGGTGCTATTTGTGCGAAAGGTTGTGCATCTTATACCCGAAAACAATTGGATGAATTAACCAATTTTGTAAAGCGCCCACAAATCGGAGCAAAAGGTTTGGTGTATTTGAGATATGAAGAAGATGGTTCTTTAAAATCTTCCGTAGATAAATTTTATACTCCCGAAGATTTGAAAAAATGGGCAGATCGTTGCGGGGCAGAACCGGGCGATCTTATACTTATCATTTGTGGAGATACAGAAAAAGCTCAAAAGCAGTTAGGTGAACTTCGCCTCGAAGTAGGAGAGCGTTTAGGTTTAAGAGATAAAAATAAATTTAACTGTCTGTGGGTAATTGATTTCCCTCTGTTAGAAAAAGATGAAGAGCTAGGGCGTTATTTTGCAAAGCATCATCCTTTTACAAGTCCTAAAGAAGAAGATATCCCACTTCTCAAAACAGAGCCGGGAGATGTGAGAGCCAATGCTTATGACTTAGTAATTAATGGTGTTGAGATAGGTGGAGGTTCGGAGCGTATTTATAACAGTGAATTGCAAAAAGAAATGTTTCAAGTTTTAGGTTTCACTGAAGAAAAAGCTCAGGCTCAGTTTGGTTTCTTAATGAATGCATTCAAATATGGTGCGCCTCCCCATGCTGGTATTGCTTTCGGATTAGACAGGTTGGTTTCAATATTTGCCGGATTAGATTCAATCCGTGATTGTATTGCATTTCCTAAGAATAATTCGGGGCGTGATGTTATGCTTGATGCTCCGTCTGTTATCGATGATGAACAATTGAAAGAATTACAGCTTATTGTAGATTTAAAAGAGTAAATATTCTTTTTAATAAATAAAAAAGGACAGTTGTTTTTGGCAATCTGTCCTTTTTTCGTAAATTCAACCCCTCTATTTTTTCATTCTTGGATACGTTAGAATTTATGAAAAAGATGTTAAATGTTTTCATTTTCCTTGATAGTAGGTGTACTTATTATAAGTGTACTTAGTATATTTGCACCCATAAATTAAAATAGATAATGGGTAAGTAATGAATAAAGGTTGTGAAATAGGGGATCCATACAATGATTTAGGCTTTCTTATATGGCAAATAATGAAATCATGGCAAAGAGGTAAACATAAACTTTTGGATGAATTTGGATTGACGGGATCTCAAATGGAAGTTTTGTCTGCTGTTTATCATCTGAGCCAAACAGAACAAGAAGTGACACAAATTGCAATTTCGAATGTAACAAATGTTGATCCAATGACAACATCCACCATTCTTCGAAATCTGCACAAGAAAAAATTGATCGACAGAAAAGCGAGTAAAATAGATACAAGAGCACGTATTGTTGAAATAACTGATGATGGTACAGAGCTTTTTCTAAAAGCGATAAATAAAGTTCACCAGTCAACAGATAAACTCTTAGAGCACATGGATGGTGATGCCTTAAAAGCGCAATTACGATCTTTATTGGATGTATTAAACAAGTTAAATAATTAAATAATATTAGGTATGTTTTTGAATAGGTTAAGTGTTGGGGTATTAGTAGCCTTGTTACTTGTTTCTTGTGGAAACAGTAAGCAAGAAGCACCGAAAGAAGAGGCACCGGTATATCCTACTGCCGTATTGAGTGAGCAGAATACAGTTTTGGAATCTGTATATCCTGCAACAATAAAAGGACAAGAGGATATTGAAATAAGACCACGTATCGATGGCTTTATTGAAGCAATCTACGTTGATGAAGGAGCTGTTGTTAGAAAGGGACAGGCTTTATTTAAAATAAATTCGCCGCAATCGGAGCAGACTTTACTTTCAGCTCAAGCATCGGTAGCCAGTGCTCAAGCAGCTGTAAATACGGCTAAGCTTAATGTGGAGCGTATACGTCCTTTGGCTCAAAAGGGTATTGTAAGTAATGTTCAGTTGGAAACTACCGAAAATTCTTACCAATCGGCTTTAGCAACATTGGCACAGGCACAAGCAACATTGGCACAGGCAAAATCTACAGTTGCTTGGACTAGTGTAACTAGCCCTGTTGATGGTATCGTAGGAGCTATACCTTATCGTTTGGGAAGTCTTGTTGATAAAGCGTATGTTTTGACTACTGTGGCAAATACGAGTAATGTCTATGTTTATTTTTCCTTGAACGAAAAGGACTTAATGGACTTTTTACAAAAAGCACCCGGAAATACTCAGGCAGAGAAAATTAAAAATATGCCCGAATTATCACTTATTCTGGCAGATGGAACAGTATATCCTGAAAAAGGTAGGGTTTCAACTATCTCGGGGCTTGTAAATACTGCTACCGGATCAGTTAGCTTTAGAGCTGATTTTCCTAATCCTCAAGGGTTGTTGAGAAGTGGTACTAGTGGAAAAATTAGTATACCTAGACACTTAGAGAATGTTTTAATTATTCCTCAAAAAGCAACATTTGCTCAACAGGATAAAGTGTTGGTTTATAAAGTTCAGGGAGATTCGGTTGTGCAAACTATCGTATCTGTACTACAAATACCCGGTGGACAAGATTATGCTGTAACAAGTGGACTTTCTAATGGAGACCGTATCGTGACTGATGGAGTGATAACTCTTCGTAATGGTGCGAAAATAAAAGTTCAGTAAGTTTATAAATGGAGGTGAGTATTTTTTGCAACATTCTCTCTTGTAATAGATAGTTGTGTTTATACCTAACCAACATATAAAAGTTTTTGGACTTTACTTGAATAAAAATTAAAACTATAAAAAGAATACAATGTTAAAAACCTTTATAGAAAGACCTGTATTATCTACAGTGATTTCAATCATTATTGTGATATTGGGGCTGATAGGGCTGCTTACGCTGCCTGTTGCCCAGTATCCTGATATTGCCCCCCCCACGGTACAAATTACCGCCAATTATAGTGGTGCTAATGCTGACGTGGTAATGAACAGTGTTGTTATCCCCATCGAAGAGCAAGTAAATGGTGTAGAAGGGATGACTTATATGACATCTTCGGCTTCTAATAACGGACAAGCAACTATTACTGTATTCTTTAAACAAGGAGTTAATCCTGATATTGCCGCAGTAAATGTTCAGAATATGGTTGCCCGTGCAACACCTTTGCTGCCTGAAGAGGTAATAAAAGTAGGGGTTACCGTTAAAAAACAACAGAGTAGTACTATTATGTTTATGTCGCTAACCAGTGATAATCCGGATTATGATGGGCGATTTATCCAAAATTATGCGAATATCAATGTTTTACCTCAGATCAAACGTGTGTTTGGGGTAGGAGAAGCGATGGTATATGGTGCACAGGATTATTCGATGCGTATTTGGCTTAAACCTGACTTGATGAGTGTTTATCAGATATCGCCTTCGGAAGTTATTGCTGCTCTACAAGATCAGAATATTGAGGCTGCCCCTGGTGAATTGGGGCAAAATAGTGATCAGTCTTTTCAATATACATTGAAATATACGGGACGTCTAAAATTGGCTACGCAATTTGAAGATATCATAATTCGTTCGCAAAACGGGCAAATATTACGTGTCAAAGACGTTGCGGATGTTGAATTAGGATCACTTAATTATACTATTAATTCCCTTACCAACGGAACGCAATCTGTAGTTATAGCTGTTAGTCAAACAGCAGGATCAAATGCAAAGGAGATTATCGACAATATTCAAAAAACATTGGCAGATGCTAAAGTTTCGTTCCCTCCAGGTTTGAAGTTGACTTATTTATTTAATGCAAATGATTTCTTGGATGCATCTATCGAAAAAGTAATCCATACTTTGATTGAAGCTTTCATCCTGGTGTTTATCGTTGTGTTTATATTTCTTCAGGATTTCCGTTCAACGTTGATTCCGGCTATTGCAGTTCCGGTAGCTATTATCGGTACATTCTTCTTCCTGCAACTATTCGGATTTTCTATCAACTTGCTGACTTTGTTTGCTTTGGTTCTGGCTATTGGTATAGTCGTCGATGATGCGATAGTCGTCGTCGAGGCGGTGCATGCTCAGCTCGACTCGGGAGTTAAAGACCCTAAAGTGGCGACAATGAATGCGATGAAAGAAATTGCTCCGGCTATTGTATCTATTACATTGGTAATGGCAGCGGTATTTATTCCGGTAAGTTTTATCGGTGGGACAAGTGGTATATTTTATAAGCAGTTTGGTTTGACATTAGCTATTTCTATTGTCATTTCAGCTATTAATGCTTTGACATTAAGTCCTGCTTTATGTGCTTTATTCCTTAAACCTCATAGTGAAGAGCATAGTCAAAAGAAAAGTTTTATCAAACGTTTTTACTATAGCTTTAATATTGGTTTTAATGCTGCTACTCAAAAATATAAATCAAGTCTACATTTCTTAGGAAAGAGAGGACATCGTTGGATTACAGTACTTATAATTCTGATAAGCTCTGCAATCTTGTATGTATTGATGGTGATGATAATACCTAAAGGATTCGTACCTCAGGAAGATGGTGGTAATGCGATGGGTATGATTACTTTGCCTCCAGGTTCATCTCTTGAGAGAACAGATTCTGTTGTTGCAGAGGTAACAGCAATTGTGAAAAGTATTGAAGGCGTGAGTGATGTTACCAGTATTGCAGGAACCAGCTTCTTGAGCGGATCGGGAAGTTCTTATGCCTCAATTATTATAAAAATGGTTCCATGGTCGGAACGTAAGATAACTATAGATGAGCTAACCAATACTTTGACGGCTAAAACCGCTCATATACAGAATGCTACATTTATGTTCTTCGGAATGCCTACTCTACAAGGATTTGGTATGACTCCGGGTATTGAAATGAAACTTCAGGACAAAACAGGGGGAGATATTAATAAATTCTATGAGATAACTAATAAATTCTTGGATGAGGTTAAGTCCAAAGAGCAGGTAATGATGGCGATGACATCTTTTAACCCAAGTTTTCCTCAAAAACAGATAGAGGTGAATATGGCGAAGATAAAAGAGTCAGGTTTAACTCTTACACAGGTGATGACTACTATGCAGGCTTATATCGGTAGTATGTATGTATCTACCTTTAACTTGTATGGAAAACAGTTTAGGGTAATGGTTCAGGCTTCGCCCGAGTATAGATCTAAGTTGGAAGATTTAGATAAGATATCTGTACCTACAGCTAATGGAACAATGGCACCTATTACGGAGTTCCTTACATTTACTGATGTAACAGGTCCTCAGGCGTTGACTCGTTTCAATATGTTCTCATCGATGGATGTAACTATTATACCTAACTTCTTTAAAGGTTATGGAACCGGAGACGTAATAAAATTGGTTGATGAGATTACCAAAACTTCGCTTCCTGCCGGATATGGTTATGAATATTCGGGTATGACTCGCGAGGAGGTAAGTAGTGGTAACCAAACAATCCTGATATTTGGTCTTTGTTTAATCTTTGTTTATCTACTGTTGGCAGCTCTTTATGAGAGTTATATTCTACCATTGGCAGTTATTATATCCTTGCCGGTTGGTCTTGCGGGAGTATTCATCTTTATATTTGTTGCCATGATAGGAGGTAGTGGAATTATGAATAACATCTACGTCCAGATATCGCTGGTCATGTTGATCGGTCTTCTTTCGAAGAATGCAATTTTGATTGTAGAATATGCCATACAGCGTCGTCAACAAGGTATGAGTATTGTTGATGCAGCTATTAATGGTGCAGTTGCACGTTTGCGTCCTATCTTGATGACATCTTTTGCCTTTATCTTTGGTCTTATGCCTTTGATGTTTGCATCAGGAGCCGGTGCTATCGGTAATAGATCAATTGGTATCAGTGCTATCGGTGGTATGTTTATAGGAACGATGATTGGAGTATTGGTGATACCATCTCTTTATATCATCTTCCAAAATATACAAGAGAAATTTAGTAAATCGGGTGTGTTGAATTCTGATGATAAGACAATAGCAAGCAAGTAAATAGAAATAATATGAATAAGAAATATATCAAGGGAATCGTTCTATTGGGGCTTACAGCCTCAATAGGATTCAGTTCCTGTCAGGTTGTCAATAAATACAAAACTCCGGAAGTTGATTCAGAGGAGTTATTCAGAGATGAGAATCCTACTGATACTACTACTGTCGCAGATTTATCGTGGAGAGAATACTTTCAGGATCCCATACTTCAGGCTTTGATTGAAGAGGGGTTGGCTCAAAACTTTGATTTACAAATTGCTTATACTCGTATTCAACAAGCAGAAGCTAATTTGAGTATGGCTCGAGCAGCTTATTTTCCAAATGTTGCATTAGTAGGTCAATTCAATCAATCAAGAACCAGTGTAAACAATGCTGGAGTAAAAGATGTTTTGGGATACAGTAATACACAATATGGTTTAGGAATAGCTGTTACTTGGGAGGCAGATCTTTGGGGTAAAATTAACAGGCAGGCTCGGGCTTCGTTTGCTCAAATGTTATCGAGTCAGGCTTATAAAGATTTGATTCAGACATCTTTAATATCTAATATTGCTACATCATATTATTCTTTGATGGCTTTAGATGAGCAATTGCGGGTTACTAAGGAAACAGTTGACTTACTAAGGCAAAGCAGCGAAACAATGCAGGCATTGAAAGATGCCGGAATGTTGAATGGTGCAGCAGTAGAACAAAGTAAAGGTTTGCTGTATGGTACTGCAGTAAGTATTCCTAGTCTTGAAATTCAGATTAGAACATTAGAAAATAGCCTTTGTTTGTTGTTGGCTCGCAAACCAGGTTCGGTAGTACGTTCATCTATACAAGATCAAAATGTTCCGGAAGAAATATCGTTCGGGGTGCCAGTACAGATGTTAGCAAAACGTCCGGATGTACAACAGGCGGAACTTGGTTTTAGAAGTGCATTTGAATTAACTAATGCAGCTCAGGCAAGCTTTTATCCTTCATTGACACTTAATACAGGGTCTATGATTGGGTTTGTAGAAAATTTTAAACCTGAGAATATTATAGCAAATATCATTGGTAGCCTTACTCAGCCTATCTTTGCTCAAAAGCAGTTGATCGGTCAATTGAGAATACGTAAGGCTCAACAAGAAGAGTCTTTATTGACATTCCAAAAGACGGTTTTAGCAGCAGGTAAAGAAGTGTCTGACATTATGTATACTTATGAGGCTTCATTGAGTAAAAATGCTCCTCGCTCTAAACAAGTAGAGTCTTTAGGCACGGCAGTTTATTTTACCCAAGAGTTATTGAAAGCCGGTGAGGCTGATTATACGGAAGTATTGATTGCTGAACAAAATTTATTGAGTGCCCAATTGGGACAAGTTAGTGATAAATTAGAACAGCTACAAGCTACGGTTGATTTATACAGAGCACTTGGCGGAGGCGTTAAATAATTACCTATCAATATTTAATTTAAAAAGCATATACTCAATCTGAGTATATGCTTTTTTTACTTTCTATGATAAGTTTCTTCGATGTCGGTTAATTTCATCAATAATGATTGTTGTACTTAAACTTATTCTGTGATATGCCTTTTGAAAGTCGGGATCATCATCTAATTTGACATTTCGACGGACAAATTCATCGATACTTAGATTGTCACTATATCCTTTGAAAATAGAATCTTTTATTTTTTTTGCTTGTTTCAATACCATTGCTATTTCTCTCAAGGAAGGGATTGCTGCCAGTGTTTGTATAACAGATGCCAATTCATTGTAGTCGAGAGATGTCGCAAAATCTTTTTCCTGGACTATGGCAATCCATGATCGTGTTTTGTTGAGATTCTCTAAAGTAATATTATGTATAGGTTTATAGTTTTGATCGAATAATTCTTCTCTAATAAATGAGATAGTTCTGTTCAGATCAAATTTTTCTTTTTCATAAAACTCTAGTGCCATTTCTTTCGAACAATCGGTTTCAAGACAAATATATTCGATTGATTTTGTTTTGAATATATCAGCACATAATTTAATGTCTCCATCGTTCTCTTTGAGAAGTTTTAGTGCCTCAGCCATTGGGATTGGCATTATTTCTCTTAGAGCTTTTACTTTTATTTTGTAATCCATACTGCTATCTTTAAGGTCTCAGACCTTCTATTTCTTTGATAAATGTGGCAGCTAGAGATTGTTACTGCTCTGAAGTCTTACCACAAATATTTAATGTTACTTATCTAAAATGCGAAGATACAAAGGTGTTTCTACATGATGAAATTTCACTACCTTTGTTTTGTATTTGTTTATTATAACAGTTGCACTTTTTTATTCTTAGGAAATAATATATGCTAAAGTCATTATATATAAAGAATTATGCTTTAATTGATAGTCTCGAAATAGACTTCGAGTCTGGATTTTCTGTCATAACAGGAGAAACAGGTGCCGGTAAATCTATTATACTTGGAGCTTTATCTCTGATTTTAGGACAACGTGCCGATCTTAAAACTATTAAACAAGGCGAAACAAAGTGTATTATCGAAGGTACTTTTGATGTATCGGCATATGATCTCAAAGGTTTTTGTGAAGAGGCCGGAATTGATTATGACCCGGATACATATATACTTCGTCGTGAAATATTATCGACAGGAAAATCGCGTGCGTTTATAAACGATACGCCGGTGTCGTTGAATGATTTAAAAGATCTAGGTGGTCAGCTGATAGACATACATTCTCAACATCAGAATCTGATGCTGGGAGACAGCCGTTTTCAAATGCAGGTTGTGGATTTATTGGCAGGGACGGGGATTCTTTTAAAAGAATATAAAGAAGCTTTTAAATTATATAAGCATGCTGATACTGCATTATCTGATTTAAAAGATTTAGCAGCCAGAAGCAAGGAGGATGAAGATTACCTTCGTTTTCAATTCGAGGCACTTGAAGAAGCTAAATTAGTGGAAGGAGAGCTTGAGGAGTTAGAACAGGAACAAGAAACTCTGAACCATGCTGAAGATATAAAATCGGCTTTATATAAAGTGTATACATTGCTTTCGGACGATGATAAAGGTGTTGTTTCTTCTTTAAAGGAGGGGTTAACAGCGGCACGAAGTTTATCGGGCATTTATGTGAATGCTGAAGCGATTGCTCAACGTCTGGAGACAGCTTATATTGATCTCAAAGATTTGAGCACGGAAGCCGAACGTTATGCGGGTGATGTTGAATTTAACCCCGAACGTGCTGCTTTTATAGAACAGCGTTTAGATCAGATTTATACATTGCAACAAAAACACAGAGTGTCGTCTGTTGCTGAATTAATTGCACTATATAACGATTTACGGACAAAACTAACTAGTATTGATTCGTATGATCAGAAGATTGAGGAACTTCAAAAAGACCTGACCCAAAAGCAAGAAAAAATGTTAGTTCAAGCCGAAAAGTTGAGTAAGAAACGTAAATCGGCAACAAAAGATATAGAAAAGAAACTGATCGAAAAGGTAGCTTATTTAGGCATACCCAATGTGAGGTTTGAATGCGAGATTACTGCCAGAAACTATCCCGATGCTTCGGGTATAGACGATTTGCAGTTTTTATTCTCAGCCAATAAGAATGTACCTCTGCAACCTGTTGCAGAAGTGGCCTCGGGTGGTGAAATTTCACGTGTGATGCTTTGTCTGAAATCGATGATAGCGGGTGCAACGGCACTTCCAACCATTGTTTTTGATGAGGTAGATACAGGTGTTTCGGGTGAGGTTGCCGATAAGATGGGACATATCATGCAGGAGTTTGGAGGTCAGATGCAAGTTTTGGCCATTACCCATTTACCTCAGATAGCAGCAAAAGGTAAAGCTCATTATTTTGTCTACAAATCGCACGAAGGAGACAGTACAACTACCAACCTGCGAAAGCTTACAGAGGAAGAACGTATTAAAGAATTAGCACAAATGCTGAGCGGTTCGCATGTAACCGATGCTGCCATTGAGAATGCAAAAGTGATGTTAGGAAAGAAATGAATAGAATAAAACAAACAGCAGAAAAAATACTCGGACGTCCATTAGAAGCGTCGGAAGGAGTCGATATTCAATCCATAGAGGTTGCCGAAAAGAAACTGAATGTAAAGTTTCCTCAGGCATTAAAGGATTTCTATCTGAATGTCGGTAAATTGGCTTTGTTTACTGATGCTTTCGAGTTTTTCGCAAAGCCCAAACAAATATATATTAAGAGTAATAAGCTTGTTTTTCTCGAAGAGAATCAGGCAGTACTTTCTTGGGGTATCGATTTGAGTGATTTGGGAAAAGAAGTTGTTCCTGTTTATCATTCGCCCAATATCGGCGATCAGGAAAGTGAAGTGATCTGGTATACTGAGGCTTTGCCTTTGCCCGACTTTTTAGAACTAATCATGTTCTATCAGGCAGCCAGTGCAGATGCTGATTTGCAAACAAGGTCAAAAGGAGGTTATCCTTTGAGTTATGTAGGGTATAAAAGTGATCTCGAAAATGCCGAATTATGGGATAAGTTTCAGAAAGACCTATCCGAAAAATGGGAAAAGGTTGTTGATGGAAACGGATTGGTAATCTATTGGTGTAAATACGGACTGCTACTTTATTATTCTGTTCAGGATTTGGATACGGATGTAGACGATTTAATATACTTGAGTACACGAAAAGATTTTGATTTGTCGGACTTCAAAAGTAAGTTTGGTTTTCAGCAGTTGGACTAAAGTAGAGGACGTATTACATGCGTCTTTTTAAAACATAGAAATAAAATAAATGGGCATATGCAACGCCCTTACGATATAATATACTTTGAATGAAAGAAAAAGAAATGATTTTTGGCATACGTGCCGTTATAGAAGCTATAGAAGCAGGAAAAGAAATAGATAAAATAATTGTAAAGAGAGAACTTCAAGGCGATCTTTTCAGAGAATTAACTGCTGCTTTAGAGTCACACGATATACCTGTGCAGAGGGTTCCCGTGGAGCGTATCGACAGATATACACGCAAAAACCATCAAGGTGTAATTGCTTTTTTATCGGCGGTTACTTATGAAAAAATCGAAGATATTATTCCTTTTCTATATGAACAAGGAAAAAGTCCCTTCATTCTTGTACTTGATGGATTGACAGATGTGCGTAACTTCGGAGCAATTGCCCGTACTTGCGAAGTGGCCGGAGTAGATGCAATTGTTATACCTGCACGCGGAAGCGTAACGGTAAATGCCGATGCGGTAAAAACTTCCGCCGGAGCATTGATGAAAATTCCGGTATGTAAAGAAAATAGCCTTACTGAAGCGATTCACTTCCTTAAAAATAGTGGAGTAAAGGTGGTAGCTGCAACAGAACGTGCTGCTCAATCATATACGGAGGTAGATTATACAGGTCCTATAGCCATAGTTATGGGAGCCGAAGATGTTGGAGTTTCTAATGATAATCTTCGTATTTGCGATGAACTAGTTAAAATTCCTCAGTTTGGAACTATCGGTTCGTTAAACGTTTCGGTAGCTGCCGGAGTGTTGATCTATGAGTCGATCCGACAAAAAGGTTTGAACGCATAATATTACATAAAAAATAGATACAATGAAGAAGGTAATTTCAACCAATAACGCTCCTGCGGCAATAGGTCCATATAGTCAGGCAATAGAAGTAAACGGAACACTTTATGCATCGGGTCAAATTCCGATTGATCCTGCTACGGGTGATTTTGTAGCCGGAGGTATTAAAGAACAAACGGAACAAGTTTTTAAAAATATAAAGGCTATTCTGGCAGAAGCAGGTCTTACAACCAGCAATATTGTAAAAACGACTGTGTTACTTTCCGATATCGCCAATTTTGCAGCGATGAATGAAGTGTATGCGACTCAATTCGAAGGAACATTTCCTGCTCGTTCGGCTTTTGCTGTAAGAGATCTTCCTAAAGCTGCAATGGTAGAAATTGAAATAATTGCAGTTCGCTAATTCTCATATGCTACTAATGATCGCTAATTCTAATGAAGTGTATTAAATAAAAATTCCGAAAATGAGAAATCTGATAGGTAATCTTATATGGCTTGTGTTTGGAGGATGGGCAATTGCTATTGAATATTTTATGGCTAGTATTGTCATGATGATAACAATTATAGGTATTCCGTTTGGATTGCAATCGATCAAACTGGGAGTATTGGCAATATGGCCTTTTGGAAGTAAAGTGGTTACTATCGAAGAATCGTCGGGATGCCTCAATACAATAATGAATGTTATTTGGATTATTATTGGTGGCTTCTGGATTGCTTTGACTCATGTCTTCTTCGGGGCTCTTCTTTGCATTACTATTATTGGAATACCATTTGGTTTGCAGCATTTCAAATTTATCAAATTAGCATTATTTCCCTTTGGAAAGAGGGTGGTGGATGCCTGATAACGATATAATATAACAGATTAAAGTCTTTATACTAACTTTTGTATAGAGACTTTCGTTTTTTATATAGATAATGTATATGGGAAAAAGGCTTTGATATTAAAAGAAAGCATTATTTTTGTAGTATAAAAGATAATCTTTGTATACCTGTATTCGAAGAAGGTTATTTATATATTGTGCTGTAATGATTATAGTGCTAATTTTCACTTAACATAACCCAGATGAAGAAAATAAATATATTATTATTGTTACTCCTTTTACCTATTCTATGTTATGGTCAATTGATTGGTTTAGGGGGACAATATTCGGAAGGTGCAAATGGACAGTTTTTTACAAGTATGGCTTTTCCGACATTCCATCAGAAAAACAAACTGAATACTTTTGTGTCCAGCGGTCTGGAGTTCACAACATCGGGTGGTGCTAAAATGAGTGGTTTGCATTTGAAGCCGATTCAGATTAAATCATTTTTGAGTGAAGATCTTTTTAACAATAATCCTTATACTATTCTGGTAGGTGTGGATGGAGGATATCTCTTCGATTTCAGACGAGGAAGACAAAATGGAATTGTAATTACACCTAATGTGTATGTTGATTATAAGATGTTTTTTATTAAAGCAGGTTATGATTTTGATGTTACCAACGGACAGAATCAATTTTTTGTTCGAGCAGGTGTCGGTCTTGGATTGGGAGTATTAAAGATGTTTGCCAAAACCAGGATTTGGTAGTGCAATTATAATAAAGGATTAATAGTATGCATCAGAGCCTTTATCTCCAATCGGTCTGATAGGGCGCAAAGTGATAAATAGGTCTTAGACCTGATTGAATATTTAAAGAAATAATGACCAAAGGAGGTCGCTTTTAGAAAATGAAAATAGCAGCTCTTGTATCGGGAGGCGTTGATAGTTCGGTAGTTGTTCACCAATTGAAAGAACAAGGTTACGATCCTACCATTTTTTATATACGTATTGGTATGGAGGATAAAGACGGTTATATCGACTGTCCTGCCGAAGAGGATATAGAAATAACAACTTATATTGCTAAAAAATATGGTTGTAAAATGGAGGTTGTATCTCTCCATGAAGAGTATTGGGAAAATGTGGTGAGTTATACCATCGAAGCTGTAAAAAGAGGTTTGACACCTAATCCTGATATTATGTGTAATAAGATGATTAAGTTTGGCTGTTTCGAACAAAAATGGGGACATGAGTTCGATAAGATAGCTACAGGTCATTATGCCACCACTACCGAATTGAATGGTAAAACATGGCTTTCCACAGCAAAGGATCATGTGAAAGATCAAACTTATTTCTTGGGACAAATAGATTATCTGCAAGCATCAAAACTCATGTTTCCGATAGGTAATTTGTTGAAAAGTGAAGTTCGAGCTATTGCAGCCGAGCAAGGATTACCATCGGCTTTAAGAAAAGATAGTCAGGGAATTTGTTTTCTGGGTAAGGTCAATTACAATGACTTTATCGGCAGATACTTGGGCGAACGTCCGGGTAAAATTGTAGAACTTGAGACAGGAAAAGTTTTAGGTCGTCATAATGGTTATTGGTTCCATACCATAGGGCAGCGAAAAGGTTTAGGCTTAGGCGGAGGACCTTGGTTTGTGATCAAAAAAGATGTAAAACGAAATATAATATACGTCTCTAATGGGTATGATCCTGAGACACAATACGGAAAGACTGTAAATTTGGGAGGTTTCTCATTTATAACTGAAGATATTTGGGGCGATTTTGACGATAAAAAAGACATTACTTTTAAAGTACGTCATACGCCTGAATTTACAACAGGAACTATTGAAAAAATAGGTGATATATATCGTATTCAATCAGATGAGAAGATACAAGGTATTGCTGCCGGACAGTTTGGTGTTGTATATGATAAAGAATCGAAGTTATGCTTGGGGAGTGGCGTAATAGCCGATGAGCAGGCTGATTAAGGTAGTACCATTTATTGCTTAATGTTTGGCATATGAATCAGATTACTGATTTTTGGAATAATATTCAATTTGTTGATATCATTGAGTTCTTAGGAACATTTGCTTTTGCTATAAGTGGTATCCGCTTGGCTTCGGCTAAGAGATTCGATTGGTTTGGAGCCTTGGTTGTAGGACTGGTTACGGCAATAGGAGGGGGGACTTTAAGGGATCTTCTTTTGGGTATTACCCCTTTCTGGATGCTTTCGAGTGTATATCTTTGGTGTACGGTATTGGCTTTGTTTTGTGTGATTGTATATCGCAAAATTTTGGTAAGGCTGAATAATACATTTTTTTGGTTCGATAGTATTGGACTGGGATTATTTGTTGTCGTGGGTGCCGAGAAAACATTGGCTCTGGGATATGCTCCCTGGGTAATTGTAATAATGGCAACTATTACGGGGGTAGTTGGAGGAATTATTCGAGATATTCTGATCAATGAAATACCCATTATTTTTACTCAGGAACTGTATGCAGTCGCCTGTATAATGGGAGGACTCTTATTTTGCTTGTTGAATTATTGGGGAGTAAGCATGCCTATAGTTCAGGTATCTACAGCGATATTTGTATTTGTTATACGTATTTTGGCAACTAAATTTCATTGGAGGCTGCCCATTCTAAAAGGAGATGATTAGCTTTTATTTGTTGGTGATTTAGATGCTTGTTTTTTCTGTTGTTTTGCTAAATTTTCAGCTACCCTAAATTTTACTATTTTCTTTATTAATGCAATTGGAAGTGGTTTATCGAGAGAGAAACGGATCGTTCCTTTAGAGGTTTTATAATCTGTTAATTCGTTTTTAAATACTTCTATTGCTTCTGCACCGGGAAATAGGCTGACATGTTTTGTAAAGCCACCAAAGTAAACTACCATACCATTTTGTTTATAAGCCGGCATGTCGTAACTAATGACTTCTTCGGCTTGTGGTGCGGCTTGTTTGATAGAACTTCTTAGTCGTTCTAAGTATTCCTTTACTTCAGGAATTGCTACAGCAATGTATTCATCAACTGTTGTAGGTTTGGGCATGTCTGTTTTTGATTTCATGATTGTCTGAAATTAAAGTATTTATGCGATTCAGTAGTTGATCTGTTATGTTTATGTTCTATTATTCTAACGTTCATTTTACTACGCGCAATCAGAGATTGCTTGTATTCCTTTTGCCCAAAGCCGCAAAAGGAATCAAAAAGGCTTTGTGCTGCGTGGCTCGCCTGTCTGACCTAAAGCTTACAGGCTAAACTAAACCTACTGCCTGTCGGCACGTTTAGTTTTACGCCTGCTTCGCTTGTCAGCCAACGGCTACTCCACTGATGCACTTCGGCTGATGCACGCAAACAACTATTGTCCGTCAGGCTTCCCGACCTTGGCGTTTGCACGGGGTACCCGCAGGACGAATGAAAGCGTTAAGAAACAAAAGGATATTGTCGTTAAACGTTTTTCTTTTGTTTTAGCTTTCGGGTCCGTAGCGGGTCGCGCAAAAAGGCACAGTCTTGATCTTTTGTTTCGTTTTGCATCAAGGCAAAATGAAAAACAAACCCATAAGGGTGCGTTAGAATAATAGAACATATAATCCCAACTACTGATTGACATTATTTATTTATAACGCAATGAATCAGGAAATGTTTCACTTTGAATTGTATATTTGTCTAGTGTATAATACGTAATTCGAAATATCATTAGATATCAATACTTTTTATTATCACCTTATATCTAATTTATTAACAATATGAAAACTCAACTAATTTTTGTATTAACTGCTCTTTTATTTTTCATTTCAGTTGAAGCCGATTCTCAAAACGATCTGCGTATTATGACTTATAATATACGGAATGGGATGGGGATGGATATGAAACCTGATTATAAGCGAACGGCTGATGTTATCAATCGATTTCATCCGGATATTGTAGCCATTCAGGAAATAGATAGTGTTACTAACCGTAGTAGTAAACGTTTTGTGTTAGGTGAACTGAGTGAATTAACAGGAATGCATTACTCTTATGCTCCGGCTATACATTATGATGGAGGAAAATATGGGATAGGGGTATTGTCAAATGAAAAACCTTTGCATGTTCATTATTTGCCATTGCCGGGAAGAGAAGAAGCCCGTGTTCTGCTTATTGCAGAGTTTGACAAATTTGTTTTTCTGGTTGTACATTTTTCTCTTACTTCCGAAGATCAGTTGACTTCAATCGGTATTATTCAGCAGGAATTGGCGAAAATAAAGAAACCTGTATTTATTGCAGGTGATTTTAATGCACATCCGGATTCTGATGTAATGAAACTTCTGAGTAAAGATTTCAAGATTTTGACACCTCCCGAAAAAACATATCCGGCAGATAAACCCGAAGAGTGTTTAGATTATATTGCTATAGATAGACGCAGTTATAAGTATGTATTATTTCAAAATAGTTTTGTGGTAAATGAGCCTGAAGCATCAGATCACAGACCTGTATTGTTGGATGTGAAATTATCTCGCTAACTGGCTCTGAATAATGAATCCCGATTGGTTCTACCTATGAGTATATAGCGAATATCTATTTGATTTGTTTGGCTGGAATTTGTTTCTTTGTAATAAGAAAAACAAACTAAATTAGTTGAAAAATTATGGCAGTATTAGTAGGAAAAAAAGCTCCTGTATTTAATGTAAGTGCAGTTGTTAACGGTAATGAAATTGTAGAAAACTTTTCATTAGACCAATTTTTAGGAAAAAAATATGTAGTATTTTTCTTCTATCCGGCAGATTTTACATTTGTATGCCCAACTGAATTGATCGCATTTCAGGATCAAATTGCAGAATTCGAATCTCGTAATGTAGCTGTAGTAGGCGCTTCAACCGACTCAGCTTTCTCTCATTGGAAATGGCTTCAAACACCACAAAACCAAGGTGGTATTCAAGGGGTGAAGTATCCTATTATTTCAGACCAAACATTGATGGTGTCTAAAAACTATGATGTATTGGCTGGTGATACAGATTATAATGACGAAGGTGAAGAAGTATTTGTAGGTGCTCCACAAGCTTACCGTGGTCTATTCTTGATCGACAAAGAAGGTATTGTACGTCATCAAGTTGTAAATGATATGCCTCTCGGACCTAGTATTGAAGAAACTCTTCGTTTGGTAGATGCACTTCAATTTACAGAAGAGTATGGCGAAGTATGTCCTGCAAACTGGAAAAAAGGAAAACAAGGTTTGAAAGCTACTCAAGAGGGTATTTCAGATTACTTATCGCATAGCCACTAATAAGTTCAGTTTTATTTGTAATATTTGCATATGAAGTAAGCCGTAACAAGTTAATTGTTGCGGCTTACTTTTTTAGGGATAGGTTTATCTATGAATAATAAGAGAACTTTAGAGTATATAGGTGACAAAAAAATATCCTTCAAAAAAGTGTCACTTTTGTCACCTTTGTAACTTTTTTAGATTTTATTTATTGAATAACAGAGGTTTAATAAATGGACAAAAGTGTATCAAATAAAGAAAATTGTCACCTTTCTGTGTAACTTTATGAATACATTTGATGGGATTTAGACTTTTCTAAATTGATTATTTGTTATAAAATAGTAAGTTAGATTTAGTTAGTATTTAGAATAGAAGTGTAACCTTTGTGTTTAGTAAATGCAATAAGCGTTGATTTGAATTTTGTTTCGTAATTTTGTGTAAAACTAAGTTGGCAATAATGGATAATTATGGGTATGTACGAGTGGCAGCGGCTTCGCCTCGGTTGAAGGTTGCAGATTGTGCTTTTAATACAGACGAAATATTGAAAGTAGTAGCTGATGCCGAAAAGCAAGGAGTTTCGGCTATTGTGTTTCCCGAAACCTGTATAACCTCGTATACAGCTCAGGATTTATTGCATCAGCGTGCATTATTAGACGAAACATTGTATTCTTTAGAAAGAATACGTCTGGCTAGTGAACAATCGTCGATAATCATAATAGTGGGTATGCCTCTTGCAATCAGTAATAAATTGTATAATGTAGGAGTCGCTGTTAATTATGGAAAGATACTAGGTGTTGTTCCTAAGACTTTTTTACCAAACTATAATGAGTTTTACGATAAACGCTGGTTTTCTTCTCCCCGAGAATTGACAAGTGATACTATTGAGTTATGCGGTCAAGATGTCCCTGTTGGTACAGACCTTATTTTTCAGACTCCCGACTTCAATTTTGCTATCGAAATATGTGAAGACCTTTGGACACCTCTCCCTCCGTCAAGTATACATTCGTTGTATGGAGCCGAGGTTATTTTCAATCTGTCGGCAAGTAACGAAACCATAGGTAAACATTCTTATCGGAAATCGTTGGTAAGCCAACAATCTGCCCGATGTATTGCAGGCTATGTATATGCCGCTGCCGGAAATGGTGAATCTACTACTGATATTGTTTTTGGTGGAAGTAGTCTGATTGCCGAAAATGGAGAAATTATAGCAGAAGGCAAACGTTTTTCTTTTGATAGTGAACTTTGTGTTAGCGAAATTGATGTCGATCGCTTAAGAAACGATCGCTTAAAAAATAAATCGTTTTCCGTTTCAGAATATAAGAACCTCGATCAGGTAAGATATCGTACTGTTAAGGTTGGAACATCTAAAGTTGATGCCGACTTTAGGTTAACACGATTAATAAACAAGACACCATTTGTTCCATCTCCTTTGAATTTGGATGAAAGATGTTCTGAAATTTTCGCTATACAAGTAGGCGGGTTAACTAAGCGTTTATTGCATACCAATTGTCAAACTGTAGTAGTAGGTGTATCGGGCGGTTTAGATTCTACACTTGCTTTACTAGTGATGGTGAAAGCTTTCGATAAACTGAATATTTCTCGAAAGAATATATATGGTATTACTATGCCCGGTTTTGGAACTACCGACCGTACGTATAATAATGCTTTAGATTTGATGAAATCGTTGGGGGTGACAATCAAAGAAATATCTATACGTGATGCGGTTATTCAACATTTCAAGGATATAGACCACGATGAAACTATTCATGATATAACTTATGAAAACTCTCAGGCTCGTGAGAGAACCCAGATATTGATGGATTATGCCAATAAAGTAAACGGACTTGTTATAGGAACGGGAGACTTGTCCGAATTAGCTTTAGGGTGGTGTACTTATAATGGCGACCATATGTCTATGTATGCTGTCAATACAGGTATTCCCAAAACATTGGTAAAAACTCTTGTTCGCTGGATTTCCGATACACAGTTAGATATAGCTTCAGAACACATCCTTCTGGATATTTTGGATACTCCTGTAAGTCCCGAATTATTACCAGCCGGGAAAGATGGCAAGATCGTACAAATTACGGAAGATACTGTAGGCCCATATATTTTGCATGATTTTTTCTTATATAATATGCTTCGTTTTGGTTATGAACCTCTGAAAATATACTTTTTGGCTCAGTATGCATTTAAGGACGATTATCAGAAAGAAGAGATCCTTAAATGGTTAAAAGTTTTTTACCGTAGATTCTTTTCACAACAGTTCAAGCGTTCATGTATTCCCGATGGGCCTAAAGTTGGTTCGATAAACCTTTCTCCACGTGGTGATTGGCGTATGGCAAGTGATGCCTCTGCTGCTTTATGGTTGAAACAATTGGACGCACTGCAATAGTTGTGTATGCAATATGAATCTTGTGTATCAGCTAATTAAATTGTTTTAGTTTCTTTTGAAACTAAAATTAATATTAATACATTTGCTGCCCAATTTCAATTTTATTAATAGAATTCATGAATAAATCAAAATTAGTAGCTATTGCTGCTCTTTGTATGTCGACCTCTGCATTATTTGCAGGAGGAATACTTACCAATACCAATCAAAGCGTTCACTTTCTCAGAAATCCTGCTCGTGATGCTTCTACCGAAATTGATGCAGTCTATACGAATCCGGCAGGTTTAATAAAGCTTACAGATGGATTCCATTTCTCTTTTTCTAATCAAAGTGCATTTCAAACACGAACTATAACGTCAACTTCTCCTATATTCAAAATGAATGGAGGCTTAGATACCAAAACATTTGAAGGTAAAGCTTCCGTACCTATTATCCCAAGTTTACAGGGTGCTTATAAAAAGGGCAAATGGGTATTGTCCGGATCTATTGCTATATCCGGCGGTGGTGGAAAAGCTACTTTCAATGATGGACTACCTTCGTTTGAAGCTTTAGCTGGTAGTAGTGCTGCTTTGGTTCAACAAACTCAAGCGGTTACAAAACTTACAGCTAATAGATATCAGGTAGATCAATATATGAGAGGCTCTAATATGATTATTGGAGGTCAATTGGGTGGAACATATAAAATCAATGATATGTTTTCTGCTTATGCAGGTTTCAGACTGAATATTGTAAGAAACTCATATGAAGGATATTTGAGAGGATTAAAATTAAATTTGACTCCGGTTGGTTCTGAGTTTTCTCAGAATATGGTGTATGCAGATCAACTTTTAAATCAAATTGCTGCTGGTGCTGCAGCCGATCCGGTAAAGCAACAACAGATACTTTTGATGGCAAAGGCTTCTAGTGATGAGGGAGCAATGCTTGATAGTAAGCAAAGCGGTTGGGGAGTTGCTCCTATATTAGGATTTAACTTCAATCACGATAAACTGAACATTGGTGTTAAGTATGAGTTTAAGACTTCTTTGGATGTTGAAAATAATACAAAGAGAGACGATACAGGTATGTTCTCTGATGGTGTTAATACTGCACATGATATTCCTGCTTTGTTAACTATAGGTGCTTCTTATAAATTTACGGATAAGCTGTTAGCTAGTGTTGGTTATCATTGCTTTTTTGATTCACATGCTAAAATGGATAGCGATAAGCAAAAGGATGCAGGTTCAACCAATGAGTATCTGGCAGGTTTGGAATACCAAATAGATAAAATGTTTTTGGTTAGTGCCGGAGGACAGATTACAAGATATGGCGTTGGCGATATTTTCCAAAAAGATTTAAGTTTCTCATGTAATTCATATTCTATTGGTCTTGGGGGTGCTGTAAATGTTTCTCCTTCAGTACGAATCAATGTTGGATATTTCTGGACAACTTATTCAGACTATACAAAAAATTCACCGGTACCGCCGGCAGTTATATCCAAAGATATATTCTCCCGAACAAATAAAGTATTTGGTGCAGGAGTTGATTTTTCATTCTAAGGTTGCAGAACTGACTTTTATTACTTTCAGAAGTATACTGGTTAAGGTTGTAGCTACAGATGTTAAGCATAGAAATAAACTTTACCTTCCTAATATACAAATGACGAAAATTGTATTATAAAAAACTGCCGAGAGGCAGTTTTTTTGTTAAATACTATATCTGAAATTTGAATAAAGTAACTAGCTTTGCATCGCATTTTTAAACACACGGTATAATTGACGTATTGGACTCTTAATTTGTTGTTAATGAATTAAGTACTTTCAACTATTTATTATCAGATTATTTCAATGTTTATCAAAGTAATAAATAGGTCTGTGACCTTTATATATGGGTATGGAGCAAAAAACTAATAATTATTTTTTTAAGTCGTTTTTGACAATTGTTATTGCTATAGGCATATTTTGGGGACTTAAGCAGGTTTTGCCGGGCAGACTATTTCCCGAAAGTACTGCTGCAATTTCGGGGATAGTTATTGATAGCTTGGCATTGGATGCTATGTCTAACGATTCGTTATCGATATCAGAGGGTGATTCTTTAGTAAGTGACACGTTAATTAACAGAGTTAAGATAGAGACTTCGGATAATAGTGAAGGCATTGGTAACTTAGTGAATTTTTACGAAAAACTATATGATCTCGAAACTTCAGGAAAAGGCAAAGTTCGCATAGCTTACTTTGGCGATTCGATGAATGACGGCGATTTGATTGTTCAGGATATTCGCAGTGCATATCAAAATCAATATGGAGGTAAAGGAGTCGGATTTGTAGGAATAACTTCTCTTTCTGCATCAGCCAGATATTCTGTAACCCATCAATTTTCCAAAAATTGGGAGACCCAGTCTTTTCTGAATGTAAAGAAGCCTAAGCGAGCATTTGGCGTTGACGGACAGGTTTCGTTTGTACCACGTGGAAGTCAGACCTGGTTAAAATATACAGCGAATGACGTAGCTAATGCAACGCTATTATATAATCCAACCTTGTTTTATGGTAGCTCTTCAAATCATAATGCTTCAGTAAATATTTCTTTTAGTAAAGATTCTACGGTACGCTACGAATTGATTACTTCCAAGCTTTTGAATACCTTGAAATTATCACCTTCAACTAAAACATTAAAGGCTACTTTCGAAAAAGCTGATTCTATTCCTTTCTATGGTATCAACTTTGATGATGGATCAGGTGTGCATGTCGATAATTTCTCATTGCGTGGCAACTCTGGTTTACCCCTTTCTTTGTTTAATAAAGACTTGATGAATGCACTTGATAGGGTCTTAAACTATGATCTTATAGTCTTGCAATATGGCACAAACGTATTAGGATATGGCACTACAGATTATAGTTGGTATGAATCTAAAATGTCGGGAGTTGTAAATCATTTGCAACAATGTTTTCCTAATGCAAGTATCCTGATTATCTCGACAGGTGACAGGGCTGTAAAAACAAACATGGAGATGCAGACCGATAAGGCGGTAGAGCCATTAGTTAAGCATCAGAAATTATATGCAGAGGGTACTCATTCCGGCTTTATAAATTTATATACCTTAATGGGTGGTTATGGTTCGATGGTAAAATGGGTACAAGAAAATCCGTCTTTAGCTAATAAAGATTATACTCACTTTAATCAAAAAGGAGCAAAAAAAATCGGAGGTCTTATCTATGGTGAATTAGATAAAGGCTATTTTGAATATAAAAAATTAAGAGAGTCGGGGCGAATCTCGGCTCGACCTAAAAATTCCACACAATCGGATGATTTATAAAAAAGCAATACTCTTCTTATTTATTTTTTGTACAGTGTCTTCAAGCATATTTTCCAAAGATGCAAAAGACGGTGTAAATAGTGATTTTAAGAATGTGAAATTGCTGGCTCCTGTATTTGAGAAATTATATCAGTTAGAGAAGAATAAGATAAGTAAAGTGAATATTGTTCATATAGGTGATTCGCATGTGCAGGCCGATATGTTTACCAATGTAATACGTCAGATTTTGCAAGCTAAATTTGGAAATGGAGGATATGGTTTTACTTTTCCTTATAGCTTAGCTAAAACCAACGGTACCAGCTATATTAAATATACCTCCAACACGATTTGGGAAAGTCGTCGTAATATTTATCCGGTGACGGATGTATGTGTCGGTTTAAGTGGAATAGGACTTTATACAAGTAGTCCCGATTTTGAAGTTAATATAGATGCAAACCCTTTGTATACCTTCAATAAGGTAAAGTTGCTTTACCCGACTAAGAATTCTTCATTTAAGATTAGTTTACCTGACACCGATTACCAAAGTGTAACAGCTAACGTGAGTGAGGTTACTTCACCTCCATCAACAGCCAAGAAGGATAATGATAAAATCGAAAACGAGAAGCCGAATTATATAATTCATAAGGTTGAGAGCAAAGAGACATTATACAGAATTTCACAGTTTTACAATGTTCCCATCGAAAAAGTAAAAGACTTAAATAATTTATCTTCGAATACGATAAGGGTAGGGATGGATTTGAAAATCCCATCAAAGGAAAAACCGGAGACAAAAATTGTTGCTATTCCTAAAGAGGTGAAAGAAGAACCGAAGAAAGAGATTTTGTTGAATACTATTCTTTCAAAAGAGAAAATATACGAATCGGAATTTATATTGCCGGTTTCATCTAATCAGTTAACTATTCTTCCAGGAAAAAAGGAATCTGAATATAATTTGAGCGGTATAATATTGGAAAATGATAAACCCGGAATTATTTATCATAGCATAGGTGTAAATGGAACAAAGGTTTCAGATTACAATAAATACCCTATGTTTTTTGATCAATTTCCTGCATTATCAACCGATTTACTTGTTATTTCACTTGGAACGAATGAGGCTTTTAATAAATGGACAACTCCTTACTATATTTCACAGATACAAATGTTTATAGATAAGGTAAGAAAAAATAATCCTAAGATGGTGATCTTATTAATGACACCCCCTCCTTCGTTATTCAAGAGAAGAACACCTAATACTTTTGTAGAGGGGTACGGAGAGGCGTTAAAGCAATTAAAGGATTGTGTTATATGGGATCTGTTGACTAAATTGGGAGGAGCTAAGGCTCCGCTCGAAAAAGAATTTGAGCCATTGATGGCGAAAGATAAAGTGCATTATACCAGAGAGGGATACGAAAAGCAGGGACAGCTTTTTGCTGCTCACTTCTTGGCTGCTTATGATAATTATGTAAAAAGTAGGACAAATTGAAAACTGTGTTAACTTATTTAGAATCTTATTTTTCTCTTTCGAGCGATCAAATACGATCGTGGTTTGAGTATGACCCAAGCAATCCGCTTTTATTTAGCACCAGTTTGTTTCTTGGATTTTTTCTGATCTTTTATTTGGTATATATCTTAACAAAGAAGTATGCACATTTTCGAACCGTGTATGTCTTTTTGTTTTCTATATTCTTTTATTATAAAGCAGGTGGAGTATATTTTATACTGTTGATATTATCAGCCCTGATTAATTATATTTTGTCAGAGGTGATGGACCTGTCTCCGAAGAAAAGTATCCGAAAATCAATTCTCACAATAACGGTCGTTCTCAACTTGCTGGTGTTGGCGTATTACAAGTATACCAACTTCTTTATCGATAATTTGAATGATTTATTTCACGGGAACTTTCAGTTACAGCATATTATTCTTCCTGTAGGGATATCTTTCTTTACCTTTCAGGCAATAAGTTATTCAATTGATTTGTATAGAAGGGAATTAAAGCCGGCAAAGAATGTGTTGGACTTTGCTTTCTATCTCTCTTTCTTCCCTCAGTTGGTCGCAGGCCCTATTGTTAGGGCAAAAGAGTTTTTACCTCAAATGTATCAAGAGATAAGCTTATCGAAAAAAGAGGCCGGGTTAGCTTTATTTCTGATAATCACAGGACTCATTAAAAAATCAGTAATCTCCGATTATATTTCATTGAATTTTGTCGATCGTATTTTTGATAGTCCCCTGAGTTATACCCCATTTGAAACCTTAATGGCTGCTTATGGATATACTCTGCAAATATATTGCGATTTTTCGGGTTACTCGGATATGGCTATTGGTATAGCATTATTAATGGGATTCAAGCTTCCCGAAAATTTCCGAACACCTTATAAATCGCTTTCTGTGACAGAATTCTGGCGTCGGTGGCATATTACACTATCAAGGTGGTTGAGAGATTATTTATATATTCCATTAGGCGGGAACCGCAAAGGGAAATTCCGCACTTATATTAATCTTTTTCTGACAATGCTTATTGGAGGACTTTGGCATGGTGCTGCTTGGAAATATATTGCTTGGGGTGCATTACATGGTGGAGCTTTAGCTGTAGAACGTCTGTTTAGGCAGTTTGTAAAGCTTCCTGAAAAAAATATTCTGGTCAATTTATTTTGTGGATTACTAACATTTCACTTCGTTGCTTTTTGTTGGATTTTCTTTAGGGCAGCAGATTTCGGTGTCGCAAGAACCGTTATCGAAAATATTACGAGGCTTGAATATAATCCCGAAGCATGGTTAACTGTAATTCAAGCATACAGGAATGTGTTCATCCTGATTTTTGCAGGTTTTATATTACACTTTACACCTAAACGCTTAAGTGATATGGTCGAAATGTGCTTTCTGAAACTTCCATACATCGGAAGAGCTATTATCGTAGGAGGAGTATTTTGGTTGGTGTATGCAACTGCTTCAAGCAGTACACAACCCTTTATCTATTTCCAATTTTAAGATCGTATACTCTTTGTTAATCAGGTAAGTATGTTAAAAAAGTGACTGATAATACAAGTACACAAGGTTGTCAACTTATAGAAAAAATAAATATTTAACATTCTTGTGTGTCGAGATTAATCTTTATAACATATCTTTGCAACGTTGTTTTGTTCCTGTAATTAGTATTAATAACAGGATTCAATAAGGGCAATCAGGTGAAAAACCTGAACAGACTCGCTACTGTAAGCATTTTATTTAGCAATAAAAAAATGTAAGTCAGAAAACCTGCAAGACGACAGATACTAAACAGCTTTCGAGAAATAGAGCTGAAGATCAAAAACTGTCGATTCATTCTTCTTTAGAATATTTCCATCGTAATTTCTTCATCATATTTTATCCGGAAGCTAAATCTATTATTGGTTTATTTGCTTTCTGTATATGAATTACTCTTATTTTCTGGTTGTTTTTTCTGTCTTTCAGCTTTTTTTCTTAGGAATAAATGCTCAGAGTAAAGATTCTGTACAAACACATCAGATTGATGAAGTAGTTGTAACTGCACAGATTAAACCATCAGCTTCTCTTTCGACCAACCTAATCCAAACCTTATCGGAATCAGATATAGACAAGACCGGAGTACTATCTGTTTCGGACGCTGTGCGTCGTTTCTCGGGAGTTGTCGTAAAAGATTTTGGAGGTATTGGAGGTATGAAAACAGTGGCTATCAGAGGTATTGGTTCTGAGCATACTGCAGTTTTATATGATGGAATCATTGTAAGCAATGCACAATCAGGACAAGTTGATATCGGAAGATTTTCATTGGATAATATTGCGATGCTATCATTGACAGTGGGGCAATCCGATGATATTTTCAGGACAGCCAAGGCTTCGGCTTCTGTTGGAGTATTAAGTATTACTACCAGAGAACCCTCTTTTACGGATAAAAGATATTCATTCCACACACAATTGGTTGCCGGATCATGGGGGCAATTTAATCCTTATTTATACTATGCATATAAATTGAATAAGAAATTTTCTTTTTCTCTCGATGGCAGTTGGCAAAGGGCAGATGGCAAGTATAGCTATGAAAGAAAAAATGTAGATGAAGTAATAAGGGAAAAAAGACAAAATACCGATGTCGATATTAAACGTACTGAGCTGAATATATTTGGCGAGTTAACCAAATCACAAAAACTGTCTGTAAAAGCATATTATTTTGATTCGGAAAGAGGATTGCCGGGAGCCATTATATTGTATTACAATAATAGTAATCAGCGTTTGTGGGATCGAAACTTCTTCACTCAGGCAAAATATATCAACTACATTAATGATAAGTTTAATTGGCAGATACAAGGTAAGTACGGACATGCGTATACACGTTATATCGATAAGGACGCAAAATATCCCGATGGTATATTAGAGGATATATATAAACAAGACGAATTATATCTTACAAGTACATTACTATATAATCTGGATAAAACAATCTCTTTTTCTTTTGCTCAAGATTATAGTTATAATACATTGACTGCTAATTTCTCGGGTTTTGCGGAACCTAACAGATCGACTTCGCTAACTTCTTTATCTGCAAAGTATGATGATAGGAATCTTACGGTTATTGCTAATTTATTAGGAACTTATATGAGCGAGAGTGTGGTTGTGGGGAGTAAGCCTGACAATAGAAAGAGATTGTCTCCTTCGCTCAGTTTATCTTACCGACCATTTAACTCTACAGGTCTTAGAGTGAGAGCTTCTTATAAAGATATATTTAGAGTTCCTTCGTTTAATGACCTTTATTACCATCGAATGGGTAATACGAGTCTGCGTCCCGAAAAAACACAGCAATATAATTTAGGATTAACCTGGTCAAATTCATTCTCAGAATTCTTCAATTATTTCAGTATAGCAGCAGATGTTTATCGTAACAATGTAAAAGATAAGATAGTGATTTATCCAGCTATGTTTGAATCGAAGGTCGTTAATCTAGGAAAAGTGAAAATTACAGGACTTGATCTTAATGTAAATACTCATTTTGAGATTAATAATAAATTAAACCTTCAGGTATCAGGCAGCTATACCTATCAGAAGGCAATAGATATAACCGATCCGGAGGATAAGAATTATAGAGATCAGATACAGTATACTCCAGAACATTCAGGTGCGGGATCGCTGACTCTCGAAAACCCTTGGGTTAATTTCGGATATTCATTTATAGCAAGTGGGAAAACATATGCAGAGCCACAGAATATCGAAAGAAACCGCATTGAAGGTTATGTTGACCATACTATTACATTAAACAGGACATTTCAACAGGGAAGATATAAGTTTCGTATACAAGGAGATATTGCCAATTTAGCAAATAAAACATATTATATAATAAAAGATTATCCTATGCCCGGCCGTTCTTATAGGATATTAGTAAGAATGAATTTTTAAGATTAAAGAATTAAACAAAAATGAAATCAAGAATACTTTTTTTTAGTACGTTAGTTTTTACAGTTTTATTTATTTTCTCATCATGTAGCGATGATGATAAGAATGATAATATAACTCCTCCTCAGTTAGTTCCTAATGGAGCATATGTTATTAATAGTGGAGGAAAAGGAAACAATGCAGCAAGCATTACATATTATGATTTAGATTCGAAACAAGTTAGAACCGGCATTTTTGAATCGGTAAATGGAATAGGTCTGGGCGATACCGGCGAAAGTATGATTGTGTATGGCAATAAAATATATGTTGCAGTTTATAACTCCGGGATTATTTATGTCTTGGATAAGAATTGTAAAATATTAAGTACTATACAAAGTGAGACGGCAGATAAGATCCAGCCACGCGAATTCGAAGCATATAATGGAAAAGTATATGTGAGTCTTTATGAAGGATATTTAGCCCGAATTGATACCACAACTATGAAGATCGACAAGAAGATTGCTGTAGGACCTAATCCGGAGAGTGTAAAAGCTGCTAATAATAAAATTTATGTAGCAAATTCAGGAGGTATGAATTCTAAAAACGGCTATAATAATACTGTTTCAGTAGTAGACCCTGAGTTAACTTCATCAAAGGAAATAGAAGTAGGTATGAATCCTCAGGAGTTTAAAATGGATAAATACAATAATTTATACCTGATCTCAAGAGGTAATTATAAAACGGATGAAACGGCTGTACCTAATAAACTGCAACAAATAAATACTACAACAGATAAAGTTACCGTATTGGAAGAAGGGCACTCATTTTTGATGTTTCCTTATGGCGATAAGTTGTATTTGGTGAATAAAGTATATGTAAACAGTATTCCGGTATCAACCGTAAGTTGCTATAATATTACAGAGAAAAAAGTTGTAGAAGAAAATTTTATAACAGATGGTACTGTAATATCGGATATATCGGGAATTGAATTTGAGCCTGCATCGGGTGATATATATGTATTAGCTGCCAATAAAAAGAATAATGGAGATGTGTATGTATTCTCTTCAGCAGGCAAATTACAAAACAAATTTGATACAGGAGGATCATATCCTATGGGTATCTCTTTTATAAAGAAATAATTTAGAAAATTTATTTAACAATTATAATTGTACTTTAAAATCAAACATAAAATGATAAAAAAGAATTTATTGTGGAGTATGCTCCTATTCGGAGCCACTCTAATCGGTTTTTCTTCTTGTAGTGATGATGATAACAATGATCCGGATATTCCTGTTGTAGAGTTTAATGGTGCTTATATCCTTAATGCCGGAAAATATGGCGGAAATTATGGAGCATTAACCTATTATGATTTTGGTTCGAAAAAAGTTTCAAATGTATTTGAATCCGCCAATGGTATAGGGCTGGGAGATACAGGTCAAGATATGATTATATATGGTAGCAAGACATATGTTGCGGTGTATGGTTCTGGTTTGATCTATGTTTTGGATAGCAATAATAAACTACTATCTACAATAAAAAATGATGCAGCAAGTCTTTTGGAAAAACTACAACCTCGTGCTCTTGAAAGCTATAAAGGAAAGGTGTATGTGACTTTATTTGATGGTTATTTAGCTCGTATTGATACTACAACATTAGCTATTGATAAACGCATAGCAGTTGGGCTTAATCCTGAGGCGGTAAAAGCTGTTAATAATAAGTTATATGTAGCCAATTCGGGAGGAATGAATTATAAAAATGGTTATGATAATAGAGTTTCTATTGTAGATGCAGAGTTGTCATCGAAGAAAGATATTACAGTTGCCGTAAATCCGTGTGAACTTAAAGTTGATAAATATAATAATTTATATTTAGTCTCTAGAGGTAATTATGGAGATGTGCCCAATACTCTTCAACAAATAAATACTAGTACAGATGCTGTAACTAAATTAGATGAAGGACGTTCGTATTCGGTATTTCCAGAAGGTGATAAACTATATATGTTGAAAAAAGAATATGATGCTAATTATAATCCATCGTCTTCATTTACATATTATGACATCGTAAATAAAAAAGTGGTAGAGCAAAGCTTTATTACCGATGGAACTGTAATAAAAGATATTAGCTTTATGAAATCTGAGTCTGCAACAGGCGATGTTTATATTTTAGCAGCTAATGGAACAAATAATGGGGATGGGTATATATTCTCATCGGAAGGAAAATTGAAATCTAAATTTGATACCGGAGCAGCTTATCCTATAGGTATCTGGTTTGTAAATAAATAATATAATTGTAACCAAAAGGAGTTGCCATGCAACTCCTTTTGATATATATATACATATGAGACATTCTATAATTTTATTATTTGTTTCGGTCTTATTGGTCTCTTGTTCCGGTAACGGTAACAAAGCATCTGTTGAGTCTGTAAATAATGCTGTTGATACAGTTTATACAGTAGAATATGCCAAAGGATTTACAGTCAAAAAGTATGCTGAGTATAAGGAAGTAACAGTTGTTGATCCTTGGGACTCTACCCGAATCTTACAGCGATATATTCTCGTAGATAAAAACAAGGCTCTACCTTCAAACTTGCCTCAAGGTACGGTTATTAGAACACCATTAAGTAGTGTGGTAGCTTATTCAACTATTCACTGTGCGACCTTAAATGAAATAGGAGTTCTTAGTACTGTGAAAGGGGTTTGCGAACCTCGGTATATTGATATAGATTATATTCAGGACGGAATAAAGAAGGGTACAATAGCCGATTTAGGACAGGCAGCTAATCCTGTTATCGAAAAGATTGTAGACGTTGATCCCGAAGCTATTTTTGCTACACCTATACAAGGGCGTACTTACGGGAGTATTGATAAAGCCGGCATACCCGTCATAGAAACTCCGGATTATATGGAACCTCTACCTCTTGGGCGTGCTGAATGGATTCGGTTTTATTCTTTATTTTTTGACAAAGAATCACAAGTTGATTCATTATTTAATAATACCGTAAGCAATTATAATGCAATCAAGGATAAACTGGCGTCGGTCAAAGACAAGCCTTCCGTATTTATAGACCTTATGTATGGAAATGTTTGGTATACTTCCGGTGGAGGTAGTTTTATTTCCAGAATGTTAAGTGACGCAGGTGCGACTTACATTTGGTCGGATGATGATAAAGTTGCTTCTACACCATTGGCTTTTGAGCAGGTATTGGACAAGGCAGGAGATGCACAGTATTGGTTGATAAAATATAATCAGCCTCATGATTTGACATATACTTCACTGGAAAAAGAATACAAGCCATATTCTTATTTCTCAGCTTTTAAAAATCGGAATATTTACGGTTGTAATGCCGGAAAAAAATCGTATTATGAAGACCTTCCTATACATCCCGATTATATATTAGAGGATTTTGCATATATTTTTCATCCTGACCTTTTTCCGGATTATATTCCTCGCTATTATAGTAAGATGGAAGAATAAAGATGTTTATTATTATCTTTGATTATAAATAAGTAATAAATAAGTCTGAGACTTTAGATATTTAAATTTGAAAACGAATCACCTTGCTAAATATATTGTTCCTCTGTTGATAGGGATTATTATTCTGTTTTTTGCAAATTTGTTTGTCGGATCAGTTAAGATACCATTTCAAGCTATTCTTGATATTTTGACAGGTGGTGAAGTTGTGAAAAAATCATGGGAGCATATTGTTCTCGAAGTGCGTTTACCTCAGGCTATTACAGCTTTGTTTACAGGGGGAGGAATAGCTGTTTCGGGTTTATTGTTACAGACCGCCTTTCGTAATCCATTAGCTGATGCTGGAATCTTAGGTATTAGTGCGGGTGCAGGACTGGGGGTTGCTATAGTGATACTATTGTTTGGTGGTATAGTAGGCAATACTGTGGGGTTTAGCTTGTCTGCTTCTATGACCGTTGTTGCCGGAGCTTTTGTTGGTGCCGGATTGATTCTTCTTATCATTATTGGCTTTGCGTCTATTGTAAAGAATAATATAATGCTGCTGATCATAGGTATTATGGTTGGTTATCTTACTTCTTCGGTTATTTCTTTATTAAAATACTGGAGTACGAGCGAACAAGTCTTTTCATATATGATTTGGGGTATGGGCGATTTTTCGGGTGTGTCCATGGCTCAGTTGCCCTTTTACTGCATAACGGTTTCAATCGGATTAGTATTGTCGATTTTATTAGTAAAACCTCTAAACGCATTGTTATTAGGAGAGAGGTATGCTGCAAATTTAGGAGTGAATATTAAGAGAATACGTTTTCTATTGTTAGTTTGTGCAGGTATATTGACCGCTGTTACTACAGCCTATTGCGGTCCTATCTCTTTTATAGGGCTGGCTGTTCCTCATATTGCACGTCTTATGCTGGGAACTTCTAATCATAAGTTTTTATTGCCCATGACTATACTTTTGGGTACATTTATGGCCTTATTATGCAACCTGATCAGTGTTATTCCCGGATCGGCAGGATTGATTCCTTTGAATGCAATTACGCCTATTTTTGGAGCCCCTGTAATTATCTATGTAATTGTCAACCAAAAGAAAATTCAATACTTCAACTAAAAAGTAGTATCATTAAGAGGAATGAACAAAGAACCTATTATATCAGCTCAGAATCTGAGTATTGGATATCCTAAGTCCCGTAATAGGAATACTTCGGTATTGTATGAAGATATGTCTTTTAAGCTATATGCTGGAGAGTTGACTTGTCTGTTAGGTTCTAATGGTGCAGGCAAATCTACCTTATTACGTACGCTTACAGGACTTCAATTATCACTGAGAGGAGATATATTATTACAGAAAAGAAGTATACATAAGTATTCGGAACAAGAACTATCAATGCTTTTAGGATTGGTATTAACCGATAAAACAGTTGTTGGAGGATTAACCGTTTCCGAACTTGTTGGTCTAGGGCGATATCCTTATACTGGATTCTTTGGTCGATTCACAAAAGAAGATCATAGAATTGTGGAGAAGGCAATGTATGATGTTTGCATTCTACATAAAAAAGATTCGTATGTTTCGGAACTGTCAGATGGTGAACGTCAAAAAGTGATGATTGCAAAGGCTCTGGCACAAGAATGCCCGATTATAATTCTGGATGAACCAACGGCTTTTCTGGATATTGTTAATCGTATTGAGATAATGAATTTATTGCATCTTATAGCCTCTACACAAAACAAAACGATTTTATTATCTACCCATGATATCGAGTTGGCTCTTACATTAGCAGACCGTTTATGGTTATTGGCCAGAGATAAAGGCTTGAAATGTGGGGTTACAGAAGATATCGTTCTTTCAGATGCTATTAATGAATATATTGGTAATGAATCAATTGTATTTGATAGAGAAACAGGACGCTTTGTCTCCGAAAATATTATCAAAAAGCAGATATATTTAGAAGCAGAAGGTGAATTGTATTATTGGACGAAGAATTTTTTGTTACGAAAAGGTTATTCTCTGATAGATACTCCTTCATGTGAATTTTCTATAAAATTACTAACGCGAACTCAGATAGTAGTTACTCAAAATAATCAAGAGGAAAGAATTTCCTCTTTTGAGGAATTAGATCTTTGGTTGAAACAGTAATTACTTCTTATGGAATTTCTTTTATTCTCTTCTCTATAAAATAGATGCTTTGGAACAAGATATAAATATATATTTATATGGAAAAGTTTATTTATATTACTTTATTCTCCTTTATCTTTATTAATCTAAATGCTCAGATAAGTATATTGAATAAAGAAATTGTTTCTGAGACAAAAAAAGATACACTTAGTATATACACTAGTGCAGAAGTCATGCCTCAATTTCCGGGAGGAGATGTCGAGATGATGAAATATATTGGTCGGAATTTAAGATATCCAAGCTCTGATCTATCAGAATTAATTGATAATGGACGGATCAATGTTCGTTTCGTGGTCAGAAAAACAGGGAAAATTGATAATATAACAATGCGAACACCATTAGCTAAAGCTTTTGAAGCAGAGGTTGTTCGATTTATGCAAAATATGCCTAAATGGATACCCGGCAAAATGAATGGTGAAAATGTAGACTGTTATTATACACTTCCTATTCTAATTCATTTTCAGACAAAATAAAAAAGCACCCCGAAATTCGGAATGCCTTAATGTATCATTATCAACAAGTAAAATTATTTTTTAACTTGTGTGCGTTTTGCGTAACGATTCATGAACTTATCAACACGTCCTGCAGTATCCACAAGTTTTTGTTTTCCTGTGTAGAATGGGTGAGACGAACTAGTGATTTCTAATTTGATTAGAGGATAAGTAACACCGTCTACTTCAATAGTTTCTCTTGCATTGATTGTTGAACGAGAAATTATAATTTCATCGTTTGACATATCTTTGAAAACAACTGGACGGTAGTTTTCTGGATGAATACCTTTTTTCATTGCTTATATTATTATTTTTTTAATTATTCTCTTTTCGGTCTGCAAAGATAGGCTTTTTTGAATAATAAAAAAATATTCGCTATCGAATTTTCTTACTAAAAAGGACTTGGACTCGAATTTTTATTGATTAAATTTGTTTATTCTATTTTTAGAGCTCTGATTTAAGGTTGTTCACTTTCTGTTTTCTCTTTTTAATTTATGATAACTATTCAATATGATGTTGTCAGTAAAAAAATAGATAAGTAGTAAATTATAATATATTAGCCCCAATAATAGAAAGGTTTATAGCCTTTAATAATTAAATAAATACAAAAAACTATGCTAAAAAAAGTTGTAGCTATATTCTCTTTTGCTTGTCTTGTTATAGGATGTGCAAATAAAAATACAAACAATGCTAATGCTGATAATCAGTCTATGGATCAAATTGAAAAGAGTAATACGGAAATGTATATGCTGGTAGGCACCTATACTTCGGGAGAAAGTAAAGGTATTTATGTTTATAAGTTAGATACTGTTACGGGTACATCTAAATATGTGAGTGAAATAAATGTGGATAACCCTTCTTATTTAGTGTTGGATCAATCGGAAAAGTTTGTTTATTCAGTAACAGAAGATGATGGTATTGAAACATCTGTAGCCAATGCTTTTTCTTTTGACAAGAAGGACGGGAAATTATCTTTCATTAATAAGCAGTTGACAGGTGGAGGTGCTCCTTGTTATATAAGTATTGATGCAAATGGGAAACACGTTATTACGGCTAATTATTTAGGAGGTAGTCTTACTTATTTTTCGGTGAATGAAAAGGGTGGATTGGAGCCCGCTTCCGAGGTGATTAGTTTTTCAGGAAAAGGAATTGATTCTGAACGTCAAAAACAATCTTATATTCACTGTGTACAATTTACTCCTGATGGAAAGTATTTGTTTGCAGATGATTTGGGTACGGATAAGATTCATAAGTTTAATGTAAATGAAACAAGTGATAAGTATTTATCGGTGGGTACACCTGCTGCATTTAATATAAAAGCTGGATCAGGGCCTCGTCATCTCAAATTTCACCCTAATAATAAATATGCGTATTTAATTACAGAACTTTCAGGCGATGTTATTGCTTTCAGTTATAATGATGGAAACTTAAGTGAAATACAAACCATCAAGGCTGATACATTGAATGCAAAAGGAAGTGGAGATATCGGAATTACTCCTAATGGTAAGTTCTTGTATGCCTCTAATAGATTGAAAGGTGATGGCTTAGCTATATTCTCAATAAACGAATCAGATGGAAAACTGACTAAAATAGGGTATCAATCAACAGGTATTCATCCTCGTAATTTTGCAATAACTCCCAATGGTAAATTATTGTTGGTTGCTTGTCGTGATAGTGATGTAATTCAAGTTTTTAAAATTAATGAGAGTACAGGGCTATTGGAGAATACAGAGCATGATATAACCTTAGATATGCCTGTTTGCGTGAAATTTGCCTCAGTACAATAATCAATCAGTATAAATAATGTTATAAATAGGAAGAGTTGTATGACTCTTCCTATTTACATTAACCCATTTAGATATTTAGAGGAATATTTCAGATGTAATGTGATATTATATTCTAAAACTATTTTTTACTGCAATAATTAATAAATTAACGATCTTAAATAACCTTTAGAGATAATAAAAGTATCGTTTTGGGAAAGTTTTATTATTATATTTGCAGCATTCGAATGTTATGTTTAATTCTTTAGCTCGATAGTTAAAAGAAAAGCAATCTAATCAAGATGAAAAATTCTTTATATTATATTCTGACATCAGTTCTTTTGTTATTATTCTCTTCGTCTTCTTATGCCGAATCTGTAAATTCGAAATTTAATGATAACGGTATTCCTGCATATACAAAGATTGAAAAAAAAGCGCCTCAAAGAGAGGAAATGCCAGTATTTCAAAATGATTCGGTTTTGGTATATACTAGAGGTGCGAATGGATTGATCATAGTTCCTCCTGTAGAGTGGGATCCTTTCCCTTATAATGTGAGCTTTAGAGATACTGTTATATATGATCCTCAATTTTTGCCGATTGTATTTGATGGGAAAATCTTACCACCACGCTTGAGCTTTATTCCTAAAGACTCGAAATTAGAAGGTCCTAAATTTCATTTGATACCGGAAGAAAATACTTTTGCTCCATTAATAAAGAGAGCTGAAGTTATTCACGCTCGTCGTAAAAATTTCTATATGGATATGAGCAATATTGGTGATGTCCGATATAATGCTTCTGTATTGAAGAGCATTCCTAAACTGAATGAAGAGGATGTTACTAAGCGTAACTTTCTTCATAATCTAATAGCTACAGATGATGCGATTCAGGTAACACCTGTGGAAATGACAAAAATTGATCCCGGATTTATTTATTGGGTTAAGAATGGAGAGCACGCTCTTCAGATTGCACAAAATCATATATCTGATAACTGGTATTCAGGTGGAAATAGTAGCTTTTTTATACGTAATTCTCATAAGGTTGCATTGAATTATGCAAAAGATAAGGTTACATTTAATAATACTATGGAATGGAGATTAAATTTGCAAGCTACTCCTTCAGACAAGGAGCATGATGTAAATATTAGTGAAGACTTATTTCGCTTAGAAAACATTTTAGGTTATAAAGCATATAATAATTGGTCTTATTCTACTCGTTTAGAAACTAAAACACAGTTTTTTAATACTTATCCCCTTAACTCTCGTGATAAGTATACTTCATTTTTGGCCCCTTTGGTCATGAATGCGAGTATTGGTATGGCTTATAAATTAGAAAAGAAATATAAGAGTGACAAAGCCAAAAAGTTAGATTTAGTATTGAGCCTGTCTCCGCTGTCAGTCAATTATATTTATGTTAGAGATGAAAATGTAGATGAAACGCGATTTGGTCTGGAAAAAGGAGAGCGGGCATTAACAGAAGTTGGTTCTTTGGTTAATACCAATCTAACTTTTAAGTTTAGCAGATATATGTCCTGGTCTTCTCGTTTCCGATATTTTACAAACTATAAAAGGGTGGAAGTGGAGTTTGAAAATAAGTTTGATATGATGTTTACTCGCCTTTTTTCTACAACGATATCTTTGAATACTCGATTTGATGACAATGTCCCCCGAGATAAAAAGCTTGGCTACCTACAGATTAATCAGCTTATAAGTTTCGGATTAAATTACAAATGGTAAGCATTTTTATTGTGTTGATGCTTAGTTGTATATGTGTTTTCTGGCAAAATAATATAAAAATAGTGTTCCAAAAGTTTGGACTGTATTGAAAAAGACGTATCTTTGTACTCGAAATATCGCGGGGTGGAGCAGTTGGTAGCTCGTTGGGCTCATAACCCAAAGGTCATCGGTTCGAGTCCGGTCCCCGCAACTCACAAGAAAAGCAATCTCATTTGAGGTTGCTTTTTTGTTATATTTGTATTCTCAATCAATACTCATGCTATGAATGGACCCAATCCCCAATCAATCTATCCAAATGAAAAAATAAAGCAGGTATGCTTTATTAAAAACGTGATCAAGAATCCTAATATTATAGTTGGAGACTACACCTATTATGATGACAAAGATGGTGCAGAGAGCTTTGAGGATCACGTGACTCACCATTATGATTTTATAGGTGATAAACTTATCATTGGTAAATTTTGTGCAATAGGCAGAGGTGTAGAATTTATAATGAACGGGGCAAATCATCAGATGAATGCCATAACTACTTACCCATTTAATATTATGGGTAAAGGTTGGGATAAGCTACTTATGAGTTTAGATAATCTACCAATAAAAGGGGATACAATAGTTGGGAATGATGTTTGGTTTGGGCAGAATGTAACTGTTATGCCTGGAGTAGAAATTGGAAATGGAGCTATCATTGCGGCAAACTCTGTTGTCGCAAAAAATATTCCTGCATACCATATTGTAGGAGGAAACCCCGCAAAAATTATTAGAAAACGATTTGATGATGAGCTGATTAATTATCTTCAACAGTTGGAGTGGTGGAATTGGTCACCTGAGAAAATAACAAAAAACTTAGACGTATTACTTAATCCTGATTTGGATAAAATAAGGTGTTTTGAGTAAAGCTGATAATCGTCTTCCAATCCTCGATAAAATTGTTCGATAATTCGATAGAGTGTTCAACTCACAAGAAAAGCAATCAAAGTATCGGTTGCTTTTCTTTTTGTAGTGCTTAATTAGAAGATTAAATACAACTTAAATTTTTGTTAATCTTTATTATATAGTAAAGTTGAATTCATTTCTGTACATAAAAATAGTAGTACCAGTCACAAAAGAATAAATCAATATAGATGTAAGTTATTATTCCAAGTATAATGAAGGATGGTAGGACAAGCTTACTTTTGTAGAGATCATTTTTACGACAGAAATAAATACAAAGAAAACTACCTAATGCAAGAAGTAAAAGTGCTCCTAATAATATATCAAACCATCGTATATCAGAATATGCTATTATATCAAAAAGGTTGAGATTAATAGCATAAAGTATGACCATGATCCCTGTGTATTTATAAAGTAAGGCTCCTAGAGCTTTTCTTTTAAAGAATAACAGAGATGATATTATCAGTAAATTTCCAATTAATAAATTCGAGACATATGTGGCTATAGAAATACGATAAGAAGTTGGAGCATCAAAGTATATAATGTAGGTGAGGATATAGCCTGAAATAGCCTGATAGGTAAATAATAGACCAATGATCAATAAAAGAGTCGATATTATTTTTTCAACAAGAGTTAATGATGTTTTCATAGTGAACGATACTGGTAGATTTAAGTTTATCTATAATAGACTGATTTTTTCACTTATCATTTACTAAATTATGTATATAGTGTAAATGGAAGAAATATTAGAAATTTAAAATTTTTCACTTACGTTTTATAACTGTTTGTATCTTAGTTTCTATTGAATCATTTTCTACTGAAGTCACATCTCCTGTGCAGTTTGTGAAATATACATATCTGCCGTTATCTGTAAAGCGATATACTTTACAACCATCATGTTCAAATAAATAAGACACTTCATAGGTCGTATTATTCTGAGCTTGTGTGCTTATTAATGGCTTGTTGGTTTTACAAGATGAGATGCTTAGCATAACAATAGCAGTTAAAGATAAAAGAGGTTTCATAGTATTCTTGTTTTATGTATTAGATTCTCAAATATACTGAAAAAACACTTTTTAGAAAGAATTATCCGTAAATTTGTGATGTTCGAAACTGATGAATTATAAAGGTTTTCGAACTAAATCATACTATAAAATGTTTATCAGATAATTAAAATATTGAGTTATGAAGAAAATACTTTTTATTGCATTTATTGCAACTGTCCTTTCGGCTTGTGGTTCTATGAAAGTTTATAATTCGGCACTAAAGCAAATTGAACTGGGAATGACCAGGCAAGAGGTTGTTTCTCTTATGGGAGATAAGTACACCACTTCCGGAGTGACCCGTGTGCAGGGTAAGGAGCAAGAAACATTGGAGTATAAAGATATGTATAAGAATCATTTCTTCTTTGTATTTGTAGATGGACATCTTAATAAATGGTACAAAGAAACTGAAGGAAAAGAATAATACGCCGATACTTATTTTAGAAAAAACCGAATCTGTTTTGCTGGTTCGGTTTTTTGTTTTGAAGCCCGATATAATTATTGTTTATTTGTATCGTGAAACTAGGATTGTTTAATAGATGGAAAATATAGAAATTCGTTTACTTGAGGGTATTTCATTTAAAGAAGTATATGAGGCTTTTATGGAGTCTTTCTCCGATTATGAAGTACCTATGCAAATGACTATTGGGCAATTTCAGGAGATGGTTGTAACACGTGATATTGATTTCAATTATTCAGTAGGATGTTTCAGCGATGAAAAATTAATTGGATTTATTATCTGTGGGTATAGAGAGATCGAAGGTAAGAAATATTGTTATGATGGAGGCACAGGGATAATTCCCGATTTTAGGCGTAAAGGTATTGCCAATAAATTATTTACTTACTTGGTTGATTTACTCAAGAAAAAAAGTATAGAAGTATTTTTGCTCGAGGTCTTAGAAAATAATATACCTGCAATAGAGCTTTATCTGAAAAATGGATTTATAACTCAACGCAGGTTAGAGTGCTTTCAAATAAAGAAAAATGAAATTTCCGATTATTTCTCAAAAGATTATATTCTAAAGTCTGATAAAGCAGAATATTTTGAACTAGACGATACGTCCTTCTATCCATCTTTGGCCTCATGGCAAAATGAACGATTGTCTATTCTCAATAATATTGATAATTATGAATATTGTTCGCTATCCTGTAATCAGCAAATAGTAGCATTTGGATTTGTTAATAAAAAACGTGGGGATATACCACAGCTAAGAGTGCTTAGAGGGTGGGAGAATAAGCAATTAGAAATGTTCCTTATTAGCGAATTAAAGAATAGAACAGAAAGTGAAGTAATAAAGTTTGTAACTCTTGATGAGAATAGTAGTTTAATAGATATATTATCTACTACGGGCTTCTCTAATTTTGTGAATTTATATGAAATGACTCTTCGTTTGCATTGATAGAACAATAATGCGCAGTAACGGTTATATATAAGTATTTGTTTTAATAAGAAAAAGAATTTAATATATGTTTAAGAGAATAAATAAGGATGCAGCAAAAGAAATGCTTGTTGCAGATTCGAATGCAATATTGATTGATATCAGGGATTCGCAGAGTTTTGAAGAAGGACATGATGAAAAAGCATTGCATCTGACTCAAGAAAATCTATCGGATTTTATAGTTAATACTGAAAAGCAAGTTCCGGTTTTAGTAATGTGTTATCATGGAAATAGTAGTCAATCGGTGGCACAATACTTAACAGCTCAAGGATTCGATACGGTATATAGTATAGATGGAGGATACGAAGTTTGGAAAGACTAATAATCTGATTTTTTCTATATCATTCTTGAAAAATAGCCAACAATTTCTGTTGGCTATTTTTTTGTCCACCTTTTTATGTAAATTATTAGTTGAATATTCAACTAATAATTTATTTTATTATAACTTTGTGCCAGAAACAGAAAAGATTGTTAAAATGCAAGAGTTTGTATATGCACTATTGATGGTGCAGGCTTCTTATAGACAAGCTATACAAAAAAGTATCAGAGAGCAGGGGATTGATCTAACTTTTGAGATGATTCAGGTGATGAGGTGCCTGTATCGCAAAGATACTGTAAACCAACAGGAATTGGCAAACCAAACCCATAAAGATAAATCGAGTCTCTCATATTTGTTAAATAATATGGAGAGGCGGCGGTTAATAACCCGTATAGAAAATAGTATAGACAGGAGAAGTAAATTAATCGTTCTTACAGAAGAAGGACAAGCTTTACATCAACAAATTAAAACAATAGTTGAAACTGTATATCAGAAAGTAGAGGAGTCGACAGATAAAATCAAACTTCAATTTTGTGTCGATTATATGAAAGAATTAAGCGGAATCATAAGCAATGACTAAAATAATAAAAAGAACAATTACACTTTCGCTTATTTCATTAGTTACTTTCTTTTCCTTCGAAACTAGTGCACAGTACAAGTTGTCGGTAGAAGAGCTTTTCCAAAAAGGAATAGAACATAGTATAACTGTTCAGTCAACCTATTTGAAAACTGAAATAGCAAATGAAAAGAACTCTTTAGCAAAAAATAAGAGGCTTCCCGATGTTGCTGTTGTCGGTCAATTCGGATATGTAGGTACATCTACCATTCTGGATAAAGATCTTTCATTCGTAAAGCATCCGTCGACTCCTGATTGGAGGCAGAATTACCAGCTGAGTGCCGTACAGCCTTTGTATGAAGGAGGACGTATTAATAATGGAATCAAGAAATCGGAACTTGAGCAAGAAATTGCCCGTTTATCATTAAGTCAAGATAAGGCTAATCTTAAATTGTGGTTAATATCTAAGTATCTTGATTTATATAATCTTTATAGACAAAGAGATATTTATGCTATAAGCATCGATGAGGCAAAACACAGGCTTCAAGATATCCGGAAAATGCGTGAAGAGGGAATGATTACGACCAATGATGTTTTAAGAAGTGAAATAGAACTGACCAACTTTGATCTGTCTTATCAAGAAACAACTAATAATATAGCTTTAGTTTGTCAGCAATTGGCTATTGCCTTGGGTATGGATGAAGATATAGTTTATGAACCGGATTCAGCTTTCTTAAGATCGCAGATGAATATTGATACAGGTATCGAAGATTATATCCAAACGGCCTATCTTGAATATCCACAAATGCGTATTGCTAAAACAAACATTGCTTTAGCAAAGAATAATCTGGAAATTACCAAGGCTGACTATCTACCTAGCTTATCTCTTCAATTTGGAAATACATTTCAAAGACCTTTACCCAATACTTCTCCTATTCAGGATTTATTTATAGATTCTTGGGGAATAACATTGAATTTATCTTACAAAATATCATCATTATTCGACAGGAAGCATTCTTTATCTATGGCAAAGACCCAAATTAATTTGCAAGAATTGGCAGAAGAGCAACAAAGGCAAAATATTAGAGGAATAGTTAAGTCTGCTTACCTAAAACATAAGGAAGCTCTCATGCGTGTAAAATTGTTAGAGACATCCGTAGAACAAGCAAACGAAAATTATAGAATTGTAGACACAAAATATTTCAATCAATTAGCCATTCTTACAGATCTTCTGGATGCCAACACAATTCAGTTAGAAGTGGAATTGAAGCTGACCGCAGCCCGTACAAATGCAGTATATACTTATTATCAATTATTGAATGTTTGTGGTAAGTTATAAGTATACAAATATCGCATGGAGGCAGGAGTTAAATAAATAGAGAATAAATAGTAGCAAGTACTTAAATATTTTATGGATATAAATCAATCTGAAATTGAAGCAAAACAAGAGTTACGCCGCATACATTTAAAGCTAAGAAATAAAAGACGGCGTAATTTTATATTGAACGGGATTACTATCATTCTGGCAATTGCTGGTATTGTATGGGCGTGTAATTTCTTTCTGAACTATTATAGGTACGAAATTACGAACGATGCAACTATAGAGCAATATATATCGCCCGTAAATACACGTGTTGCGGGGTATGTCAGCAAAATATACTTTACAGATCACCAAAAAGTAAATGCAGGTGATACTCTGTTAATTATTGATGACAGGGAATATCGTTTAAAGGTTATGGATGCTGAAGCTGCATTGAAGGATGCTGAGGCAACAGCCGAAGTGTTGACATCCAGTATTGTGACAACATCCAGCAATGTTGCTGTTTCTCAGGCTAATATTGAAGAAGCCAAAGCTCGGCTGTGGAAGTCGGAGCAGGATTACAAGAGATACGCTAACTTGTTGGAAGCCGATGCTGTATCTCATCAACAATTTGATCAGGTAAAAACAGAGTATGAGGCAATGAAGGCTCATTATAATGCATTGATACGGCAACAGGAATCGTTACGTTCGACTTCAACTGAAACACAAAAAAAGAGGAGTAATACTGATGCTAATATTCTGCGTAAAGAAGCCGATCTTTCTTTGGCAAAGTTAAATCTTTCCTATACAGTGATTACTGCTCCTTATTCGGGTTATCTGGGACGTCGCACATTGGAAGAAGGACAACTGATACAAGCAGGTCAAACAGTAACCAATCTTGTAAGAGATGAGGGTAAATGGGTTATAGCCAATTATAAAGAAAAACAAATTGAGAATATATATATCGGACAGGAAATCAAGATAAAAGTTGATGCCATTGCAAACAAAGTCTTTAAAGGAAAAGTGACTTCTATCTCTTTGGCTACAGGATCTAAATATTCTTTATTACCGACCGATAATTCAGCAGGTAACTTTGTGAAAATACAGCAACGTATTCCTGTGAGAATTGATTTTGTGGATATTTCGGATGAAGATATGGAAAAGTTAAAAGCTGGAATGATGGTTGAGACCGAAGCTATTAAAAAATGAAGGTAAATAGCAGCGAACATTTCAGAAGTTGGGTACCAAAATGGCTGGTCTGTATGGTGGCCATGCTTGTATTGGTTCCCGTGATGCTTATTAATGGAGCCTATACAGGAAGTAATGTCGACATCTCGGGAGCTTTAGGTGTATTGTCGGAAGATATAAACATGGCGTACTTTGCAGCCTCGGCAGGTATGGCTATGGCGTACCCTATTATTCCTATTATCAAACCGGTTGCTACCACTAAGACTATTATTCTGGTGGTTCTTTTCTGTCAGTTTATTCTAAGTTGGATTTGTGCAGTAACTACTTCGATGGAAGTAATAACAGTTTGTAGTTTTTTTATCGGGTATTTTAAAGCATTTACTCTGATCGAAATTATTGCTATAATAATGCCTTTTTTCAGTCCCAGTAATACCCGAAATGAGTTTTACTCTAAGTTTTATCCTATTACTTTGATTTTGGGACAGCTATCACTTGTTATCACAGCCGAATTTGCTTATCGCTATCAGTGGCAGCATATGTATTATTTTATGATTGCATTGTTGTTGTTTGCCATGGTATTAGTAGTGATATTTATGGCGTTTGGTCGTAAACTGATCCGAATTCCCTATAAAGAAATCGATTGGTATAGCTTTTTTCAATGTTCGCTTGTTTTTATGTGCATTTTGTATGTTGCTACCTATGGTAAAACAAATGACTGGTTTGCCTCGAATAATATTGTTATAGCAACAATTCTTATACCTGTTGTTGGCTGGATGTTTGTACGCCGTCAGTTGATGACAGATGTACGACCTTTTGTCGATCTGAGTGTATTGAAGAACCGGAACTCGGTAGTGGTGTATCTGTTCTCATTCATTATGATGTTTTTTGCATCTTTTACTATTCTTACTGCATCTTATGTCAATTCAGTGCTACGTTTAGATACTACCCGTACTAATGAATTGTATTTATATATGATTCCCGGAATAGTTCTGGGAGGTTTTATCTGCTATTACTTTTTCAAGAAAGCAGTGAGGATGGCATGGCTTATCTTCATAGGTTTTGCATGTTTTACTTTGGCTATCGGTTTACTGTATTTTCAAGTAGAACCAATGGGTTTATATGAAGATTTATTCATACCGATGTTTCTCAAAGGACTTGGTATGTTGATTTTATTTGTTGCCTTAGCCGTATATGCAATTCAGGGACTCGAACCTCAGCAATTGATATACAATGCATTCTTTCTTATAGGATGCCGTTCGGTATTGGCCCCTGCAATAGGTTCTAGCATACTTACTAATTGGCTCTATCGATTGCAACAGCAAAACACAGTGCACTTGTCAGAAAGTATAGATCAGCTGAACCCTATTGCTAATAGTTTGTATTCTCAATCCTATACAAGCTCTATACTCAAAGGACTGAGCATTGAGGATGCACAGCGTATAGCAACTAATACCCTTTATTCGAGAGTCCAGATACAAGCACTGACTATAAGCATTAAAGAAATTCTCGGATATATGTTGATTATGGGAATTGTATTATTAGTCGTTATATTACTCTATTTCTTTAAATATAAACCAGTTACGTTGGTAGCCGTTGGGCGTGATATGAATTGATTAATACAGAAAAATTTCACCTTATAAATAAAATACAGTACATTTGTACTTTGAAAATTAATATAAATTAAGAAAATGAAAAAACTTTTATTATTGGCATTGGTTATAGTATCTACCTCTGTTGCTATAGCACAAACTGAGCCGGCTTATAAAAAAGGTAAGTTTTATGCTTTTTGGGGATGGAACAGAGCCCACTACACAAACTCGACAATACACTTTACAGGAGACGATTATGATTTTACATTGCATCGTGTTGTTGCTCATGACAAACTTAGTGCCGTAAATTATCATAACTATTTACAGCCCAATCGTATTACTATACCTCAGACGAACTTTAAAATAGGATATTTTTTCAAAGATAACATGGCTGTAAATATTGGTGTGGATCATATGAAATATGTGATGGATCAAGGTCAGACAGTTAGATTAACAGGAACAGTAAGACCCGGATTTGAGAATCATGTTAGCCCTGATGGAGATGTAAAACTGACAGAAGACTTTCTTATGTTTGAGCATACTGATGGATTGAACTACATCAATTCAGAGTTTGAATATTATCATAATTTTTATAAACGTGGTATTCTTAAAATTAATGGTATAGCTGGAGTTGGAGCAGGTTTCTTATTACCAAAGACTAACTCGACATTATTTAGTGAAGAAAGACACGATGATTTCCACTTGGCAGGATTCGGCTTGAATGGTAAGATTGCAGCAGATGTATTGCTTTGGGATTTATTTTTCCTACGATGCGAAGGAAAACAAGGATATATCAATATGCCTAGTATCCGTACAACAGCATCGAGCAGCGATAAAGCGTCACAGCACTTCTGGTTTGCACAGGTAAATTTCTTATTTGGTTTTGCTTGGAATTTTTGATAGGAAACATTATATAATAAATAAAAAAAGAGAATCGTCTGATAAAAGGCAATTCTCTTTTTTATTTATGTATGAGATAATATAGGAAAAATAAGTTTTTCTTCTTCAAATGATTTTTTCTCATTCCCCATTACAAATAGGGTAGTATCTTCCTCTTTTAAAAGTTTAATTTCATAATCTTTATTGTTTTTAGGCATGAAGTACATTACCACATTTTGTGTTTGTTCTGTAGACATTGCATTAATGATTGCTTCTATCTCAACTTCTTGGGTAGATAAAATGTCATATAAGATAAGGTCACTGCCTATATATTCAGCTACAATGATTGTATCCAGAGATTCAATATAATAAAGCTTTTCTTTAAAGCTGAATTTGTCGAAATAGTTGCAGTAAAGCATAATTTGTCCCGCATTATCAACCATTGAAATGTTGAATAACGGAATTGCATTTTTTGCTTTTTTATAGAGCAGCTCGTGATCAAACTGATTATTTATGTCCAGCTTTCTAACATTGTATGCATTTTTGGTAGACTCTATCTTCTTTGTAGCTATATATTCATTTACTGGAACAAAACCGAATAGAGGATAATAGTTTAAAACACTATCATTTGCAAATAGATAGATCAGATCACATTTATCTTTCCATTCATGTAGTACTTTTTCAAGAAGAAATTTATTTAAGCCTTGTTTTCTATATTCTTCGTCGGTTGTGACTGTTCCTAACTGTAAAAACTTTTTCTTCTTTCCTAAAACAATGAAATCTATTACAGTCACTGTTATGTGCGAAACTATCTTATGACCGTCCGATAAAGAATACAAGAGACAATTGTCTCCCCAATAACCACTTTTATACCACTTTTCAAAGTCGAAACCCCAGATTTTTCGAGTTAATATATGGAGATCGTTTCTCAACCTTTCATCGTTTTTATAATTTGTAATGTAATTATATTCCTTATTATTTATTAGAACTTTCTCCATATAGGTTCACTTGTTTTTTGCTAATTAAACGTTAATTAGCAAATATATTACTTATAATTGACACGCTTGGGTTGGAAAGAATACAATTAAGTCTTAATTTTGATTTTGAAACCTTTTATATTTTAGATTACTATGAACATTAGAAAAACACGATTATCTACGTTGGTTATTTTTATTTTCTGTTTTCTTGCATTATCGCTTAATACTTATGCAGGTTCAGAGATAAATGTGATTCCTAAACCACAGAAAGTTTCTTTAGGACAGGGATATTTTTCTTTTAACCCACAAACAAAGTTAGTATATGCAGACAATGCTTTAAAGTCAGTAGCGGATGCTTATCAGAATGTATTGAAAAACGAATTTTCAATTCAAGTTACTCTCCAGAATAATAAGGTGCTATCTGAAAATGTCATCGACCTTCAGTTAGATTCCAAATTAGGAAAAGAAGCATATGTGTTGGATGTGCAAACTGATAAAATAGTATGCAAAGCATCGGGCAATGCGGGACTATTTTATGGACTGCAAACCTTAGCACAGCTAATTCAGACGGAAAATGGTAAATCAACTGTTCCTGTTGTATTCATTGAGGATGCTCCCGTATATGGCTGGAGAGGATATATGCTTGATGAATCCCGTCATTTTATGGGGAAAGACGTTGTGAAACAATACCTCGATATTATGGCTCGTCTTAAATTAAATGTTTTCCATTGGCATTTAACAGATGAGCAGGGGTGGAGAATCGAAATAAAGAGATATCCGTTGTTGACTCAGGAAGGGTCTGTAGGAAGTTGGAGTGATGCGAATGCACCGAGTGCATTTTATACACAAGACGAAATAAAAGAGATTGTTGAGTATGCTGCTCAACGTCATATTATGGTTGTACCTGAAATAGATATGCCCGGACATGCTACGGCTGTAGGACGTTCGTATCCTGAAATATCGGGAGGTGGTGAAGGGCGTTGGAAGGATTTTACCTTTCATCCGGCGAGAGAGACTACTTACGAATTTATTAGTAATATTTTCGATGAAGTAGTAGAGTTATTCCCTGCACCATACATTCATATTGGAGCAGACGAAGTTCATTTCGGGAATCAATCGTGGTTCACCGATCCACAGATTCAGAAATTTATAAAAAATCATAATTTAAAAGATGAAATAGGTATGGAGCATTATTTCGTACGTAGGGTTTGCGATATAGTAAATGCTAAAGGACGAAAAATGATAGGGTGGGATGAGATCGTAAATACAGGAGTGTCGCCCGATAAGGCTATAATTATGTGGTGGAGGCATGATAAACCGGAGTTGTTGACACAGGCTTTAAATGATGGTTTTGATATCATATTGACCCCCCGAATACCTTGTTATTTTGATTTTGTACAAGATGACAATCACAAGATAGGACGACGTTGGGCAGGAGACTTCAATGAGTTGGAAACTGTATATAATTTCTCCGGAAATATTTCGAAGCTCATTTCTTCTCATCCAAAACAGGTGTTGGGGATGCAAGCTAATGTGTGGACTGAACGGATAAAAGATAAAAAAAGGCTTGACTTTATGACATATCCCCGATTAATGGCAATAGCCGAAAATGCATGGACTGATAATAAAGCTGCTAATTTAAATTATAATGAATTTGAAAATAGAGTGAAAATATTCTTAAAGTATTTAGATCAGTTTAATATTAACTATTTTAATCCTTTTAATAAGAACTCTACTCCCGAACCTTGGGGACCGGATAGACAAGATGTTTTGGCAGACGGATAAAATTAAAAAAGAGCTATTCAAATATGAATAGCTCTTTTTATTTACGATGTCTTTTTTTCTAATATTCTGCTCAAATCTTTAGGAGTAAGATTTATTGCCATGATGACTCCATTTTCATCAATCAGGTAATTTTGAAATCCTTTCTCCAGTTGATACTTTTGGTAAATCTTGGAATCTGATCCTTTTGTATCTAAAAACTGATACCTGTCGTTGATTCCATCCATGCTCAATGTCTTTTCGAATACCGCTTTACTCTTGTCAAATGAGACCGACACCATTACTAGTGAGTGTTTCTCTTTTTGTAAGGCATTCCATAAAAGAACATTTTTCATGTGGGATTCTGCATCATAAGCAGCCCAAAAACTTACCAATACTTTAACTCCTTTAAGATGCTCGAGATCGAGCTTCGTGCCTGATTCATTATCAATTTTTAATTCAGGCATAAGGTCTCCCGGGTAAATACCTTCCGAAATCCTCGAAGTTCTTGGCGTGTAAGATGATGTTATTAACACTATCGTTACAAGCAAGAAATACTTCAAATACTTCATAAAATAATATTTTGGTTAGAACTAAGGCTTTATTCGTAGGATCACCCTCAAAATAAGGCCTTTCCGATTCTCGGAATGGCTGACTCTACGCTTAGAATCAGTATGCTTTTATACAAAAGCGGCACAAATATACACCACTCTCTGTCAAAATCAAAATGTGGAATCTCTATTCTATATATCAGATTTATAACAATGTATTGTGGAAAAGGTTTTCAGCCAATATAGATTTTATCTAATGCCAAAGTTATTATTATTCGGTTTTTTTTACAGCAAGGTGTATGGATAACCTATTTTTCTAGCGTAGACAAAGAAAATTTTGTAATTTTGGGACACTTAAATACGAATGGTATTATATAAAATATAAACAGCTAGTAATTAGTTAGCTAAGAAATAATTTGGAATATGAATATTTCATACAATTGGTTAAAAGACTACATTAACTTTGATTTGTCACCCGATGAGGTGGCTGCAGCTCTTACCTCTATAGGACTTGAAGCCGAAGGGGTGGAAGAAATACAAACAATAAAAGGTGGGCTTGAGGGTCTGGTTGTTGGGGAAGTATTAACTTGTGTTGATCATCCTAATTCTGACCATTTACATGTTACTACCGTAAATGTGGGTAAAGAAGAGCCTTTGCAAATAGTATGTGGTGCAGCAAATGTTGCGGCCGGACAGAAAGTTATTGTTGCCTTAGTGGGGACAACTCTTTATTCGGGCGAAGAGTCTTTTACTATAAAGAAATCAAAAATAAGAGGCGAGGAGTCTTTCGGTATGATTTGTGCCGAAGATGAAATTGGAATAGGAACGAGTCATGATGGTATCATTGTTCTTCCTTCTGAAGCAAAGGTAGGTACACTTGCTAAAGATTACTATAATATCAAAAGTGACTATTTGATAGAAGTGGATATTACCCCTAACAGGGTTGATGCTGCCTCTCATTTTGGTGTAGCCCGTGACTTTGCTGCTTATTTAAATCAAAACGGAAAGGCAACCAATTTAAATCGTCCTTCGGTAGATGCTTTCACTGTGAATGCAAACGAAAAAGGAATTAATGTGATCGTTGAAAATAACGAAGCTTGTCCTCGTTATGCAGGTATTACGATAAAAGGGGTGACGGTTAAAGAAAGTCCCGACTGGTTGAAAGATCGCCTTTCGATTATTGGTTTACGCCCTATAAATAATGTGGTAGATGTTACCAACTATGTACTTCACGAAATGGGGCATCCTTTGCATGCTTTCGATCTGAAAGAAATCTCAGGTGATACAGTTTATGTGAAAACATTACCGGAGGGAACTAAATTTGTAACTCTAGATGAACAGGAACATATCCTAAGCGATAGAGATCTGATGATCTGTAACGATAAAGAAGGTATGTGTATAGGTGGTGTATTCGGTGGCTTAAAATCGGGTGTAACTGAAAGTACTACTGATGTATTTCTCGAATGTGCTTATTTTAATCCTACATGGGTACGTAAAACAGCACGTCGTCATGGACTAAGTACCGATTCTTCGTTCCGTTTCGAGCGTGGTGTTGATCCTAATGATACATTATATGTATTGAAACGTGCAGCTTTATTGATAAAAGAAGTTGCCAATGGAAGTTTTGTCGGAGAGATACAGGATATCTATCCTAATAAAATTGAAAATCCGATAGTTGAACTTTCTTATGCCAAAGTAAATTCGTTGATTGGAAAGAATATAGATAAAGAAACTGTAAAATCAATTCTTGCCAGTCTTGAAATAGAGATCAAAAAAGAATCGGATGACCAGTTAACGCTAAGCATACCTACCTATCGTGTAGATGTATTACGTGATGTGGATGTAATAGAAGATATCCTTCGTATTTATGGATATAATAATATTGAAATAGGAGAATCTTTGAAATCTAACCTATCTTATCAAACCGCTACTGATAAAGGGTATGATTTACAAAATCTGATCTCAGAACAGTTGACGGGTGATGGATTTTATGAGATAATGAATAACTCTTTGACTAAAGAGGCTTATTATACAGACTTGACTACCTATCCTTCATCGCAGTCGGTTCGTTTACTTAATCCGTTGAGCAATGATTTGAATGTGATGCGTCAGACTCTTCTTTTCGGAGGACTAGAGAGTATTGCTTATAACCGAAACAGAAAAAGTAATGATCTTAAATTCTACGAATTTGGTAATTGCTATTATTTTGATGTAGAGAAGAAAGAAGCCGATAAGCCATTGAAAGAGTACTCTGAAGAATTTCATTTGGGACTTTGGTTATGTGGTGATACAACTAATAATAGTTGGGCTACACCTACCCAAAAATCATCGGTGTACCAATTGAAAGCTTATGCAGAGAACATCTTGCATCGTTTGGGTTTACCTTTGGGTAAATATGAATACGAGCAATTCTCCAATGATATATATAGCGTTGCACTAACTCTTAAAACTCGCAATAGAGTATTAGGAACTTTGGGCGTTGTAGCTAAAAAGTTATTAAAACAAACGGATATCAACACAGAAGTTTATTTTGCAGAGCTGAATTGGGATGCTTTGATGAAAGAAACTAAAAAGCACAATGTCACATTTACCGAGATATCTAAATATCCTGTTGTAAGACGTGATTTGGCTTTATTATTAGATAAAAATATCTTGTTTGAGCAGATTGAAAAAATTGCATACAAATCGGAAAAGAAATTGCTGAAAGAAGTGAATCTTTTTGATGTGTATGAAGGTAAGAACTTACCTGAAGGCAAGAAGTCGTATGCGGTGAACTTTGTCATTCAAGATGACGAGAAGACGCTTACGGATAAACAAATTGATGCTATAATGCAAAAGATTCAAAAATCATTAGAGCAGGAGTTGAATGCTCAGTTGAGATAAGATAATTTGTCGATACAATAAAAAAGGATTCTCATAATGAGAATCCTTTTTTATTGTATTACTTTATCTTTATTTATGTCTCTTTTTCCACCAAAGAATAAATCCTGTAATTGGAAGACTGGCAGTAATTAAGCTTGCCAAAAATACAAGAAGTTTACCTGTAAAACCACCAATAGCACCAACGTGTATATCGTAGGTCATGCGGTAGAATTTATCTCCTGCTGAAGAATCTTCGTACTTAATACCATACATTCCGCCTCCTTCCAACTCATTAAGCGTGTATTGATCGAAGAATCGAAAATGTCTTTTGTAGTAAGTATCATCGTTTGCCGAATTGAAGCAGATACGATAAGCATCAGCTTTTTGGTTTGGAAAATCAAACATAAATGACCCCTCTTGCCCGATAGGATACTCGGCTTTTACTTTTTCCCAAAGTATGTCTGCTGTATTTTCGAGACTAGATACGGCTGTCGTATCCGATTGTGCTACCTGCCATTTATTAAGTTCTTTGCCACCTGATATTACTTTGTAATACGAGTTGGCATACCATTCGAAGCTCCAGGTAAGCCCCGTCAGTGCAATTACTAATGCAATAAGAGCGGCATAAATACCCAGTACATTGTGAAGATCGTAATTGAATCGGAAAAATCCGGCTTTCTTTTTAATTGTAAGGCGTGGCTTTAATGATTTTTTGTTCCACTTTTTAGGTATCCATAAAACAATACCTGTTATTAATACAATAACAAAGATCAAAACTGCCCATCCTACGATTTGATGACCTACCGGATAAGGTAACCAGAGGTTACGATGTCCGGATAGTACAAATCTGAAAAAATCATTTTTCAAAACTTGTTTGCCCAGATAGTCACCTGAGTAAGGATTCAGTACTAATAAAGTATAACCATCTTCATAATGATTATAGGCTACCGTTGCCGCTCTGTCTAGTTTGGCATAAGTAACTCCATAAATAACATTACTGTTGTCTGAGGGAGATGCGTATACATATTGTTTTGACTTCTCCTTAAGCTCAGATGGTGAAAGGAATGGTTTATTTTGTACTTCCACATCTTGGTAAGATTCGAATACATTTCTCAATTCTGTCTGAAAGGTATATATACATCCGGTGATCGCAACAATAAATACAACGATACCCGATAGCATTCCCAGCCAGAGATGTAATAGATAGATTATTCGTTTGAAAGATAATTTCTTCATTGAAGATTAAATTCTTTTATTTTAAAATTTTTACAAAAGTAGGAAATCTGTTTACAGCCTTAGAAATTATAAGTAATATTCAAGCGGTAGTTCACTGGAGTTTCGGTTTGCCAGTAATAAGCATTTGTTTTGCCTATAGTATAAGGTGTTCCCGAATATAAATAGCTATCAAGTACGTTATTTACCATGAGGTTAATAGCCAGTATACCATTTGACCAACCGGCACCGGCATCTAATCTAAAATAATCAGGAAGTTCTTCCGCATGATCTCGACTGTCTGCCCACCACGAACTACGATCAATCAAAGATGTGCATCCTGCCTGAAGATTGAATCCTCTCAATGCACCATCCATAAATTTGTATTTTAGATTTGCATTAATAGTATGTTTAGCCACTCCGGGAAGTTGTGTTCCTTTAGTATATTGCGAGGAGCTTTTTGTTACCACAGATTCGGTAAAAGCATAGTTGGCAACAATATCTAATCCTCTGAGAATTTCTCCTTGTACATCAAATTCAATACCTTGATCTCTACTTTGACCTATCTCGGTTACATATACTTCTCCTGCTGCATTTGTAGGATCGGCAGCTAACAAGTTGTTTTTTATGATTCGGTATAATGATAATGTACTGTTCCATTTACCTCCAAACCAGAGTCTCTTGGCTCCAATCTCCATATTGTTACCTGTGATTGGTTTGATTCCTTTACCATCGCGGCGAAGTCCGCTCTGAGGAAGAAATGTCTGGTCGTAAAGGGCATATAGCGAAGTGTTTTCATCTATTGAATAACTAAGACCTATACGTGGTGTGAATTTACGTTCTTCTGTAATAGTTCCGTAAGAATTACTTTTAACATAGGTATATCTACCTGCCAGAGTTAATCTTAGGGCTTCATCAAAGAACGAAAGCTCATCCTGCAAATATAAACCTGTATATGTTTGTGTAATTTGAGGACCTCCAGATCGTTCCTTAATGCTTTTACTTCTGTCAAAATCGGGATATCCTAAGACCGGTTTTCCATTGTTGGGGTTATAAATATTGAATGAACCAATAGTATCAAGAGCAAAAGATTGCGACCAATCTGCCCAATATTCTTTGTTACCCATATCTAGTCCTCCCAATATACGATGTGTTACAGGTCCTGTTTTAACTTTTCCATTGACAAAAACCTGTCCGAATTTCATTTGAGATATTGCATCCCATATACTGGCTGTACGGCGTAAATTCCCATCTGTATTGATGGAGTCAACCCACATTGAGCTACCCACCTGATTGTAGTTAAAATAAGCAGCTTGCGCAGTTAATTTCCAATTGGAATCAAAGTTATGTTGAAGATTGAGGATAATGCTCTGATCATTTATTTTGGTTGGTTCCATTCCTGCTGCCAATAGGGTGAAATTTCGAGGTAAGGTTGCGTAGCCTTGTGTCGCAAAGCTATAATAAGAACCTACATTCGACATATCTACATGTTGTAAAGTATATTCCGCAGTAAGTTTTGTATTTTCATTAATTACATATGTAATAACAGGGGCAATACTATATCTGTTATTGAATTCATTGGCTCGAAAAGAATTTTTAAGTTGCCCCATCAAATTCAGTCTATATAATAATTTTCCTTTTTGATCGAGTTTGCCATCCAGATCAATACTTGCCCTGTAAAGATCATAGCTGCCCAATGTTAATGAAGCTTGGCGTTTTGTTTGTCCTGTTGGTTTCTTAACCACTACATTATATATACCACTGGGATCTCCATTTGACATCATAAATCCTGCAGGACCTTTTACAAATTCAATTGATTCAACGAAGCTCATATCTTCGGTTAATGGTCCCCAGGTAGAGGTCAGGTTCATTCCTTCGCGAAAAGCAGCAGCACGTCCACCTCTCATGTTTATACGGGTATACAAGTCTCCCCAATGTTCTTGACGAGTAGCGCCACTTACATTACGTATTATGCCATCGCTCATGCTGAGTATTTGTTGATCGGAAATCATGCGGGAAGTTACCACTTGTATGTTTTGCGGAACTTTAACCAGAGGTTGGTCGAGTCTGATTGAATTGGACGGTTTTTTTGATACGTATTTATCTAAGTTGGCAGAGATTACCACTTCATCTAATGTCTGGCTTGATTGTTCCAATTCAAGATTTCCTATTTCTGTTGTTGCATCAGATAAAACTTCAATATGTATTGTTTTCGTTTTATAATTAATAAGGCTGGCAACAAGCGTATATTGTCCAGTAGGTATATTTTTGAAGTAAAATGTTCCGTCAGATTTTGATGTGGTTCCCCATCCGGTGCCATCTAGCCGGATAGTTACATAATCAAGACTTTCGCCATTACTATTTGTAAGTCTACCTCGTATATCTTTAGCAATAAGAGAAGAAGCACTTAAAGATAATAGAACTAACATTAAATAAAATTTCATCTGTTTTTGAGTTTATTTTGAGTTTTTAAAAATCGTGTGAAGTAAAATAAATAGCTCAAGTATTGCAATCACCTATAATAATGATTTTTTACCCATCGAATCACTATAATTGATGAGTGGTTTTATATCTTAGAATAAGTGTTTTTGAAGTTATTAGCCTAAACAAGCTCCAGAAATAATATTTGTCAGAATATTAATAATGTCTGAGGTCGTAATAGTTTTTTGTATAGGCTATTTTTTATACTTTTGTAGCCAGAAAATAAAATAATAAAATAGGTCTAAGACCTCAATGAAATTATAAAGAACAGATATGGGAAGAGCATTTGAATACCGTAAAGCAACGAAAATGAAACGTTGGGGCAATATGGCTCGTGTATTTACTAAATTAGGAAAACAAATAACCATTGCAGCCAGAGAAGGTGGCCCTGATGCAGATACAAATCCTCGTTTGCGTGTATTGATACAGCAGTCGAAGAAAGAGAATATGCCCAAGGAAAACGTAGAACGTGCAATAAAAAAGGCTACTTCTAAAGATGAATCTGATTACAAGGAAGTTACTTATGAAGGATATGGTCCTTTTGGTATCGCTATTGTTGTAGAAACGGCAACCGATAATCCTACCCGTACTGTTGCAAATGTACGTAGCTATTTTAATAAACATAATGGTTCATTAGGAACAACCGGTAGCTTAGAGTTTTTATTTGACCATAAATGCGTATTTAAAATATCACCAAAGGAAGATGTCTCACTAGAGGATTTAGAATTGGAACTTATCGACTATGGAGTAGATGAGATAGAGCAAGACGAAGAAGATATACTTCTTTATGGCGAATTTAAGTCATATTCGGATATTCAAAAATATTTGGAGGAAAATGGATTTGAAATTCATAGTGCTGAGTTTGAGAGAATTCCGCATGAGCTAAAAGAAGTAACGGAAGAGCAAAGAGCACAAATTACCAAGCTTTTAGATAAGTTTGAAGATGATGAAGATGTTCAGAATGTATTCCACAATATGATGCCCGAATAATAATTGACTATATCTATCATATAGAGAATCTTATTTGTTATTAAATAAGATTCTTTTTTTATTATAAATGGTTAATTAATTACCAATACGAATACGTATTGAGTATTTTTGTAAACAAAAATAACTTAATGTCCGAATAAGATGACAACTGTAAAGAAAATTATTCTTTTTCTATTTGGTATAGTACTGATAGTGTTTGGAAACAAAGCTGCAATAGATACTATATTTAAGAATAATGATGGGTTAAAAGTTCCTGATTCAGGAGAAAACGAGATTGCGAGTAAAAATGCTGTAATCACGGAAGAAATAGAAACAAAAGAGGTTATTACAAAAGATAATGCAATTTCTTCTCCCGAAGTTTCGGAAGTAAAAGCGGAGGAGATATCTAAGAAAGAAGCTCCGAAAAAAACTACAGAGAAAGCTTTAAAAGAGCAACCGACTAAAACTTCGGAAAAGAAGGATGAACAAAAGGTTAAAGAAGCTCCTAAAACAAAAATAGAACCCGTAAAAGAAGAAACTGCTGCTGCAAGTGAATGATGGACTTTTATATAAAGCTCAGGTGCGATGGTTATTCCATGCACATATTAAGATAAAGATACCGGTTTTCTGCGACGAAAGCCTGTTTGATGAACTTTTTGCTGTATTGGAAGATGTTGACAAACATTACAATTCATATAGCGAAGGTTCTTTTTTTGATTTGATAAATAAGAATGCCGGGCAATTTGTTGAAGTAGATGACGAAACTATCAGTTTGTTGAGGCAACTTATTTATTTTTCGGATTTGTTTGATGGTGAATATGATATAACCGTAATGCCGCTGGTTCGTCTATGGGGCTTTTATAAAGATGAAGTGCGACGTTTACCTCTGAAAGAGGAAATTAAAGCTACCAGGAAGCAGGTCAACTATAAGAAAATAGAAATAGAAGGCTCTAAAGTTCGCATTGCAGAAGGACAGGAGATTATTACAGGCTCGTTTATGAAGTCTTATGCAGTAGATAAGCTGGTTCAGAAAATGAGGAAAGAGCGTATTACCGATGCTATTATTAATGCGGGAGGTAGTACTATTAAGGCTTTGAATAATTCGGTGCATTCTTACTGGGTAATAAATGTAGAGAATTCAATGAATAAAGAGGATACTTTATTTAAACTGAAACTCTCGAATGCTTGTTTTTCGACTTCGGCACAAACTAAAACATTTGTTGAAATTGGTGGTAAGAAATACGGACATATAATCAATCCCCGCACTGGTTATCCTTCCGAAAATAAGCAGATAGGAATAATATCGACCAATTGTTTTGTAGGTGACATTATTTCAACAGGATTGTATAATCAGACATTAGATGGTTTCACGGTGAAAATGAAGCTATTATCGAGCCAATTTGATGTTTCGGGTTTTTTAATGGATAAAAATAACCATATTCGATTTTCGGATGGTTTCGAAAAATATATAGTACAATAAATTATGATGCATATTTTTTCGATGAAGAGCAAAACTAAGCAGATGAGTATATCGGATATTCCCGATGCTCCTGTTTTGTATCTGCCTTTGTTACAACATATAGGGCAAGCAGCAAAACCAATTGTAGAAGTTGGTGAGTATGTTCTTAAATATCAGATTATAGCTGAGGAAACACGTAACTTGTCGGCTAATATTCATGCTCCCGTTTCGGGTACGATCAAGGCGATTGAATTACATCCTTTGGCGGATGGAACTTTGGTTGAAACCATAGTTCTGCAAAATGATTTTAGAAATGAAGAGATTACACGACCGGTAATTGATGCTGATAACCTGACCTCCGATGAGATATTAGCTATCATAAAAAGTGCAGGTATAGTAGGAGAGGGAGGAGCACAGTTTCCGACCTTTGTAAAGTATAACCTGCTAGGCAAAAAGATTAATACTTTTATTGTCAACGGAACTGAGTGCGAACCTTATCTGACGGCTGATTATGCTTTGATGAGAGATAAGACCGAAGAACTGTTCCGAGGTATATTTTTGATAAATAAAGTACTTCAAGCTCAAGAAATAGTCCTTTCAATAGAAAAGCAGAATAAAGAACTATTGGATGTATTTAGTCCATTTTTATCTCAGTCCGAATATAAAAATGTAAGGGTTGCCATATTACCCAATCAATATCCTCAGGGAGGAGAGTTGCAACTTATAAAATCTGTTACAGGAAAAGAATTGGCTCGTGGCGTTGTTCCCAAAGATGAGGGATTAATGGTGAGTAATGTGGGTACAGTTCATGCTGTATATAATGCTCTTGTAGAGCGTAAACCTTTAACTGAACGTATAATAACTGTTTCGGGGGAACAATCTAAGAAATCGGGAAACTACCAAGTTAAAATTGGCACACCTATCAGCCATATTTTAGAATATCAGAATCAGACAAATACATTAGACGACAAGCAATTGGTTCTGGGTGGTCCTATGATGGGCAAGAATGTTGTGGAAACTTCAGCTCCAATCATCAAAGGTTCATCGGGAGTACTGTTTTTCAAAAAGAAAGAGATTAAAAGAAATAACTGCATATCGTGCGGTTATTGTGTAGATGTATGTCCGATGAAATTGATGCCTCTTGTATTTGCCGAAAATTACAGAACAGGAAAGATTGCTTCATTAGAAAAATACAGCTTAAATTCATGTATAGAATGTGCTGCCTGCGAATACATCTGCCCGAGTGATGTTCCATTGATGGAAAGCATCAAAGAAGGAAAGGTAAAACTAAAAGCGTTATTGACTCATGCAGACTGATAGTAAAACAGTATATACACCTTTTGTAAGAGCCAAAGATAGTGTTTGGGAAGTAATGTCGGATGTTCTTCTGGCACTCGTTCCCTGTGCGGTTATTTCGTATTTTGCATATGGAGAGGCTCCTCTGTTTGTGATGTTCGTTGCTGTTATCAGTGCTATGGTTGGCGAATTTATATTTGCAGGTATTTTTCTGAAAAAGTGGAATACATTGCTCGATAGTTCGGCAATAGTAACGGCTATTTTGCTGGCTTTTACATTAGCTCCTTTTACGCCTTGGTATGTAGTTGCCTTTGGTTCGGCTATGGCTGTAATCTTTGGTAAGATACTTTGGGGAGGATTGGGACGTAATATGTTTAATCCTGCTTTGGTTGGACGGGAATTTATGACTGTCTTCTTTCCTTTGGTAATGACTTCACGAACGATCTGGTATAATAAAGATTATGTCAATTTTCAGGATCTGAATATTTTCAATATCTTAGGAAATGGAGGTTTTACTGAATATATGAACTCTATATTCTTTAAGCCATCGGGGGCAATAGGAGAATATTCAGTTATACTTCTGGTATTGGGAGGATTATACCTTTTGCTTCGTAGGCGTATTTCATGGCATATACCGTTCGGACTATTAGTTACATTCTTTATACTACTGCAAATATTTGCTTTTAAGGATATTAAATTCTCTTTAGGAGGCATATTATTAGGAACCTTATTTATGGCTACCGATATGCCATCGAGTGCATCCACTAAGATGGGAAAACTATATTATGGAGCAATGATTGGTTTGGTTGCTATGCTCTGCCTGTTGAATGATGTAAAATATGAGTATATGTCCTATTCTATTTTACTTGTGAATGGATTTGTAATTCCTATCAATTGGGTCTTTAAACCAAAAGTTTGGGGTGAAAACATAAATCTAAAGGAAAGAGTAGGGGCAGGAGTTCTGCTTACTATCGGAATTGTTACTACAACCTTTGCTTTAGTTTATTTGCATCATTTTGATTTGGTGAGGTATTTAATCTTTGCTTATATATTGATTGTAATCGGACGATTCTGCTTCTCGAAACAATAATACATGCAGCGAGTATATCATGCATATTTTATGGTATTCGAACATTTTGTAACTGTCAGTAGTATATATATTATTGAAAATCTGAGATGTTCGATTAAATTTTTTTCGATATAGGGTAGGTTGTTGTATCTATTGTCGATCCAAGAAAGGCTAGGATAGCTATATGTTTTATTATTCAAATGGCAGTATTTGCATATTTATTGTCATTTCAGACAAACGTTTAATGTCGTAACTTTGTTTGACATTCTAATTATATAAAATATGAATACAAATAAAGTAAGTTACAAAACAGTTAGTATAGATACTAAAACTATATTTTATCGTGAAGCAGGAAAAGAAACTTCTCCGACAATCCTTCTTTTACATGGGTTCCCTTCATCTTCCCATATGTTTCGAAATTTAATACCTATACTTGCAAAAGATTATCATGTGGTTGCTCCCGATCTTTTAGGTTTCGGATTATCAAGCCATTGTGATCATAAAGAATTTAGTTATACTTTTGATAACCTGGCTTATTATATCAATCTATTTACTCTGCAACTCAAATTAGATAAATTTGCAATCTATGTATTTGATTATGGTGCTCCGGTTGGATTTAGATTAGCACTTTTAAATCCTGAAAAAATTACAGGAATTATTTCACAAAATGGAAATGCTTATGAAGAAGGATTGAGTGACGGTTGGAACCCCATAAGAAAATATTGGACTGAAAAGACATCTCAAAATAGAGATGCATTAAAGTCTTTTTTGACAGAAGAGACAACTAAATGGCAATACCTCTATGGAGTAAATGATGCTAACTTAGTTTCTCCGGATGGATATAACTCTGATCAATATTTCCTTAATCGTAAAGGGAGTACTGATATACAACTTGATTTATTTGGAGACTACAGCAATAATGTAGCTCTATATCCTAAATTTCAAGAATACTTCCGAACCTATCAGCCTCCTTTTCTTGCTACATGGGGTAAGAATGATCCTTTCTTTTTGCCTGTGGGTGCAGAGTGTTTTAAGAGAGATAACCCCAATGCCATTGTAAAATTGTATGATACGGGACATTTTGCTTTAGAGACTCATCTTGAGGAAATCGGAGCAGAAATACGAAGTTTTCTAGCTAAAGTTTACAAAATACTTTAAAGAATTTATGGGAGGGGTATTATTCGGTATTTTTATGTCTACCCATATATTTGCAATTGGTCGATTCTGCTTTTCGAAAGAATTGCACTAAAAAAGTAAAAGCCCTAAGATTATTTTGATCTTAGGGCTTTTACTTTTTATAGAATTTTACTGCTGATACCCGTCGTTCATTAATATTTCTTGTTTTCTTCTACAAGTTCCTTACTATATTGTTCGGGTGCTAGCATAGTAAATAGCTCTATCAGATTTTCTTCAGGATCTCTTAGGTGAACCACTCGCATCCCCCAATCTGGCATATCTGTTGGTTGATTAATAAACTTTACTCCATTCGCAAATAATGTTTTATAAATTTCATCCACATTTGATACTTCAAATGATATCATCATTTTCTCACGGCAGTCCGTAGGCATTGGTTTGTTAACGTTCCCTATAGAAGGAGCCATCCAGTCTGATACAAACAGAGCTAATCCTTCGATTCCTTCTGCTACCTTAAAACTGGCATAGCCACTATTTTCATCTCCCCAAGCAGGTATTAGCCCCAATTGTTCTTTATAAAATTTAAAGCATTTTGCAAAGTCTTTGACTAGCAGTCGTACATTACTGAATTTCATAACTTTTTAATTTAATATTATTCTTTTATAATTATAAAAACAGGTATATTTTATTTATTACCAATTGATTAAGTGATATGGACAACTTTATTGCAAGTTATGAAAAATACTCGAAACTTTACAAAAAACAGAATGCAAGATGAATTTTTTGAATCAAAAACGTAAATCTAAATTATCGGATATTAAATTGATTGTTGTCGATTTAACTTCTGAATATATGAATATTTATTCTGAATATCAGCTATTTGTAATTTTATCTCCGACTTTGTTAGGTAAAATAGAATATAGTGTTTATATAAACAATAGAAATATAAACAACTTAAAAATGAGTATTGCTTAAATACACTACGGATTACTGATATATTATTGTGCAGTAGCTTTTACCCTATCTTCCTGACTCATTTCAGCTAATTGTTTTACTCTGTCAACACTCAATCCCAGACCTTGTGCAATACGGGTTCCATATTCGGGATGAGCTTTGTAGAATAATGCAGCCTGACGTAATTGAATGCGTTGTTGTGCATTCTTCATATGACCTACAAGATTATTGATAAGGTTGGTTTTATCATAATTGCTCAGTACACGACCATACAGTTCTCCTGCCTGAACAAAGTCAATATCTCCTAACGGATACTCATGTCGTGCAGCTAGTCCCTGTACATCTAATGCCGGAGGTGTAAACTTGGCATCAGGTGCAGCACCTTCGAACGAATTAGGATAGTAATTAGGGGCAGGTGCATCATTACGGGTATTCATATAGCTATCACGCTGATAATTATGCATCGGACACTTAGGAGCATTTACAGGCAATTGGTCAAAGTTTGCCCCCAATCTATGTCTGTGAGTATCAGGATAACTGAATAAACGTACCTGCAACATTTTATCGGGTGAAGCGGCTATACCGGGAACAAAATTTCCGGGAGAAAAAGCAGCCTGTTCAATTTCATTAAAATGATTCTCTGGATTGCGGTTTAGTACAAATCTACCTACGGGAATCAATGGGTACTCACCTTGATACCATACTTTGGTGATATCAAACGGATCGAATTTATAATGGTTTGCTTGTTCGGGAGTCATTATCTGAACAAAAGCATCCCAAGCAGGATAATCGCCTTTTTCGATACTTTCGTACAGATCACGTGTTGCATAATTAGGATCTGTGCCAGCCAATTCGGTCGCTTGTTCATTGGTTAAGTTTTTTACTCCCTGTGCCGTTTTAAAATGCCATTTTATCCATACATGCTCACCTTGGGTATTGTACCACATAAAAGTATGGCTTGAGAATCCGTGCATGTGACGAAAACCATCGGGCGTACCTCTATCGGAGAAAAGAATAGTAACCTGATGTATACTTTCGGGAGTCAATGACAGAAAATCCCAAAAAGCATCGGGATCGGGGAGATTTGATATTGGATTCCTTTTTTGAGTATGGATAAAATCGGGAAATTTAATACCATCCCGAATAAAGAATACAGGCGTATTATTACCTACCATGTCGTAATTACCTTGTTCTGTATAGAATTTCAAAGCAAAGCCACGAGGATCACGGGCTGTATCGGCAGAACCTTTTTCGCCTCCTACAGTTGAGAATCGGGCTAACATTTCGGTCTTTTTACCAATTTGAGATAGAAAATCGGCACAAGTATACTTAGTTACATCGTTTGTAACTTCAAAGTAGCCAAAAGCTCCCGAACCTTTAGCATGTACAACTCTTTCGGGAATACGTTCTCTATCGAAATGTGCTAGTTTTTCGATCATGTGAGTATCCGATAGCAAAGTCATCGTAGGATTTTGGGTTGTAATCGATGCCTGATCATTGTCAACAGGACTGCCTTGATTGGTTGTTAAGGTTTTCTTTTTTTCTTCTTCCATAGTTTTAATTTGTTTAGTTTATGTGTAATAAAGGGAATTTTTCGGTTTGTGTATCTTTTCATAACAAGGAGTAAAACGAAATGTTTATAGAATTTAGAATTTTTACACTATGTATTTTATTTGTATATTTATTATTTTTAATTATTGTTATAACTAATTCTACCATGAAATTTACTCGAACACTAAAAAGTTTTGTAAACTTTTTACTACCATTAACTAGTATACTTTGTACCTTTCTATTTTATGCATGTACAAATGATAATAAGACAGTAAACGCCAATTATGAGGTAGTTCCTTTACCTCGACAAATAATTTATCAGGCGGAAAGCAATCCTTTTGTTTTGAATAAATCAACCCGAATCTTTTATATAGAGAACGATGGTCAATCACATCAGTTGGCTTCTTTCTTAGCTTCATATATTAACGAATGTGCAGGTATTAATCTTCAATTGACTACAAAGAAAGATGCTGAGAGCATTATAGAATTTCAAATAGACACAACACTAAATACAAATCCCGATTATTATAAATTATCTGTCACACCTCATAATATACTCATAAATGGGGTAAGTGCATCAGGTGTATTTTATGCTATCCAGACATTGAGAAAATCATTGCCTGTCGAGAGTGTAAATAACGTTTCTTTTCCTGCGGCGGTAATTGAAGATTATCCGCAATTTTCACATAGGGGAGTATCATTAGACGTGTCCCGTCATTTCTATTCAGCAGATTTTATAAAGAAGTATATAGATGTTCTGGCATTATTCAATATGAATGTCTTTCATTGGCATCTAACAGATGATCAAGGGTGGCGAATCGAAATAAAGAAATATCCTAATCTGACTAAAATTGGCTCACAGAGATCCGAAACTGCTACTGATCGCCATTCGGAAGAGTACGATGGCAAGTCTTACGGTGGTTTTTATACTCAGGAAGAAATAAAAGATGTGGTAGAATATGCCCGTCAACGTTATATAACGGTTATTCCCGAAATAGATATTCCCGGACATACATTGGCTGTTTTGGCATCTTATCCCGAATTGGGTTGTACCAGAGGGCCTTATCAAGTAGGACGAGGTTGGGGTATATTTGAGGATGTGCTTTGTGCCGGAAACGATAGTGTATTTACATTTTTGGATGATGTATTTACTGAGGTTGCAGAATTATTTCCTGCAAAATATATTCATATTGGAGGAGACGAATGTTTGAAAAACAGATGGATGGCTTGTCCTAAATGTCAGGCGAGAATAAAAGCTTTAGGAATCAGAGAGACAAAAGCACATTCAGCCGGAGAACAATTACAAAGCTATTTTATCCATCGGGTAGAAGAGCTGATTAATAAAAAAGGAAAATCTATAATAGGTTGGGATGAGATATTAGAAGGAGGAATTGCTCCTAATGCTACTATTATGTCGTGGCGAGGAACTGATGGTGGAATATATGCAGCTGGCAGAGGTCATGATGTAATAATGACTCCCGAATCACATCTTTATCTCGATTATTATCAATCACCTGATGTGGATAACGAACCCTATACTTTCGGTTGGTTAACGGATTTGGAGAAAGTATATAGCTTTGATCCTATACCTGTTGAACTAGAAAAAGATCAGCAAAAAAATATTTTGGGAGGACAAGTAAATGTCTGGACTGAATATATGCCTACCAGTAAAAATGTAGAATATATGTTGTTGCCTCGCTTAGGAGCTTTGGCTGAAACCTTATGGTCGTATCCTCAGGAAAAAGATTACAATAACTTTGTAGCAAGAATGTACCGACAATCTTTATTGCTAGATAAACTAGGCTATGAAAATTGTAAACAGGCTTATGGGGTACAGGTAAAATGCGATTATGATACAGAAAAGAATGAGATAAAGATAACGTTGTCAACATTCGATAATGCTCCCATTTATTATACATTGGATGGTACTGTGCCAACAGAAAAAAGCCTTAAATATTCAGAACCTATTATCATTTCTAAATCAAGCAATTTAAAAGCATTAGTTGTGAGAGATGGTATACAAAGTAAAATTTACTCAAAAGAATTTTCATTTAATAAAGCTACCGCGAAACCTATCGAATTAAAGAATCAACCTGATAAGAAATATACATTTAATGGAGCAATCACTTTAGTTGATGGACAAAAAGGTTACAAAAGTAGCTATCGTACAGGTTCATGGCTTGGCTTTTTAGGAGAAGATATGGTGGCTACAATTAAATTGGGTGATCAAGTGTCAGTTTCTTCTGTGAAATTGAATCAATTTATAAATAGCCGTGGTGGATTACTATTTGCTAAATCAATAAAAATAGAGGTGTCGGATGATGGGAAAACTTTCAAAGAAGTACACCATATGGGATTGCCTGTTCTTAATTGTCATCTTAAGCCTTATACTTGGGAAATAAAAGAAACATTTGATACAGTAAAAGCTAACTATATACGAGTAACACTTAAGGCTATTGAGGGATTGCCAGCATGGCATGAAAAAGCCGGAGCAAAGGCTTATATAATGATTGATGAAATAGTTGTAGAATAATATGCTTAAGCAAGTAATAGCATTGATTTTAATAAGTAGTATTTTATTTTGTTCTTGTATAAAGAATAACAATTAAACTTTAGGTCTAAAAGAGAAAAAAGGAATTGGATCAGAGGTATTTCATAAAATGAAAATTTTAGATCTTCGAAAAGAAATTATCTCGTCATTAGGATCTAAAACTATTAATGAGTTTGAATCAGCTATTGAAAGAATATATGATGAGACAATAGACGGAGGACTTTCTTTAGAACGTGATATTATTGATAATTATAGTCAAGTATGTTATTATATTGGTCTGACTATTCCTGATAAGGAATACAAATATATATCTACAATATATTCTTTTAGAGTTAACCTTATTCTGCAAGATAAAAATATTATCTATTATAATTTAGGAAAGATTACTTCTTTTAGGGGTGCTGATTTTACATTTATAAAAGAAGAGTATAAGGATCGATTCGAGTATGATATGCTAAATACTAAATTTAGGAATGTTTTTTTGATAGATTTGAATCTAAATGAGCTTTTTGTAACAGATATTGTTTATGGAGAGGGTTGTGGGATTGGATTCCAGCCTCCTAATGAAAGACAAATAATGAATTTATTAGATACTTATAAGAATATAAATGAAATAAGACGCTGGCTTCAATCTTCTAACGTGGAGAAACAAATATATGCTTTGTATGGATTTTATGAGTTGAATAAAAAGGGATATAAACCTTTTATTGATGATCAGAAAATGATTGAGTCTATTTTAAAGAAAAAAGGTGATCTGAATTTTTGTTATTCTTGTGAATACATGACAGAGAGGATTGAAAATATTGTAAAGGAAGAGTTTGACTTTCAATTTTGAAAGAAAAAAGAGAGTTCAGACTATGACTCTCTTTTTATACATTACAATCTGATTTATGAAATCATAAAATGTAAACGATTCTGTAAATTTACTTCGGCAATACCACCATCAATATCGAGATATAGGATATTCATATCGGGGTATAGAGTTTTCAATCGCTTCTCAATTCCTTTAGCTACAATGTGATTGGCTATACATCCGAAAGGTTGAATGCATACCACTTTATTAACCCCTTTACGTGCGTAATGGGCTATTTCACCTGCAATAAGCCATCCTTCACCATATTGATTGGATAGGCTTAATACTTCGGAAGCAGCTTCAGCTTTAGCAAAAATAGATTCGGATGCCTCATAGAATTTGAAATTAGACATGATCTTTTCGAACTTCTTAATCTTGCTATTGATCCAAGTCCAGATAAGAGGTTGCATGGCTTTTGCGAAGATAGTTTCTTCTTTCAGACCATTTTTTACATCTTCTTTGTTGTTGACAAAGAATTGAATTAGGAAATCCAAAAGAGGAGGACATGAAACTTCAACTTCTTTCGACCGTAGCCATTCCGTTATATTTGCCTGAGCATAATTGTTATATTTCAAGAATATTTCACCGATAAGACCAACTCTGGTATATTGTTTTTCAAAAATAGGTACATTATTGAAGTCGGCAACAGCTTCTTTTAATAATCGACGTAGCGTTTTAGGGGAATTGGCTCTTACTCCATCAATTCCTCTTTCAATATAAAAGTCAAATACTTGCTGCGATGCACCTTTTGTTTTTTCACGCACACTAATTGCACTGTGCATTTGTTGTAAAGCGTCCGAGTAAAGCACAGTATCAACTGCTATTTTGGCTAGTTTTTTCCAATCTATATTAAATTCACTTTCCTCATTCTGATACGAGTCTCCTGACGAAAGGGAAATAACGGGAATATCTCTGAATCCTGCGTTTTGCAATCCGCTCTTTATTTGAGCCAGATAGTTGGTCGCACGACATTGCCCACCCGTTTGAGTTATTGCCAGAACCACATCTTGTACATCATACTCTCCTGATTGTAGTGTGCTGATAATATCCCCTAATATAAGGGTTGATGGGTAACAAACCTCATTATTACCATACATCAAACCTAGATCGGCTGATACTTTGTTCGATTTAGGGAGGTTTTGTAGTTTATACCCAACCAGTTCACCCAAAGCCGGAGCAAAAGGGGATAAAAAGTCGGTAAACCAAGGGAGAAGTATCGTTTTCTTTCGGTCTTCTTTTGTATAAGGTGTGCGATAACCCTCGTATGCCGGTTGAGGTGTTTTCTGTTCCTGTGTATTAATCGTTTTTAGAGATTCAACCAGAGAACGCAGACGCAATCGAATAGATCCCGGACTGGCAATTTCGTCGATACGTAAGATCGTGAGGTTCTTGCCTGCTGCCTTTAGTATATCCTGTGTCTCATCCATAAAAAAGGAATCAGGCCCACAACCGAAAGAATTCAACTGAATCAATTGTATATTCTGAGGTAGTTTTGCAACCTCCATTGCCGCCTGCACTACACGATTTGGATACGACCATTGCGATACAATATTCAAACGTCCGAATCCAGAGCTTTCTTCTTTACGGAAAACATCATCCGTAAATACTGTAACACCTAAATCTGACAATATTTGTCCGACTTTTTGATGGATAAGGGGGTCGGCATGGTAAGGTCTTCCGGCTACGACAAAAGCTGTTTCGTTATTTTCAATAGCCTGATTTAGTAAATCTTTTTGACTTTCTCTTAATTGTATTTTCACCTCTGTTTTTACCTTCATTGCTTTTTCGAAAGCTTTGCTGAAAACAGACTTTGAAACACCTAATGATGATAAGTAGTCAAAACAACCTTTCTCCAAAGCCTTATCGCTACTGAATGTTATAACAGGTTTGTCGAAGGCAATACCATATTTTTCATCGGGTTCTACCGAACTTCTGATAACTTCGGGATAACCACTCACCACAGGGCAATTGAAAGAGTTGGACGAACTGCCAAATTCTTTCTCTTCCTTCGGTATAATAGGGTAGAAGATGCGGTCTACTTTCTGTTCGATAAGCGATAACACGTGTCCGTGTACCAGTTTTGCAGGAAAACAGATATTATCGGACATTACACCGCCCACTCCTTTTTGATAAAGAGGAAAGGTCGATTCGGGTGATAATCTCACATTGAATCCGCAATCCGAAAGAAGTGTATGCCAGAAAGGATAATTATCGAACATATTCAAGACACGAGGTATCCCGATTGTTTTACCTTGTTGGATATTATCGGCATTAACTCCTCGGTTGAATAATATTTCATTCTTTTCATCAAAACCGTTATAACCACCTTTTTGTATAGAACTTTTATTGTAAAATATCTTTTCGCATTTGTTGCCTGCATAACAGATATTACCGTTTTCGAATTTAAACCGTAATACCGAACAATTATTCGTACAGCCTTTACATTGAAGCTCTCTTGTATCAATGGCTTCTATGTTGGGTAAAGATATTGCTCCTATCTTGGGAGTTGTGGCTTGCTTTTTTTTCCATAATCTTTGAGAATAAAGAGCAGCACCAAAAGCACCCATCAATTCGGGATGATCTGTCGAACTTATCGATTTTCCCGAAAGTAATTCCAAAGTACGATATACGGCATCGTTTCGGAATGTACCTCCCTGAACAACGATGTGATCACCTAATTGCTTTAGGTTTGATATTTTAAGAACCTTGTATAAGCAGTTCTTTACTACTGAATAAGCAAGTCCGGCTGCAATATCGTCCATTCCTGCATTTTCACGAAGCGACTGCTTTACTTTCGAATTCATAAAGACAGTACAGCGTGAACCTAAATCAGACGGATGTTGTGCTATACATGCGGCATGGGAAAATTCCCCCAAAGTCATATTCATAGTAGATGCAAAGTTCTGTAAAAACGAACCGCATCCGGCAGAACAAGCCTCATTCAATTCAATGTTTGAGATTACTCCATTTTCGGTGAAGATCGATTTAATATCCTGTCCTCCAATGTCGAGAATAAAAGAAACCTGAGGGTCTACATATTGTGCCCCCGATAGATGAGCCATCGTTTCTACAATTCCGTAATCAAGACCCAGAGCCGATTTAATAAGATCTTCTCCATAACCTGTCGCTGCTGAGGATAGAAATTTGTAGGATACACCTCTGTCTTCTGCTTTCTTGTAAAACTTCGAAAGTCCTTCTATAACTTTCTTGAGAGGATTTCCTTCATTGCTTCCATAAAATCGATATATGATATTGGCATCGGAATCCATCACTACAATTTTGGTTGTAGTAGACCCCGAATCTATACCAAGGAAACATTCTATTTCTTTTTTACTTCCCAGTTCTTGAAATTGTAGAGGCTTAATTTTTCTATTTTTCTTCCATTCCTGATACTCTTCCTCATTGTTGAATAAAGCCGGTAAATAGTCTTTCTGAGCTGTTGTATTGTCTTCAGATTTGGATATTAAATCGTTCAGATTATGATAAGCTATATCCTTTTGTTGATATAATGCAGCTCCCCAAGCCGGAAAATATTCTCCGTTTTCGGGTAGTATAAAATCGTTATCTTCTATTTTTAATACTTCTCTGAATGAATTTCGTAAGGCCGGAATAAATGTCAAAGGACCACCAATGCATAGTATTTTAGGTACAATATCGCAACCTCTGGCTAGGGTAGTAACACTTTGGAGTGCTACAGCATGAAGAATAGAACCCGATATATCAGCTACGGGAATGTTTCTGCTTATCAGATTTTGTACATCTGTCTTGGCAAACACACCACAACGGGAAGCGATAGGATATATTTTCTCGAATTTAAGAGCCTGATCTCCTAATTCTTCGGTTGAAATATTCATGAGGTTTGCCATCTGGTCTATAAAAGCGCCTGTACCTCCGGCACAACTACCATTCATGCGTATGTCAGGGTGTTTCCCCTCTTTGAAGAAAACCATTTTGGCATCTTCACCACCCAGATCAATAAGAGTATGAGTTTCAGTATATACTTTATTAACCACTTCTACAGCGGCTACTACTTCTTGTACAAAAGTAACACCTATACGTTCGCCAATACCCATACCTGCCGATCCTGTAATATTTATACAGAATTCAGTATCGGGAAATTGGTCGGTCACTTTATTTAATTCTTCGGCAAACGATTGCTGTATATTTGCCTGATGTCTGCGATAGGCTTTATAGATAATCTGCGAATCAGAATCTATAATTACTATTTTAATAGTCGTTGATCCAACGTCAACTCCCATTTTATATTGAAGTTTTGTGTGCATATCGGGCAATATTTTAAAGCTTAGTATTGGGTTGCAGAGCATTAATGGTAAACTCTACAACATATTTTTTATGATTGGCAATCAGTTCGCTGTATTTTTCTCTTGACACATCCATGAGTGCCATGGCTAATTCTCCAAACATAAAAGGGAATAGCGATAGGGAAATAATATTTAAAAGAAAATCAGCAGATGGTGTTTCTCTTATTGTACCTTTGGCTGTTTCATCTTGTATGCGTTTTGCGATCTGTTCGAATGCCTGAAAGGGATTCTTACTTTTTATCCGCGTGGTTAGCCTTTGAGGATTGAGGCTTACTTCATTTAATATGAACATGGGGATTTGAGGATATTCAAAAAGAATCTCATAGTAAGTATGTATCCATGTTTCTATTAGTTCAAAGAATGGCATATCAGATCCTAAAGTCAGGAATATTTTTTGAGTAAGTATCTCCATTGCCTCCTCAAATATTATCTCAAACAAGTTGTATTTCGATTGAAAATAATAATTTACCATCGCTACATTTGTATCCGATGCTTTGGCTATATCCCTGATACTTGTTCCATTATACCCGTTTTTTATAAAGAGGGTTTTAGCTTCTTTTAAAATTTTTCTCTTTACTTCATGGGGATCTTTATCGTTGATCATATCTTAGGTATAATAATATTCGTGCAGTATTAAACAACTGTTTAATACTGCAAATTAATAAAAAAAACAGCAACTAAACAAGTGTTTAATTGCTGTGATGATTTTTCTCTTCTTAATTATAACAATCAATGTTAATCTTAGTAGAAACAGCAGCCATTTAGAAAAGGGAGAGCAAACGAAGGTAATTAAAACTTAATCAGCGGATTAAGCACGACGGTTCTTTTAACTAAAAGAGAATAAACGCACAAAAAAGCAAAGATGGCGGCGAGTTCAGTTACCAAATCGTTACCTGAGTAACTTTGTTAAACTGAAGTATATTCGTCACTTATTCAATAGTTTGCGTAATTTTGCATAGCACCGGATAACTCTAAGTAAACTAAATTTGTAACAAAAAATTAGAGTTATGGCAAGAAGTACATTTAAGATTTTGTTCTATCTTAAAAAGAACAATTTAAAAGATGGTAAAGCTCCTGTAATGGGAAGGATTACTGTAAACAGTACCATCTCACAGTTTAGCTGTAAGCTAAACATCAAGCCCGAGCTTTGGGACACCAAAGCAAACAGAGCATCAGGCAAAAGCCTCGAAGCACAGAAAATCAATCAGAAGCTAGACAACATCAAAACCCAAATCGGCAAACAGTATCAGAGTATCTGTGACAAGGATAATTTTGTTTCTGCTGAAAAAGTTAAAAACGCTTATCTGGGCTTTGGTGATGAGTTCCGTACTTTCTTTTCTATCGCTGATGAGTTTTACGAAAGCTATGCTAAGCGTGTCGGTAAAGACAGAACCGAAGGTTCATACGAGCAATTAATTATCAATCGCAGGCGAGTAGAAATGTTTCTTCGGGATAGATATAACCTTTCTGATATTCCAATCAAGGAAATAGAACCACAATTTGTTGAGGATTATTACACTTACCTATTAGAAGAACGCAAGCTAGCAGGCAGTACTTTATTGACCGCCGTTACTAAACTGAAACAGATTATGTTGATTGCTCAGCGTAAAGGGTATATACACGTCAATCCCTTTGCCAGTTTCCGATTCAAAGCACAGACTCGAGATAGAGGCTATCTGACTGAAGACGAACTTCGCCGATTTATGACTGTAGAGCTCAGAAGATACAAACAACGTCAAATTCGGGATGTTTTTGTCTTTCAGGCATTTACAGGCTTGGCTTATGCGGATGTCAAGAAACTAACTTTCGATAATATTCAAACCTCTTTCGATGGCGAACTATGGTTAATAGCTAAACGCAAGAAAACCAATGCTACATTTTATGTCAAGCTACTGCCGATTGCAAAACAACTGATTGAACAATACCGTCTTGTGGCAAAGAATAATTTTGTTTTTCCTGTGCCAAGCCATAGCGACAATATGAACCGCTGCTTACAACGTATAGCTAAGTTATGCGGTATCACAAAGCGAATTACCTCGCATATGGGGCGCCATACAATGGCAACGACAGTGTGCCTCTCGCAAGGTGTACCCATCGAAACGGTCTCTCAGATGCTGGGGCATTCTTGCATTACCACCACACAAATCTACGCTAAAATCACCAATGATAAGATAAGTAAAGACATGGCGGTATTGACAGATAAAATCGGAGACAAGTATAAATTGGAAACAGACCGCCCTCAATCCGATTTCAGAAATATCAAACGAATCACAAAAAAGCAAAAAGGGATGCTGCCTGAGAAAAAGAGGGAGAATAATCCTGTAAATCCATCAACTTATATCATCCCAAAATGGGCTAAAGTGGAATAGAGTAAAAACAATAATGGTCGAGTCAGCCCTTTTATTGCAGGAGAAGGTTACTTCTTACAGAGCAAACAGACAAGCCCATAGCCCTACGGGTCGGAAACAAAAATCTCCATCCTCGCGGATAGTATTTTCGCTCCGAGGCTTGCCTGTTTCCCTGCTCGAAGTGTAAAGGAGTATCCTGCAACGAAACGACCGACCCGACGATGACGCATATCTTCAAACTAAAACAAGCATTCTTGATGTTAATCAGGAATGCTTGTTTTCATTTTATGCGTAAGTGGCAACTTCAATTCCCTCTTCTTAGAATCTGCATATCTATTGTTTCATTTCCTATTAGAAAGGAAGCTCTGGTGATTGGTAGTTATTATACAGTACCTGTTGAAGTTCTTTTTCCGGATAAAGTATTTTCCCTCCAATCGTTGTATAACAAATCATTCGCTTATCTCGCAGATTTTGAAGCGTGCGAGGCGAGATATGCAAATACGCCATTACTTCCTCTCCTGTCAGGTAGCGATTGTCTGCCAATGCAGGACGGTATTTATCCCGAACATTCTGCATATTGTTCAAGGCTTGCTCTATCTGTTCTTCAAGTTCCTTGAACTCTTTGGAATCAAATCCTATAAATTTATCCATGAGGTTATTTTTTTACAGGTTTTATTTCCATTTCAAGCAAATCATTTATATCCGACTGACGATAATAAACCTTGCCTCCCAACATCGAGAAGGGTATCTTACCATTGTTTCGCCAAGTTTGCAAAGTGCGTTTCGAGATACTCAAAGCACGGCAGACATCAGCCGAGTCTATTCAGCCATCACGGGGATTGGGACAGTACAATTCTTTTAATGCCGATATTTCTGAGGTTAATCTACCTACCCGTTGTACAAGCCTTTCCCATACCAACAAGTCAATACATACAATTTCCATTTCTTTTTAATTTTACGTTATTTATTTTCATCGTTGTTAAAAGTGCTGGCTAGAGAACGTTTCAAACCTTCATTAGCAGAACGGGTTATCAGTTCCTTATTTACCGATAGGTGGTCAGCAAGGATATTGGACAACAGAATACTCGGAGTAATATCCAATGCGATGTGTTGCAGGGATGCAACCAATGTTTGCAACTTCTCTTTCATCTTAACATCAATATACACTGGAGCATAATCCTTGATTTTTCGAGTTGCCAAAAAACGTTTGGCATATTCTTCCTCGTCTTTCTTGCGTCCAACCCTCACTTTAGCTGATGTCGGAGTTCATGTACTATCTTCCATCATTTCGGATATACTTTTTCCGTCAATCTCCATTTTGTCATTTTCTGATTCTTCGCTCATAATTTTTCTTTTTAAGGTCTCAGACCTTTTTGTTAATTTGTTAAGTATGAAAACAATAGCTAGTTATGACACAAAACATATCATTAAATACTATTGCTTACTTTATTTTTGAATAAATAATACTGTTTAGGAATATTGAAAAACATATACACTCATTCATCTCTGATGCGATTGGCCTTGTCCATAATAAATAACCTTCGGAAGAATAATTGACATGCAACATTACACACCGGGTCTTTCCGAAATTGAGTGCAAGATATCAACTATCTATCCCCTGCGCTGTGAGCATAACAGCCTTACCTAACAGGCTTTATCTGTATGATATTGTATATGAAAATATTATAATTTGAGTATATACTCCAAAGGGAGTAATTTGGCAATAATAGTCAAACCGCGAATATGAAGTAACGAATTGAATTACAGTCAGTAAAATTGATTTAATAAGAGGTGGAAATATTTATAGGAAATACAGGCGAATAATATTTTTTAACTATTGAAGGCTATATTCCCTCAATTTCTCTATCAGAGTATCTATATTTTCAAGCCCGAATATTTGCTGTCGTTTATTGCGGTTACGGCAATTAAGCAACTGTTGCATGCCGATATAGTGTTCATTATCGCCATACCTTTCTTTGTTACCTTCTGTGCGAAAAGATATAAAGTCTTTATTCCCATCGGTAACCGACACCCACGTATTCTTGATATACTTATGTTCACTGAGTTGGTCTAGGAGATAGACCAATGTCTTTTGGTTGGTTACTTGTAGCGGTTCAGGAAGTTTTCCCAAAAGTAGTTTCTTTAGTTCAGCTACTTTTATTTTTGAACGAAACAGTTTGATAGCCTCTATGCAATCGGCTAATAATACATATTGTTCTTTACTCAATTTGGGTTGATAAGAGCGTTTGGTTGATTTAGATTTAACTGTAGCTTTGGTCTCCTTAGCAATAGTAGCTTCCTGTACCCGTGGCTTTCCCTGAACAATGCCTTTTTTGGGAGCTGGAAATAGCTTCTCATATTTTATACATAAGCGTTCCAAACTTACCAGATCTACCAATTCTCTAAAATAAGGCAGATCGATCTTAGCCAGTTCTTCGGTATAGTTGCTTGGAGTTATTGCACTTGTTGGTTTTATAAATGTACGATACCGATGATAATCATCTTTGCTTATCTCATCATAAAAATCACTGTACCAAAGATAGTCTTCTCTCCCGTCACGAAGATATTTGGGCAAGCTCACCAAAGGAGGATTGTTACGAATGATATCCAAAACTTTACTTTTGTAGTGGAGTATCTCCGCTTCTGTTAGCTGTGGTTGTGAGACCAGACCAAGTGCCGTTTCATAGTTGATTGCCACAAAGTCATTAAGACTCTGTTGCACAACTTGAAATGATTCGGGCACATCCGATTCTATTATATTTTGGTCAAAGTCATACATGTACTAAAGATAGTAATATTACCAATAAGAGCAACAAGAGTGACTCTATTTTGTCAGGCTATATAGCAAATAAATGCAAGCTAAAGCAAAGTCACACACTCCATATTGTCAGTGATATAACTATCGAATTAACAATCTATATTTGTCGAAGTATCCATGTCGGATACATCTAATCCATACTGCAATATGAGAAATCTAATCCACTTTCTACAATTAAACTGCTCTACCTACCCTTGAAGAGCAAATGGCAATACATTGATAGTATTGCTGATTCCAAAGCTTTTGGTAATGTACTCCCTTCGGAGTGAAAATGTTGCCACCAATTCAAAAAACAAAGAGACTGTCGCCTCTTTATTTTTTTCTCGTCGTCAAAGGAGCAAGGTAATCTTTCGGGTAACCCAAAAAGCTCTCCGAGGCTTTTTGAATTCCTTCCGAAACTACCTTGCCCTTGCAGGGGGCTCAGCCCTATACAGCCTACTCCCGATGGTCATATGACTGATGGAGCTGTGGAGCAATCCTACACTTCATCTCCTGATGGTCGCTTCCGTTTCGGATCGCCTGAGTGTTTGGAGACACTCAGATTTTCATAACCCCAAAATGAAATGTTATGGAAAATAAGAAGAAAGATAGCCCCAAAGTCGGACGACCTGCTAAAGAAAAAGTGAAACTTTCTACTTCGATTAACCTGAAACTGACCGAATCAGATTTTAAAACTGTGAGAGAAAAAGCGGAGAAACTAGGTATGAAAGCTACTAAATATGCGAGAGAAATGACACTCAAAGGTCGTGTTAAATCTCGTTTCACGCTCGAAGAACTAGACTTACTGAGAAAAGTAGCAGGTATGGCAAACAACTTAAACCAACTAGCCAAACGAGCTAACATTGCAGGATTCATGGACGTATATTCCGAAGTATTAGGAATGGTTGATTACTTTAAACAGTTGCTGGATGATCGCTAAGAATATTAAAGGCAAATCGTTCAAAGGATGTGTCCAATATGTAATGAATGAAACGGCTGAACTACTCGAAGCCGAAGGTGTATGGGCGGATAATGCTAAAGAAATGATCCGCAGTTTTGCCATGCAGCGTTCAGGCAGGAAAGAGATAAAGCGGCCTGTGGGGCATATTCCTATATCCTTTGCTCCCGAAGACAGCCACAGGCTGACTTGTAACTTCATGCTTCAATTAGCAAAGGAGTACATGGAAGAAATGGGAATTAAGAATACACAATATATCATTGTCAGGCATCATAACACCGATAACGACCACCTGCATATTGTGTATAACCGCATTGATAATAATCTAAAACTCATATCTGTCAATCATGATTACAAGCGAAATATCAAAGTATGTAAAAAGTTAAAGGATAAATACAACCTGACTTATGGCAAGGGAAAAAGCAATGTAAAACGGGAGAAATTAGACAATCCTGATAGGGCAAAATATTATATTTATGATGCTATAAAATCGGTTTTGCCCAATTGTAAAACTCCTACTGATTTACGGTTTGCCCTCCAAGAATTAAATATTGAGGTAGAATATAAACACAAACGAACGATAAGAGAGATTGAGGGTGTATCGTTCCGCTACGACAATATATCTTTCAAAGGTTCACAGGTTGATAGAAAATTTAGCTTTGGGAATCTGCAAAAAGAGTTTGATAAGAATATCGAATTGTTAGAAGAGAGAACTCAGGAACAAAAAGAAAAACAGCTTTCCAAAGTAGAGCAGCAAGCTGAAGATAAGCTTAAACTACCAGTTATCGGCGGAGTCGAACTGACTTCGGAGCAATGGCATACTTTGAAAGAGGGTGGATTTGTTTATTTGGAAAATATCAGGAAAAAAGATGGGAGTGGATTGTTTTCTTCTTATGTTTTCTTGAATGAGGAGAGGAATAAGGCTTTTTTTAGTAAAAAAAATCCTGATGTGTTTGTCAAATTTGGCAGATATGAAATGTGTATCCGGGATAAAATACTAATTGAAAATGGCTATGTAACAAAAGCTAAAGTGAAGTGGTATGGTGGTGAGTTTGCGTATCCATACCTGTGAAAAGCTAACAAATCTGACTCTGAGTATCAGGAATCGTGGGGTGACCCGAGACTACCAAAAGAGAAAAAAGTGGAAGTAAAATCCAAATCCCCTACGGTTCTCAAGAAAAATAATCAGGGAGAAAATGGTAAGAAAAGTATTTCATAGGTTGAACAGTGTTATCTTTTTTTGACAGTGTCCATAATATTGTGTAAATGAAAAACTACAGGTTGAACAACTTGTAGTTTTTTCATTTATGTATAATTTTATCCAAAATCATTATTATGGACATACCAAAGGATTTTTTAAGCAAAGAGTTCTTGAGTCAATTCAAGACCCAAGAAGATGTAGAAGCTTTTATGAGTGAGCTTCATGTCAAGGTTTACGAGCAAATGCTTCAGGGGGAGATGTACTCTCATCTTGGTTATGAGAAAGGCTCAAAAGAAGGCATTAACACAGGGAACTCGCGTAATGGCAGTTATTCAAAGAAGATTCAAGGCAAGCATGGTCAATCTGTGATCGAAGTACCTCGTGATCGCGAAGGCGATTTTGAACCGGTTGTTGTACCTAAGCATCAAAGTCGAGGCTTATCCATCGAACGTTTGGTTATCTCGCTTTATGCCAAAGGTATGAGTGTAGCGGATATTGAATCCGAGATGCATGAGCTTTATGGCGTTAATTTATCTACCTCTGCCATTTCTCATATCACCAATAAAGTCAGCCAACAGGCTATTGAGTGGCAGAACCGCCCATTGGATAATCTGTACTTGATTGTTTGGATGGACGGCATTGTCTTCAAAGTCCGAGATAATGGCAAAGTTATCAATAAGACTGTTTACCTATGTATTGGACTTAATAAAGAGGGTTTTAAGGAAGTCTTGGGCATGTGGGTTGGTAAAACAGAGTCATCCTCTTTTTGGATGGGAGTTCTCACCGATTTAAAAGCACGTGGAGTCAGTGATATTCTGATAACGGTAACAGATAACCTGAGCGGATTTACTGATACGATCAAGGCTGTTTTTCCCGAATCAACTACTCAAATCTGTGTTGTCCATCAAATCCGCAACTCGTGTCGTTATGTGGTTTGGAAAGAAAAGAAAGAGTTTACTTCTGACTTAAAGTTGATTTACAATGCCCCAACAAAAGAATCAGCAAGTGCAGAACTTGACTTGTTTGAACAAAAATGGGGTTCTAAATACCCCTATGCCATCCGTTCTTGGCGAACCAATTGGGATGAACTTACCTCTTTCTTTGACTTTCCGTTAGAAATCAGAAAGATAATCTATACCACCAACCTGATTGAAAATCTGAATGGTAAAATCAGAAAATATACTAAAAACAAACTGTCATTCCCCAATGACGATGCTCTGAAAAAATCTGTATATCTCTCTATTGCTGAGATTGAGAAGAAGTGGACAATGCCCATACATAATTGGGGACTTATTCTGAATCAATTTTTGGTTATCTTTGGCGAAAGAGTCAACCTGTAAAAGAAAAATTCCTTCAAACTCCCCGTTTTTTGGGGGGGAGATTTGAAAGAATTTATATGATAAGAATCCAACCTTGTAGTTGATCGTTTACACAAAATTTAGGATAGTCCCGGTTTTTTAATGAGCCTTCTTCAGAATCTTCATCACTTAGATTTAGCCACAGAGATATCCCTGCAACGGTACGACCAAAAGCTTCCGCATAAGTAACTTTTTTACTTCGACCGTCCTAAATAGGGCTATATTCGACCTGCATTCTTGCTTGTAACTCATTTTACCTATAAGCTCCAATATTGGATTTGTAACCTTATACAAAAGATTGTTCCAATACAAACGTTCATCATTATTCAGTTTGTCATCCCTTCGGTCCAAATTTTTCTGATTGGCATAAAGAATCGTTCAAGTAGAGAAATATCTTCAGTCACAATATCCGCCTGTGCCTGCATATCAGGCAGGTAAGGGAGTTCTTTATTATAAGTGGTTACTAGTCTATTAGGCAACTCTATTTCTACTGTATAGTAACCCATCCCTTGAGTGTCTTTTGTTGACACCATCGAGATATTCTTTACTATACCTTTGATAATACCATATTCATTATCTGGGAAGTTAGCAAAGCGTATGTTTACTTTTTGTCCAGTCTTTACTTTTCCTGAACGTATTAATGGCATCTGAGCTTTCCCCATGATTTCTTGGTTATGTTTGGGAATAACTGTAAATACTGTTTCTCCATTTGTTACATTCTGATTCTTTACCCAATAATTGGTGAAAGTTACTTGTCCATCTACAGGGGCTATCAATGCAAAATTCAACTCCCAAGTCTGTATTTCGGATAGGAGTTGTGCTATATATGTTTTTAATTGAGTTTCCAATTGATTTTTTTTATCTAGGTATTGATATTCAGTATCCAACAGGCTTTCTTGCATCTGGGTAATTTGCATTTCGGTGTTTTGAATGGTTGAATGGATGTTTTCGAGTGAAAGATAACCTTGTAAATATTGATTTCGCGTTGTTTCTAGCTCCTCAGAGGAAATAACTCCGCGTTTGTTCAAGATTGAGTCTCGTTGGTATTGATTTTTGTTTAATTGGAACTGTTCTTTTATAATCTCTTTTTGTCCGGTTATTGTTTTGTAGTAATCCTGATATTGATTCACTTTTTCTTTCATAAAATCAATTTTCTGTGTATAGTATTGAAGTCGTTTGAATTCATGATAATCAAACAGTGTAATATAAAAACTAGAATATAGAGACTGCATACTTCCTAATTTAAGGTCTTTGGACGGTAATGTTATGGTCGTATCTATTTTTTCATTTAATTGTTGTATATATGTTTTTAATGTTTGTATATCATTCGTATTTGCTGGATTTTCGATTACAGCCAAGTAATCACCTGATTTTACTTCCTGTTTATCAGTAATGCTCAGTTCTTGTATTTTACCTGAAGCCTTTGCTATAATTGATGCTGCGGGTGTGCTTCCGGTAAGAGTCATAGAGGTAGTAATAATATCAGGGTATTTAAAGATAGCACTTCCAATCAGTATTATCAAAACGATAATAGCTATAAGGGTAATGCCTCTTCGCAGTATCCACGAAGGAACACTTCCTAATACTTCCTGAAACTCTTCACTTCTTAATTCTATACCTAGAGAGAGTGTTATTAATTCGTATTCAGGTTCAGAGTCTGAACCTTTATTTTTACGTATTTTGGCTACTTTTGTTCCGTCATCAAGAGTTATGACAGAAACGTCTTCTGTGCCACCTGATTCCAAACTCTTATTTACTATATTATCTTTCTTTTTATTCATGTATTTTGTTACATACCCAATTCGAGCTGATTCTTAACTAGAGTATAATAGGCTCCTTTTTTATCAGTTAATTCTTTGTGAGTTCCCTCTTCTATAATTTGTCCTTTATCCAGAACTACAATATTATCAGCGTTCTGAACCGTACTGAGACGATGTGCTACTATAACAACAGTTTTTCCTTTATAAAAACTGTTCAAATTATCCAGTATAACTTTTTCATTATTGGCATCTAGAGCATTGGTAGCTTCATCAAAAAACAAAAAATCGGGATTTTTGTACACAGCCCGGGCAATTAATAAGCGTTGGCGTTGCCCTTGACTGATACCATTTCCTTCCATACCTATTTTGGTATTGTATTTCAGGGGTAATGATTCTATGAATTCTTTGATATTAGCAACTTCTACAGCATGAAGCAGCTTCTTTTTATCAACTATATCTTCACCTACAGCTATGTTATTGGCAATGGTGTCTGAAAAGATAAACCCATCTTGCATCACTGCGCCTGATTTTTGTCTCCACAGGTGAGGATTAATATCATCTATTGGGATGTCCTTAATCTTAATTTTACCTTTATTAGGTTCATAAAAAGAAAGTAAAAGTTTTATCAGGGTTGTCTTTCCACTGCCACTGGCTCCAACTACCGCTGTTACTCTATTTTCTGGTATGGATAAGTTTATTCCTTTTAACACATAGTCCCTATCTGCTCCATCATAGCTAAAATATAAATCCTCTACATATAGGGTCTTATTATTAGGAAGCTCATTTATCTTTGATTCTATGGTTTGTTCTTCGTCTTCTTTGTTGTGTATTTCGTTTAAGCGTTCGAGACTTATCTTAGCATCTTGTGCGGCTTGTACAAATCCAATAACTTGTCCGATAGGGCCGGACAGTTGCCCTATTATATAACTAACTGACATCATCATACCTAGAGTCATATCTCCTTCGATAACAGAGCGAGCAGCAATAAAGGATATAAACAACGATGTAGTCTGACTGAAAAATACAGAACCCATCTGCTGATATTGCCCCAGAGCAAGGCCTTTAATACTTATTTTGAAGAGTTTTACCTGTATGCGTTCCCATTTCCAACGTTGCTGCTTTTCACAGTTGTTAAGTTTGATTTCCTGCATGCCGGTTACAATTTGTACCAGATTGCTTTGTTCGGCAGAAGCCTGCGAGAAGCGTGCCATATCCAATTTGCGCCTATAACGAAGGAATAGTAATATCCACGAAATATATAAGGCATTACCCAATACAAATACCCCCAATATGGTCAGATTGTAGTAAGCAAGTATAACAGCAAATATAATAAAATTAACAAAAGAAAATAAGGTAGTTAAGGTAGAACCTGTTAAGAATGATTTGATACGGTCATTATCCCCGATACGCTGCATGATGTCCCCGACATTTTTAGTGTCAAAAAAACGAAGAGGGAGCTTCATCAATTTGGACAGGAAATCAGATATAAGCGATATGCTGATACGACTATTGACATGAAGGGTTATCCAGTTACGGATAAATTCAACAGCGAGTTGGGTAATAAAAAGGATTAATTGAGCTATCAGAACTAAGGTTATAAAGCTCAGGTTATTATTGCTTATACCTTGATCTACTACTGCCTGTGTCAGAAAAGGTAGAATAAGAGCGAGTATACTGCCTACTAATAAGCCTATAATAAGCTGTATTACCTGAGAGCGATAGGGGCGAAGATAGCGGAAGAAATAGCGGATACTTTTACCTGAATTTTCTAAACCATCATCTTGTGTGTAAAAATCTGGTGTTGGTTCTAACAACAATGCTGTACCTGTATCTTCACCGCCTGAACGGGAACTAATCCAACATTTGAGAAATTCAGTCTTGTTCAGGGTGTATTTCTCTCCTGCTGGATCGGAAATCTTTATTTCATATTCACCATTTCTTTTTTGCTTAATACCATAACAGACTACAAAATGGTTCTGATTCCAATGAAGGATACAAGGTAATGGCTTTCCGGAGACAAGTTGTTCGAAAGTTATCTTTACTCCGTTTGTCCTGAAACCAATTAATTCAGCAGCATCACTGATCCCCAACATAGACACACCTTCGCGTGTAATAAAACTCTTTTCCCTAAGATATTGTACTGAAAAGCTTCGTCCATAGTATTTTGCTATCATTCGCAAGCACGTCGGACCACAATCCATAGCGTCTAACTGAGGATAAGAGGGGAAAGGTTTCATTTAAACTGTTATATTTTTATTTCGAGCTATCTCACTTGTATAATATCTATACATAAAGTCATAAAGAACTAATTCAAATATTCTGTTTCTTGATATAAATAATCGATTTAGCATCATATGTAAATAACTTGGAATTATATTAGTAATAATTTCATCAATAGTGAGTTTTTCTTTTGATTTAGTATATATTTTTTGTACAATATCGTTTAATTTATGTGATTTATCCTCTATGAAAACATTAAGATCGGATAAAACAGGATCTGACATACTATTTTCAAAACATAAATGTATTTTTGACTTATTAGTTCTATATTTAATATTAAATTGCTTTGAATTGTATTTATTAAATCCAAATTCAGTCTTAAAAGAATTACCTATATTTTTGATTAATTCTTGTTTTTTCAATAAATCAAGATGAAAATTATTTAAAAATGAATCAATCATTTTAAGCGATATTACCCATCGGTAATCTTTATTTGAAATTCTTGTTAAATATTCTAATATCGCTAAGATACATTCGCTATCTAAAAAAAATATTGACTCAGCTTCTTCAATTAAAAAATTACCATACCTTTCTAATTCCCTATTGTAAGTCTCAATTTGAACCTTCCATATAATTTCGTCAGTAATTAGAGGATATATTTGATTATAAAATAAAGAAATAATTTGTCCTGTAAATTTTTTATCTTTTAATAATAACCGAATTCTTAAATGGGAATCAGGATCATTATAACGTATAAAAAACCATTTTTCAATCAGATTTTTTTCGAAACAAGAGTTAATTAAAGGTTTTATATATTTTATCAATATCCGATCAGCATAGTTACTACCCAAATATAATTTTATATAAAACCAGTCACTACCAGGAACAAAAATTCTTTTCATTCTTTTCATTCTTTTTTATAAAAAGTTGCTATACATTCATTGGTATATATTCCGTTATTATCACGTATTATTGCGTCTTTTGTATCAAAAATAAATTCTGTAAAAGTAATTATTTCTTTATTCTTTATTTCGGATAATAATGAATGTATACTTAAAACGTTTTTGAAATCAATGAACAGGCTATTATCTCCTATTGGCATAAGAACATATTGAGGAATTTTATATTTTTTTCTCCAACAATTAGTCTCATTAACAAGCATATAATCATCTTTTATATCTAATAAAAAATGAATGTTTTTTTGAGGAATATTCCATGTCATTGGGTACAGGATAGTATTCTTATATCTTACTCTTGGTAAAAAGAGTTGACTTTCTAATATTCCCCAATTAAATGATAAATCTTTGATTAAATGCATCTGCATATCACAAAGAAATCGATATACGGGTGTACAATGCAAATTATTATAATTATGTGCATTTGTTAGTCTGGGAATAATTTCCTTATTCAATCTATTTGAAAAAAGGACTAATTCATCTCCGCGACAACAGAGCATAAGATCAGAAGCTGGAATAAGTCTTTCATTTCCTAAGTCTGAGTTTGCCATATAAATCAATTCATAATTTCTTAAATGTGGGCGAGATAGTATATTTCCAGTCCTAGAATCAGGTAAATGGACTATTTCTGCTATAATTTTGTCATTATATAGCTCTTGTTCTTTATTGGCAATATTTATTACTAATTCTTCTATTTCAGGATCTAAATAAGCGAATCTGGTAAATAAACTAGCTCCACTAAAACCACCACAAGATTTTAATCTAACTAAAACACCTCTTGCATCGTCTCTAACTACCTCAAATAAAGCCGCTGTTGTTAAGGGCAATTCATCGGAATTATCTATTTCTTTATTATTAAAGTCATTATCTATAAGAATAATTTCAGATTCATCATTAGACATACAATGAATAAATTTTTCAAGTAGAATATCCTGATAAGAGGGAGATGAAAAAGTATTTTTTTTCTTCTCTGATTTTGCGGGGAAAAGTATGTCATCAATTAGAGGCGACGATTCCCATTTTTTATTGTTTACAGGATAACTTATACCTAAGTCAGGGTCTAATACTTCTAAAAGTGGTATCATTCGGTCTTCATATCTACGATAAAATTCTTCTTTAAAATTCTTTATATTATTATTATGAATGACACCATTTATATTAGATAAAAACCGGATAGTTGATTTGAGCTCTGTAATAATAGATTGGCTAACATCTGATTTTTTCATATTATGTAAAAAATCGACTTGAAAAAGATATTTCTTATTAAAGGGTATTTCCAATTTCTCAATCTGGTGAATAATATTTTCATATATTTGCTCGCTGAAAGTTTCATCCAATTTATCTAATAAACTCTGAATACTAATTAAAAGAGATAATATCGCATCATTAACATTTGCTTGGATTAATAACTCAATCAATTTTTGAAAATAATCTCCTCCCGTAACTATTGGAGATAATTCATCTATTATTATCTGACAATCAATCATTTCATTAATGAACGTTATTGCACTTTCTTCTTCAATACATTCATTTGTTAGATAATTTAATAATTCATGGAAATATATACCATTAGTGGATAATTTTAATATATATTCAATATATTCATTATGCTCAACTGTAGATATAATATGCTTGCGTTGACCTTCATGATACTTATATTCTATATATCTATATTGTTGCCCTTTACTATATAATGTTGAATTCAAATAGTATTTGACTGAACTTCTTATTTCGGTAAGTTTAGATAGTTTTTGATGCAGTTCGCACAAAAAAAACATATCTAGACGAGTCCTTCTTGTGATATTTATATCTTTTATTAAATTAGTTTTCTCAGACAAATATCCAATAAAACATCCTGAAAAAAGCCCAAATGGCGTACATCGTGTAGCCATTCTGCTTATATATTTATAAATTGTATTTAGAATACGCTGTTTGTCTTTTTCTTGATGAATTCCATGTTTTAAATATTTTATAACTTCTTGATACAATTCTGGGGATGCGAGATATATAGCCTCTTTGATTAATTTATTCTCTAAAAAAGCCATTAAATCATCAACACATGAAATATTATCCAATATATTGAATGATAAAGAAGGAGCTCTTATTATGAGTTTATTGAAATTTTCGTATATCATAACTCTCTTATTGGTTCAACATTATATCCTAAATTCCTTAATTGGTTTATCAAGCCCGTTTTTCCTATCAAATGTGCAACACCTACTGCGATAAAGGAAGGCTTATTTTTAATCAAAAAGGGTATTTTTTTCATCCATCTATTATTTCTATTATTACCCATCATGGTAAATTCTTGTTCCATATATAGATCTGTTGAAATATATTGTTTCTGACTTTCAATAAGTTCTTCTATTTTTTTTAGGCTTTGTAGTTTATAGTATTTATCCATGCTATCTTTATAGCTTATTATTCTTTCTAGAGTTTCTTTTTTTTGAGTTTCATTATTGAAAAAATCTTCATCTTTTAATAGTTCCATAAGCTTCTTGAGATCTGTCGATATAGGCATACGGTTAAAAAACGCATCACCTTCTTCATCTAGTCCCATAATATTATATTTTTCTCGTTTAGCTGTAGATTCTATATACTTATCAATAGAACTATCACATAATGGATTACTAGGAGTGATTCCTGCTTCTATATAAAGTTTATTTATTACTTGACCTTGAATTAAAAATATCAGAACTGAGGGCTTTACATTTTTAAGCTCATTTGCTCCATTCTCTCCAAAAAAGAGCTCCATTTTTTCATTTAATAGTAACAAATCCTCTTTTGAAAGTAAACTTTCATAAGTGCTATCTCTAGGCATATAGGAGGATTGTTTGACATATTTGGCATATTCTTCATTAACAGATTCGATTAATAACTGTTCGGTAGACTCAAATGCAGCATGAAATCCATTAATACTATCTAAGAAAGTACTGCATACACTATGAGACGTTCCTAATAAATAAGAAGGTTTTTCAATGCCTAAGCCTGTTATTTTCCAAAGTAAACCATTTCCTTTAGAATTGTCTGCATATGAAGTCGAAAAATATGCCATAAACATTATAATTAATATGCATATGTTCTTCATGCTTCTATATGTATTTGTAAATAATTTTTCCAAAACGCTTTTGTTTATGAAAAGTTTTTTCTAAAAATGGAATATAATTCTCACCAGTAAATACAGAATCTATTATAATATCAAATTTGCCAGTATCAAAATCCTGTAATGCTGTAATTAGGTCATCTCTGTTTCCTAAACAATTTCCTATAAAACTTATATTCCTTCCTATACACGTCGAAAGCGCATTTGCATAAGAACTTTCACTATTTTGATTTAAGGTATCTTTGAATAGTGGATGTTGATTAAATAATCCGCAGCTAATGTACTTACTATTATGTCGCATATAACTAACAACATCACAAAAGTGAAGGTCAAAAAAGGGATCTATAACTGCCTCAAATTTTTCAAAATTTATATAATCTTCGAGTCTTTCAAGTTTCAAAGCATCAAAAGGAAGAACTTTTTCAACACCTAATTCTAATAGTTGGGTTTCATAATCTAAACTAGTAGTTAAAGCAAATAATCTATATCCTTTGTTTTTCAGAGCCGATATAGCTGCTAAAGAAGTATTGGAGGTAGCTGATGTTATCAATATACGGTCTCCTTTATTTAAGGATAGTCTGCGGAGCATACTATATACTGTTTGTGCAGCGATAGTGAAAGATGCGGCTTTCTCATCCGATAAAGAATCTGGTATTTTAATCAAATGACCTTCATGAAATACATGATAACGTTGTGATGCATGATTCGTAGCTATACCCGGACGAACATACTTATTATCCCGGATAGGATAAGTTGCATCTGTAATAACTCGATCTCCTTTTTTTAATGATGATACAGAGTGTCCGACATCAATAACTCTTCCGACAAATTCAGAACCAAAAGGAGAATATATATATGACTCACTTTTTTCTTCGCAGGCCTCATTCATTCTGATTATTAGCGATTTATCTCTATAGTTGCAACTGAATGCTATAATCTCTATCAACACTTGATTCTCGTCTAAATCTTTATAATCATTTATATCTGGGTAATCGATAAGTGAAAAGTAAATTTTTTCACCTAATAATTCGAGAGTCTCAAGTTTATATTTTTCTTTAAATTTTGATGAACAAATAGCCAAAGTTTGCATAACAAATTATTTTTATGGTATCATGTTTTTACTTAAACGGTTTAAAGAGGGTCGCTTTTGGGTATATGAATATATTCTATAATAATATCTAACCTTCTTAAACAACCCTCTTATTTATTAATTATGTTGTTGGACAACTCCACCAACTTCTTTCTTTGGTGTTATCATAAGTAATATATGTAACAAGTGTCACAGTTGCACAAGCCCATGTAGAACCACCTTTAAGATCACCCATTTCCTCGTTATTCAAATTGATAACTTCATCTTTTTTAAGTTCGATCTTTTTCAATTCTTTCTTTTCCATAATTTTGAATTTTTAGTTTGTTAATAATCCTAAGAGCTATAAACCAATGCATTGTTTATATAGTTTTTTTGTTAAACTTTCCTAGTTTGTGGCTTTAACTTAGCAATTGCTTCTAAGGTCTTAGCGTACATTATTTGCAATGAATAATTTTTTTCGTAGGTTTCTCTAGCCTTTTCCTGTAATTGTAATATTTCAGTTTGAGGAGAATTTAAGTATTTATTAATTGCATTAAATAGTTTTTTTTCATATTCATTTTTTTTATATGAAGTATGAACAACCTGAGAATTTATTCCATCTTTGAACATCTCATTCAAACCGTAGCTATTACTGGATATTATATATAAGCCAAACATCATCATTTCAATAGCTGTATAACTGGATTGCTCGTGAAAAGAAGGAATAATACCGACATCTGCTATTTGGTAGAATTTGTAAACTTCTTTTTGGCTCAGTCGTCCGGTAAGTATTATTTTATCAAAAAACGGATTAATTTCTTTCAGGCCTTCTTGATAATATACCTCTCCACTACCCACTAAGTAAAGTTTACATTTAGAATGAGATTTAACAATATCTTTAAAAGCCTTTATTAGATGTAGAAATCCTTTTGTTTTTTCGAATCTTCCAACATATAGAAATATTTTTTCGTCTTCTTTTATATTATAGTAGTCTCGGAGCTTAGTCCTTTCTTTAGCACTAATTTTTTGAAAGATATCATTAAGACCATTAGGAATAGTTGATATTTTATTCTTGTCAATTTTATAAATATTTTTAAGTAATTTATAAGTCGCACTTGATAAACTAATTATATGTTGAGCACTTCTAAAAAGCTCTTGCTCTTTCAGAAAAGCTTCATATACACTCCTTGTTTTTAGATCATTAATCATAATCTTATCTTCATTACCACTCTTTACACTTTTCTTAAAAGCATTAGGATCTCCGTTCATGGCAAATGTCCATGTCATAGAATGGATCGTGAAGAGGATTGTAGCTTGAGTAAAATGCATTTTAAGTTGATTTACCAGTACACCCTGTTTATTATAGTTAAACTGGAATATTATTTCCTCTTTTAAATCAATATATGTTCTCATAAATTTTGCAACCCCTGCGTAATACTTATTATTGTATTCAGTATAATTTGAATTGTTCATTTTATAAGTATCATAGGCCGGAATGTATATATATTCAATTTCATCAACTGATTCAGTCTGAAATTTATCATGCCGATCGGAAAAAAGGCAAACAACTGACACTGCAAATCTTTTTTTAAGGCAACTAGCCAATTCCCGGACATATGTACCAATACCATAGGCTGCGGCAACCGAATCTTCATTAAAAATATATAAATGTTTCATTTTAGAATCAAATTTAAACCGACACCAATCATTCCGTTTTTTAATGTCATAGGTAAATTAACAATATCATTTTCGCCAAGATTAATTTCATTCAAAATATCATGTATGCTTTGAAGACCTAATATTGCATTATCTCGCTCAGTGTAAAATGTAATATATTTTAAAGCGACTTCAATTGAATACGAGTCATTGAGTTCACCCTTCAATATCCTGTTTGCTCCTTTATATAGATTTTTAAGATATATATCATCAAATACTATATTATTTTTATCTTCATACTTAAGTCTTCCAAGAAGGTAAAATAATACTCCACCTAATCCGGTATCTAAACTATAATCATTTATTCTAGATGGATCCCATTCCATTATCTTCCTATCAATATTTTCCAAAATCTCAGGAATATTACCACTAACAAAATCATTTTCGATTAGATAATGAATTCCCCAAGCAATACCGCAAAGACCATTAGCAAGGTTAATAGACATTCCTAATTCAAGATTACAAATTAGACCTTCCAAAAGTTCTCCAGCGATGTTGCTGTATATATCGTTATTCGAATATACTCCATAATGATAGAGCAATATGATAGAGCCCATCTTTCCATAGAACAAACCATTAAATTTTAATAAATCGGTTTGTAATAATACTTCTCTAATTACGGTCTCAATTATTTGTCCATTATTTAATGTAACTTCTGAATTTAGAGAATTTATTCTTTTAATTAAATCAAAATTATCTGTTAAAATACTAGAATATAAATCCTTTAACTCTTTTATCTGATTCCTATTTTTTAAAAACAAGAGATAAGCTTCTTTATATATATCAATAGGTAATTGAGATCTTAATGTTTTAAATGCTAATCTATTTTCTAAAGAGGGAAATAGGGTCTCAATAATTAACATTTTGTTATATATTAATTCACTAGAGGTGAACTCATATGGAAATTCCTTTCTATATATGTGTCCTACAACAACTTCTTTCAACAACTTACATTTTCCTCCTTCTAACCAGACTTTCATGCTTATATAGTCCTCATCATTTCCATAGGATATTAAACCAGATAAACCTTTAAGATGGTTCCAATATTTTTTACTAGTAGAATAAGCTGCTCCTAAAACACAAGGAGTGTCTTCAATTAAAAGGTTAGGATGTCTTTCTTGTCTAATCCATTCGGTAACAATTACCTTTCTATTATCATTGATAACTGTTCTTGCACCATATCTTAAATCATCTTTTGCCTCAATAATAATATTATTTTCTTTATATAAGACTTTTGTTTGACAACAAAGTAATACGCGTTCATCTTTATCAAGTTCTGATAATAACAAATCGACCCAGTTATTTTGATAAAATCGCATATGGGCATCTAATAATAAAAAATATTCCGTTTCAGATAAATTGATACCCTCATCACGTGATGCGGCAACACCCTTTCTTACAGCATGTGATATATATTGAGTGTTAAACTCTTTAGCTATTGATTTATAGTCGTAATTATCATTTGAAGCATCGTTTATTAAAATAATAGGCAGATCGGTATTAGCTGTTTCTCTAATACTTTTAACAGTATTATGAACCTCAATACCTTCATTTAAAAAAGGTATTATAATTGTTAATCTATTACAATTTTGATTATTAGTTTGGGGCATTTTCACTTAGTATTAGATTAGTCATAATTTACAATATTATTAAAAATATATTATATTCCATAGTCTATAGAAGCTTATTAACCTACATTAACAGACTAGCCGAATCTAATTATGAATAGAAAAATAATCTTTTGAGGTGGATTCAGATAAGGTTTATCCTCTGTCGAATTTTTATTATTTTAACGTGAGTTCGATATAAGATAACTCATTAACAAATAGTATAATAGCTAAGTTTTGATTAACTTTAAGCAGTTGAAGTTCAAAGCTTAACACCCCCAAACAGTCTATTATGCTAAGTCTTTTTGGAATTACAGATATTTTCTATTTATGTGATGAATTTTCTGCTAAATTTGAACTTTATTATTCTAAAAATTTAGTTCAAGAGCATAATGAAAAATAATACAAAAATAAAATAAATCGCTTATCAGACAGCGAAGTAATGACTATTCTAATTGCTTTCATTTAAGCAAAATGAGAAATCTAAAGGCCTATTATCTGTTTTATATATGCAAACATCTAACTCTAGGGTTCCCTCTAAATTGGTTTCTTACGATCGCTTTGTAGAACTTCAACAGTGTGAGCTTTTATCTTTGGATCTCTTCTTAAAATATTGTCGTTTAGGTAAATGAATAGGTGTTAGTTTTGTAAGTTCTACTACATTGGACGTCTGTTACATGAGACAAGAATGACAGAACAAAATCTTTGGTGGGATAACAACTAAAAGAAAAAGCACAATGGTCCAGTTTTTCGGCTTCAAACTTCATCTGATTATTAATGACAGAGGAAAAATGCTTAGTTTCTTTCATTACTCGGGGTAATCTATATGACCTTAGAAATGGAAAATTTCGAAAGAAACATTTTTGGGAAACTATATGTAGACAGGGGCTATATATCTCAAAGGCTAGTAGATGTTCTTTTTGTGGAGGGGATACAGTTAGTTTACAAACAAAGAAACAACATGAAAGGAGGAATACCTCTAAAAGACCCTGAAAGAGAGCTATTGTTGAATCTGTTAACGATGAACTCAAAAATATTTGTCAGATAGAACTAGATATCTTTCTTTCGCTAACTTCCAGACAAGCCGGATTGCGGGACTATTAGCTTACAGTTTTTTACCTAAAAAAACCTTACATCAGAGTAGATATAGTTAAGGATAAACAATTATCTATCTACTATATTACATTGAACTCATCTTAAGTAATCTGTTCTATTTTTGCAACATTACCTACTCTAAAATCTTGTCCATACAGATTTATTATTCTCGCAAATACTCTTTTTATGAAGAATTGATATATATTTGTCTTACGAGTTATCTGACAGTGTGTAAAATGAAGTAAATACCTGTCAAAAGAACCATTGCCAAATCATTACCTGCTTAAAAGTATCCACCTGTAACTGTTTGAAAAAGAGTATATAATATCTACAAGACTGCTATTTAAAAGAGATATGAGTCTGTTTTATCCTGAAAATTTATCTGTATAAGAAAGTATTTATGGAAACAAACTTATCTTTTTATTTTAGCTCAAACAACTCAAAAAAGGTTACACGAAAAACGAAGTGAAAAAGTTGTCACTTTTGTCACTTTTGTAATGTTTTTAAGATTAGTTTTCTGTTTATTAGATTTTTATATAAATGACGGTTTTGTACTTTTTGTCATCTTATTGCAAGGTTTGTAAATCAAATCAGTTATTTAGATTTAGTAGCTTAATTGCTTTTTCCATATCTTCGGGAGTATCAATACCAATAGTTTCTATATCAGTAAGTCCGACTTTTATCTTATAACCGTTTTCAATCCATCGAAGCTGTTCTAAAGATTCAGCCAATTCAAGATTCGATTGAGGTAGCAAGGTAATTTTTTTCAAGACATTAGCTCTGTATGCATACATACCTATGTGCTTGTAAAATATATGTTTGTCAAGCCATTCTGTATGATGAGCATCTCTTATATAGGGGATAATAGAACGGCTGAAATAAATAGCTTCGCTATTTTTATTCAAAACTACTTTAGGCGAATTTGGATTGAAAAGTACCTCAAAGCCATCTTCTTTTTTGAATGGTTTTACTAAAGTAGCCAATTCGGTTTCTTTAGAATCGAAACAAGATTTAAGTGTTTCGATTTGTTGAGGTTGAATAAAAGGTTCATCTCCCTGTATATTGATTACGACATCAAAGCCGTTTCCAATTTTCGAAAAAGCTTCATTGCATCTGTCTGTTCCACTTTTATGGTCGGGAGATGTGAGGACGGCTTTTCCTCCAAAATCCTCTACAATTTTTAGAATACGTTCATCGTCGGTTGCTACCCAAACTTCGTCAATCGCTTTTTTAACTTGTTCGTATACCCTTTGTATCATCGGTTTTCCTGCCATATCAGCTAGGGGTTTTCCGGGAAAGCGTGATGATCCGTATCTGGCAGGTATGATTCCTATAAATTTCATATATTTTAGTTTGCTTTACTTGTAGACTCGTTTACTCTTTTATTTCAACAACATATAGTTGAGAGCTTTCGTATTTAATGACTTTGATATTCTTTCCTCTTTCTATAAATCCTTGATTGGCAACAGCATCATAGTATTGACCGTCTATAATCACTTTACCCGATGGTCTTAAAACGGTGGCAGCGTGTCCGATTTTTCCAATCATAAGTTTTTGCTCTTCGGGTACGGAAATAAACCCTTCTTGATCGCTTGTCAAAGCAATATTTCTGAACATGCTTCCTTTTTTTCCTATTCTGCTTATCAAGGTGATGATAAGGACAAACGACATCAGTATTCCTACAATGACCGTAATAAATGATTTGAGAGTTTGGTCAGCTGATACTCCTGTAAAGTCAAAATCAACATTCCCCACCAAACTAAGGAATAACCCCAGAACAGTAAGTGCAATTCCACTGATGCCCGCCACGCCAAATCCGGGTATGACAAATATTTCGAATGCTATGAGAATAAGTCCTATGACGAATATGATAATTTCCCAATTCTGAGCATAGCCATCCATATATAGAGGGGTAAAGTATAATAAGGCTGCCGTAATAGCCATAGCAACGGGTAAACCTACTCCGGGAGTCTTAAGTTCTATATATATACCGCCTATGATAACCATAATGAGAATACTTTGTACTATTCCATTGGTGAGAAAGTTTTTTATATAATCAAATATTGTAGGGTTATATGTTTGAATATCATAGTTTTCGATATTCATGTGTTTCACTATTACTTCAGTGATGTTTTCGGCAATACCGTCACAATATCCGACACTAACCGCTTCATTTGCTGTTAATGTCAATACTTTGGTGGTATCGGTCAATATGGGAATAACTACACGCTCGTCTACCATTGCTTCTGCAATGCGAGGATCTCGTTTCCATGTAAATGTAGTATCATTGGTTTGCGATATAAGCGTGTCTTTACCGTGACTTTCGGCGGTAGATCTGATTAACGACCGCATATAAGATTGATATTTGTCAGGAGCTTTTTCACCCAAGGCATCAACAACCGTTGCTGCTCCTATATTGGCACTGTTCCGCATAAATATTTTGTCACAGGCAATAGCTATCAAAGCTCCTGCCGATGCTGCATTATTATTAATGAATACGTATACAGGTATTTTACTGTTTAAGATAGCTGTTCGCATCGAATCGGCTTCAACAACAGTTCCCCCATAGGTATTCATATCGATAAGTATGTAATCGGCTTTTTCTTTTTCAGCAAGGTGCAATCCGTTTTGTAAATACTGCCATGTTACGGGACCTATTTCTTGCTTGATATTGATTCTATATATAAGAGGAGTATCGGTATTCGCCATAAGTTGAATATACCCGACAAAAGTTAAAAGAAGAAATATAAGTGCTTTTTTCATATAGTTCAGTCTATATTTATTTAGTGTATATGACCTTAAACAAAGGTAATTCAAAATATTTAATCTGGCACTTTTTAATAAAAATGAATGTATATTTGCAAACTGTTATGAATACATTTATTATAAGCATGGGATCGAACGAAAACAGGGCAGCAAATATGTCCCGTTGCCGTTATCTGCTTAGTAAAGATTATCCTGAAGTGGTATTTTCTGAGATGATTAATACTGAACCATATGGTGAAACTTATCACTCTGATTTTTATAACCAGTTGGCATTAATTAATTCAGAGGACAGTGAACTGATTGTAGCCGAGAAATTGAAGAGAATAGAATCGGAAATAGGTCGTCGGTCAGAAGAAAAATCACAAGGGATAATAAAAATAGATGTTGATTTACTTGTTGTAAATGGTAAGATTATCAAATCGGAAGATTTCGAACGTCCCTATATAAGTAGTCTTTTTGATAATTTAAATAAAAAAGGTTGACTTTATTTAGTCAACCCGTTTTTTTTCATTTCTTTATACTCGTCTGCCGCAATACATAACTCGTTGTACCACGCGTCTCCAAATTTGCGAATCAATGGTTCTTTCAGGAATTGATATATTCGTAACCCTTCTTTATTACCTAATAATACAGCTGCTTTACATATTCGCCATCTATGATAATTGACTGCTGTAAATTCTCTGAATTTCTCTAACCTTATAGGGTATAAGTGGCAGGAAATCGGCTTGTAGAAATCGGTTTTACCTTCTCTGTATGCTTTTTCAATGGCACATTTGCATACACTTTTTTCATCGTAATAGGTAAATACACAATCTTTACCGTTTACAATTGAGGTGACCATATCGCCGTCTCTGTCTTGATAAGCAACACCTTGTTTGTTGATAACTTCTTGAGCCTTTGGTGACAGGTCGTCCCATATTAGGGGTAATACTTTTTCGATAATCTCGACTTCTTCGTTCTCAAGAGGAGCTCCTGACTCTCCTTCTACACAGCATTCTCCTTTACAAGCAGAAAGGTCGCAGATGAAATTTTCTTCTATAATGTCTAATGCTACTATGGCATCATCTATTTGTATCATTCTATTATTTTAATTGAGTCTGCAAAGGTAATGAATTTATATAAGTTTAGCTAAAGACTCTTTGCGGCTTTTGTAGCCTGTTATTTTTTTGTAGCTTTGTTTTAATAATAAAAATCAAGGGTTGGAACGATTTATCTATCTGTAAAAGAATCTTTATTCTGTCCTCTCTTCTTTTAGAAGGTTGGGCTGGCGAAAAGGTAACAACAAAAGAAAGAAAAAGAAAAAGCCATTAAAAAATGTAACTTTTGTCACTTTTGTCACCTTTTTTAATTCTTGTTGTTGGTTTACAGTGTGTTGTGTAAATTAAAAAAGTAACACTTGATAGTCGTTTTTGTCACCTTTCTGATTACTTTTTGTAACTACTGGCACCTTGTCGTGCTACTTTTTCAATTGCCGGTTGGCATAAAATATAAGTTATACTAACAATGAAAATAGACGTTTGTTTTTCCCCGATTTTATATCCGTATTACGTAGAAAACAATAATACGATTGTGGTGGTGGTCGATATTTTTCGGGCAACTACCACTATGTGTATGGCTTTAAATAATGGAGCTGCAAGTATTATGCCCGTTGCAACAGTCGAAGAAGCAAAAGCTTATAAAGATAAAGGGTATCTGGTAGGAGGAGAAAGGAATGTAGTGAAATTTGAATTTGGTGATTTTGGAAATACTCCATCCGAATATACAAGACAAAAGGTTGAGGGGAAAGATGTTGTTATCTCTACGACTAACGGAACGCATGCTATAGATATGGCTGAGAATTGTTCTTGTCTGATAATAGGTTCGTTCTCTAATATTTCGACTGTGGCTGATTTTTGCCTTTCGCAAAAGAAGGATGTATTGGTGCTTTGTGCCGGCTGGCAAGATAAATTCAATTTAGAGGATAGTCTATTTGGAGGTGCTCTTGCTGAAATTCTGGTAGAAAAAGGGGGCTATAATGCCAGCTTCGATGCTGCAGGTGTAGCATTATCTATGTGGAAAGAAGCTAAACCAAATATCTTGTCTTACATAAAGAGAGGTGAGCATATGAAGCGTCTTGAAGCACATAACCTTTTGGATGTTGCTGACTTTTGTCTGCAATTTGATACGACTCATGTTTTGCCCATTTACAATAAAAACACGAAAAAGATAACATTAGAGTAATTAGATATAATTCTTTTATATAACTTTGAAAAATAAATAAAGGTAATAAATCTATCTGTTTCTTAGTAACTTCAATATAGATTGATAGTTATATAATAAATATTCAGGAAAATAACAAGTTTGAAATATTTAATTAATAAAGAAAATAATTAACTAAACTCATGGTATTTAGGTTTTTAATGTTGTCAGATGAAGTGGAGGATTTCAAAAGGGAAATTCAGATAGATGCTGACGCAACTTTTCTGGACTTACACAAAGCTATTCTTTCATCAGTAAACTATCAAGAGGGTGAAATGTCTTCATTCTTTATTTGTAGCGATAACTGGGAAAAAGAGCGTGAAATAACTTTGACCGAAATGGATACAAGTTCGGAAGAAGACTCCTATATAATGGAAGACTCAGTCTTGAATGATTTCCTTGAAGATGAGAAGCAAAAGCTTATGTATGTCTTTGACTATATGACCGAAAGATCTTTTTTTATTGAATTGAGAGAGATTATTACAGGAAAAGACTTAGATGAAGCTATTTGTACAAAATCGTTAGGAGATGCTCCTGTTCAATTTATCGATTTCGATGATTTTGAAGTAAAAAGTACAGGTATAGATACAGGTGAAAATTTTTACGGAGATGAAGGCTATGATCTGGATGAATTGGATGCTGAAGGCTTTGACGGTTTAGATGAATCTCTGCCTGCGTCAGATGGTGAGAATTTTTAATGAAGAAACTTCTTGTATTATTAGGACCAACCGGAGTTGGTAAAACCGAATTAAGCGTGAGTCTGGCTGAATATTGGAATTGTCCGATTATATCAGCAGACTCACGTCAGTTATATAAAGGTCTTTCAATAGGAACTGCTGCCCCTACTGAGATACAATTGTCTCGCGTACCTCATTATATGGTAGGCACACTCGGTATCGAAGAATATTATAGTGCCAGCGAATTTGAGACAGATTCACTTAAAATAATCTCCGAACTACACCAAACAAATGATATTTTGATTGTCACCGGAGGTTCAATGATGTATATAGATGCATTGTGCAAAGGAATCGATGAAGTTCCCACGATAGATGAAAATCTTCGTAAAGAGCTTTATGACCGTTACGAGAAGGAAGGGCTAGAGCCTATTCGTTCACAATTAAAAATTTTAGATCCCATCTTTTATGATCAGGTAGATCTGAAAAACTACAAACGGGTTATTCATGCACTCGAAGTTTGTTTAATGTCGGGTAAGCCTTATTCTTCTTTCCGTACTAATAGAGTAAAGCAACGTCCTTTCGAAATTATCAAAATTGGATTGATGAGAAATCGAGACGAACTTTATCAAAGAATCAATCTGCGAGTTGATAAAATGATAGATGATGGCTTATTGGCTGAGGCCGAAAGATTTTATCCTTTTCGAATAAGTAATTCTTTAAATACGGTTGGGTATAAAGAGCTATTCAAATATTTGGATGGTGAATGGACTTTGGATTTTGCCATTGAGAAGATTAAGCAAAATTCTCGAATTTATTCGCGAAAACAAATGACTTGGTTTAAAAGAGATACCTCTATTAACTGGATTAATTTGTCTGAAATCTCACAAGAAATCGCTTTTCAACAAATACAGGAAAAGGTCTTATGAAAATAGATTTTTATTCTTGAATTTAATTAAAAAATCTATCGATATATATAGGTGGTTCTTTTAATGTTTAGATTATAAGTGATTTATGTTATAGGCTAGTTTTTAATTGATTTGTCAATCTTAATATGTAATATATTATTATATATTGCTGGTTATATTTTGATAGCTGATAAATTATAATAAATTAGCTGTATTTATGGGTTTTATATTTCCTTTTAATGAGCTTTTTCTTTTATGTCTTTAATAAATAAAAGAAAATAGTTGATAACATATCTAAAGATTGCAACTGTTTATTGATGCTTTGCTTACGAAACTGACAAATAGCCATAATTGCTTAATCTGATAACTGAAAATAATTGTAATAGCTGTTTTTGAGAATCTTTGTCAAAGTTTTAGATTATAAGGAATTTTATGTTGATTATTATTTGTTTAGAAAAAAGATAGATTAGTCTTTTTACTCTGAATAGAATAATATAAGATTGTTTTAAAGGGTATACAATAAGCGATATCTCTATTTATACTATTGTTGTATATTAATAGTGTATTTAAACTCTATATTTTAAGTTTATTAGTTCTATTTTAAAAAATATACAATGTTAATTAATGTTTAGAGTTATACTTGTGTATAGTAGTGGTTTGATCGAGGGGTATGAAATTTGTCTGTGAAATTTTCTTTTGTATAGAACTGTGAGAATGCTGAAATTTGAAAGAGATAAATATGTTAGAAAAAAAAGATAAAACTCCCGAAGAATATAATAAATCATTAAAATGAATAGTCTTCTCTTTTTCTTGGAAAAATAAGAATTAAATAATTCCCTCTATAGTTGAATTTAATATATTGATTATTAGTGTTTTATGCTTTGGTAATATCACTTTAAACCTCTTGAGAGAAGTAGATCTGAAAAAAGTGCAGAGGATATATGAATTTATTGCATAGAAAGCAGACCTAAAAGGCTAATTATTTATCTTCCATACTAAAGAACTAAATGTTTTGTGTCCTTTAAGGAAGAATTGCCATAATATACTTTTAGGAAATATTGAAGCTATATTTTGTGTTGTTTGTTTTTCTAAATTCTCTTTTCTAGCCTTACTGAAATTCTTCTTCATTTTATTGAATTCCATATGAGCCTGATGGGTCGCTTTGGCATTCTTAAATTTTCCCTTGGCTATCATCTGAAGAGCTGCTAAATAGTCTAAAATAAATCGTATTTTGTAGATATGTTTAAACTCATTCTCTTCTAGGTTTTTATAAAGCATCAGAAGATTATTTCTAAAGTTCAGGAAGGTTTTTTTAGGACTTTCTTCAGTTAAGGTAGCTCCGCCTACGTGATATACTACTGATTGAGGTATACATGCCACTTTTAATCCTCGTGAATTTAATCTCCAGCATAGATCAATTTCTTCCATGTGTGCAAAGAAAGCACTGTCTAAGCCTCCTGTTAGCTTGAATATATCTGTACGAATAACTAGACATGCTCCCGATGCCCAAAATATATCAATGGGTTGATCGTATTGATTTATATCTTTTTCTACTGAATCAAAGATTCTTCCCCGACAGAATGGGTAACCATATTTATCTATAAATCCACCTGCTGCTCCTGCATATTCAAAATATGCCTTATCTCTTTGAGCTAATATTTTGGGTTGTACAACAGCTACATTTTCATTTGTTTCTAAAAAATCGAGTAAAGGTTCAAGCCAGTTTTCTGTAACTTCTACATCCGAATTTAGAAGTATTGAATATTGGGTATTTATTTGAGCTAGGGCTTGATTGTATCCATCTGCATAGCCATAATTTTCGGATAACTCGATAATAGATAGGCTGGGGTAGTGTTGTCTGATGAATGCAAGAGAAGAGTCGGTCGATGCATTGTCTGCAACAACAATATTAGCAATAGCACTATTGGTATATTTTATGATAGAAGGCAGAAATTCTTCGAGAAGCCGCTTCCCATTCCAGTTTAGAATAACAACAGATGCTTTTTTCATTCGTTCACGAAATCTTTTTTCTTATATTTCCAGCGTTTATGAGTCCAAAGCCAATAAGCAGGACTTCGTAAGATGGTTTTTTCCATCTCACGAATATATTTTTCTGTGATTGCAAATTCAGGCTCCTCTTTTGGATTTGCTGAGATTAACTTTACTTCGCAGTTATATTTGCCTCTTTCGACCCTTATGATATCGAGGTAGGTTATCGAAAAGCCTGTTTGCTTGGCTATTCGCTCAACACCTGTAAATACAGCTGTATCTTGATTCATGAATTTTGTCCAGTAATGGATATTATTCCAGGATGGAGTTTGGTCGGACATAAATCCGATAAGTACTTTTTGTCCTGATCTCTTATACTGAATAATAGATCTCAAAGTGTTATTTTTAGGAATACTTACACTTCCAAAGCGACTTCGTATCTTAAGAAAGAGTTTATCAAAAGCTTCATTTTTAAGCGGGCGATAGATTTGTCCTAATAAGGTGTCTTCTTTAAACTCTAAAGTGATGGATGGTACCCACTCCCAGTTTCCATAATGACCAAGATACATAATGGCAGAATTTCCATCCTTCATCAGTTCTGCTACTAACTCAATGTTTTTGAACGTAATTCTTTCTTGTATCTCTTTATCTGTTATATGGAGTAGCTTGATAGTCTCAACAAAATAATCACAGAAATGATGGTAAAAGTTTCGTTCTAACTTTAACAACTCTTTCTCACTTTTTTCTGGAAACGAATTTGAAAGGTTTTCTTTTACAACCTTTCGTCTGTATCTGACAATATAATATACAGGAATATACAATAAATCGGATAGTATATACAATACTCTAAGTGGTAGTAGAGCATGTGTATATAATACGGCGTATATTATGTTGTATACTATTTTATTCATTTTATTGAAGTACTACGGCTGTTCCTTCTATATTTAATCCACCTAGATGCACTTCACCTACCACATTTACGAGTCTTTCATCGTATTCGCGCTCTATTTTTACATAGTTTTCTGTGAAGCCGTACATTTTATTATCGTGTATAGAATGCTCAAAGAGTGCTTTTCTGAGTAGTCCTTTTTGAGACAGGTAGAAATCTCTAAGTTTTCGATCCGATATATCTAATAAAGCTTTACTTCTGGCATGTTTGGTTTTAACATCAACAATATGCTCTATTTTCAGAGCTTGTGTGTTGGGGCGTTCCGAATAGGTAAATACATGTAGTTGCGATATGCCAAGGCTCTCAATAAATTGTCGGCATTCTTCGAAATATTCATCGGTTTCGCCACGTGTGCCTACAATTACATCTACTCCTATGAAAGCATGTGGTAAGATACTTTTTATTTTTTCAACCTTATGCCTGAATAAAGCCGTGTCGTATTTCCGTTTCATTAATTTCAATACGGTATCAGAACCCGATTGTAATGGGATATGGAAGTGGGGAGCAAATCGTTTCGATTGTGCCACAAATTCTATAATCTCATCAGTTAGAAGGTTAGGTTCGATAGATGATATACGATATCTGGCAATTCCTTCTACATTATCAAGGGCTTTTACCAGATCAAAGAATGTTTCTCCGGTTGTTTTCCCAAAATCTCCTATGTTTACACCTGTCAAAACAATCTCTTTGCCTCCGTTTGCAGCAACTTCCTCGGCTTGTTTTACTAAGTCCGCTACGCTGCCATTACGGCTTCTTCCTCTGGCAAATGGTATTGTACAGAAAGAGCAGAAATAGTCGCAACCGTCTTGTACTTTGAGAAAGTAACGGGTTCTATCGTCTTTTGAGCAAGAGGGTACGAAGGTTTTTATATGATTGGTTTTGCTGGTAAAGACCGTGCCTTTTTCTTTTTTCTTAAGTTCGTCAAGATATGCTATCACATCCAACTTTTGTTCAGCTCCCAGCACAATGTCAACACCTTCTATCGAGGCTATATCATCGGGTTTAAGTTGGGCATAGCATCCTGTTACAATAACATATGCCCCAGGATTTTCTTTGATAAGTTTTCGAACGGCTTGTCTGCATTTTTTATCTGCAAATTCAGTAACAGAACAAGTGTTTATTACGCATATATGGGCAACTTCTCCCTCGCGGGCTTTACGTACCCCCACTTCCGACAATTGTTTTCCAATAGCCGAAGTTTCAGCAAAATTCAACTTACATCCTAAAGTGAGATAGGCGGCAAGTTTATTTTCGAATATAGTATTATCTGTCATTTATTTATTAAGCAAATATGATTGAGTATGTATTGATACTCAATGTAGTATAAATATATAATTATAAATAGCTTACAAAAATACACAAAATGGATCAATATTGAAGTTAAAAAAGTTTGGAAATACCATTGTTGTATCTATTTTTGCACAAATAATAAAAAAATGAGCAGTTTTTATGATTAAAGAGAATTTCATTAAATTATATGAGGACAGTTTCAAATATAACTGGGATTTACCAGCATTGTCCGACTATGGAGACTCCAATACATTATTATATAAAGATTTGGCAAGAGAAATTGCTCGTTTGCATATTTTATTTGATAAATTAGAAATAAAAAAAGGAACTAAAATTGCACTTATTGGCAAAAATACTCGTCAATGGTGTATCGCTTATATGGCTACTATAACTTATGGTGCTGTTATAGTTCCTATTCTTCAGGATTTTCACCCTGATAATGTACACCATATTGTAAATCATTCGGAATCGGAACTACTTTTTGTAAATGATTCGGTCTGGGAAGGATTGGAAGAAGGGCAAATGTCACATTTAACAGGTATTTTTACTTTATCCGATTTCTCGTGTATATATGATAATAGTAAGAAGCATATAAAGTCTATTATCCAGAATTTGGATAATGAGATGACCTGCAAATACCCAAATGGTTTCACTAAAGACGATATAGTGTATGCAAGTGTCGATAATTCGGAAATGGTTCTGATCAATTATACATCCGGAACTACCGGGTTTAGTAAAGGTGTTATGTTGTTGGCTAATAATTTAGCAGGAAATGTAACCTATGCTAAAAAGTTGGATTTGTTATTTAGAGGAGATAGGGTTGTTTCCTTTTTACCATTAGCTCATGCGTATGGATGTGCATTCGATTTTCTTTACGCATTGTCGGAGGGGGTTCATGTAACTTTATTGGGTAAGGCTCCTTCTCCTAAGATATTAGCTGCTGCATTTTCTGAAATAAAACCCAATCTGATAGTTACTGTTCCTTTGGTTATAGAAAAACTATACAAGAAAGCTATTTTGCCGAAACTTGAAAAATCAAGTATTAAAATGGCATTAAAGATTCCTCTGGTAAAGGATCAGATTTATGCAAAAATCAGAAAAGGCTTAGTGGATGCTTTAGGTGGTTCTTTTACCGAAGTTATCATTGGAGGTGCTGCATTTAATAAAGAAGTGGAAAGTTTTTTACATAAAATTAAATTCCCTTTTACAGTTGGGTATGGAATGACCGAGTGCGGGCCTTTGATTTCATACGATCACCACTATGATTTTGTGCCGACTTCCTGTGGCAAGATATTGTCGATAATGGAAGTTCGGGTGGATTCCCCTGATCCTTATAATACCTTGGGCGAAATTCAGGTTCGAGGAGAGAATGTGATGAAGGGCTATTATAAAAATGAGGAGGCTACAAAAGCTGCTTTTACTGAGGATGGCTGGCTTAAAACAGGCGATTTAGGTACAATAGATAAAGATAACAGGATTTACCTGAGGGGTCGAAGTAAAACTATGATATTGGGAGCCAGCGGGCAAAATATATTTCCCGAAGAAATAGAGGCAAAGCTGAATAATTTACCTTATGTTACAGAATCTCTGGTTGTAACGCGGAATAATAAATTGGTCGCTTTGGTTTATCCTGATTATGAGACGATGAATGTAACCGGATTGTCGTCAACCGATTTAGATGCTATAATGGAAGAAAATAAGCAGGTTTTAAATAAGTCTGTCGCAAATTATGAGACTATTTCTACCATACATATTTATCCTACAGAGTTTGAAAAAACGCCTAAAAAGAGTATAAAAAGATATTTATACGAAACATAATACCTCTATATATTGTTAATTAACATAATAGGACGCTCATAATTTAACATGAGCGTTTTATGTATCTGGATGATGAATACATTTTCCATAAAAGTGTTATCTTTGTCGTCTGATATTAATTTATTTAATTACTTTATTACTGTATGGATATAGCTAGAGACGATGAATGGGATATCGTCATAAAACCCAAGGAAAAGGGTATTCATCTAAACTTGAAGGAGGTTTGGAGGTACAAAGATTTATTGTATCTGTATGTTAAAAGAGATTTTATTTCTGCTTATAAACAGACCATTTTAGGTCCTCTTTGGTTTTTTATTCAGCCTATTTTTTCGACGCTTATTTATACATTGGTCTTTGGTGGAATTGCCCAGATATCTACAGATGGATTACCACCCATGTTATTTTATATGTCGGGTGTTTTGTGTTGGAATTATTTTACAGATTGTTTGGGGCGTAGTTCCGGCACATTTATGGGGAATGCCAATGTTTTTAGTAAAGTTTATTTCCCTAGACTTGTAGTTCCTATTGCCGGCTTGGTTTCGGCTGTCCTAAAAATGTTTATTCAGTTACTATTATTCTTTTCAATCTATATATATTTTCTGTTTAACGGTTCTCCGATAGGTATAAATAGTGCTGTGTTGTTATTTCCTCTTCTGATAATAATGATGGCAGGTATAGGTTTCGGTATTGGTATTATTATATCATCAGTAACCATTAAGTATCGAGACTTAAATATCTTATTTTCTTTTGCTATTGGTTTGATGATGTATATTACTCCGGTTATCTATCCTTTATCTGCAATTCCTGCAAAATATGGTGCTTTTAAATGGATTATTCAATTGAATCCACTGTCTTCGATTGTGGAGGCTTTTAGATATGGTATGCTGGGAACAGGAGAATTATCGTGGGGAGGTTTACTTTATAGTGGAACATTTACCGTTATAATTGTTTTAATTGGTATTGTTACTTTTAATAAAGTGGAACGCCGATTTATAGATATTGTATAATTTAAGGTCAGAGGCCTTTTTATTGCTTTGGTAATTGCAATGTTAATAGCCGGCTATAGCTTTTAAATATAGCATAGATATTTTGCATTACTTAATAAAACAGAACATTTTATATGTCAAATACAGTAATTGAATTTGAAAATGTATCGAAACAGTACCGTTTAGGAACGATTGGAACAGGTACTTTAACTCATGATATAAACCGTTGGTGGCACTTGGTGCGTGGCAAAGAAGACCCTTATTTACAGGTTGGACAGGTTAATGACAGAAGTGTAAAATCGACAAGTGACTATGTTTGGGCATTAAAAGATATAACTTTTAATGTTCAACAAGGTGAGGTTGTAGGTATTATAGGAAAGAATGGAGCCGGAAAATCGACTTTACTTAAAATCCTTTCGCGAGTAACATCTCCTACAACCGGAAGTATTAGAGCTAAAGGGCGTATTGCTTCGTTACTTGAAGTTGGAACAGGGTTTCATGGAGAGCTTACCGGACGCGAAAATATTTATATGAACGGGGCTATTCTTGGGATGACCAAAAGAGAGATAACGAATAAATTTGATGAAATAGTAGACTTTTCGGGTATCGAAAAATATGTTGATACACCCGTTAAAAGATATTCTTCGGGAATGACTGTGCGGTTGGGATTTGCTATTGCAGCACATTTGGAGCCTGAAATTTTAGTCGTGGATGAAGTGCTGGCCGTAGGCGATGCAGAGTTCCAGAAAAAGGCAATAGGAAAAATGAAAGATGTTTCTCAGGGAGAAGGACGTACAGTTCTTTTTGTAAGCCACAATATGGGATCTATGAGAAGTCTTTGTAATAGGGGGGTTGTTTTAGGTAATGGAATGGTAGAATATGTTTCATCATCTATAGACGATGCTATTGCCTATTATTCTAAAGCTGATGAATCGACTGTTTTACCTATTCGGGAAAGAAAGGACAGAAGTGGAAGCGGACGTTTGAGAGTTACCGAATTTAAGTTTGTGGGAGGTACATCGCCTTATAATATATCGACCGGTGACCCTATTTGTGTCGAATTGGAATATGAGTCGGAAGAGCAAGACATTTCGGCTATGTTTTATATAAGCATTAATGATGCTTTTGGGGTATGTGTGTTATTTTTAGACTCGTCGGTTATACATGATTTTCCTACCCGGATAAAATCGAAAGGAAAGATTAGAATTAATCTTCCTGTAGACTTTACTATTAGGGAAGGTCAGTATTTTATCAATATTGCAGCTTTTGTTGATGGTAATATGGCCGATTATATACAGAAAGCCGCATCATTGGAAGTTGAAAACGGAGGTTTCTTTTTTGCCGGTAAAACTCCCGCAGGAAAAGGCTTATGTTATGTAAAACAAAATTGGAATGTCAGCTATGAATAATAATATTTACTATTCTCCTAACTCTATGTTTGACGGGTTTGGCCGAGTATTTTTTTATAATGGAAAAGTGTATAGAGCCATATCTAAAGAATCGGTAAAAGAGTGTCTTGATCTTTTAAATCAACCATTCTTTAAGGAACTAATGGATAGTTGCTTGATACCTAAAACCATAATATCAGATCTTTCTTTACCTGATGTCGAATTGATATTGGAGCATGAAAAATTATTGAATATCCACCAAGAAGAATGGGGATTCTCTATGTTTAAAGATGCTGCCTTAATGATTCTGAAGGTTCAAAATATATGTGAAAAGTATGGTTATGAATTAAAAGATGCACATACTTTAAATGTTTTGTTTAAAGGAAGTAAACCTATGTATGTAGATATAGGTTCTTTTCAGAAAAAAGAGGGAAAAGACTGGGTTGCTCATGAGGAGTTTATCAATAGTTTTTATATTCCACTTTGTTTTTGGGCAGAAGGTAAATTTTATATTACACGGAAGATTCTCGAAAGCAAGTTTTACAGAATGCAGACTATTCCGGATCAAAAATTTTGTGATTCCGGCTTGTTTGACTTGTTAGAGGCAAAACCTTTTCGTTACGAAGTATTATTTAGAGGCAAAGTCGTTCATACCACTCAAAATGCAAAATCAGCAAAGCGTTTAAGTAATCGCCTGAATAAAATAGCATCATTGTTGAAAGGACGTTCAGCACGGGTTTCATCTGCACCTATCATTTTTGATGATCGTTCAACGATAACAAGAAAGATCGAATCAATGGAGTTTCCCGAGTCAGTATCGTTGTGGAAGGGATACCACTCTAAATTTTATGGAAAAGAAGGAGAAGTTGAACTATCTGACAGATTCAAAAATATATTGGGCATAATTCAAAAGATAAATTCGGAAGACCCGCTTCAGTCGACTCTTGATTTGGCAGGAAATGAGGGACTAATGAGCTTTCTGATTAAAGACCGATTTAATATTCCTAGTGTAACTTTAACAGATTATGATGAGAATGCTATTGAAGTTGCATGTCGTAATCGAAAAGAGTCGAATCTAGATATAAATATACTTTTATTAAACTTTATGTTTCCTCCGAGTATTGAGGATGTATCAAAGAGAATAAAATCAGATTTAGTAATGGCGCTTGCTGTTACACATCATTTGGTTTTAACTTCAAAATTTGTTTTATCCACTATATTCGAAAGAGTAAAAGCTTATTCTAATAAATATGTGCTAATAGAATTTATGCCGAAAGGATTATGGTCTATAGAGCATAGAGAAGAGGTGGCTGTTCCTGATTTTTATACCTTAGACTGGTTTAAAGATGAATTTTCAAAGCATTTTGATATTCTTCAGATTGAAACACTCGAAGAAAACAGAATTTTATTTGTCGGTAAAATAAAAGGGTAACTAAGATGCTTGTGAATCTTATAAAAAAGGGAATCCGAAACTTTCTAAAACGGTTATATGGAGATAAAATAGATAACCTTTTTATCTTTATGAATAATCCGGAAGAATACAATTTGCTGTATAACCGCAATATTTGTGGCAATTCAACAATTAGTAGCAAAGCCCGTATTTACCCCAAATATACTTTATTAGATTCGCAAGTCGGAGATTTTACATACATTGCCCAGAATGCAACAATACGATTAACTTCAATCGGAAAGTTCTGTTCGATTGGTGCTAATTTTGTTTGCGGATGGGGTATTCATCCAACTAATGGTATTTCGACATCGCCCATGTTTTATTCTACCCAAAAGCAGAATGGAACAACGCTATCAAATACCGATAAAATAAAAGAGACTTTACCTATACATATTGGTAATGATGTTTTTATAGGCATGAATGTTACAGTATTGGATGGGGTAACCATTGGAGATGGAGCGGTAATTGGTGCAGGGAGTGTGGTTTCGAAAGATATACCACCCTATGCTGTAGCTGTTGGCAGTCCGATTAGAATCATAAAATATCGGTTCGAAGAAGATGTTATTCACAAATTATTGAATATCGCCTGGTGGAATTGGAACGAAGATAGATTGGATATTATTGAGAAGTCTTTTTTCGATGTTGATAATTTTGTGCAAAAATATATAAAGGATATAGAAGATCGTAATGAGTAAAGTTTCCATAATAACAATTAATTATAATAATGCTACCGGATTAGAGAAAACTCTGGATAGTGTTGTTAATCAGAATTTTTCGGATTTTGAATACATTGTGATTGATGGAGCATCTACCGACGCAAGTACAGATGTTATAAAAAAATATTCTGAAAAAATAAACTATTGGGTTAGTGAACCTGATTCTGGTATATACAATGCCATGAATAAAGGGATTCGACAGGCAAAAGGAGAATATCTTCTGTTTATTAATAGTGGAGATACATTATATAATAACGAAGTTCTGACCGATATTTTTCAACACTCTTTGGAAAATGATCTTATTTATGGTGATTTGCATAGAATTTTCCCGAATGGGGAAACGGATATTGCTAAAATGCCGAATTATGTAGGCATTGATCAGATGATGCAGGCCACATTAACACATCCAACTACCTTTATTAAACGGGAACTATTTGATAGATACGGATTGTATCGAGAAGATCTTAAAATTGTATCCGATTGGGCTTTTTTCCTTAAAGTGATTGTATTCGCGAATACTTCAAGAACTCATTTGCCTATTGTGGTTGCATCATTCGATATGGATGGTTTGAGTAGCCAGAATATTAAATTAGTGCAAGAAGAGAGGCAAAGGGTCATAAATGAGTCCTTTTCTTATGAGCTATATGAAATGTATTATACATATGGTTCGTATAAGAATTTCTACAATAATAGAATATTTAGATTGTTGCGTAGTGTAAAGAAAAATATATTCAATGCTTTTTCTTTACAGTTTTGGTCTAATTATATACATGAAAAGCGTATACATCCTTTGATCTGGTGTTTTAATAAAACTGTCAGAAAACAGAAGAGAGACCTACTTTCGATACCTGTTGTTATAATTAATTATAATAGATTAGCTGATTTAAAAGAGCTGGTCAGTTTCTTGCAGGAGAGGAAGCATAAGAATATTGTTATAGTAGATAATTGTTCAACATATCCTCCTTTGTTAGAGTATTATGAGCAAATTAAGGGTGAGGTGACAGTTGAGTTGATGACTGAGAATTATGGTCATTTGGTTTTTTGGAAAAATCAGGACTTATATAAGAAATATTCATCCGGATATTATATAGTGACAGATTCCGATATATTACCCAATAAAGAATTACCAAAAGATTATATTAATCAGTTTATACAAATTTTGGATAAACACAAGGAGGTAAGTAAAGTTGGTTTTGCTCTGAGAATAGATGATATTCCCGATCATTATGCGTTGAAGCAAAAGGTTTTGGATTGGGAAAAGCAGTTTTGGGAAAGACAAATAGGAAAGGATTTGTATCGTACTCATATTGATACAACATTTGCTATTTATCCCCCATTATATAAATATGAAAAGACTAATTTTTTTGAAGGAATTCGAATAGCAGGTAATTTTACATCTCAGCATAAAGGTTGGTATACTAATACATTATCTATGACCGAAGAGGAGATATATTATAAAACCACCACAAATAGTTCGAATAATTGGTAATCTGTTTCAAATAATTTCTATCATACATTATGAAATATATAAAAAGGTTTTATTTTTATCTAAAAGAAAAGTACGCATATAGAACATATATAAAAAAGCTAGGAATTACATTTCCAGAATATTCTAAGTATGTAAATAATATTTGGGATAAGGATGATAATAACACTACTGTATTATTTGGTAAGAATATACGCAGAATAAATAATATCTGCTATATGGAATGTGTTATGGAGATATTTATTGATGAAGTTTATAGATTTGAGACCTCTAATAAAGCCCCTTTGATAATTGATTGCGGAGCAAATATCGGATTGAGTCTAATATATTTTAAACAGCTATATCCAAACTCCCAAATTATAGCATTTGAGGCCGACCCTAATATTGCAGAGATATGTAGATATAATGTAGAGCAATTTAATTTTAAAGATGTTGACGTTATTAATGCTGCAGTTTGGACTACTGATGGATACATGAGCTTTCTACCAAATGATTCACTTGGAGGTAAGCTAGAAGGTGATAGTGATTCCTCGAAATCTATTAGTGTAAAGACTTTACGCTTATTACCTTATTTGGAAAAATTTGTTGATTTTTTGAAAATAGACATTGAGGGTGCTGAGGTAGACTTATTATTAGATATTAAAGATTCATTGGATAAGGTTGGAATATTATTTGTTGAATACCATAGTTCGGTAGGAGAAACTCAAAGGCTAGACTTATTGTTGCGAGTTTTAACAGATGCTGGCTTTAGGTATTATATTAAAGAAGCATATCCAGCAATGTGTCATCCTTTTCTTAATTATAAGAATAAGAATAAATTTACTTCCGGTACATTTGATCTACAATTAAATATATTTGCATATCGTGCATGATAATGGTCTATGGTTTCAGTAATTATTCCGAGTTATAATCATGAGAAATATCTTAAGCATAGGATTGATTCGGTGTTGAATCAAACTTATCAGGATTTTGAGCTTATTATTTTAGATGATAAATCTAAAGATAATAGTAAAGAGGTCATAGAATCTTATAGAAACAATCCTAAAGTCTCTCATATTTTATATAATGAGGTAAATAGCGGAACCACTTTCAAACAATGGAAAAAAGGTATAGAGTTAGCCAAAGGCGACTATATATGGATTGCCGAAAGTGATGATTATGCAGATGTGACTTTTCTAGAAAAGACAATGTCTTTAATCGAAAAGAATAATTCGGTACTCTGTTTTTCACAATCGTATATTATTGATGAGCATGATCATATAAAACGAAAGAAAGAGACGGTTTTAGAATCAGATTCTTGCACTCTCGATTATTTTCTTTCCCATCTTCTGTTATATGGTAATGTGGTATATAACGCAAGTATGGTTGTATTCCGAAAGGATGCGATTGATAAATCGGTTTGGGACAAATTAGCCCGCTTGAAATATTGCGGTGACTGGCTGTTTTGGGCAACTCTTGCCATGAATGGAAAGGGAACGGTATCTGAGGTAAAAGAATATTTGAATTACTTTCGGAACCATAGTTCGAATGTCTCAAATAAAGCAGAAGTAAACGGGCTTACGTTTTTAGAAGGTTTTCCTATCTCTAAAATGATTGCAAAGAAGCAAGGAATCAAGTTGGGTAAACAATTTCGTGAAAAATGGTTCAACGAGTGGCAACACTACAGATCATTTTATCAATTATCAAAAAAAACGAATCTGAAAATATTCCTCTTATTCCTCAAACGTGAGCCGATAATTGCATATTATGAACTTAAACGTCTTTTCCTTAGACTTTTTAAATAATGAGTAATCCATCCCCCTATACTGTGTCAGTTCTTATGCCTGCTTTCAATGCTGCAGAGCATATCAGAGAGGCTATGGATAGTATTCTGGGGCAAACTTTCACTGATTTCGAATTTCTGATTATAAATGATGGCTCAACTGATAATACAGTTGATATTATCAATGGATATGACGATCCCCGTATAAAGCTGATACATAATGATGGAAATAAGGGGTTGATTTATTCTTTAAATTATGGACTGGAGGTTGCACAAGGAAAGTACATCGCCCGTATGGATGCCGATGATATAGCCTTGGATAGACGGCTTGAGAAACAAGTACGTTTTTTTGAGAATAATCCAGATATATCAATTCTAGGTACGGCTTTTATTTTTATGGGGACTCCACATGAGATACATCATCCTAATTATAATGAAGAAATACGTATCAAATTATTGGACGATGGTGCTTTTGCCCATCCTACGGTAATGATGCGAAAGGATAGTATCGATTTGAATAATATAAGGTATAATGCAGATTATAAATATATAGAAGATTATCAGTTTTGGGTAGAAGCTGCGACAAAAAACTTGAAGATGGCAAATCTGGATGAAGTATTGTTGCAGTATCGTCAACATTCCAATCAGGTCAGTAGCCAGAAATATCAGGAGCAGGAAGAAACAAAGCAAAGAATAAAGTTGGAATACCTGTCTCATTATTTTGGAGAATATATGAGTACAGATGAGTTGATCTCAGTAAATAAATGTTTTGATGTTGATTTACCTTCGAAAATAGCTATTCTTGATAAATTAAGTAAAACTAATAATCGATATAATCTGTTCTATAAGAAATACTTTGGCAGGTATATTAATATCCTGATATACCGCAATGTGCCTAAGGATCGGTTGATCTCCTTGAAGGAGTTCTTAAGGGTAATAAGAAATAATGTATCTTTAAAATTTATAACCGTTCTCTTTAAAATAAATATAAAGAAATTAGTAAGCTAATTTGTATGTCTGAAATATCTCCTGTTATATCCATAATTGTACCCTGTTATAATCAGGCACAATACTTGCCCGAGACATTGCAATCTGTTTTGGAGCAGGATTATCTACATTGGGAGTGTATTATTGTCAATGACGGTTCACCGGACAATACGGAAGAGGTTGCTTTGGAATGGAGTGAACGGGATGCACGTTTTAAATACCTGAAGAAGGAAAATGGAGGATTGTCCGATGCTCGAAATTATGGTATTAAGCATTCTGCCGGTAAATATATCCTGCCTTTGGATTCTGACGATAAAATCTCAAAAACGTATATCTCGGAAGCAATAGATGTTTTAGAGAATAACCCTGATGTAAAGTTGGTATTTTGCAGGGCTCAATTATTTGGTGCAGACAATAAAGAATGGGAGTTATTACCTTATACGTACGATAATTTGCTATTTGTCCGCAATTGTATTTATTGTTCTGCTGTTTATAAACGTGCAGACTATGATAAGACAACGGGATATAATACCAACATGATATACGGATGGGAAGATTATGATTTTTGGATAAGCTTATTAAACAGAGAAGATCGCGTGGTTAAACTCGATAAGATTCATTTTTATTACAGAACCAAAGAGGTTTCGATGCGTACCCTGATAGATGAACAGAAAGAAGAATATTTAAGAATACAGATTTTCAAAAATCATCAGGAACTTTATTTGCAATACATAAATCCTATTACTCAATTTAGAGAGCTTAAAGGATTAAAATCTATCGAAAGTTCTTTACAATACCGAATCGGAGGATATATATTGGCACCATTACGTTATATAAGTAAGATATTCAGAAAATGATATATATAGAATTAAACGGTAGAATTGGTAATCATCTTTTTCAGATTGCAACAGCAGCATCTTTTGCTAAAAAGCATGGTGTTGACTACAAGGTTGTATGCCATGATGGTTACAAACTGGCTCCACCCGATAATTGTTATGTAAAAGATTATATAGAACAGTTCAGAAGTAATATTCTTCGAAATATACCTATTCAGGTAGGACGTCCTTCTACTGATTGTTTCTATTATTACGATATAGATTATGTTTACAGGGAAATACCTTTCGAAGGCAGAGATATGTTGCTATATGGAGCATTTCAGTCCGAAAAGTATTTTGATAAACCTCTGGTTAAAGAGCTTTTCTCTATTCCGGCCGATATTAAAGAATATATATATTCTAAATTCGGAACGATACTGGATCAAGGGGTTACATCGATAAATGTGAGACGTGGCGATTACACTAAACTGCCCCATCGTTATGCTGTTTGTTCGATGTCTTATTTCAATAAGGCGATAGATTATCTGGGCAGAGATAAAAAATATCTGATAATCAGTGATGACATAGAATGGTGCAAAAAGCATTTTAAAGGCGATAATTTCTTTTTTGTAGATGATGAAGAGCCTATTATCGATCTTTATATTCAGACACTTTGTACCAATAACATTATAAGCAACAGTACTTTCAGTTGGTGGGGAGCCTGGTTAAATCCTAATCCCGATAATGTGGTTGTATGTCCTAATCCATGGTTTGGAAAGTCATATGATAATTACGATACAAAAGACTTGATCCCCGAAAGCTGGGTGCAGATAGAAAATAAATTATCGTGGGATTTACAGATTTTGGCAACTTACCTGATTACTAAGGAGAAAATCCAGAGCTTGATGCCTAAATCGTGGAAAGAGCGAGTGAAAAAGATTCTAAAGAATAGATAATGAAGGTCGTAACGCTAAGCACTAAGGACTCGTTTGGGGGAGCTGCACGTGTTGCATTTCGCTTACATGAGGAAATTAACCGAATGGGTATTGAAGATATTCTTTTGGTTAATAGCAAAAGAACTGCGTCTTCCACTGTTCATTTAGCTGAGAATTATCACGATCCGCAAAACAGAATTACTGCTTTTCTGAATAAGTATAAGCTTAAACTACAAGAAAAAAGAAGACGTATTATTTGGGGTGGTTACCCTAATATGCAGAACAAAATATTATCGGATATCGCCATATCTCTATTGAAGAATTCATTGGATAAAATTGATTTCGATCTAGTCCATATGCATTGGGTAGGAGAGAGCTATGTCGATTTTACTGAATTTCGGAATGTTGATAAGCCTATCATCTGGACAATACACGACTGTTTTTCCTTTACCGGATTGTGTTCTTATTTCGAAGATTGCGATAAATACAAAAGCCATTGTAATGCTTGTCCTCAATTAGGTTCGACCAAAGAAAAGGATTTAAGTTATCAGGTTTTTGATATGAAAAAGAAACGATATTCGTCTCTTAATTTTCATATCGTAAGCCCCAGTAAGTGGTTGGCAAAAGCTGCAAAAGAAAGCGTGTTGTTGAATAAATATCCGGTAACAGTTATCCCCAACGGTATAGATACGTCGGTTTTTGCACCTATGGATAAAGAGGAGGCTAAGAAATCATTATCTTTAGATCCAAAGAAAAAAACGATATTATTTGGAGGAATATCGGCTATGGCTGATCCACGTAAGGGGGGAGATTTACTGCGTGATAGCTTGAAACAGTTAGCGGGAATGTATGCCGAAGATGAGATTGAATTATTAATATTCGGAGCAGAGAAAAAAGATGATTATACGTTTGATTTTCCTGCCAGATTTTTAGGATATGTAAGCGAAGAAGCGGATTTGAATCTGGCTTATAATGCGGCTGATGTGACAATCGTTCCGTCGACGCATGAGAATCTGCCTAATACCATTCTCGAAAGTTTATCGTGCGGAACTCCGGTTGTGGCTTTCGATATCGGAGGAAATCCCGATATGATTGATCACCAACAAAATGGATATTTGGCAAAACCTTATGATATATTCGACCTTACGGTTGGTATAGTGTATACGCTCAGTCATAACGAAGATAAAACTTTGAGTCATAATGCCCGAAAGAAAGTTCTGGATAATTTCAAGATAGAAGATATTGCCAACAGGTATGTCGAATTATATAACCAAGTCTTAGAATCAAAGGTCTCAGACCCTAATATATTAGCAAATGAATAACAATAAATGTCTTATTTGTGGAGGTGAAACCAATATATTGTTTTCGACCCGTGTATTGCATAAATATGATGTAAGCTATCATAAGTGTACTTGTTGCGGGTTTATTCAGTCGGATGCTCCACATTGGCTGGACGAAGCATATAGTGACGCAATCACATCTATGGATATTGGCTTGATATACCGTAACTTGGTATATTCTTCTGCCGTTGAAAATGTATTGAAAACATCGTTCGATTACAATAAAAAATTTCTTGATTATGCAGGAGGATACGGAATGTATGTCCGTCTGATGCGTGATAAAGGATTTGATTTCTATTGGGATGATAAATATTGCGAAAACTTGTTTGCTAAACATTTTACACTGGAAGAATTGGAGCAAGGACAAAAATTTGAAGCCGTTACAGCTTTCGAAATATTTGAGCATCTGGCTAACCCTCTTGAAGAAATAGAAAAACTGTTTAGTTATTCGGATTCTATTATCTTCTCAACCGAAATAGTACCTGATAAAGAATTAACGAATCCCGGTGATTGGTGGTATTTTGCCCCTGAAGGAGGGCAGCATATTAGTTTCTATACTAAGCGGGCATTTGAAGTGATTGCAAATAAGTTCTCCTGCAATTTTTATTCAAATGGAAAAGACCTTCATATCCTGACTAAAAAGACTTTGAAAAAGAATCCTTTGGATTATACAAGAACTTTTTGGGATAAGGTTGCAGATCGTCTGATAGGTATTCTTGGCAGAAGTAAGAGCAATGCTCCTGCTGCTATTAACTTATCAAGCAAAATTCCTCAGGATGTTCAATATATACGTCAGATAGTTCATCCTGAAACTAAAAATTAATTAGCTGCAATGAAAGTACTATATGATCATCAGATATTTGAACATCAACGGATAGGTGGTGTCTCTCGCTATTTTGCAGAGATAATCAGCCATTTACCTGCAGATGTGGAAGCTGATGTATCGGTGGAATATGCTTTCAATGAGTATTTGAAAGGTTTAAATATTCCTTTCGAATGGAAAGATCAACTTATATCTTATTATTCTTTTCTTCCGAATATAGATTTTAAAGGGAAAAAGAAGCTTTATTCGTTTTTAGAGAGGAAGTTCCCTGAAAGATATCCTGATTATTACAAGATTAATCAGGCAAAAACAATAGAGAAGCTTCAAAAAGGAGATTTCGATATTTTCCATCCAACTTTCTTTGGTGATTATTACTTGGATCATCTGAAAGGTAAACCTTATGTGTTGACAGTTCACGATATGATTATTGAGTTATATCCTGAATTTATAAATAGTCCGGGATTTATTAAGCGAAAGAAAAGGCTGGTTGATAATGCTGCTCATATTATAGCAGTATCGGAGAATACCAAACGAGATATCATCAATGTATTTGGCACTTCTGCTGATAAAATATCGGTAACTTATCATGCATCATCTTTGGTAGATGGGGGAAATAAACCTCAAAATCTACCTGAAAAGTACCTGCTTTATGTGGGTGACAGACGCTTAGGATATAAGAATTTCAATTTCTTTATATCCTCTATTCAGCCGCTTTTATTGGCAAATAAATATCTATATGTAGTTTGTACAGGAGATCACTTCACATCGGAAGAGAATAGCTATTTTGAGGCTTTAGGAATAAAGGATCAGCTGAAAATTATATTTGTTGATGATACTGAACTGTTAGGATTATATAAATCAGCACAGATGTTTATATATCCATCTTATTACGAGGGATTTGGTATTCCAATCTTAGAAGCATTTCAGGCTGAATGTCCTGTTGTGCTGAGTAATGGAAGTTGTTTTCCCGAAGTAGCAGGAGACGCTGGCGTATATTTTGACGTTAAATCGCCGCAACAACTAAGAGCTGCTGTATTAAGTTTGTTGAATGATAAAGAATACAGGCAAGAAATGGTTTGTAAAGGGAAACAGCGTTTGCAACATTTCTCATGGGAAAAGAGTGCTTTGCAAACTGTCGAAATTTATAAAAATGTATTAAGCAAGATGTAATGGCTAAAGTTTCTATAATAACCATATCGTATAATAATGCAAAGGGACTGCTTCGCACTATCGAAAGTGTAGTAGGTCAAACTTATACCGATTACGAATATATTATTATTGACGGAGGCTCTTCTGACAATAGTAAGCAAATTATAGAATCGTTTTCCGATAGGATTGCTTATTGGGTAAGCGAACCCGATAAAGGTGTATATCATGCCATGAACAAGGGAATAGATGTTGCTAAAGGTGAATATTTACACTTTTTGAATTCGGGAGATAGTTATGCTGCTTCGGATGTTTTAGAAAGAACATTTACTAAAGAATATGCAGAACCTTTATTAAGAGGGATTCAGATATGTGATTATGGAACTCGTCAGGTTAGGTGGGCGAATCTGGGAAACAGAGAGGTGACTCTGTACGATATGTTTGTAAATACATTGTTACATCAAGCTACTTTTATCAGACGCGATATGTTTGATAAATATGGAAAGTATGATGAAACGCTTAAAATAGTGTCGGATTGGAAGTTTTTCTTTCAGGCTATATTAGGTGGTGAGAGAACTGCCTTTCTGAATTTCGATATTGTTCTTTTTGAGATGGAAGGTATCAGTACTAATAAATCTCATGGAGAACGCCATCTGGAAGAACGTAGAAGGGTTACAAAAGAATTGATGCCTCATAATCTGTTGACAGATTATGAAAGACTCAGGTCATTAGAGGCAGATGCTTATATCCCTAAATTCGTAAAATCGAATAAACTAATTTTCTTCTTTTTTAGAGTATTGTATAAAGTGTTTGGAAAAAAATAATAGATGGAAAATTATCCTAAAATATCAATTGTTACGCCTAACTATAATCAGGAGAAATACCTTGAAGAGACCATACTATCCGTATTGAATCAAGGTTATCCGAATCTTGAGTATATCATCATAGATGGAGGTAGTACTGATGGCTCGGTTGATATTATAAAGAAGTATGCAGATAGGCTAGCTTATTGGGAAAGTGTACCCGATAAAGGCATGTACGATGCTATACGCAAAGGCTTCGAGAAATCGACAGGGGAGATTATGGCATGGATTAACTCCGATGATATGTACCAGTCCAAATCATTTTTTACGGTCTCAGAGATATTTTCTAAGTATAAAGAGGTTAACTGGTTATTAGGTTTTCCTTCGGTATATGATGCAATGGGGCGTATAGTGGAATGCCCACATACATTACGTCAGTGGTCTAAATATGATTTGTATATAGGTCAATATCAATGGATACAACAAGAATCGGTATTTTGGCGTCGGTCTTTGTGGGAAAAAGCCGGATCAAGAATAGAATCGGAACTGAAATATGCAGGGGATTTTGAGCTGTGGTTTAGGTTTTTCAATTTTGAAAAATTATATGTAACTACTGCTATTCTAAGTGGTTTCAGAATGAGGGATGGCGAGCAACTTTCCATGAAACAAAAAGATGCCTATGATGCTGAAATTCGTTCGGTATTGAAAACTAAAATATATACGGAAGAGGAACAAAGTATTCTGAAACAATATAATAAACGTAAAAGCCAATTCTTGTTTTTATCTAAGTTTAAAATATTGAATGCCAAACTTATTCTTGATAAGTTTAAGTTGGATAATTTCGGATATCCTCCTGTTGTCTCGTTTGATCGCCATGAGCAATGTTTTAAAATAGAAAATCAGCAAAGCAAATGAAAGTATCAATTATAACCATAAATTGGAATAATAAGATCGGTTTGGAGCAGACTATAAATAGTGTTTTGTCTCAAACCTTTACTGATTATGAGTTTATTGTAATTGATGGTGCATCTACCGATGGTAGTGATGACGTTATTGAGGCTAATAAAGACAGAATTGATTATTGGGTAACTGAGTCTGATTCGGGTATATATAATGCCATGAATAAAGGTATCTATGCTGCACAGGGTGAATACTGCTATTTCCTCAATTCTGGTGATGTTTTTGCTTCGAATAATGTGCTAAGTGATATCTTCAAGCATGATGTGAAGGAAAATTTTGTGTGCGGTAATATAATATGGGATGAAAAAGGAAAATTGAGAAAAGACGATAGCTATAAAAATCGTGACTGGTTATTTTCGTTGTATGATATTTACTCAGGCTTTTTATGTCATCAGGCTTTTCTCGTGAAAAGAGAGATGTTTGATGAATATGGATATTATGATGAAACACTTCGTATAATGTCTGATTGGAAGCATTTTTTGATAGCTATAGGTATACATGGTGAAAAGGTTCAATATGTTGATGTAGATATTGCTATCTATAATACGGATGGGCTGAGCAGTACGATTGGCGGAAAAGCTATCTTAGCCGAAAAAAGGAAAGTGGCTCAGGAAGAACTATCCGATCAGGTTTATAAAGAGGTTGACAGGTTGTATTACTTGTCAAGAAATGGATTTGTTGTAGACTTTGTTCATTCTAAAAAATGGATTCATTTTCTGTTTAAAGTCTTTTTAAAAGTCTGTTTAACTCTGAGGTTAACAAGACTATAGAATTAGCTATCCATAAGTATTTTTATTCTATAGGATAAATTATCCTATCATAGCCGGTATAAGTTTAAAATTGTCCGGATGTCTATTTTCTTTTTATTGGAGATTTGTACTTCTTATTAATTTGCCGTAACTCATTGTTCTGTTATTTATTAAGAAGCGGTTAACAGGTTGTGGACCTTAATAATTCTTTATAAATAGTTTTTCCTATATTTATTTTCTTATTTTTGCAAAAAGCATTTTATGACACGTATTTTCTTAATAGGATATATGGGCGTCGGTAAAACTACGGCAGGCAGAGAATTGGCAAAATTATTAGACCTGGAATTTGTAGATTTAGACCATTTTATCCAAAATAGATATAATAAAACAATCGCTCAGTTATTCGAGCAATTCGGAGAAGAGGGATTCAGAGAAATCGAAAATAAGGTATTAAAGGAGGTTGCCCAATTTGAAAATGTTGTAATTTCAACAGGGGGAGGAGCTCCTTGTTTTTACGATAATATGGAGGTGATGAATAATGCCGGTATCACTATTTATATGAAAGCCAGTGCCGGATTATTATCCGAAAGATTAAACTTGTGCAAGGAAAAACGTCCTTTAATTAAGGATAAAAATGAAGAAGAACTTCTTTTATTTGTAACGGATAACTTAAACCGAAGAGAACCTCATTATAGTCGCGCTAAAATTATTTTTGAAGCTGATGAGCTTGTAAATAGAGAAGATGTAGATAAATATGTTCTTCTTCTAATGGATACAATAAGTAATACACAAAAACTTTAAAAACGATGATTAATAAACAACTTTTATTTTTGTTAGTCTCTTCTATTCTTAGTTTATCAGCTTTTGGTCAGATTAGTCAGGGAGGAGTTCCTCCGAGCTTTTCACGTCCGAATACTCTTCGGTCTACATCACCTGTAACTAATATTCCTGTTAATTTGGATATAGACAGATTGATATGGGAAGATGCTATTGTCGAAAGAAATGGTGGACCGGCACGAGTGGCAGAAGTACTGCCTGTTGATGTAGATATTCGTAAAACGGGAAATTGGAGTACTTTTTCAGACTCTGTTAAGATATGGCAACAAACCATTTTTGCACAAGGGGCAAAAGGACTGATTTTAAGTTATAAAGATTTTTATATTCCTGAGGGAGCAAAATTATTTATTTATAATGAAGATCATTCACAAGTTTTGGGAGCATATACCAGAAGTACGCACCCGGAAGGCGGTTCTTTTGCAACGGAAATAATTTCCGGTGAAAAAATAACTTTAGAGTATGTAGCATCAGCAACTTCAAGTGAACAGCCTCGCCTAGTCGTTGAAGATGTCGGATATATTTATAATCCCAGAGCTGTTTCTCTTCCCCCTGGTAAGGAAATCAATCAATCTGCTTCGTGCATGATTAATGTAAACTGTCCGGCAGGTGATAATTGGAAAAATCAAAAAAGAGGAGTTGTTCTTTTATGTTTTAAAGTGAATCAGAGGTGGTCAGCTTGCTCCGGTAGTTTAATAAATAATACAAAGCGAGATGGTACACCTTACGTTTTAACAGCAGATCATTGTTTTGTTAAAGATGGAATTATCGATTATCCAAACATGCTTGTTTACTTTAATTTTGAGTTTCCGGGTTGCCAGAATGAGAAGGTTATTCCCGAAACGGCTGGTACTTTGGTTGGAGTTGATCTTTTAGTCAATTCGCCTATTGAGGAAACATCATATGGAGTAATAACCAGAGGTTCTGATGGGGCTTTAATTAAATTGAAAGATAATGTTCCTACAGAGTGGAAGCCTTTTTATAATGGATGGGATAGGAGGAATATTGCGGCAACTTCAGGTGTTGTTATTCATCATCCTAATTATGACCTTAAGAAGATCACAACTTATAACAGACCTATAAGTACAACAACATTTTATGGTACAGATGCCAATAAGAAATATATAACAGGAGCAACTGATGCATCATGGCAAGTAGTATATGACGGAAATAGTGTTACAGAAGGAGGTTCTTCAGGCTCCCCTCTATTTAGTCAAGAGGGTTTGATTATAGGAACTCTAAGTGGAGGTCTGTCAGAGTGTATTAATTTATTTCGACCGGATGTTTATGGTAAATTTTCCTATCACTGGGATTATTTGGAAGGCGAAAACCGGCAGATGAAGAAATATCTCGATCCAATAAATGAAGGAAATAAGACTCTTAAAGGGTATGATCCTAATTATCCTTCGGGTTTAGAACCGGAAATTGTTGATAATATCACGAAAGATATCGTTATTTTCCCTACTATGGCCGACAATGAGATAAATGTCAATACAAGTTCAATAATAAGAAGTATAAAGATATACGATTTAGCAGGTCGTCAGATATATACAAAATCGGGATACAATGCTTCTACGGCTACAATAGCAGTTGATGGGTGGCAGAAGGGAGTTTATTCCGTTGTGATTCAGGCTGATTCCGGTAAATTAACCGAGAAGTTTATAAAAAAATAAGGTCTCAGACCTTATTTTTTTATAAGGAGTGTTTTATCTATTTATAAAGAATATTAAGATGCTAAAAAGTGACAGTCAGGGAGAAAAAAATAAGCTGTCAAAAAGTGTCACTTTTGTCACTTTTGTAACCTTTTTACTTGTTTTGTGTTGATAATTAATTCTTTAGTGAATTAGTGAAAGTGACAACTTTCAGTCACTTATGTAACTATTTTGGTTACGTTTTGTAGTTAATGATACTTTGTTGTATTTTAATAATTGTATTGTAAGATAATGGCCAAGACCAAATCGGTGTATGTTTGTAGTAATTGTGGTAACGATTCAGCTAAATGGCTCGGCAAATGTCCTATTTGCGGAGAATGGAATACGTATGTAGAAGAAATAATAGCTAAGGATAGCAACAGTAGACGAACAGATACATTGTTTGATTCTCCGAAGGCTAAGCCTATATTATTACAAGATGTGGCAACCGGAGAAGAACCACGCATCGACTTGAAAGATGAAGAGCTTAACAGGGTTTTAGGTGGAGGTTTAGTGCCCGGCTCTTTGATCCTTCTAGGTGGAGAACCCGGTATCGGTAAATCTACATTGATATTGCAGACAGTACTAAATTTGAATTCTCAGAAGACATTATATGTATCGGGGGAGGAGAGTGTTCGTCAATTGAAGTTGAGAGCCGATAGAATAAATGAAAAGAGCCAGAATTGTTATATTGTTTGTGAAACCAATTTACAACAAATATTTGTTCATATTCAGAATACAAAACCCGATCTTGTTATTATTGATTCTATACAAACCATATTTACTGATTTGATAGAGTCATCTCCCGGAAGTGTTGCACAAGTAAGGGAATGTTCTGCTGCGATTTTGAAATTTGCGAAAGAAACAGGTACTCCTGTAATACTTATCGGTCATATCAATAAAGAGGGTAGTATAGCCGGTCCTAAAGTATTGGAGCATATTGTAGATACTGTATTGCAGTTTGAAGGCGATCAGCATTATATGTACCGTATATTGAGAGGCATCAAAAACCGATTTGGTAGTACAGCTGAATTGGGTATATACGAAATGAGACAAAATGGTCTGCGTGAGGTAAGTAATCCGTCAGAGTTATTACTTACTCAAAATCATGAAGGGCTAAGCGGGGTTTCTATTGCTGCTGCAATAGAAGGTGTAAGACCGTTTTTAATCGAAACTCAAGCATTGGTTAGCACTGCTGCTTATGGAATCCCTCAACGATCTGCAACGGGTTTTGATAGCCGTAGGATGAATATGTTATTGGCAGTTCTCGAAAAGCGTGCAGGGTTTAAGTTAATCCAAAAAGATGTCTTTCTGAATATAGCCGGAGGTTTGAAAGTAAACGACCCTGCTATTGACATGGCGGTGATTAGTGCCGTTTTATCTTCGAGCTTGGATATTGCTGTCGAAAGACACGTTTGTATGTCGGGAGAGGTAGGATTATCAGGGGAGATACGTCCTGTTAATAGAATTGAACAACGGATATTAGAGGCTGAAAAACTAGGCTTCTCTAAAATTCTTATCCCTCATAATAATCTTAAGAGTTTCACTTCTAAAGTAAATATCGAAATTATCCCCGTAAGAAAAGTCGAAGAAGCATTCCGTCAATTATTTGGATAATGTTTTATAACTTTTATAAGAGGTTTTATCTATTATAAAGTATTAGCTAAGGTCATAGACCTTTTTATTGCTTTGGCAAGTATAACAAATGTAGATTGTTATAACTATAAAATATACCAATAAATTTTACTCTTAACTTAATTGCCTCTCTCGAAAGCTTTCCATAAATTATCATCCGGAACAGGTGCAGTAACTTCAATCAGCTCCTTTGAGACCGGATGTATAAAGCTAATTTTGCGTGCATGCAGACTTATTCCTCCATCGGGATTGGAACGATCTGCACCATATTTTAAATCGCCTTTTATTATGCAACCCATCTTTGCTAATTGACAACGTATTTGATGATGACGTCCGGTCTCCAAATCAATTTCCAGAAGATTATATTTATCCGATTGTCCAATTAGCTTGTAATGAAGAATGGCTTTCTTCGAATCGGGTCTTTCAGTATCGTAGGCATATGATTTATTTTGCTTTTCGTTACGTACCAGAAAATTGGTTAATGTTCCCTCTGAATCCTTAGGTGCATTTTTCACTATAGCCCAATATGTTTTCTTTATTTCTTTATCTTGAAACATCTTATTCAATCGGGGAAGTGCTTTGCTTGTTTTAGCAAATACTACTATACCGCTTACAGGTCTGTCGAGACGATGCGTTACTCCGCAAAATACATTTCCGGGTTTATTGTACTTCTCCTTGAGCCATTCTTTTACTATTTCAGAAAGAGGCTTATCTCCGGTTTTATCACCTTGTACGATTTCCGAAACAGTTTTATTTACAATAATGATATGGTTGTCTTCGTATAATACAGTCATAATATGAGGGCAAAAAATAAAGACGCAAAGTTAATTATTTCTTTGCGTCTTTTATGTTATGATAGTGAAATGTATTAAATACTATCTAATATTCTTATTTAAAAGGGGTCAGTAACCTTACATGTTCATTCCACCACAAACCGGAATAATTTGTCCACTAACATAAGAAGATAGATCTGAACCTAAGAACACTGCGACATTAGCAACGTCTTCTGGAGTACCTCCACGACGAAGTGGAATTTGTTCTGCCCATTTAGCTTTCACTTCTTCTGATAGAGCTCCTGTCATTTCAGTGATGATAAATCCCGGGCAAATACAGTTTGCGCGTATTCCTCTTGAGCCTACTTCTTTGGCTATAGATTTAGCAAGACCAATCATACCTGCTTTTGATGCTGAATAATTAGTTTGACCTGCATTACCTGAAATACCTACTACCGAACTCATGTTGATAATACTTCCTCCTTTTTGTTTCATCATTACAGGAGTAATTGCATGAATAAAGTTAAATGCAGACTTTAGGTTTACGTTGATTACCATATCCCATTGTTGTTCAGTCATACGCATCATAAGACCGTCACGAGTGATGCCTGCATTGTTAACCAGGATATCTACTCTTCCGAAATCTTTTACAATTGCATCTACCACCTTGTGTGTATCTTCAAAATCGGCAGCATTTGATGCATAAGCCTTTACTTTTACGCCTAGGGCAGCTATTTCTTTTTCTGTTTGTTTTGCATTGTCATCAACAGCTAAATCTGTAAAAGCAATATTTGCTCCTTCTTGTGCATATTTTAGTGCTATTGCTTTTCCAATACCTCTGGCTGCACCAGTTATGATTGCTGTTTTTCCTTCTAAAAGTTTCATAATCAAATATTAAATTATTTGTGGATATTAAGTTATGTGAAATATTTAATGTTCTATTTTTACTAATTAAGTATAACTGATTATTGCTGTTTTAGTTTTATTTCTTTATTCCCCGAAAGATGAGGTGTGAAATATTAAGGTATCGCCTTTTGTGGTCGGAATCATTCGGATTAATAAGCCCTCTGATATAAGGAACCTCCAGCCCTCTTAATGCATTATGCAGAATTTCAGCAGTGAGGTCTACATCCGGCATAGACAAAGTTCCTTCGTCTACACCTTTTTGTAATATTTCCTTGAGGATTTCGGTTTCTTTACGGTCAAATGTTTTGCGTACGTTTTGTACACGCCAGATGTCACGAAAAAAATCGGCTCTGAGGTTGCCGTTACGTGCTACTACATTTTTTACTGCATCGAGGCGTGTGTAAAAGAACAACATGAGTTTTTCATCTGCGGGAAGATCTTTTTCAACTACAGCTTGAAGAGCCTTTATCATCTTATCCAATTCGGATTCGACTACCGCTTTAAATACCTCATTCTTGTTGTTGAAGTATGTGTACAGAGTCCGTCGGCCTTTATGGGAGGCAAGAGCAATATCATTCATAGTTGTATTCTCGACACCCAGCTTGGCAAATAATTGCCGGGCGACGTCAATCAACATAGTTCTTGTTTTTGTTATTGCCATATCTTAATAAAACTGCACAGTCTTTTATGTTTTGTGCAAAAGTAACACAAATATTCAAAACAGAGAGCTATGGGGGAGTATTTTATCTATTAATTTTTTCGCGAAAGTAATATAGGATAAGACAAATTGGCTATATTTGGAACATTAATTTTATATCAAACACATTTTATTTATCTGAAAAATTATTTAGCACTATGAAAAAAGTATTATTCTGTCTACTTTCATGTATCTTTTTAGGGTTTTCTGCTTGTGGAGGCGATGATGAGGATGAGGTATTTATTACGGATGACGCTCAAGCAAAAGAAATGATAATCGGAAAATGGGTTGTTAAATCTGTAAAACTAGAATCAAACTATTCTCCATTTGACGAATTGATAAACAAGTCTTTTGTTCAATCATTGCAACAGAATACTATAAATATGGTGTTTGATAAAGAATACGTTGTAACAACAACAATACCTAAAAAAGATCCATCTTTGACTCTTAATAGCAGAGAAAAATATTATTTTGAAAATAATAAGATATATGTTGAGGATATTGATATTAAGGAAACCCTTACTCATACATATAAAATCTCCAACTCTTTATTGGAGATGAGAGGTGACTTTACCCGGGATATTCTAATTAAGATGTTGAAGGTTGAAGGAACTATAAATGGAATCGATTATACTGAATTTATTAATTCGATTCCTCAAAATTTTTCAGGAAAACTGATCTATACTCTTAAAAAATAAAATATACATTATTGTGGCTTGTGTAATTGACGAAATATTTGTAATTTTGCTCCCCGATTGCTAATAGGCAGACAAGAAACTATATAACAATAGTTCGCCTCAGGCTCATAACTTGTAAAAATTTATATTGCAGATGTACGCAATTGTAGAAATTCAAGGACAACAATTCAAAGTTGAGAAAGATCAAAAATTGTTTGTTCACAGAGTAACAGCAGACAGTGGTGCTGATCTTGAAATCGAGAAAGTGTTATTAGTTGACAAAAACGGTGCTGTAACCGTAGGTGCACCTTTTGTAAGTGGAGCGAAAGTTATCCTTACAGTTGGAGACCAAGTAAAAGGCGATAAAGTACTTATTTTCCACAAGAAAAGAAGAAAAGGATATCGTAAGTTGAACGGTCACCGTCAACAATTTACACAAGTTACAGTAAAAGATATTATTGCTTAATCAGTAAAATTAGAAGAAAATGGCACACAAGAAAGGTGTAGGTAGCTCGAAGAACGGCCGTGAATCGGAAAGTAAACGATTAGGCGTTAAAGCATTTGGTGGTGAAATCGTGAAAGCAGGTAACATCATCGTTCGTCAAAGAGGAACAACTCATCATCCAGGTGAAAATGTAGGTATCGGTAAAGATCATACATTATTTGCTCTTGTTGATGGAGTAGTTGCATTCCGTAGAAAAAAGAACGAAAGATCATTCGTATCTGTAGTTCCACAAGCAGAAGCAGAAGCGTAATAGCAGATTCTTTAAGATAAGAAAAGCAGTTTGAATTAGTTCAGACTGCTTTTTTCTTTTTCGGATAGAACAGGTTCTTGTAGCTGACCTTCTTTAAACTTTTCGATAGTAGTTATCAGCTCATTTAAAGCCGGAATTTTAAATCGAATATCTTTCCTTATTTTATTAAAATCGAGTCGATTTACCAGTTTCTCTACTTGCCAGTATTTTTTTGTGTACGATCTGCCTATTAATTTATATATCCTGTTTATATCTTCAGATGGATGTTCGCGCGAAATAGGGTTTACCATATCAGGGTTGAAGCCTAGATGTTTTTCAATGAATCGTCCCGTAAGTTTCTTGTCCACTTTTAGAAAATGACTGCTTTCTGCAAGAAACCATGTTTCTACTTCTCTTACTGCTATTATTATATCAAAAGGATAATCTTTCTTTTTTAATGGATAAGGCAGGTATTGTAGTCCTTTTTCGAGACGAGGTAGTTCCTCTATCGATAATGGATATAAGTCTCTTAATCCTATAATATTTGTATATCCGGCTTCTCTCAGGCTATTTATGTTATCAAGTATTTCTGATTTTACTCGATTATCGGAACCACAGTCATATATAAGTGCAGTGAATTCCGATTTGAGGGGAATGCTATAATTCCTTACAAATTCACGTTTGGGAGCATTGGTACCTCCTGAGATTTTTTTTAGAAGAACCGTAAGGTTTTTATAGCCGATAATCTCTTTTATGAGCCTATTGATGAAGACCTGCTCGGTTTGTCCTTCAACAAAAAATGCAATCTTTTTCATATATTGGCTTACTCTTCCTCTTCGTTCTTAAATCCTTGAAGGTAGAAATCACTGGCTAAGAAATCGAAATTATTTAATCCTGTATATTTAAAATCATCAAAAATTTCTCTCGCATTATGATAATTATGAAATATGGATGCTTTTGCTTTACGTTCGATTACAGACCAATACCTTAAGGGGATTTTATTCATGATATACCTATCATTGGTGGTTATAAATATCTGTATGTCCGAGTTGTTAACTTTATAGATTAATAACTCAATGAGAGATTTAGAGCGGGCGTAGTCTAGTCCTTCACCTAAGTCATCGATAAGAAGACATACCGATATTTTACTTAATAGGGCATATTCAAGTTGTATAAGAAAAGAAAGTGCCCTAAACATCCCTTGAGACATATCCAGTTGAAGTGTCGGCTCCGGTAGTTCTTCTTCTTGTACTGATAACCCTATTCCTAGCTGATCTTTTAGCAGATCGATATTGCTAATATCATATCCTATTGAATGAAGGTCAGAAATAATGTTGTCTATATAGGGTTGTCCAAAATCATTTTTGCCTTTAAAAAAGAGTTTGACGATATTGTCAGAGCTGAAGTCTTCAACAATCTCTAAGTGTTCCAGTTCTTCTCGGTGTTTAATCAAATGATTTTTTTCATATTGATTTGTGAAAGCATAATTTTTTAATGCATTACTCCATTCGAATATTTCAGCTATATAGGGGTATTCTTTGTCTTTATTTTGGATCGAGGTAATCAGATCAGTATCTGCAATATCAAGGACTTCAAACTTCTGAGATTCCTCTGAGTATATCTTACTCTTTTTTCTGTTGTACTTTTCAACACCTTTTACCCATAGAATTTCGTCTGTAATCAGATTGTTTTCTATTGAAATAATATATTCATAAGTGATATTATCTTCTTTTAATATCAGGTGATACTTTGTTTCGGAAAATTTCAAATCGGAAACCGGTTTTTTCAAAGATAAGAGGTTCGCTATTTGGCATAAAGCAGTTAGTGTTCTACTCTTACCTACAGCATTTTTACCAACGAACAGGTTGATATTGTCGAACCTGATCAGATCGCCGTTTTTCCCTTCGATGCCCCATTCATTTGGTTTACCTTCTTCACGAATATATTTTAAAGATTCTAGTATCATACTTTTATAAGTCGTGTGAAAAAATACTACAATTTAATAGTTATAACTTATTCTTAAAAAATAAAAATCCTGTTAGCTTTTTATTTTTCAAGTGAAAAAGAGCGTGAACCGATTAAACTGCCATCAGCAAATAAATCAACTCTGTAAGTTCCCGGCATTAAGTATTCTTCAACCTTCCAGTATAATGTAACAGGTACCTCTTCGCCTCCGTATTCAATAGCTCGTTTCATCGAGTATTGAATTTCTCGATTTTCGAAAGAGAAAGTGTTAGCTCTGTTTTTTACCAGAATATCATCATCAGGTTTCATTATTCGAACATAGATTACTCTTTCACCCGGTTCTGCAGTGATGTTTTTTGTAATAGTGAAAGAGACTACTAATTGTTCTACACTTTTTATTTTCTTTTGTACTTTCCCTTTCGAGTTGGTTGCTGCTACACTTATGGCTGTTGCATCGAGTTTAGCCGCACGTGTTACTTTCTCGTTCAGGTTAGCTTTTTCTTGTGAAACTTTATTTAATGTCTTTGTCGTTTCCTGATATTTATTTGTTATCTCTTTATTTTGTTGTACAAGCCTTTCGTTAGCACGGTTAAGTGAATCTATTTGTACAATATATGACTTCAGAATTTTTCTAAGACTGCTAAGTTCATTGTTTAAGCGGCTTATTTCTGCTTTATCAGTCGCTTTTACCGTACGAAGCTCTTCCCTCAAGCGTTGTACTTTTGCTTGCTCATTACTCAATTGTTGAAACAAAGAGTCATTTTTGATTGAAAGTTTAAACCCTTCGTATTGAGTGTCTATGCTTGCATATTCGTCTTCCAGTTTTTGCTTGGATATTTCGTTTACCTGCTGTAATTCTTCCAGTTGAGTTTTTTGGTTGAAAATGAAATATGCGGCAATCCCCATTCCTACAATTAAACCCACAATAATGGCAATTAATATTTTGGTATTTCTTGTCGAAGGTTTTGTATTCTGTTCCATATAACTTTACTTTCTTACTTCTTTTTAATATGTTAGACTTGTATACAAATATATTAATAATATAAATTAGAGAGCTTAGACTATTCAAGTTTTTTCAGTAATTCAGCTAAGTACTCACTATTTATGAAGTTACAGAATGGTTAATGTTTACCGTGAGATGGTTTCTAAATAACATCTGGTTTATATGGGAAGGTTCAAAAGTATATGTTTGATATTTTTTGATTGTAAAAACGTCATATACTGTGAATCTTCTTGTCAATATTTTTTAATATTTAGAGTGAAATTTAGCTCTGAAATAATTCCTTAATTGCAAATAACAAGCTACTTTTGTTTGTCTATTCGAAATAGATGTTATTTATTACTCAGGCTTTGAGAAAAAATATTTCGAATAATTACATGTAATCTAATTCATAACTATAAAACTAAATTATCATGTCTAAAGTAACGGTTGTGGGAGCCGGTAATGTCGGAGCCACTTGTGCAAATGTATTAGCATTTAAAAAAATTGCGGACGAAGTAATCATGCTCGATGTAAAAGAGGGTGTTGCTGAAGGAAAAGCAATGGATATGAATCAAACAGCTCAGTTACTTGAGTTCAGCTCAAGAATTAAGGGTGTTACTAATGATTATGCAGCTACCGCAAATTCGGATGTTGTGGTTATTACATCAGGTATTCCTCGTAAGCCGGGTATGACTCGTGAAGAGTTGATCGGCGTGAATGCAGGTATTGTGAAAAGTGTTGCGGAAAACATTCTGAAATATTCCCCCAATGCTATTTTGGTTATTATCTCTAATCCAATGGATACAATGACCTACTTGGCTTCTAAAGTAACAGGTCTTCCTAAACACCGTATTGTAGGTATGGGTGGAGCACTGGATAGTTCACGTTTCAAATATTATTTGAGTGAGGCTTTAGGTGTAAATCCAACAGAAGTTGAAGGTATGGTTATTGGTGGACATGGTGATACTACTATGATTCCTATGGCTCGTCTGGCTACATATAAGGGTATTCCTGTTTCTGAGCTTTTGTCAAAAGAGGCTTTGGATAAAGTGGTTGCCGATACTATGGTCGGTGGCGCAACTCTTACAGGTTTGTTAGGTACATCAGCATGGTACGCTCCGGGTGCTGCGGGAGCAGCGGTAGTGGAAACTATACTTCACGATCAAAAGAAAGTAATTCCTTGTTGTGTTAGCCTTGAAGGCGAATACGGACAAAGTGATATTTGTATTGGTGTTCCTGTAGTCTTAGGTAGAAATGGCTGGGAAAAAATCATTGACCTAAAGCTTACTGCTGACGAAAAAGAAAAATTCGAAGCATCTGCTGTTGCCGTTCATAAAACAAATAATGTGTTGAAAGAAATTAATGCTATCTAAAGTAGTATACTTTCTATATTTATACAATAAGAGGAGTGGTCTTTATGAAGGCATTCCTCTTATTTCGTTTTGTGATAGCCGATTTTATGTTTGAGTAAAAGATTTTTGGGGTATGTTATATAACATAAAGGCTTTTTGCTGATAAGTAGATGTTTCATTTTTCATTATCTTAGCATTTTAATCGTTTGTTAAATAACATTTGTGAAAATTAGCCTTGATTAAATAACTAAATAATATAATTATGCTGAAAAAACTTATACCTGTGTGTACAGTAGCATTGGCCCTACTTGTATCATCATGCGGTAGTACAGAAACTCCTGTTCAGAAGTCTTACAATGAGGGGATAAATGTAACTCCTATACCTTTGGAGTTAAAACAAAATGAAGGAAGTTTTGAGCTTTCAAAAAATGTAGTATTTGCGGTAAATGATCCGTCTTTAGATAAGGTGGCTTCTTATTTTGCTGCTAAGATCAAGAATTCGACCGGTTATGATTTAGATATCAAAACAAGTGTTCCGGGTTCTAATTATATAAGTATCAATCTAGATAAGGATATAGCTGTAAATGACGAAGGTTATTTATTGGAGGTAACCGAAAAAGGAATAGACATAAAAGCCAAAACTCCACAAGGAGCATTTTATGGCATGCAAACTGTAATGCAATTGCTTCCTGCCGAAATTGAAAGTCCTGTAATAGTAAAAAATATAGCATGGAAAGCTCCAAGTGTGAGCATTAAAGACGAACCTCGCTTTCCATATCGCGGACAACATTTGGATGTATGCCGTCATTTTGCTGATGTAGATTATATCAAAAAGCAATTGGATGTATTGGCAATGTTCAAAATAAATACATTCCATTGGCATTTAACTGAAGATCAAGGATGGCGTATCGAAATAAAGAAGTATCCTAAATTGACTGAAATAGGAGCGATGCGTGTAGAAGGTGATGGTAGTACTTATGGGCCTTATTTCTATACACAAGATCAGGTTAAAGAAATTGTAGCGTATGCCAAAGAGCGTTTTATTGAAGTAATTCCTGAGATAGAGCTTCCCGGACATGGTGTTGCAGCATTGGCTGCTTACCCTGAGTTTTCTTGTACAGGAGGACCTTTCGAGGTACGTAATATTTGGGGAGTTGCAAATGATGTATATTGTGCCGGAAACGATTCGGTATTTCAATTTCTGACAGATGTTATTGAGGAGGTTATTCCTTTGTTTGAAAGTGAATATTTCCATATCGGAGGAGACGAGTGTCCTAAAGTTAGATGGGAAAAATGTCCAAAATGTCAGGCTCGTATTAAAGAACTTGGATTGAAAGCAGACAAAGAGCATAGTGCAGAAGAGAAGCTACAAAGCTATTTTGTACAACGTATGGAAAAAGTCTTATTGAAACATAATAAGAAAATGATAGGTTGGGATGAAATTCTTGAAGGAGGATTGGCTCCAACTGCGGCTGTTATGAGCTGGAGAGGCGAAGAAGGTGGTATTGCTGCCGCTAATATGGGACATGATGTGATTATGACTCCCGGAAACTGGTTGTATTTAGACCACTACCAAGGTGATTCTAAAATATTACCTGTTACTATTGGAGGATTGACTACTTTATCGGAAACTTACAGTTATGAGCCTATTCCTGCAAAAATAGCAGAGGATAAAAAACATCATATCTTAGGTGCTCAGGCTAATATGTGGTGTGAGTATAATTATCAGACTGATGATATGGATTTTGATATTTACCCACGTGTTATAGCTCTGGCTGAAGTTACTTGGTCTCAGCCAACAAGAAAGAATTATGAGGATTTTGAGCGTCGAATCGAAAATCAGAGAGTGCGTTTAGATATGCATAATATCAATTATTATATTCCTCTACCCGAACAAAAAGATGTTCCATCTTGCGATTTTATAGTATTTACTGATTCAGCTGCATTAGCGTTTAAATCAACTGAGCCTGTTAAATTCGTTTATACAATAGATGGTTCGGAGCCAACTCTGTCATCTGCTGTTTATGACAAACCATTAAGCTTTACTGAAAATACAACCTTGAAAATACGCTCGGTGTTGTCATCTGATAAAATGAGTCCTGTAAGAACTATCACCATTGAAAAGCAAACTCCGGCTCCCGCTGTTGAAAAACAAGCAGGTGAGAAACCCGGTTTGAAAGCCGAACATTTCAAAGGAGTTGCCCGTAAAGTGTCGGATTTAGATGGTAAGACTCCCGATGAAGTTGAATATATAACTTCTCCACAAAAAGCAAAACATCGTGTTAATGGTTATGTGGAAGTATATCCACAGGACTTTTATAGTACTATACTAACAGGATATATAGACATTCCTGAGGATGGCGTATATTATTTTAGTACTGATAGTGAATTGTGGATTGACGGAAAACAATTAATCAGCAATGATAATGGAAAAGATACTGCCCGTAGATCTTCACGAGCAGATAAATCTATCGCATTGGCAAAAGGTCTTCATGCAATTAAAATTGTAAGACTTGGAGCTATATTTGGTGGATGGCCTACTCAGTGGGATCCGATTACTGTATCAATAAGACCCGATAAAGAAAAAGAATTTAAATTGTTAGATGAAAAATATTTCAAATAAGTTCTAAAAAATAAAGAGAAGAGATCTATTGAAAAATAGGTCTCTTTTCGTATCTTGTACTCCGATATTTCTTAACAATAAACCGTGCATATTTACAGAGCATATAACAAAGAGTCAGTCTATGGTCTTACTTTTTGTTCTTAAAAAAAATATCGCTACTTTTGTTAGTACAAAAACGTAACTTAATAAAACCAATATATATGAGATTTGTTGTATCTAGTACTGCTTTACTGAGTCATCTTCAGTCGATTAGCAAGGTGATCAATTCAAAAAATACATTGCCTATTTTAGATTGTTTCTTATTGGAGCTTAATGATTCCACGTTGACGCTTACAGCCGCAGATACAGAAACACGTCTTGTAACTTCATTAGAAGTAAATGAAGTAGAAGGTTCAGGAAAACTTGCGATCAATGCCCGCAATTTATTGGATCCACTGAAAGAGCTTCCTGATCAGCCTCTTACATTTGAGATTAATGATGATAACTTGGAAATATTTATTTATTTCCACAACGGAAAATATAATTTTATAGGTCAAAGTGGCGAAGAATACCCACAACCTAAAGAATTAAAAGATACAGCAATTAGCTTATCTATTGACCCTCAGATTTTATGTACAGCTATTAATAGAACATTATTTGCCAGTGCAGACGATGAACTTCGCCCTGTGATGAATGGTGTTTATTTCGATATTACTACCGAAGATCTTACGTTTGTAGCTTCAGACGGACATAAATTAGTTCGTAGCAAAACTTTATCGGTGCAAGGTTCGGAAAGAGCATCTTTCATTCTTCCAAAGAAACCAGCCAACTTACTGAAAAGTATTTTACCGAAGGAGTCTGAAGTTGTTACAATTAAGTTCGATGAAAATAACGCCTATATAACAATGTCAAGCTACACAATGACTTGTCGTTTTATTGAAGGACGTTATCCTAATTATAATTCGGTAATTCCTCAAAATAATCCGAACAAAGTTGTTTTAGACCGATTGGCATTTTTGAATGCATTGAAGCGTGTATCGGTATTTTCTAATCCGGCAAGTAGTTTGGTTAAACTGCAATTGTCAGATAATAAATTGTTGGTTTCTGCTCAGGATATAGATTTTTCGACAGCTGCCGAAGAAACTATTCCATGCCAATATGAAGGTACTGCCATGAATATCGGTTTTAAATCGAATTTTCTGATTGAGATATTGAACAATATTCCGGCAACTGAAGTTTCTGTAGAATTATCCGACCCTTCACGTGCGGGACTTATTTTCCCGGTTGAAAAAGGTGACGGAGAAGATCTTCTTATGCTTTTAATGCCTATGATGCTTAACGATTAAGATCAAGTTGCTGTTTGGCAATAAACTAGATCTAATACGATATTAATATTGATAATATAACGAGCAAATAATAAGCTTTATCATTCTTTGAATATATAAAGAGTGATAAAGTTTTTGCTTCAATACAGTTTACTTTATGGAACTAAATCTAAAGAATCCGATTGTGTTTTTTGACCTGGAAACTACAGGTACAAATACCACTCGTGATAGAATTGTCGAAATTTCTTATCTGAAAGTTTTTCCTAATGGAAAAGAAGAGCTAAAAACAAAGCGTATTAATCCTGAAATGCCGATTCCCAAAGAATCGTCGGATATACATGGTATCACGGATGAAGATGTAAAAGATGCGCCAACATTTCGTCAGATAGCTAAATCATTGGCGGATCAGATTGAAGGCTGCGACTTAGCCGGATTTAATTCGAGCCGTTTTGATATACCATTACTTTCGGAAGAGTTTCTTAGGGTAGGGGTTGATATTGATTTTTCGAAAAGAAAGTTTATTGATGTTCAGATTATTTTTCATAAAAAAGAACAACGTACATTAGAGGCTGCATACAAATTCTATTGCGATAAGAGCCTCGATGATGCCCACTCGGCTGAAGCTGACACTTTGGCTACCTATGAAGTCTTTAAAGCGCAATTGGATCGCTACCCTGATTTGCCAAACGATATCGCGAAATTGGCTGAAGAATATTCATTCTTTAATGATAATGTTGATTTAGCGGGGCGAATCATTAAAAATGAAAATGGAATAGAAGTGTTTAATTTTGGAAAACATAAAGGTAAACCAGTGTCTGAGGTTCTTAGAGCCGAGCCTAGTTTCTATGCATGGATGATGGATGCCGATTTTCCTCTGAATACTAAACAGGTATTGACCAAAATTAAATTACGAGAAATGAATAAATAAGGTCGTTTACCTGTTTGTTCTTAATAAAGAATCAATTATCTTTGCAGTCGCTTTTCTGTAAAGTCCGTGTGATGGGGATAAGGAAGCAGTCCTTAATTTGAGTAACACAATTTAAAATTAAAAAATGAAAACATTTGAACTAAAAGGATCACTAAGAACTGATCTAGGAAAAAAAGCAACTAAAGCTTTTCGTAAACAAGATGCTATACCAGCAGTAATCTATGGTGGAGAGAATTCTACAGATGCAATTCACTTTACTGTGCAAGCTGGTGATGTGCGTAAATTAATTTACACTCCTGAGATTTTCTTAGTAGAACTTTCTCTTGATGGAAAAGCTTACAAAGCAATTCTTAAAGACCTCCAAGTACATCCTGTAACAGATGCAATACTTCACCTAGATTTTCTTCATGTATTTGAAAATCAACCAATCGTTATCGATGTACCTGTAGTACTTGACGGTTTGGCAGAAGGTGTTAAAGCAGGGGGTAAATTGTCTTTAGATACTCGTAAATTGAAAGTTAGAGCTCTTTACAATCAAGTTCCTGAGAAATTGCACGTAAATATCGAGCATTTGGCTTTAGGAAAATCAGTACAAGTTGGAGAACTTAACTTTGACGGATTAGAATTATTAAATGCAAAAAATGCTGTTGTATGTCGTGTTCAATTGACACGTGCTGCAAGAGGTCTTGCTGCTAAAGGCAAATAATAAATAATCTATTGAATGAAATACTTAATTGCCGGCTTGGGCAATATTGGTAGTGAATACCATTATACCCGCCACAATATAGGATTCAGAGTATTGGACGCTTTAGCTAAAGCGTCCAATATTGTTTTTACCGACAAACGATATGGAGAAACTTCTGAATTGAAAGTTAAAGGTAAAACCCTTATACTTTTGAAACCTTCTACTTATATGAATCTAAGTGGTAATGCTATCAGATATTGGTTACAAGCCGAAAAAATCCCGGTAGAGAATCTATTGGTAGTTTTAGATGATCTGGCTTTACCTTTCGGTTCATTGAGATTGAAAGGGAAAGGTAGCGATGCAGGTCATAATGGATTAAGAAGTATACAATCGGTACTTGGTACACAGAATTATTCGCGTCTTCGTTTTGGTATAGGGAATGATTTTCCCAAAGGAGGACAAGTGGATTACGTATTAGGTGAATTTTCGGATGAAGAAGAAAAAGCACTTCCCGAACGTTTCGAAATGTGTGAAGATATTATTAAAAGTTTTTGTTTGGCAGGACTACAAAATACAATGAATCAATTTAATAATAAATAAGTTCACTTATTTATTATATTGTTTTTGCTGTAACAAATGATAGCCAAAACAACATTTATAGCCTAAGTTATGAAAGAAGAAAAAACTGAAGTGCGAATTGATAAATGGTTATGGGCTGTTCGTCTTTTTAAAACACGGACTCTAGCTGTTGAAGCCTGTAAAAAAGGGCGTATAATGATTCAGGGGACGAATATAAAGCCTTCCCGTATGATTAGGGTAGGTGATGTTATCCAAATAAAGAAACCGCCTATTACGTATTCTTTTAAGGTTTTGGATTTGAGTGAGAAACGTATGGGTGCAAAACTTGTCCCTGAGTTTATGGAAGATGCAACTCCTCAGTCGGAATATGACATATTAGAGCTAAGTAAAGTAAGTGGATTCATAGATAGAGATCGAGGAGCTGGACGACCAACAAAGAAAGACCGTCGAGACTTGGTTGACTTTATTGATGACTCCTTCTTTGATGAATGGGATTTTGATTCTGATGATCAATAATAAAAAATAAAATAAGAAACGGAGACTAATATATATTGGTCTCCGTTTCTTATTTTACTCATGCGCTCCAGCTGCTAATAGTATTCTTTCTATTTCTGTATATCGTTTTTTTCTGGCATGAGCTAAAGGAGTTATACCTTCCTTATCTGGTAAATTGACATTAGCTCCATGAGCAATAAGTACTTTTATAATATCTTGGTAAACTTTTCCTCCGTCTGTTAATATGATTGCTTCCAGTAAGGCTGTCCATCCCAAATTATTGATGTGATTGACATCCATATCTGTTTTTTCTAAAAGTAAAGTGACATTTTCGAGGTGTCCTTTTTCTGCAGCAGGAATTAGTCCATTTCCGCCATAACGGTTGTATATCTTTACATTCGGATTATAATTAAGCATCATCCGCAGTATTTCAGTTCTGCCTTCTGCCGATGCGTATAAGAAAGGACTATCGTATATATTATCTTGCTTATTAATATCAGCTCCGGCTTTTAATAGTATTTCGGCAATCGTAATTTGGTTCATTTGCGTCGCTTTCAATAGAGGAGTTTCCCCGATATCATTAGTTCTGTCTATGTCTATCCCATTTTTTACTGAATTTCTTACCCCTTGAATATCTGAAGCCATAACATATTCCATCAATGTTTTTTGTGTAGTTGTATTATCTGCATCCTTATTGTTATCGGAGCAGGATGAAAATAATAATATACTAAGTAATGATATATAAATACAACTCATAATCTATTCTTGTTTTAGTTAGTAATACTGAGAAACAAAGGCTTGCTATATAATGAATAGCAAGCCTTTGTTGTAATTAATCTTTGTCAAAAAAATGATATTCTATTTTTTCTTTTTTCTGTTTTGTTGTTTGCCCTGTTGCTGTTGTGCACGTTGAGCTTGTTCTGCTTGCTCTTGTAGACGCGACATGAATCCTTTCTTCTTAGGTTTCTTTTTATTCTCTTCTAGTTTAGCTAATACCTTTTCTTCATCGATTAGGTATCGGAAAGCCATTGTGATCAATATGGTCATCAATGTCGATAAGAAGTAATAATATGTTAGACCAGAAGGATAACTATTCAATACAAAGAAGAAAACAAGAGGCATTAACATCATCATCCACTTCATACCAGGCATTTGTTGCTGTCCTGTATTGGTTGCATCCATATTGAATTTGGTATAGATGACATTAGTTGCAGTCATCAGTATACAGAACAAACTGATATGGTTACCTAACCAAGATGAAATATAAGGGATATTTGTATTCCATTCGAATATTGCATCGTAGGTAGAAAGGTCATTAGCCCATAAAAAGCTTTGCTGACGTAGTTCTATCAACGAAGGGAAGAACGAGAATAAAGCAAGTAAAATAGGCATCTGAAGTAGCATTGGGATACACCCACTCATTGGATTTACGCCCGCTTGCCCATATAATGCCATGACAGCTTTTTGCCTTTCCATAGCCTTTTCCTGACCCGGATATTTCTCATTTAATTCATCTACCTGAGGTTTTAAGACTCTCATTTTTGCAGATGACATAAACGATTTATATGTCAATGGAGAAATAATCAACTTAACAATTAGGGTTAGTAATAAAATTACGATTCCCATTCCCATACCTGTAGATGCCAGTAGGTTAAATAGAGGAATAATAAAGTACTGATTAATAACCCGGAATAAAGCCCAACCTAAAGGTATTAATTTATCCAGATCAAGCTGTTGACTTACATCTTTTACTCCATCATCATAGCCTTTCAACATATAATAATCTAGAGGTCCTAGAAAGTATGTGAATCCACCTTTAAGAGTCCCTTTATTATCCAATGTTGGCTTGAAATATAGAGTAGCTTCAGCATCTTTTAAATAATCTGGTGATTGTAATACTTTAGAATGTAGTGATGGTGAAGTGAATTCGTTATCAGCAATAAGAGTGGTTGCAAAGAATTGATTCTTAAATGCCACCCATTTTACACCGGTAGGTACTTCTTTATTATCATTACTGCTTTCGCTTAGTTCTTCGAAGCTACCATCTGTACCTTTATAATGTATGCGTGTATATCTTTGCTCATTTTTTTCACTCTTTTCTTGTCGATGTAATTTTTGAGACCAATTAAGTTTAAATTTCTCTAAACAATCAACACTCAGTAGATTTTGCATACCTACAACAGCAATATCGAATTTAACCATGTAGCTGTTAGGTGCGAGTGAATAGATAAAGTCAATGTATTCGGTATCTGTGTAATTCATTCGCATAACAAGAGTCTGATTTGCATCGGATGAACTCTGAATAGCAGTGAATATTGCTTTATCCGTATTTAGGACAGTTCCCTTTTTGTTTATCAACTCCAGCGATAAATTAGCATCAGCTTTAAATAGATATAGAGAGTCTCCATTATATTTTTTATAATCTTTCAGTTGGGCACTAAGCATTTGCCCTCCTTTGGTGGAGAAATCTATTTTTACAATCTCATTTTCTAAAGAGATAATTTGCTCTTTGGGTTGATTTGATGTAATTTGAGGTTGTGCAGAATCAAGAGAATCTGTTGGATTACTTGTAATTGAATCTGCTTTTACGGAAGTATTAGATGAGAAAAAATCCGTTACCGAAGATTGTTCTTTCTGAGCAGGTTGTTCTGTATTTGCTGCGGCAATATCTTCAGCTACTTGTTTTTTTTGAATATTAGAGATAGAATCTTTTATGCGATTATCTCTTTCGATTTCTTCTTGGCTAGGTCGGGTAAGGAAAGTGAATCCCATTACGATAGCAACTATCAGAACTAAGCCAATACCTGTATTTTTATCCATTCTTAATTAATCTGTAGATTTATATAATTATTATGCAGAATAATTGTTATTTACTTTCTATTTTTAATAACAGCTTTCACAAAGCTCATAAATAGAGCATTCGGCGATAAGACTGTGCTATTATATTCAGGGTGAAACTGCACTCCTAAGAACCATTTAAGTTCGGGTACTTCAACTACTTCAACCAAATTTGTTTCCGGATTTATTCCGGTACATTTCATTCCATTATCTTCGAATTGTTTGCGATATTCACTATTGAATTCAAAGCGATGGCGGTGGCGTTCTTCAACCATATCTTTTCCGTATGCCTGATGTACAAGAGAACCTTTTTCGAGATTGCATTTGTAAGCTCCTAGACGCATCGATCCTCCCATGTTGGTAATATTCTTTTGTTCTTCCATCAAATCGATTACCTTATAAGGACTATGAGGATTCATCTCTGTTGAATTAGCATCTTCTAATCCTAATACATTCCGAGCATATTCAATCACCATACATTGCATACCCAAACATATACCAAATGTAGGAACATCATTCTCACGAGCATATTTCAGAGCAACGAATTTACCTTCGATACCTCGTTGTCCAAATCCGGGTGCAATAATAATGCCATCGAGTGAGCCTAGCTTGTCTGCCGCATTGTCATCGGTAATTTTGTCAGAGTGGATAAACTGAAGATCTAATTTATGATCGTTATATATTGCAGCTTGCAGTAACGATTCGTTGATAGATTTATATGCGTCATGTAACTCTACATATTTACCTACAATGCCAATACTGATTGTTTCTTTTGCATTTTTCTTTTTATCAAGAAAATCTCTCCAAGGTTTCAAATCAGGTTTAGGACCAACTGCTATTCCCATCTTGCGGAGAACGATTTCATCCATTCCTTGTTCCTGCATTTTAAGAGGAACCTCGTATATTGTTGATACATCAACGGACTGCATAACAGCATCGGGTTCTACATTACAGAATAATGCTACCTTTTTAAGTATGTCTTTACTTAATGAACGTTCAGTTCTCAGTACAAGCATATCAGGTTGTACTCCAGATGATTGTAAGCTCTTAACCGAATGTTGTGTAGGTTTTGTTTTAACCTCTCCGGCTGCGGCTATATAGGGTACATAAGTAAGGTGTACACAACAACAATTTTTGCTGCCCAGTTCCCATCTCAATTGCCTTACACTTTCAATGAATGGCAGAGACTCTATATCTCCAACAGTTCCTCCAATTTCGGTAATTACGAAATCATAGTCGTATTTAGCCCCCAATAATTTAATATTACGGCGTATTTCATCGGTAATATGTGGAACAATCTGTACTGTTTTACCTAAATAATCTCCTTTACGTTCTTTATTTATTACATTCTGATAAATACGTCCGGTAGTTATATTATTATCTTTATGAGTAGGTTCGTTAAGAAAACGCTCATAATGACCTAAGTCTAAATCGGCTTCATGCCCATCTACAGTTACATAACATTCCCCATGTTCATATGGATTTAATGTTCCCGGATCGATATTAATATAGGGATCCAACTTCTGAATAGTCACTTTATAACCTCTCGCCTGTAATAGCTTACCTAATGAAGATGCTATTATACCTTTTCCTAAAGAGGAGATTACTCCTCCTGTAACGAAAATATACTTTGTATCAGCCACGTCTGTATATTATTTTAAAATATTCCTAATACGAAAACGCAAAAGTACGAAAAATATCTGTAGTACGAATGATTAATGGAGAGCTTATTTAATATAAAACCCCTTTATGTATCAATTGAAAGGTAGTTTTATTAAACATTATAATACTGATTCGCAATAATAATTAAATCTTATAAATTCTTTGAAAAAGGCTAACAGAAAAAAAATATCTAACAAAAAAGGAGCTTCTATTTAGAAACTCCCTTTTATTTATATTGCGATGTGCTTATTATACAGTCACTTCTTTTCTTTTAGGCTCAACTTTAAGTTTGCCCGCTTCTTTATCCATAACAGCTTCAATTACATCACCTTGTTGAAGTGCTCCTGACAATATTAGTTCAGCAATCTCATCTTCAAGATAAGTTTGGATAGCGCGCTTTAGAGGTCTTGCTCCAAATTGTGCATCATATCCTTTTTCAGCTATGAAGTCTTTTGCTTCAGTGCTAACCTCAAGAGCATATCCTAATACTGATATTCGTTTATAGAAATCGGTCATATCAATATCAATAATCTTGTTGATAGAGTCTCTGTCAAGTTGATCAAATATCACAATATCATCAATACGATTGATAAATTCAGGAGAGAACGATTTATTCAACGCTTTTTGCAAAATACCTCGTGAATACTCATTGTTTATATCTCCTTGAACAGCACCGGCACTAAAACCAACACCTTTACCAAAATCTTTCAGCTGACGTGTACCAACATTGGATGTCATAATTAGGATTGTATTCTTAAAGTCTACCTTATGTCCTAAACTGTCAGTTAAATGACCTTCGTCTAATACCTGAAGCAATAGATTGAATACATCCGGGTGGGCTTTCTCAATCTCATCCAAAAGAATCACTGAGTAAGGTTTACGACGTACTTTTTCAGTCATCAAACCACCTTCTTCGTAGCCTACATATCCGGGAGGTGCTCCAACTAAACGAGATACGTTGAATTTCTCCATATACTCGCTCATATCTATACGAATCAATGCATCGGCAGAATCAAATAATAGTTCGGCAATCTTTTTAGCCAAGTGAGTTTTACCTACACCGGTTGGTCCTAAGAACATAAATGTGCCGATTGGTTTATTAGGATCTTTTAGTCCTACACGGTTGCGTTGTATAGCTTTTACTATTTTGTCAATAGCATTGTCTTGTCCTACAACCTCAGATTTAAGAGTCCCTTTCATTCCTAAAAGTTTCAAGCCTTCTGCTTCTGCAATTCGTTGTACCGGAATGCCTGAGATCATAGAAACTACTTCTGCAACTTTTTCATCATCTACTATTTGCGGTTGTTCTTTCAGTTGTTTTTCCCAATTCGCTTCTTCTTGTTCTAATTGAATTAGCAATTGGCGTTGTTTATCTCTAAAACTAGCCGCTAGTTCATATTTCTGAGCTTTTACAGCATTTGTTTTTTGATCAACTATGTCCTTCAACTCATTTTCGATTTCTTCGATAATGGGAGGCACATTTATATTAGCCAAGTGCATTCTTGAACCAGCTTCATCTAAAGCATCAATGGCTTTGTCAGGAAAATTACGATCAGTAATATATCGATCTGTTAATTTGACACAAGCTTCAAGAGCTTCGTTGGTATATTTTACATTGTGATGTTCCTCATACCTATCTTTGATGTTTCGTAGAATTTGAAGAGTTTCCTCTGCAGTAGTGGGTTCAACCATTACCTTTTGAAAACGTCTTTCCAATGCTCCGTCTTTTTCGATATTCTTTCTGTACTCATCTAAAGTTGTTGCACCGATACATTGTATTTCACCTCTTGCTAAAGCCGGTTTCAGCATATTTGCGGCATCAAGAGAGCCTGTCGCTCCTCCTGCTCCAACTATGGTATGAATCTCATCAATGAATAGAATGATATTCGGGTTTTTAGATAGCTCATTAAGAATGGCTTTGATACGTTCCTCAAATTGTCCTCTGTATTTTGTTCCTGCAACAACAGAAGCCATATCCAGAGATATTACTCTTTTGTCAAACAATACGCGCGATACTTTCTTTTGAGTAATTCGTAGAGCCAAGCCTTCTACTATTGCCGATTTACCGACTCCCGGTTCTCCTATTAAAATAGGATTATTCTTCTTGCGGCGACTTAAGATTTGGGCTAGTCTTTCAATTTCTTTATCTCTACCAACTATAGGATCCAATTTGTTCTCCATAGCAGCTTTTGTCATATCCGAACCGAAATTGTCTAATACCGGTGTATCGGATGACTGACGTGGTTGCTGTGTATTGACATTTTGGTATGACGCACCTTCTGACGCATCATCATCGTCGTCGTCAGTAAAATCTGCCCCCATTTTAGGCGACAAATCATTATCTAAGTTTTCATCTAAATTTTTTATATACATAAATGCTCCTGCGTAATTAAAGTTCTGATTTTCTAAAACTCGTGCAGCAATATTTTCGCTGTCCTTTAATATTGCCAGAAGTAAGTGTTCCGAATCTGTTTCTTTACTTTTGGTCAATCGAGCTTCCAGAATACTTAGTTTAAGTATTTTTTCAGTTCCTTTGGTTAATACAATTTCACTGTTATTACTTGTAGACACATCTTGCTGTTCTATAATATGTCTATCGATATTTAATTTGAGATCATCCAAATCTATTCCGGAGTCACTTAATGCCTGTATGGCCAATCCTTCCCCATTTCTAAGAATTCCAAGCATCAAATGTTCAGGTCCCAGATATGAGTTTTGGAGACGTCCGGCTTCTTCACGACTATAGTTCATGATCTTGCGAACCCTTTGTGAGAAATTATTTTCCATAATCTTTTTACCTTTATTCGATGTTTTCTACTATCTACATTTTATCAGAGTCTTGATCTGATCATTTGTAGTATTTGTTTTATATAATACCAAACAAAAATGATGCCATAAAGTTTATATGTCCGATTACTGATTTTATTTTGATTTTTTTAAGTATTTCTTTGTGTATGGCCTTAAATCAAAGGTAAAGATATAATTCTTTTGAATATTACCTGTTTATAATAAATTAAAAGAATGAACCATAAATACAAAGTATTAGCTTCTTGACTGTAAATAGTATAATATACGACAAAATGAGATTAGATACAATTATTTTTTTTACTTTTGTCATATAAAAAAGCATTTATTATTAGATAATGAAATCATCTGAACCTGAGCTCGGTCGGTCTGAGCTATCAAACAACTCTAACTCCGATGGAAAATCGGCAGAATTAACCTTAGAGCAAATTCAAAATTTCGAGGGTAAGTATCCTAAACAGTTGTGGTATCTGTTTACAGTTGAGATGTGGGAGCGTTTCTGTTTTTATGGAATGCGTGGAATCCTCACAATTTTCATGGTCGATCAATTGGCACTTCATGCAAAAGAAGCCAACTTGAAATATGGAGCAATACAAGCCTTTGTATATGCTTTTACTTTTTTAGGAGGTATTTTTGCCGATAAGATACTGGGTTTTAAAAAATCTTTGACATTTGGAGCTATAATGATGATCGTGGGTAACTTGCTGATAGCAATAGCACCTCACGATTTTTTTTATATAGGTATTACACTATCTGTTGTAGGAACAGGTTTCTTTAAGCCGAATATATCTTCTATGGTTGGTTTCTTGTATAAAGATGGCGATGCCCGTAAAGAAGCCGGTTTCAGTATGTTTTATTCAGGTATAAATGTAGGAGCATTTTTTGGTGGAGCGATCTGTGTTTGGTTAGGAAAAGGATATTCATGGAGTTATGCCTTTTTGGCTGCAGGAGCTGTGATGGTGTTAGGTTTAATTACCTTTACACTAACCAAAAAGCATCTGGGACCTATTGGTGACAGTCCATTAAAGGATTTAGCACCTAGCAAGCGAAAACTGAGAGAATTATATGTCTATATTATAGCCCTGCTGACGATTCCATTAATTTATGTGATGATTCAGAACACTGAGTATACAGATCTTTTTATGTATACAATCGGTCCGGCAGCTCTACTTTATTTCTTTTATCAATTGTTTAAGACTACAACAAAAGAAGCTCGAAAAAAGCTCTTGGCAGCATTGATTTTAATTCTTCTGTCTATTGTATTTTTCGCACTGTTTGAACAAGCAGGAGGTTCTCTTGCTCTTTTTGCAAACGAGAATCTGAGAACATCACTTCTATTTTTTCATATTGATCCTAATATTGTAAATAATGGGGCAAATGCACTTTTTGTCATTTTATTCAGTCCACTACTAGGTTTATTATGGGTTTGGCTAAATAAGAAAAAAATTGAGCCAAACACTGTCGTTAAATTTGGGATTAGCTTTCTTCTTTTGGCGGGCTCTTATTATATTTTATATGGTACACGTTTATTTGCAGATCCTGATGGGAAAACATCGTTGAATATATTCGCCAGTGCTTATTTTGTTATGACATTGGCTGAGCTATGTTTGTCGCCGATAGGTTTATCTATGATAACCAGTTTATCGCCTAAACATTTATCAGGAATGATGATGGGGTTATGGTTTTTAGCAAGTGCATACGGACAATATCTGGCAGGTATTATAGGTGCAGGTATTTCTAATCCCAATGAGAATGCTTCGTTAATGGAGAAGCTCCTTTCATATACAGGAGGATATCAACAATTAGCTATTTATGCTTTGATTGTAGGTATTATTGTTCTGATTGTCTCTCCGATTGTCAGAAAATTAATGCAAGAAGTAAAATAAAAGAATTTATTATAAATTAGAGAATTTTTAAGCTATGACTGAAACTAAGTTACCTTCTAATACAACTGTATTCGGACATCCTGTCGGATTGTATCTTCTGTTTTTTACTGAACTATGGGAGCGATTTTCTTATTATGGAATGCGTGGTATATTAATGTTGTACCTAACCAAGACAGCTATAGAAGGAGGTATCGGGTTTGACGAATCTTTCGCTGGATTAATTTATGGCGGTTTTACAGGACTGGTTTATTTTACTCCATTGATAGGAGGGTGGCTTGCCGATAAGTATCTAGGACAAAGAAAGGCGATAACTATCGGTGGTTTTACCATGTTTTTAGGCCAAATGGTCTTGTTTTTGCTTCATTCTAAATTTGGACTTTTTTCGGGTTTGCTTCTATTGATTATAGGTAATGGATTTTTTAAACCCAATATATCTACTTTAGTTGGAGGCTTATATAAACCGGGCGATGCTAAACGAGACTCTGCATTTTCCATTTTCTATATGGGGATCAATGTTGGTGCGTTTTTCGCTCCGCTTGTAGTTGGTCTTTTGGCTAATGATTGGTTTGCAGTAAAAGACTTGGATGGTAAAATTATAAGTCATGGTTATAGTTATGGATTCTTAGCTGCTGCTATAGGTATGCTTATCGGTCAACTTTTATTCAATACATTGTCTAAAAAATATTTAGGAGAATTGGGGTTAAAACCCGTAGGTGATAAAAAGGAAAAAGAAGCTATTGAAGAGCTAGGGCAAGTAGTTGAACACAAAACAGCGCCTCTTACTGCTCAAGATAAACAAAGAACTATTGCTATATTTATTTATTTCTTTTTTGCCATATTCTTTTTTGCAGGCTTTGAGCAAGCGGGTTCTTCGTTTACATTGTATACCGAGAAATTTTTGGATAGAAATGTAGGTGGGTTTATGATTCCTACTGAGTGGTTTCAGTCTATTAATCCTCTTTTCATAGTATTATTGACTCCTGTATTTGCCATGTTCTGGCCTTCAAAAAGTGGACAGAAGATAACTACCCCTGTAAAAATGGGTTCCGGTCTTATGCTTCTTGGTATAGGTTTTCTGTTTATGGTAGGAGCTTCGCATCAAAGAGGGGGAGATATTGCTGATACAGCCGTTAAAGCAAGTATGTGGTGGATTGTCTTTACATATTTATTACATACTATTGGCGAGTTGTGTTTATCTCCGGTAGGGTTGTCAACCGTAACAAAGCTGGCTCCACCTAAATTAGCATCTTTATTGATGGGGGTATGGTTGCTGTCTTCATTTTTCGGAAATCTGCTTGGTGGTTGGATCTCGTCTATAACAAGTTCGCTGGGGGCTGGTTCTGTTTATCAGGTATTGGCCATAGGAGCTATTATTTGTGGAGGAGCATTAATCTGTTTGAATAAAATACTTCTGCGAATGATGCATGGAGTAAGATAATATAACAATAATTTTAAGAAGAACCTCTTTTGAATTTTTTCAGAAGAGGTTTTTTTGTATATAAAAGATTTAACATGTTCTAATGACTATTCCAACGAAGAATTGATATTTTTGTAATAAGATATAGAGATTATAAATAGTCTTTAGTTTTTAATAGATCATGAAAAAATATACATTTATCACATTAGGTACTATTAGTTTAATTTTAGGGTTATGCGGCTTGTTTACACCCGGATTACCTACTACACCTTTTATTTTGCTAACCGGAGCTTTGTATGCAAAAAGCTCACCTCGACTATATAAACGGTTGGAAGAAAATAAGCTTACAGGAAAATACCTTAAGCGTATGGAAACAGGATTAAGCTGGAAAGCAAGGCTTTTTTCTATTAGCTTGATGTGGTGTATGGTTTGTATTACAGCCTTTTTGGTCTTCGATTCAGAAAGTAAGATGCGTTATATAATGCTGGGGTTGGGTGTGATAGGTACAGTTGCTCAATTGATTGCTTTAAGAAAAAGAAAACCTAAAATGGAATTGCAAGAAATACAGTCAGTTACAGAAAAAATAGATAATATAGATCCTATTGATGGTTTATATAAATAACTTATAATTATATATGGTAAAATACTACTAAAAATTTTGCCATTATGTTAGTTTTATTTTTCTTTGTATAAGGTATGTTAACAAGACTATATCATAAGACTAAAAAATTACTACAAAATAAAAAATGAAAACGATGAATCAAGAAAATCAAATACAAATTGAATTAACAGAAGACGTAGCTCAAGGTACATATGCCAATTTGGCTATAATAACACATTCTTCATCAGAGTTTGTTCTTGATTTTATTAGAATAGTTCCAGGTGTTCCAAAAGCAAAAGTTAAGTCAAGGGTAATTTTAGCTCCAGAACATGCTAAAAGGCTTATGTTGGCATTGAGTGATAATATCAGTCAATACGAGAGACTTCATGGAGCAATTGATATCGAAAATCCGGTAGGAGATTTTACTCCTGTAGGTGGTGATGCTTAATTCAAATTAGCTTAAATTGGTCTTATACATCAGCATATGATAATTGGTGTATCTAACTATATAAAATAAATATTCTGTAGCTCCGGTTGATAGCTTTGCTTATAGCTTATATTGCCGGAGCCTCAGATTTTTATGTGGAAATACTGATAAGAGTGAGTCAGTAATTATTATCAGATAACTGCGGGTTGTTGTAAGCCTTATCTGTATAGTTTATTAATTTTTAAATGTAAATGAAAATGAACAAGAGTGGGCAAAAATTTAATTTCTTTACCATGTTTCGAGATGGTTTCAAAAGTATGACTCTAGGTCGTACTCTTTGGATTCTTGTTATAATAAAGTTGTGTATTATGTTTTTGATCTTGCGTCCAATCTTTTTTCCGAATTTTCTTAGTTCTAAATTTCAAGATGCAGATTCAAAGGCTGATTATGTGCGGGAAGAATTGATCCAAAGAAAGTAAACGAGTAATAAAAATATGAATAACTAAATATGTCTATCTTATGGAATTATTGAACGCATCATTAGTTGATTGGTCTAGAGGTCAGTTTGCTCTGACTGCTATGTATCACTGGTTGTTTGTTCCATTAACATTAGGTCTTGGCGTTATAATGGCTATTATGGAAACAGCCTATGTACGTACAGGTAATGAGCAATGGAAGAAAACAACGAAATTTTGGATGAATATTTTCGGAGTAAACTTTGCAATTGGTGTTGCAACGGGTCTTATTCTGGAGTTTCAATTTGGGACAAACTGGTCTAACTATAGTTGGTTTGTCGGAGATATTTTTGGAGCACCTTTAGCAATAGAAGGTATGTTGGCATTCTTTATGGAGGCTACATTTATTTCTATTATGTTTTTTGGTTGGACAAGGGTAAGTAAAGGGATGCACCTAGCTTCGACTTGGTTGGTTGTCATAGGTGCAACATTATCGGCTCTTTGGATTCTTGTCGCTAATGCATGGATGCAATATCCTATAGGAATGGAATTTAATCCGGATACGGTGAGAAATGAAATGAATGATTTCTGGGCTGTAGCATTATCGCCGGTCGCTATCAATAAATTCTTTCACACGGTAGTTTCTTGCTGGATTTTAGGTGCTGCATTTGTTGCAGGAGTATCTGCCTGGTATATGCTTAAAAAGAGAGAACATGAGTTTTCAAGACAAAGTATGAAGGTTGCTTCGATCTTCGGATTAGTTGCAGTATTACTTACGGCAATGACCGGTGATGGATCGGCTTATCAGGTAGCTCAAAAACAGCCTATGAAATTAGCCGCTATGGAAGGTCTTTATGAAGGGCAGAATGGGGCAGGTCTTATTGCTGTAGCATTGCCTAACCCTGCCAAGAAATCATATAACGATGGAGTTGACCCTTATATATTTAAAGTGGAGATTCCACATGCACTGGCTTTATTAGGGTATAGGAATATGGATGCTTTTGTACCCGGAATAAAAGATATTATTGACGGTGGTTATACAACTCAGACTGGTGATGTTGCATTGTCTTTTGAACAGAAGCAGGAACGAGGCAAACAGGCCATACAAGCACTCGCTGATTATAGAACAGCAAAGAAAGAAAACAACGAAACTGCTGCACAAGAATATAAAGCTAAATTGAAGGAAAATTATCCGTACTTTGGTTATGGGTACTTAGATACTCCAGACCAATTGGTTCCTAATATTCCTATGGTATTTTGGGCATTCCACATCATGGTTTATATTGGAGGTTTCTTTATTGCATTTTTTGCTATACTTTGGTTCTTTAGTTATAAAAAGAAACTGGAAGATACTAAATGGCTACTATGGCTTTCAATTCTATCAGTGCCATTGGCGTATATATGTAGTCAGGCAGGATGGATAGTTGCCGAAGTTGGTCGTCAACCTTGGACTATTCAGGATGTATTACCGGTACAAGCTGCCATATCGGCGTTAAGTGCCAATTCGGTAATAACTACCTTTATAATATTCGCTGTGTTGTTTACAGCATTATTAATTGCTGAAATTCGTATCATGTTGAATCAAATTAAAAAAGGACCAAAAGCTGATTAAGCTGAGATTCTATTTAATTTATAAAATATAACACTATGCTTGATTATTCATTTTTACAACACTATTGGTGGTTTCTGATAAGCCTGTTGGCCGGACTTTTAGTATTTTTATTATTTGTTCAAGGAGGTCAATCTATGCTCTTTTCATTATCTAAGACAGATCAACATCGTTTTTTATTAGTGAACGCACTTGGACGTAAATGGGAGTATACCTTTACTACACTAGTAACATTCGGAGGTGCTTTTTTTGCATCGTTTCCTTTGTTCTATTCAACAAGTTTTGGTGGAGCATATTGGGTGTGGATGTTAATATTACTTTGCTTTGTAATTCAGGCCGTATCCTATGAGTATCAATCGAAACCCGGTAATACTTGGGGAAGAACTACTTATCAGTCGTTTCTATTTATAAATGGTTTATTTGGAACTTTTTTATTAGGAGCAGCAGTTGCTACATTTTTTACAGGTTCAGACTTTTTAGTAAATAAAGGCAATATAACAATTATGGGAGGAAATACTGTTACTGGCTTAGTTATCAGTCAATGGCAAAATCCGTTTCATGGTCTTGAAGCTCTTCTTAATTTTAGAAACTGGAGTTTAGGTCTTGCTGTATTCTTCTTGGCGAGAACTCTTGCTTGCTTATTCTTTATAAATAGATTGGCAGATCAGGACTTGGTTGCACGTTCTCGTAAATTCTTATTATACAATGCACTTCCTTTTGTGGTATTCTTTTTGACTTTTGTTATATGGACATTCTTATCAAAAGGTTTTGCAGTAGATCCTGTAACCAAAATTGTCAGCTTGGTAGATTATAAGTATTTCATTAATCTGATAGAAATGCCCGTAGTAGGGATATTCTTCTTGCTGGGTGTATTACTTGTATTATATGGTATAATTCGTACACTAATTGCTGAAAGCTATGCTAGTGGTATTTGGTTTAGTGGTTTGGGCACTGTTATTACTGTATGCACTTTATTATTGCTTGCAGGATATAATAATACAGCTTATTACCCATCGACTGCCGATTTGCAAAGTTCTTTAACCATTCAAAATTCATCATCGAGTGAATTTACTTTGGTAGCGATGTCATATGCTTCTATATTAGTTCCATTTGTTTTGGCATATATAATATATGCATGGGGATCTCTAGAAAAGAAGAAGTTTAAAGGTGAGGATTTGAAAGAAGATGGTCACGTTTATTGATATACAATTTATCTGAAGAATAAAAAAGGAGAACAAATATTGTTCTCCTTTTTAGTTTTATGATAGAATATAATCGGTTTTAGATAATATCTTGTAGATATTTCGCCATTTCTGATTGTATGTTCTTAGCTTCTTTTGTAGCAGCCGATGCAAAACTCTCGCTTTTGTCAGCATATATAATAGCACGAGATGAGTTTACTAGTAAACCACATTCTTTATTCATTCCATACTTAACAACCTCCTCTAAAGAACCACCTTGTGCTCCAACTCCCGGAACCAGTAGGAAGTGATTAGGTGCATGTTTACGTATATCAGCAAACATAGATCCTTGAGTTGCCCCGACTACATACATTAATTGTTCGTCAGTACCCCATTGCTGTGATTTCTTGAGTACTTTTTCAAATAACCTTTCACCTTTTGAATCTTCTAATAGTTGGAAATCCTGTGACCCTTTATTTGAAGTTAAAGCAAGTAAAATAACCCATTTTTTAGGATAATTGAGGAAAGGGCTAACACTATCTTCTCCCATATAAGGTGCAACTGTTATGGCAGTTGCCTTCAGATGCTCAAAAGCAGACTTAGCATACATTTCAGATGTATTACCGATATCTCCACGTTTGGCATCCAGGATAATAAACTGATCCGGATATTTAGTGCGGATATATTCAATTGTTTTTTCCAATGCCCAGATCCCTTTTATACCAATACTTTCATAAAAAGCAGTATTGGGTTTATATGCTACACAATAAGGAGCTGTCGCATCAATAATTGCTTTATTGAATGCATATATTGGATCTTCTTCATCTAATAAGTGCTCAGGAATCTTTTTTAAGTCTGTATCAAGTCCTACACATAAGAAGGACTGCTTCTTTTTTATGTTTTCGAAAAGTTCTTGTTTTGTCATTGGTATTTATATCTTTTAAATTCACGAAAATAATTGTTGTTACATTTCTTAAGTATCAGTAAATATTTAATTACAACAATCGGTTGTAATTTCTACTGACCTAAGTAATCAAAAAGAGGGCCTTATAATTCGCTTTCTTTTAATCGCTCTGTATTCTCAGCAATAATCAATTGATCTATTATCTGCTGGATATCACCATCCATAATGGCTGCAAGATTATACAATGTCAGATTTATTCTATGATCAGTGACACGTCCTTGAGAATAGTTGTATGTTCTGATCTTTGCAGATCGATCACCTGTCGAAACCATTGTTTTTCTTTTGGAGGCTATCTCATCCATATACTTTTGGTATTCCATATTATATATACGAGAACGCAACTCAATTAAAGCCTTGGCTCTATTTTTTAATTGCGATTTTTCATCCTGACATTGAACTGTTACCCCTGTCGGAATATGAACCATACGTATGGCAGAATATGTTGTATTTACCGATTGTCCTCCATTTCCAGATGCACAAAAGGTATCTACTCGTATGTCTGATTCTTTTATTTCCACATCAAATTCTTCAGCTTCAGGTAATACGGCTACAGTGGATGCAGAGGTGTGTACACGACCTTGTGTTTCTGTTGCCGGAACTCGTTGAACCCTATGAACCCCCGATTCGTATTTGAGCGTACCATATACATTGTCGCCCGAAACAGTAAATATAATTTCCTTAAAACCTCCCGAAGTTCCTTCTGTCAGGCTTGTAACTTCGGTTTTCCAGCCCTTTGTTTCGCTGTATTTCTGATACATGCGATAAAGGTCTCCTGCAAAAATTGCAGCCTCGTCTCCACCTGTTCCTCCTCGAATTTCAACGATTGCATTTTTATTATCTTGAGGATCTGCAGGTACGAGCAAAAGCTTTATCTCTTCTTCAAGTATAGGTAATCTGGAATTGCTTACTTCTAATTCCTCCTTAGCCATTTCGCGTAATTCGGCATCTGACTCATTGTCAAGTATACTTTTGGCCTCAGATATACTGGTTAGTACTTGAATATATTCTTTTCTTGCATTTACAATCTTTTCAAGATCACGGTATTCTTTAGTCAGCTTCACATAGCGTTTCATATCTGATATAACATTAGGATCGGTAATTAACTTACCGATTTCTTCGAAACGTATAACTAAGGCTTCTAGTTTATCTAATAGTGAATGTTGATTCATTTTCAGTTTTTAATTTGCAGGTGCAAAGATAAGAAAAAGGAAATTATTCTATAGGTCTTTTTTATTACTTGACTGATGTGTTTATAAAAGTATTAACTTAGCTTTTAGCTAAATAGTATTTAATTATTCTTTTTTAGCTTTAGTCTATGTCTAAATTTAAACTCTCAGAAGAAGAATTAAGATAGAAGTTGATGTATAAAGGGGATTAACAGAGCGGTCATTACGCCCATAAGTCCAATAGCCAATCCACTTATTGCCCCCTCAATTACACCCATTTCCATAGCCTTTACTGTTCCTACACTATGTGCCGAGGCTCCCATCGCCAATCCTTTAGCGATACTGCTTTTAATTCCTAAAATACGCAACACAAAAGGACCAACTATACCTCCGAATATACCACAGAATAAAACAATAACAGCAGTTAGGGAAGGTATTCCTCCAGATTGAGCTGAAATATTCATTGCAATGGCTGTCGTAACCGATTTAGGTTCGAGAGTCATAACTAATGCATTATCTGCTCCTGTTATTTTTGCCAAGACAATTACACTTACTATTCCGGTTATACTGCCCACAAATATTGAAGTAAGTATGGATACTACATTTCCTTTTAGATAAGACATTTGTTGATAAAGAATATATCCCAATGCCACAACAGATGGACCTAGAAGAAAACTTACAAATTGTCCTCCTCGTTGAAATGTTTCATAATCCATTTTTGTTATTTGTAGAAATAGAATTATAATCGCTATGGATATAATAAGAGGATGTAGTATGGCAATTCTTGTCTTTTTAAAGATATATTGCCCGAATAAATAACTGCCAAAAATAAGGACAAGAATAAATTCGGGACTCTCAATTAATAACCTCATTTCGATCTCCCTTTTTCCATTTGTTGTTGTACTATACCTACTACGGCAATAACTAAAATTGTGCTGATTGAGCAGGTAATAATAATAGATGCCCAAAATTTACTCAATACGCCAAATGAACTCATTAATCCGGCTCCCGAAGGAATAAAGAAGATTGCCATATTTTTAGTTATGGCATTTGCTGTTGAATCAACACTTTCCGGATTTATGATTTTGAGATAGAGCGATAAAAATAACAACATCATTCCGATGATACTTCCCGGAATAAACCCTTTAATGAGGTAGCTCATGCACTCTCCTATAAAATAAAATAAGAGAATGATGAAAATTCCTTTAACCATTTTCATACTAACTTATACCTAAAAATTAACTCTACAAAGGTAGGATAAATTAGCTATAGAAGTTGTTTTATTAGTGTAAAATCTTAGAGATATTTTAATAATAAAAGCCGATTATCGAATGGGGATAATCGGCTTCCAGAATGCTAAGTAAAGGTAAATATTTAATGCTATATTTTAAGAATATAACTGTTTATCGCTGTTTTACTAGCCAAAGCAATAAATAGTTCTGCGAACTTATTATTGTTCTATTTATCCTCAAATATTTCTAAAGAAAAATTCTCACCGTCAAAAACAGCATAAGAGAAAAAACTGATCCAGTCTCCAAGAATAACAATTCGTGAGGTCTGCGATAACATCAGGTCAAGCATTATGTGACGATGTCCGAAAATGAAAAAATTAATATTCGGAGATTCCTTAAGTTGTTTCTTTGCGAACAAAACCAGATGTTCTTTATCTTCGCCTAAATAAGGTATCTCTCCACCTGTAGCTCTACTATGATTTGACCATCGATGGGCTATACCTAATGCCCAACGTGGATGTAAACAGGCAAAAGCTTTTTGACAGAATTTGTTATGAAAAGCCCATCTGATGATTTTAAACGACTTAGAATCATCTCCTAATCCGTCACCATGAGCGAGTAGGAATTTTTTGTTGTATATATCTTGTACCAATGGTTCAAGATGAACTATCATACCACATTCTTTTTCCAGATAATCAGTGACCCATACATCGTGATTTCCGATAAAGAAATGAATTTCTATACCGGAATCTGTTAACTCTGAGATCTTACCTAATACACGTGTAAATCCTCTTGGCACAACATATTTATACTCAAACCAGAAATCGAATATATCTCCTAAAAGATAAATCGTTTTAGCATCTTCTTTTACCATATCAAACCATCTGCATAGCTTTCTCTCAATCTCATGGTTGGGATAACTGTCTTTCGATGTTTTTTTGATCGTATTAGGTAAGCTCAATGCTCCGTTATTATCTATAACTTTATTGTGTGAGGCTGATCCTAGATGTACGTCGGATAGGAAGTAAACTTTATTTCTTTCCGCCATAATTTTTATAGAAAACCCAGCTCTAATTTAGCTTCTTCACTCAACATATCTTTATTCCATTCGGGCTCGAATGTGAGATTTACAATTACATTCTTTGCAGCCGGAATAGATTCAAGTTTTAGGCGTACATCCTCTAATATGAAATCTGCTGCGGGGCAATTGGGGGCAGTCAATGTCATAGTTATGGTTACATTTTGATCATCATCTACATCTACCTTATAGATAAGTCCAAGATCATAAATATTTACGGGTATTTCGGGATCATATACTGTTTTCAGCATACGTACTATGTCTTCTTCTAATTTTAATAATCCAGTATTCATATTTTTAATAATTAAGTAGTTTAAAATATCGATTATCATATCTCAGGTATATAACTAATTATAATAGACCTGAAACCTTTGTCGTTATAGTGTTTTAGCTAAATTTAGAGCTGCTTCAATACATTTGTCCATATTATAGTATTCCCATTCAGCAAAACGCCCCAGAAGATGTATATTCTCTTCTTTTAGGATTTTCTTTGTTTGGTCAATTAGTTTTTTTGTCTCGAAATTATGTATAATATATGAATTCTGCTCATAATTATATTTAATAGGAGATAAATTACCAGGTAGTTTTTTTATTTCACTAATCATGTCTTCGTATTGCATTTTTCCGGAAAATTCAACAACACAAGTTTTTCGTTGTTTATCTCCATTATTAGCTGGCGAAAAATTACCTGTGTAAATTATTCTGTGAGCACTAGTGAATTCTTCAGGAATGTACAGCCATGAGATGTCATTGTCGTCCGTTTCGCAGAGTAAATTCGATGTGCCGTTTGATCTTAAATTCTGTATTTCTTTTAAATCAACTTTGCCATCAAGAGTTTTCTCTAAATAGTCGGGCATCTTTCTTATATCTCCGCAATATACAACACTATCGAAACCTATTTGTTTATCTATTGTATATTGATTATTAATTTTTTCAATATGAGTTATGTCAGATCCTGTACGTATATCTAAATCTTGAGAAAGTCTATCTACAATAAATTGTGATCCGCCAACTTTTGGATAAAAAAATGTCGAATGTACCATCGATTTTTCTTCCTGACGAGTTATATTACTTACAATGATTTCTTTTAAGTTTGGCATTGGTAGTTTTCCTTCCAACCAAGACATAGGAACTGTTGAAAGGTCTACTTTCCATATTTTATTATTATATGGTTTAAAATAGAGTTCATAAAGAGTTTTACCAAAAGTATTTTCTAAAAACAGCTCAAAATTAGGATAATTTTGCCATGATTGCTTCTCTTTATGTTGTAATAGAAGAAGTTCGTCTATTATTGTATCTATAGTACTTTTATCGAAATTATAGATGTAGTTTTCTATAGGATAACCAATTATTTGATCTCTAAAAAGAATCTTAGCATTTCTGGTAACTTCTAGAAATTCAGAGTCTTGGTTGAAATGTGACCAAAACCAATCGGCTACTTCTTTATTTTTAGAATTGAATACATGTCCTCCAACTTTATGAAACAAAACCGAATCGATAATATCACACTTTATAAGTCCACCTTGACGTTGCTCTTTTTCGAAAAGAACAACCTCGTGTTTATCTTTTAAAATATTAGCTAAAGAAAGTCCGGATATACCTGTTCCAATAATTGCAATTTTCATAATATGTCTTTTAAGTCCATCTGGACAGTTTGATGGGGTGATAATACAATACATCTGAAGGAAAAGTGGAGAAGAGTTTATCCAAAGATCGTTCATATGTATCTTCTAATGCCTGCTTGTCTTCTTTAGTCCATAAGGCTATGCCTTTATCCATAAGGTCTTTTTCTGTGAATATTTTTTTACAAGCCATAATCATTGCAGTTGGAATAGCCAATTCTACAAAAAGGTTAGTTGCAACGAATAGGCCGCTATAATGTCTAAATTGTTTGAAATCAGATGCCGGTAAGATGAAAATATCAGAATAACCACTCATTAAGGGAAACTTTAATTCTATTCTTCCTTTTCTTAATTGCTTATTAACTTTACGACAATCTAATTTATAACGAATGAGTCCTTTTAAATTTTTAGGATAATTGCAGCGTGGGGGTAGTTCATAGACCTTATCTGCATTTAAATAGGGTTTTTCAAATCCTTTTCTTTCAAATTCTTTTAAGACATCTTCTTTTGAAGGAAATTCTCTCTTAACTTCTACTCCTGGAACATTAAAAGGATCATAATCTACTGCCTTGGGAGAATGATACCACAAATTTAAAGAATGTAATTCATCTAAACTTGAAATAAAAGAATCTTCTTTTCCTACTTTAAAATAGGTAGTATAATTATCTTGATTTATTTGAGGATTTAAGATTAGGTCATCACCAATAAAGATGAAATGGTCAAAGTTTCCTTCTGAAGTTAATCTTTCATACGCTTGTGCTACATACCCTTGAAAGTAGTGTGAATTTTCGTATATTGTAATAACATTGCTTCTATCACCATCATAAAAGGGTACTAAATGAAATATGTGACTAAATCGACTTTTATAGATTTCATCTAATCTTGGAATATTAGCATCATAACGGTGGTTATGTATAATTACTAATGCGATCATTTTATAGTTAGTTCATTAAATTTTATAATATACAATCATTATCTCTATAGCTGTAATAGCTATTGTCGCATACAATAACATGATCCATTAAATATATATCAAGTATTTTGCAGGCCTCTTTAAGTTTTAGTGTGATGTTATTATCATCTTCGCTTGGTTTAGGGTTACCCGAAGGATGATTGTGTATTAATACAATGTTAGTTGCTAAATTTTCAATTGCTTCTTTAATAATAAGGCGAATATCAATAACTGTACCTGTAATTCCTCCTTTACTGACTAGAATCTTTTTCAGCACTTTATTAGACCGGTTCATGAGTAATACCCAACTTTCTTCATGTCTTAGATCACCAAGGAGTGGCTGAAACATATGAAAAACATCTTTACTTAATAGTATGAGCTGTTGCTTTTCTGTATCAGAAAGCTTACGTCTTTTACCTAATTCTAACGCTGCAATAATAGTAATGGCTTTGGCTTCACCTATACCGTTGAAATTTTGTACTAAGTCATGAATACTTAGTTTACCGAATGAATTCAGGTTATTATTTACCGAAAATAATATTCGTTGCGACAGTTCGACAGCGGTTTCATTCTTATTACCCGATCCAATCAGAATAGCCAGTAATTCAGCATCAGATAATGCGGATACTCCCTTTATAAGCATCTTTTCCCGTGGACGGTCTTCTTCTGCCCAATCTGTTATTTTTAGCTTTAGCTTCGATTGATCCATAAGTTTATAAAGATAAAAAAATCGTGTTTGGTAAGCTAACCAAATCACGATTTTTTCTTAAACATAAATCTTATATTACTTAACTCTCTCAACGTATGAGCCGTCACGAGTATTGATTTTTATTTTCTCACCTTCATTTATGAAAAGTGGTACTCTAACTTCTGCTCCGGTTTCTAATGTTGCAGGTTTCGTTGCATTTGTTGCAGTATCTCCTTTTAATCCTGGCTCGGTATATGTAACTTCCAAGATTACGTTTTGAGGTAATTCGGCAGTCAAAATAGTTTCGGTTTCAGCATGCACCTGTACATCTATAGTATCACCTTCTTTAAGAAAAGCTACTCCTTCTATTTGGTTTGCGTTAAGAGATACTTGCTCGAAAGTCTCATTATTCATAAGGTTGTATCCCATTTCATCTTTGTATAAATATTGATATTCGCGTCTTTCGATACGTACTTCATCTAGCTTTATACCTGCATTAAATGTTCTTTCTAAGATACGTCCTGTAGTTACGTTTCTCATTTTTGTTCTCACAAAAGCTGCTCCCTTACCTGGTTTTACATGAAGGAATTCAATAATTACATAATATTGACCTTCAATGTCAATACACATACCATTTCTAATATCTGCAGTAGTTGCCATAAAATATATTTTGTTTTTTATATAATAATTATTCGATTATGTCTTAATGGAATAGATAGTTAACTCTCAATAAGACCGCAAAGATAGAAAAATAATACAAAGATTATAATAGATCTTTTTGCTAAAAGTCTATTCAAATTGTATAATTAAAAGAATCTTCAAAATCCTGAGTTGTTCTGATTCTTACTTCAGAGTTGTGAAAAACCAAAGAGTAGGGGACAACACTTCTTGTAAGCCATACGTTTCCTCCAATGGTAGAGTCGTGACCAACAACAGTTGAGCCACCTAATATGGTTGCTCCTGCATAGATAACCACATTATCTTCTATGGTTGGATGCCTTTTTTTGTCTTTTAGCTCTTTAGTAACAAACAATGCTCCTAGAGTTACACCTTGATATATTTTTACATTATTCCCAATAATTGTAGTTTCGCCGATAACTATTCCCGTGCCGTGATCTATAAAAAACATATTTCCTATTTGTGCTCCTGGGTGAATATCTATTCCAACTGAAGCATGAGCATATTCAGAAAATAATCTAGGGATAATAGGCACATGCATCTTGTATAGAATGTGAGAGAGGCGATATACAGTCAATGCAAAAAATCCGGGGTATGTTATAATAATTTCTTCAATACTACGAGCCGCAGGGTCATTTTGTAAATAACACTTTGCTTCATCGTATAATCTGTTTCTTAAGTCAGGTAATTCAGTTATAAATGAATCAACTACTATTTCGGCCTCCTTTTTATTGATAAGATTTGATATATTTTCTAATAATACAGAATATACATAATTAAGATTATCAGATGTAGAGGTACAATTCTTGTCACAAATGGGAAAAAGCAACTGATGAAATATGGTTTGTAGGATTGCTTCAAGTTCTATTTTGTTGATTGGGAGAGTATTTGATTTTGAATTTAATAATTCAGAAATTTTATTTAAGTCGGTCATTGTTTTTAATTTATAGAAATATTTTGAGAGATTTATTTGCTTGTATTATAGCAAAAGAGAGAAATACAGAGGATATAATGACAAAAGGTAGTATAAAAATATTAGGTACTGGAATATGTATTAGGAATAAAATAGCAGGATGAATAAAGAATATAGCCGAAGATAACTGCCCTATATCGTCATTCTTTAGAATCTTCATTGTACTATTCTGAAGAATAAGTATTATAATGGCAGGACAAGTTATAAATAATGATAGGTATATATTAGGTATCGCTTCGTATTTATGAAGATAGGTGCATGATTCAAAAATCAGAGTAGATAAACTAAGAACTAATAATACGGTAATTAAGCGTTTGTATCTTGAGAAATCGAAGCTCTTTATTAAATATCCCATTAATACAAAGGGAATACCCATAAAAAGGAAGTTACGATATTTGAAAAACCTTAAAGGTGCATATGGATTTGTTTGTTGGATATAATAGCCTATACCAAATAGTAGTACGGCAATAATTAGAAATAAAATATTATTGTTAAAGATTTTTCTCATAAAGAAAATACAAATAACGGCACCTATAAGTGCGGGAAGATACCACAAATGATAAAAGCCCATCATTAAAAGTATAGCATACATACTGCCACTTGCTTTCTCTATCATAAATGGAAGATAAAATAATGTCCAGACAATATAAATCTTTATCATTTTAGTTATATATCGAAAGACCTTTTTCTGATCTGTAAAATCAAGAAAATAGCCATTAATAATAAAAAATGAGGGCACGGCTATTTTGGACAAGTCAAACGAGATAAATGATCCTATTGAATATAATATCTTACTCCCAAAACCTTGAGGGGTTATATATATATCTACTATTGGGAGATGGATTATTACAACCAGTATACTTAATAGTATCTTAAAATAATCCAGAGTAATGTTTCTTTCCTTCACTCTATTAATCTTCTAAATAATCTTTCTTACTATTTTTTCTGTTATATAGCTTTTTGCTTTTATGTACTTTGGTAATAGCCGTGAATCCTACATTGGTTTCCAATTGAGTTTCCCTATCTGCCTTTTTTACAGCTTTTATATAGTCTTGAATAGTAATTTTTCCTCTTTCCTGACTTTTCTTCTTTTTCATTTACTATTTTCTTATTTGTCCGCTACCTTCGATAATCCATTTATAACTGCAAAGTTCCTGCAATGCCATAGGACCGCGTGCATGCATTTTTTGCGTACTGATACCTATTTCTGCTCCTAATCCGAATTGTGCTCCATCGGTAAATGCCGTAGAAGCATTTACATATACACATGCAGCATCTATAAGAGATTCAAAAAGTATGGTTGCCGTTTCATCTTCGGTTATAATGGCCTCACTGTGCTTAGAGCCGTATTTTGAAATATGGTCAATAGCATCGTTGATGTTATTGATAGTTTTTATAGCCATCTTATAATCAAGAAACTCAGTACCAAAATCATCTGTTGATGCTTCTTTCAGTAATTTAGAAGGATAATGACCTTTCAGCACTTCATAAGATAACTTATCAGCATAGATAATTACATGATCATCTTTTAGTTTGTCACAGATATAAGGGAGATCGTTTAGACGGTCTTTATCAATAATCAAACAATCGAGTGTATTACATACGCTTACCCGTCTGGTTTTAGCATTGTGAACTATTTGTTGACCGATTTCTTTATTACCCGCACTATGAAAATAGGTATGACATACACCGGCTCCTGTCTCTATAACGGGAATGTGAGCATTGTCTCTTACATAATTAATAAGAGAACTTCCTCCGCGTGGAATAATAAGATCTACATATTCTCTGGCATTTAGTAATTCATCAATTACTTCTCTATCATTGGGTAGCAGCGTACATATATTGGGGTTAATGTCATTATCATCAAGTACGCTTCTTATGATTTCGACAATAGCCATATTCGAAAACTTGGCATCTGATCCTCCTTTTAAGATACAAACATTTCCCGACTTGAGACATAAGGTAAATACGTCAAAACAAACGTTCGGACGAGCTTCAAATATGATCCCGATAACTCCAAACGGAACAGCTTTCTTCGATAAATGTAATCCGTTGTTTAGTGTTCTCTTATCGAGTATTCTGCCAACAGGAGAGGGGAGACTAATTATGTTCCGAATATCTGAAACAATTCCAAGAATACGTTCTTCAGTAAGCTTTACCCTGTCGTATTTAGGATTATTTTTATCCATTCTTTGCAGATCTTTTAAATTTTCTGAAAGAATGTAGTGTATTTTAGCTTCTGTTTCTTTAGCTATATCTTCTAGTAGGCAATTGATTTGTTCTTCTTTTAATAGAAGTAAGCTTCTGCCTGCTATTTTTGCTGATTCGAATAACTGTTTCGTATCGTCCATATGTAAGTGAATAAAATATTAATGATATGCTTTCGGTTTATAACAGAATGTGCCTGTTTATACTTGCCTAAGCAATAAAAAGGTCTGAGACCTATTTATCTATATATAAGTAGTCGTAATGTATTATTGGTTTTTCATTACTTTTACCTATCAATTTTTCTACGGTTTTATTATCAAAAGCAATACGTCCAACCCCGATTTGCTTTTTTTGAGAGTCAATAATCTTTACAATATCGTCGGGTTCAAAGTCGCCCTCTATTTTTACAATTCCTACAGGAAGTAAGCTGACTGCTTTTTCACTGATAAGGGCCTCTTTAGCTCCATCATTAATATGAACTTCGCCTTTTGCAAAACTTTCGGAATGAGCAATCCATTTTTTTACCGTTGAAACTGCTTTTTTAGAAGCCTTGAAACGAGTGCATATCGTTTTAGGATCGGAAATAAGATTTAAAAGAATATTGTCTTTTTTGCCATTGGCTATTATAACCTCTATGCCTTCTTCTGCTATTTTTCGGGCAATATTGTATTTGGTTTGCATACCGCCACGTCCCGATGTAGACTTCGATGTTTGTATAAATTCTTCTATCTGATCTTTCTTCGGATCTATTTCATGAATTACACTTGCTTTAGGATCCGATGGATTGCCATTATATATACCGTCAATATTACTCAATATAATCAATGTATGGCAATTCATCATAGTTGCAACTAATCCGGATAACTCGTCATTATCGGTAAACATTAATTCATTAACAGAAATTGTATCATTTTCATTCACAATAGGTGTCACTCCATTTTGAAGCATTACAGTCATACAATTACGCTGATTGAGATAATGCCTGCGAGTAGAAAAGTCTTCTTTTGTTGCTAATATCTGACCACAAACTATATTGTAGTTGTCAAACAATGTAAAATATTGATTAATAAGTCTTACTTGTCCTATTGCTGAAAATAATTGCCGAGCCGACACAACATCTAATTTCGATTTCGGTCGGATTGTCGATTTTCCCGAAGCAACGGCACCCGATGAAACGAGAATAATTTCAATACCCGATTTACGTAGTTCGGCAATCTGATCTACCAATGCAGACATACGTGTGACGTCTAATGTGCCATCCTTTCGGGTTAATACATTACTGCCTATCTTAATAACTATCCGCTTTTTTTCCGAATCTTCTTTTTTCATTTTATTTCAAATAAGGTCAGTGACCTTTGCTAATGATATCTCACAAAGTTAATAAAATCTCGAATGAAAAAAATACCTGTCTATTATTACTGTAGGCAGGTATTTATAAAGCGGATTATATTTCTTCTCAAGACTTTATTGCTTCCGTATTTCTGCCCGTTTTATTTTACCACTTATTGTTTTGGGTAATTCTTCCACAAATTCTATAATTCGCGGGTATTTATAGGGAGCAGTCACGTTTTTTACATGATCCTGTATTTCCTTAATAAGTGCTTCTCCTGCTTTCTCTTTGTAATCGCCAGCAAGTATAATAGTTGCTTTTATCACCTGACCACGTATTTCGTCAGGTACGCCTGTTATGGCACATTCTACAACAGCAGGATGAGTCATAAGAGCACTTTCAACTTCAAATGGCCCTATACGGTAACCCGAGCTTTTTATAACGTCATCAATACGGCCGATAAACCAGAAGTAACCATCTTCGTCCCTCCAAGCAGAATCACCTGTATGATATACATTATCATAATACACTTGATTAGTAAGTGCTTCATCCCGATAATAGCCCATAAATAAGCCAAGAGGTTTACCGTTATTGGTTTTTATGACTACCTCTCCCGATTCACCGTCTTCGGCAGGGCGTCCTTCAGGAGTGATAAGATCAATATCATAGGCCGGATTGGCAACTCCCATTGCTCCGGGTTTAGGTTCCATCCAAGGAAAAGTTACAATCGTAGGAGTAGTTTCTGTTTGACCGAAGGCTTCCATCATTTTTATGCCGGTTGCTTTATAAAATGTCTCAAAAACCGAAGCATTAAGTGCTTCACCGGCAGTAGTGCAATATTGAAGTGACGATAAGTCATATTTACTTAAATCTTCACGAATCATAAAGCGGTATACTGTAGGAGGAGCACAAAATGAGGTTATTTTATATTTTTCTATTAACTCAAGCATCATTACTGATGTAAATTTTTCGTGATCGTATGCCACAACAGTTGCTCCAACAATCCATTGACCATATAATTTCCCCCATACAGCTTTAGCCCATCCTGTATCAGATACGGTCAGGTGGACACTGTTTTCATTCAGATTATGCCAATATTTGGCTGTCACAATATGTCCCAAAGGATAAGTGTAATCGTGTATAACCATTTTAGGCTCGCCTGTCGTTCCCGAAGTAAAGTAAAGTATCGAAATATCTTTATTGTCATTTACATGTTCAGGTCGAACAAAAGGAACGGCTTCCTTTAATCCTTTATGGAAATCTGTCCACCCCTGGGGTATGTTATCACCCCACGTTATGAGGTTTGTTATTGTTGGTGATTTGGGTAAGGCCTCATTTACGTGTTTGCGGATAAGCTCGTCATCGGTTGTAATAATTGCTTTTATATCAGCAGCATTATTACGATAGATAATATCTTTAGGAGTAAGTAGGTGTGTGGCCGGAATAGCTACAGCTCCTATTTTATGGAGACCTACAATTGCAAACCAGAACTCATAGCGGCGTTTAAGTATCAACATCACTTTGTCACCTTTGGCTATGCCTAACGATTGGAAAAATGAGGCTGCTTTATCACTTTGTTCTTTAATATCTTTGAATGTGAAATCGAAATGTTCTCCTTCTTCATTCGACCAGCAAAGAGCTACCTTCGTGGGGTTGGTTTTCGCCCATTCATCTACAATATCATAGGCAAAATTAAAATTGTCAGGGATATTTACGTGAAAATTATTTTTGAAATCCTCTGTAGACTTAAATTCTATTTGGTTTAAAAATTTTTCTAACATAGTTTTTGAAATTTATATTCTCATTTCAGTTTAGGATGTATACTGGATCAGACTATTACAGCTAAAAATTTAACCGGTTTTCCATCCAACGCTTTCATACCATGAGGTAGGCTCGGATCGAAATAGAGACTATCTCCTTTTTCCAAAATAAGATCCTTTCCATTAATTTGTAGCAAAAGTCTACCTTTAAAAACAAGGTTAAATTCTTGTCCAGAGTGTGTACTTAGGTGAATCGGTGTGTCATCACTTTTGGGTTGTACCGTTACTACAAATATATCAGCTTTACGATTCGCAAAACCTGTTGCTAAAGCTTGATATTGATATTCTTCAACTCGTTTGATTGCTAATCCTTTTTCTTTACGAGTAATAGAATAGCTACTCATTCTAGGCTCCTCGTCAAACATTAGAGTTGTAAGATCAATGTTATACAGAGTCGCAATTTTTTTGAGTAAGCTGATCGAAAAATCTTTTCTCCCTGCTTCGTACTCGATATAATCTTCGAGTGTGATATCGCATGATGCAGCAAATTCGGCTTGTGTAAGCTCTAGTGCATCACGCAGACCTTTGAGTCGCAGACCAATTTGTACTAATTCTTCATTCATCAGAACATGTATGTTTAATGGTGATTATAAGTAATCTATGGTGTAAATATTATAACATTAAGATGTAATCAATTGACATTGATTATGCTTTTTGAACCAGAGTAGGTCTTCGACCTTATTGCTTCCAAAGTTAATGAAAACTTTTTTACACTTATAAAAAAGTTGAGACTATTACTCTTGGCATATGTCAAGTGTCTAGTACAAAATTCGTATATTTGTACTCAAATGAATTATGTGCTAAACGTATGAGCAAACATAAAAACCTTATATTTTATATATCAGTAATAGGTGTATTATCCATTGTAATCTATTTTGTTTTATCCTTAGGTCAAAATCAATTACAGCCTTCTTTAAATGGAAATGAGATTGTTAGTCAACATTCAGCATGGACTAATTTTTCGACATCGGTAATACAGGAAGCAACCGGATCTACGGCATTATTAATCCTCCAGATTATTGTTATTTTATGTTTTGTACGGCTTTTTGGCTGGATTTGTCAAAAGATCGGACAACCTACGGTAATAGGTGAAATCATAGCCGGTATTGTGTTAGGTCCCTCACTCTTAGGAGCATTTTTTCCTGAAATGTCAGATCTTATCTTTCCCGCATCCTCTATTGGCAGTATTAAGCTTCTCAGTGAGATTGGTTTAATACTGTTTATGTTTATTGTGGGTATGGAATTAGATCTCAAAGTGTTGAAAAATAGGGCGAATGATGCTATACTGATAAGTCATTCCTGTATTGCAATACTCTTTACCTTAGGTACTGTTTTTTCCTATTTTATCTATCCGTATTTTTCTCATCCCAATTCTCATTTTGTTTCTTTTGCTTTATTTATGGGGATAGCAATGAGTATTACAGCTTTTCCTGTATTAGCAAGAATTGTACACGAAAGAGGTCTTAATAAAACACCATTAGGTGCCATGGTTATAACTTGTGCCGCTGTTGATGATATAACAGCATGGTGTCTTTTGGCTGCTGTAATAGCTATTGCGAAGGCAGGTACATTTGTCAGTTCTTTATATGTTATATTCTTTGCAGTTGTGTATGTTGTTCTTATGTTTAAGCTGGTACGTCCTTTTTTACAACGTGTTGCTGACCTTCAAACATCTAAGAATATTATAAGTAAATCAATTATAGGAATCTTTTTTCTTGTATTATTCCTTTCGTCATATTTAACTAGTATTATAGGTATTCATCCCTTATTTGGTGCATTTCTAGCAGGGGTTATAATGCCCCCTAATATCAACTTCAGGAAATTATTTATCGATAAAATAGAAGATATATCTTTAGTTATATTACTTCCGTTATTCTTTGTTTATACGGGTTTAAATACACGGATTGGACTTTTAAATGATGGCTCTTTATGGATGATTTGTGGAATCATTATTTTGATTGCCACAAGTGGAAAATTGATAGGAGGTGCACTCGTATCTCGGTTTATCGGGTTTGATTGGAAATCGAGCTTTACAATCGGAGCATTGATGAATACCAGAGGTTTAATGGAACTTGTAGTTCTTAATATTGGTTACGATTTAGGGATTCTTACACCTGAAGTGTTTGCGATGATGGTTGTAATGGCTTTAGTTACTACATTTATGACAAGTCCATTGTTGGATCTTATAGAGAAAGTCTTCAAAAATAGAAATCCTGAAAATGTGATGCCGGAGCGAAAGATATATAGAATATTGGCTCCGTTTAAAAATATTGAATTAGGTGAAAAATTATTACTGATAGCGAATTCTTTTGTGAAAAAGAGTCAGAATTATTCAGAGGTGAATATGGTGCATTTTACTCCCGGTAATAATTTATATCAATATAATATCGAAGATGAGGAGCGTGATACATTTGAGCCTATTTTAGCAAAAGCTCACGAATTAGATCAACCTATCAATACTATGTTTGAAGTCGCATCTGAGCCTTTTGCCAAAATAGTGAAGTTATCTAATGATGGGGGATATGACTTGTTGTTGATTGGAGCTCATTATTCTATATATCAAGGTAATCTTTTGGGACAATTCCTTGGATTTTCTACTAAATTGTTGCGTTTTCCTGCTCATTTATTTTCATTTATGAAGAAAAGTAAAAGGGTTAGTAATCGCGATGTATTGTCACTGGGGGATGGAACTCACTCTGTCTTGAAAAATAGTAATTTATCAGTTGGCATATTTATTGATAAAGGTTTAACAGAGATCAAAAATGTTATAGTTCCTATTTTGGATGAAGATGATATTTTTGTGGGCGATTTTATGGAACGTCTTACTCAGAATTCATATGTTCGGATTACTCTTTGGGATGCAATAGGTTTGATGGATAGTTCGATTGAGTTCGTGAAAAGCGTGAGAGGTATAAAAGCAGTCAATCCTTATTTATTCCAATTATGGAACAATAATATTCCGATAGACGTTGACATCTTTAAGAAGCACGATTTATTAATGATTAGTTTAAAGAGTTGGAAAAATCTGAGAGAAAGATACCCTTCTTGGGAAAAAGATCTTCCATCGACTTTGATATTGAATGACTAATTAATGTGTGTTTAGTATATAAAATATTGGCTGAATGTAGATTATGGATAATAGAAATACACTTACATATAAAAAAGACATACTAGATAAACTGTCAAAACGGCAGTTGAAGGATGCTTTTGAATTATTGGCAAAATTGGTTGTGAATACTCAAGACTGGCATGCTGCAGAAAAATTGAGTGAATTGGAGACCAATTATAAATATATGTTGCACTATCAGTTTGAGGATACTATTGATCCTCAAAAAGACGTTATATACAATACTATTTTGCGAACGTTGTATGAGCTTACCGATGATGCATCAGATGAATTGCTGACAATTGATTCTTCTAATATATTTTATGAGCGGTTGAGAATTAACACAATTCGAACACCTTTGACATTAGATGAAATTCAAAAACAATTAAAAGAAATTTCAGATTCGTGGGCATTGACAGATCTTCTGGATGCCGGAGATGTTAAGAATGCAAGAGAACGCGAATTGTCTGTTAAAAGAGAACGTGTGGGTTCCGAGCTTTTCAATTATACATTTGTTTCACCTCGTGCAGGCGAAAAACAAGAATTAGAGTATACATCTTTTATAAATAATCAGGATATTTCTGTTCGTGAGAAATTATTATTCGTATCAGCTTTAACACTAAACTTGTTTCATCGTTTTGACGGGCGTAAAATGTGTGTGTTAATGGATGCGTGTCGGTCGAATCAAGAAGCAATCAGGCAACGAGCTATTGTAGGAATTATTATTGTTTTGCAAATGTATGATGTGCGTTGGCAATTATATCCGGAGTGTCAATTCAAATTAGATGCATTGGCAGAAGATGATTCTTTCCGTCGATCTGTATTGGCTGTCGTCAAACAATTGATTCGCTCACGTGAGACTGAAGAGATCAGTCGTAAGCTGACCGAAGAAATTATACCTGAAATGATGAAATTTAATTCGCTTGCAGGTAAAAAGTTAAATATGCAGGACTTGATGGGAGAAACTGATTTTGCTGACAAAAATCCTGATTGGCAAAAAGAACTTGAGAATTCGGGCTTAGCTAATAAGTTACAAGAATATTCAAGTCTACAGATGGAAGGGGCGGATGTTTTTCACTCCACTTTTTCTAATTTGAAAAACTTCTCTTTTTTTGGTGAGTTGAGCAATTGGTTTCTGCCATTTGATACTCAGTATTCAGAACTGCAACCCTTATTCTCTGATAAAGATGGTTTAAATGGATTGTTGCAGGCAGCAGTTTTGAATTCAAGCCATATGTGTAATTCCGATAAGTATTCGTTTGCTCTAAGCTTATTGCAAATACCGGTTAGTCAAAGACAAATGATGGCAGGACGCTTTGGCGAAGAGGCCGATCAGCTTAAAGAGATGCAAAAAGATGCAGAATCTCTTAATCCTAAAGTAAATGAGGATGTAATTTCTAATCAATATATTCAGGATTTATACAGATTCTTTAAGTTGTATCCTTACAAAAATAACTTCTTTGATATATTTAAGTTGAGATTGAATTTTTATGATAAAAAATCAATTGCTCCTTTAATTTCAGATCATAAATCAATGTTGCAAATTGCCAATTATTGTTTTGATAAGAATTTCTTTGCGGAAGCACTTGGTATTTATCGAAAATTAATTGCGGATGGTTCGCTTGAATCCGACCTATGGCAAAAAGTTGGTTATTGTAAGCAGATGCTTGACGATCTAAGCGGCGCATTAGAAGCTTTCTTGCAAGCCGAATTGTTATCACCTGATAACTCGTGGATAATAAAACGGATTGCTCAAGTGTATAGATCGTTGAAAGATCCACAGCATGCTTTAGAGTATTATCAACGTGCAGCTCAATTGAATCCTAATAATTTAAACATCGAACTGAATATAGGTCATTGTTATTTAGATTTGGGCGAGTATGATAAGGCTCTAAACAGCTATTTTAAGATAGAGGTTTTAGATAGTAAAAGCTCTAAAGCATGGAGACCTATTGCCTGGACTGCTTTTTTGTTGCGGAAATTTGATTTGGCACAACAGTATTACCAGCAAATATTGGCTGATAAGCCTAATGTGCACGATTATTTAAATGCAGGTCACGTAGAGCTATGTCTTAACCGTAAGAAATCAGGATTAGATTGTTATTTAAAGGCTGCTTATAAGACTACAGACTTCAATCAGTTTGTAAGTTTATTTGAAGAGGATGCAAAAGAGCTTATTGCCGCCGGTATAGATATATCTTTCTTTCCAATTCTATTAGATGAATTAAGGTATAAGCTTGATTAAGAGTTTAATTTCCTTTTTATTCTTTAAATAAAAGAGCCTATGAATGTTTGTATTCATAGGCTCTTTCTGTATCTTGGAGTGTGTGTTGTTAAATGTTTGCAAACTTAATCGCAGGGGATTCCAAATAAGTCCAGGCCATCCTCCCATATAGGTTTAACCGTGCCATCTTTTTCTAATCTGAATATTGCACGAGAAGGGAAAAAGCATTCTGTATTATCGAAACTAAATGTGTCGCGCCATTTAAAATCATCGGTATATACGAAATATAAATTTCCAACATTAGCATATACTTTAGTTGGTGTATTATCTCTGTAATCGGCCTCTATGCTGTTATAATAGTCATTTATTTTGCGTTCTATCCCTTGATAATTTCGACCAAAAACAACTTCTATTTTTTTGTCAGAAGCAAGAATGGGTGTTCCGTTTTTGTTAGAGTCAAATTTATCTATTGTGAAAGCAAATATATTTGTCTTACATTCATCAAGTCCAAAAACAAATTTTTCAGGTTTTAGAACTTCGAAACCTTTGGTTCCGTATATATAGAACTCTTTGTTCATTTGAGACATCATCTCACTTTCTACTTTTTTATTGTAAAGAAGGCTATAGACACCGGTAGTATCTACTATTTCTACACCTCTCACAGGAATAGATTCATCAAACTGAGAATAAAACCAATTTGCTTTAATTGAATCTTGTTCTTCTATCCGGTCAAAAATCTTATCAAAAACTGTAGCCGAATCTGTTTCGGCGTAATTAATAACTATGGCTGTTGTTTTTGAGGATAACTCGTATACGGAATATACAGACGTATTCTTTAATGTTTTGTCATCTATGCCGGTTGCTTTTGCTTGTTGATCAGGGTATACAATCCCTAGAAGAATAAGAGCACTTAATAAATATAAGCTTCTCATAAATAGGAGTTTTTATTGATTAAAATAAAAATAAATTTGTTGGCAAATGTAAATAATAATTTGAAGTATGAAAGAAAAAAATGGCGTAAAATGAGTGTGTTTAAAATAATAAAAGGAGATTTTTCACAAAATCTCCTTTTATGAGTTAATTTAGGTATTAGTGTTTAAGGTAAAAAGATTGTTTTAGGTTATCGATACAAAGAAACACGTTTATTATATAAGTTCCAAGTAAAAATATATATTCTAAAACATGTTTTATATTCCCTTACAATAATAATATTTTCGCTATATTAAATTGCGTTGAAAAGACTCATCTGCTCTTCTTTGCATTTATTTTTTTATAATGTATATTTACAAAATCAAAACAAATCTAATAAAATATTATAAAGAAAAAAATGATGAAAAAGGCTTTATTGTTACTTTTCTCAGGAATTGTTAGTTTTTCGACGGCATTTGCTTGTACGAGTTTGCTGGTTGGAAAAGCTGCCTCTACTGATGGTTCTACTATGATTACTTACTCTGCTGATTCATATTCTCTGTATGGAGAATTGTACCATTGGCCGGCACAAAAATATGCGGCGGGAGAAATGCTCAAAGTATATGATTGGGATTCGGGGAAATTTTTAGGAGAGATAAGGCAGGTTGCTGAGACATACAATGTCGTAGGGAACATGAATGAACATCAGTTGACGATTTCTGAATCTACATTTGGGGGACGTGAAGAACTTGTTGATCCGGATGGTATAGTCGATTATGGAAGTCTTATATATATAACCTTACAACGGGCTAAAACGGCTCGTGAGGCTATTAAAGTAATGACCGACTTGGTTGCTGAATATGGCTATGCAAGTGGAGGGGAATCTTTTTCGATTGGCGATCCAAATGAGGTTTGGGTTATGGAAATGATCGGAAAAGGAAAAGGTAATAAAGGTGCTGTTTGGGTAGCTGTGCGTATTCCTGACGATTGTATATCAGCTCATGCTAATCAGGCACGTATACAACAATTCCCTTTGAAGGGATCTAAAGATTGTCTTTATTCTAAAGATGTGATTTCTTTTGCCCGTGAAAAAGGATATTTCTCGGGAAAAGATGCAGATTTCAGCTTTGCTAAAGCATATAATCCATTGGATTTTGGTGGACAACGCTATTGTGAAGCCCGTGTATGGAGTTTTTTCAATACTTTTAATAAAGATATGGCTGGTTTTGTGACTTATGCTTTAGGACAAACTCATGAACCTATGCCTCTATATATTAAGCCTGATAGAAAAGTAAGTTTGACTGACCTGAAAGAGATGATGAGAAATCATTATGAAGGCACTCCTTTAGATTGGCGTTTTGACATAGGAGCAGGTCCTTTCGAGTCTCCTTACCGTTGGGCACCATTAGAGTGGGAGGTTGACTCTGTGAAATATTGTAACGAACGCCCTATTGCCACACAGCAGGCAGGTTTTGTTTTTGTTTCTCAAATGCGTTCGTGGTTACCTAATTCTATAGGGGGAGTTCTTTGGTTTGGGGTAGATGATCCTGATCAGACCGTATTTGTTCCGATGTATGCTTCAATAACTGAAATTCCTGAGGTATATAGGGTGGGGAATGGAGATTTATATACATTCTCTTGGACTTCGGCATTTTGGATACATAATTGGGTGTCGAACATGGTTTATGGCAAATATAATTATATGCATCCTGATTTATTGAAGGTACAACAACAGCTTGAATCAAAGTTTTTGTCGCAACAAACAGATGTTGAGAAGAAAGCTTTGGAATTGTATACTGAGTCTCCCGCAAAAGCTGTTGCTTATTTAACACAATATAGTGGCGAGCAGGCACAATATGCTTTTGATAATTGGAAGAAACTAGGAGAATTCTTGACTATAAAATACATGGATGGAATTGTCCGTAAGGAAAAAGACGGAGAATTTATTCGTAATGAACACGGAAACCCATCGGCACCACAACGTGTAGGCTATCCTCTAAAATTCTACAAAGAAGTAGTTCGGGAAACAGGTGATCGGTTTAAAGTTGCAGAATAACAACATCTAAAGATACTTTTGATTTATAAAGGATCGCTTCTTTCTGAGGCGGTCTTTTTTTATTTGCTGACAAGTTGTCAGTGTGAGTTGGGAATAAATGTTAGTATTGACTGTTAGCTTGTTAAACCCTGTTAAGCTTAATTTTTACTGGTTAAAAGTGTTAAAAAATGAACTTTGGAGTGATCAAGTGAATAGTTTTTGTTTATAAATTTGACGAGGAGTATAAATGATTTAATATAAATAAAAACGAATAAGAATATGAAGAAAATTTGGAAAAGTGCTTCTACTTATCTTGTAGCTGCATTAATAAGTATCGGAGCTTCATATGGCACGTATAGCTATCTGAGTAACCGTGCTAATTATGGTAGTGCTGACATTTTTAATTATGCACAGGATTTTGATCAAAAGAATGTGCACTTGGCTTCATTGACAGCGGACGGATATCCCGATTTCACAAAAGCAGCCGAAAGTTCTATTCATGCAGTAGTGCATATCAAATCAACAGTAAAGGCTGTTGAAACAGCCGGACGTCGTCAGAGGCAAATGGTTGATCCTTTTGAGTATTTCTTTGGCTTCGGCGATCGCGGAGGTTCGGAGTATGCAAATCCACAGCCAAGTGTAGGTTATGGTTCAGGAGTTATTATATCGAAAGATGGTTATGTGATTACAAATAACCACGTGATTGATAAGGCTACTGAAATAGAGGTTACCATGAATGATAACCGAAAGTATACAGCTAAGTTGATAGGCGCTGATCCCACAACAGATATTGCCTTATTGAAATTAGAAGGAAATGACTTTCCGTATGTTCCATTTGGTAATTCAGATGATTTGAAAGTTGGAGAATGGGTGTTAGCTGTAGGTAACCCATTTAATTTGACTTCTACCGTCACTGCCGGAATTGTTAGTGCTAAAGGGCGTGGAGGTATCGGTGCCGGAAAACCGGGTGGGGGAGATATGACTATTCAGTCTTTTATCCAAACGGATGCAGCTATTAATCCGGGTAATAGTGGAGGTGCCTTAGTGAATACAAATGGCCAATTGATAGGAATAAACACTGCTATATATTCTCAAACAGGAAACTTTGCGGGATATGGTTTTGCAGTACCTATTTCGATAGCAGGAAAGGTTGTAGCAGATATTAAGGAATTTGGAACTGTACAACGAGCTGTTTTAGGTGTTATGATTAGTGATGTATCGGCAGTTGATGACATAAACCCGGAAAAAGCAAAAGCCTTGAAGGTGAAAGAAGGTGTATATGTTGGAGGCTTTGCCGATCGTAGTCCGGCAAAAGAGGCTGGGGTTCTTGAAGGAGATGTAATTGTTGCGGTAAACAAAACGAAGGTTCGTAGTGTTGGTGAACTTCAAGATCTTGTAAATCGATATCGTCCCGGCGATAAAGTGGAGCTTACGATTAATAGAAATGGTGATACAAAATCAGTTAATGTAGTATTGAAAAATAGTTCAGGCAGTACTTCTGTTGTGAAGAAAACCGATGGTTTAGCTGCTGTAGGAGCTGCTTTTAAGAAACTGACAGAAGAACAAAAGAAACAATATGGTGTGAGCTATGGAGTAGAGGTTGCAGGAGTTGATGACGGTGGTAAATTTAAAAAAGAAGGAATCTCTAAAGGGTTTATTATTATGAAAATTAACAATGCATCAGTTTCTTCACCCGATGAAGTAGAGCAAATTATAGATGCTGTAAGTAAAAGCCAAGATAAGGGATTGTTTATTTCAGGATTTTATCCTAATGGCAGAACCAAATATTACGCAATTGATTTGAATGAATAACTTCGAAGAATTAGGCTATTAACAAACTATAACGTTTAATTCTCCGATCAAAATGGAGAGTTAAACGTTATTATAATATAAGAACAAGAATAATTGCCTGGAAGTGATTTTTATTATAATTTGGTGATCTAAAATTGATATTTAATTCATACCTTTGCACACTTGTTTGGAAATTTAATATTTAAAGCGAATAGATGAGACAGTTAAAGATTACAAAATCGATAACAAATCGAGAGAGTGCATCTTTGGATAAGTATCTTCAAGAGATTGGTCGTGAGGATCTTATCACTGTAGAAGAAGAGGTAGAATTGGCTCAGGCCATAAAACGAGGAGATAGAGCAGCGTTAGAAAAGCTAACAAGGGCTAACCTTCGTTTTGTAGTTTCTGTAGCGAAGCAATACCAAAATCAAGGATTAAGTTTACCTGACCTTATTAACGAAGGGAATTTAGGCTTGATTAAAGCTGCTGAGAAATTTGATGAAACCAGAGGGTTTAAATTTATCAGTTATGCTGTTTGGTGGATTCGCCAATCTATCTTACAAGCATTAGCAGAGCAATCGCGTATAGTACGTCTTCCTTTAAATCAGGTAGGTTCGCTAAACAAAATTAGCAAAGCTTTCTCAAAGTTTGAGCAAGAGAATGAGCGTAAGCCCTCACCCGAAGAATTAGCAGAGCAACTGGATATTCCTGTTGATAAAATCTCAGATTCTTTGAAGGTTTCAGGCCGTCATATTTCTATGGATGCTCCATTTGTGGAAGGTGAAGATAATAGTTTGCTTGACGTATTAGTAAATGATGATGCTCCTATTGCAGACCGTTCATTGATGAACGAGTCTCTTCAGCAGGAAATTGAAAGAGCCTTGTCTACTTTAACCGAAAGGGAAAGTGATATTATCAAAATGTTTTTTGGTATAGGCTGTCAAGAGATGACGTTAGAGGAAATTGGGGATAAATTCCAGCTTACGCGTGAGCGTGTTAGGCAAATTAAAGAGAAGGCAATCAAAAGATTGCGTCAGAATTCAAGAAGTAAATTACTTAAGGGTTATTTAGGTTAAGAAAACCATAAGACTCAAAATATATAAAGAGGCTGCTATTTTAGTAGTCTCTTTTTTATTTTAATACTAGGCATTGCTTGTGAAAAGTCATTTTTTGTTATATTTGTCTGGCAAACTTCTTTTTTTACTTCTTTAAAGTGAGATAAATGGAATTATATTATACCTTTTCTATTCTTATTGTAATAGCTACGATTTTTTCGTATATTAATGTTCGGTTTTTAAAGCTACCTGCAACTATAGGTATTATGGTTATTGCCATGATTGTGTCAATTTGTCTTGTTTTTATTGGGAATTTAATAACAACAGGTCCATTGCAGGATTTTTCGAAACTGATAGGTAGCCTTAATTTCTCTGAGATATTAATGAATGGTATGCTTAATTTTCTATTGTTTGCCGGAGCTATACATATTAATATAAATGATCTGAGGGAACAGCGTTTACCTGTAATCATTTTCTCAACATTAAGTGTTGTTATATCTACTTTCGTAATTGGTTTTGCTCTCTACTTTTTATTAAATAGACTGTTGCCTATGGTCGATTTGCATTTAGAGATACCATTTATATATTGTTTGTTATTTGGTTCGTTGATTTCGCCAACTGATCCCATTGCAGTATTGAGCATATTGAAAGAGGCAAAAGTTTCGAAATCTGTAGAAACAAAGGTCGCCGGAGAATCATTATTTAATGATGGTGTTGCCGTTGTTGTTTTTGCCGTGATATTGAAATTAGCACAGGGAGAGTCTGTGGATCTTTCTTTCACCAATATATCATGGCTGTTTATAAAGGAAGCGGCCGGAGGTTTTATTGTGGGTCTTCTTTTAGGATATATTGCCGCAAGAGCAATGAAGACTGCGAATGATTATAAGGTTTCTGTCTTGATCACATTATCTGTGGTGATGGGAGGGTCGTTAATCGTTCATGCTATGCATATATCTGGTCCATTAGCTATGGTAGCAGCGGGGCTTATTATTGGAGAGTCTAAAAGGAAGCGAAAAGAAAGTGAAGTTGAAACAAGTAGTCATGTTGGTCACTTTTGGGAATTGTTGGATGAGGTGTTTAATGCAATTTTATTTCTTTTTATAGGATTTGAATTATTGTTAATACCTAATCTTCATAATTACTGGTTAATAGGTTGTATCTGTATTGTTGTAGTTTTATTTGCACGATATATTTCTATAAAGATTCCAACATTAATTATTCCTTTTAAAGAGAAGTTTTCAAGTGGTACAATAAAGATACTTGTTTGGGGAGGTCTTCGAGGAGGGGTTTCTATTGCTTTGGCTCTTTCTATAGCAGAAGGACCGTTTAAGCAAGTGCTTATAGCAGCAACTTATTTTGTTGTTGTGTTTTCTATTATCGTTCAAGGATTGACAATCGGCAAATTAGCTAAGAAAATTAAAATATCATAGCTTTACTCTTTTTCGAAAAGTATAGATACGGTAGCTTCGATAACCTTAAGTAGGTCAGTCGGAGCTATTTTTATTTGTAAGCCTCTTTGTCCTGCACTGATATAAATAAAATCGAAATCTTCACAGGTCGAATGTATGTATGTTGGATATTTCTTCTTCATGCCGATAGGAGAGCAGGCACCTCTTATGTATCCTGTCACATTTAATAAATCTTTCATTAAGATCATTTGGCAACTTTTGTTTCCTGAGGCTTTTGCAGCTAATTTTAAATCAAGTTCTTCTGCACCCGGTATTATGCAGACAAAATATCCGGATTTATCACCTTTTAATACTAAAGTTTTAAATAGTTGCTCGATAGGCTCGTTTAGTTGTTTCGCTACATGGATAGCGCTGAGGTCTGATTCATCAACTTCGTAAGGGATTAGCTCGTAATTAATTTTAGCTTTGTCTAATAATCTGGCAGCGTTTGTTTTATTGATTTTCATCTTAATGTAATTTATCCTATAGTTGCAAAAGTAATATATTGTAATGTATATCAGACGAGCTTCATGATGTTAATAAATTTGTAAAACTGTCCGATTTAGTTAAAATAAAATATAGGCTTGTATATTTGCTATATAAAAACACAACATCTCAATTTTATTGCTATATTTGTGAGTGCATAAGTAATTTTTAGACAGACAGTTTTAATTTCTTTCTCAAGTATCTTGGTTAGTATATCATTTCTCTCTGAATTTGGTTCTTTGCTAAACACAATTATTTATTTTTTTTTAATTACATTTTTTTATGAACATTTTTATTGCTGGGTTAAGCTATAGTATTACAGATGCTGACCTAAATGATTTATTTGGAGAATACGGAGAGATCGCTTCTGCTAAAGTTATTATGGACAGAGAAACTGGTCGTTCTAAAGGTTACGGTTTCGTTGAAATGAATGACGAAGCTTCAGGACAAAAAGCTATTGATGAATTGAACGGTGCTGAGTATGATGGCAGAACTATTTCTGTATCAGTTGCACGTCCAAGAACTGAAGGTGGCGCAGGTGGTCCTCGTAGAAGCAATTCTGGCGGTGGCTTCGGCGGCGGTAACAGAAGAGGTGGCAACTCAGGTGGCGGTTTCAATCGTGAAAGATATTAATATTTAGAATATTTATATAAAGCCACAAGAAAAGAGATAGTTTATACTATCTCTTTTCTGTTTTTTAGCAGGTTTTTTTACTAACTTTGTTCTTGTAAATACGAGGAATTATTATTGATGTATTCGTGGTAATAACGATACAATAACCTAAGTAATAAAAGGTCTTAGATCTTATTAAGATAAAGTTTGATGTTACGTATAAAACGTTTATACTTATATATATTACAAACATTTGTGCCTGTGTTCTTCATGACATTTGCCATCTGTTTGTTTATTATATTAATGCAGTTTTTGTGGAAGTATGTCGAAGATTTAGTTGGCAAGGGTCTTGATACTCATGTGCTGGCTGAATTGTTCTTGTATGCTGCTCTAACATTAGTACCCATGGCATTGCCATTGGCTATATTATTGGCCTCTCTTATGTCTTTTGGCAATCTGGGCGAACGCTATGAGCTTTTGGCAATTAAAGCCGCCGGAATATCTCTTCTTCGAGCCATGCGTCCATTAATCATTCTCATGGTATTGGTTTGTATTGGGGCTTTCTTCTTTCAGAATGATATTATTCCCAAGATAAATGTTAAGTTCAGAACCTTAATGATTTCAGTAAAACAGAAATCTCCGGAATTGGATATTCCTGAAGGGTCTTTCTATTCGGGTATTGATAATTATAATATCTATGTAAAGACTAAAGATAAAGAGACCGGCACCTTGAGAGATGTGATGATATATGATGTATCTAAAGGTTTTGATAATATGGCTGTAATTGTTTGTGATTCAGCTAAAATGAAAATGTCTTCTAATAAAGATTACTTACAGCTTAATTTATATAATGGACAACAATTTGCAAATTTCAAACAATCGGGCTTAGGAGATAGAGCAACTGTTCGGAATGATAAATTTGTACCTTATAGTCGTGAGAATTTTAAAGAAAAAGAGGTTATAATTCCTTTTGATGCCAATTTTAATAGAATGGATGAAGCATCTATGGATGGAACCCAAATCGCGAAAAATGTTTCGCAGTTAAGAGCATCTGTTGATTCCCTAACAACCATAGTTGATAGTTTAAATATCAACGACCGAAAGGTGATGCTTAAATATACTTATTTGTCGTATCGGAACAATTATCAAACTGACACAACCCAAGTTCAAGAAGAGAAACTGGATTATAGTTATAGTCTGGATTCTGTATTGAACTCTCTTTCTCCATCCGAAAGAGTCAGTGTTTATAGTGAAGCAATGTCACGGGCCGAAGCAAATAAAAATGATTTTATGTTTCGCTCAATTTCCAAAATTGATACTCAAAAGAAAATACGACAACATAATGTTGAGCTGCAACGTAAATTTACCCTATCGTTTGCATGCCTTATCTTCTTTTTTATTGGTGCTCCGTTAGGTGCAATTATCCGAAAAGGAGGCTTAGGGATGCCCGTTGTAGTTTCTGTTATTCTATTTATTATCTATTACATCATAGATAATCTCGGATACAAAATGGCAAGAGACGGTGTTTGGGCTGTATGGCAAGGTGTTTGGCTAAGTTCTTTCATACTGTTTCCTCTAGGAGTATTTATTACTTATAAGGCTATAAATGACTCTGCCTTATTCAATGCTGATGCCTATCGAAATTATTACGTGAAATTATTTGGAGATCGTAGTTTAATGACATTAAATGAACTTTTCTCTACTTATGATAAAAGAGCAAAAGATGCATTGAAAGTATTTGCTGCATTTCTTTTGACTTCAATAGCGGTTACTCTGACTAAAGGTTTTATAAGCTCAACCTTTTCTGTTTTACAATGGATAAGTGGGATATTATATTTATTTTTACTTATTGATATATTCTTTACCCGACAGGAATTTTATTCAAGGGTAAAAGAGAAGATCGAAATATCGGGTATCATTCTGAATTTTACGATTGGAATACCATTTTATTTCATTTTATACTTTCTACATAAGAATAAAATGAAAAAGGTATTACTATCTTATAAAGAACAAACAATAATAACAAACATATAATTATTATGTTAGATATAAAATTAGATACTATCGAAGAAGCGATAGAAGAGATAAAGAAAGGTAACTTTGTTGTTGTAGTTGATGATGAAGACCGTGAAAATGAAGGAGATCTGATAATTGCAGCAGAAGCAATTACTCCAGAAAAAGTGAATTTTATGGAAACTCATGCGAAAGGACTTCTTTGCGTTCCTTTAACAGGAGAAAGATGCGATGAGTTGGATTTGCCAATGATGGTTACCAGCAATACATCTGTACATGCTACACCTTTTACCGTATCTGTAGATTTATTAGGACACGGTTGTACTACAGGTATTTCTTCATTTGATAGATCTCAGACCATTTTAGCCTTAGCTAAGGCCGAAACAAAAGCCGAAGACTTAGGACGCCCTGGTCACGTCTTCCCTCTTAGAGCAAGAGATAAGGGTGTGTTGAGTCGTATAGGGCACACTGAAGCGGCTGTTGATTTAGCAAAATTAGCGGGATTATATCCGGCAGGTGTTTTGATCGAAATAAAAAAAGAAGACGGAGAAATGGCACGTCTTCCCGAATTAATGAAATTTTCTAAAGACTTTGGTCTTAAAATTATATCGGTGGCAGATCTGGTTAAATATAGATTAAGCCGTGAATCTTTGATTGAGAAAGGTGTTGAAGTTAATATGCCTACTGAATACGGCGATTTCCGTTTGATTCCTTTTAAACAAAAGTCAAATGGTTTAGAACACATTGCTTTGATAAAGGGTACATGGTCTGCCGATGAACCAATTTTAGTTAGAGTACATTCGTCTTGTATGACCGGAGATATTTTCGGATCCAAACGTTGTGAATGTGGCGAGCAGTTGCATAAATCGATGGAGATGATCCAAAAAGAGGGTAAGGGAGTGATTGTCTACCTGAATCAAGAAGGCAGAGGTATTGGTCTTATGGCAAAAATAGAGGCTTATAAGCTGCAAGAAGAAGGTCTGGATACAGTAGATGCAAATCTACACTTAGGTTATAATGCAGATGAGCGTGACTATGGTGTAGGAGCGGCAATACTAAGAGATTTGAATATAAAGAAGATGCGTTTATTAACCAATAATCCTGTGAAGCGAGTAGGACTTGAGTCTTTCGGATTAGAAGTTGTTGGCAATTTACCTATCGAGATTGCTCCTAATAAGTATAATGAGGCTTATATGAAGACTAAAAAAGATAGAATGGGGCATATCCTACATAATTTGGATTAAGTTCGTATGACTCTAATATTTAGCATTACTCAGTATATATAAACTAGAAAAATACAAATAAAGAATAAAAATTAAAATGGGACAGGTAGCAGATCGTATCGCTAATCTTTCGGCATCCGAAACATTGGCAATGTCACAAAAGAGCTCTGAATTGAAAGCTCAGGGTATAGATGTTATTAATCTGAGTGTAGGTGAGCCGGATTTTTATACTCCGGATCATATAAAGGAGGCAGCGAAAAAAGCGATAGATGACAACTTTTCATTCTATAGCCCTGTAACCGGATTTTTGTCTTTACGAAAAGCTATTTGCTCGAAACTGGAAAAAGAAAATAATTTAAGTTTTCAGCCCGACCAAATTGTTTGTTCAAATGGAGCTAAACAATCGGTTTATAATGTTCTTGCTAGTGTCGTTAATAAGGGAGACGAGGTGATTATTCCTGCTCCATATTGGGTAAGTTATATCGAAATGGTAAAATTAGCCGAAGGAACAAGTGTTATTGTTACTGCGGGAATCGAACAAAATTTTAAAATAACACCTGCTCAGCTTGAAAGTGCAATCACAGCAAAAACGCGTGCTATTATTCTGTGTTCACCTTCTAATCCTACCGGAAGTATATATTCTAAGTCAGAATTAGAAGCTTTAGCAAATGTATTGGCTAAACATCCGAATATAATTATTCTTGCCGATGAAATATATGAGCATATCAATTATGTAGGAAAGCATGAAAGTATAGCTCAGTTTGAGAATGTTAGAGACCGTGTTGTAATTATAAATGGCGTATCTAAAGGATATGCGATGACAGGATGGCGTTTGGGATGGATAGCTGCTCCTAAGTGGATTGCTGATGCTTGTAATAAATTGCAGGGACAAGTTACGTCGGGGCCATCATCTATTACTCAAAAGGCAGCAGAAGCCGCTTATACAGGCGATCAGTCATGTATTGAGACTATGCGTCAAGCTTTTGAACGTCGTCGAGATTTGGTTTATAAGTTGACATCTGAAATAGAAGGATTCAAAATAGAAAAGCCGGATGGAGCATTTTATGTATTTCCTGACTGTTCGTACTATTTAGGTAAATCGTTTAACGGTCGAAAAATCGAAAACTCCGGAGATTTAGCTATGTTCTTATTAGAAGAGGGGCATGTAGCCTGTGTTGGAGGACAAGCTTTCGGAGCTCCTAATTGTATTCGCTTTTCGTATGCTACGGCAGATGAATTACTTGTAGAAGCTTTAAAGAGAGTAAAAGAAACTTTGGCAAAATTAAAATAATAATATACTATAATAATAAAAAAGAGTTTGTATCAACAGATACAAACTCTTTTTTATTTAGATGATTTTTAGCTTCCGAAAGAACCATCATCCAGATGTTTTCTAATTAAATCCATAATTGCTTGTAACGACCCTTCTCTGTTGTGTTCTATTGCTTTCCATATAGAACTAAAAGGAAATGTCTGGAATACAGGGTTTTCTGATACACAAGCGAAATCGTTTCCATACTCATCACTTATAATAGTCCATTTAGTTCCATATGCTTGATTCATACAATTACCAAAAGCAGATCCGATGGCATTAACGAACTCTTCTTCACTCACCAGTTTGAAATTATTACGTTTGTGTAACCACAAATAAACAAGTTCGTCCAAGTCTTGTGCTGAGTAATTCGATAAATTTTTCTCTGAACTAAGTTGAGTCAATAGAATTTCAGCATCTACTAAGCTGTATGCTATAAACTCTTTATCCTTCTCTCCTAGATTAAGCAAGTCTTGCTCAACCTTATCTACTATTTTAGTTTTATATTCAACTGTGCGTCCTTCGATTTCAAATGATTTGTGTTCAAAATTTTCATCATCCGACTCTTGTTGTTTACTCATCCTTTATGATCTTAAATTGAGATTAATTAAGTACTGAACCGAATATAATGCTCGCTATTGTCAAATATATCATCAGTCCCGTCACATCAACGATAGTTGCTACAAAAGGAGCAGATGATGTAGCAGGATCCGCACCTAATCTGCGTAAAATAAATGGAAGCATTGAGCCGATTAACGATCCCCAAAGAACAATCCCAACTAAAGATAAGGATACTGTTGTAGCTACCATTATCCAGTGATCGCCATATAAGTGAGGAAATATAAAATGCCACACATAAATACGTATAAAACCGATAACACCTAATATAATACCCAGACTAAGTCCTGATATAATTTCCCGTCTGAATACACGCCACCAATGTGAAAGCTGTACATCTCCTACAGCCATTGCCTGTATAATAAGTGTTGATGCTTGTGATCCGCTATTACCTCCACTAGAAATCATAAGAGGCAGAAACATTGCCAAAACAATAACTTTAGCCAATTGATCCTCGTAATATTGCATTACTGATGCTGTGAGTAATTCTCCTATAAACAGAACAATAAGCCAACCTGCACGCTTCCATACCAATTTATAGAGAGGTACATCCAAGTAGGGTTCATCAAGAGTACCACTGGCTCCAAATCGCTGCATATCCTCTGAATACTCTTCATCTGCCAGCCATAAAACATCATCAATGGTAACAATACCTAACAGTGTTTTATCGGATGCAATTACAGGTAAAGCAACCCTGTTATTCATTTTGAATACCTTGATTGCCTCTTCCTGAGGATCTTCAGCATTCAGTGAAATAAGTCTGTCGTCCATCAAATCAGCTATAGGAGTATGTGGATCAACCACCAATAAGTCACGTATTCGAAGGTCATCAAGTAAAATTCCGTTGTCGTCCAGTATATATATAACATCAATTGTTTCCGAATTCTTACCTCTACGTCTGATTGTATCTAAAGTCTCTTGTACAGTGTAATTTTTATTAATCGCCAGATAGTCCGGTGTCATTAGCCGACCTACACTATCTTCGGGATAAGCGAGTAGGGTAGATACTTCTTTCTTGTCTTCGGGAGAAAGCAGTGATAATAATTGTTGTGATAATTCTTCGTCCTTAAGTTCTCCTAAAAATGCTGTTTGGTCATCAGGAGGAAGTCCTCTCATAATTTCAGAAACTTTCAATTTTGGAAGTTTCTTTATGACTCGCTCTTGAGTTGGGACGTCCAAAATTCTAAAAACGTTTATAGCTCTATTTACACTCATTGTATCAATAATAAGCGGAGCATAATCAGGCAACTCATCTATCAGATCTTCTATTATTGAGATATTTAAGCTGTCGAGGTATACTCTTAGCTTTTTTTTATCTCCTGATTTGATCAGTGATTGAGTTTGATTAACGATGTGTTTGAGATCTTTTCTCATACTGAGGAAGTTTTAATCAGTAAATACTGGAAAACCCTTTTTTCTCAAAAAAAGTTTTCAGAAACACTCTCTATTTTTTATCCTTAAACCTAGTGTAGCACGATCTACACAACGGTTTATATTCTTGTAGCTCTCCAAGCATCACCTGCTTGTCGTTATTAGATACAAGTCTGTATGAATAATTTGCTAATTTACCACATTCCACGCATATAGCATGGACTTTTTCTACATCGTCGGCAATTGCACACAAATTAGGGATAGGACCAAAAGGATTTCTTTTAAAGTCCATATCTAATCCGGCTATAATAACTCTTATCCCCTGGTCTGCCAATTGCTGGCATACTTCTACTAACCCCATATCAAAGAATTGAGCTTCATCAATGCCTACCACCTCAATATTAGATGAAAGCAATAAGATGTTACTCGAATGTTCAACTACAGTTGATTGTATCGAATTCTTATCGTGTGAGGTGATCTCAACGTCAGAATAGCGTGTGTCAATGGCAGGCTTAAATATTTCTATTTCCTGCTTAGCTATTTTAGCTCTTTTCAGACGACGTAAAAGTTCCTCTGTTTTCCCGGAGAACATCGATCCACATATAACCTCTATACTACCTCTGTTATTTGTTTCATGTATCGTATTTTCGCAATAAATCATATAAAAAGAAAGTATAAGAGGATTAGTAATCAATATTAGTTCTATCTGCAAAGATGACTCTATATTTTAAGCCGTGCAAAGATAGATTTTATAAAAAAGATATGAAAATGAAATATTATAAAATACATCAATTAATGTCTGGATTATTTCTTAATTTTATAGATTGTATATTATGTTAAGGTTATTATCAGAAAGATTAAAAAATAAAGCATGTCAAAACTATTAACTTCATTCCATTTGAAAGGGATTACTCTAAAAAATAGAGTTGTCATGTCTCCTATGTGCCAATATTCGTCAGAAGATGGTTTCGCCAATGATTGGCATTTTATTCATTATGGAAGTCGTGCGGTAGGGGGATGCGGAGCCATTATACAAGAGGCTACAGCTGTATCTCCTGAAGGTAGAATTACTTATGGAGATTTGGGTATATGGAAAGATGAACATATTGATCAGCTATCTAGGATTGTAAATTTTGTTCAAAAACATGGTGCTGTCGCCGGTATTCAATTGGCTCATGCCGGAAGGAAAGCCAGTTGCAGTTTACCTCAAAATGGAGGGAAGCAATTGAATGAAGGACCTAATAGCTGGACTACAGTATCAGCCTCACCTATTCCTTTTGATAAAGGAGAAAATGCCCCCAAACCTCTATCCCAGGAAGATATAAAAGGTGTGATTGATGATTTCAAAAGTGCAACAATGAGGTCTCTTAAAGCAGGCTATAAGATTATAGAAATACATGCTGCTCATGGATATTTGGTTCATCAGTTTTTGTCACCTTTGAGTAATCATAGAACAGATGAATATGGAGGGAGTTTTGAAAATAGAACTCGTTTTCTTCTAGAGATTGTGGATGCCTTAATTGGATTATTGGGTGAAAAAGAATCTCTTTGGGTACGAATTTCTGCTACCGATTGGGTTGAAGGCGGTTGGAGTATTGAAGAATCTGTCGAACTGTCAAAATTATTGAAGGATAAAGGAGTAGATGTTATTGATGTATCTAGTGGCGGCAATGCTGTTCATGCTAAAATTCCTGTTGGGCCTTCTTATCAGGTTCCTTTCTCTAAACGTATAAAGAGAGAGGTTGGAGTAATAACAGGAGCTGTAGGGTTAATAACAGACTCTAAGCAAGCAGAGAATCTATTGAATGCAAGAAAATGTGATTTGATTTTTCTAGGGCGAGAATTATTGCGTAATCCTCAGTTTGTACTCAATGCAGCTAAGGAGTTGGGTGACACTGTAGCCAATTATCCTGTTCAGTATTTGCGGGGATATAAATAAAGTCAGAAAAAGCAATATACTAAAAAAAGGTAATCCATATGGATTACCTTTTTTATGCTGTATAAATAATGTTGAATTATTCAGCACTTTCTGCAGCAGGAGCTTCAGGAGCTTCTTCTACTTCAACAGCAGCAGGAGCTTCTTTTTCAGCTTTAGCGGCAGCTGCTTCAGCTCTTTTTTGAGCAACAGCTTCTGCTTTAGCTTTGTTTACAGCTTGTTCTGCTTCAAAACGAGCTTTAGCTTCAGCATTTACTTTTTCTGCATGTTTGTTTTTTACAGACTCAGTTGCTTTTTCCTTAGTTGCTTTCCATGCTTCAAATTTAGTTTGAGCATCAGCATCAGAAAATGCACCTTTAGTTACCCCACCTAGTAAGTGTTTCTTCATAAGAACACCTTCTTCAGAAAGGATGTTGCGTACTGTATCTGTTGGTTGTGCACCAACTTGTAGCCAATACAAAGCTCTGTCGAAGTTCAACGTAACTGTAGCAGGTTTAGTGTTAGGGTTGTATGAACCAACCTTTTCAATAAATTTACCATCACGTGGAGCTCTGCTATCTGCAATAATGATTTGATAAAAAGGATAGTCTTTACGTCCTCTTCTTTGTAAACGGATCTTTGTAGCCATTTCTTAAAGTAATTTTTAATTAGTACATAATTATTTATTAGCGGGTGCAAATATAAGGATAACTTTTGTATTTATTTACTGCAAGTCAATATATTTAAGGGTAAGCCGGAATTTAATCACGCATTTTTAAAATTGTTAATGATAAGGATCGTTGTTAAAAGGAAGAAATAATTCAGCGAACTTAAATACTAAAATTCATAGTCTGAAATTTTTATTTATTCCATATACGCGTATTGAGATCAAGTATCTCTACGGCAGAAAGAATACGTACTAAGTTTTCTACATAATACTTAGTTGTCAATTCATCTTTGAATGATCGGCTGGTATTAAGAGTAAAAAGATTAAAATTTCCACTAAGTGCTAAATATAATTTTCCATTAATAAAAGAAGCATACACACAATCTTTGCCATATCTATTCGATAGTTCCATGAAATATTCTTGCATAGATGGAGTTAGAATATAACGAGCTTCTACCGGGTCAGTGGCATATACAACATATCTTTTTTCGAAGTTAGGATCCTCCAGGTATATCATTTCACCTCTTCCGGCCGATCCGAATTTTTCTTGCATCCACCTTCCTATACCACCTAACATCCGTTCTGCAGTATCAGGAAATATGTATATCTCTCCATTAAAGTTTTTATTACTGTCAGTTATAAGAAATACTCCTTTAAAGATAGTATGCCATTGGGTTCTGGTTCGTCCTTTACTGTCAGTAGATGTGGTTTTATACTGCGTATGTAAATTTGAAAATAACATGGAAGTATGTCCCAAATTTCCTTTAATTAGATTGTATCCCTGATATTTATCCGTAGATTTTCGGAATAAATTGGACGAGAAATAATCTTTTTCGCTGATGCAATTATCTCGCTGAAAATATATATCAGATAGAAATTCAGATATAATATGTGGTACTATCTCCTTATAGAATTGGTCGGAGAGATTCTTTTTTATGGGATTTATCTTGTATATATACCAAATGATATATCCGATAATGAGAGCTAGAAGCAATGGTGCTACTGGAAAGTAGAGCAATAGAATAATTGCTGCGGATATTGAAAAGGATATGGCAATCGTAATCCAGAATATTTTCAGCCTTTTCTTAAATTCTATTCTTATATCTTCCAGAGGTTGTAACTTGTATTGTAACTGAAATTGAAGATCAGATATTCGTTGCTCAATATTATTCAGAAGTGATGCAGACATGCATTGTTTGATTAGTGTATTCGACAGATATAATAGTATTTACTGAAACAGGTTTCCGACATTCGGGTTTTGTTGTTCTGTTTGTGTTGCTGTAATCATTTCTTTACGTTGGTATCCCATTTGAGACGCAAATATACTTGTAGGAAACATCTCTATACCATTATTATATTCCATAACAGCAGCATTATAAGTTCTACGGGCAGCAGCCAGTTGTCCCTCACATTCATTTAATGATGCTTGTAGTCTCGTAAATTGTTCACTGGCTTTTAGATCGGGATAGTTCTCAACCGAAATATTAAATGATCTGATTGCTTGATCTATCTGACCATTCAATTCATTTTTTTGAGTATCTGTAATGTTAGGACTTTGTGCTTTTGCCCTAAGCTGTACTAACCTTTCAAGCAATGAGCTTTCATGTTGCATATACTGCTTTACTGTAGCTACTAAATTGGGAATTAAGTCATATCGTTGCTTAAACATCGCATCTACAGCTCCGTTAGCATATTCGACTTTGTTTTTTAAGCCTATTAGTCTGTTTTTTAATGTAATAATTATAATCCAGACTAAAACAATAAGAATGATGAAGAAAATAATGATTTCCATGTGCTTGTATTTTGAAATTAGAATTAGTTTTAGTGGTTTGCCGGCCAGAGAGGTAAAAGGCTCGTGAGCTCTTATTTATTGTTTAAAAAATTACGTGCTGCTTCAATAATTGTATCAATTCCCCTAGCCATATCCGATTTACTCATATCGACCTTTATATCAGGTTCAATTCCAAATTCGATATGCTCTTTATTTGCATTAACCATTGGAGAAGACGAAAATCGAACAGACCATCCGTTGGGTAGTTCCGATGAAAATGGTAAACCACTTCCCCCCCCGGTTCTATCACCTATAATAGTTACGTTGGGAGCATAAGTCATTGCATTTACAAAGTCATTGGAAGAACTATAGCATCTTCTGTTGGTAAGAACGACTACCTTTTTTTGATATCTGAGACGATTTGATGGCTCTATATAACGAGGGTAGGGGTTTGAAAAATCATCATGCCCTGTTCCCTTTTTATGCATAATATAACCCACTAAAGTTTTATCATTAAAAAAACGCGCTGCTATTTTATCTGCATTACTCAAAAGACCGCCTCCATTATTTCTGATATCAATAATAATACCATTGCAAATAGACATACGGTTAATTATTTGATCTAGATTGCCTTCGCCAATACCACTTGAAAAACTGCTATAATATATATAACCTATATTATCCTCGAGAATCTTATACTTCATACCCGAAGCTATTAAATAATCAGTTCCAAGATAATTTTCCTGTATTTTCTCATCAAAATTATCAGGATAATCCTCAAACCATTTCCAATAGCGAGCAACATTGTGTGTGGCTATTAGGTTTACATGTCCATCTTGTAGTTCGGCGAGCATCTCTCCCATAACATCAAAAAAAGCGTCATTACTCATATCTTCACTTATCCGATTAGAATATTGTGTATGCACTGTTTCCCAGTCTATATTTTTATAGTTAAAGAAGCAGTATTTTTGATCAAGAGTTTTCCATAGAAGCTCAAAATTATCTCGCTTTGAGTTATTGTATTCTTCTTCATGAAAACAGGATGAAAACAGAGTTATTAATAATAAGCTTATAATCGTTGGTATATACTTCATTACTTGTTTATGATGTTTTTCCAAATTTATAAATTCTATTTATAATTTCTTTCTATTCTTGTAAAATGATGTTATAATTATTGCGGAGCTTATGGGAGTTGTAATTTTTGTAATTCATCAAATGGGTGTCTGAAATAGTTTAAATCCAGATCTCCAACAATTCCGTCTAATTCTCCGGTATGGGTAAATTGCCAGATAATCCAATTCTTGATGTCATCACTTGGTTCCTTATTCAAACTGCTAATCCATATTGGATTATTTGGGAAAGAGTTATTGATATATAATTTATAACAGTCAGTATTAGTGTATATGATCGGATGAATTCCATAATGCTCATACATCTCATTTTCCATAACCTTGAGCTCTTTCACAACACTTTTGACAAATATTGGATCCTTACTATAAGGGTTTGCCGGCGAATGTTCAACATCAATAGCTGGAATTAAATCTCCGGATCGGCATTCAGCAACACGAATAAAATGTTTGGCTTGTTCTCGACCCGAAACTCCAAAATTATAGAAGTGATACGAACCGGTTTTTATATTGTTTTCTTTAGCTAATTTATAATTATATGGATAGTTGCGATCATCATGAGTAATACCTTCTGTTGCTTTAATGTAGGTGAAGTGGATATTTTGCCTCTTTACTTCTGCCCAATCTAGTATTGGGTTGTGATGTGATATGTCTACTCCTTTTACTTGATATTTTTGACTCTCATTAAACGTATTTGCTGTACTTTTTTTATAAAAAAAATATCCTAGAGTGAGAAATAATACAATTAAAGTCGCCACTAATGTGATCGACTTTAATTTATTATCAGACTTTCTCTTTTTCGTTTTTTTGCTCATGTTCTATTCAAACAAAATAGCTTCCGTTAGTAGTTTACCGGTTTTGTCTTTTCCGGAAAGTATTAATTCATCTTCAGATATTCCCCAATCAATACCAATTGTCGGATCGCTCCATATAATTGAAGCTTCATAACCGGGAGCATATACATTATCAACTTTATATGTAAATATTGCTGTATTACTCAATACTACAAAGCCATGTGCAAAACCCCTGGGTACAAATAATTGCTTTTTATTTTCAGCAGTAAGTTCCACAGCTACATATTGCCCAAAAGTAGGGGACGATTTGCGTATATCTACAGCTACATCAAGCACACTTCCCTGTATTACTCTGACTAATTTAGCTTGTGCAAATTCTCCCGTTTGGTAATGCAAACCCCTTAGAACTCCTCTCGAAGACTTAGATTCATTATCTTGTATGAAATCTGTTTTTCCTACGAATTTTTCAAACTCAGCTTGTTTAAAAGATTCCATAAAATAACCGCGATCATCACTGAATACACTGGGTTCAATTACCCAAACTCCACTTATATATTGTTCTGTAAATTTCATTCTTTATAATAAGCTTAAAATATATTTTCCGTATGCTGTTTTATCTAATCTTTTGCCAAGATCTTCAAGTTGATTGTTATTAATCCAACCATTACGCCAAGCTATTTCTTCTATGCAAGCAATATAAAAGCCCTGTCTGCTTTGTATTGTTTCAACAAAATTTCCTGCTTCCAATAAACTATCACAGTTACCGGTATCTAGCCAGGCAAATCCTCTACCAAAAAGCTCAACTTGTAATGTTCCTTCGTTTAGATAGACTTTGTTTAGATCTGTTATTTCATATTCTCCTCTAGGGGAGGGTTTCAGTTTTTTAGCTTTTTCAGAAACAGAGCTATCGTAGAAATACAATCCGGGAACTGCATAATTAGATTTAGGTTTTTCCGGTTTTTCTTCTAAAGAAAATACCTTTCCACTTTCATCAAATTCTACTACTCCATATGCTCTGGGATCTTTTACATAATAGCCAAAAATACATGCACCTTTATTTATTGAAGCTGCACGGTTAAGCATGGCTGAGAATCCTTGACCATAAAACATATTATCTCCAAGTATAAGGCAGCCCGGTTCTCCATTCAGAAACTCAGCACCAAGAACAAAAGCCTGAGCTAATCCATCCGGTTTTTCTTGAACTATATACTCAAAACGCATTCCTAGTTCTTCTCCGGTTCCCAATAAGTCTTGGAACATAGGAAGATCTCGAGGTGTCGATATGATTAGTACTTCTCTAATTCCCGCTAACATAAGAGTAGAAAGCGGATAATAGATCATAGGCTTGTCATAAACAGGCATTATTTGTTTTGAAATTGCTTTAGATAATGGATAAAGTCTGGTTGCACTTCCACCCGCAAGAATGATTCCTTTCATGCTTATTTCTTTTGATGTTATGGCAAAGATACTATTTTGCTCTTAACAAAAAAACATATGCATAAAGAGGAAAGTTTCGAATATGTTAAATAAAAAGTATATATTTGGCTGCTAACTAATTTAAGATTTAATTATATGGATATCAAAAATGATGATAGAGATAATTCTGTAAAGAATAATATCCAGTCTGTGAGTACTCAATCGGACACAGTTTGCGATTCTTCATTTTCATTTAATGAACTTATAAAAGATGCTGGTAGGCAGAGTTTAAAAGCAATAAAGTGGTTTATCTTAGTATTACTAGCCTTTGGTTTACCTAATATTATTTTTCTTATAGTTTCTCTTTTTAAGTATGGTAATAAGGCTATAAATGAATCAAGTTTTTGCTTATTTATTATATTGTTTATAGGCCTTACTTCTACAGCTTTTGCTTTATATTCTACATATAAATATATATTAGTGGATACATTAAATATTGGATATAGGTACTTAACTCCTTTGTTTAAAAAAATCTGTGTAAAAATTATTGAAAAGATAATTTCAGGAGGCAATAGATTAATGGGAAAGCGAGATGTTGAAAAAATGTTGAATGTAGGGAGTTTAATGATTGAGGTTTACGGGAAAAAATTACCAAATTATTTGCAAAAATCAGTGAAATTTATTTTGAGGCGTATTCCTTTTAGTGATTTTCTTTTTAATATGCAGGATGATTTGAAAAGTGGTAGAAAGGATAGTAAAACATTAAGTGAGATGTTATATATTCAATTAGATACTTATATGAAAAATGTTTTTTTTAAGAATAATTCAATGAAATGGATAATCTGGTTTCTACCATTGAATATCATCATACAAATAATACTATTGATCTATATTAAATAAAAAAGGCTTCATAATAGAAGCCTTTTTTTATTGTTTATTTAACCGGAATTTTCTCGATACGCCTTATATGGCGTCCACCTTCAAATGGCGTATTGAAGAATGCGACAACAATATTATAAGCTTCTTCGTTAGAGACATAACGTCCAGGTATGACTAAAACATTTGCATCATTATGTGCCCTTGTTAGTTTTGCAATTTCAGGATTCCAGCATAGTACTGATCTGATACCTTGATGTTTATTCAAAGTAATATTTATACCATTACCAGTTCCACATATTCCAATTCCCGGATAACACTCTCCCTTTTCAATAGCTATAGCCATTGGGTGGGCAAAGTCAGGATAATCACAACTTTCGGATGTGTAAGTCCCAAAATCTTTATATGCTATACCTTTCTCTTCAAAAAGAGAAATTAAATAGGATTTTAATTCAAATCCGGCATGGTCGCTACAAAGACCAACGGGTTTCTCCGATTGAGAGAACAATGATTGCGATTGTGTATTAGCCATAATTATAGACTTTTATTAAGTAACAAAAAATATTAATGTCGTATTTCAGAATCATAACTATCATTTGTTTTCATGCTTACCAAAGCAATAAAAACTTCTGAGAGCTTATTTTCTCAGATATTCTTTGACTTGTTTGTATACATTATCAGCTGTAAAACCTAGTTTTTCATCCAATACTTTATAAGGAGCAGAGAATCCAAAAGTTTCAAGTCCCCAGACTTTTCCTGCATCGCCAACTAAACCAAGAAGGTTTACCGGAAGACCAGCAGTCAATCCGAATATTTTTTTGCCAGAAGGAATAACCGAGTCTTGATATTCTTTATACTGATTTCTAAAGAGTCCTTCAGAAGGAACAGAGACAATTCTGGATTTTATTCCATCGGCTTCTAAAAGTTTAGAACCTTCTACTAAAGTTGCAACTTCTGAACCTGAAGCTAAAAGTATAACATCGTAGTTATCCGAATCAGTAACTATATATGCTCCTTTAGCTGCTTGAAGAGCTTCGTTGTAACGTGAAGTTTTAGCAGGTAAATCTTTTATGTTCTGACGAGAGAAGATTAGTCCCGTAGGTGTAGAAGTATTTTCCATTGCCAGCTTCCATGAAACAGTAGTCTCTACGGCATCAGCAGGACGAAGTACCAACATTGAATTTTGGTTATGGTGATTTTTCAATTTCTCCATCAATCTCAATTGTGCTTCTTGTTCTACAGGTTCATGAGTAGGACCGTCTTCCCCTACACGAAATGCATCATGTGTCCAGATAAATTTAACAGGTTGTTGCATGATTGCTGCTAAACGAATAGCTGGTTTCATGTAATCCGAGAATACAAAGAATGTGGCACAAGCTGCAATAACTCCTCCGTGTAAACTCATTCCTATTGATAAACAAGCCATTGTTAGCTCACTAACACCTACCTGTAAGAAGGCACCGGAGAAATCGTTCTTTTTAAAACTTGTTGTATATTTAAGAAAGCCGTCAGTTTTATCAGAATTAGATAAATCGGCAGATGAAACAATCATGTTCTCTATATTCTGAGCTAATACTGAAAGTACTGCTGCAGATGCAGCACGAGAAGCAATATCATTTTTTTGTTCTATACCAGCCCAATCAATTTGAGGAACTTCTCCTTCAAACCAACGTTTCATTTTATCTGCTAATTCGGGGTTTTCTGAAGCCCATTTAGCTTTTTTCTCATTGAGTTTAGCTACAATTTCTTTCAGCTCTTTTGCTCTTTTTGCGTATAGCTCTTTTGCTTCCGGAAATATTTGGAACGGGTTTTGTGGATCACCACCTAGGTTAATTATTGATTTTTCGAAACTGGCACCACTTTCACCAAGAGGCATACCGTGAGTCGCAGTTTGTCCTTCGAAACTTGAATTATCATCTTTAACAGCACCTTTTCCCATAATAGTGTGACCTACTATAAGGGTTGGTTTTGATTTTTCTGCTTTAGCTTCAACTAAGGCTGCTCTAATTTCAGCAGCGTCATTTCCATTTATTGAGATAACTTTCCAGCCCCAAGCATTATATTTAGCTACAATATCTTCGTCGCTAACCTCCGAAGTTTTTGTTGATAACTGTATACCATTGGAATCATAGAACATGATCAAATTATTCAAGCCTAAATGACCAGCAATACGACCTGCTCCTTGAGATATTTCTTCTTGTATACCACCGTCAGATATAAACGTATATATTGTGTGATCCATTTGATCACCAAAACGTGCTTTTAGAAATTTGGCTGCGATAGCAGCACCTACAGCAAATGTATGCCCTTGGCCTAATGGACCAGAAGTATTTTCAATTCCATGATCTAAATCTAATTCGGGGTGACCTGGAGTAATGCTTCCCCATTGACGGAATTGTTTTAAATCATCTAAGGTATACTTTCCTGCCAATGTTAGTGTTGAATATAACATGGGAGACATATGACCCGGATCTAGAAAAAAACGATCTCTGTTTTCCCAACGTGGATTTTCTGGATTATAAACCAGAAATTCAGAAAACAAGACATTAATAAAATCGGCTCCACCCATTGCTCCTCCAGGATGTCCGGATTTTGCTTTTTCAACCATCGATGCAGCTAGAATACGGATATTATCCGCAGATTTGTTTAGAACTTTTATATCATTCATGGTAAATTAATATATCATTATTTCGTTTTCTACAAAAGTAACAAAAAATAGAATAGGTTAGGTATATAGTTTAGACCATTTTATTGATTGTTCATAAATGGTGTCTATGAAAATAAGAAAGCCCACTTGCTTTATTTATAACAAGTGGGCTTTGGTTTATAAGTTATTGTAATTTTATTTCACAGGAATATCCTTGTTTACGTTTTTACAGCCAACAAGTGCATAGTAAAGTAGGTAAGCAAGACCAACTACGATTACCCAGTAGCTAGTAAGATAACCTATGCCACCTGTCATATCTACGATTCCGTTTTGCAATAATGGCAGGATACCACCACCGCAAACCATTACCATAAAGATACCGGATGCTTTTTCTGTGTATTTACCTAATCCTTCTACGGCAAGGTTAAAGATTCCTCCCCACATTACTGATGTACATAAGCCGACAAAGACTAGTAAAGCAGCATTTATTGGAACATTCGCTAAACCGAATAATCCGTTTGCATCGTTTTTAAATACAGGTAGATTTACCATTATATTTGTTGGTGCAAACATAGCAGCAAGAGTAAGGATCAAGCCTACAACTGAAGCAACAATTAACATTGATTTTGCTGAAACTTTACTGCCGATAGCAGCTCCTAAAAGTCGACCTACAAGCATCATCATCCAATAAGTTGCAGTAACAGAACCCGCAATGGCTTCTGCACTTCCAAGACCCTTTAGTTGAAGAATATCTAAGTCAGGATTTTGCAACCATTTATTTAATACATTAGGAACACCCACTTCAACTCCTACATATACAAATATACCAATGGCTCCAAAAATAAAGTGACGGAATGACAATGGACTGTATTTGTCATTAGCCGAGCTTATTTGTTGTTGTTTTTCGTTTTCAGGAATTGTAGTTAGTGCAATAACGATGAATGCAAATGCGAAAATAGCTAAAGCTGCAAACATTAAAGGGAAAACGTTGCTGATTTGAGCATTCTTTATTCCTTCTGGGATTAATATACCAGTTAATATGATAACAGCTGTACCTGCCAGCGAGTTAAAAGAACCTCCTATTTGTATAAGTTGGTTTCCTTTATTACCTCCTCCTCCTAGCTTATTTAGCATAGGGTTTACTACAGTATTAAGTAAACACATCGAGAAACCGGCAACAAAAGCTCCAAGTAAATAAACTTCAAAACTACCTAGTGTTCCTGAAAGTGTTTGGATACCTACACCAATAAAACCAATAGCAATGGCAATAAGTGCTGTTTTTTTATACCCTAATTTTTGAAGTAGATTACCAGCAGGGTATCCCATCACAGCATAAGCTATGAAGTTGGCAAACACTCCAAGAGTTCCCATCCAGTTTGGAACGTTAAATTGATTTTTTAAAATATCTCCCATTGGAGAAGCTAAGTTTGTTACAAACGAGACCATCGCAAAAAGGAATATCATTACGATGATGGGTAACAGATAATTTTTTTTCTCTGTAGAACTCATAGTTTTTGTTATTTATTATAGTTTATCTAGTTATTAATGTCTGATAGTAAATTTAAATTCTGTTTTGCTTTCGAATTTGTCTTCGGGTTTGAGTATTATCGAAGGGTATTCCGGGTGATTAATGCTGTCAGGGTAATGTTGGGTTTCAAAGCATACAGCACTTTGAGCTGGATAACGCTGTCCGTTTTTTCCAATAAAGTTGCCGGTCATCCAGTTTCCTGTATATACTTGCACTCCGGGCTGATCTGTATAGACAGTCATTTCGATGCCTGTTTTGGGAGAATAGCATTCCAAAGCTTGCACATATTCAGTTTCGTCTTTTTTATTTAGAATATAGGTGTGATCGTATCCTCTAGCCCAAACAAGCTGATCTGTTTTTTCATTAATATTTAGACCAATCTCGTGAGGAGTGCTAAAGTCCATAGGAGTACCTTCCGTTTTCTCGGGTTTGCCGTATGGTATAGCCGTATCATCAGTAGGTAAGTAGTAGTTTGAATTAATTTTTAAAATATGATCTCCAATATTAAGATCTCCTGCTCCAGATAAATTAAAGTAAGCATGGTTCGTTAAATTCAGAATGGTAGTTTTATCAGTTGTGGCTTCATATTTAATTTCAACCGAATTGTCGTTCGTTAACGTATATGTTACTGTAACTGATAGATTTCCGGGAAAACCTTCTTCTCCATCTTTGGATAAATAGGAAAGAACTAATGTCTGCTGGTCCATTTGTTTTGCATCCCAAACTACAGAGTTAAAGCCTTTCAATCCTCCATGTAGATTGTTAGGTCCGTTGTTAATTGCTAATGTATATTCTTTACCCTCTAAAGTGAATTTTCCTTTTGCAATGCGGTTTCCTGTACGTCCACAGATTGCTCCGAAATAAGGCTCTTCCGAGTTTATAAATTCATCTATGGAATTGTGTCCGGTAACTACATCAATAAAAGCACCTGTTTTATCGGGTACCATTAATGATACTATTCTTGCTCCGTAATTAGATATTGTAAGTTCTGCTCCTTGTTTGTTCTGAAGAATAAAAAGTGAGGTGTGTTTTCCTTCAACAACTTTTTCGAAATTAGCACATAACAAACCCGATTTAGTTGTTTCTATATGATTATTCATGCTTATTAGTTTTAAAATTAGATACAGAATAAAGATCTTTCTTTAGTACGTAAAATTATTATGACTATCTTTCTATACCTAAAAAAAATAGGTGTTCTAAAACATATATTTTAAACGTTTAAACTTTTGCGAAAATCAAACTTAACTCTTTCTGATAACATCTATAAACACAAATTCTGAATCTTTATAGCTATTGCGAAAAGTAGATTTGATATATTAAGTATACATTTGCACGAAAGTCCTTAGTAAATGTACAAATAATATTTTAAAATGAATCGATATTTCTTTATTGCGATCTTTTTTTTAGTGAGCTTTTTCTCTTCGGCACAAACCTACGAAGAATTGGTCTCAAAATCTCTTGACTATTTGGATGAAAAAGAGTATGCTGCTGCTGAACTGACATTAAAAGAAGCTATGCGTAAAGAACCTGCTAATGAGGGGAATATTTTGTTATTAGCTAATCTTGGTACAATTCAACGACATCTGGGTAAATCTGAAGAGGCGTTGATATCATATAGCTCTGCATTGAGTAAATATCCTAATAATATTTTTGTTCTTCAGAATAGAGCAGCTTTATATTGTGAATTGGATAGTTTGAATGCTGCAATGAAAGATTATAATATTATCTTATCTATGGATGAAAACAATATTGAAGCACTTTACCGGAGAGGTTTGATCTTTATGAGTGAAAAGAATTTATTAGCAGCTGAGAGTGATTTTGAACAAATATTAGATATAAATCCTGAAAATATATTGGCACTAAGCAGCTTGGCTTTTTCTCTAAAGAGTAGGGGAGAATGGATAGAGGCAGAAGATAAATATACAGATTTAATATTTAAGTATAAAAATCAACCTGAGTTTTATGTAAACAGAGCTGAGTGTTATTTGCAGCTTGATAAAAAAGGCAGAGCTAAAAGCGATTTAGATAAAGCTCAACAACTGGGATATAATGATCCATTGTTGTATATACTAAAAGGGCAGTTGGATATTCATCAGTTTGATAAATTCAGTGCAAAGCGTAATTTTGAGAAAGCTTTGGAGATGGGTGCTGATAAAGAAATAATCAAGCAGTATTTATTATTATGTAAATAAAAAAAGGAGCAAACTCTAAAAAGTTTGCTCCTTTCTGTTTATTTTCAAACCTATGTTTTCTAGCTCCTTCTGATTCTTATTTGAATAGCATTGTTAACAGGCTGCTCACTTACAAAAATAAGATAACCGCCTCCGCCTGCACCACTAATTTTCCATCCATGAACAGAATCTTTATACTTTTCGAGTATCTCTAATATATCGTTTGATATCATGTTGGGATACATTGTTATTTGTGCTTCAAAACTTCGAGTCAAGGCTTTCCCAAAGCTTTTCGTATCTTTATTATTTATGGCTTTCCAACAATCAAGGGCTGCTTCACTAAGCTTTTTGACATTTTCGGGAGTGATATTGGTATTGCTCAATACATCATAATTGTCATGACGGGGATATAGAGGTACTAGCCATAAACGTTGTTCTAGCCAATCTAAAAGGTCATTGTCCAGTTTCGTTTCTATTTCAGATGGCCAGAAATTACCGGTATAATGAAATTTGTTTAGACCTGGCATAACTAACCCTAATGCATCTTGAGAACCACTCACATATTTTGTTCCGGGAGGATTTTCAAAACAGAAAAGAGTTTTAGCTAGTTTCTCTTTATTTCCAGATGGAATATCCACTTGCCATAATTCAATAGCTTTCTTACGAGAACTGGTCGACATTCCACTTCTGTCATTGAACTCATAGTCAGGTTCTATGCATATAGTAAGTACAGATCCTGCATATAGTTCACTAACATTCGGTTGATCGAGCCATCCTCCGGCTAAATCTATGCGATAAGGTATCTTACATTCTTCCCTTAATGCAGTGGTAGATCTGCTGGGGAGGTTTCCATGGGGTACCCTTTTACTTACTACATACTCTATACCCAGCTCTTTGCATAGTTCTTCTTTCACTGAACTGTGTCCGTCTGTATTGACAAAGAATATATCGGGTTTAAGTTGCTTTATCTCTTCAAGGAAATCTATAATACCACTTCCTTGATTAATCCATGCATCTTTAACGGTCTTAAGTGCCTTTACCATATATAACCTCTCTTGATCGTTATTTATAGTCTTTCTGGCTTTAAGTTCGTTTATTGTTTTGTCGGATCCGATACCTACATACAGATCGCCAAGTGTTGCAGCTTCTTCAAAGAATGCTACATGCCCACTGTGAAGCATATCATAACATCCACTTACAAATACCTTTTTCATATTCTCAGTTTAGTGTATAATTCAGTTTAGTATATTGACTATAATCTTGACATCAATATTTCTCTTACAACTTCAGGTGTGATATTTGATTTTTCACCGAGTGTCCATCCGCGACCTTGCAATTTAGAGCATACCTTATCTATTGATTCTTTGTTTAATCCGTAATCCGAAAGGTGTGTTTTTATTTGTATTTCTTCGAAAAAGTTTTCTACAGCTTTTATTGTATTATCCAAGCGTTTTTCTCTCGACAAATTATTATATATTCCAAAAACCTGTTGACCTAGCTGCAGAATTTTTTCAGCTTTTTGTTCTTTAAGTATAGTCATTACCCCGGGTAATACTATCGCTAAAGTCTGAGCATGATCAAGGCCATATAATGCTGTAAGTTCATGCCCTATTTGATGAGTAGCCCAGTCTTCGGGTACACCACATCCAATCCAACCATTCAGAGCCCAAGTTGAAGCCCACATTAAATTAGCTCTTACATCATAATCTTTAGGTGTTTCCAAAGCTTTAGGTCCTTCTGTTACCAAAGTAGTAAGTATCGATTCTGCAAATTTATCTTGTATCATTGCATGTACAGGATAAGTTAAGTATTGCTCTATAACGTGAACAAAGGCATCAGCAACACCATTACTTACTTGTCTTGGTGGTAATGAGTAAGTTACTTCCGGGTCTAGAATGGAGAATTTCGGATATGTATATGCTGAACCGAATGCTAATTTATCTTGAGTGGCTACTTTTGTTATAACAGCACCGGCATTCATTTCGGATCCTGTTGCTGATAGAGTAAGTACAACACCAAATGGCAGAGCTTTATTTATTTTAGCCCTTTTGCTTAATATATCCCAAGGGTCATTTCCTTCGAAGCAAGCTGCTGCTGCAATAAATTTAGTAGCATCAACAACCGAACCGCCACCTACAGCCAAAAGGTAATTTATTTTCTTTTCATTAATATACGAAACGACTTTCATACAAGTCTCATAATGAGGATTCGCTTCAATGCCTGAATACTCAAACCACTCGAAAGACGAAAGTGCTTTTACTACTTGATCGTAAACACCATTTGATTTGATGCTTCCTCCACCATAGATAATGAGAACTTTGCTATCAGCTGGTATTTCCTGGCTAAGGTTTTTTATAGTATCTTTTCCGAAAATGATCTTTACCGGATTGATAAAACTGAAATTTTCCATAAAACGTTATCTATAATAAGTTAGGTTGATATATTATTAACTGTTTTTTGTGACAGATAAATAACTTAGTTTAATTGTATTTTCCTTAATTTTCTTATCAGGATATCTGAATAAACAAATTCAGGATCTTCTATTGCGTGGTTTTCTACCACAGACCAATATATTACAACGATATCGTTATTTACAATATTTTTGTCCTGAGAGAATTCGTATAAAAAAAGATGTTCTTTTTCCTCTGCTTTTACACATAATCGGGAATAATCTCCCACATCTTCATATCCTTTAAAACGGACTGTATCCATATAAATAGTATTTTTGTTGAATATACTATTGAGATTATCCATATCTAAATCAAGAAGTGGTAGTTTTCCAATTATAGTATCATTTTCTGTTAAACTCTCTTTTGGTGTTATCGCTTTAACACTGCTAAAGAGAAAAAGAAAAATAATAAAAGCAATTGGTGAAACCTGTATGTGTATCATTAATCCATTCTCATGATATTAGCACCCAGTTGATTTAGTCGGACATCTATATTTTGATACCCTCTATCTATCTGGTCAATATTATGAATTGTACTTTTACCTTCAGCACACATTGCGGCAATTAATAATGCGATACCAGCACGAATATCAGGAGATGTCATAGTCGTAGCACGCATAGAACGCCTTCCTGTACCAATAACAGTTGCACGGTGTGGATCGCATAAGATAATTTGAGCTCCCATATCTATCAGTTTATCCACAAAAAATAAACGGCTTTCAAACATTTTCTGATGTATCAATACACTTCCTTGTGCTTGTGTGGCTACTACTAGTAATACACTAATAAGGTCAGGGGTTAGCCCCGGCCACGGTGCATCGGCAATAGTTAGTATCGAACCATCAATAAAGGTATCAATTGTATAGTCTTTATGTCTGGGGATATGAATATCATCACCTCTGCGTTCTAATGTTATTCCTAGACGACGAAATGTATCGGGTATAATACCTAGTTCATCATATGCAACATCTTTGATTGTAATTTCAGAACCTGTCATAGCGGCCATTCCTATAAAACTGCCGATTTCTATCATATCAGGAAGAATTCTGTGAGTTGTTCCTCCTAGGAACTCTACTCCTTCTATTCTGATCAGATTAGAAGCAATTCCTGTTATTTTTGCTCCCATGCGATTCAGCATTTTGCAAAGTTGTTGCAAATAAGGTTCGCAAGCAGCATTATATATAGTTGTTTCTCCTTCTGCCAATACTGCAGCCATTATTATATTTGCAGTACCTGTCACCGAAGCTTCATCTAAAAGCATATATGCTCCTTTTAATTTATCAGCTGTGATAAAATAGATCTGTTTATCACTGTCATAATTAAATTCAGCTCCCAGTTTTTGTATTCCTTCAAAATGGGTATCTAAGCGGCGACGTCCAATTTTATCACCTCCCGGTTTAGGAAGTAAGGCTTTTCCGAAACGAGCTACCAATGGTCCGATAATCATGACAGAACCTCTTAAAGATGCACTTTTCTTTAAAAATTCAGGACTCTCAAGATATCCTAAATCTACATTGTCGGCTTTAAAAGACCATGTATTTTCATTAATGCGTTTAGTTGTAACACCCATATCTCCTAATAACGAAATAAGGTTATTTACATCTAGTATATCGGGGATATTTTCTATAATTACTTCTTCCGGAGTTAATAGGACTGCACAAATAATTTGTAACGCTTCGTTTTTAGCGCCTTGTGGTATAATCTCTCCGTTTAAGCGGCAACCGCCTTCTATAATAAATGATGCCATGGTATTTTCTTTTTAAGTAAAGTCTTTAATTATATTTTGCCAAAATGAAAAGAAGGTCTGAGACCTTATAATATTCTTACTTCGGGTTCTAAATTGATATTAAATTTATCGGCAACTGCTTGTTGTATTTCTTTCATGAAAAGAACAATGTCATTGCCATCTGTTGATCCATAATTTACAATGATAAGTGCTTGTTTGGGATATGTTCCTATTTGACCTATTTGCTTGCCTTTATATCCAGCCCTGTCTATAAGAAATGCAGCAGATGTTTTGATTAATCCATTTGGTAATGGATAAAGCGGAAGATCGGGATACTCTCTTTGTATATCTTCAGCCACTTCTTTTGTAATATATGGATTTTTAAAAAAACTGCCACAGTTTGGCAATTCTTTTTCATTGGGTAATTTTCTTTGTCTGATACGAATCACAGCATCTCTTACCTCCTTTATTGTTGGTTCAGCTATTTCTTCTAATTCCTTATTGAGGTCTGCATACTTCGGAGTGTAAGTATATGATCGGTTTAATAGAAATACAACGGAGATAATTATATAATTATTCTGTTTTTTAAAGATACTATCCCGATAGGCAAATTCACATTCTGAGTTTGAAAATGAAACTACTTCCAATGTATCCATATTAAGGGCAACCACTTCATGTATACAGTCTTTTACCTCTGCTCCATATGCTCCTATGTTTTGGACAGGTGAAGCACCTACGGTTCCCGGAATATAGGATAGGTTTTCTAAACCTGCATAACCTTTATCCACACAATATTCTACCAACTGATCCCAATCTTCAGATCCCATTACTTCAAGGAATACATGCTCAGAATCATCTGATTCGTCTGATATTTCTCTGATTCCCTTTATGATGGGTCTAACAACCAGTCCGTCAAAATTTTGAGTGAAGAATAAATTACATCCTCCTCCCAGTATGAGTTTAGGTTCTTGCGGATGATCACTCAAGCATTGTCGAAGTTGATTAATATCTGTAGGTTCACAAAATATCTTAGCAAGAGCTTCTGTGCGAAAAGAGTTATATTGTTTTAACTGAGTATTGTATTGATACATGTTTTATGGTGAATGTAAAAGATCTAAGATCTTTTTATTACTTTAGTTGATAGATTATTTTCGGTTTCTTTTTATAACAATTCCTGCGATGCCGAGAACGATAAGACCTCCAATTATCCAAAGTATAATTTCCCAGTTGTTAATGACAAACTTTATAATAAATATAAGAGCTATAATAACAGCAATTACCCCACATATCAGAAGCCCTTTTTTTATTGTCTCCTTATTGGAATTACTTTCAACAACTTCCTTAATTGGGTTTTCTGTATTTGTTGACATGCTGTTTGCAGGAACTACTTCTTCGAAAGGAACATATTCTTTTTCTTCATCCGAAATAGCAAGAGGCTTGACTTCTTCATAATCGATATCTTCTGGCAAATACTGCTCAGGTTCACTTTCTTCTTGAATCGGAATAGTGGCTATATTATTTACAAATTGTTCTTGTTCTTCTGTCTGTTGAGAAGTATCCGACCCCGATGGAGGAGGCAGATGGTCTTTTATTTCTTCCAGCTCCGTAATATCCTGTTGGATATTATTACTGTCAATTTGATTATTTGGAGTATTGTTTTCAGACAATCTTATAATTGTATCAACACGAGATGATGCGATTTTTGTGTCAAAATCATTATTTTCGACCATTCTCAATAATTCCGATTCTATTGCCGGATACTTTTGGATAAGAGATCGGCAGGCATCGGCAAAATCACGAAAACGATTAATTTTTTCAAGTTTTATCCTCATTTCATCTCCCCCTGAGGTAGATAAATCCAGGATTTTATCGGCAATAGCAGACTTTAGATTGTCCATAACAGTTATATACTGTGATTATTATTACTACTATATTAATTGTCCTTTAATAAGTTTAAAGGTTTGTATTTTATCTGTTTGCGTACATTTGTTCGTAATATTTCAAGTAATCGCCTGAGGTAACTTCTTCGACCCACTGCTGATTATCAAGATACCATCGAATTGTTTTTACAATTCCCTTATCAAACATTGTTTCGGGCGTCCATCCTAATTCATTGGAAATTTTCGCCGGGTCAATAGCATATCTCTGATCATGACCTTGGCGGTCTTTTACGAATTTTATCAGATCGTTATTCATCCAAGATATATCAATACTTCCATCGGAAAGGGTTTCTCTCTTTTTTAGAACCGAGCGATACTGTGGCTCTTTCTCCATAATATCATGTATAGTCGATATAACAAGTTTTACAATATCAATGTTCTTCTTCTCATTGTGTCCGCCAATATTATATACTTCGCCAATACGTCCTTTGTTGACAACTTTGTCAATTGCTTTACAATGATCTTCTACATACAACCAGTCACGAACATTACTGCCATCACCATATACAGGTAGATTTTCACCTTCGAGAATATTACGAATAATAAGAGGTATAAGTTTTTCCGGAAAATGATATGGCCCATAATTATTAGAACAACGGGTGATATTAATTGGCATCTTGTAAGTTTCACCATATGCTTTAACTATCAGATCTCCTCCTGTTTTAGCTGCACTATATGGCGAATTGGGATCGAGTGGAGTTGTTTCTGTAAAATAGCCTTCATCACCTAAAGATCCATATACTTCATCGGTTGATACCTGTAGATATTTTACACCTTCTTTCCATATTGGATAATTATTTTCATCCTTGCCATCTGTCCAGTATTTTTTTGCTGTATCAAGCAGATTCTGTGTTCCTAATATATTTGTTTGTAGAAAAATTTGAGGATTTTCAATACTGCGATCTACATGGCTCTCTGCTGCAAAGTTTACAACATAATCGATTGTGTTTTCGCTGAAAATTTTATCAGTTACAGTATTATCACAAATATCACCTTTTACGAATTTAATTCGCGTATCTTTTAATTCTTCAGATAAAGTTCCCAAATTTCCGGCATAGGTCAGAGAATCTAGTATTATAATTTCTATATCCGAATATTTATTTAGCATATATTTGACAAAGTTGGCTCCGATAAAGCCCGCTCCTCCTGTTACTAAGTAAGTCATATGTGATATTGTTTTTTATTAATTTTCTTTTTAGTAAAAATACGTAACTATCCCAAATTTTATGAGGGTAAGCTATAAGTTTTTATAATGCCTGCCAAAGCAATAAAAAAACTATGGCTTTTAAAAATACAAATTTATAAATTAATACTGTAAATATGATTAGAGCTTAAATTAAGTCTCAATAAACTTTGTATATGATACTTAACTAAACTTATTGCACCTGAAATGCTTTAGATACTTTAAATTGTACACCGGCATTATCTCCGACCATGTCAGATTTGTCATACGAAAAAGCACCAGAGAATAGCCATCCGCTAAGTTTGTCATTGCTATAGGTAGCTTCAAGCATAGTTGAAAACTGATTACGTATACTCCGTGATGGAATTAATGGAGTTCCCCAGCTTTGAGAAAATGTTAATAATGCTCTGTATTTTAGATTATTATTTATGTAACCGGTTATTCCTCCATGAAAAGAGGATAAGCGGGTATTAAAAACGGTAAGAGAGCTGCCATTGTTATATATAGGAGATGTTAAGAGAGGGTTTCCCATCACAAATCCATAATTGCTTAACGATATGTAATCAATATGATTGTAGTAGTTGTCGCCTCCGCTAACTTGAACGGGTATTTCTTCACTTTTATCCCATAAGAATGGACCCGATTGATCTTTTGTATGTAGATATTCAAATAATACCCCTGTTATCCATCCTTTCTTTTTAAGGTTTAATTCAATACCATATAATCCATCAGGTACACTTTTGAAGAATAGACCCGAATGGTCTTCAAAAAAACGCTCAATATAAGCTTTTACTGTGTAGTTCACTTTTCTATAATTGGTGATAAAATGCAAACTTCCATATACGTTTCCTAATATATTAACCTGATCTGTCATGTTTGAATCACTGCCTCCTGACATTGGAAGCAAGACTCTGAAAAAATCTTTAAATCGAGCAGGACTACTCCAACGATATTCTCCGTCTTTATAAAACTGACCACCCCATTGTGTATCCATTTCCAATCCCATAATAAAATTCCAAACAGAATTATTTTCGAATTTTAAGAAACCGTACTTTCTGTGATATAGTATCTCTTCTGCATAATAACCATCTGCAGCATTGTTTCGCTTAAATTTATCATCAATGAATTTCCCGTAGGATATTCCTCCCATAACTTCAAATAATCCTTTAGTGTATGGTACAGTCACAAAATCCGGAAGACTGGCTTCTACTTGAGGAATTGGTCTTGCATTATTCGAAAGAGTCATACCTCCTGTGCTAAGTAGTTCATTTTTGAATAGAGGAGCCCGCTCCTTAGAGCCAATGGAAAGTTTTACATTTTTATAAGTAAAATCGGCATATAATTGTTGAAAATGAAAATCAGAATTTAAATTGTGAGCGGCTACAATATCCACTCCGAGTTGAAGTTTTAGTTTATCTGCCAGTTTTTTCTTCGCAAAAGTTTGTACTCTAAGGTATCCGCTGTTATTTTCAGTGGAGCCTAATCCATATTGATTGTTAGTAAGCCAGAATGGAGCATTATCTCCACCTGAGAATGTTCCTAAGGTTCCGATATTTATATCTATAGCCGTTTTTTCTGATAGATCATTATCAGGTACTTGTGCAACACAAATTAAAGATGAGGCAAGGTAAAGAAGAAAAATTGTCGAATATTGTTTCATGTTTAGCGTATCCTGTTTTCACGAATAAATAAGAGACAAATGTAATAAAAAAAGATAGATCTATAGGACGAGCTCTTTTTTGTTTTCAGAAGTATAATATTCTGGTGCGAGATGCGATAGATTTGGGGATTTGTATTCGTTTTTTTATTATATTTGCGACAATTTTTTTACAAGAATAAAGTATTTGCTATGAGCCGTAAGTTTACAGAATACAATAATTTCAATTTGTCTGATATAAATAAAGAGATATTAGACAAATGGAATCAGCATAACATATTTCAAAAAAGTTTGGAGATACGCGAAGGTGCTCCAACGTTTGTATTTTATGAAGGTCCACCTTCAGCAAATGGTATGCCCGGTATTCATCACGTAATGGCTCGTACTATCAAAGATATTTTTTGTCGTTTCAAGACGATGAAAGGTTTTTTGGTGAATCGTAAAGCCGGATGGGATACTCATGGTTTACCGGTAGAGCTTGGTGTTGAAAAATCATTGGGGATAACCAAAGAAGATATTGGCAAGAAGATTTCTGTACAGGAATATAATGATGCTTGCCGTAAAGAGGTTATGAAATATACCAAAGAGTGGGAAGATTTAACCACCAAAATGGGATATTGGGTAGATATGAACGATCCTTATATCACATACGATAATCGTTATATCGAAACTCTGTGGTATTTGCTTAAAGATTTATACGGTAAAGGGTATTTGTACAAAGGATATACTATACAACCTTATTCTCCCGCAGCTGGTACGGGACTTAGCTCGCACGAGCTGAACCAACCCGGTACATACCGTGATGTAAAAGATACTACATGTGTAGCCCAGTTTAAAGCAATTGATACGAAGCCTGAAATGAATGGCTTTGGTACTCCGTACTTCTTGGCTTGGACAACTACTCCTTGGACCTTACCTTCTAATACAGCTCTGGCCGTAGGTGGAGATATAGAATATGTGGCTGTACAAACATATAATCCATATACAGGAGATGAAATGACTGCTGTTGCAGCCAAATCTCTTGTCGCTGGTCTATTTAATCCGAAAGCAGCAGACTTGAAGCTCGAAGATTATAAGCAAGGTGACAAACTTATACCTTATAAGATAGTCGGAGAGTGGAAAGGCTCTGAATTGGCAGGAATGAAATACGAACAGCTTATTCCTTGGGTAAATCCGGGAGATGGTGCGTTTAAGGTAATAACAGGTGATTTTGTTACCACAGAAGATGGTACCGGTATAGTGCATATCGCTCCGACTTTTGGAGCGGATGATGCCAAAGTTGCCAAAGCAAATAATGTGCCTGCATTGATGTTGACTGATAAAGACGGAAATGTTCGTCCGATGGTTGATCTTACAGGTAAGTATTTTAAATTGGATGATCTAGATGCCGATTATGTAAAGAAATCGGTTAATGTTGACTTATACAAAGAATATGCAGGTCGTTATGTGAAAAATGCTTACGACAATTCTTTGACAGAGGCTGATGCTACATTAGATATAGACATATGTGTAATGCTTAAACAAGAAAATAAAGCATTCCGTATCGAAAAACATGTACACAATTATCCGCATTGCTGGCGTACTGATAAGCCTGTATTGTATTATCCGCTGGATAGCTGGTTTATACGTACAACAGCTTGTAAAGATCAATTAATAGAGCTTAATCAAACGATTAACTGGAAACCGCAATCAACAGGTACAGGTCGTTTCGGCAAATGGTTGGAAAACCTGCAGGACTGGAATTTGAGCCGTAGCCGTTATTGGGGTACTCCTTTGCCTATCTGGCGTTCAGAAGATGGCAAGGAAGAGCTTTGTATAGGATCGGTTAAAGAACTCTATGAAGAGATAGAGAAATCAATCAAGGCAGGGTTTATGTCAGAAGAGCCTTGGGCTGGTTTTGAAATAGGTAATCTGGATAAAGCAAATTATGAAAAGATAGATCTTCATCGTCCTTATGTTGACAATATAATATTAGTATCACCTTCGGGAAAACCAATGAAGCGTGAAACCGATTTGATTGACGTATGGTTCGATTCGGGAGCTATGCCTTTTGCTCAGGTGTTTTATCCTAATATCAGTGCAGAGGAATTTGAGAAAATATATCCTGCTGATTTCATAGCAGAAGGAGTTGATCAAACCAGAGGCTGGTTCTTTACTATGCACGCTATATCGACCATGATAAATGGACGTGTTGCATTTAAGAATGTTATATCAAACGGTTTAGTTCTTGATAAAAACGGCAACAAAATGTCTAAACGTTTAGGCAATGGAGTTGATCCGTTCGAAACAATAGAAAAATATGGTTCAGACCCATTGCGTTGGTATATGATAACAAACGCATCGCCTTGGGATAATCTGAAATTCGATACTGAGGGTATAGATGAAGTTCGTCGAAAATTTTTCGGAACATTATATAATACTTATTCGTTCTTTGCATTGTATGCAAATGTAGATGACTTTAATAATTCTCAACCTCAGATTCCAATAGGAGAGCGTCCCGAGATAGACCGTTGGGTAATATCTCTGCTCAATACGTTGGTGAAAGAAGTGGATGAGTATTACGAAACATATGAGCCAACGAAGGCAGGACGTGCGATATCTGATTTTGTAAACGATAATTTGAGCAATTGGTATGTTCGTTTGAACAGGAAACGTTTTTGGGGTGGCAGCATGACGGCGGATAAATTGTCAGCATACCAGACCCTTTACACTTGTTTGGAAACAGTAGCCAAACTGATGGCTCCGATAGCTCCTTTTTATGCTGATAAGCTATATCATGACTTGACTATTGCCTGTGAAGCTGATAATGAATTGTCAATTCATCTTGCAGATTTTCCAAAGTACGATATTTCAGTTGTTGATAAAGTATTGGAAGAACGTATGCAGATAGCTCAGAGTATATCTTCTATGATATTGGCTTTGCGTCGAAAAGTTAGTATAAAAGTTCGTCAGCCTTTAATGCAGATTATGATTCCTGTATTGGATCAACATCAGCAAGATGCAATTGAAGCTGTGCGTGACCTTATACTGAACGAAGTAAATGTAAAAGAGTTGAAATACGTAGATAATGCTGCGGGTATATTAGTTAAGAAAGTAAAGCCTGATTTTAAGAAACTCGGACCTCGTTATGGTAAAATAATGAAACAACTAGCTGCTGTAGTACAGGTAATGGATCAGACGGCTATTTCTCAATTAGAATCTGCGGGTGTATATACATTTGATATAGAAGGTCAATCGGCAACAATAGAATTGGCTGATGTGGAAATCATATCAGAGGATATCGAAGGTTGGTTGGTAGCTAATGAAGGACGCTTGACTGTTGCACTGGATATAACGATTACAGAGGATTTGCGAAAAGAAGGAATTGCCCGCGAATTGGTTAACCGTATACAAAATATTCGAAAGTCGAATGGTTTTGATATTGTAGACCGTATAAAGGTGAAAATATCAGATTCGGACGAAATCAATAATGCAGTTAAGGAATATTATGATTATATTGCAGGACAGGTTCTAGCCGATGAAATTACACTGGAAGCCGATGTTGATGGTATGGAAATAGATATGGATGATTTTGTGTTAAACATATCTGTTGATAAAGTATAATACTAAAAATTATTATTAAACTCTAAAAGTGAACATTATGGGAGAAAAAACACGATACACAGATGAGGAGTTGGAAGAATTCCGCGATCTGATTTTGGACAAATTGACAAAGGCTAAAGAAGAGTATGAAGGACTTAAAGCCTCTATTACGAATTCTGATGGTAATGATGTAACAGATACATCTCCAACATTTAAAGTGTTGGAAGAAGGGGCTTCTACCTTATCTAAAGAAGAGGCTGGCAGACTGGCACAACGTCAAATGAAGTTTATCCAGAACTTGCAAGCTGCTCTTATTCGCATCGAGAATAAGACATACGGTATTTGTCGTGAAACAGGGAAATTGATTCCTAAAGAGCGTCTACGTGCCGTACCTCATGCGACTTTAAGTATTGAAGCTAAAAATGGGGGAGTTAAATAATACTTCGGTTTATTTGTTACTTAAATATTATTAAGAAGATATTTATAGAGAAAAAGTAGTAAAATTATTTCATAGTTTTACTGCTTTTTCTTCTCATGTTTGTGGTAAGATATCTGACTTTTATTTTTCGGAACTATATTGATTAAAGTTGTTTCGATTAAATGAGTCCGGGATCTTATTATACTTATAAAAAAAATATGCAAAAATTACCAAAAGGGCTAGTTGCCATCTTAGTTGTTCTTCTAGTTATAATCGCAGATCAAGTTCTCAAAATTTGGGTAAAAACTAATATGGCTCTCTATGAAAGTATAGATATCGCCAGTTGGTTCAAGATTTACTTTGTTGAAAACAATGGTATGGCGTTTGGGATAGAGGTTATAGGTAAATTATTCTTATCACTCTTTCGTATTGTTGCCGTTGGCTTTATTGGTTATTATTTATACCTTTTGGTGAAAAAGCATTACCCAAATGGCTATATTGCTTGTATAGCTTTAATTCTGGCGGGAGCCTTGGGTAATATAGTTGATAGTGTATTTTATGGAGAAATATTTACAGCCAGTTATCCGGGGCGTGTAGCATCTTTAGTCCCTTTTGGAGAGGGATATTCTAGTATCTTACATGGCAAGGTTGTAGATATGTTTTATTTTCCCTTGATACAAGGTGTATTTCCCGAATGGGTACCCGGTTGGGGTGGGGAGGATTTTATATTTTTTCGTCCGATCTTTAACTTAGCAGATGCAGCTATAACAGTAGGTATTGTATTGCTATTGATATTTTATCGAAAAACTTTATTAGAAACAATGCAGAAACCTGAGGACGAGGCATGAAGAAGCGTACGCTAACATATTATTTATTATCTTTTATTATTGGCTCGACAGTAATTACTTCTTGCAGTGGTGATAGAGATAGATTGTCTCGTGATAAAATGGTCGAAGTTTTGCATGATATTCAATTAGCTGAAGCTGTTTACCAGACTCGATTCAATGACTTTAGAGATAAGGAGCAAAAAGATGCTTTGATACAAGGTGTTTTGGAGAAGCACGGTATAACTCAGGCTGAATTAGATTCATCTTTGGTATGGTATGCCGATAATGCTGAAATTTATATGAGAGTAAATGACTCTGTAATTTCTTCATTACGAGAAGGGTTAGTGAAAATTGAAAAGTTGCTACCAAGAGGATTAGACGCATCTAATGTAAATAACTCGATTTTACCGACTTATTACTATCTATCTGGTAATATCCCTACCTTAACTTTCAACATAGATTCTACGCAAGTTAAAAACTATCCTCAATTTTCTTTGGAATTCAATACACTCGGTATTCAAGGACGAATGAAAGGTGAGTTCGAAGTGTGGTTTGAATATGCAGATACAACAATTATTCAAAATCAATCACTAAATAGAGATGATCATTTTAAAGTGTTGGGGACTGCCGATACATTACCATTAAAAAATATCTCAGGTTATTTTCATATTGATTCTCGCGAAGTACTTAATAATAAAGTATTACTTTATAACATACTTCTAAAAAATATAGAAACTCCTAAGGATAGTACGACAACAAGAGTAGATTCACTATCTGTTAAATAATTACTTCGTCTTTTTCTTCTGAAGTTTATCTAAATACAATTAATTAAATATGCTTTGAAGTTAATTCGGAGCTCTGTTGTATAATAAGATTGCTATACCAATAAATATTACATTGGGAATCCAAGCAGCAATCAGAGGGCTAACTAATCCGGATACAGCAAAGGTGGAACTCAGTGTCATAAAAAGAATATAAGACACACTTAGAAGGAGTCCTATACCTATATTTAGCCCCATACCTCCTTTTACTTTACGAGAGGATAGTGATGCACCAATTACAGTCAATATAAATGCGGATGCTATCGATGCGAATCGTTTGTGATATTCTATTTCGAATGATTGTATATTACCAATTCCTCTGTCCTTTTGTCTCTGTATATGCTTATAAAGGGCAGGAGTTGTCATTTGCTCGAAATCGTTACTCGAGATAAGAAAATCACTAGGGACGATAGTCAGTACTGTATCAGCTTTAGTTCCCGTTGTGATATGTTCCCTCATCCCATCAAATTCACGAATAGCATAATCGTAAATAGTCCAGTTATAGAGTGAATCATATTGTATACGATTGGCTGTAAGTCTGGAAACGAGTTCTTGCCCCTCAAATTTATCTAATGAAAAATAGAACCCCATTTTATCATTGTTGTCGTATCTGTTGAAATAAGCGATTACACCAGGTTCTATTTGTATTTGTATACGCTCGGCATATGTTACAGCCTTATTTTTGATATACTTATTCTGAAAATTGATTCTTACAACGTTTGCCGGGGGAATGATAAAACTGGTCAAAAGAAAGCTTATTAAAGCTATAATTCCGGCAGATATCATATAGGGTTTCATTAACCGTCTAAAGCTTGTTCCGGAAGCAAGCATAGCTATAATCTCCGAATTATCGGCAAGCTTCGACGTGAAAAATATAACTGATATGAATACAAACAGTGCGCTGAACAGATTAATATAATAAGGAATGAAATTCAGGTAATAACTAAACAATATAGCTTTTACCGGCGCATCATTTCTGAGGAACTTATCAAGCTGCTCATTAAAGTCGAATACTACAGCAATGGATATAATAAGAATAATAGAGAAGACATACGTTCCCAAAAAATTCTTAATTATATATCTGTCTAAAATCGTAAGCATTAACTCAAAGTGTTATATTCGTCGTGCAACATCTTCTATGATGGAAGCTTTCCATGTTGTAAAGTCACCTGCAATAATATGTTTGCGGGCCTCTTTAACCAGTGATAAATAGAAAGCTAAGTTATGTATAGATGCGATTTGTAAAGCAAGAATTTCGTTAACAATAAATAAATGCCTTAAATATGCTTTACTATATAGAGTATCTACAAATGATGTACCTTCTGGATCTATGGGTGAAAAGTCATTTGCCCATTTCTTATTCTTCATATTCAGAATACCATTGCGAGTAAATAGCTGTCCGTTACGGCCATTTCGCGTTGGCATTATACAGTCAAACATATCTACGCCACGTTCAATTGCTTCTAGTATGTTGGCAGGTGTACCTACTCCCATTAAATAACGAGGCTTATCCTGAGGCAAGATTTCATTGACAATTTCAATCATCTCATACATCTTTTCTGTAGGTTCGCCTACAGCCAAACCTCCGATCGCATTGCCTTCAGCCTCTTTAGATGCCACATTTTCAGCAGCACGTTTTCTTAGATCGGGATATACGCAGCCTTGCACAATAGGAAACAATGCTTGTTTGTATCCATAAGTACATTCCGTTTCATTAAATCTGGTTATACATCGGTCTAGCCAGCGTTCGGTTAGTTCAAGCGATTTTTTAGCATAAGTATATTCAGCATCTCCGGGAGTACATTCATCAAAAGCCATCATTATATCGGCACCAATGGTTCTTTCTATGTCCATTACACGTTCGGGTGTGAACATATGCTTAGAGCCGTCTATGTGAGAACGGAATATTGCACCTTCTTCTGTCAGTTTTCGGTTATGAGCCAAAGAGAATACTTGAAAACCGCCGCTATCTGTAAGGATTGGCTTATTCCAACTATTAAATTTATGAAGACCACCTGCTTGTTCGAGTATCTCTAAACCCGGACGTAAATATAAATGATATGTATTACCCAAAATAATTTGAGCTTTAATATCATTCTCGAGTTCAGGCATGTGTACCGCTTTAACAGCACCTTGTGTACCAACAGGCATAAAAATAGGAGTTTCAATCTGCCCATGATCGGTAGTTATAAGACCGGCACGAGCTTTAGACTGAACATCTGTATGTTGAAGTTCAAATTTCATTCTTAATTTTCCGAATTATCATTATTTGTTGGACGAAGATTCTTCAGTCTCATTTTCCAAGTCGACTAATTGTACCAATACAATTGAGGTTTTATTTTTCTTTAAGACAGAAAATTCGTAGCCTTCGGCTTGTAACTTGTCATGAGTGTTGGGGATTCTGCCGAATTTATCAATTAAATATCCGGCTAGAGTATCATATTGCTTTGCTTTATCAATAGAGTGGGGCAATTGATTATTTATATCACTTATAGCAGCAGTGGCTATTACAGAATAAATATTATCTGAAATTTTTTCAACAAATGGTATCTCATTGTCATACTCATCTTGTATTTCGCCAACCAGTTCTTCCAGAATATCTTCCATTGTTATAATACCTTCAATACCTCCGTATTCATTGAGTACCATAGCTATTTGTTGGTGTTTGATCTGGAATTCCTTTAGAATCTGTCCGATACGTTTCGTTTCGGGAACAAAGGATACGGGTCTTACAATCGGACGAATATCTACTTCTCCGTTTTGGCGCATTTTCTTTAGAATATCCTTTAGGTGAACTATACCAATAATGTTGTCAATGCTATCTTCATAGCAAGGAATACGGGAAAAACCATCTTCAATTACTGTTTCCAGAGTCTCTGAGTCATAGTCATTCACATCAATTGCTAAAACTTGTGTGCGGGGAACCATAACTTGTCTGGCTGTACGTTCTGAAAAATCAAACGCATTTCTTATAATGTCATAATTTGAATCTTCGATATTACCGCTTTCTCGTACCTGATCAACAAGGTACTTTAATTCGTCGCTGCTATAAGATTCAGCTTCGGATGCAGTATGCAGCCCAAACATTTTAAGGATAAGGTTTGCAAATCCATTTAAGAGCCAAATGAAAGGGCGGCATATCCAATAAAAGCATTGTAACGGATATGATATGAACAGAGTAGTCTGCTCAGGTCTTAATATTGCTAATGATTTTGGAGCAAGCTCACCAAATACAATATGTAGAATTGTAATGATAAGGAAAGCTACGGGAAGTGCTATACCATGTGCTAATTCAGGACTCACATTTATCCCGACAAGTTCCATGAAAGTGATTATCATTTTCGAAACTACAGGCTCACCAATCCAACCTAAGGCAAGACTGGATAGTGTGATTCCCAATTGCGTTGCAGCCAGATATGCATCCAGATGACTAACTATGTGTTTTGAAAGAATCGCAAAACGATTTCCATCTTGTGCTTTAAGCTCTAATTGTGAACTCCTTACCTTGACGATAGCAAATTCGGCAGCCACAAAAAAACCATTGAAGAAAACAAAAAGAAGAGTAATAAGAATATTAGATATCATATATCTATTAAAATGATGATATTACAAAGATAATACAATTGTGGTTTCACCAAAAGGATTAATTGTATTTTCGGATTAATATTTTGCTTTGGCTGTTATATGTTTGATTTCAATTTTGAATGTTGATGTGCGATTCCACGATTTATCCATGTATTGTTCTGCAATTTCTTCAAAACCGGCAGAGTATTTCTTTACTAAAAGTCGGAGAGCCTTCCTCTTTTCGTCATCAGATAGATTGGTAACAGCATCTCCAAAAGCAATGACACTTTCGTAAAGAGTCGTAAACTGGTTAGCGATAGGATCTGTTTTTCCCACTACACAGAAAGATACTTTATTATTTTTACTTATTTCATCGAGCTTTTGTCCTTCACGAGCACAGTGGAAGTAAAGCAAATTACTTTCTTCTTCATAAGCATAACTGATAGGTATGCCATAGGCATACCCGTTTTCGGAAGTTCCTAATGAAAGAAATCCATATTCCGAATTTATTAATAGTTCTGTAATTCGCTCTCCTTCTAATACTCGGTTTTGTCGTCTTACTTCTCGAAACATAATTAATACAACTGTTTTATTACGTCGACTTTCAAACTATCAATTTTTCCATTGATTGCTTTCTTAAATTCATCAAAATGAATACTTGCATTGTGTAAGTCGATAGCTTCTTGTGATTTCCATACTTCAAGAATAGTATATTCCAGAGGGTTTACTATGTTTTTATGTAAATCATATGAGATATTACCTTCTTCTTTTCGTGTAGCATCTACAACGTTGTGAAGTGCAGTTAATACTTCTTTCTCATATTCTGATTTTACGGTAATAGTTGCAACAATTTTTAATTCATTCATTTTTGATTCTATTTATGATGTTAGTCTTGTTCTTTTGCTTGGTCTGTCTATATAAAGATATATCAATAGGGCGAGTAATGAAACAGCTGATAAAATTAAAGAAAACCATTGGATAAATGTTCCATTAAACCATACTTCTATTTTTCCGGATTCAGGAACTGTTATCTCGATTAATCCTTCTTTACTTTGTGCAACACTAATGTTTTGACCGTCTAAAGTTGCTTTATACCCTTTATAATAGATTAGGGGGAGAACTATTTTATCTTGTTGCTGAGTTTTGATATCAAACTTCAATTTAGCTTGGTTTCTCTTGACATTGGATATTATGCTGGTAGTGTCTTGTTTATCTATAGCTTGCCCTCTGTCTACTATAAACTGAATTCGATATCTTATATCTTCGGTTTCTGTAGAAGGTATTACACTCGGTAAATATTCAGCGCCTACTATTTCTAAGTCATCCAGATTATAATTACCAGTATTGTTGATTTTATATCTATTATAACCTTGATAAACACCTCCTGTTGTTTTTAAGGAAAGTGTCACTCCTGCAATAATTAAGCATATTAGCAATAAAACACGATTTGTTTGTCTACCTACTATCGTCATGTATACTGCTCCTGCAAAAGCTAATAAGAAGCTCGCAGGTTGTAAAAGCCTGAAGGGAAATTGAATGATTGCGAGTTTATTAAAAGGAAATGTGTACCATGGAAATTGGTCTGATACAGCAAAAATGAACAAGAATCCACATATCATTGATATGTCTGCAAGCTTCAAAAAAGGATGCTTTCCTTTTATAGCAATACGAAACAAAAGTGGTATCATTAATAATACACCAATTGTTTCTATTCTTAATTTTTGATCAGTCAAACCACTAAACATTCCCCATAAAATACGACGTACGGCGTAAGATTGAGGACCAATTTCGTCAGCTAACGGATGAGTTTGAAAATAAAAAGAATTATCTCTTAACTGTTCAAACATGGGAAAAAGGAAGAATGAAGAAAGGAGGAGAGAAGCTACCCCTGCTATACTCAGATAAATAAGTCGTGATGGTGTCTTAATAATAGCTTTGTAGCAGATTATTAAAGCGATGCAGACTATTAAGAATATTAAGAAAGCGGATAATAAGTGTGTATATATTAAACACGTAAATCCAATAGTTATAATATACCATTTATGTTTGTAGTCGCCATAAATAATTTCATATAATCCCCAAAAGACAATTGGCAGAAAGGTGAATGAAATATATTCTCCTAATGCACCTCTATATGAAAAATCGATAATTCTATATATTGCAAACGTGTATAATAAGGAAAAGAGAAAAGCAATAACATTGTCTTTTGTAACTTTGCGTATGCACCAATAGGAAAAAATACCACACAAAATAGTATGTGTAAATATAATAAGCTTATAAGATGATGCTAGACCTATTGAAGGGATAAAAAGAGCAAAAGGAATAAGCATGAAATCTGGATAAAATAGATTGGCGGCGTATCCATATTCATTTAAAGTATGGGTATTTATATAAAAGGGAAATGTCCCGAATTCTATAGATTCGAATATAGCGTAGAATCTGTTAGCATGAAACATAAGATCGGTACCGCCTGCCGTAACTGTTTCATTAGGAAAATACCAAGCCATCATAAGTATTGATAATACAAATAGAATAACGATGAACAGAGCAAACTGATGCCGTTGATTACCACTTATAAAATCAGATGTTTTATTATAGAAATCTGAAATATTATTTTTTAATTTGAGAAAGTTCATTTAGATGTAGTAGAATGTTTTATATAGTCTATTATTTCTTGAGTATGAAGAGTTGCTTCTTTCTCAATTTTTGAAGTCAAGTTATTCAGTTCATTAAAATTAGGATCTTCAACCAATACTACTTCTAAAACAGAATATTTAGGCATGATTGTTTGATCTTTATTCCATTGGCTTGTTTTTAATAAGTTCCAATACTTTTTTTGAGTTTCTATATTTTGTCCCATTAACCAAAGTTCGAATCTTACTTTTTTATGATTCAAGACAATCCCAAATCTTAATTTTTCGTCCCGGAGAAAGTCATTAAAAAAAGGAAAATAGGTGAAATCCATGTAGCCGGGAGAAGTATTTCCAAAGAAAAATTGATCCGATAATTTCTTTGAGAAGTGTGACTTTAAAGCCATTACATATTTTACCAATCCTTTGTAGGCTTTTTGGATACCTTCTTTTTTTAATTCTTCCTTATAAACAGCAATGTAATCACTAAAGTTCTTCATTTTTAATAATTTATAATTCTTCCTTATTAGCTTGCCACGCAAGCTGAATCTATCATTAATTTTAAGGACATCACTATTTATTGCTGTTTTGCTTGCCCAAATAATCAATAGTTCCGAGAACTTAATAAAAACTACTATTGATAATCTTGTTTGTCTTTAATTTATTACCACTTAAATTTATCGATTCCGAAACTAAACCTATAACAAAGCTATTCGAATAATTGTGTGTTTGCAAATTATGTATCTTGGTTTGATAAAATGCACCTAAATAACCTACACGCAAGGATATTTTCGAGATAGGAATATCTGCCGTAAAATAAGTTCGCAAACCTCGTTGATTGTGTAGTGATGCAAAATTAACAACATCAACACTATTTCCTAAAGAGATTTCGTAATAGGATTGTCCATAGTGTGGGGAGAATAATATTCCCATTACCGGTGTATCTACTTGCCCTCGGAAAGTAATCTGTTTCCAATTGTAAAAAGCGATTGCCGACAACTGTATATTGCTATATGCACGAGCAGAAGCCGGATTGTTTGAATTACGTTGATTATATAGAACGCCTCCGGAAATATTCCATAAACCTCCTGCTGAGAATCTAAACTTGTCAGTCTTTATAAGATTATAATGTCCGCCAAGGCTGTATCCCAATAATACAGAATATTGAGTTGCATTTCCGGCAGGATTATCAGTTTTAGTTATCTCGAGATCTATAAGTTGCTGCCTTGTGAATTTATTATTAAACCAGGATGTTTTACGCATCCGTTCGTTAAATATATGTAGTGAAGTCCCTGTATATTTAAGAGGAGACAAGTAAGTATCATATAAATTACTACCGCCAATTCCTATGAGAGTTGCACTATTTGTAGAAGTGATTCTGTCTTCACTTTGTGCATATAACGAATTTGCGCTAAATAAGCAACCTGCCAAACAGAGGCTTGAAAAGATTCGATACATACTCATAGTGCGAAATTTTAAGGTTTCAGACTCGTTTATTGTTTTTGCAAATAGTAAATATAAGAATTACTTATTGTAAGTTCAGAAAACTATTTATTACTTTAGTAAGTGTAATGTTTATATATAGTTATGATTCTTAATGTATATCATTATATATTTGTTTTACTTAATAATATAGTATAATACTTTTTGCTGTACTTCTTTTATTCAAAATCAATCTTTTTTTGTCCTGTTATTTCATCAATCGCATCTGTGTCAGATGAATCTTCATCGTCAATCTCAACAGCAAAAGATCCTTCCTCTTCAGTCTCTTGTTTTTCAGGGAATCGGGTAGGTTCTAGTTCTCTTACTTTACTAATCTCATAAGTTGAAATTCGTTTACCTTTAGCCTTAAAGCTTTTTTCCGAGATAAATTCTTCGGCATCAATCGTAAGAGTCCCTCGGTAGCTATCATTCCCACCAAATATGACTTCTATACGTGGGTAAACTATATCTGTCAGAATATACAATTTAGATGCATTGTTATCTCCTAAGAAGTTTTGTGTTTTGGCAGAGGCTTCAAGCGAGAATCGTTTTAGATACATATACTCCTGATCTGCATCGTATAAAACGGCTGTCCAGACTTTGTTTTCATCGAATTTCTCAATTTTAAGAATACCACTGTCATAGTGATTGCTTAAATCGAAGTTTGTTGTGTAAAAATCTCCGTTCTCTTTTACAACTAGGATTTGATCATCACTTTGGAATTCTCCCAAATAATTGCCCCTTTCGTCATAGTTTAGGCGTAAAACATCAGGGTCGAACCATACTTTTCGTCCTCCAAGTGTTGATTTTCCTTTTTGTTTTAGGGTGATCTTATGTACATCGGCCTTAGTCAACAGGTTTCCCATTGATTGTCGCCCTTTGATGGCTATCTGGCTAAAGTCTTTTTCGAATAGCTGTACTTTTTGTCGTGCTTTTGGCTTCAATAATACTCTTACAGTTTCGGCTTCACCATTAGGGTTTGCACTAAAATAGACAATGCGAGAACCATCGTCACCTAATGTAACATCGTATTCCTTGTCACGGGTAACTCCTGTAACAGCAAAACGTTTTATATAGTGAGGACCGACTTTCCCTTGTCTGTATATTGCATTGTAAATAGTTCGTTTATCATTTTTCTTAAAAACATTAACATACAATACATTCTTGCCGACAAACATTTTGTCGCTAACTTTTACAACTTTATATTTACCATCTTTAAAGAAAATTATAACATCATCAATATCAGAACAATTGCAGATAAATTCATCTTTTTTAAGAGAGGTTCCGATAAAACCCTCTTCACGATTGATGTATAATTTTTCATTTGCTTCTACAACCTTAGATGCTTCAATGGTGTCAAAGTTGCGAATCTCTGTCATACGTGGATGATTTTTCCCGTATTTCTCTTTAAGCATTGCAAACCAAGCAATAGTGTAATCGACAATATTTGCCAGATTATGCTCAATTTCTTCTATCTCTGATTTGTATCTGGCAATAAGCTCATCGGCTTTGTCCGAATTAAATTTGAGGATACGTCCCATTTTGATTTCCATCAATTTAAGAATATCTTCACGAGTAACTTCCCTTACAAAGAGTTTAGTGAAAGGGATTAGACGATTGTCAATATACTCTATTGCAGCATCCATATTAACCGAATCCTCAAAGCCTTTGTCTTTATAGATACGTTCTTCAATGAAAATTTTCTCAAGAGAAGAGAAGTGCAGTGTTTCCTCCAATTCTCCTTTATGAATCTCCAGTTCCCAACGTAGTAGGTTGAGTGTATTATCTGTATTATCCCTAAGAATAGAACTTACTGTAAGGAAATGAGGCTTATTGCCTGAGATAACACAACAGTTGGGAGATATACTTATTTCGCAATCGGTAAAAGCGTATAAGGCATCAATCGTTTTATCTGATGACACACCTGCTGCTAAATGTATATGTATTTCAACATTCAGAGCTGTTATATCATCGACTTTACGGATTTTGATTTTTCCTTTATCATTGGCCTTCAGAATCGATTCTACTACAGAGGTCGTAGTTCTACCGTAAGGAATGTCTGTAATGACTAGGGTTTTATTATCAAGTTTTGAGATTTTAGCTCTAACCTTTACAGCACCTCCTCTTTCTCCGTCATTGTATCGACTAACATCTACATATCCACCTGTTTGAAAATCAGGATAAAGAATAAAATCTTCACCCTTCAAACAAGCAATTGATGCATCACACAGGTCATTAAAATTATGAGGTAATATTTTGGATGCCAAACCAACAGCAATACCTTCGACTCCCTGTGCCAATAACAACGGGAATTTAACAGGTAGTGTTATAGGCTCCTTATTTCTTCCATCATAAGATGGTTTCCATTCGGTCGTTTTTTGATTAAAGGCAATTTCTAAAGCGAATTTAGATAAACGGGCTTCTATATAACGAGGGGCGGCAGCACCATCACCTGTTAAAATATTACCCCAGTTACCTTGACAATCAACCATCAAGTCTTTTTGTCCCAGTTGAACCAAAGCGTCACCAATAGAGGCATCTCCATGAGGGTGAAACTGCATGGTATGTCCAATGACATTTGCTACTTTATTGTAACGACCGTCATCCATTCTTTTCATCGAATGAAGAATACGGCGTTGTACAGGTTTTAGTCCATCGGCAATATGCGGAACAGCACGTTCCAATATTACATATGAGGCGTAATCTAAAAACCAGTTCTGGTACATCCCCGACAGGTGTAACTGATTCTCTCCATCTTTAACCGGAATTTTGTATTCGGATCGGGATGATGATGTCTTATTCACATCTTCCGATTCATTATCAGTAGATGGTTCATCCATTAAATTAGGGTCATTCTCGTCAATAATATCTTCTGGAAACATATACGAAGCTTGGTAAACTAAATCTTAATAAAATAAAAAAGCACTCAAAGATAACTTTTTTTCGGGTCATTTACAAACAGAAATAAACTCATTATTTCATTCGTAATTTTAGTGGAATATTATTTCTTTGTTGATAATTTAAGGATCAAAGAAAAAGCGATAATGGTAGGTTTTAAGTGAAGTAAAATAGATGAATTTTCTTTTTTATATAGAAAATTGATACACTTTTTGATCAATCGGCTTTTTTTGATGCATCGTATTTCGGCGATAGCTCTTTTTAGTGGAAATAGAAGTAGAGCTTGTCGGGATCCTGTATACAATGATTTAATGACATGTTCGGATAAAAATGTCAAGCATTTGTTTTCTCCAATCTCATTTTGTCTTAAGAATACATATAACTCTTCGAAAAAAGAGATCCTGTTTTTTATAGACCTGTAATCGTAAATTTTACCCGTATTTGTTGCGTGAAAAATATGATAATATAAATACTCAGGCACGATTCCTACTTTATGTGTATTGCTATGGTAGACTTCCAGAAAAAATAGACTGTCTTCGGAACATATCGATCTTGAATCTAAGAATATTATATTATGGTGTCTTAAAAAATCAGTATTGTATATATGATTCCATATAACACATGAAATGTTACCATTGCTTACATTCTCATATATCCATTCTTTATCAGATGTATTAGTGGGAGTGCTTGGGTAGTTGTATTTTTCTATTTTGTTTTCAGAATCTGTCTTGTTTGTATATATGCATGAAAAATTACACCTGACAACGTCTAGTTTTTCTTGCTCGGCTTTTTGATATAATAATTCATACATATTGGGTTCACAGTAGTCGTCGTGGTCGTGAAATCCTATATATTTTCCGCGAGCTATATTCATACCTCTATTTCTGCTCAGTCCTGTATGGAGGTTCTCTTCGTTGTAAATCAGCTTAATGCGGTTATCTATCGAACAGTAAAATTCTGCAATTTTATCACTTCCATCTGTTGGGCAATCAATAACGAGAATGATTTCGATTTCTTTTAATGTCTGGTTAATCAGAGAATCCAAGCATTTTTCAAAATAACATCCTGCATTGTATACCGGAATAATAATACTAACTTTAGGTAAATTCATTTTGGATCTCTCAATTGAATGATAAAATAAGTTTGGCGTAATCGAAATTACAACAAAAATACAAGGAGTATTCAACTAAGCATAAACAAAAGGAATATTTTATTCTTTCTTCAGTGGAAAAAAGATAACTAAAGTTTTTTAGACTTGTTTAGGCGACCCTGGTAAAAGGAAAGTCTATATTATAGGTATTATGTTAAATATTCTGCTATAAAGAGGCTGATAGTTTTAAATTATCCCTGAAAAACTTTATAAACCAAACAAAATATTTTACTTTTGTGAGTCTTTTTCGATATATAAGTAAGTCACTTTCAGATAGCATAAGAATTTATCTATATATTAATAGATTTTGTATATCGGAAACTGTTCATTGTCAATAGAATAAAACTATATACTAAAACATTATTTATAACCATGGCAAATTTAAAAGAAAAGCTTTTTACAGATTTTCCAGCCATATCTACAGAAGAGTGGATGGCAAAAATCACTGCTGATCTGAAAGGCGCTGATTTCGAAAAAAAACTTGTTTGGAAAACAGACGAGGGTTTTAAAGTAAATCCTTTTTACAGAAACGAGAACATTGAAGGGCTTAAAACAGCAGATGCTTTACCCGGAGAATTTCCTTATGTAAGAGGTACAAAAAAAGATAACGACTGGTATGTTCGTCAGGACATCACTGTTGTTGATTTCAAAGCAGCTAATGCAAAAGCATTGGAGGTTTTAAATAAAGGTATTACTTCTCTTGGATTTATTATCAAGGGCGATGATGTGAATGCTGAAAACATCAAAACTCTATTGAATGATATTTGTCCAGAAGCTGTTGAGTTGAACTTTTCAACCTGCCACAGAAAATCTTTAGAGCTAGTAAAGATTTTGGCTGACTATCTTAAATCGAAAGATGTAGATTTATTGAAATGTTTCGGTTCTGTAAACTATGATCCATTCAAAACTATATTGAAAAAAGGTGTTGATAATGCTGAATGGGTAAAACAAGCTGCTGAAATAGTTACAGCTGCTGCTGCACTTCCACGTTTTAGAGTATTGAACGTAAATGCTAACAAACTTAATAATGCAGGAGCATATATCTACCAAGAGTTAGGATATGCTTTAGCCAACGGAAACGAAATTCTAAGCAAATTAGTTGAAGCCGGATTAGATACTGCATTAGTTGCCAAGAAAATCAAATTTAACTTTGGTATTGGTGCTAATTACTTCATGGAAATAGCAAAATTCAGAGCTGCACGTTGGTTGTGGGCTGAGATTGTAGCTGCATACAAACCTGCATGTAATCATGAATGTCCGAACAAATCGGAAGATGGAATTTGTCGTTGTGCTTCTAAAATCTATACACACGCAGAAACTTCTACATACAATATGACTGTTTATGATGCTCACGTAAACTTGCTTCGTTCTCAAACAGAAGCAATGTCAGCATCTCTTGCAGGAGTAAATTCTTTAACTGTATTACCTTTTGATGAATCATTTAAAGATTCGGATAATTTCTCAGAAAGAATTGCCCGTAATCAACAATTATTATTGAAAGAAGAATGTCATTTCGATAAAATAAGTGATCCTTCTGCAGGTTCATATTATATTGAAAACTTAACGGCTGCTATAGCTGATCAGGCATGGAAATTGTTCCTTGAAATAGATGAAAAAGGTTTTTATGAAGCACTTAAAGCTGGAGTTGTACAAGCTGCAATTAAAGCTTCTTCTGATAACCGCTTCAAATCATTGGCAACTCGTCGTGAAATCCTTTTGGGTACTAATCAATATCCTAATATTACAGAAACTGCAGGTAATAAGATTGCAAAAGATGGTTGCGGCTGTGGTTGCTCTACAGATAGTGCTAAGGCTCAATTCCAACCACTTCCAAGCACTCGTTTAGCTACCGATTTTGAAAAACTTCGTCTTGCTACTGAGAAATCAGGAAAAACTCCGGTTGTATTTATGCTTACAATAGGTAGTCTTGCAATGCGTTTGGCTCGTTCTCAGTTCTCTGGTAACTTCTTTGGTTGTGCAGGTTATAAAATAATTGATAACCTAGGATTCCAAACAGTAGAAGAGGGTGTAAAAGCTGCACGTGAGAAAAAAGCCGATATAATTGTGCTTTGTTCTAGTGATGATGAATATGCTACTCTGGCTCCTGAGGCTTATAACTTAGTGAAAGGTAAAGAGCAATTTGTAGTGGCAGGTGCTCCTGCTTGTACAGATGACCTGAAAGCTATAGGCATTGAAAACTTCGTTAACGTTAAGAGCAATGTTCTTGAAACATTGAAGAAATTTAACGCTGTATTAGGAATCAATTAATGCTAAAGAAGGAAAATAATGAAACCAAATTTTAAGAATATAGATATTAAGAATGCAGGTTTTGCAGCAACTGATGCTGCGGAATGGGCTGCAACTAATAGGAATGCCGAAGCTGACTGGATTACTCCGGAGCTTATTCCTGTAAAACCGGTTTATACAAAAGAAGACCTGGAAGGAATGGAACACTTGAATTATGCTTCAGGTTTACCTCCATTCGTTCGCGGACCATATTCGGGTATGTACGCAATGCGTCCCTGGACTATCCGTCAATATGCAGGTTTCTCTACAGCGAGTGAATCAAATGCTTTCTATCGCCGTAACTTAGCTTCTGGGCAAAAAGGTTTGTCTGTTGCTTTTGACTTGGCTACTCACCGTGGATATGATGCTGATCATGGTCGCGTAGTTGGTGACGTTGGTAAAGCAGGGGTTTCGATCTGTTCAGTTGAAGATATGAAAGTTTTGTTCGATGGTATTCCATTGAATCAAATGTCAGTATCTATGACTATGAACGGAGCTGTTCTTCCTATTTTGGCATTTTATATCAATGCAGGATTAGAGCAAGGTGCTAAGCTGGAAGAAATGGCAGGTACTATTCAGAATGATATTTTGAAAGAATTCATGGTGCGTAATACATATATTTACCCACCTGCATTCTCAATGAAGATTATCGCTGATATTTTTGAATATACATCTCAAAAGATGCCTAAGTTCAACTCTATATCTATTTCTGGATATCACATGCAAGAAGCAGGTGCTACCGCAGATATCGAATTAGCTTATACATTGGCTGATGGTATGGAATATCTTCGTGCTGGTATTAACGCTGGTATAGATGTAGATGCTTTTGCACCTCGTTTATCATTCTTCTGGGCAATCGGTATGAATCACTTCATGGAAATTGCTAAGATGCGTGCAGGTCGTTTATTGTGGGCTAAGATTGTTAAGAGCTTTGGTGCTAAAAATCCAAAATCTTTGGCACTTCGTACTCACTCTCAAACTTCAGGCTGGTCGTTAACTGAGCAAGATCCATTTAATAATATTGGTCGTACTTGTATCGAGGCTATGGCTGCGGCACTAGGTCACACACAATCTCTTCACACAAATGCTTTGGATGAGGCTATTGCGTTGCCTACAGACTTCTCTGCCCGTATTGCTCGTAATACTCAGATATACATACAAGAAGAAACTCAAATTTGTAAAGAAATCGACCCATGGGGAGGTTCTTATTATGTTGAGACTTTAACGAATGAATTAGTTCACAAAGCATGGGATCTGATTCAAGAAGTTGAAAAATTAGGTGGTATGGCTAAAGCTATCGAAACAGGTCTTCCAAAGATGCGTATCGAAGAAGCTGCTGCACGTACTCAGGCTAAAATTGACTCACAACAACAAACTATTATTGGGGTAAATAAATATCGTCTGGAGAAAGAAGATCCTATTGATATTCTTGATGTGGATAATACAGAAGTACGCCGTCAACAAATTGAGCGTTTGAACGAATTGAAATCAAAACGTGACAATGCTGCTGTTGCAAAAGCTCTTGCTGCAATTACCGAATGTGTGAAAACTCAAAAAGGTAACTTGTTAGAATTGGCAGTAGAAGCGGCTCGTCTTCGTGCAACATTGGGTGAAATTTCGGATGCATGTGAAGAAGTCGTAGGTCGTTATAAAGCTATAATTAGAACTATATCAGGCGTGTATTCATCAGAAACTAAAAAAGATCCAACGTTCCAAGAAGCTTGTGAACTAGTAGAAAAATTTGCTAAGAAAGAAGGTCGTCAGCCTCGTATCATGATTGCAAAAATGGGACAAGACGGTCACGACCGTGGAGCAAAAGTTGTTGCAACCGGTTATGCTGACTGTGGTTTTGACGTAGATATGGGACCATTGTTCCAAACTCCCGAAGAAGCTGCCCGTCAAGCTGTAGAAAACGATGTAAACGTTCTTGGAGTATCTTCTCTTGCTGCAGGTCATAAGACTCTTATACCTCAGGTAATGGAAGAACTTAAGAAATTAGGTCGTGAGGATATCATTGTTATTGCAGGTGGAGTTATTCCTGCTCAAGATTATGATTTCCTTTATAAAGCTGGTGTAGCTGCTATTTTTGGACCTGGAACATCTGTAGCTAAAGCTGCAGTTCAAATGATGGAAATCTTATTAGCAGACTAAGCTTATAACCATTAGATAATATTAAAAGTCGCTCTCTTTATTGAGAGTGACTTTTTTATATGAGCACAGAATATTTTAAGCAGGCTAAAAAAGGTAACAAGAGTAATAATCGTCTTATGAAGGTGTTATGGGTAATATAATAAGAAAGTCTTAAAGTCGATCCTCTGTGTTATTTTTGAGACCTTATCTAATTAGTTCTTAAATCGTTTAAACTAAAAAGGAGTTGCTATTTAAAGCAACTCCTTTTTTATATTCTGGATAGATATTATTAATTGTTTGCAGTAAAGATTACTACACGGTTCCAAGCATCAATTTGGAATGGTTGTTCTCTATCTCCACTAGCTTGTACATTGATGCGGTCTGAAGCAATACCATATTTATTGATAAGTATATCAGCTACAGCTTGTGCACGTTGTTCTGACAATCTTTGATTAATTGCAGGTGTACCAGTTGCTTTATCTGCATATCCTGTAACAGTGATTTTTACATTAGGATTTTCTTGTAGATATTTAGCTGCATTATAGATGTTTATATCTTGATTTTGCTCTAGTTTAGCACTTCCCAAGCGGAATACTACTACTGCATTCATCAATACTTCTGTTTCACCTACAACTTCTTCTACAACAGTAGGCTGAGCTGCAAGGCGAGAAATTTCTGCTTGATATTTTTGGATATCTCTGTCTTTATCTCTCAATTGAGATCTTTGAGCATTTATTTGATCATTCAAAGATTGAATTTGTGCAGGATCAGCAACATCTACAAGAGCAAAACCACCTTTGTTGAAACGATATGTAAGACCTACCAATACGTTTAATGTGGCATCATTCTTTCTTCCACCAACAACTCCGTTAAATTGATCAGCCATAAGATTTCCTACAGTTTCTAAGTTTATACTTAGGTCGTCGTTTAAACGGAAATCAGCTTGAAGTCCTACACGTGGAATAATTGAGTTTTGAGTTCTTACACCCACTTCCGAATCTCCAAAATTATGAACATATCCAACCCCCATAATACCATATAGATTAAACATTTTATCACCTTGATAAGGTGTAAAGAGATTGGTCAAATTTAAAAGACCATCAAGACTCGTTTGGATATAATTGTATTTATAGGTTCTTCTGTCGCTTAAAAGGAAACTCTTGGCTTCCCAGCCTCCTACCTGTAAACGTGCTCCGGCAACGGGAGAGAAGTATTTACCGGCAGATATAGCTACATGTGGACTTAATAAGTTAGTAAGGTCTGTTCTTTGGTAGTTTTCACTGAATGTATGAGAAACTCCGACTTGGCCTTGGATAAACCAATTATCCCAAAAACCATAATTCTTAATTGCTTTTTCTTGTGCAAAACCTGATATAGACAGCAAAGCTGTTGCTGCTACTAAAATAATCTTTTTCATATTTGTAATTTCTATTAAGTTTACATTAATACATAGTAGAATATTCTATTCTACACTACAATGTTACGATTTTAAGTTAAATTATCGAAACTTTTCAAGCTATATTTTATCGTGTTGTATTTATTAAGGTTACTTTTTCTCAATCCAAGTAATTATTTTTTCCGATAACGGGCTTTCTTTTGGTAGAACAAAATCGACAAGCTGACCGTTTTCGTCAATCATAAATTTCTGGAAATTCCATTGAACTTCAGCGTCAAATTTAGAGTTTTCGGATTTTTCAGTTAGCCATTTGTAAATTGGATCTTTGTTTTCACCAATAACAGTTACTTTATCCATTATAGGAAAGGTCACCCCATAATTGAGAGTACAGAATTCCTTTATTTCTTTATTAGTACCTGGTTCTTGTCCTTTAAAATCATTAGAAGGGAAACCAATAATGATAAAATTCTGATCCTTATATTTTTGATATAATTCTTCTAATAGCTCATACTGTGGAGTTAAACCACATTTAGATGCCACATTTACAACTAATACTTTCTTTCCTTTTAAAGAAGACATATCAAATTCTTGTTCATCAATATCTTTTACCTTAAAATCGTAAAGTGATTTTTGTTGTGCCATAGTTGAATTTATAATAAGTGTCATCAGTACAGTGAATATTATCTTATGCATAATAGTATTTGTTTATCTTCTTTATATAACAATGTAAAATGGTTTTTAGTTCTTATTTATGTGAAAAAAGAGAGAATTATATAATTCTCTCTTTAATATCTAGATACTTATAACCTGGGGTTATTGGTTTTCGTATACATTATATTTCATTAATCCAGTAACTGTAATTTTCAGAAAAACGTTATTGTTTTTAGCTATAATTGTTTCTGTAGGTGTAAAAGATATTCCAACATTTGAGCTGCGTTGTTTACTTACCATGTCATCAAAAACATATTTAGCTATATCTGTGTATTTGTCTGAATTATGTACATAATCTGATTGGAAACTATTTGCACCGCTTCCAGTAGGGTTACAATTGCCAAGATTAATAGATCCTCTGTTTCCTATCGTTATTGTAAAATCTTTTAGTGTTGCGGTTGATGAGACTCCACTTAAACCGTTTATCTCAATAGAGCATTTGCCTCTTTGAAACTCTCCAGATAAAAAATTCTTAGTATGATCTCCTAAAAGTTGATCTAATTTAAGTGTTACTTTCTCGGGTTTCTGTTGTGAGTTCGCTATGCCTTCAATCGGAATTAAATATGTATAAGTAAATTCTCCTGATTTTTCAGTTGGCTTAGGACCGTCATCATCACTGCTACATGAACTAAAAGCGACTGCTATAGTAAGCATTAGTCCGAAAATTTTGCTGATTGCTTTCATAAATTATAAATAAATTAAAAATGTTAGTTAATTTTAGTAAGGCACAAAAGTATAATATTATTTTTCTTATCAAAGAGGTTTTAATCTTTTATCATTCGTAATAATTGTAAAAGTCCTGTGTTAGAAGCTCCTATGATGTTAGCTTCGCGGTATTTTCCTAATTGATATCTTCTTGCTTCTATTTTATCTTTAATTGCCGTAGCAATCCATACAGTTCCCACGGGTTTGTCATCACTACCGCCATCTGGTCCTGCTATTCCAGAAACAGCAATTAAGCAATCGACATTTAAAGTCTTTTGAGCACCTTTAGCCATCTCTAAGACAACGGATTCGCTTACGGCTCCGTATTCAATAAGGTTAGACTGGGAAACATTTAAAACGTTGCATTTGATTTCATTTGAATAAGAAACTATACTTCCTTTAAAATAAGTTGAAGACCCCGGAATAGAGGTAATCAGATGAGCTATATATCCACCTGTACAGCTCTCTGCGGTTCCGAGAGTTAGATTTTTTTCTGATAAGCGTTCGCCTAATATTTTTTCGAGAGGAATATCTTTTTCTGCAAGTATAGCATCACCTAAAAGAGTTTTAAGTTTCAGAACTTCATTCTCTAGTTCCCCGGTACGTTGTTCTCCTTTTACAAAGAGTCTTAATTTCATTAAACGAGGGGAGGGGAGATACGCTAACCCGAATCCTTCAGGAAGGTTATTTTCGAAGTCTGTTAAATGTATGGCTAAATTTGATTCAGTATATCCTCCGACAAGCAATACTTGCGAAACATAGGCTTCAGCATTGTATTTAGTTTGTAGACGAGGGATAATTTCATTTTCCATATTGTATTTCATCTCATAGGGAACTCCCGGCATTGAGACTAATACTTTTTCTCCCTTTTCGAACCAGGTGATAGGTGCAGTACCCACTTTGTTCTGGATTACAGTACAATCCTTAGGTACATAGGCCTGATCTCGAGTCAAAGGGTTGAGAGTCGTAAAATTAGAGATTACATGATTGATATTTGCAAGAACAGATTCGTCAAAGACCAGTTCAGTTCCAAAGTATTCACAAAGAGTTTTCTTTGTTATATCATCTTTAGTTGGACCAATACCGCCCGTTGTAAGTATAACATCTACCCGTTCAAAAGCATCTTTGATGGTATCTTTAATTTGCTGAGCATTATCTCCAATAGAAATTTTTTCTTCTACTTCATAACCTGCTTCTGTGAGTTTTTTAGACATCCATGCAGAGTTGGTATCAACTATCTGACCAATGAGAATTTCATCACCAATAGTAATTATTGCTGTTTTCATTTATGATATGTGAAAAATGATTGTATGCTTAGAATTTTTTTAGTTCTTGATAAAGTTTTTGTATAGGCAATCCCATTACATTAAAGTAAGAACCGCTGATGTATTCTACTCCTATATATCCAATCCATTCTTGTATTCCGTAAGCTCCTGCTTTATCTAATGGTTTATATTTAGATACATAGTACTCAATTTCTGAATCATCGAGATTCGAGAATCTGACATCAGAAATTACACTGAAAGACTTTTGTTTATTACTTGTTGTAAGACAAACGCCGGTTATTACTTGATGAGTTTTGCCTGATAATTCACGAAGCATTTGTTGTGCATCAGCTTCGTCTATAGGTTTGCCTAATATTTTGTCATCAATAACGACTACTGTATCAGCTGTTATAACTAATTTATTATCAGTTAATAAGTCTGTATAGGCTTGGGCTTTCTTTTTAGCAATATACAGGGCTACCTCTTCTTTTGGTATATCTAAAGGATATGATTCATCAATATTGGGTAAAACCATGACCTCGTACTCTAAATCGAGACCAGATAGCAATTCTTTTCTGCGGGGCGAATTAGAAGCTAGAATTATTTGATAATTATGTTTCATTATCTGATTGCTTCTCTTATTCTTACAAGTTTAGTAAGCAACCCTTCCAATTGATCTAAAGGAAGCATATTCGCTCCATCTGACTTAGCTTCTGCGGTGTTAGGGTGTGTTTCTATAAATAGGCCATCAACTCCGACCGCAATAGCAGCTTTGCACATGGTCTCTATTAATTGAGGTTGACCACCTGTTACTCCCGAAGCTTGATTCGGTTTCTGTAAGCAGTGTGTTGCGTCGAGAACAACCGGAAATCCAAATTCTTGCATTTCGGGAATTCCTCTGAAGTCAACTACTAAATCCCCATAGCCATACGAAACACCTCGCTCGGTTAGTGTGACATTATTATTACCGGAATCAATAATTTTCTGAGCAGCAAATTTCATTGCACCGGGAGCTAAAAACTGCCCTTTTTTGATATTAACCATTTTGCCTGTTTCTGCAGCTGCAATCAGCAAATCAGTTTGACGACATAAGAAAGCAGGTATTTGCAGTACATCTACATATTCTGCCGCTATTGCCGCTTCATGTGTTTCGTGTATATCGGTAACTACAGGTACACCAAATGTTTCACGTACTTTTCTTAATATTTTCAATGCTTTTTCGTCTCCAATTCCGGTAAAAGAATCAACTCTCGAACGATTTGCTTTGCGATAAGATCCCTTAAATACATAAGGTATATTTAATTTTGTTGTGATATTCAGTATCTTTTCGGCAATGCTTAATGCCATTTCTTCTCCTTCAATGACACATGGACCTGCAAGAAGGAAAAAGTTATCACTTTTTAGTTCAGATATATTCATTTCGTAATTATTTTTTATGTTACTCTAAAAGTTCTGCAAGTTACAAAAAATGTACTGAAAGCAGAGAGGCTTATGTCAAAATACTGGAAATTGTATTGCGTGTATAAAAGCTGTACCTTTGTAAAAAAAAGAAAAATGACTAGTAAATTTCAAGAATATCTGGAGAAACATAATTATAGTGATTTTGATATTAAAGCTGTCCTTTTCGATATGGATGGAGTTCTTTATGATTCAATGAAGTATCACTCGAAGTCTTGGTATCAGACAATGACTGAAGAGGGAATTAACGCAACTCCTGAAGAGTTCTACCTACACGAAGGGCGTACGGGGGGAAATACTATTAATCTTTTGATTGAAAGAATGCATGGAAGAGCGGCTACAGAGGATGAGAAGCAGCGTATCTATAAAAGAAAATCAGAGTTGTTTACACTTTATAATGATGGAGATACAATAAGTTATGCTTATGATATGCTTCAAGCTGTAAAGAATAAAGGTTTGGAATGTATTCTGGTTACAGGGTCGGGGCAACCTTCTTTATTAGGTAAATTAGACGAAAATTTTCCCAACATATTTCAAAGGGATAAAATGGTTACCGCTTTTGATGTGAAGCATGGAAAGCCACATCCAGAACCTTATCTTATGGGATTGGAAAAAGGGAATAAGTTGAGTCCTAATCAGGCTATTGTGGTAGAGAATGCCCCCATGGGAGTTGAATCTGCTGTTGCTGCCGGAATTTTTACGATTGCTATAAATACAGGTCCATTGGATGAGCAGGTATTGTGGGATGCTGGAGCTAACATCGTATTACCTTCGATGAAAGCATTATTTGATAATTGGCCAAACTATTGCATAGAACTGGGCATCAATTGATCAATTGAACTAAATTATATTTTTGATTTTACTAAAAAAGCCAACTCTTATGAGTCGGCTTTTTTTAGTGAAATTACTTTTATTTAATTTCGATTCTTTTAATTTTATCTTCTGGAGATTTATTTAGTTTTGGAATTGATAATTTTAAAACTCCATCGTTATACTGAGCAGATATTTTTTCCATATCAACGCTATCGGGCAAGACAAAACTTCTAGAAAAAGAAGACGATCTGAACTCTTCGCGAATAAGTCTTTCTTCTTTGTCTTTCTCTGCTTTTTTACTTTCTTGCTTTGCTGAGATAATTAAGACATTCTTTTCTACTTCAATGTTGAATTCATCTTTGTTGAATCCGGGTACCGATAATTCTACTCTAAACTCATCTTTATTTTCTATAATATTAGCAGCGGGCAAGCTATTGCCTTCAAAAAAGTTTGTGAAAAAATCATCATTTAAAATTGATGGTAAAAAACTTTTTCTAGAGTCGAATTTCATTAATCTGTTATTCATTTCAAAATCCTCCTATAATTTAAGTTCTACATAGTTTTCATATATAAAAAAGCAAAGAATGTGCAATTTTGTTTCTATGTAATATCGATTTTGATTGAATTTCTATGTTTTAGAGCTGTATGTGTAATATAATCAGTAGATTATGTGGTTGTTGTGTAAAGTGATACTGATTTTAAGAGTGTAGTCATTTTGTCATGTTTAAAGCCAAAATGTCATTTTTTAATTTTGAGTATATTATTAAAATAGAAGAAGATCGATACAATCTGTATCGATCTTCTTTTATAAATACTGTAAAAATTATTTCTTCACGCTTGAAGTGCTTTTCTTCTCTGTTTTAGCTTCAGATTTCTTAGTATCACACTTTTTCGAATCCTTTTTAGACTCAGGTTTAGTAGTAGCTGTTGTTGCTTTAGTTTCCGTTTTTACAGGAGCAGCAGCTTTTTTTGAATCTTGAGCCATAACACTAACAGATGCCATAAGAGCGATCATCATAACGCATGAAAGAACTACTTTTTTCATAATTTTTTTACTATTAAATAAGTGAAACATACTTGTTAAACACGCATCAAATATATACTAGTTTTAGAGATTTTTACCGTTAATTTGGTTTAAATAAAATGACTCTAAGTGTAATGATTGTTAAGTGATGCTTTAGTCTTTCAACTTGCTTATTATGTGTTGTTTATGTTTGTTTTCACAGCCTTAATATTATAAAAAAACATGCAATGTGTTGAGTTTTAGATGTATCAAAAAGGAGGTCTTTTTTTGTTATTTCTTTTCAAAGAAATTTACCTTTCCTGTTTTCATATCATATACACCACCAACGATTAATAATTCGCCTTTGTCTTCCAATTCTTTCAAAATAGGACTTTTTGTACGAAGTTGCTCCATAGCTATTTCAACATTGTGGTCACAAACAGCTTCTACGAATGCAGGGTTTGCAGCAGTTTTCTCACCTTCGAATGTTTTTCCAGCAGCAGCTACAGCAGGTTGTATTTTCGCTAATAAAGCAGTAATATTACCAAGTTTTACGTCATCGATTGCAGACATAACAGCTCCACAATATTCGTGACCTAATACAACGATAACTTTTGCTCCTGATACTTTAGTTGCAAATTCGAAACTACCAAGTATATCTTCATTAACGATATTACCTGCAATACGAGCAACAAAAAGATCACCGATACCTCTGTGGAAAATATCTTCAACCGGTACACGCGAATCTAAACAAGATAGAACAGTAGCCATAGGAAATTGAGCTGTTGCAGCATCTCTAACACGTTGAGAGTTATTACGTACTGTAAGATTATCTTCTACAAACTCTTTATTACCTTCTTTAAGAAGATTAAATACATCAGCAGGTTTTAGAGCTGCCTGTTCGGCGGCTGTTAATACAGTACTAGTTAATACTTCCGCTTCTGGTATTTGTACGGTTCCCTCGGTAGCGGCTACAGTCGATTTATCTTCAACTTTAGCTTTCTCTTTACAAGAAGTTGATGCTACCAATACTAAACATAAGGATAGTAATCCTAATAAAGCTTTCTTTTTCATAAATAATCAAAGTTTATATAGTTAAATACATATAGTTTAACAACTATCTCATAAAATAGTTTTCAAGTATTAGCTAACCTTTAATTATTTATGTTGAGATTAGATATAATAACCTGTTAAATTATATTATAGAATAAATAATATCTAATCATTTTAAGGTAATCTATTTAGAACTGTAACAATTTGTCTAGTTCTGATCTTAGAATACCTTTGACTTCTTCCATATTAACCGATTTACCTAATTCTTTTTCTAAAGAAGTGACACCTTTGTCTATAAATCCACATGGATTAATGTAATTGTAATAGGATAAATCCGTTGAAATGTTAAAGGCAAGACCGTGCATGGTTACATAATGGGAGGCTCTTACTCCAATTGCACATATTTTTCTGGCAGAAGGAGTATTATAATCAAACCAGACTCCTGTTGCTCCTTCTGCACGTTCGGTTTTTAAATTGTAATGCATTAGTGTTCTTATTACTGCTTCTTCTAAATTGCATACATATTGTCTTAAGGATATATGTAAGGCATCTAAATCGATAATAGGATATACGACTATTTGTCCGAAGCCATGATAGGTAATATCACCTCCTCTGTCTGTTTTATAATATGTTGCATTTAATGATTTTAGTCTGTCTTCTTGAATAAGCATATTGCTTACATTGCCATTACGCCCTAATGTATAGACATGAGGATGTTCACAAAATATGATCTGTTGTAATTGATCTATTTTACTCAAATAGTCGGCTGTGCTTTTAGCACTAATTAGATGAGTGAAAATTTCATTTTGCTTATCCCATGCTTTTTTATAATCAATAATTCCCCAATCTGTAAATTTCATTGTATTATTGAATAATTTGATTGAACGTAGTTTCTGCCATATAGGATGATCTAACAAGGGGGCCGCTTTCTACAAATTTAAAACCAAGTTCGAGACCTAAAGTTTTGTATTTTGCAAACTGATCGGGGTGAATGTATTCTTTTACCGGAATATGTTTTAATGTGGGTTGTAAATATTGGCCTATAGTAAGTAATTGACATCCTACTCCACGTAGATCATGCATTAACTCGATAACTTCTTCTTCAGTTTCCCCTAATCCAAGCATAATTCCCGATTTGGTGAAGAAGCCTTTACTCGCTGCATATTTCTGTACTTCTAAACTCCTGTCATAACGTGCCCGGCTACGAATCTTAGAGGTTAATCGTTTTACCGTTTCCATATTATGGCTCAATATATCAGGTTTTGCTTCGAATACTATATCTAGTAATTCTGTTTTAGCATCAAAGTCAGGTATTAATACTTCAAGCTTAGTATTTGGGTTTTGCTTTTTTACTTCAGTTATTACTCTTGCCCAATAATTGGCTCCTTGATCGGGTAAATCATCTCTATCGACAGATGTTATCACACAATATCTCAGTTCCATTTTCTGAATGCTATCTGCAACTTTAGCAATCTCGGATTCATCTAATGGTAATGGTTTTCCTGACTTAGTGGCACAAAATTTACAAGAACGTGTACATATATCTCCTAGTATCATGAAAGTTGCAGTCTTCATACTCCAACAATGTCCTAAATTGGGACATTTTCCACTTACACATATCGTATTTAGGCTATTGTCATGAATTAATTTCTGAGTATAAGAATATTCTTTGCCTCCGCCAAGTTTAATTTTTAACCATTCTGGTTTTTTTACTCTTTCCATGTATTTTTAATCTTAATTTAAAGTACTATATATAAATATAATGGGAAACTATTAATGAATCCCAATCTCGAATTTAAAATATTTAGTGTATCATCTCTATTTATTAGATGGCTTTTATTTAAAAGCAGTATATAAAAAGAAATGATTGTCATCCCGACAACCATTCTTCATTATTAACCTTAAATCTAATACTATGAAAAACACATAGTGTAAACGTATAACTCTTAGATAAAGTTTTATGAATTGTTTCTATATAGAAATAGATATGTTTGATAAGCTTTTTTGATATAAAATTAGTATTTATATATCTACCTGATTGGGTGATTAATACTTAATTTAGGCTTCATATCTTAATATTATATTCTACTATCTAGTTTGGTATACAGCTAAAAATGCAGCTATTATTATAGCATAAATTATACCTACAATAATTATTGTTGCAATTTGGATAAATACAAGAGCTTTTGCCCAATTTTTTTTATTTTCGTTTATCTCCTTATTGCCAAAAGCCCAAATACATAACATAATGAGCCCCGCTAAAGGTATCATTGTAATTATAATAGATATTGCCCAATCCTTAACACTCATTACCGGTGCTACACCTGTTTCGTTTCTTAATTCTAGATTTTCCATTTCAGCTAAATATTAAAGATTTATATTATTATTGATTGTATTATCTAATAGATAAGTCTATGTTATTAAAAAAAAGATAGATTAATATACAAATATAATATATAGTTTCTCACTATTTTTATTAGAGACAGTAATATTGTAATTCTAATTTTGTCAGTTTGTATTTGTCATAAATCGTGAAAAGGTTACATATAAAAGTTCAATTGCTAGCCTATTTCTTTTGATAGATTCTCTTTTTCGAATTTTAAGAGTCATTAAATACCACAATCTGATTAATAAGACTAACTTTAAACTATGTATGTGCTATTTTTACAAGCCATCTTATAAACAGTAATAAAGAACAAATATGTCAATTAATTTAATGCCATCAGATAGTATGGTTGAAGAGATGATAACTATTATCAATAAATACATGGGTAATAAGGCTATGAATCGATTCGTTAATGTGGATGCTAAAGAAGGATATATAAAAGCATTGGAGATATTGAAAGCAAGGGATACTGATTTTGTGAAATCGGGAGCAGGAAAACTAAAATCTATACAAGGACAATCTATTGCATACCATGCTATTAATTATTTAAAAGGAGAGTGCAGTGAAAAAGTTTTATTATCAAGTTTGATTGAAGATGTCTGTCTTAAATAAAAGAGGCTTTCGTGTATTGTTTTAATGGAGTCTATTAGTTCGTATTTTATATTATGGATTCTCGGTTAGAAGCTATCGTTATTAAATTTTCAAGGAAAAGATACACCAATGATATCTTTGAAAAGATAAGCTATGAGGTTAACCTTGAAGCCTTATTATTGCGAATATTGTCTCTTCGTTATTTGGATTACAACTGTATGAATGAATTAGAAGTTTTGGGAATACCAATGACTAAATATATAAGTGAATATAGGAACATACTAGAAAGTGAAGCACGATCTTTAATTGACTATAAATACGTGACATCGTACATTTTTTTAGACGTATTAGAGTTTATTTTGAAAAGATAGTGTATATATGATTCTTATATTTAGTTTTTTAATGACCGATTATAATAGAAATGAACTACTCGTTTGTAATGAAAATCTAAAGTTCATGCTAAAAAATATAGGTTCGTCAACCATTGAAAATTTTCAGGAGAAGTAACTCTGGAAATAAAACAATTTAAAGAAAGGCAATCTATAATACTAACCTCTTTTAAGCAGCTAATCAATAGTTGCTTTTTTAATACCCTATTAACACCTTTTTTATCTCACGAATATTTGGATTATTCGGATTTACAACTATCTCAATACTATCACCGACATTAGTACCACTTAAGAAAGTGCTTGATCCATAATAGGTCAACCCATCCCAATTGTATTCATATCTGGTATAAGGCATTTTTATCGAGTTATCATGACCTGTGATGTAGGCTTTTATTTTCACACCATTTCGATACAAATCATAGTAGTCTTTTGATGTTATTAAAGCCGTTAATAATAAACATAATGTAAGGAATATAAAAATAAAAGTTCTGATTCTAGGGTGATTGTCTAGCATTATCATTTAGTATTTAACATCAAAAATAGCATAATTATGGATAAAATAAGATTGTTTGCAATAGGAAGTAAAGAAAGCTGTGATCCATTTACTATAAATTGTTAAAACAAGATTCAATTTTAATGTCCTCTACATATAACGAAAGGATTCTCTGCTATAAAGGGTTTTCTTCGATAGCATTCTTTATATGCTTCAAATGGGAAAAAAGCAAAAGAGATTAAGCCTAAATACAAAGTTGATGATATTCTCTATCTAAAGGAACCCTATCATATTCTAAATGATGGGAGCATTGCATACAAATTCACCTTACCATGTATCGATATACAAGCATTAGAACTGACTTGGAGAAATAAACTCTTTATGCCTGCTTCTGCAGCACGTCATTTTATTAAGATTACAGGTGTTCGTGCTGAAAGGTTACAGGATATAACCGAAGAAGATTGCTTTAGAGAGGGAATAACAGACTGTGATTATGGTGGAATGCAATGTTTTGTATATGGTTTACAAAAAGGTTTATTCTTTGATGAATTGGGAACTACCCCAATTAAAGCCTATGCAGCACTAATAGATAAAATAAACGGTAAAGGTACTTGGGATAGTAATCCTTATGTCTGGGTATATGACTATGAACTAAACGAAAAATCAAAGCTGACCATATAACGGGAAGGCTTATTGAGATAATTAACGAATAAAGATTTCGTAAATATTCAGAGAAATTGCAATTATCATTGCCGATATTAGGAATATCCAAAATGCAAAATCAAAGTATATTTCTCGATCAGAAGCATTCTTGGGTATATTATATCCCCAATGTTTGAACGAGTCCATGAACATTACAAATTTGCGAATCTTTTTAGTCCTAAATTTTTTCTTCTTAGCCATTTAGCAAAAATACAAAAACAAATCAATTAATATGAACGAAGAAATAAAAGCCCTCATTCAGAGGGAAGGCAATGAACATAAAGATCAAACCGATTATATAGCATCACAAGAATATATATCCGGTTGTTCAAATGACAATGACAAATTGTTTTGCTGGGAAGCTTCAACAGCTTGTTCAATTCAAGCAAGAGAATCGTTTCAAGCAGGTGCAAACTTCGCCCTCTCCCTATTCAAGTGGAGAAAGGGAGAGGATAGCAAATTAAGAATTCATACAATAGGTAATAATAATCTTTTCAAGTATACAGTGGCTAACTATTTAGGTGTTAATCCAGAAATAGGACGTGTTAAGTTGTGTCGCCTATTGAAGCGTAATAATATGACTCTTGTTATTGAAAACATATTTGAAGAATGGAGATCTATGCCCTCTGAGCATTTCAAGAGCCAAGATCGAAGAGGTTTTGATATTGGTTTGCATCAATTACGGATTCTAATAGGGCAAAAGTTAACATAGAATTTGAGGACACACAAGCAATGGAGGTTGATAAGAGGGTATTAAAGCGGGTATCTCCTCCATTTTACAATTATTATTTTAATAATAAGGTACAGGATGCCTATCCCCAATTAAAACAGAATATATGAAATTCATAAAACAATTGTTCTGCGAACACGAATATCAGTTTGTTCGAAATATTTATGGCGATGAGATAAATTTCTTTAATGCTCGTTCCCTCTGGAGATGCCCGAAATGTGGGAAATACACAGGTAAAAGCTATTTAATAAATAAAGAGAACCATGAGTAAAATTGACAATTCAGAATTTACAATAAGCAAAAGTTAATGTGAACTATATAAGATTCGACATAAATCGGGTATGTATTGGGCAGACATAACATTAGACTATTCAGATAAGGCAGGACGTATTCAAATAGCTTCCGATTATGGCAATTGGCAAAATTATTGGGGTGCTTGTGGATCTTCCTTTAAAGAGTTTCTGACAAAACTAGATATATACTATGCTGCCGGAAAGTTTGGTGCAGATGGTTGGTTTGATCTTGATGCAACACTTTCATCAATGAGGAACGATATAAAGGAGGCTGTGAAAAATAAAGAACTATCTAAAGCTGAATCAAAAGAACTATTAGAAGAAGTTGAGTCATTAGAACAGTGTTCATCTGTACACGAATATTATGATATGGTTTATCGTGACTCCGATAAATTAACTACATTCTTTGATGCAGCCGATTTTCCTTGCAAAAAAGATGTTACACCTCAATTCAAACGCTTCTGGAATGAAGCGTGGACAGTATTCATTAATCAAATAAAGGAGGAACTAAAATGAAAACAAAACAAGAAGATGCAGCATTTGGATGCGTAGGAGTGCTATCAAGAGAAGAAGATGTTTACAATCACGGTCTAACCAAGAGAGAATATTTTGCTGCTATGGCTATGAATGGGATGCTTGCAAACTCCTACTCAAACGGAAGCAGTCAACCGCTATCAGAATTATCATACAGTCAGATTGCTGAGTTTTCAGTGAGGCAAGCTGATGCTTTAATCATCAAACTAAACAAGGAGGTCTAAAAATGAGATTTGTACATAAACAATCTAATTGGATAAGATCAAATAATTATATACTCCCTAAAGGATACAATGATGTCCTATATGCTTCAACTGATGTATACTCCAAATTAAAAGAAAGCTGTATTGATTATGGAAGTCATTTAATCCATTCAGGGCTAGTAATCCCAATCATAAAGAATCCACTTTTACCTGAAAGCACAATTCTTGGAACAGGCAAATGTGCAAAAGCGATAGCTAGATATAAACTTAGTCAGTTCAAGCCACTATTTAATAAAAAGATCAATTAAAAACATGAAAGGGTGCCTAATAAGCATCCTTTTTTTGTTTGAAAGTTTATAACATCAGGGAAATAAAAAAGGAGTTAAATTACTCTAACTCCTTAGTACACACGACAAGACTCGAACTTGCACATCCTTACAGAAACTACCACCTCAAAGTAGCGTGTCTACCAATTCCACCACGTGTGCAAAAGTTTCAAGAAAAAAAAATGTGACACTAGCCACATTTGAGCGAAAGACGGGATTCGAACCCGCGACCCCGACCTTGGCAAGGTCGTGCTCTACCAACTGAGCTACTTTCGCAATACGGATGCAAATATATACTCATTTTTTGTTTTAGCAAAATTTTTCTACAAAAGAATTCAATATCTTTGTTCTTATTTTAAACAGACATGGACAATAATTTAACAAAACTATTATATCAAATTGCACTAACCCAAATAGAAGGAGTTGGCGATATATTGGCACGTAATCTATTAGATACAATAGGAGATGCCGAGGAAATATTTAAATCAAGTAAAAAATCTCTCATTACAGTAAAAGGAATATCCACTTATTTGGCTGATGCCATCTTAGATACGAAGGTATTGGATAAAGCTGAGAAAGAATTATCCTTTGTACAAAAGAATAATATTAGAACATTTTTTTATTTGGATGAAGATTATTGTTATCGCTTAAAAGAATGTATAGATGCCCCCATTTTGCTTTATTATAAGGGGGAAGCCGATTTAAATGTATCGAAAGTTATAAGTATTGTTGGTACCCGTAAATCAACTAACTATGGAAATGATTTTTGTGATAACTTCTTATCGGAAATAGCTTCGGCTTATCCTGATATTTTGGTGGTTAGTGGTTTAGCTTATGGAATAGATATTCAAGCTCATAAAGCTGCTTTAAAATATAATTTACCAACAATTGGAGTTCTAGCACATGGTTTAGATCGGATATATCCATTGACTCATAGAAAGACAGCAGTCGAAATGTTAGAAAATGGAGGTTTACTTACTGAATTCTCAAGTGGAACAGAACCCGATAAGTTTAACTTTGTCCGTCGTAACCGAATTGTGGCAGGTATGGCAGATGCTACAATAGTAGTACAATCAGATATTAAAGGAGGTTCTTTAATAACCGCTGAACTTGCTAATTCATATAATAAAGATGTATTTGCTTTACCCGGACGTGTAACAGATAAAGAATCGGTTGGCTGTAATATGTTGATAGAAGATAATAAAGCCATCTTATTGCAATCTGCCGAAAGTTTTATAAAACATATGCAATGGGATGTAAACAAGCAATTAAATAAACCCAAGCAATGTCAATTGTTTTTAGACCTATCTACGGATGAACAAGCTGTGTATGACTTGTTGGCTGCAATAGAATCCCTGCATATAAACTTAATTGCAAACCAGATAGGAATTCCTGTCTCAAATTTACTTCCGACTTTACTAAATATGGAAATGAAGGGTATTGTAAGAACAATACCCGGAGGTTCATATCAATTATTATAACGATATTTATTGTTAATTTTTAGAAACAAAAGTGTAGACATTTCCACTGTAGTCTGCAATAACCAATGTATTACCTGATATAGCAGGGCTATTGAATATTGGAGCTCCTAAGTTTATTTTTTGCTCGATGATTCCTGTATTGAGATTAACAGCATATAAATATCCATCAGATGCTCCTAGGTACACTGTGTTTTGAGAGAGAATCGGACTGGTTTCTACAGTTGCAGATGGAGGCATAGAGTAAGGTGTTGTAAAAACTAGTGATGTATTAGTTTGTATATTCCATTTTATTTTCAAAGACTGTTTATCTAAAGCGATTAATCCTCTTGTTGCAGATCCAAAGATAATCTCGTTAGCTGTAATTAATGGTGTCGAAGTTACATCTACGTCAAATGGAAATTCCGTGGTTTTTAATATAGTCCCGTTAGTAGGCTCAATTATAAATAAGCTTTTTCTAGAGATTAAATATAACTTTCCGTCTTGATAAACGGGAGATGATCCTCTGTCACTAATTCCATTATCAGAGAGTTTCCATAAAAAATCTCCTGTAATTGAATTATTCGCAAATAAACCTCCCCATTGTGCACCACACACCAGTATATTATTGGCGATCGTCGGTGTTGTTGTTGCACCTTCATATTGATCCCAACCTTTATTTTTCCAAATAATCTGACCATCATCTATATTATAAGCGGCTAATCCCTTACCCGTTCCTGCATATACAATATTATTATTAATAGTTAATCCTTCTGATAAATAAGGAAATCCTGTTAGACCTATTTTGTGTTGCCATAGCAATTCTCCCGAATTTGCATTAATAGCATACAAATTACATTCAGCATCTTGTGCTACAACAATATTATTATGATAGGCAATTGTATTCTTGATAGAATTTAGCGTTTTATATTTCCAAAGCAATTTTCCTGATTGAATATCAAAAGCTGTTATCGATGATTTATTCATGATATTATCATCTGTAGAAGCAATAAATACTTTACCGTCAGCTACCAGAGGAGAGGTCATATAGATATTTGCATTTACATTATTGACCCATGCCAGTTGTAAAGGAGTATTAGTCTTTGCTGTAGTATCACCGGTATGTTGTGCATTTTGCAATAAAGTATTCCAGTTTTCGCCTAATTTTATAGAAGGTTTAAAATTCTTACGATAATGGAACATATTTGAAGTCGTAATTCTTTGTTCATTATTAAAAGTAACTATTGCTTCTATTCTTATCTTTTTATTAGAATAACGAATGGGAATAGTTATCTCATCATACCAATTCCAATCTGTTTTAGGTTGTTTAATATATCCTCTTATTATTCTAGTATTGCTTTCTATATCGGTCAGAATATATTCTACATTTTTGGTTTCTGAAATAGAGTTGTATGTGTTTATCGAGATAGGTATTTCTCCATTTGATAGAGTGGGAGAGTATTGCCCCTCTAAAGGCGATGTTATAGCTGCCTGAGGCGATATATAAGCATATCGCAAACGTGAGGAGACACTGTCATTTACTGCAACATCAAGAATGCGAAAAGCCGATGTAGAATGATCTATTCCACCTTTGTCTATAGTACTTGTACATATTGTATAAACACCTCCTTGATTTCTAACATAGTTGTAGTGCATATGTCCATATATCTGGGCTTTTATATTATAATCTCTCAGGTTAATGAACTCTTTATCATTGATACCGAATATAAAATCATCACTAAGAGTCAGGATGTCATGGTTAAAGATGACTAGTGATTGCCCTTCCTCCATCATTGACAAATCATTTTTCAACCAGTGATAAACATCCTCCCTTGTATAACTAGGTTTATAATCACCATTAGCCATCGGAGTCATTACATAATGTGTATTACCTATATTAAAAGAGTACCATGTAGGACCATATAAAGATTCATATAATCTTTCAGCATAAGGGCCTTTTACTAAATCATGGTTACCTATTCCGTAGTAAACCGGTATACCCATAGTTTGAGAATTAATGGCTTTTGCATGGATCTTCATCCCATATTCATAGCATATATCTCCTGTATGAATAAGAAATGCAGGTTGTTCGTTCTTTATGTAATCACGAAGATAAGTAGTCCAGATACCTAAGCCATTATGAACTTCTGTATCTGTAATTTGTATAAATGAATGTGCTCTATTTTTTGTTTTATCACTTTTTTCCAAATAAAAAATATATGATTCATTTCCACTTTTTATAGGAATATAAAAGTTATTTGTCGTATATCCTGAAGGAGTGGTAATTGTAATAAATCGTGTTTTCTCAAATCCCGGTAATGAAAATTCGCCATTTTTATCTGTTTTTGTAACATTTTTACCATCTGTTACTATAACTCCTTCAATAGGAACGGAATCATTTTGATTTGTTTGATAAACGGTTCCTCTATATGTCGAAAATACAGGTATACTAATGAAGATGAGAAGTGATAATATGTACGTTTTCATGATTGGTTAATATTCGAAAGGCTAAAAGTGGTTAATCTTAAAAAGAGAAAGACTGCCATCACAGACAGTCTTTCTTATTAGGAAGAGTAAATAAAGATTATTTACCTTGTTCTAACTTAAGTGTGACAGTTGTTTGATCACAAACTTCTGTTGGTCCAAAATATTGGATAGGGCCTGGATATACATATTCTGTATTGATTGCCCAATTCTCGCGATTAGCAGCAAAGAACTTAAATGGAGCACCATCTAATTTTACTAATGCTTTTTGTATAACAGGCTTCATTTCGCCATGACGACGTTCCATGTTCATCATCATTGTAACTGGTACACCTCCTGCAATCCATTGGTCTGCCGGAGCTGTTGTATTGCGAACAGAAGACATATAACCTGTTTTACCTGCACCGATAAGAGCAGAAGCGGTATATCCTAATGAATAGCAATAGTCAGCATCGTAGTTCGATGGAGCAGCACAACGACCTTCGTATCCGAAGAAGTGAACTTGTGGAGAGAATTTGCCATCATATTTACCTGCTTTTTTCCACTCAGCTAAACGGTTACCAACCATTTCTGCCAAAAGTTTTTCAGTTTCGATTAATGATACTTGAACATTTCCGTGTGGGTCGCGGTCAAGAGTCAATTGGCGAGCTACACCTTCAGGAAGGCTAGCGTATACAGCAGAATTATCAGGAGAAAGCTTGCTGATTATAAATTGACGTTGTTGATCTTTAGCAACAGCATCAAATTCAGCTTGGTGATGTGCCAAATAGTCATTCAATTCAGAAATAAGTGCTTTAATAGCCGGAATAAATTCGATTAATCCTTCAGGTATAAGAACTGTTCCGAAGTTATCTCCTTTAGCTGCACGTTTAGCTACGGCAGTTGCTATTTCATTTACAATATCGTCAAGAGATTGTTTTTTAGCTTCTACCTCTTCTGAAATAATACAAAAGTTAGGTTGTACCTGTAAAGCACATTCAAGAGCAATATGAGAAGCCGAACGACCCATTAATTTGATGAAGTGCCAGTATTTACGAGCCGAATTACAGTCACGTTGAATATTTCCGATTACTTCTGAGTATACTTTACAAGCAGTATCGAAACCGAAAGATGTTTCAATCATTTCGTTTTTAAGGTCACCGTCAATTGTTTTAGGGCAACCAATAACTTGCACACCTGCATTTATCGCTTTGTAATATTCAGCTAAAACGCAAGCATTTGTATTAGAATCATCTCCACCAATAATAACAAGAGCTTTGATATTCAATTTCTTTAGAATTTCAAGACCCTTATCAAATTGTTCTGTAGTTTCTAATTTAGTACGACCCGAGCCAATAATATCAAAACCACCTGTATTACGATATTCATCGATAATTTCAGCAGTTAATTCTTGGTATTTATGATCAATAAGACCACCGGGTCCCATAAGGAAACCATAAACTTTATTGTCTTTATTTAGATTTTTGATACCATCAAAAATACCGGCTATAACATTATGTCCACCAGGAGCTTGACCTCCGGAAAGAATAACACCAACATTAGCAACAGGGTAGTCAATCTTGTCCGTTGTTTCAACAAACTTAACGATAGGCATACCATAAGTGTTAGGGAATAGCTTTGCTACAGCTTCCTGATCTGCTACTGATTGAGTTGCTGCACCTTCTTCGATTTTTACAGTACCATGTAATGCTTTAGGCATTTTAGGCTTATAAGCAGCTCTGGCTACTTGTAATGCACTTTTAGTCATCTTGTTTTTATTTGTTTATTTAAATTGGATTAATTCTCTTACTTTTTTACCTTCTGAGCAGATAGTATATCATATATTTTAGAAAAACAATCTAAAATATGGTGAATACCATCATCTACAAATTTCGCTATTTTTTTTGAATTATAAAATAATAAGTAATGCGAATTATGTATTGCTTCATTTCCCTGTGATAAATAGCAGTTATATCTGGGCTTTATACAAACTATATATTATTTAAACTCGCAGACGTATTCTATAGATAGTTGAGTCATTAATATATTATTGAATATTTTTTTACTTAAATTTATAAAAGCAAAAAAAGATCTCTTGAGTTTTTCAGGAGATCTTTCTTGTAATTATATTACTTATATTCTTAGAACTTCCATTGATCGGAAGTTTTTGCAGACTGAGTTTTAGTTGAATTTCCTGTCGATCCTTTGTAATATTTCATTGCTTCAGGAAGTGCTTCGCGTATTTTCTTTATACGGGTTTCGTCAGAAGGGTGAGTACTTTGAAATTCGGCGACACTTGCTCCTCCTGATTTATTAGACATTCTAGTCCAGAATCCTTCTGCCTCTTGTGGATTATATCCTGCCATTGCCATAAAGATTAAACCCAATTTATCTGCTTCTAACTCTTGTTTACGCGAATAAGGCAACATAACTCCATATTCCGCACTAAGCCCATAAACCGAATTTGCAACTGTTTGTACAGTACTCGATGTTCCACTCAAAGCAACGCCTAAAGCAGCCCCACCATATTGTTGAAGCATTTGCTGGCTCATACGTTCATTTGCATGCTTTGCAACAGCATGTGCAACCTCATGTCCTAGTACTACGGCTAATCCTGTTTCGTCTTTAGTAATCGGTAAAATTCCTTCATATACTACAATCTTACCACCCGGCATACAAAAAGCATTAACTTCGGGACTTTTTACCAGATTAAATTCCCAGGCATATTCAGAGAGCATGCTTTCCATTCCGTTTGCCTTGAGATAAGTCTCTACAGCGTTAGCTATGTTTCTTCCTACTTTATTAACGAGTGCAGTATTTGCTTTATCTGTAGATTTCGGTGCAGTTTTCATAAACTCACCATATTCTTGCAAACTAAGTGTTAATACCTCTTGATCAGATACTAATAGAACTTGCTTTCTTCCGGTTAATGGAACACTGCTACAACTTGATAATGCAAGGAATAGTATCGCAATACTATACAGAAATATATTTTTCATCATTTCTAATCAATTATTTCATATATTCAAAACAATGTAATCTAAAGAATGTTCAATTTGGAGTATTGCTATCACAACATTTACAACCATCATGTTTTTCAAGTACACGATGAGGAAAATCTCCATGACCCACTATTTCGATGGGGCATGAGGTATATGTTTGTTCAAGCCACTCACTAGAAACATTCGATCCTGCGTGGTAATGCAGTCCTTCATTAACACAGGCTATATTTTTCACTAAAGAAATTACTGTTCCTACATCATGGGAAACTATAATAATCGCTGTGTTTAGATTTACTTCCTCCAAAATCTTATAGAAATTTGTCTCGAATCGTTTATCGACATATGAGTTTGGCTCGTCAAGGATTAATAGATCAGGGTTATCAACAATAGCTCTACCTAATAAAGTTCGCTGAAGCTGTCCTCCGGATAAATTTCCTATGGGTCTATTGATCAGATTTTCTAACCCCATTCTATGAGCGACGTTTTTAGCCTGCTCTTTTTGCTCATTTGTAAAATAAGTGAAGAATTTACGTTTGGCTGTAAGACCGGATAAAATTACATCAAAAACAGAAATAGGGAATTTTTTATCTATCTGATTGATTTGAGGTAGATAACCTATGTTGAGGCGATTGACAGCTTGATCTTTTTTATAAAATACAATATCTCCGGTAGTTGGTTTAATAAGTCCAAGCATCGTTTTTAACAGAGTTGTTTTACCACCACCATTGGGACCAATAATTCCAAGAAAGTCATTCTGATATACATTCAGGTTAACATCATTGAGTATTGGCCTATTGGATTCGTATCCAACAGTTATATTTTTTAATTCTAGAATTTTGTTAGTCATGTTTTTGTGCAATAGCTTTTGCTATTTTTATCAGTTCTTCATTCCAAGAATAAGAGAGTGGATTAATAGATACAATTTCAGCTCCTAATTCTTTAGCTATAGGTTCGGCATTCTTTTGATCATACTCCTCTTGTACAAATATTACTTTTACATTGTCTTTTTTTGCCTCTTGAATGAGATTAGACATTTGCTGAGGTGTAGGTGTCTTGCCATCAACCTCGATACTATACTGATTTAAACCATATTGATCAGCAAAGTAACTTAATGCGGGATGAAAAATTATGAAAGATTTACTAGGTGCTTCCGATAAATAGGATTGAATTGTACTGTCTGTCGTAAGTATTACTTTTTCAAGATCCTTGTACCTCTCCAGATAATAATCGGTATGTTTAGGGTCTAAACCAACGATCGAATTATACATATTTTTTGAGATTATAAGGGCTGTTGAGGGTGAGCTCCATATATGAGGATCACTGCCTTCATGACTATGCCCGGCATGTCCATGATCATCCATAATTATAGGTATTCCGACAGAACAATCTACTATTTGTAAATCAGGATTATTAATACTTATATTATTAAGCCATGTATTCTCGAATCCTAGATTGCCAACTTTAAAAAACATCTTACTTTTTCCAATATTTACCATTTGAGAGGGGGATGGATCATAAGATTCGGGATTAGATCCGGATGGTATAGCTGTATTTACTGTATACTTATTTCCAACAATTGCCTCTAAAAAGTATTTTTGAGGTTCAATAGATACAGATAATGCATTCTCTGTATTAGTATGTGGAGGTTTGCACCCTAATAGGGTAACAAGTAATAAGCTGAGTGTATAAATTATATATTTCATGTCCAATCTGTGATGTGAAATAATTAGAACCATATTTTATGGTTCTAATTATTTCTTTTTATTTTATTTATACAACAATAAAACGCTCTAGGCCTTTAAGGTTAACCGAGGCGAAATAAATTGTGTATTCGATCAAATTCTTTATTTAAGTCAATTTCCAAGTCTCTTAAAATACCCTCATTAAGGTCATATACCCATCCTACAACACGTGGATAACCTGTATTCTTAAATGATTCTCTAACCTCTCTGATTTTAATAACATTGATGCATTGTTCATAAATGTTTATTTCAACAAATCGGCGATATCTTTCTTCAGGATCTTTTATTAAGCTAAGCTCTTTTTCGTGTAGCCTATATACATCACGGATACTTCTTAACCAAGGGCTTATCAAACCGGAGTCTTTAAAATCCATGGCAGCTTTTATTCCTCCACAATTGTAATGTCCACAAACTATAATATACTTAACATTCAGGTTTTGTACACCATAATTTATCACAGATAATACATTCAGATCAGTGTTTATAACCATATTGGCTATATTTCGATGAACAAAAACTTGCCCGGGTCTCAATCCCATAATTTCATTGGCATGCACTCTGCTGTCGGAGCATCCGATGTATAAAAAATCAGGATGTTGTTCCTCTGCCAGATGGTGGAAAAATTCCGGATCATCTTTTAGTTTATCTTCCACCCAACGTTTGTTGGCTTCAAATATATCGCTATATAAATTATCTTCTATCATTTTATATTTTCAATTATTTTTATAGATTGTTGTATCAGCGATTTTGTTTCATCGTTGTATACAACGTAATCCGCACGTTTTAGTTTTTCATCATCTGATAATTGGCTATTTATTCTTTCCAGAACCTTTTCTCTGGTGGTATTATCTCGTAGCATGGTGCGTTGTATACGGTCTTCTAATGGGGTGTATACTATTATAACCTTATCAGTTAATCTTTCCATACCCGATTCATAAAGAATAGCAGCTTCAAGAGCAACTATATGATGATGTTGGTATTTTTTTAGCCATTCGCAAAAGTGCTTATCAACTTCAGGATGAATAATTGAATTAGCTATTGCGAGCTTGTGTTTATCATTGAAAATATATGAAGCTAATAATTGTTTATTTAGTTTATCGCCGTTATATAAGTTATTACCAAAGGCTTTGGTTAGTTTTTCTCTAATAACAGGCGATGATTCTGTCAGTTTTTTACTCTCGATATCGGCTATATAGACGGGTATATCTAATAGCTTAATGATATTAGTAACAGTTGATTTACCACTGCCTATGCCTCCTGTTATGCCTAGCCTAATCATTGAACTTTTGTATTTTTATATTCAAAAATAAATTCAACGTTTGGTGGAGAAATGGTTAGGTTTCTCACATAACTAGGACTGGAAGTAATACGCACAGGAACAGAAACTTGCTTAGACTCTTTTATTCCATCATAATCAATTGCAACAGAAAAATCTTTAATTTTTATAGAGTCAACTTCCGAAACTCCTACGAAAAATGAAAGTTTTACTTTAGAAGGAAAAAATTTCACATTCAAATTTTCCGGAAGATTTAGACATTCTACTGCTATTTCTACATTTTTCTGAGTATATGCTTCTACTGGAACATCTATACTTACTACTTCGGGTACAAATCGTATACCTTTTACTGAAGCAAGTTTGAATGAAATCCTTTTATCTGAATTAAGTCCGCTTATAGTATCATTTACAGTGTAAGCAAACATCAGTTTATCCAAATCGGGCTTTGCTGCATAAGCCATCACACTATCCGGAATAATTTTGATATCACTGTTTAGAAAGTATCCGGGAGATAGATTTATCTGCCCATCAAAAATAAGAGGTACTTTTTTATATTCAAGGATTGCATAATTAAACGATATGCGTACAGGATCGTAATTGAGTATTTGGGTAGAAGTCGGTAATGCTTTACGAACATACATATCAAATGTACTACCTTGTAAAACTTTACTGGAACTGCTATTGATAATAGCAGAAACATCTAATCGTAAAGTATCTCTTTTTTTGAAATAGTATTTAAACATACTAAATCCATTATCTTTTATCCTCAAACTGATCTGTGAAGGTAAAGAATCCTGAAAAATGATACTATCGGGTACCGATATGTATTTGATCGGAACAATAATAGATGTTTCGAAATATTGGTTATAAATCTGCATAAACCAAAGGAATGCAGCTATAATGACAAAAAAAGAAAAAGTCAGAATTTTTTTCCAAGATATTTTTCTTAAAAAAAATCTGACTTCTTGCCATATTTTATTTGCAGCATTGCTCATTGCTTATGCATCTTTATTTCGTCAATATAAATTGATATTACTCAGTTTTAAGCTTTAGGTGCTTCTTCTGAAACTGCAAATACCGAAGCTTTATCTATTTTGATTCTTACGCTTTCCGCAATCTCAACAATAAAATAAGTTTCGCCTATTTCTTTGATTCTACCATGTACTCCTCCGGCAGTAATAACTTTATCACCAACTTTCATTGCTTGGCGAGCTTCTTGTACGGCTTTTTGTTTCTTTTGTTGTGGACGTATCATAAAGAAATAGAATACCACAATAATAAGACCAAACATAGCGATTGTTCCCCATGCTCCTCCGGCCGGCCCTTCTGCCGCTTGTAAGAATACTACTAATGAATTCATAAAATTTATCGTTTTTTATTTTTATTAAGGTTTTAGACCTATTTAATGTTGAGATAAGTGTATACAGTATAGATATATTATCATTCGGATATCTAATACTGAAACCTCTCTTTTACAAAGATACTTTTTTTTATAAAATATAAAAGTGAAAATAAAATATCCTGCACTTGCTAATGCCTAGATTTTATTTTTTTAATAATTTATTTTCGCTCTTTAGTTCTGTTACGACTGAATCTAAGATACCATTTATAAAAGAAGAACTTTTATGTGTACTATATGATTTAGCGATATTTATATATTCATTCATTGTAACATTGATAGGAACAGACGGAAAGGCTAAAAGTTCAGATACTGCTGTTTGCATGATAATCATATCCATAAAAGCAATTCGTTCGGACTCCCAGTTTTTTGCATATTTATTGATAAGTTCGCGAGCCATTTTCACATTAAACATCGTCTCTCTTAGAAGTTTAATAGCAAATTGACGATCTTCTTCATCTTTAAACATAGGAAGTAACGCTTGATTCGAACCTTTTTCAGCGTCTAGTTTTTTTATTGTTTTAATCACGAATGATTGTACGATTTCAATATCATCATTCCAGAAAAGGCTATCATCTTCCAAGATATCATCAAGTTCTTCATCACAATATATAAATGTTTTGAAAACCTTTCTCCAAAATTCACGATCTGTATCAAAGTCAGAAACTTCGTTTTCCAGATATTCGGTATAAATATCAGAGTTTAAAATCTTTTCGAGCAAACTTCTGACGTAGTTTTCGTGATCTTCCCACGATTGAGGCCTGTCTGCAATATATTTATTATATTGTGTATTATCTTTTAATTGTTTGATAAATAGATTATCTGACAATTTGGTGTTTGGATTAATATCTTCGTCAGTTGGTAATAGTTTACCTTTACGAGCTTCGAGACGTCTGGTATGAGTGTCGGTAATTTCAATGAGAAGAGCCAATAGATAATAGTACAAGTCGTATGACTTTTGAAGACTGAACATGAGTTCGGTTTCTGCTTTTTTTAGGTCTCCACTTTCATTAATATAGGTAGAGTACAATACTTGTATAACCCGAATACGAATAAGAACGCGATTGATCATTTTCAATAAGTAAATTTGAGGTGCAAAGATAGTAATTCATCTTGTAATATCTCTCTAGGTAGGTGTTTTTTTATTTAATGTTAGAGTTGTGCAATCACTAAAAGATTTGTTTTGATGAATCTTTTTTATTGCAATACGAAGCATTTGTTATTGATATTACCTACTCAAACAAAGTTATCCCTTCCTTATATGTTTTATATTTAAGTGTAGGGAGTAGTTCTTTTCTCATTCGCTCAGTATTGCCGTAATACGATATTCGACCGATCTTTATAAAGTCACGAGTGAGTGGACTTATCTTTCCTGATAAAGAGGAATAGAGTTCGAATGAGCGTGCTGCAAACATAATTATCCAAAGAGGCATACGCCAAGGCTTGTGGTTTCCTTTGTAGGTCGTTATATCATCTAGAAATTGCTGTAATGTTTGAATGCCTTCGTCTCCAATATGATATATACCGTGAATGTTGGGCTTTATTGCAGCAGCTATTGTAGCATTAACAAAATCATCTTTGGATATAAGGTGAATATAGGTAGGTTGTTTCCATACGCCTAGCAAGTAATGACGGGCAAACCACTGAGCTGCATCAATCATCAATATATTTTTTCCGTATACCATCCCGACTCTTAATGATACGGGTGTGAATTTATATTGCTCTGCGTATTTAAACAGTAGTTTTTCTTCTTCGAGTCTGGTTTGGGCATGTGCAGATATGGGATTACCATCCAAAGTACCGTCTGCAGGCTTATGAGGAAAGGTTTCGCCTTCGACATGGGGAAAGCTAATAAGAATAACTTTTTTAACTTGTTGCTTTACTGCAACATTTAATAGATTGTTGAAATACCGGGTATTGGTTTCTGAAAGAAATTTTTCGGGATTGGCCTTGAATAATACACCTGCAAAATGAACGATTGTATCTACATCTTTTAAAGCATCGAATAAACTACCTTCATCAGCAAGATCCGTTTTGAAGATGGATACATTCTGTTGAGAAGAGAGATCATCTGATATTTTTTTATTGTGAATTAAAAGATTTAATTCTACGTCTTTCTTTTGCAAACCATAAGCTAATAGGTTTCCCAAATTGCCGGCTGCTCCCGTGATTGCGATTTTTTGTTTTAGCATAATTATCATTATTGAGTCAATCCCTAAGTACAAATATACCTATATAAGTATGTTATAAAGCCGTTTTTTTGCTACATTTGCAAAAAAGTATTAACAAGATTAGATAAACGTTACATTATAATATCCATGAGCGACCAAAGATATAATCAAAGAGGTGTATCTGCATCCAAAGAAGATGTCCATAATGCAATAAAAAACATAGATAAAGGATTATATCCCCACGCTTTCTGTAAAATAATTCCTGATATATTGGGGGGAGATCCGGAGTATTGTAATATAATGCATGCTGACGGAGCAGGAACTAAGTCGTCTCTGGCATATGTATATTGGAAAGAAACTGGTGATTTATCGGTATGGAGAGGTATAGCACAAGATGCCTTGATTATGAATATTGATGATTTACTTTGTGTCGGAGCTACTGATAATATCTTATTATCGTCAACTATCGGACGTAATAAGATGCTTATTCCGGGAGAGGTTATCTCTGCGATAATTAATGCAACAAACGATCTGTGTATCGAATTATCAGACTTAGGAGTGAATATTTATCCTACAGGTGGAGAAACTGCTGATGTGGGGGACTTGGTACGCACTATAATAGTTGATAGTACAGTTACTTGCCGAATGAAGCGTTCTGATGTTATATCTAATGATAAAATTCAAGCAGGAGATGTGATTGTTGGACTGTCTTCTTCAGGACAAGCTACTTACGAAACTGAATATAATGGGGGAATGGGTAGTAATGGTTTAACATCGGCACGTCATGATGTATTTGCTAATTATTTGGCCCAGAAATATCCTGAAAGTTATGATGCTTCTATTCCTTCGGATTTAGCTTATTCGGGTGGTAAAAAGTTGACTGATACTATTTCTGATGTTTCCCTAGATGCAGGAAAATTAGTTCTTTCACCTACACGTACTTATGCACCTGTCATTAAGCAGATCCTAGAACAGTTACGCCCTCAAATTCATGGTATGGTGCATTGCTCAGGGGGTGCTCAAACTAAAGTTTTGCATTTTGTAGATAAGGTAAAAATAATAAAAGATAATATGTTTCCGGTGCCACCATTATTTAAGCTTATACATGAGCAGTCGGGTACAAGTTGGCAGGAGATGTATAAAGTCTTTAATATGGGGCATAGAATGGAAGTATATGTTTCTCCGGAATATGCACAAACAATAATTAATATTTCCAAGTCGTTTAATATTGATGCTCAGATAGTCGGTAGGGTAGAAGAGTCTTCAAAAACAGAGCTTGTGATTGAAAGTGAATTTGGAAAATTTATATATTGAAAAACTAACATCATTAATTTTATATGGAAAATAAATCATTCACACAAAATCCAAACTTTAATTTCAACGCACCTTTGGATGAAAACAGACCTCCTAAACCGAACAATAATCTGCCTTTGGCTATAGTTGGGACAATTGTAGGTATATGCAGCCCTTGTTGCATTGGCCTTATACTTGGTATTGTTGCAATTATATTTTCGAATCAGGTTGATACCAAATATAATTATGGCGACTATCTTGGAGCCGAATCATCAGCTAAAAATACTAAAATATTGGCTTTCATATCAATCGGCTTATTCGCATTGAATTTGGTCTGGATGATTGTACAATTTGCATCTTTAGGAGCAGATGGATATTTAGAGCAATATCAACAAATAATAGAGCAAATATCTAATCAATAAGATTGACTAAATTATACAGAAGGGTAGTATCGTTATATTACCCTTTTTTATTTTTCTTCATGAGAAAACTGATTGTTATATTCTTATCTATAATCTTTCCGATTATCATTATTGGTCTATATTATTTCTATAATGAATCTGATAGTGGATGGAGTATGCAATGTACTTTCCATCAGGTAACAGGATTACAATGTCCTGGGTGTGGAGGTCAGCGAGCTTTACATTATCTATTGCATGGTGAATTTATTACAGCTTTGAGATATAATGCTCTTTTTGTGATTTTTACACCAATCTTCGTTTATCTTTACATTATTCTGGTTGAAGTATATGGCCTTAAAAAACAATTGTACTTAAATAGTTTTTTGTTTTCCGGTAAATTTGGGTGGGTAGTTTTAATCACGGCTGTGTCTTTCTTTATATTGCGCAATATACCTTATTCGCCTTTCATATTACTATCGCCACCTTTTTAATCTGCAATAGAAGAACTACGGAGTAGTTTATCAAATTCTTCTTTTGTTCCGTGGAATACGTTTAAATCAACTAAGGTTTCTATACCCTCAAGTCGACCTTTGTCGGCATATTGCCAAAACAACCATTTTCTATTATTATCTAATTGGGGCGTGGTTTGTATATCTCTAATCCATATCGGATTGCTCTCAAAGTGTTTTATCAGATATTTCAGGTAAAACTCCTCAGTAGTATATATGAGAACCTTTTTCCCATAGTAATCTTCAATAGTTTGTATATAAAGAGCTATTTCGTGGATGATATTTTCTCTGTAGTTCTGAGGACTGCAATTACCGGCAAATTCCAAGTCTATGATAGGAGGTAAGTTTGTACTGTCTTTAGGTACTGATTCTATAAAATTATAAGCCTGCTCTTTGCCATCTCTGCAAAAAGTGAAAAAGTGATAAGCCGCTCTGGGGATGTTTAGCTGTTTTGCCTGTGCCCAATTTTTCTCGAATTGTGTGTCTTTAAAGTCACCACCTTCTGTAGCTTTAATAAAAGCAAACTGCACTTTATTTTTATCTAATTTATCCCAATCTATTTTTAGTTGATGATGTGAAACATCAATACCATGTACGGGATATAGATCTGGTGAGGGATAATTTAGTCTTATATATCCGAGATTATAAGCATATCTTATACCCATAAAACTGATGAGAATTATAGCTAGGGCAACAGAAGAATATATAATGATTTTTCTACTCATTCGTTTACCAACCGAATGCTTTATCATTCATCCAAGTACCATGTGTTTTCATAACCTGCTCTATAACATCACGGGCAACTCCTTCACCACCTTTTTTATGCGATATATATTTCGCAATACCTCTGATTTCAGGTGCAGCATCTGCGGGAGCAACCGGGAGGCCAACTTCTTTCATTACATGGTAATCTGGCAGATCGTCTCCCACATAAATAATTTCCTCCGGTTTATAACCGGTTTGGGATAAATAATCATTGAAATCATTGATTTTTATGGATGATTTCATATATATATGTTCAATACCTAATCTGGAAAAACGCAACCTTACAGCCTCTGTGTCACCACCGGTAATAATTGCTAAGCCGTAACCCGATTTACAAGCTAGATTAAGGGCGTAACCATCCTTAATATTTACCATGCGCATTGGCTCTCCTTCGGGAGACATAGGTATGCTATCCGGAGATAACACTCCATCAACATCGAAAATAAATGCTTTTATTTTATTCAGATCGTAGTTTATAGAACTCATATTTATTGAGGCTTATTTGTTTTGTATATATTTTTACTGATTAAGGAATATATTTCCTTTAAATCGGGGTCTTTGATCAATTCAAGATGCTTGTTTATAACATTCTCATCATAACGTATTGCAGGACCCGTTTGAGCTTCTTTGGGGCTAAGACTGTGTATTTTTGCTGCTGTTTCATCTATCAAAGGTAGTACAGTTTCAAAAGGAATGCCTTCTTTTTCTAAGATACTATGAGAGACTGAATACATGTGATTTACAAAATTACATGCAAATACACCTGTAAGATGAAGATATTGACGTTTTTTGGAAGATAAAGAATATACTTTACTAGAAATTTGCTCTGCGATGTTAAACAAGATTTTCAAATCATTCTCGTTATTTGCCTCTAGAAATAAAGGAATTACACTGAAGTCCAAATTACGATCTTTACTAAATGTTTGAAAAGGGTATAATACGCCATACCGGTTATTATATTCTTTGAAAATATCTAAAGGTATGCTACCTGCGGTGTGTATCCATAAACCTTTATTGGAAGGTATTTCAGCTAATAGCTGGGGTAAAGCAGAATCTTTAATCGAAAATATATAAATATCAGCATCCCTTATCACCTCTTTTATATCAGAGGTTGATTTTGCATTGACTTTTCGAGCCAATTCCATCGCCGAATTGTCTGTTCGGCTATATATTTGGAGAATATTGAACGGGTGTTTCGATAACTCAATTGCTAAATGAGTTGCTAAACGTCCGGCACCTATAAATACAACATTCATCTAAAATTTATTTTTTAGAGGTGATAACCATAAAAAGCCCTACAGCAATTAGTATAACAGGTATTATTAATGAAGAAAAATTGTGAATCCATCCAAAGAAGAAATCAAAATTCATGATTACTCCAATGGCAGTGAATACAATTCCCATCGTTTTCTCAGCTTTTGTGAATAGAAAAATAATACCGGCAATCAGGAAGAAAGTACCAATATTCATTAATTTATCAGCATAGGGTATATGTGCCAATATTCCCGTTTTACTAAGTAGGTATATTATACCTATTATAAGGATTAAAAGACCATAAGGGAATCTGTTACCTGAGTTTTTAGCCATATTGAGATTCGTTAATTTATTGTTGCTGTATTCTGTTTACTTGAATTTTCCTATATGCACTTTTTCCCATTCCAGTTTTTCATCATCGTGGGGTGGCTTTTCCTGATCCTTATGTCCAAATACTATGATTGATAGAACTTGCATTTGCATGGGGATATCTAATAAATCTTTCACATATTCTTCTGACGAAGTATCAGAAGCTGTATACCGCTCTCTGATTTGTATCCAACAACTTCCTAAGCCTAAATCTTCTGCTTGGAGTTGCATCATAATAGAAGCTATAGAGCCATCCTCAACCCACACACTACTGGTAAAGGGATCAACAGCAACTACTATAGCTAAAGAACAGTTTTCAATGGGTTTACTTCCCATTTTTTTACAAAGTGCAAGTTGATCCAATAAATCTTTATCTTCAATGGCTATAAAGTGCCATGGCTTTGCGTTTTTAGATGTTGGAGATTTTAGTCCGGCCTTTAAAATTAGCTCTACTTCTTCTGCCTTAAGAGGTTCGGAGGTAAATTTGCGTATACTACGTCTTTGAGTGATTAGTTCAGAAAAATTATTCATTACAAATATGTATTCAGGTCTCAGACCTTTGTGTTATCTTGGCAAATATAATAATGATAAAGCCTTATTAATTAGAAGTAAAAAAAATAGATATACTTATTCTTTATCAATTAATTTATTAATAAGTTCTTCCTTATTTTCCGATTCGCGGATACCTTCAGTGCTGCTTTTCTTCAATAATACAGTTAGTGTTTGCATTATAAGTTTAATATCTAATGCAAATGAATATCCGTTGATATATAATAAGTCGTATTTGAGTTTATCTTTTACAGAGGTATTATATTTACCTTGTACTTGAGCCAATCCGGTTAATCCGGCTTTTACCCGGTGACGCAAATTATATTCAGGAATATCAATGCAATATTGATCTACGAAAAAAGGACGTTCGGGACGTGGGCCTACAATGCTCATATCGCCTTTTAGGATATTGAGTATTTGGGGAATTTCATCAAGGCGGGTTGCTCTTAAGAAGTATCCTAGTTTGGTGATCCTATTATCCGATTCTTGAGCTAATGTTGGTCCTGAGGCAGCTTCTGCGTTCTCAATCATTGTCCTGAATTTGTAAATGTAAAAAGGTTTATTACCTCTTGTTATCCGCTCTTGTTTATAAAACACCGATCCACCACCTATTTTAAGGCATAGTGCAACAATGGCACCCGGAATAAAGGCTACGATAAAAGCGATAGAGCACAATAATATATCTAATGTGCGTTTGGCAAAATCGTGTTCTATATTAATATCAAAAGGTCTAACCTTTAATACAGGAGTGTCTCCAATTTGTACAAAATTGGCATTAAATAAAAATATCTCCTGAAACTTAGGTTCATAAAAGAACTGCTTACTTTTTTTGACACAGTCTTCTGCCATCTCTTGCTTCATGCTTTCATCAACATCATCAGAAATGAAAATAAGATCGCAGTTTGCCATGTATTTTTCGAGATTAGGAGATTCCGGTTTGCAGATATGTTTAACATTAGACCACATCCCTTTAGAATGCAATAGTTTTTCTGCTAAATGACGAGCCTTGTCATACCCAATAACTAAAACGGTTTTTAAAACATTATCTTTCAGGTATTTCTTGTTAATGTATAAATGCCATAGTGTTAATAGAACGACTTGAACTATGGAGCTAACAATTAATATACTTCGGGGATAGGCTAATCGTCTGGTAAGGAAGCTCATTGCCATTGTTAATAGAAATAAGCATAAAATTGCTACGGTGACCGAGTAGGCTACTCCAAATAAAGTAAATTCTTTAGGTTTATCAAGTTCAAATACATGACCTATAATAAGATAAAATAGACCGATGTATGGTGCCATAGATATTATGGAGTATAGATTGTCATTATAAGATGCTAGACTATCCGCAAAATACAGATATGCCAGATAGGTTGACAGATAAATAATAACGAGATCAACCAATAGAATAAACATACTAAATCCTTTTCTCGTAAATAATCTTTCCATGTATAATTACCTAAATTTGTTAAATCCTAAACTTTGTTTTAAAATACAAATTTAGAAAGATATTACTAAAAAATGATATATTCGAAATTTAATTAAAATGAAGAAGAAAAGGAAAGATGTAATCTATTAAGTGTTTTTTGTTTAAAAAGCAATATCTTTGTCTTTTAACTAAAGACTTTAGTCGGTAAAAAGAATGAAAATTTTTCAAGTTATAACAGTTTCAGAATTTGGTGGAGCTCAGTCTGTTGTGGCAAATCTAATTCAAGGTTTAAGCGATAGCGACGAAGTTTTTATTCTTTATGGAGGAAATGGCGAAGCTTGGAAACATTTGGATAAGAAGGTTCATTTGATTAAACTCTGTGAACACCGTAAAGAGGTATCTTACAAGGATTTATTTTTGGTTTTTAAATTGTTTAAATTAAGACTTAAATATAAACCAGATGTCGTTCATTTACATTCCTCTAAAATGGGAGCTATTGGGCGTATTGTGTTTAATCCGAAGACTATAGTCTATACAGTTCATGGTTTCGATTCAATAAGGAAAGCTTTTCGGAAGTTTTTAATTGTTGAGAAAGTGTTAAAAAATAGGGCGGCTCGAATAGTTGGAGTTAGTAAGTATGATGTCGACTGTTTACGTGAAGAAGGAATTTCTAAAAATGTAGAGCTTGTCTATAATGGTGTGGTCGATCATACATCTGATGATCAACAATCTTTAGAAAATGAAGATTTAAAAGAAAAAATAAAAGAGATTAAACGTCATTATAATCATATAGTAATGTGTATATCAAGAATTTCTCCTCAAAAGAAATTTGATTTATTCGTAGATATAGCAAAAGCTAAACCTAATTATGCGTTTGTTTGGATTGGTAATAAGGACGTTTTGACTGATGTACCTTCTAATGTATTTTGTTTGGGAGAGACTCATTCTGCATATATCTATTTAAAGTATGCTGATGTTTTTATTTTACCTTCGAATTATGAGGGTTTACCGATATCGCTTTTGGAAGCTTTATCATTTGGTATTCCAATAGTTGCATCTAATGTAGGGGGCATTGGTGAAGTTTTAGATGGAAATAATGGGTTTGCTGTAGAAAATAATATTGAATCTTTTGTTTCTAAAATCGACTATGTTTTGCAAGATTCAGTAAATTCTCAAATAAAAACTTATGCCAGAGAATCTTATTTGAGGAATTTTACAATAAATAAAATGGTAGAAGGGTATACTTCTATATTTAAAGCAATATATAATAAAGGAAATCGTTAATAAATATATGTCAAATCCTCTAGTCTCAGTTTTAATACCTTGTTATAATGTCGAGAGTTATGTGGTTGAATCTATTTCATCCATTATAGAACAGACGTATATAAATCTAGAGATTATTATTATAAATGACTGTTCATCAGATAATACAAGTAATAAGTTACAAGAATTAGCTAATAAAGATAGTCGTATAAAGATTTATAATAATGAGACTAATTTAAAACTGATAAAGACATTAAATAAAGGAATTGAATTGTGTAATGGCAAGTATATTGCCCGTATGGATGCAGACGATATCTCTTTTCCTACAAGAATAGAGAAACAGGTATCTTTCTTAGAGCAAAATGCCGACTATGATGTTGTTAGTACCATGTTTTACACATTTAGAACGGGTAAATCAAAGCATAATCTCTATAAAAACCCTAAAACATATGAAGAGTTACAAGCTTATCTATTGTTTAGATCGGGTATTTGTCATCCTGCTGTAATGATTCGGAAAACACTATTCTCTGAGTTGGGATTAAGGTTCGAAGAAAAATATTTGCATGTAGAAGATTATGCACTTTGGTCTAAGGCACTTTATTGTACGAAATTAGCAAATATTGATGAGCCTCTTTTATACTATAGAGTTCATGAATATCAGGTTTCGACATTAAATGAAAAGAAACAAATTGAAAATAAGAAAGAAGTCTTTAAAATTCACTGTGAGAAGTTAGGTTTAGCTTCTAGTGCTGAAGACTTAGATGTATATGCTTCTGTTGCTGAGTGTATTCCTTCAGAGTCTTCATTTGATTATCTTTATAAATGTGAGACGTTTATGATAGGTCTATTAGATAGAAATAGTGCAGAACAATTTAGCTCTCCTCAATATTTATCTAGAATCTTATCTTTACATTGGATTCGTCTTTGTGCAAATTCGAGATTAGGCTTAAAGGTATTGAGTAAATGTTTTGACTCTCCACTCTATAATAAAGAATATTATAGTAAAAATGACATACTAATATTATATATTAAGTGTTTATTCAAGATGGAGTATAAAAAATCATTTTGGTATAAACTGGCATTTAGATAAAAATTTATGAAGAAGATATTGTTAATAACGATATTATTTATTTTCCTTTTTTATACACTCTATCCCCAGGCAATATCCTTTTTTGGGTATTCCTTCCTTTTTACATCCGGAGCATTAGGAGTCGGTTTGTACCTTTATAATGGAAGACCTTTTGATGAGGTTGTAACGATTATTCTATCCTATATTCCGTTTGTATTATGTTGTTTCATTACAATGTATCTTACACCATTTAAAGATCCATATTTAGTTGATTATACAAAGAGTCAGTTTGCATGGGTATTTGGCTCCTATTTGATTGTTACCTTTTTCTTTGTGGTTCATCCGAAAGGAACATTTACTTTGTTTTTGTACTATATAGTAGGAGCTATATTTGCGCAGTGTGTTATTTCTATTGCCATGCACGAAAATGCAGCTATTCGGGATTTTTGTAATTCTTTGCAAATGATGGATGTTACAGTTTTAGCCAAAAGACAAGAAACCGAAGGTGCTCGTTTGTTGGGGTATGGGGTAGCATTCTTTGGTGCAGGTGTATCTTGTGGATTCGCTCTTATAGCTTTAGTATACATTATTTTAAAGACTAAATTAAATGTAATCTCTATTATTGTATTAGGTGGGGTGTATTGTTTTATCTTGTATGTTGGTCTCCTATCGGCAAGAACAACAGCTATAGGTCTTTTTGCAAGTGTCATTCTTGCTATTATACTCCTTTTTACAAGTAATAAAAAAGATGTTAGAAAAGGACAGTTTTTTAAATTCTTAGCTATTGCAGCTTTATTTGCTTCAATAGGTCATACGCTCGCATACCTATACTTTCCGGAGTTTGCAGATTGGGCATTTGAAGCTTTTATTAATTATAACAAAACCGGTCAGTTTAGGACTAATTCATCGGATGGTTTAGAGGAGATGTTTCAATTACCTTATACCTTTGATCAATGGCTATATGGATGGGGTAATATGGAATTCTGGGGTAGTGATGTTGGATATACACGTCTGCTATTTTATGTTGGACTACCGGGCACATTAGCCTATTTCTTCTATCAATTTATGCTTATTAAATTGTCATTTACTAATGATAGAGCTTTTACATTTACATTACTTATAATGTATGCTTATAATCTAGCATTGAATTATAAAGGTCTTTCGGATTTAAATCTGTTTATGTATTTATTCATATTCTATTTCCTTCATTATCGATATTATATTTATACACCACAATTATACAGACTTGGAAAATTCAATTCGACTAAACTTCGTTATGCCGTTCAAGGCTCGACGCCCCACAGGAGGGTTTAGGGTTATGTATGAATATGCAAACAGGTTATCAGATCTTGGTTATGATGTACACATTACTTACCCTCTGAAAACGAAGTATATGGAGTATCGCCTACCATATATTGCACGTTTTATATTATCTTATATAGAGGGATTTAGGACAAGTCGATGGTTTGACTTTAGGTCCAATATTTCGATGTGCTATACTAACTCAATCAATGATAAAAATGTCAAAGACTCGGATATTGTAATAGCTACCTGGTGGACTACTGCGTTAGAAATGGGTTCATTAACAGAAAAAAAAGGTCGGAAAATTAATTTTATACAAGGGTATGAAAATTGGATAGGGCATGAGGACGAACTTCATTCATCATATGATATGGAAGGGGTTACAAATATTGTAGTAGCTTCTTATCTGAAAGATATTGTTACAAAGTATACCCTTAATCCTACAGTTTTGATTCCCAATGCTATTGATAAAGAGAAGTATCGAATATTGAATCCAATAAAAGATCGAAACTCTTTAACCGTTTGTATGTTATACTCTATACAAGAGATTAAAGGTTCAACTTATGGACTTGAAGCTTTGTCTAAAGTAAAAGAGAAGTGTTCTGAATTAAAAGTTGAATTATTTGGTATATGCCCGGCTCCTGAAAATTTACCGGACTGGATTACTTTTTATCGTGATCCTAAGGATTTGAGCTTAATTTATAACAGAAATGCTATATTTATTTCAAATTCTCTGACCGAAGGTATGGCACTGACTCCTATGGAGGCTATGTTTTGCGGTTGTGCAACTATATTAACAGATATACAAGGGCATGCTGAATATGCTAAAGATAATGATACATCACTATTATATAGTCCAAAAGATTCAAGTCAATTGGTAGATAAAATAATGAGTTTAATAACTAATAATGACAATCGTATATTCTTGGCTGAAAGAGGAAATCATTTCATCCAACAGTTTTCTTGGGATATTGCCGTGGAAAAAATGGACAGGGTTATAAAAGAGTTACTTCATAAAAAGGAAGTTTAGGTAATTGTAGTATTTAAATGAAGAGAAGAGTTGCAGTTTTAATTCGTGTATATGACCGTATCGAGGATCTTAAATATAATCTTCAGATAATTAAACAAACATGGACAGAGTTTGATTATCATATTATTGTTGTAAGCAATGGGTATCCCGATGGATATCGTATTGATGCAGATTCAGTACGGGTTATAGATAACTTTGTTGCTTTAGAGCATAATGCAGGTCATAAAAAGGGTAACTCACAATTACTGATGGAAGGGCAAAAATGTATTCCTTCAGATTGTGATTATACGGTTATATTAGAGGCAGATACCTGGATATATGGGGATCGTACCATAAAAGAATATATCGAATTCATGGAAGAGGCATCTAATATTGTATGGGCCAGTGCCGATTGGTATGATAAAGACTATGCTCTAGCTGTAGATTTTGCAGTTATAAAATCGAATTTTATTCGTAACAATCCTAATTTATTTGATTTTGAGGATTATCCGGAATCTTATATTGCAAATTATTTAAGAGATGCTGGTGTTGGATTTAGATGGATTACGGAAAATATGCCGGTACATGTACCTAGTTATGTTGCCAAATATCCTTATGTAGATGATTCAACTCAAAAGCGTTTCTATGTATTTCCTAAATCTAAAATGGTTACCCATCATATCGAATTTTTAAAAGGCGGAATGTCTCAAAAAAAGCGTTATTTTAATATAGTTGCTAAGTATGACTTCTTTAAAGAGGAGATGGTCTCTAATAAAGGATGGCAGAGGTTTAAGATGTATTTTTGGATTAGACTCAGTAAGCTTTTTATAAAGAAAAGCTGGTTTCAAAAAAAATATTATAGAAATATTACCCAATAGAGAAAATATGTTTGTAGTAAATGGTCGGTTTTTAACCCAAAAACCAACAGGAGTTCATCGGTATGCTTTTGAGATATGCAATCAACTCTCTGAATTTGGTGTTGATTTTTACGTTGCTGTACCCAAAGAAATAAATCCGGACTACAAAATCAATTTTAAAACTGTTCAATGTGGGGCATTCAATGGTCATCTTTGGGAGCAAATTAGCTTACCTAAATATCTGAAACAGCAAGGAAATCCTTTGTTGTTAAGTTTCTCTGGTTGCGGACCTTTGAATTATTCAAATCAGATAATCACAATACATGATGTTTCGCATGAAAGGCATCCCGAATGGTTTTCTAAGAATTATTGCCGATTTTATGGGTATATGATGCCTCGGATAGGTAAAAAAGCTTATGCGATTATTACTGTCAGTGAATTTTCGAAGAAAGAAATTATAGAAACATTAAGTCTTCCATCAGAAAAAATTCATGTGATAAATTGTAGTATACCTTCTTATCATACAACAGAGAATGATGTTATAAGAGATAATTCTGATGAAAAGTATATTCTATCTGTTTCATCAATGGATCCCCGAAAGAATTTTATTCGTCTTGTAGAAGCTTTTAATAATATAGAGGATAAATCTGTAAAATTATATATCATAGGAATGCAGTTTAAGGCGTTTAATACACCTGATATGGAGAAACTTAATAGAGAAAATGTTATTCTTACAGGCTATTTGGATGATGATTCTCTCCAAACAATGTATAAAAATGCTCTTTTTTCTGTATATCCATCCTTATATGAAGGTTTTGGTATTCCACCCTTAGAATCTATGTCATATGGATGCCCTGTAATTGCATCTGATATACCTGCATTGAGGGAAGTTAACGGAGAAGCTGCTATGTATGCAAATCCTTTAGATATTGCAGACATAAGCCTTAAAATGGATTTGTTGATTCGTGATACTGAGTTACGAAACAAATTGAGCGAAAAGGGTAGGGAACAGGTGAAAAAATATTCTTGGATTAAATCGACCCGACAAGTTTTAGACTTAGTAAAACAATATTCATAATCTGCTTTAGTATGAAAATAGCGTTACTAATTCATGCGCATACTAATCCCGATCAATTAGCCCGATTAGTATCTCGCTTAATGCATAAGAATATAGATATTTATATAAATATAGATGCAAAAGCTGATATAGAATTATTTAAAAAGAATATAGAAAATATACATTTTCTGAATAATAGGGTTGAGGTAGTTTGGGGGCGTTTTTCTCAATTGCAACAGATTCTCAATTCGTTTGAAGAGATTGTAAATACAAAAATTCCCTATTCTCATATTTTATTTATTAGTGGGTTGGATTATCCGATTGTTCCCATGTCTCAAATTGTCGATTTTTTACATAGCAATCAAGGTAAAAGTTATATTGATTATTTTAAGTTGGGGAGTGATGACTGGTCTAATTTAATGAAAAAACGTTTTGAATATTGGTTCTTTCTCCCGGAAAGAGATATTCGAAATAATCGCATTATAAAGAAAATTCTTCAAAAACTGGGATTTAAACGTAAGTATCCATTTAATGATGCATATTATGGGTCATGCTGGTTTACCTTATCAATAGAGGCTGTAGAATATTTACTTGATTATACAGAAAAGAATGCGAAAGTAATAGATTTTTTTAAGCATGCAGGATGTTCGGATGAATTATATATTCAATCAGTATTATTAAATTCGCCTTTGAATAAGGATATGGTTAATGAAATTTACAGATTTTTTGATTGGGGTGATAAAGGTAAAAGTCCAAAGATATTAGTGTCTGATGATTTTCCAAAAATAGCCTCTTCTAATGCGTGGTTTGCCCGTAAATTGGATATAGATGTTGATACTCAATTGATGGATAAACTTGATCAACTAAATGCAGAAAACAATGAGCCAAGATAAAGTGTCGGTTGTAACCGTTGTATATAATGCAGTGTCTATCATTGAAGAAACTATAAAGAGTGTATTATCTCAAACATATAGTAATCTCGAATATATTGTTATTGATGGGGGTTCTTCGGATGGTACAATAGATGTGATCCGAAAGTACGAAGATCGTATATCAATATTTATTAGTGAGCCTGATAAGGGAATTTACGATGCCATGAATAAAGGTATTGATAAATCTGCCGGCAATTGGATTAATTTTATGAATGCCGGAGACTTCTTTTATTCGACTTCTTCTGTCTCAGAGATTTTTGATATACCTGAGGACGATTATTCTAAATATGCAGCAGTATATGGTGATGCTGAATATCGTTTGAAATCATTTTCTTATATCAGACAAGGGTATGAGTGTGATAGAGACCATTTTATGCCATTCTCGCATCAGGCAGCTTTTGCCAGAGCAGATATTGCTAAAAAGAATAAGTTTAATCTGAAATACAAGATAGCTGCTGATACTGAATTTTTTTTACGTCTCAACAGAGAGGGTTACCAGTTAAAACATGTGTCAGTAATTGTGTGCTCCTATGATGCTTCGGTTGGTATAAGCATGAATAGTGAGGTTAAGCATGCAAAAGAATTTGTAGAGATGCAGATAGAATATGGTGCTCCTAAAGATTCTCCTTATTTCAAGAAGTATATTAGAAGTGCTTATATAAGGCAGTATATGAGACGTTTGATCCCTCATTCTATATGGGAACGAATGAGAGAAAATAAAATAAAGAAACAATCAGACATAATAATAAAAGAGATCTAATTTAGATCTCTTTTATTATTTTATTACTTAGATGAACAAATAAGGTCTGAATCCTATCTTTTCTCTCTTTCGTCTATTTCTTCATACATTCGATCATTCTTTGGGCGAATAAAAAGTCGGAGTGATACATCGTAAGTTATATAACTCCATACCCAGTCAATAAATACTGAAACTTTATTTTTGATACCTACAATGGAAAGAATGTGTACCCATAACCATAACCACCATGCGACAGTTCCTCCAAAATGAAGCTTCCATATATCAGCTACAGCAGCATTTCTTCCGATTGTAGCCAAAGAGCCTTTGTCTTTATATTCGAATTTCTCCTTTTTAGTATAACCTTTAGCTTCTTGGTTCAAATTATTAGCCAAGTTAGTGGCCATTTGCATAGCTACCTGAGCTACTTGTGGATGTCCTTTAGGAGAATGGTTAGAGATTAATAAGCATGTATCTCCAATTGAATATATGCTATCATGTCCGATAACTGCATTGTATTGGTCTACAAGAATACGTCCTCTGTTATAGGATTCTTCTTTAAGCCCAAGCAGACTATTGGGTTTTACTCCACCTACCCAAAATACATTATGAGTACGCAGGGTTTCGCCATTCGATAATTCTACATAAGGCTTGTTGTAATCTTTTACAGATATATTTTGATGTATGATGACACCTCTTTTTCGTAGTGTTTCTTCTGCTTTAGCCGATGCTTCTTCTGACATTGCGAATAACAGACGGGGGGATGCGTCTACCAAGTGAATTTCCATCTTGTTAAAGTCAAGCTCCGGATAATCTTTAGGTAATATTGTTTTTTTCATATCAGCCAAAGCTCCCGATAGTTCAACTCCCGTGGCTCCACCTCCAACTATAACAAAAGTCAGTAATTCACGCACTTTTTCATCTGTTCTGGCACTTAAAGCTTTCTCGAAGCTAAATAAAATTCTATTTCTGGCAAGTAACGATTCGGAAATAGATTTCATTGCATAGGTCGAATCTTTCAGGCTGTCATTTCCAAAATAATTAGTATCACAACCCGTAGCTATTATCAAGTAATCATACGTAATAGAACCGATACTTGTTTCGAGTATCTTTTCATCGGGAAGAACTTGTTTAGCTAGGCAGGTTCTAAAATGAAAGTCTTTCTTTTTTTGGAATGTTTTTCTATGCGGATAAGATATAGAACTAGGTTCCAAACCTCCTGTTGCTACCTGATAAAGAAGTGGTTGAAATTGATAATAGCTTACTTTATCAATTAAAACTACCTGATAATAAGCCGAGTCTACTTTGCGAGCGATTTCTAATCCTGCAAAGCCACCCCCAATTATTACAATTCTTTTCTTTGATTTACAGTCCGGTATATTGGCTATTGCTTCCATTTATTTTATAGTTAAGTGAGTATATACTATTTATAATAAATGAGTCATATTAATGCTTATTAAGCTTCTTTCTTACTTTTGGCTCTTTCTCTTATTACTTCAACAATAGCGGGTACAATAGATAAAAATATGATAGCTACCATTAGCAATTTAAGATTTTGCTGCACCCATTCGATAGTACCTACGAAATAACCTAAAAGAGTAAATAACACAACCCATATAACACCTCCTATAACATTAAAAGCTGCAAAATGTTTATAGCCCATATGTCCCATTCCTGCTACAAATGGAGCGAAAGTACGTACAATTGGTACAAAGCGAGCCAGGATTATAGTTTTGCCTCCGTGCTTTTCGTAAAATTGGTGGGTTTTTTCCAGATAGCTTTGCTTAAATATTTTGGAATCGGGATTGCTAAAGAGTTTTTCCCCAAAGAAGCGACCTATCGTATAATTTACTGCATCCCCTAATATAGCGGCAGTGATGAGTATGATATTTAATATAATAATGTTAAAATCACCCGTAACATTAGATGCTGCTAATGCACCGGCAACAAAAAGAAGAGAATCTCCTGGTAAAAAGGGAGTTACTACTAATCCCGTCTCACAAAAGATGATTAAAAAAAGAATAGCATATACCCATACGCCATAATTTTCAACTAGTTCTAATAAGTGTCTGTCGATGTGAAGGATAAAATCGATAATAAAGTGTATAAATTCCATTGATTAAGTAGTATAAACAACATCAATATTAATGTGGAACAAAGGTATTGCTTTTTTATCGTTAATAAAATAGTATTGAAGGCTAAAATACAGTTATATTATGCTTTATGAATAATCAAAGTGGCTTATATTGTCGTGAATAGCTATATCAGAAAGATCTGAATACAATCAAACGACCAGTGGTGTCTATTGTAAATGTGTCCGATTCTGCCTCATTTAGTGTGGCTTGCCACCAATTAGTAAAGATCCTGTTTTGTATCGGATATTTTAATTTATCAGTTGTTACTTCACAAGGTGAAATGCTGAATAATGAAATCTGTTGTCCCGGATATGCTTCAAAAACACAGGGAGTATTAATGGCATTAAATACACCATGGTTTGTGATCATACATATGTCATCAATATATTCTATATAATCGGCCAATAAACCAATATTTGCGATAGAATGATCTTCTCTTTTACCTGTACCTCCGAGAATTATTAAATTCTTTTTACCTTGTTCGATGCAATATTGTACTGATTTTGTCAGGTCATTCGTTTCTTGTTCTTTTATCTGAATAATAAGGTCTTGGTATTTCAGTTTATTTTCATCGGATAATGAATCACAATCGCCTACAATAGCTTGTGGTTTAATTTTTGTAAGAGATAGGCTATTTATGGCTCCATCACAGCATACTATATAGTTATTATTGATTAAGATAGACAGAGCTATTTCATGAGTCGGAAACTCTCCATTAGCTAGTATTACAGCTTCTGTTTTTGTTTCTACGGTAGGGTATTTAAATATCTTCATTTATTTATTTGGGTTACCATTTTTCTCCATTTTATATATCCGAATACAGATACTATGCTGTATATAAGATACATAATAGATGTCGGATATAGGTCTTGATATAAGTATAAAAAAACAGATACGATGTTAATAACAATGAGTAATAACCATTGTTCAATATATTTCTGTGCCAGCATCCACATGGCTACAATACTGATTGTTGTGACAAAGCTGTCTCCATAAACAACTTTGCTATCAGTAAATGTCTGTAAAATAAATACAATTATACCAAAGATCACAATAGATGCTATACTGAGAGGTAAAAACAGTCGGGTAGGGGCATGGCATAAGCCGATATCAGTATTTTCTTCCGAGTTAGTATTAATGGCTTTATGCCACTTTATCCAACCATATATTCCTGCTAATATATAGTATATATTTATGCAGGCAAAAGAGTAGAAGGTGGCATGTATAAAGACGAAGGTGTAGAAAGAGGACATAATAATACCTGCCGGCCACATTTTGAGATCAGCTTTATATTCATAATAGAGATATAGGAGCCCAAAAATGGCTCCTATAATCTCGACCCAGTTTATTTTAATAAAATTTACTATTAGTTCCATCTATTCTATTAGAATCTGATACCTAGTTTTGCCATTATATTGCGTGTCGCTTGTGGAAATAAACCGGTGTATACCAATTGTGTATTATCTTTAAATTTGTCGGTGGATACCCAAGCATTAGCTACATATTCTTTATTAAATATATTATTGACAAAGAATTGAAGATTTATTTCTCCTATTTTTTGAGTTTTGAATGTATAACTTGCTGCAAAGTTACTCACAAAATAGTTTGTTAATTGATTTTCGGGGTTAGAAGTATTGTCATAATATTGTTTTCCTACATATTTACCAATAAGTGCTAATGTAAGAGTTTTATAGGGAGTAACAGTTACAGTACCACTGCTTATAACATTAGGAGAGAATGAAATGTCAGTAGATTTAAAGTGCTCTGAGGTCTGACCGACAAAATTATAATCTGTTTGATTATCATATAAATCAAAATAAGCTGTATAGTCTTTTATCTTATTTCTGCTTATAGTAACATTTGCATCTAATCGTACCCATTTTGCAAACTGATATGCACCAATAAGCTCTAATCCCAGACGATAACTGTCAGGTACATTTTCCATCAACTTATATCCTACGTCATTTAGTTTTCCTGTTTGCACCATCTGATCCTTGTATTTCATATAATAGATATTTGCATTGAAGGAAGCCTCTTTTGAAGCGTATCTATAACCTAATTCATAATCAAGCATCTGTTCTGGTTTAATGCGCTGATAGCTGCCTCCCTTGTATGATTCCTTTATATCGGTGCGAAGAGGTTCACGTTGAGCAAAAGAAAGAGAAGCATAAATATCGTTTTTAGCATCGAAATTATAAGAAACTCCTCCTTTCGGATTAAAGAAACTAAAGTAATTATTATTAGTTATATCTTCTAAATCATCATCAATACCTTTCATTCTGTAATCGATATAGCGATATTGAAGATCTCCAAAAATAGAGAATGCGTCTGTAACCCTGTAAGTACCTTTGGTGAATATATTAAATTCTTTTTTATTTGCATCGTTCATATACCATTCGTAATTAGACGGTATATTTTGATTGAGTTTAGCCCATTTAAGCTCGCCATAGTGATCTCCGGCATAGGAAGACAGCATAACTCCTCCAATAAGATTTAATCGATCTGTAGCATAGCTTAAAGTGATATTCCCCGTATAAAAGTTGTTCTTCATTAATTTACGTCTGATAATATCTGAAGATTTATATAATGAATCGTTTACCAATTGTGGGGTTAAACCAAACTTGGAAAATTTCTGATTCATTTTATAATTCTCGTAATAGCCATACCCATGATTGTAATTTAATCCAATGTTTAAAGACAATTGTTCTGATAAAGCATTTGAGTATGTAAACTGTACTATATTGGAATAATAATTATCAGTTTCGTTATCATAATAGTGCACATTTCCCGCACTGTCATAGAATCGACCTGCCGGATTGTATCTGCGATCAATTTTCATCTGTTCAGGGTTAATACCTTCCCATGTTATCCCTGTATGCTGAATACCATTGATATAGCTCAGTTTAAATAACTGATTGTCGTTATAATAAGATAATGCTGCATATGCAGATCTGTGGTTTACACTACCATTTCTGATATATCCATCTCCTGTTACACGAGAATATCTGGCATCAAAAGAAAGTCCATTCTTTAAAATACCGCTTCCTGCTGCAATAGTAGAAGTAAAAGTATTATAACTTCCAATAGCTGTTGATGCTTCACCGTATGCTTCAGGTTTTGCTCCTTGACTTTTTAATGATATACTAGCTCCAAATGCCGCAGAACCATTTGTTGATGATCCGACACCCCGTTGCACTTGAATACTTTGTAGAGAATTAGATATGTCAGGTATATTTACCCAATATACTTCCTGACTTTCAGGGTTATTTAATGGCATACCATTTAGAGTAACATTAATACGAGTAGCATCTGTTCCCCTTATACGAAGAGAGGTGTTACCAACACCGGAACCATCTTCTGAAAAAGCAACTACCGAAGGCATGGTTTCTAGAATATAAGGAATATTCCTTGCTGCATTATTTTCTTTAATTTGTACAGCACTCATATTTGAAAATGCAATTGGAGCACGTCCATTAACTCGTGTGGCTGATACAATAATCTCGCTGAGATTCACTTGTTTTAGACTGTCAGGTATTTCTTCTGAAAAGATAGAAATACTGGAGAGAAAAGCTGTAAGAGATATTATTTCCTTTTTCATTTAAATAATGATGATTAACGATAAAAAAGCAGATCTATTTTATCTAATTTGTTAAATAAAAAAGGGGATAGGAGAGTGTACCTTTATTTTGAAGTAGTATGCAGTGCGCGCTAAAAGCATATCTATTTCCCTCCGCCGGCATTATCCGGATCAGGTTATACGGGTATAATCTCAGCCTTGTGGGCACCCCTAGATCAGGAGGCAAAGATATGAAAGAAAAGATATAAAGCAGACAAGTTTATGTTAAATGTCGTAGGAAAATAGGATAGGGGGGATAAAAAGAAAGCTCCTATAACTAGGAGCTTTCTTTTTAATATATTGTTGACTTATAATTAGTAACGAGCACTAACAACATCCCAATTGATGATTTTCCAAACCTCTGCTAAGTGGTCAGCACGACGATTTTGATAGTCAAGGTAATAAGCATGTTCCCATACATCAATACCTAAGATTGGAGTTAGACCTTTTACAACAGGGTTACTGCCATTAGGTTCTTTTTCGATCGAAAGTTTACCACTGGCATCTTTAGCTAACCAAACCCAACCTGAACCAAATAAACCAGCACCAGCTGTATTGAATTCTTTTTGGAAGTTCTCGAATGAACCAAATTGGGCAGTAATTGCTTCAGCTAATTTTCCTTTTGGAGAACCACCTTTACCAGGGTTTGTAAATGAAGCAAAATAAAGATCATGATTCAAAATTTGACCTGCATTATTAAATATAGCTCCATCGCTTTCTTTAATGATCGTAATTAGATCTGAATTCTCAAATTTAGTTCCCGGTACTAAATTATTCAGATTATTTACATACGTTTGAAGATGTTTACCATAATGTAGTTCTACAGTTTGTTGACTGATAACTGGCTCTAAGGCATTTGTTGCATATGGCAACTTAGGCATTTCAAATTTCATAGCTTTTATACTTTTATTATCGTTATTATTATTTGTTTGATCTTCTACGTTTAAATTTAAACTAAGTAAAGTAATTAGAAAGTAAGATATAATCGTAGTCATAAACTTGTTGTTTTTAATTAAGCGTTATACAAATAAAACAAAACTAAATGATATTTGTTTCAAATCTGCTCTGTTATTTATATAGATTGTTTCTAAGTCTGTATTGATGGGGTATATTCTTTAACATAAATCTTTAGTTAACTTAATGTTGTAAACCCGTCTTAGCTTTTCTTGATTAGAATATCTAAAAGTGTAATTAAACATAATGGTAATTATGTAACTAATGACTATTTTATATTTGACGTCATATTTAAGAACATTTTATTCACGATAATTTAATTTTTTTCAAATATCTACAGTTTAATTTTCGCAGCTATGTGGTCACTGGGCCTACTTAAGCAAAAAAAGAGGCTATCTTTCGGGTAGCCTCCTCTTTATAAAGATATTATATTCTTTTCTGAATTTAATATTTATATTTCTCAAGTTCAGCACTTACAGCTTCGTATTCTTTCTCCATATTTAGATTATAGTATACGTTTTGTAATTTTACTAGCATTGATTTGATTTCTTGTTCGTCTGCTTTGCGACCTTCCAATGATGATTTATATTTCTCCAATAAAGGAAATGCTTTGTTGTATAGATCTTTAGCCTTGTCATCAAGTTCAGCTCTTTCTTTTGCTGTAGAAACGTTTCCTGCTTCTTCTTTCAAGTTTTGCGCTTGAACAATATATGAAACAGCTAAACCTTCTAAGGCTCTTTCACAAGCAGCATCTTTACTTAAAGCAGCCTGATAAGTAGCATCAGCAGTAGCAAAATCTTTCTTTTCTGCAAATAATGAAGCTTTTACGCTATACATATCACATGCCCCTTCGGGATTATTGGCAATAGCTTTATCTAAATATGCAATAGCTTGTTCTGATTTGCCAGCTTTGATATATTGATTTATCAAGTTTGGAACAAAGTATTTATTTTCAGGGAATTTAGCAGCTGCAAGTTCCAACGTTTTTACAAAGTTTACGCTGTCTTTAGTATTTTCATATTCGCTAGCTAAAAGCTCATATACATCACTTTCTTTGTAAGTACTATTAGGTGTAAATGGTTCAGAAAGGATTCTACTTAATAATTGAATAGCTCTTTGATCTTCTTTAGCTTGAATAGCAGTGATAACAGCGTAATATTTAATAGTTTGAAATGTACTATCATTTGTATTTATTTTGTCTTTATCATCAGCAAATACTTGTAAAGATGGTAATTCCCAATATTTTTCAAAAAATATAGATGCTTTGCTATAATCTTGCTTATCATTGTAATATACACCACCATTGATGAAGAATGGATGATTCACTCTCAATGTTGTTGCTATATCTTTTCTGAATTTATTTTTCACTTTACCTTTTTCATCAGGTATTTGTCCTAGTTCATCTGCTTTGATGTAAGGAGCATACGAATTTAAGAGAGCGTCATACATAACATCTTCTTTAAATTCTTTTTGAAGCATTTGATTTGTTCTTTGAGCATCAAAGGCTTTATTTTCAATGTCTCCTGCTACTTTCCAAGTTTCAGCATCATTAGCTGTTTCTGGGTCTGTAAGTGCAGGTTTAATTAGTTCTCGAGCTTCAGTAAAATTGTTCGAGTTCATTTCACTCTTAGCATCTTTTACCGCCTTTTTTTGTGCAAAAGATAGTGCTACTACCATGCACAATGTTGCTGTCAAAAGTACTTTCTTCATCGTTTATTAAAGTTTTAATAATTATTATTCGGCAGAATTTTCTTCGTTCGAAGATATATTGTTCTCATTATTTAATTCATCAGAGATTATTTCATCATCAACAATGATGTCTTCATCCTTCTCAGACATAACTTTACATACTGATGCAATCTGATCATTACGTTTACCTAAATTAATCAGTTTCACACCTTGTGTAGCACGTCCCATAACTCTCAGATTATCAACTTTTACTCGGATAGTTATTCCCGATTTATTAATAATCATCAAGTCATTCTCATCTGTAACATTGCTTATAGAAACAAGTTTACCAGTTTTCTCTGTAATGCTCATGGTTTTAACCCCTTTACCTCCACGGCTGGTGATACGATAAACAGGTTCTCCATCTTCGTCATTCAGTCTGGTACGTTTTCCATATCCTAACTCAGAGACCACCATTATAGTTTCTTCTGGAGCATCTTTAGACATAGCAATCATACCGATTACTTCATCTGTAGGATCTTCATCTATACGCATACCACGTACGCCGGTTGCTGTACGTCCCATTTCACGAACGTCGGATTCATGGAAACGAATAGCTCTACCATTACGATTTGCTATTAAGATTTCACTGTTACCATCAGTCAACAATACTTCGATCACTTTATCGTCTTCACGAATTGTTATGGCATTTACACCATTCTGACGAGGTCTAGAATATGCTGCAAGGCTTGTTTTCTTAATAACACCTTGTTTAGTACAGAATACAAGGAAATGGCTATTTACGAATTCAGTATCATTAAGACCTTTAATTCTAATAAATGCATTTACTTTATCTTCAGCCTCAATATTCAACATGTTTTGAATAGCTCTGCCCTTAGAGTTTTTACTGCCTTCAGGTATATCAAATACTCTTAGCCAATAACATCTACCTTTTTGAGTGAAGAACAACATATAGTTGTGCATAGATGCTGGATAGATATATTCAACAAAGTCCGTATCACGTGTTTCTGAACCTTTAACTCCCACTCCACCTCTATGCTGAGCCTTAAATTCAGATAAAGGTGTACGTTTAATATATCCTAGGTGAGATATTGTTATAATCATCTCGTCATCAGCATAGAAATCTTCCGGATTCATTTCAATATCCGAGTAAACGATCTCACTGCGACGATTATCTCCATATTTATCTCTTACTTCTACCAGTTCATCTTTGATAACTTGCATACAAAGTGCTTCATCATTTAAGATGCTGTTAAGATACTCGATTAGTTTTTGTATCTCTGAATATTCACTGTGTAGTTTATCTTGCTCCAGTCCAGTTAATTGGCGTAAGCGCATCTCTACAATTGCACGAGATTGAATATCAGATAATTGGAATCGGTTGATTAATCCCTCGATTGCTTCTTGTGGAGATTTAGATCCACGTATGATAGCAATTACTTCATCAATATTATCAGATGCAATAATAAGACCCTCCAAAATATGGGCTCTTTCCTGAGCTTTTAGAAGATCGTATTTTGTTCTGCGAATAACAACTTCATGCCTGTGTTCAACAAACAATGAAATCATATCCTTCAAATTCAACATTTGAGGGCGTCCTTTTACCAGAGCAATATTATTAACACTGAAAGAACTTTGTAGGGCGGTAAGTTTGTATAGTTTATTTAGTACAACATTCGCATTGGCATCTCTTTTGATGTCAACAACAATACGCATCCCTGAGCGGTCTGACTCATCATTGACATTACTGATACCATCAATTTTTTTATCTCCTACTAAGTCTGCAATATGCTTGATTAACTCAGCTTTATTAACCTGATATGGAATTTCGGAAACAACAATTTTTTCATGGTTTCCATCCATTTCAATTTCAGCACGTCCACGCATAATAACACGCCCACGTCCTGTTTCAAAAGCATCTTTAACTCCTTGATAACCATAAATGAATCCACCTCCGGGGAAATCAGGAGCCTTCACATATTCCATCAATCCTTCAATATCAATCTCTCTGTTATCAATATAAGCAACAGTTGCATTGATTACTTCAGACATATTGTGAGGAGGCATATTAGTAGCCATACCTACAGCAATACCAGAGGCCCCATTTATCAATAAATTGGGAATACGTGTTGGTAAGACTGTGGGTTCTTTTAAAGTATCATCAAAGTTAAGCTGAAAGTCAACAGTATCTTTGTCGATATCTTTTAGCATTTCTTCTGCAAGTTTGCTAAGGCGAGCTTCGGTATAACGCATAGCAGCAGGAGAGTCTCCATCCACACTACCCATATTACCCTGGCCATCAACTAACAAATAGCGCATACTCCATTCTTGAGCCATGCGAACCATGGCAAAATATACGGATGAATCACCATGCGGGTGGAACTTACCTAAGACTTCCCCTACAATTCTCGCAGATTTTTTATAAGGCTTATTTGATGTGTTTCCTAATTCACTCATACCGAAAAGAATACGGCGGTGTACAGGTTTAAATCCATCTCTAACATCGGGTAAAGCACGACCTACAATCACAGACATTGAATAATCAATGTATGCCGATTTCATTTCGTCCTCGATGTTAATTCTAATAATTCTATCTTCCTGATCTATCATTAAAGATAAGTTTTAATATAATATTTTTTTATTTGTTTCCTTTTATTGCTAAAGCCTTACTGACTTTAAAAACCCTGCTAAATTACAAAAAAACTTTCAATTTTGGAAACATTTCCACACAAAGTAAAGGTTCCGGATGAAGATTGTAATAAAAAAGAGAGGAGTCTTATATTGCTTATTTTTAGCAATATAAGACTCCTGTATATCTCAGAAGATAACTTAATGATTAAACTTCATCTTGTCCGTGGCAATTTTTGTATTTTTTGCCACTGCCACAGAAGCAAGGATCATTTCTACCTAACTTTTTCTCAACTCTTATCGGAGCTTGTTTAGGTTTTTTATTCTCTTCTTTTGGAGCTTGTTCTTCGTCTATATCTTCTTTTTCTGTTTTGTATTTGCTGAAGTCGGTCTTTTCTTCAACTTTAGCTTCCTGTACTTCTTCAGATTGGCGAACCGGTATTTGACCACGCATCAAAATAGCTACAGCTTTCTTATTGATACTGTCAACCATTGTTTTGAACAAACTGAAAGATTCAAGTTTGTAAATTAATAGTGGATCTTTTTGTTCATAACTTGCATTTTGTACCGAATGACGCAGTTCATCCATCTCACGCAAGTGTTCTTTCCATTGTTCGTCTATTGTATGTAGAAGAATTGATTTTTCGAATGATTTAATAACTCCTTTAGAACCTGTTTCGTAAGCCTCTTTCAAGTTACAAGTAACATTATAGATACGCTTACCGTCAGTAATTGGAATTAATATATTTTCGAAGTTTCCTCCTTGATTCTCATATACATCTTTAATTACAGGATTAGCAATTTCTGCCAGTCTGTCCATTCTGTGTTTAAAATTCTTCACAGCATGCTCATAAACGATATCTACAAGCTTATCGGGTCTTGCTGATCTGAATGTAGCTTCATCAATAGGACATTCCATTGATAATACACGAAGTATTTCTATTTTCAAACCTTCATAGTCCTGACTTTCTGCGTATTGTTCTGTAATTGAGCTGGCAGAATCGAAAAGCATATTTATAATGTCTATGCCAATACGTTCTCCCATAAGGGCGTGGCGACGACGTTTGTAAATAACCTCACGTTGAGAGTTCATTACATCATCATATTCTAACAGACGTTTACGAATACCAAAGTTATTTTCTTCAACTTTCTTCTGAGCACGTTCAACCGATTTGCTCAACATATTATGCTCAAGAACTTCTCCTTCTTTGAATCCCATTCTGTCCATTAGACTGGCAATACGCTCAGTAGCAAATAAACGCATCAATTGGTCTTCTAATGAAACAAAGAATACAGATGAACCCGGGTCTCCTTGACGTCCTGCACGACCACGTAACTGACGGTCAACACGACGAGATTCGTGTCTTTCAGTACCTAAAATAGCTAAACCACCTGCAGCTTTAACTTCTGGGGAAAGCTTAATGTCGGTACCACGACCTGCCATATTTGTCGCAATTGTAACAGCACTAGTTTGTCCGGCTAGAGCTACAATTTCGGCTTCTCTCTGGTGTAACTTAGCATTCAGTACATTATGCTTGATTTTGCGTTGAGTAAGCATTCTACTCAATAATTCAGATATTTCTACAGAAGTTGTACCAACTAGAACAGGACGTCCTTTTGATGTAAGATCTTCTACTTCTTGAATTACTGCTGCATATTTCTCACGTTTTGTCTTATAGATACGATCATTCATATCTTGACGAGATATAGGGCGATTGGTTGGAATTACCACAACATCTAGTTTGTAGATATCCCATAGCTCACCAGCTTCTGTTTCGGCAGTACCCGTCATACCTGACAGTTTATTGTACATACGGAAATAATTTTGCAGGGTAATAGTCGCAAAAGTCTGAGTAGCAGCTTCTACTTTTACTTGTTCTTTAGCTTCTATAGCTTGGTGTAATCCATCAGAATAGCGACGACCGTCCATAATACGACCGGTTTGCTCATCAACGATCATTACTTTGTTATCAATAACAACGTATTCATCGTCCTTTTCAAATAAAGTATATGCTTTAAGTAACTGATTAACTGTGTGAACACGCTCTGATTTGACACTGTAGTTTTGCATCAATTCATCTTTTTGTTCCGCTTTTTGCTCATCAGTAGTATTGGCATTTTCTATTTCAGCCATTTGAGCACCAATATCTGGAAGAACAAAGAAATGAGGGTCATCCGAATTACCGGTCAAAAGATCGATACCTTTATCAGTTAACTCAATGCTGTTATTTTTTTCATCAATAACGAAGTACAAATCATCAGTAACAATATGCATATTACGCATTTGTTCTGACATGTAGTGCTCTTCTGTTTTAAGCATTGCCGATTTAATACCGGGTTCACTTAAAAATTTGATAAGAGGTTTGTTTTTAGGTAAACCTTTATATGATCTGTATAACAATAGAGCTCCTTCTTCTTGTACTTTAGAATCAGAAGAAGACATTTTTGACTTAGCTTCAGCAAGAAGTTTTGTACAAAGATCTCTTTGTGTTTTTACGATAATTTCTACACGGGGGCGAAATTCGTCAAACATTTGAATCTCACCTTTAGGTATTGGTCCCGAAATGATAAGAGGTGTACGTGCATCATCAATTAGCACAGAGTCAACCTCGTCGACAATCGCATAGTTATGCTTGCGTTGTACCAAGTCTGAAGAGCTGATAGCCATATTGTCACGAAGGTAGTCAAATCCAAATTCGTTATTTGTTCCAAATGTAATATCGGCTTGATAAGCTTTGCGGCGACCTTCAGAGTTAGGTTGGTATTTATCTATACACTCAACAGATAAACCATTGAACATATATAGAGGTCCCATCCATTCCGAGTCACGTCGTGCCAAGTAGTCATTTACTGTTACCAAATGAACACCATTTCCGGTAAGAGCATTCAGGAAAACAGGAAGTGTACCCACTAAGGTTTTTCCTTCTCCGGTAGCCATCTCTGCAATTTTACCTTTATGAAGAACAACCCCTCCGAATAACTGCACATCATAATGGATCATATCCCAGGTAATTTCATTACCTCCGGCCATCCAATGGTTCTGATAAATCGCTTTATCTCCTTCAATGCGTACAAAGTCTTTTGTTTCTGCAAGTTCTCTATCAAAATCGGTTGCAGTAACTACAATTTCTTCATTTTGAGTAAAACGACGAGCAGTGTCTTTTACAATAGAAAATGCTTCCGGTAAAATTTGATCTAGTACAGTTTCGTATTTATCGGTAACTTCTTTTTCTAATTTGTCTATTTGTGCCCAGATATCTTCTCTTTGGTCGATGTCAATATCTTCGATTCCTGATTTAAGTTCAGCTATTTTATTTTTTTCTGCTGAAACAAAATCTTGTATCGTTTTCTTAAGTTCTTCGGTTTTAGCTCTTAATTCATCATTAGATAGAGCCTCTATGGCCGGGTATGCAGCTTTTATCTTTTCCACATAAGGTGTGATATGCTTTGCATCTCTTGTAGATTTATTGCCAAAAAGTTTGGCTAGAATGTCATTAAATCCCATATATATTGTTTGTTATTATTTTAAAGTTTTTAATAGTGAGTTTCATTTCTTAAAGAAACTCGGGTAATGGTTGGTCTTTAGCGGCATTAGGAGAGCGTATACGTAAAATACGGCATACCGTTGGTGCTATTTCTGTTGCTTTAATTGTTCTTTTTATTTTCTCCGGTTTAATATTATAACCAAAGAAAATTGCGGGGCAAACTACAGCAGTCTCTCGTTGTATTTTTTTTAATGACGAGGGATTTTGCTCATCTATAATCTGATATCCGGGGCGAATCTGGATTATAATATCTCCTGAAATATCTTTGTCTAAGATATTTCGATAAGCCTGCATATTAGAGTCTGTCTTTCCTGTAAGAAGTCGTATAGATGTTGTTGCATCTTGTACTCCGGTGAATTGGACTACAAATTCGGAAGCTTTATTTTGAATTTCCTCTAAGCTGATATTTTTGCTTTCTATCAGTTTTCGGTTCAGATATATTTGTTGATTGTGATATTTCTCTACCCACTGTTCTTTACCATATATAGCCATGAGGTACATATTGAGTAAAGCCTCGCATCTGTTGGTATAGAATATACCTGCTGAAGACCGTACATTATCGGTACTAACTACATTGGAGCTATAGTATCCTGTAGAAGTAACAAAGATTAAAGTATTTTGTAGACCAACAGTCTTTTCAACTTGATCCAATAATGTAGCTATTTCTCTGTCTAATCGAGCATATGTATCTTGTATCTCGTATGAATATTCGCCATCGGATGATGCCGAGAAATTTCCTGCATAATATGTCAGAGCCAGAAAGTCAGGACGTGAGCGTTTTCCCATATCAGCTTTTTGCATCAATGTTATAGCTGTCTTGGTTATATTCTCGTTGGCGAAAGGAGATTCTTTAAATAATTGGAATGAATTATCTGCTTTTAGTAATTTATTGCTAAAACTAACAGCTTCACTTCCATAGGGAAATAAATTATATCTGTCAGTGCTTAGTAACGGCTGCCAAACAAGTGTATTTATTCTGCTCGGATAGATATTCGATCTGTTTTCTTGTTCTACGCTCCAATCGAAGTCTTTAAAATAGGTCGATGTAGCCCATTTTCCGGAATAGTCTTCGATCCAATATGCTCCGTTAGCAGCATGTCCGGCAGAAATTAGTGCCTGAAACGAATTTGGAGCAAAACTATATATATCGGATCTTCCTTTAGATGCAATTTTCAGTTCATCGGTAATAGTTCCTACACGTAAAGCGGCAGGAGAAAGCTTTTCTTTGGTATAATTTCCAAGGAAAGCATTATCTTCAAAAATAGAAACTTCTGAATTTCTGTCAGGTAGAAAGCGTTTACTATAAATTATTCCGTGATGAGAAGGGTTTGTACCTGTATATAGCGTGGCAATCGAGGAGGCTTCATTGAGATTTGGAAAATCAAATACCATATTCTGATATACCAAACCGTCATTTAAGAGTCTTTTAAATCCTCTTTCAGAGAAAGTATGCTGAAATAGTTCGAGATAATCAGCCCGTAACTGGTCAATAGTTATGCCAATCACCAACTTTGGAGTTTCTCTCAAAGCTGTTTGCGATTGTATAGATGTCACTGTAAGTACAGCTACAAGGGATGTTATTATTCTTATCATTAAACTATCAAGCTAATCTTTTTATTCCTCTATAATTATGTAATTTATTTAATTATAGAGGATTAAGATTTTTTTTTATATTGTAATACATTCACTCCCGATCGTATACATAGGGAAAGGATGTATGGAATAAAAGCTAACTCCAGATACTGTGGTATCAAAAACCAAGCCAAAAGCAGCAGTATCAATGCTGCAAAGTTAATAAAATGATAGTAGTACACATATTTTGAGAGCAGTTTTATTAAAAAGAAAAATGCGAATAGTAATTGAAGTGGATTTAACCATATAATATTCCAGTTTGGATTGGTACAGGGGTGTGTAGAAAAGAACATCAGAAAGAATATTATGCATCCGGCAATACCTGCTACAGCAAACAAAAGAGTATCGAATATACTCCCAATTAAGATGTTATTTTTTTTATAGGATAATACTGAAATTATCAAAGTAAAAACTAATAATAAACAACCAATAACAAAGGGTGGATCTATTAGTATAAATGTGTCATTTTTAGGAGAAATAGATATATCCACCTGTTCAGATAAAAGAGGGCGATTACTACCATCTGCATTTTTTATGGTTGCTTGAGTATAAGCATCCATTAAGTATAAAGGCAAAAAATCTTTTTGTCTATCTGTTATTTCTTTATCAGCACCAGCTCCAATAACTAAATCAATCCCAAAACGTATCCATGGTTTTGACCAAACGCATTCATGGACTAAGTCTCTGTATGTTTGCTTATTATTTGTTGGATTATAGTGAATAATTCCTTCAATATTATTTTCGATTATATCTCTTGGACGAGTTGAGCAATTGTCATAGAAGTAGTTATATCTATAAACTCGGTTTTCGGGTAAGCTGTTTATAACTAGAGCATCAAATATATTTTGTTTCTCTTTTTGGGTTATATTTAATGTTTGCTGAGTAACTCCAACACCTCTTAATTTATATTCTTCTATATATCTGTTGAAGTTTTCGGCTCCAACCATATAATCGGTTTCGCCTTTTATAAACCGAAACATAAAATTAGGAGTATCAAAACTGAATAATCCGTAATTGAATACAACATCAAATTGATTAACAGGATCTTCAATTCTTATGGCGGTATGTCCGAATATGGCGTAAACCTCTTTATCCCAAGGAGAACTAGTTAGCAAGCTAATTTTTGCTGAATCAGATAATTGTACCTGTTGAGCTTCTATATGTTGTATGCTGATACAAAACAGCAGTATGATGTAAAATATTTTTTTTATCACTATTTGTAATTGAATATGTGAAATACAAAGATAATGTATATCTGTATATGACAAACTTCTTAATTATATAAAAAATGTACATCGAAAAATAACAAAAGGAAATACATCAAGATGTATTCTCTTAATAAAAGCATATTTTTGTATATCTAATTTATAAAAAAAAGAAAGAAACATGAAACATTTACTAATTGCTATTTGCTTATTTGCATCAGCTTTATTCGCTTGTGCTCAGCAAGAAATCATAGAATTACCAGCTCCAGTAAAAACAGGAGGTAAACCATTATTTGTAGCATTGAATGACAGACAGTCATCAAGAGATTTCTCAGGTAAGGAACTAGACAATCAGACCTTGTCTAATTTGCTTTGGGCTACTAACGGATTTAATCGCCCTGACAAAAGAACAGCACCTTCGTCTCAAGATCGTCAGGAGATTGATGTGTATGTGATGTTTAAAGACGGTGTTTATTTTTATGATGCTAAAGAAAATAAACTAAAGTTGCATGTTAAAGGCGATTTAAGAGATGGTCTCGGTTCACAAGCTTATGTAAACGATGCTGCTGTAAATTTAGTATTTGTGGCTAATCTGGATAAAGCATCAAATAGAGAAGCTGCTTTTATTGATACAGGTTATATTTCTCAAAATGTATATCTTTTCTGTGCATCTGAAGGTTTGGGTACTGTTGCCAGAGGTTCATTCAGCAGAGCAAAATTACCTCCTGCCTTAAAATTGACAGATAAACAGGAAGTAACATTGGTACAAGCTGTAGGATATCCTAAATAATTGATATATAAATGTATATAGAATAAAAAAGGTTGCTTATCGGCAACCTTTTTTATTTTATCTTAATAAGTGTTTTGTTTACAGATGTTTATGATTTTAGTTGACCAACTAGATCATTAATATTTTTAATATTATGTTGATCCATGTATGCTAATATACCATCTAATACTTTAACTGATATAGTTGGGTCAATAAAGTTATATGTTCCGATTTGAATAGCTGATGAACCGGCAAGTATAAACTCGATAGCGTCCTGCCATGATGATATACCTCCCATACCTATTACAGGGATTTTTACGGCATTATATGTCTGCCAAACCATACGTAGTGCTATTGGCTTAACGCAAGGCCCTGATAAGCCTCCTGTGACTGTCGATAAAATAGGTTTTTGTTTATTTATGTCAATAGCCATTCCTAGTAGTGTGTTGATCAAGGATACTGCATCAGCTCCTTCAGATTCAACGGCACGTGCTATCTCTGTAATATCAGTAACATTAGGAGATAGTTTGACTATTATTGTTTTGTCGTATGCTTTTCTTACAGCCTTTACAACTTCTGCTGCAGAGCAAGCCGAAGTTCCGAAAGCCATACCGCCTTCTTTTACATTCGGACAGGAGATATTTAATTCTATTCCGGGAACTTTATCCAAATGATTTAGTCTGGCTGCACATTCAGCATAATCTTCAAGGGTAGAACCTGATACATTAACTATGATATGAGTATCAAAATCTTTTATTTCGGGATAAATATTCGAAACAAAGTAGTCTACACCTTTATTCTGTAAGCCTACAGCATTAAGCATTCCCGAAGGGGTTTCTGCCATTCTCGGATAATCATTGCCCTGACGATCATGTAAAGTAGTTCCCTTCACGCAGATTCCTCCAAGTTTCGATAGATCAATAAAATCCGCATATTCTTTTCCATAACCAAAAGTACCCGATGCTGTCATTACAGGGTTCTTAAGACTCAGGTTACCTATATTTACTCTTAGCTTATCCATTTCAATTCTTTAATATTGAACACCGGTCCTTCTGTACATACGCATACATTACCTCGTTGGGTATTTTCGATGCAGCAAAGACATACGCCAAAACCGCAAGCCATTGTGTTTTCTAGTGAAACCTCACAATTGATCTGCTTTTTATGAGCATAATTTGCCACAGCCATCATCATAGGCTTAGGTCCACAAGTATATATATGTGTAAAATTCTTTTTCTCTAAAACTGAATGATTAGTTACATAGCCTTTTTCGCCGTGGCTGGCATCTTCTGTAGTAGTATATACCTCTCCATATTTAGCAAATTCATCTAACTGAAGAAGATCTTCCGAAGAACGTGCTCCGAGGAGAAAGTTGGGCTTGAAGCCTTGTTGTTTTAACTGAGCCCCTAAATATAACATAGGTGCAGTACCTACGCCACCACCAATCAATAAGAGTTCGCTATTCGTATTTTCAGGCGATGTAAACGAATTTCCAAGAGGAAGTAACAAATTTACGATATCTCCTTTTTGATATTCAGCCATTCGCTTTGTGCCATCACCAATCTTTTGGATTAATAACCAAAGCTCATTTTTAGACTTATCTATAAAATTAACAGATATAGGACGTCTGAGAAAAGTAGTAGGAGAATCAGCTACATGAACTTCTACAAATTGTCCGGGGTACATTTCTGGTAGTATAGCTCCATCAGTAGTTGATAATTTGAGAAGGCTATAATTTTGATTTAGCTGATCATTGTTGACAATAATCAAATCAAGCATTTTTTTCATTTGCACAAATTTTCTAAGATCTGAGACCTTTTTTATTGCTTTGGTTAGTATAATTACTACAAGAATTAAAAATCACACAAAGTTAATCAAAACTTATGCTTTTTCAGAATAAAGGGTTTAAGAAAATTGTCATTGGCCGGGAGTAAAAGCTTCAAAAGTATTATCAGTGTAATAAATTATTATCTGTTTAACTTTTTTTGAAGGGGCTTCTTTGTATATAATTCTTTCGTTTATAGCCGATTGTGGTTCTTTTTGATAGGTGTCAACTATATTTTCCTTGCGATATTTCAGATTTTCCGAGTCTTTGGTCGAATATACTGAATTCTCATTCTCTTGAGATAGTTGTGAAAATAAATCAGGTAAGCTATTCTGATTTTTGATATCACTATCACTGCTATGACTACTTATCTCACTTTTGTACATATTACCTGAACCAGTTAATAACCATTGTGAATCAATATCGGGCATTTGAGTAAGAATGCGGGTAATGACATCCAGGCTAGGATTGTTTCTACCATTTAATATATGAGAAATTACCGCTCTACCAATCTGTAGGCTATCGGCAAATCGGGCTGGAGTCATATTTTCCGATTCCATTATCTTTTTAATGCGCTCTTTCATACCTTATTTTATCTATAAGATGTAAACATATGTAACTATACAAATGTATAACAAATATTTCACAAAAATAAATAGCTTCCGTGTATATTTGTATACATCAATAGTGTTTAGATGTAAATTTAAATTTATATATTATTGTATACAGAACTAAATTGTTATGAAGTATATATTTATATTATATATATAAAATATTAGTTATTATATTAATAAGTTATATAAAATGACTTTAGTTCCTTATATACAAGTGGTAGTAAGGAATAAGAGCTTTTTTATTAAACTTATTATTTATGTTTATATATTTAATAGTCTAATAAATAGATATATAGTTTTAATTAATTAACTGTTTATTTCAATTTACATTAGTGTAATTTACGTATGTATTTCCGATTTACATTAGAATAATACTATAAATTATTTAATCACATAAATATATAATACACAAATGTGCTTCAATTGTTTTTCGATACAAATGTGTATTTTACTCAAGTTAAACATTTGTATACTTTTAATTTAGTCGAAAAATAGAATGATTTACAATATGGAGGATATTATAGGAGTATTGATCTGAAGAAGATTATAATGAATTTATATATTCAAGTAGATTTTTGTAAATAGGATTTTGAGCTAGTATATATTCATTGCCAAGTAAAAAAAGTTGCTGTCTGGCACGAGTTATCGCAACATTAAGCTTTCGATCTACAGTTTTATCACTATTTAAATTACAGAAGAAATCAAGCTGGTATGGTTTATTCATGCAGAATGATAAGATTATTATTTCACGCTGACTTCCTTGATAACGCTCAACGGTATCTATCATAATATTTTGAAGCTCAGGAATTCTGGTTTCGTGTAGTTGGTGCTTTATTAAAGCAATTTGATTTCGATAAGGAGTTATAATTCCCAGTGTTTTAAGAGGATCAAAGTTTAGATTATTATTTTTGTATGTCTGTAATATGGACTTTGATAATTCAACTGCTATTTCACTTTCTTTGTAGTTAATCTTATCACTCGATCCATTATTATAATCTATACAATTAATAAAATCAAGTCGTTTTTGACTAACTATTTGGTCGTAAACATTCTGATTATCAGTTATCTTAAAAGATAAAGATTCTTTTTGCCATACACTAGCCGGTAAAAGGACATCGTTATAGAATTTCTTATTGGGGAACTCAGCTAATGCCTGATGCATACGTCCTTGATATATTAATGTATCGTATGCATGCTCCCACTTGTTTGCTTGACAAGCTCTGTAAAGGCGCTCAAATAGAGATTCTCCACAGTCTAATAATTTTATTATGTTTAATTCTTTATTGTTGGATTGTGATTTATCTTGATTTTGTAATGTGATTGTCGATAGCTGCTTATGATCACCTATCATAATAAATTTTTCAACCTTAGGAAGTATTCCTATGATCTGAGGTTCAAGTATTTGAGATGCTTCATCTATTATAGAAAGATTGAAATATTTTATATCAAATAATTCAGGTTTTGCTGTAATAGAAGCAAGTGTTCCTATAAATATTCTTTGCTTATTTATAATTTCTCGAAGTTCGTCCCTACTCTTTGCCTTATCAGCTATGTTTTGTAACAATCTGTGCCTGTAATGCTGATCGCATGAAAGCTCGGTTCCTATACGGATATAATTGTCACATTCTTTATTATTACAGCTAAATGCGTGATTTATAGATTCACATAATTCATCTACAGCTCTATTGGTGTAAGCAATTATGAGAATATTATCCTCTGTATTGTTGTAATAATGCTCAATTAATCGACGGGCAAATATGGATGTTTTTCCGGTTCCGGGAGGGCCTACAATTAAAAAATAATCTTCTGATGCAATTGCTTTTTTTATTATGAGATTCTGCTTTTCTAATATAGTAATCTCTTTATCAGATGTTTGATGATCTGATTCTTTAGATTGAGGCTCTTTAAGTCCTAATACTATTTCACGTTTGTTAGTTGGTGAAGATATAAAAGTATATAAACTTTTATACATATTATTATAAGCATGGTCTAGTTTGTCATGCTCAATCGCCCAGGAAGAGTATTTATTGAAATAAGTTTTATTTTTTTGTTTATATCGAAATCTCAAAAGGATATGTGTAGGGGTAATTTTAGCAATTGTCCCTTTTAATATCTGATTGGTTAATACCGAATCGGTTATTTCTTCATGTGGATATAGTATGCAAATTTCACCTTCCCTAAAGTTAATAAAATCTGAAGATGAACTTCTCTCAAAAAGAATTTTCATATCCCGTCCTGTATCGTCAATCTCTTTTATTTTGAGATCAGATATTAAATCAAAAGAATCTATTCGATCATTAAATTCTGTATTCCAAAGACTTGCAGTCGATTTGTTGGACTCGAAATGATCATCTCCTATTTTTTGAATATACAATTCTCTAGCTAAAAATATGATATATCTGAAAAAATATTTCTTTTCTATATCTGAAATACTTGAGATTACTTTATGAAAATCTGCTATTTGATCAATGAAGAAAGCAGGAGTTTTACCATAGTTATCTAAATTACATATATCAGAAAATAATTTCTCCACAGTTTCATAATTACCTACATACAGATCATGTTCTGTAGCAACAATGAGATTCCGAAGATTAATTATTTCTTTCTCTAAAGTTTTATATACTACAGCTAAACGAAGGTTTTCTCCTGAATTTTCGGCAGCGGAATATAAGATGGCAGATGTAATCTTCTTTTCATCATAGCCATAAACACTTTGAATTATTAACCGATAAATGGCAGTTTGTACTTCGTGGTTGATCGCTATTTTACCTGTCTCTTCTTTTGGATAAGGTAATCCTCCCGATTTTAATTCTATGATTTGGATATTGTCAGATTTAGAATCAGGTAATTGTAATAAATCTAATCGTCCTTGAAATCCAAATTTTTCACTGAAGAAAGATGGTTCCAGAGTACATTTTTCTGCATCTATATTATTCTGAGGGAAATCATGAGTTATGACGCGTTTGATATTTGTGAACTGAGTTCGAGCCTTTGTCATAAAAGTCCGGAAATCTGCAGTCTGTTTGATATCATTACAACTTGTAAATTCGAACGGTTTTTGCTTGAATCCTTTTAAGAATATATCATTGAATTCGAGCGATTCGGGATTATCTGAAAATATAAATTCATCTAGAAAAAAGTTAGCTAAATTTCCTAAAAGTATATGTTGAGAATTAGGTGTTTGCTCAAATTTTCGCCGGAAATAATGTAAATGGGATCTGCCATAATTTTGAAAACATTCTGCTATTGCTGATGCATCAATCAGGTAATCGGGTTCTAAAACTATAAAGTGTGGAATATAGTTTCCATCATTGTCTAATTTACATTCCAATAAATTGAGCTGTGCCCCTATCCATAAACGACTTATAGTGGGATTAAAAGTATCATTGATATTCTTGACATTGTATTTAATCCTGATTGTGGAGTTCGATATAGAGTTGCTGACACCTATTACAAATTCATTATCCCAATCTATTTCAACTACTTGTATACGTAAATAGGTAAGATTGGTAATTATTCTCTCTTCCTCTATTTGTGTATTCTCTTCATATTTACAAGTCGGGATATCAGAGTAAATGAACGATATAAATTCAATTAGGCTCTTATAGCCGGAGTCATATTGTCTTTCAGAGACAGTATTTTTTTCATTTTTTAAAAGAAAAGATGCTTTTACCCTTATGTTTTGTAGCTGCCATTCTAATCCTTTGGGTAGATTGTAGCTTTGAGAAATGTAAACTATGCGTGAAAATAATGAAGGAAACTGCAAAGAGTCTTTTGTTGTAATCTCTTTGCAGTTTCTTTCTAATATTCGTTTTAAGTGAATATACTTTTCACGAAGAGAGATTTTCGAATTATTGTTTTCTTCAATTTCCGATATAATCTCGTGTATTTTTTTTTCGTTATTCTCTAACAAGTACATCTAAATTATGACACAATGTGATATATAAGCTTCCCTGACTCATTCGTGACCAGCCACTAACAGAGACATTAATCTGTCCTCTTTCATTCAACAATTTCATAGCTCGATACATGAAATCAATATATGCCGGATCGTTTTGGAAAGTAATACTTTGTCCTGTTGCTGTTGCGTTGTATCTATAGTTTGTTAAAATAAGCGTTATACCGTTAACTGTAATGTCATAAATTATGAAGTCATCATTTCTGGTTATGTCCCCATCTAATAATAACCAGGCATTTTTTGTTTCGATGTCAATGATAGAAGATTGTGATTGATTAATGTTTCTAATATCTCCTATGCGGATTGTTCCGCTAGTGGTGAAATTTCCATTTCTTGTTATAGCGGGTAATTCATAATCAAAAGTTGATGAAGCCCAATAATCATTATTTTTTTCACAAGAGGTGAATCCAAGTCCAATGATTAGTACTAATAGTGTGTAAATAAAAAAACTTCTTTTCATTGTAGTATAATAAATAATTTAAGAGGACAAATATAGTAAAAAGAGACGATGCAGACAGCGTATATTATTTATGATTGATATGTCTTAATGTTTTTCCTGAAAATACTTGCATGTTACCGGCGAGTTACATATATTTGTTACCGAATAGTAACATTGGGAGGTTTGGTATGAAAAATATTAATAATGAGAAAGATAGGGGATTAACAGCAAGGAGATTATTAGATGCTGTTGGTGAAATAATTATTAAAGATGGTTTTGATAAGGTTGGGGTGAATGCAATTGCTTCTAAAGCAGGTGTTTCTAAAGTTTTGATATATCGCTATTTTGGGTCAGTAGATAATATGATTGTAGAATATCTCTCTCAGAATGACTTCTGGATAAATTTTACTGTGGATTTCCCGAAAGATGAAAACCTCAAAGGGTTTATAAAAAAGATGTTTCGTGATCGAATCCACCAATTGAGAAATAACAAGTTGGAGCAAGAGTTGTATCGGTGGGAATTGACAAGTCATAATAGTGTGATTGAAAAACTAAGGTTGAAACGAGAAGCTAAAGGAATAACCTTGATAACTATAGTTAGCCAATTGTCAAAACATCCTCAGGAGGAGGTTGCTGCAATAGCGACTTTGCTGAGTGCTGCAATTAGCTATCTGGTTCTTCTTAGCGACAATTGTTCTATGTATAATGGAGTAGATTTACAAAGCGATAAGGGTTGGGAACAGCTTGCTTGTGGTATCGATCTGCTGGTTGACAAGTGGTATAATTGATAAAATAAAGAAGATATGAGAGTTAAAATTTTTCTTTTTATAAATTTAATAGTGTGCTTAATGAACGCTCAAAATTCAGATTATATAAAAATGGTGGAAGCTGCAATAAAAGCCCCTTCCGGTCATAATTCGCAGCCTTGGTTTTTCCAATTGGAGGACAGTGCTATAAATATTTTACCTAATATGGAAGAGATTTTGCCTATTGTTGACAAATCGAACAGGGAGTTATTTATAAGTTTAGGTGCTGCCACTGAAAACCTATGCATTGAAGCTTCTGTCCTCGGCTATGATTCAAATGTAGAGATCGATGAAACTAATAAAAAAATAGTAGTTCACTTGAATAGAGGTAATAGTATTATCGCTGATTCCTTGCATAAATCAATAGAAAGTCGTCAGACGAATCGAAAACTATACAATAATAAAACGGTATCGGATGATATAATATTAAATTTGAATAACCTACCTCTGACTGATGATATTAATAGGTATATTATATCTAAGAATGATTCGATGTTCAATATTTTAAAGTCCTATATCGAGAAAGGTAACGAGGTACAGATGAGTGATAAAGCTTTTAAAGATGAACTATTGAACTGTATGCGTTTTAATAATACTGAAGTAAAAAAGAATCCTACCGGATTGACTTATAAAACTATGGGAGCTCCGGCTATGCCTTCATTTGTCTCAAAACTTATTATAAAATCTTATCTCAAACCGAATAAACAAAATAAAGGGGATTTGAAAAAGATTGAATCGTCTTCGCATTTAGTTTTATTTACCACAAAGAACAATACATTGCGTGAATGGGTTGATTTGGGGCGCCATCTTCAGCGTTTTCTATTGACTACTACTCAGCAGAATATAGCAAATGCCTATATGAACCAACCTTGCGAAATTGATGAATTAGCTTTGGAGATACAAAAGAATGTTGGTCAAATCAAAGGCGAATACCCTACTCTACTTTTGCGTATTGGGTATGCTGAGCCAACTCCATTCTCTCCTCGTAAAAAAGTAAATGATGTTATAATTGAATGATTTTAATTATTAGTATAGGCTGGGCTAGAGTACTAATTAATAAACATTTATAGTGTACAATGTAAATCGGTATATTCAAAAAAAGATTTTGGGTGGTTTACTCGAATTTATTTATATAATTTTGACATGAATTAATTTTATTAATAATAATCAAAATTATGAATCGAAAACAATTTGACAAGCTGAAAGCATTTCGTTTCAAACGATTTGCTCATCAGGCTTACAGTGCATTTAACAGTATGCACAAGGTTGTAAACATTGGGGTTGTGGCAGGTTGTGTCCTCACCTTTGCTCATGCAGCAGAAACATCGGCACAATCAAGTCTTAACTCGCATGAGGCAGAGAAGATAACGGAAAAGGAGCTTGATGAAGTTACGGTTACTGCCTCTCGTATAGATCTCCCTATTAATCAGGCTGCAAAGCAAGTAACAGTAATAACACGCAGTGAAATTGAGCAGGCGCCGGTCCAGAGTATTCAAGATTTATTAAACTATGTTGCAGGCATAGATGTACAGCAGCGCGGAGGACATGGAGTTCAAGCCGACATTTCGATCCGGGGAGGATCTTTCGACCAAACAGCAATTCTACTAAACGGAGTAAATCTCTCCAATCCACAAACGGGACACTACAGTTTCGACATCCCTATCAATTTATCAGACATTGAACGTATTGAAATCATTTATGGACCAGCTTCATTGATTTATGGTGCAAGTGCTTTTTCGGGTGGAATAAATATTATTACCAGAAAAAATCCCGATCATAAAGCATATGCTAGAGTAGAGGCCGGGTCTCATAGTTTATTAAATACTGAAGCTAGAGGGGTGATAAAAGGTGAAGTTGCAACTACACAATTATCTGCGGGATATATGACTTCATCCGGCTATATAAATAACAGTGATTATGATATATTTAATTTGCTTTCTCAAACCAGATTAAATATTGAAAAATCGAAAGTTGATATACAGTTAGGATATAACGATAAGCAATATGGTGCGAATACATTTTATTCGGCAGCATATCCTAATCAGTATGATAAAACTAATTCTTATCTCGCTTCGGTAAAGGGAGAGATGGGTGATAAGTTGAAATTTATACCTCTGGCTTATTGGAACAGGCATAATGATTGCTTTCAATTGATAAAGGGGGATGAATCTAAGGTGCCTTATAATCATCATAAAACGGATGTATATGGCTCTAATCTTAATTTGCAATATACATCTCAAATAGGTATAACCAGCTTTGGTGCAGAATTTAGGAATGAAGGTATATTGAGTACTGTATTAGGTGAAAAAATGGATAATCCTAGTGGGATATATACACATTCTGATAACAGAACGAATATAAGTTATGCAATTGAACATAATTTATTATTGAGTAGATTTACACTTTCGGTTGGTGTACTTGCCAATTATAATACGTTCTTAAAAAAGGATTACAAATTTTATCCGGCAATAAATGCTGGCTTTAGGATGTCAGATAATTTTAAGGTGTATGCGTCATGGAATAAAGCTACCCGAATGCCTACATTTACCGATTTGTATTACACAACTGTTACCCACATTGGAAATAGTGATTTAAAGCCGGAAGATTCAGAGTCAATAGACTTGGGTTTTAAATATAATACACCTTTTGTGAAAGCATATATTACAGGTTATTATATGAAGGGTAAAAATATGATAGATTGGATAAAAGAGAATCCGGATGATAAATGGGAATCCCGAAATATAACGGAAATAAATAAGACTGGAGTAGATATGGGAGCTACTTTCTATTTTAGGGAAATATTTCCATCTATCAGTCCATCAACAATATTGCAGCTAGGATATTCCCGCTTACATCAGGAACATAATTCAGGGGAGTTGATTTCGAATTTTACTTTGAATTATTTGAGAGATAAATTTACTGCACAAATTAATCATCCTATTTATAAGGATATTAGCGCTAACTGGAATTTCCGATGGCAGAAAAGAATAGGGACATATCTTAAGTATGAAAACCTGAAACCGACAACACAGCAGCCCTACCCTTACTTTTCAACTTTGGATTTACAAATCAATTGGAAATTGAAAGATTTTGTGGCAACAGCAACCGTGAATAATATCTTCGATAGAAAATATTTCGATCTGGGAAATATTCCACAAGCAGGTTTCTGGTTGATGGCAGGGCTTTCCTACACTTTAAAATAGTTATAGTTTGACTTTCTAATTTTTAAAGATACTTTTGTATTATAATAAATACATAAAGATGGAGCCTATTTTTCAATATAAAATGAAAGTTCGTGATTATGAGTTAGATGCTCAGGGGATTGTGAACAACGCTAATTATCAGCATTATTATGAAGTCACACGGCATGAGTTTCTGGAATCTTGTGGTGTAAGTTTTATGGAAGTTCACAATCAGGGAATAGATCCTATAGTTTCGAGTATAACCATAAAATACAAAAATTCACTTGTTGGTTCTGATGAGTTTATTTGTACTATTAATCTTGAGAAGAAAGGTATAAGATATTACTTTAATCAACAAATAATAAGATTATCCGACAAAGCCTTGTGTTCTGAGGCTCGAGTTGAAGTTGTATGTCTGATTAATGGAAAAGTAGGGCGACCTGATCTTTTTGATCAAATATTAGAAAAGTATCTGTAAAATTATATATTGATAGAAGAGAGATGAAAATAAAATTTCATCTCTTTTTTTATAGAAACCTAGTTATTATAAGGATTGAAGCTCTCACAATAAATATAGTCTATCTTAATATTGAGAAAAACAATAGGGATGAATATGTTTTATAGCATATAATATTTGGTGGTTAAAAATATATCGCATATCTTTGTCATATAAAGTTAAGGTATTTAGTGTATAGCTAGGTAAAAAGGTTGAAGATTGGTTATTGAGATTGGTAAAACCCAATCATTTAGGTTTAGGTTATTAGTAATATTTTAAAATCTCTTATATTGAGAGATTTTTTTTTATGTAATTTGTGGTTATGAAGAGGAAGTTAGATCTATCCTCTTTTTTTTATGTTTTAGTACGAAGTTTTAATCGATATCTACCAATCCCGAAGGTAGATCTACATATAGTATTTTTTTCTCAGAATCGATATCGGTTATAAAGTCATCTGATGCGGGGATAATAATCTCATTGTCGTTTTCTTTTCTCTTTAAAAGAAATAATGTATTGATTGTAGATTCATCAATATCTGTGATAGTCCCTATTTCTCCCAATTGTTTATCAATTACAATAAAACCAATAAAATAATTAAGAGTAAGTTCAACCTCCTCATTCTCATCAAAATATTTACGCGGAAAATATACACTTAATCCGTTGAAACGCTTTGCTTGAATTTCAGATTCAATGTCCTCTAGGAGTATTAGGGCTGTGTCGCTGCCTTTGAATCGGTATGACTTGACAAAAAATGGTACTAAAATGTTATCGATAGAGCAGATTAAATAAGGGCAATCAACTCTATCGAATATATCGTTATCAAAAGCAAAAGCAATTTCGCCTTTAATTCCATGAGGTTTAATAAATTTACCAATCCTTAGAACTTCGTCTTCACGAATCATATATTATTTTTTCTTTTGCTGTGATCCGTTATTACGTTGTTGTTTTCTCTGATTAAGATCTTTCATATCAGATAATTTCATATCAGAGTTTCGCTTGTCTATTTTCTGGTTCGATAGATCATACAAATCTTGAAATAGTTTCGCATCATCTACTTCTTTATTCCATTGAATATAAGTTTTTTTCATATGGTTTAGAACCAACCATACTAATTGCTCTTTTTCTTTACCCTCAGGATATTCGGCAGCAAGAGTGATCAGTTTTTCCAATGTTTTTCCATAATGTTTAAAAAACATCGTTGGACGACTATATTCTACCTTACCGGGTTTAGAAAATAGATCTTCTTTTTTTATGATTTCGTAAGGATAATCAATATCAAGCTCAAAGTTTGACATGATAGCCAAATGATCCCAAAGTATATGTTTGAAGTCGTTCACATCACGTAAATGTGGAAACATGTTTCCCATAATATTGATAATCGTATTGGCACACCTTCTGCGTTCGTTACGATCATCGATAGTCAAACAAAAATCGACCATGTTTTGGATATTTCTTCCATATTCAGGAAGAGCAAGCTTTTTTAATTGCGTGTTATAATCCATGTATAAATAATCTATATAAGTGAGAATAAGAAAAGTATATAAACGAAAGTTCTTCTAATAAGTACCATTAAGTATTTATTTCTTTATCTAATAATAACAGTCTCTGGTTATCATTGCGAAAGTCATAAAAAGGCTTGTGACCTTAAAGTAGTTCTTAAGTTTGACAAAGGTAATAAAAAAAGTATCTCACGGATAAGATGAGATACTTTTTTATGTGTTTTTGTTATAAAGCCTATATGTAATTATATATTCTCGGCTTCTTCCTCTGAGCCGGTTTTACTTGCCAGATCAATAATTTTACGTCCGGGAGTAAATATCTCTTTATATTGTTCTTTATTGTTCAATAATTCAATAGCTTGCTCAACATCTTTATCAGTCTTCAAAGATTCAATTCTCTCGCCTTTTTGGAAGTAGTAGCGTTTAGCTATTTCCATATTCAGAAGCTTTTTAATATCATCTTTGAAATTGTCTAAATCACGATCCAAGTTTGGAACAAGTTTAGCTTCTAATGCTTTATACTCTTCGCTGGCAGTTTTAGAATATCCTTCAAAGTCCATAACATCTTTCAGCGTTTTTAAGCGTTTTTCGCTAAGCTGATCGTATTTGAAATCTTTTTTAGATTTCACAAGAGCTTTGAAACTTTCATAATCTGCATCGGTTATGCTGAACTGTTCAACAGGAGCAATTTTTGGGTTCTTAATAGCCCAGTCAGTTACCCAATCGTTCACTAAATATTGGTTAAGTAGATAATAAGTAATACTAGGTACTTTTATTTCTTCCAGTTTAATATCCGGTGTTACTCCCCCACCGTCTCTAACTTCGCGTCCTATTGCTGTTTTGAATACTGTTGTCAAACTATCAGGTATACGACCTACACTTCCATCTTCGTTGCGATGAGTGTAGTCTATAGCTTGAATACAGCGACCACTTGGGATGTAGTATTTCGAAGTCGTTACTTTAAGACTTCCGCCATATGGCAACTCTCTTGGAGCTTGTACCAAACCTTTTCCATAGGTACGTTGTCCCATAATAACAGCTCTATCAAGATCTTGTAGTGCTCCTGATACAATCTCAGAGGCAGATGCAGAACCTTTGTCTACAAGCACTACAAAAGGGATATCTGTATCAATAGGGTCTAAGGTTGTACGATAAGTTCTATCCCATTGTTTCATTTTACCTTTTGTACTTAATACGACCTGTCCTTTAGGTACAAAGAAATTTACTAATTGAATAGCCTCTTCCATAATACCTCCACCGTTTCCTCGAAGGTCTAGTATCAGAGATGTCATGCCTTGTTTTTTAAGATCAAGATAAGCATTCTTTACATCTTGTGCACACTTATCGGTAAATCCTGTTAAAACAATGTAACCTACATTATCTTTAAGGATGCCATAATAGGGAACAGACGTAATCTGTATATTTTGTCGTACGATCTTTACCTCTATTGGTTTTTTAACTCCAGGGCGTTCAACTTTTACAGTGATTTCAGTACCGGCTTGTCCTTTAAGTTTATTGGTTACTTTATTTGATAAAGTCTTGCCAAAGGGCTCTCCCTGAACTTTTTCGGCAGTAGTCATATCTTCACCATTTATGGAAAGTATAATATCTCCCACTTTTAGTCCGCTTTTAGCTGCAGGCATACCTTCATAAGGCTCCAAAATATAAACGATATCACGACCGTCTATATTTCGGAATGATATAACAGCTCCTACTCCGGCATATTCTCCGGTAGTTAATACTGTAAAATCGCTAACTTCCTCTTCTGTCATATAGTTAGTATAAGGATCTAGTCCTGCCAACATGTTTACTATACCAGATTCTATCGTCTTTTGTACATCTATTGTATCAACATAAAACATATCGAGTTCTTTCACTACTGAATTGAAAACCTCGATGTTTTTATTGATTTCAAAATAGCGTTTCTCATTACTTGTATTCTCTTGAGCGTATAACGACGATCCTGTCAGGAGAAATGTTGAAAAAACAAGATATCCAAGTCTTTTTTTCATCTAATTTATATGTGTTAATCTATTATTTAATAGTTGTTTATCTTCTGATTACACCTTAGTTGTCTATTCTAACAAACCTGGGCAAAGTAACAACTTTTTTTACAAACCAAGATTTATTTTTTGTTATTATGTATTTAAAAACATAATAGTGGGTATAAAAGTTTTTAATTTCTTATTATTACTTGTTTATTCGACCACTCTTTTATTCCTTTGTGATAAGAAATAAAACTAAAAAACCATGTTGGAAAAGACACTAGTTCAGGATGTACAGGATATTGTAATCCGTTTCTCCGGTGACTCTGGAGATGGAATGCAATTGTCAGGTACTTTATTCTCAAATTTATCTGCTATTTTAGGAAATCAAATATCAACATTCCCCGATTTTCCAGCCGAAATCAGAGCACCTCAAGGTACATTGAGTGGTGTGTCGGGCTTTCAATTACATATAGGTACACAAGTATATAACTCAGGTGATAAAGCGGATGTTTTAGTTGCAATGAATCCAGCTGCACTAAAAGTAAATGCAAACCAGTTAAAGAAGAATTCGATAATACTTATCGATACAGATTCTTTTCAAAAAAGAGATCTCGATAAAGCTCTTTTTAAAACTGAAGAGCCTTTTGTTGAATTGGGGCTTACTACACAACAAATTGTAGCCATTCCTATTACAACATTAACAAAAGACAGTTTGACTGCTTTTGATTTAGATATGAAAAGTAAGCTCAGATGTAAAAACATGTTTGCACTGGGGGTTGTTTGTTGGTTGTTCAACAGACCTATAGATGTTGTAAATCAGATGTTATCTACTAAATTTTCGAAAAAGCCAGTCTTAGCTGATGCTAACCTAACGGTTTTGGCGAATGGATATAATTATGGATATAATACAAGCCTGTCTGTTTCTTCATATAGAGTAGATACTCTGGAAATGGAAAAGGGATATTATATGGATGTGAATGGTAATTCGGCTACAGCCTTTGGTTTGATTGCTGCTGCTGAAAAAGCTAATCTACAATTGTTTCTTGGATCATATCCTATAACTCCAGCTACTGATATTTTACACGAATTGGTAAAAAGAAAAGATTTGGGAGTGAAAGTGGTACAGGCTGAAGACGAAATTGCCGGAATATGTATAGCTATCGGTGCTAGCTTTGCCGGTAGTTTGGCTGTAACTTCTACTTCAGGACCAGGACTTGCTTTAAAAGGTGAAGCCATTGGTTTAGCAGTTATGGCAGAATTACCATTGATAATTGTAGATGTTCAACGGGGGGGGCCTTCTACAGGATTACCTACTAAAACAGAGCAGACAGATTTAAGACAAGCATTATATGGTCGAAATGGAGAGAGTCCCATTGTCGTAATTGCAGGAAGTAGCCCTACAAATTGTTTCGATACAGCCTACTGGGCTTCAAAGATAGCTTTGGAACATATAACTCCAGTTATTTTATTGACAGATAGCTATATTGCAAATGGCTCTTCTTCATGGAAGATTCCTGATTTGGATAAATATCCATCTATAATTCCTAATGATATCAGTTTATATACCGGTGATGAATGGACTGTAGCTGCTCGAAATGAAGATACTTTTGCTCGTTATTGGGCTCCGGCAGGTACCGAGGGGTATACTCACCGTATTGGAGGATTGGAACGGGATTATTTTACAGGAGCCATTTCGACCGATCCTGATAATCATCAGAAAATGGTAGATACCCGAAAAGCTAAAATAGAAAGAATTGCGGACTTTATACCTGAATTAGAGGTGTTGGGGAATTGTGAATCTGATATACTAATCGTTGGTTGGGGTGGTACATACGGTCATTTAAGAGAGGCTGTAGAAGAAATGAACAAAGGAGAAAATAAAGTAGCATTAGCTCATTTCAACTTTATCAGTCCTCTTCCTAAGAATACAGAAAGTGTACTTAGGAAGTACCGAAAAATAATTGTTGCTGAACAAAATAATGGACAGTTTGCCGGATATTTAGCTGAGCATTTTAATAATCTGCCAATCATGAAATATAACAAGGTGAATGGTCAACCTTTTGTTGTTTCTGATTTGATTGAATTTTTCACACAAGAGCTTAAAAATAAATAAACATATGGATACAATAACTAATCCTATTGTTCATGACACCCGAAGTTATAAAAGCGATCAGTATGTTCGCTGGTGTCCCGGATGCGGAGATCATGCTATCCTTACCTGCTTGCATAAGGCAATGGTATTATTACAAATAGATCCTCATAATGTAGCAGCAATTTCGGGTATTGGATGTTCTTCCCGTTTGCCTTACTACATGAATACATACGGTTTTCATACTATTCACGGACGTGGTGCTGCTGTTGCTACAGGCGTGAAAGTGGCTAAACCCGAATTATCGGTATGGCTAACTACTGGTGATGGTGACAGTTTGGCAATCGGAGGAAATCACTTTATACATACTATAAGAAGAAATGTTGATATAAATATATTACTTCTGAATAATAAGATTTATGGATTGACAAAAGGTCAGTACTCTCCTACTTCCGATAGAGGATTTGTTTCTAAATCATCTCCTTATGGAACGGTTGAAGATCCATTTCATCCTATCGAATTGACTTTAGGTGCAAGGGGTACATTTTTTGCTCGCTGTATTGATATTGATTTAAAAAATACTACAGATGCATTCGTACAGGCAGAACAGCACAAAGGAACCTCTGTCGTAGAAGTACTTCAAAACTGTGTAATTTTTAATGATAATATACACAAAGAAATTGTAGACAAGGCTTATAGAGATGACCGTACGATTTTATTGAAGCACGGAGAGAAAATGATCTTCGGTACTAACATGGATAAGGGATTGGTGTTGGATGGTTTTAATCTTAAGGTGGTAACTATCGGGCAGGATGGCTATACGATTGAAGATGTATTGGTGCATGATGCCACCACACAAGATAATATATTGCATTTGAAATTAGGATTAATGGCTCCTCAAAATGGATTTCCAGTAGCTATTGGTGTCATTCGTAATGTAGCAGGCTTGTGTTATGATCAGGAAGTAAAGAAAATGATCGATGATGTTCAGGTTAAAACAGAGGTGCATACGCTAAACGATTTTCTGATGAGTGGTGAAGTTTGGGAAGTAAAATAATATTATAAGCTTTATATATTAAGCTAAAGAGCCTGTTTCTTAAGAAACAGGCTCTTTTATTTTATCAGAATTTTATTGAGGTCTCAGATCTTATTATCGTTGGGTGTAGGGGTGAACCTATATTGTTCACCCACAGAGGGTAGACACATATGTCTGCCCTTACAAATAAAGAATATATCATTAAATACTTTCTGCTACTAAAATAAAAGAAGTGTAATTTTTTGTCTGCTAATTATGGAATTAATAAAACAATTCTATCTATTAAGCAAAGAGGGAATGAATATGTAGTAATAACCATTTAAATTATATGATTATGGCACGTAACATTCAACTAAATTCTACAGACTGGTGTGATATAGTATTCACCGGTAAAAACAAATCCTATGGGGCGTATGCTTTACGCCAAAGTTCTTCAAAGAGACATATTCTAGCATTTTTGGTTGTATTGATTTTTGTAGGAGTGGTTGCAGGACTACCTTCTTTATTAAAAGCAGTGAATCCTCCCAAAGAGCATGTGGATGTCGTAATTTTTGATGGGCCAACTATATTAGATGATCTCGATAATAAAGAGGAAGAGCAAATAATAGAACCTCTTATTACGCCACCTCCTACTCCTATTATAAATTCTCAACAATTTACTCCACCGGTAGTAACCCCTGACGAATTCGTTAATAGTGAGAGAGAATTGGTATCTCAACAAGAACTAAATGAAAGTACAGCATTAATAACTAATGTAACAGTAGAAACAAATAATAGAACAGGTATAGACCCTGGAGAGCTACAAAGAGAACAACGTCAAATTATAAATCAACCACCACAAGAACCTAATAAAGTTCACGAACATGTAGAAGTGATGCCTCAATTTCCCGGTGGAAATGCGGAATTAATGAGATATCTGAGTGCAAATATAAAATATCCGACAATTGCTGCCGAAAATGGAATTGAAGGACGTGTGGTTCTTAAATTTGTTGTAGGAAAAGACGGAGGTATATCTAATATACAGGTTGTGAGAGCACTAGATCCATCTTGTGATAAAGAAGCAGTTAGAGTCGTAAAAGGAATGCCTAAGTGGATTCCCGGTATGCAAAATGGACATGCGGTGGCAGTATATTTTACTCTTCCTGTATTATTTAAATTGCAGAGATAAGAAGCGGCAGACTTTCACTTCAAAATTGAATACAAAAAAGACCAATACCTTAAAAAGTATTGGTCTTTTGCTTTTATTTAAAGTTCTTATTTTTCTTAAGACTTATGATTTTCTATCCAACTTTTAGCATTGATAAATGCTTCCATCCAAGGAGTAACGTCATCTTTGCGGTTTTCGAATGGATAATATGCGCATTGCCATGGGAATATTGATCTTTCAGGGTGAGGCATTATTGCTAAGTGGCGACCATCTTTAGAACAAACTGCAGCTGTTGAAAAGTCAGACCCGTTAGGATTACCCGGATATTCATCGTAAGCATATTTAGCAACAATGTTATATTCCGATTCGGCTTTAGGCATTGAAAAACGTCCTTCTCCGTGAGCCACCCAAACACCCAGTTTGCTTCCTGATAGTGTGCCAAACATCACCGAATTATTCTTAGGTATATCAACTGATATAAATGTAGACTCAAATTTATGTGATGCATTGTGATGCATTTTTGGTTTTTGATCGTGTTCCGGATAAATCAATCCTAACTCCATTACCAATTGGCAACCGTTGCAAACACCCAAACTCAAAGTATCTGGGCGAGCATAGAAATTACGCAAGGCAATTTTAGCTTTTTCATTGTACATGAAGCTTCCTGCCCATCCTTTAGCAGAACCTAATACGTCAGAGTTGGAGAATCCACCACAAAAAACGATTAAGCTTATATCTTCTAAAGTTTCCCTTCCAGAAGCAAGGTCGGTCATGTGTACATCTTTTACATCAAAGCCAGCCAAATATAAAGTATAAGCCATCTCACGCTCACCATTAGTTCCTTTTTCTCTGATGATAGCAGCTTTTACACCTGATCGTCCTTCTCTGGCAGGTGTAATTCCTAAATGAGAGAATTTGCCATTGAAAGAACTATTGATTTTAAACTCTACGGGTTGGTTTTTATAATTCTCGAAGCGAGCTTTGGCTAAATCTGTTCCACTTTGAAGTCTATCCAATAGATAAGACGATTCGTACCAGATATCTCTTAATTCATCAATATCGAATTCTTCATAGAATTCGTCTTTCTGAATAGTCAGCTTTCTGTTTTCGGTAGGTCTTGCAACTATTGCATAACCGATGCCGTAATCATCTAATATCTTTTCAACCAGATGATGATGTTTCACTTGGATTAGTACTCCCGGATTCTCAGAGAATAGTACTTTGATAAGGTCTGCATGATGCAATTTATCCAGTCTGGCTTCTAAGCCTCCTTGAGGATTTGCGAAACACATTTCCAACATAGCTGTAATCATACCTCCGGCAGAAATATCATGTCCAGCCAATACCAAACCTCTTTCTATTAGCTCTTGAATACAAGTAAATGCATCTTTGAAGTATTCTGAATCTTTTACAGTTGGCACTTCTTCACCCAATTTACTCATCGTTTGAGCAAGGGCAGAACCTCCCAATTTGAAAGTATCAAAAGAGAAATCTATGTAATACAAATAAGTTCCTTTGATGTATGCTAATACAGGAGATACAATTTTACGTATATTTTTCACTTCGGCAGCAGCAGATATAATTACTGTACCGGGTGCATATACTTTATCATCTCCATATTTTTGAGTCATCGACAGTGAATCTTTACCTGTTGGAATATTGATTCCCAATTCACAGGCGAAGTTTGAGCAAGCCTCTACTGCACGGTATAAACGGGCATCTTCTCCCGGATTTTTACAAGGCCACATCCAGTTCGCACTTAATGAAATACCTTGAATACCATCTTCAAGAGGGGCGAATACAATATTGGTTAAAGCTTCAGCAATAGCCATTACAGAACCTGCTTCCGAATCTACCATTGCTACCTGAGGTGCATGACCAATAGATGTTGCAATACCCGAACGACCTCTGTAATCGAGTGCTACGGCACCAAGGTCACTTAGTGGTAGCTGTATTTCTCCCTGACATTGTTGACGAGCCACTTTTCCTGTTACAGAACGGTCTACTTTATTTGTTAGCCAGTCTTTACATGCAACAGCTTCGAGTTGAAGAACATTTGTTAAATGACCTTTAAGGCTTAATAATTTATATTCGGGATTAGAGAAATATTCTTCGATAGTTTCATCACACATAATTGTACGTGGTGCTTTTCCGAAGAAATCCTCTAAACTTAAATCAATAGGACGTTTTCCGTCAGCTTGTTCAAAAACGAATTTTTTATCATCGGTTGTTTTTCCGACTACATACATAGGTGAACGTTCGCGTTCGGCTATTCTTTTTATAGCTTCTGTTGTTTCAGCAGGAACTATCATACCCATTCTTTCCTGACTCTCGTTTCCTACAATCTCTTTCGAAGATAAAGTCGGGTCTCCTACCGGAAGTTTAGATACATCTATTATACCTCCTGTATGTTCAACAAGTTCCGAAAGACAATTTAAGTGTCCTCCTGCACCATGGTCGTGAATAGATACAATAGGGTTATTATCTGACTCCGATAAAGTACGGATCACATTCGATACACGTTTTTGCATCTCAGGGTTGGCACGTTGTACTGCATTCAATTCAATACCACTGGAGTATTGACCTGTATCAACAGATGATACTGCACCTCCACCCATTCCGATACGATAGTTATCACCACCTAATATAACAACACTCTCACCGACTTCGGGTTCGTTTTTTATAGCATCGCGTTTGTTTCCGAAACCAACACCTCCGGCTAACATAATTACTTTATCGTATGCAAACTTCTTTTGGTTTTCCTGATGTTCAAGAGTCAGTACAGAACCACAAATCAGAGGTTGTCCGAACTTATTACCAAAGTCTGAAGCTCCATTAGAAGCCTTTATTAGAATTTCTTCGGGAGTTTGGTATAACCAATCTCTTTCGGGCATAGTTTCTTCCCATACTCTACCCTCTTTGGTACGTGGGTATGCTGTCATATAAACGGCTGTTCCTGCTATGGGTAAAGATCCTTTACCTCCGGCAAGGCGGTCACGTATTTCTCCTCCCGAACCTGTTGCAGCACCATTAAATGGTTCTACTGTAGTTGGGAAGTTATGAGTTTCGGCTTTTAACGAAATAACAGATTTAATTTGTTTAGTCTCAAAATAGTCAGGCTTATCTCCACTTGCAGGAGCAAACTGTTCAATTTCGGGTCCATCGTTAAATGCAACATTATCTTTATAGGCTGAGATCAGTTTATTTAGATTGACTTTCGAAGTCTTTTTTATCAATTGAAAAAGCGTACTTTCTTTTTCTTCACCATCAATAATAAATGTACCGTTGAAGATTTTATGACGACAGTGTTCTGAATTAACCTGAGAGAAACCGAATACTTCGCTATCTGTTAATTTTCGGTTCAGTTTAGCACTTAAGCCATTTAGGTAATCTATTTCGTCGGAGCTTAAAGCCAAGCCTTCTTTGGCATTATAAGCTGCAATATCGTCGATCTCAAGAATAGGATCGGGTTTCTTATCGATTGTGAATAACATTTGTCCTAACCCATTATATCTTTGTTGAAGCATTGGGTCATATTTAGAATCTTGCTCTGCAGAAAAATATTCTTCAATACGAATAATACCTGTAACACCCATATTTTGAGTTATTTCAACGGCATTGGTGCTCCAAGGAGTAACCATCTCTTTACGAGGTCCAACGAAGTGTCCTTGAATCTCAGTAGATTCAACTAATTGAGCTTCGTCGAAGAGCCATTTTAACTTTTGGATATCAGAAGATTCGATTGGAGAAGAGGTTTCTACTGCAATGATGTTTTTAGCAGAATTAAGGAAGAAAGATACCATATTGATTAAGCTATATTATCACTTTATTAATCTTCGACAAAGTTAATCAAAAGTATACAACTAATAAAGACAAAATTCTTTATTTAAGACATAAAATAAAAAAGGTTGATAATTAAATTACCAACCTTAGTGTCATAAATGACTTTATTTCTTCTTTTCGTCGTCCAGATAGTCGCTTGCTTTTTGAGAAAGGTCGCGAGCTGTACGTTTTGCTTGTATGGTGAGATCTTCTACTTTATCTTCTATCTTGTCCGAATATTCACGTGCTTTGTGTGAAAGTACATCGAACAAAGATTTAGCTTGTTCTTTCAAATCCCCATATTTTCCTTTAAAGAATTTATCCCAATCTATCTCAAGACCTTCTTTATCCATAAAATCTTTAACTATAGTTACAGCCTTTACGGCTTGTTCTTCCGATAAGCCTGCTTCTTCCTGCAATCTTTTTAATAAGTTTTCCATATTATTTAATGTTTAAATGGTTTTCTATTTCTTATAACGCCAATGTATAAAAAATAGTTTAACGATTTATACTTATAATCGGTTTCTTTTGAATATTTGAGATAAATCTCTATCTTGCTTCTAAATAAAAAACGAAATAATGGAAAAGATTAAAAGTAAACCTTTCTTTCTAAAAGATGAAGAACAAGTATATCTTGCTGATAAAGGTATAACCCGCCAGTTTGTGGGGTATAATAATGCGATTATGACTGTAAAAGTAATCTTTGAAAAAGGAGCTATTGGTTATCAACATTCGCATCCTCATGTACAAACAGCTTATATTGAATCGGGAGTGTATGAGGTTACCATAAATGGAGAGACTAAAACATTGAAAGCGGGTGATGGCTTTTTTGCAGAACCCAATATTATGCATGGATTAGTTTGCTTAGAGGCAGGTGTTATTATTGATACTTTTAGTCCTGTAAGAGAAGATTTTTATAATACAATAAAATAAGAGACACTAGTGTCTCTTATTTTATTGTATGCGAAGTATTTATGTTTTATATAATCAGGGCAATTACTCCCATTTTACCATAATATTATCAGACCAGATTTTTCTGGCGTATTCTCGAAATACATTTTTTCCTTTAGTGAAATTATTGTCGAACTTATATTCACCTCCAAAGGATTCGTTATCTGAAAGTTGTATTTTATTTTCTCCTCTCATGGCATATTTTGTATTGCCTTCATACATTATTACTTTCATTTCAAAAGGGCTTACATCTCCATGACAAACTTTCTGGTACATAACCCAAACTTCATGTATTCCATTATTATCTAAATCTGTTACTTTAAAGGTATTCTCTATGAAATTTGCAGCAATATCTACAGGACAATCTGAAATATAGTCATAGATCTTCCATTTTAACTCATGCCTATCTGTTTTCTCATTAAACAAATAATGGTATGCAAAAATTTCAGCATCGGCTCCATCATTATCATGTCCGAATTTTTCACTTACATAGATTCCTGTCTCTGTAATAAAAGCGATGTGTTTTCCTTCTTTATCCGCCCAATTAATAGCCTCTTTTACTTTCCCTTCATAAACTAACTCTTTAGGTAGGCTATTAATCAAAGTAATAGTTGTATCTTCTATGTCTGATTTTTCTTTAGCCTTACAAGGCGAGAACATAAATAACAAAGAGGCTACACAGATGATTGGTGAAATTATTTTTTTCATTTATAGTTTAATTCGAATATAGTCTGTTGATTTCTATTACTTCAATGTTTACTCTCCAAACATATCTTTAAAATCAACAACTTGTTTTCCCGGTAATATCTGATTCAACACTACTCCAATAATAGAGGCTAATGCCATGCCTTCGAGTGAAAAATGACTGCCAATATGCAATGCTGCTCCCCCTATCCCAATAACCAGAATGACAGATGCTATAATAAGGTTTCTTTTTTGAGAAAAATCTATTTTATTTTCAACAAGCATTCTCAGTCCACTGGAAGCAATAATTCCAAATAAAAGTATAGACACCCCTCCCATAACAGGTGTTGGAATAGTAGATAAAAGAGCCGATACTTTCCCGCAAAATCCGAAAAGGATAGCGAAACATGCGGCACCAATAAATAAATATATACTGAATGCTTTGGTAATAGCCAGTACACCAATATTTTCACCATAAGTAGTAACGGGAGGTCCTCCGATACAGGAAGCAATTATAGATGCTACAGAGTCACCAAATAGAGATTTATGCAATCCCGGATCTTCCAATAAATCTTTTCCGACTACCTTACTCAATACTAATTGATGTCCTATGTGTTCAGCAATGGGTACGATAACCACGGGAACCATTAACAAGAATACTTTCCAAGTGAAGTGAGGAGTGAAATTTACAAACGGAATTTCGAAAGGAGGCACTTCAAACCAGTTTGCTTCTATTACCCTTTGAAAATCAACTATTCCCATGAAGACAGCAAAGATATATCCTCCGATAATACCCATAAGAACAGGAACTACGCTCAAAAATCCTTTGGTGTAAATAGCAAATATAATAGTGATAACTAAAGTTACAAGTCCTACCAGAACATAATCTATATCATATCCTCCACCATGATTGGTAACCATGCCCACTGCTACAGTTGATAAGCCTAGTCCGATCACCATAATAACAGGTCCGACAACAATGGGAGGTAATAATTTCATTAACCATTTGATTCCCGTTTTGGCAATAATCAAGGCAACAATGGCATAAATGATCCCAACCATAAAACTGCCTACCATTATACCTGCAAATCCATCAAAAGCTTTTACAGCAATAAGTGGGTTTATGAAAGCAAAAGACGATCCCAGATAAGAAGGAACTTTTCCGCGGGTTATCGCTATAAAAGCCAATGTTCCTAAGCCGCTTGAAACGAGAGCTACGGCAGGACTCATTCCTGTTAGAGCAGGAACTAGTACTGTTGCTCCGAACATGGCAAACAAGTGTTGAATACTTAGTAATATCCACTGATGAAATTTGGGCTTTTCATCTATACGAAGAACTATTTTACTCGAAGATGTCATGGTATAGTATCTGGTTGTTTAATTTTATTTTTCAGGCAATAAAAAAGCACCGCTAAAATAGGTGCTTTTTATATAGAATTATAATATCTGCTTAAATTTAGTCAGAAATACATCGGCTTGCTCTTTAGTTAAGCACAAGGGGGGTAAGAGTCGAAATACATGAGTTCCGGTTGATCCAGTAAAGATCTTATCTTCGAACAGGAGTTTTGATCTTTTTTCTTTAATAGGCTCGTTCATTTCGATACCTATAATAAGACCACGTCCACGTACTTCTTTTATTCCCGATAGTTTCTTTAGTTCAGTAATTAAATATTCTCCTATATTCAACGCATTCTCAACTAGATTTTCTTTTTTCATTATGTCCAATACTGCAATCGCAGCAGCACAAGCCAAATGATTACCGCCAAATGTAGTACCCAATTGACCATAAACAGCTTTGAACATAGGATTTATTAAAACACCTGCCATCGGGAAACCATTACCGATACCTTTTGCTACTGTGATAATATCGGCTTCAATACCTGCGTACTGATGTGCAAAGAATTTTCCACTACGTCCGTAACCCGATTGGATTTCGTCCAGAATAAGGATGGTTCCTGTTTCGGTACAAACCTCACGAAGCTCTTTCAGAAAACTGTCATCAGGAATATGGATACCTGCAACTCCTTGAATACCTTCTATGATAACAGAGCAATATTCCTTTGTAGCCAGTTCCTTTTTGATAAATTCGATATCATTGAATGGAGCGAATACAACATTTGAACTTTCATTCACTGGAGCAGAGTATGCCGGAATATCAGTTGTAGCAACAGTTACAGATGTACGTCCGTGAAATGCTTTCTTGAATGCTAAAACTTTCTTTCTTCCATTATGAAAAGATGCCAGTTTTATTGCATTTTCATTTGCTTCGGCACCTGAATTAATTAGGAAAAGAAAATAATCGGGATAGCCGCATTGTTCTCCTAATTTTTGAGCAACTTCTTGTTGCAATTCATTGATAACCGAGTTTGAATAAAAACCTAACTTATTCAGTTGGTCTGTAACTTTTTCCACATAATATGGATGAGTATGTCCTACCGAAATTACAGCATGTCCGCCATAAAGGTCTAAATATTCATTACCCTTTTCATCATATACATAACATCCATTCCCTTTTACTATATTGAGATCGAATAATGGAAATACATCGAATAGTTTCATCTTATATTTTATATTTAAGGTCTAAAAACGACCTATTTATTATTTTCTATATTTATATCTTCGGGGTTGGTAGTCAGTACTTCATTTATCATCTCCACTACCCTCTCTTTGCGTATTATATACATGCCTAATCTATCGGTCGATATACCCTCTTTCAGCTTATAAGTATATGTCGGATGTCCGTCAACTTCGCGTATTTCGAAACTTCGGAAACTTATATTCTCATTTGCACTTAAGCTTTCGGCAGCCTCAATTATATGTGTCGATATAACAAAGAATGAACTCTTAATACGTGCAAAAGCTGATACTATAGCTAAAGTTCCGTCGTAAGCATCTTTTACATTTGTTCCTCTGAACAATTCATCAAAGATTACGAGCAGATTATTATTTTCCTTTAATTGTGCTGCTACATATTTTACCCTTAAAACTTCGGCATAAAAATGGCTGTATCCCGATTGTATATCATCAGATATATTGATCGTAGTACATAATCCCGATATTAGACTTATTTTCATTCTTTTGGCAGGTACCGGAAATCCGGCATGAGCCAAATAAGCAGAAACTCCCAAAGCTTTAAGAAAAGTAGATTTCCCTGCCATATTAGGTCCGGTAATAAACAGAAGGTTTGAATCTCCTCCGAAACTCACATTATTCGCTACAGCATTTTCGACAAAAGGATGAAAAAGCCCTTCTGCATCAAGGCAGTTTGCCGATCTGGGTAAAACCTCAGGATAAGCAAGGTTATATTTATCGGCAGCATTGGCTATAGCTTGTAAGGCGTCATATTCGTAGATGAGATTAATCAAAAACTGAATATTACGACTTTGGTAATATCTGAAAATAGAATCATATACATCCACATCGTAAGGCTTGAGACTTTTTACTTTAAGAGCATTTTGAAACTCTTCTATAGTGAATATTTCAAGTACTTTGTCATTATCTTTTTTTAGTAGCAAGGGAAAGTTACTATCCTCCACTTCCTTTGATAAGTTCGATGAAAAAGCATAGAGCGTCTTAAGAATATTAACCAACGAGTTAACCCCGTTTTCTACAACATGATAGCTTTGAGATGGGTTCAATTTATTCATGATACTTCTCTCTGCCGACCACACTTTGGAGGCACGCCTAACGGATGAATTTCGATCTTTCAGATAGTAAACAGCATAATCCAAAGAATCTTTATCGATATTCAGTCTTGATGTTACATGATTCCTGAAAAATAAGACTGCATCTTTTCGTTCTTTTATCTTTTCAAGATCTGTCATTGGTTCTGACAAGAACTTATATAATTTGTCTTGTCCACCTTTACATGTGGTAAGATCGAATAAGTCGAATACAGATTTTCCACTTTTATATGTACCAAAAATATCAAGGTCTTTTTTGGTCTGATCGTCTATCTGGAAAGACATAGGCGTAACTTTTAAATTAATAAATTTAAGGTCTTATTAATCTCAAATATATCACTAAATATTTTTTGTTGTTTAATTTAGTGGAAAATATATTGATTTGAAACCTTAAAATCCTGTTGCTTTCAGTTTTAATCCCTCTGTTTCATCCAAACCAAAAATAAGATTTAGATTATGAACAGCTTGTCCCGAAGCTCCTTTCACCAAATTGTCGATACAAGAAAGAATAAGCAGTTTATTACCATGCTTTTCTACATATAGCACACACTTATTGGTATTGATAACTTGTTTTAAATCAGGATTCTTGTCTGTAATAATTACAAAAGGACTATCCTTATAAAAGTCTTTGTATAATTTAACTGCATCTTCTTCAGTCCCTGCAAAATTGAGATAGATACTCGCAAATATTCCACGGGTAAAATTACCCCTAACAGGTATGAAGTTAATATCTTCAGAGAAACTGTTTTGAAGTTGATTCAATGATTGACGAATTTCGCCTAAGTGCTGATGTTCGAATGCTTTATACACCGAAATATTATTCTCTCTCCAACTGAAATGTGAGGTTGCCGAAGGCTTTACACCTGCCCCTGTCGATCCCGTAATTGCATTCACATGAACTTCGGTATTCAATAATTGAGCTTTTGCTAAAGGTAGTAAAGCTAACTGTATGGCAGTGGCAAAGCACCCTGGATTGGCAATTCGTTTTGCTTTTTTTATTCTTTCCCTATTTAATTCAGGTAGACCGTATACAAATTCGTGCTCAGGTGATTCTTTACGATAATCGGTTGAAAGGTCTATTATTTTGAGATTCTCTGGAACATTATTTGAGTCTAAGAATTTTTTCGTATCACCATGTGCAGTACAGAAAAATAACACATCAATTTCGTTATAAGGAAGTTGATCGGTAAAAGTCATTTCTGTTTCACCTAATAATCCTCCATGAACATCGGTCAGTTTATTGCCTGCATTGCTGGTGCTATTTACAAAAACCAATTCTACTTGAGGGTGGTTAATCAATAAACGAATCAGTTCTCCGGCTGTATATCCTGCACCTCCTATTATTCCTGCTTTTATCATTTTTTCTATGTGCTTTATTCTTCTTTAATCAGCTAAAAACCGATCATTATTTGTTGTAGGCTGAGAAATAACTAAAAAGTCAATAGCTTCATTACTTTTATTCTCTATAAAATGTATTGTGTGAGGAGGTATTAGTAATCCTTCCTGAGCCAATACTGTAACAGATTCACCGTCATTTATATGAAACAATGCTTCTCCTTTAAGTAGATAGAAAAACTGCGAAGCCTTTGCATGATAATGAGCATTTTCTCTAGTATTTGGAGGCATACTTTCTAGTTTAACAGATAGAGTGTCCTTATCTACTAACACCCAACTATCGCATCTATCGCCCCAAATATAATGAGCAGCCTCATTTTTAGATACTTTCTTATACATCACAGCCTATTTAGTTATATTCTATCTTATATAGAAAAGTGAGTAAGTAAATTACTTTCCGTTTTTCTTTTGAACACTGTGAAATACTTTTGTCGGGATAGAGTAAATTTTAGTAAAGCCTTTCGCATCATCAGAAGTCCAAGCTTTATTTATTTCTCCATATTCTCCAAAGTCAGCCTTCATTAAATCGAATTCACTGTCAACACCCACTAAAACATAATGATAAGGCATCAATTTTATAGTTACTGTACCTGTTACATTTTCCTGAGAGCTGGTTAAAAAAGCCTCAATGTCACGCATTACAGGTTCAAGATATTGTGCTTCATGTAGAAACATTCCATACCAGTTACCTAATTGCTCTTTCCAATATTGTTGCCATTTGGTTAGAGTATGCTTTTCGAGCATTTTATGTGCATTGATAATTACCAAAGGAGCAGCAGCTTCAAAGCCTACACGTCCTTTTATTCCTATAATTGTATCACCAATATGCATATCGCGACCGATGGCAAAAGCCGAAGCTATTTCTTCGATTTTATTGATTGCCTCAATTTTATTGGTGTATTTTGTTCCGTTTACGCCTGTAATTTCCCCTTGTTCAAAATCTATTGTAAGAATTTCCGATTCTTTCTTTGTCAATTGAGAAGGATAAGCTTCTTCTGGTAAAGTTTGGTTTGACTTCAAAGTCTCTTTTCCACCAATACTTGTTCCCCAGAGACCTTTATTTATAGAGTATTCCATTTTAGTGAAATCTGCTTCATAACCGTGTTTTTTAAGATAATCAATCTCATACTCACGGGTAAGAATCATATCACGTGTTGGAGTTATGATTTCTATTTCGGGTGCTAATACATCGAAAGTCAAATCGAAACGTACTTGATCGTTACCTGCACCTGTACTACCATGTGCAACAGCATCAGCACCTATTTCTTTCGCATAATTAATAATAGCTATTGCTTGAAATATACGTTCTGAACTTACTGAAATAGGATAAGTTCCGTTTCTCAGAACATTTCCAAAAACCATGTACTTGATGCTTTTATCGTAATATTCTTGCGTTACATCCAGTGTTACATGTTTTACTGCACCTAATCTATAGGCTTTTTCTTCAACTATCTTTAGTTCGTCCGGCGAAAAGCCTCCGGTATTAGCTATGGCTGTATATACTTCGTATCCTTTTTCTTCCGATAAGTATTTGGCACAAAATGAAGTATCTAATCCTCCACTAAAAGCTAAAACGACTTTCTTTTTCATTTGTCAGTATCTTTTAATTTTTTCAGTAAATCTTTAATTTCGGGTTTGTCCTCATGAGTTTTAGGATCATAAAGCATGGCTGTACAAATACAATATTTGCGGTCGGTACGAGTAAGTACGTCATAATTCACACATCCTTGACAACCTCTCCAGAAAGCTTCATCATCCGTCAATTGAGCGAAAGTTACAGGAACATAACCCAAATCGGTATTAATTTTCATAACAGCTGCACCGGATGTTAAGCCAAAAACTTTAGCATCAGGAAATCTATGACGACATAAAGCAAAAGCCATTTGCTTTATGCGTTTAGCTAAGCCATGTCCTCTGAATTTGTCGACAACAATTAATCCTGAGTTGGCGACAAACTGTTTATTACCCCAGGTTTCGATATAACAAAAACCGGCAAATTCGTCTCCGGCAAGTGCGATAATCGATTTGCCTTCTTTCATTTTAAGCTCGACATATTCGGGCGACCTTTTGGCTATACCTGTACCACGCACTTTGGCTGCAGCTTCAATTGTATCTAATATAGTCTGAACATATTGAATATGTTTATCATTGGCTATTTCGATAGTTATTTTTGGTTCTAATTCTTCTTTCATTTTTTATCTGTCGATAAAATATTGTTGATCATTTCATATTTGGAATAAACGAGGAAAGCGATGCCAATACCTCTTCCCTACTGATATTATCTTTGGGTATTAATAAAATGGTATCGTCTCCTGCTACAGTTCCTATTATTGTTTGGTTAGCTTTCGAGTCTATTTCCCCTGCAATTGCCATAGCATATCCGGGGCGTGTTTTGATAACAGCCAATTGTCCTGAAAATTCGATGCTCAAAAATCCAAAAGATGACAAAGGCATTATATTGTCTTGAGAATTTACAACTGCATCAGCCAATTGATAAGCATAGCTCCCCCTTGATGTTGGTGCTTTTATTATTTTCAGTTCTTTAATGTCACGGGAAAGTGTTGCTTGTGTCACATCAAACCCCTTATTTATCAAAGCATTCAGAAGCATATCCTGGTTGGTTATATCTTCAGATAATATAATTTCTTTGATGGTGGTATGTCGGTTTTTCTTTCCCATTTTGAATAAATATACATTTATGATGCAAATTTATACATAATATTGTATATTCAAACATTTTGAGGATATATTTTTTATTGGATAATAGTATTGAGTTCGCAAAACTATTTATTGCTTTGGTAAGTTTAAATACAATAAATGGCTGTGGTTTTAGAATGTATTATTGAATATTTGCTATTACTAATAAGCCGCAATAGATTTTTATCTCAAAAGAAGTATGCGGACTACATTTTCAATAGTTCGCTCCACATTTTCTTTACCTTTTAATAGAGCTTCTTCCAAAGATGTAGCTTGTGGCAAAATTCCTAGAATTGCATCAAATCCACAATCATATAACTGATCAATACCTTTGCCTATATAACCGGCAATAGCAATTATTTTTTTGTTTTCTGATTTAGCGACTTGAGCAACTCCATAAGGTGTTTTTCCGTATTGTGTCTGGAAATCAATGCCTCCTTCTCCCGTGAATACAAAATCTGCTTTTTTGATAATTTCTCTCAGATTGGTATAATTGATCACGATATTTACTCCCCGTTCTAATCTCGCATTTGTAAATGCTAGAAGACCGGCACCCATTCCTCCTGCCGCCCCTGCTCCTGGAATATTTGATATGTCTTTACCTAGCTGACATTTTATTATCTCAGCATAACGACAAAGTGCTTTATCTAAAATATATACCATATCGGGTGTTGCTCCTTTTTGAGGACCAAATACTTTCGAAGCTCCTGTTTCTCCACATAAAGGGTTAGTTACATCACAGGCAACTTCAATTTCAACATTACATAAACGAGCATCTAAGTTTGATAAATCAATTTTCTCTAATTGAGATAGAGCAGCTCCACCGAACGGTAACTCATCATTGTGTTTATCTGAAAAACGCACCCCTAATGCTTGAGCAAGACCTGCTCCTCCATCATTAGTTGCACTACCTCCAATACCCAGAATAATTTTAGAAACACCTTTGTTTAAGCATTCTTTTATTAATTGACCTGTTCCATAAGTTGTAGTTATTAATGGGTTTCGGGTCTTTTCATTTATGTATTGTATGCCACTTGCCGAAGCCATTTCGATAACAGCTGTTTTTTCGTCTCCTAATATTCCGTATTGAGCTAAAACCAGAGATGTTAATGGTCCCATTACTTCCAGTTCGTAAACCTTCCCTTTTGTTGCATCTACTAAGGATTGAACAGTGCCTTCTCCCCCATCTGCCATTGGAATTTTGATGCAAGTAGCTTCGGGAAGGACTTTTCTGATGCCTCTTTCCATAGCATCGCATACTTCTTGTGCTGTCATTGAACCTTTGAATGAGTCGGGTGCTAAAACAAATGTTAGATTTTTCATGGGTATTTTATAGATGGATATAAGTATAAAGTTAATAAAAAAGCTCCGTAAATAATTTACTTACGGAGCTTATCAATAATGATTTATTAAATCGTTTAAATATTTTCGATATTTATTATGTCTTTTAATTTTATATCCTCGGATGAAGAACCTATCATTATTGTGAATTTTCCGGGTTCAACAATTCGGTTCATTTGCTGATCGATGATTGTGAAATCATTTTCAGAAAGTTCGAAAGACACTTTTTTACTTTCGCCTTTTTTCAAATTAATACGTGCAAAATGTTTCAATTGTTTTACGGGGCGAACAGTGGATGCGACTTCATCTCTTATATATAATTGAGCGACTTCATCACCGTCAAAATTACCTGAATTTGTTACTGTAAATTCAGCAACATAACTCGTATTATTTACTTTGCGTATATCCAGATTACTATATTCAAAAGAAGTATAACTTAAACCAAATCCAAAAGGATAAAGCGGAGCTTCCGACATTTCTACATAATCGTGTCCTTTGGGATTCTTTTTGTTATAATATACCGGAAGTTGACCTACTGAACGTGGCACAGAAATAGGCAGGCGACCAGCCGGATTATAGTCTCCAAAGAGAATATCAGCGATGGCATTTCCTCCCTCTTGTCCCGGATACCACGCTGTAAGAAGTGCATTGGCATTTTCATTAGCCCAATTCATATTTAAGGGGCGACCTTCAATGTAGACTACAATGATTGGTGTTCCGGTGGCTTTTACGGCTTTTAATAAATCGAGTTGTTTTCCCATCAAATCCAGTGAAGCTCTGTCGTAACCTTCTCCACTCTCCATATCACTGATGTTGTCTTTTGAGGCAACCGCAGCTCCTGTATCAATATACTTTGTTTTAAAGTCGCGGGCACTCGATCCACCAACAACAACTATGGCAACATCAGCTCGTTTTGCAGCAGCAACAGCTAGTTCAATCTCTAAATTAGTAGTATCTCTGATTGCAGTTCCTTTTACATACTCTATTTGAGTAGCGTTCAGTTTCGATTTTATTCCGTCTAATACAGTCTTTATATTATTTCTCTCCTGAGGAGCTGTATAATCCCCCAATTGATTGTAGATATTATCGGCATTAGGTCCAATAACAGCTACTTTTTTGAGGTTCTTGTTTAGTGGTAAAATATTGCTCTCATTCTTTAGAAGGGTAACCGATTCCTGTGCTACTTTACGAGCTAAGTTGATATGCTCTTGATTTCTTACATTTCCGGCAGCTTTTTTCACATCCACATAAGGATTTTCAAAAAGACCCATTTCGAATTTTAATCTAAGAACATGGCTTACAGCATCATTAATAACAGATTCTTTTATCTTATTATTTTTTACTGCATCAATCAATAGGAAGAAAGCGTTTCCTCCCAAATCAACATCCAATCCGGCATTTGCAGATAATATAGCTGCATCTTGGATAGTTTCTACAACATGGTGACTACCTTTGAGACCTTCGATACTACCTAGATCGGAAACGGTGAATCCTTTAAATCCCCAGTCTTTACGAAGTACATCTTTTAATAAATATTCGTAAGAGGTACAAGGAATCCCATCTACAGAATTATAGGCTGTCATTACAGACAATGCACCTGCTTTTACTGCTGCTTGGAAAGGAGGTAAGTAATTTTCCTTGAGATCCCTCATTCCAACACTATTGGGATTTCCATTATGTCCGCCTTCTGGTACACCGTAAGCAACAAAGTGTTTAAGTGTTGATATAAGGCTGTTTTCTTTCGTTAAATCACCGCTTCCGAAACCTTTTACAAATGCTTCGCCCATATGAGCTATTAAGACGGGGTCTTCACCATAAGTTTCTTCGGTACGAGACCAGCGAGGTTCTCTGGCTAAATCCAATACAGGACCATATCCGATATGAGAACCTTGTAAACGAGCTTCCTGTGCAATCGTAGAACTCATTTTGGTTAAAAGTTCAGGATTCCAAGTTGCTGCTTGACCTATTGCTGTCGGAAAAACAGTTGTTCCGATAGCCATGTGTCCATGAGGACATTCTTCAGCCAAGAAAATAGGAATTCCTAAGCGGGTATTATTTATAATATATCGTTGAAGCGCATTTCCTGCTTCGGCTGCCTGTGTTGGATTTAATCCATTTTCCAATGTTTTTTGAGTCCAGGGGTCTGCTCTGAAAGTTGCCCATAGCATACCAATCTGTCTTTCTTTGACAATATCTTCAAATTTTTTTGATTGAGTAACTTTGCTGCCTTGTTTTTCATACATTTCCCATCCTAAAGGACAGAGAAGTTGACCTACTTTTTCTTCCAAAGTCATTCGGCTAACCAGATCCTGAGTCCGTTCTTCAGCACTTAGTTTGGGGTTTTTATACTTGGGTTGCGAATATGTGTGCCCAAAGGAAAGAGCTACACATAAAAGTAATAAAGTGAATTTCATTATAAATTAGTTTAGATATAATTTTAGTCGTTCGATACGTTGCAAAAGTGTGGGGTGTGAATAGTAAATGAATACATTCCAAGGATCGGGATTCAGATTGCTAAGAGCTTCTACCGACAGTTTTTTCAGACCGCTGATTAAAGAATCTCCTAAACCAAAACCGGCAGCATAAGCATCGGCTTCATATTCATTCTTTCGGCTCGATATATTCATCAACAATCCCAATATTATAGATATAGGTGTAAATAAAATCGAGAAGGCTATAATTCCTAAATGAAATGACGGAATATTACTTCCTAATGCTAAAGCCAGATCAGTACTGCTTAAAAAGAATGAAAGTATAAAAAGTAAAGCACCTGTATATAAGATAGAAGTTATAAGATGCTGAATAATATGCTTTTTCTTGTAGTGGCCTATTTCGTGTGCCAATACAGCAACAATTTCGTTTGTAGAAAGATCATTTATCAGGGTATCGAATAGTACAATTCGTTTTTTACTACCTAACCCCGTGAAGTAAGCATTGGCTTTGGTTGATCGTTTCGATGCATCCATGACATAGATATTTGTAAGTTTAAAGCCTGCTTTGTTTGAAAATTCTTCAATAGCATTCCGCAATTCTCCAGCTTCCAATGGAGTTTGTTTATTGAAGAGAGGTACAATAATATTGGAATAAAAGAAAGTTATAAATAAAGTAAATGCTGTTACAAGTCCCCAAGCATATAACCAGGCATAATTTTCTAAACTACTGTAAAACCAAATCAATAAAGATAATATTACGCCTCCTAAAAGTATAGAAAGAACTAGGCTTTTGAGTTGATCCATCCAAAATAATTTAGGAGTGGATTTATTGAATCCATACTTTTTCTCAATAACAAAAGTATCATAAAGAGAAAAAGGAAGTGAAACAATCTCATTTCCAAGATATAGGATACCAATAAAAATAAGGGATACAAAAATCATATTGTCAGTGTATGCTCTTACATATTGGTCTAACCATCCAAATCCTTGAAATATAAGAATCAGAAGAATTATTATAAACGATATGAATCCCGAAAATAATCCCATCCGGCTATTTTCTTTTTGATATGCTTGTTGTTTTTCGTATTTCTCTTGATCATATATTCCTATCAATTGCTCAGGAATGTTTGGACTCATTCGCTTTCTATTTCGATATGCCAGATATTGAGTCCAGATAAAATCAAGAATAACAAATAATAGGATGGTGTAATATATCATATATAATTGGTGTACTTTATTAATGGGAGCTTGGTATTTATTAAGACTCACTCTTTACAGAACATAGATATCCGGTATATATTGCAATACCATAAAATACAATATCCATAAACTGAAAAGTTTCTTTTACAATAAGGATTGAAGTATCTACATCGAGACTCGAAAACATTTCACTATAACTATAATTCAATTCATCTGCTATTAGACAAACTGAGCTTAGGAAATTACCAACAAAGCAAGTCAATAAAGCCAGTACTGCTCCCAGAATGCCATAAACTGGAGTAATTCCTTTTCCTAGTTTTTGAATAGAAAATCCGACTGCAAACCCGACTCCTATTGCCATGTAGGTTATTTGGTATTTGGTTAACACCGTAATTAATGTCCAAATAAATATACATAAAAACGAAGCTACGACACCTCCTATCAACCCTAACGGGAAATTTTGCTGTTCCCTTAGTTCTTCAATATCAATACTATTCACTACATTTTCTTGAATCATGTTCATTGTAGCTTCATTATCGAATACACTAGAACTAGTATTTTCGTTTTGATTGGAGAACATCGATCGACTCGTTGTTTCAGGCTCACTTGGACACGAAATATCAGATTGATGATCATCAATAGTTATTTCACTTCTGGTAATATCCGATTCTTCAAAGCCTTTATTATAATCGTAATCATGAATTTCGTCAAATTCCTTGTCGCTCATAAATAATTTTTCAGTGTTAGTGTTCAATTAAAAAGTCTAATTCCTTACAGGTCATAGAGGGCGAAAACTCTATGAGTTCATAGTCAGCAAGATTATTCTGTTTAAAAGGATCTTGCTGTAATATTAATTCGAGTTCCGATTTCTCGGCAGTTTTAGCTAATATAACCCCTCCCGATCGGGGAACTTTTCTTCCTGAAGCTAAAAAGTTACCTGCTTTATATTGCTCTTTTAAATAGGTAATATGATTTTCTAAATGAGCCTCAATTTCTTCAAGAGGTACTTTATAGGTTAGAATAACTATAAACATAATCTGTTTTTTAAACGGTTACCCTTGCAAATGGAGCAGCATCCATAGGACAAAATTCATTATCTAAATACTTGTAATGACCCGATATAGCTACCATAGCAGCATTGTCGGTTGTATAGCAGAATTTAGGTATATGAATTTTCCACCCCAAACGTTGAGCGTGATCTTCAAAAGCGTCCCTTAATCCTGAGTTTGCCGAAACTCCACCGGCTACTGCCACTTCTTTAATGTTTAAATCTTTTGCGGCTTTACGCAGTTTATCCATTAAAATATCAATAATTGTTTTTTGCAGTGATGCACATAAGTCCTCTTTGTTCTTTTCTATAAAGTCAGGATCATTTTTCAGTTCATCTCTAAGAAAGTATAAGAAAGAGGTTTTTAATCCGCTAAAACTATAATCATACCCCTGTATATGAGGTTTGTTAAATTTAAATCTATCTGGATTACCTAGGTTAGCCAGCTTGTTAACAATGGGGCCTCCAGGATAACCTAGTCCCATTACTTTTGCACATTTATCAAAAGCTTCTCCGGCAGCATCATCAATAGTTTGTCCGATAATCTCCATTTCTTTGTGAGACTTGACAACGATAATCTGTGAGTTTCCACCTGAAACCAGTAGACATAAAAATGGAAAAGAAGGCTGATTATCATCCTCTTTATCTTCTTTTATAAAATGAGCTAAAACATGTGCCTGTAAATGATTTACATCAATCATAGGTATATTTAAAGCTGTAGATAAACCTTTGGCAAAAGATGTGCCTACCAATAGAGAGCCCATAAGCCCGGGACCACGGGTAAAAGCAATTGCAGTTAATTCTTCTCTGGATATGCCTGCTTTTTTTAAAGCTTCATCTACTACCGGAATAATATTTTGTTGATGAGCTCGTGAAGCTAATTCGGGAACAACCCCTCCATAACTTTCGTGTACCTTTTGGCTTGATATGATATTTGAGAGTAAAACCCCGTCTTGTATTACAGCAGCGGCAGTATCATCACACGATGATTCTATGCCTAATATATTGATCATAATAGTTATTATCTTTAATGAAATAGTTATACAAATGTATAGGTTTATTTCTGTTTTTCAAATACTAAAATAGCCTTCTGGGTAGTTCGTTTTAATATAATAGACTACTTATCAGGCTATTTCTTAGTAAGTGTCAAAGAGACCTTTTTTTATATAAAGTATCATCTTTAATTAAAAAAAATATTTAACTTTGCCTCGCATAGTAATTTTACACTGATTATTAAATATATATGAGATATGTCATTACTTTATACCTCTTCTTCATTTCATTATCATCATTGTATAGTTGCACCGGCAATAGTAAACAGAGGGATGACGTTGCATTTGTACAAAATCAGAGCGATTTAGTCAATATTAAGCGTTTTGATAAGGATTTGTATGCATATTTATTGAGTCCGTCTTCTCAAAAACAGGACTCTTTGATTGTATCATATGGGAATTTTTTAGAGGCTTTCGGTACTGTAGCTATAAATAATTCGAATATCCATGATGCATCTTATTTTTCTGAGATAAGAGATTATTTTTCAAATCCGATGTTAGCTCAAATTTACAAGGATGCTTTGGATACATTCAAGGTTGTACAACCTTATGAACAAGAATTATCTATTGCAGATCAACTAATTCAAAAAAACTGGAACGGAAAGCGATTACCTAAATTAGGTATGCATGTTTCAGGTTTTAAGGCTAATACGATAGTGTTAAGTGATTTTATCTCCATATCTATCGATAAGTACTTAGGAAGTAATTATTCGGGTTATAAAGATTTCTTTGAAGAGTATCAGCGTCAGCAGATGAAACCCGAAAAGATTACTCGTGATTATCTCAAAGCTTGGGTTATAAATGAAATACCAAAATCCAACAAACGTAAGGATTTATTATCTGAAATGATAAACGAAGGTAAAACTCTTTATGCCCTCCAAATACTTTTACCTAATTGGAGCGAAGCTGACTTAATAGGTTATACACCACTACAATTGGAATGGTGTAAAGGTAAAGAGAAAGAAATCTGGAAAACAACAATTAACCAGAATTATCTTTTTAGTACAGATTATTTGACCATATTAAAGTATATGGATGATGCTCCTTATACAGCTACAATTTCGATTGACTCACCAGGAAGATTAGGTGCTTGGATAGGTTGGCAGATAGTCAAAGCATATGCCGAAAACACCGGAGCTTCTTTTGATGAAATAATAACAGAGGTGAATATGCAGACTATTTTAAAGCAATCTAAATATAATCCTTAAAAATTATATACTTATTATTTTGATATTTAGCTGAAATTATAAAAAACATACAGAAAGTTATTGACAATTGGTGTTGATAACTTTCTCTTTTTATACGAGCAAATTTAATGTATCTAAAGTATCTTTGATAACAGATAATATTTACTGATATATGTTTACGGTATAACAATTCTATTAGTGTTGTACTTCCCCTATTAATAAAGAGGTCTGAGACCTTAGGTAAAACTCATTATGGATAACAATAAGAAAGGTCAGCAGCGTAAAGGAGGCCGATCCAAAGATAATACAATGCAAAGTCCGGAGATCGGACGTATTCAGCCACAGGCGAGAGAGTTAGAAGAAGCTGTTTTAGGTGCGCTTATGCTCGAAAAAGATGCATATTCTTTAGTAAGTGATATTTTAAAACCTGATAGTTTCTATGACACTATACACCAGATTGTATATCGTGCAATTGTGAGTCTGATATCAAAGCAGGCTCCCGTAGATATGTTGACTGTTGTTGAAGAATTAAAGAAAACGGGAGAGTTAGATGCTGTTGGTGGTCCTGTATATATTGCTCAACTAACCGAAAAAGTAGCATCTGCTGCACATATTGAATTCCATGCCCGTATTATAGCTCAAAAATACCTTGCCCGCGAATTGATCGGTTTCTCTTCGGAAATAACGAATAAGGCTTTTGATGAAACATTTGATGTAGATGACTTAATGCAGGAAGCCGAGAGTAAGTTGTTCGAAATGTCTCAAGGCAATGTGAAAAAAGATGTACAACAAATTAACCCTGTTATAAAGGAAGCTCTTCAGTTACTGGAAATAGCGGCTAATCGTCCTGAGGGGTTAAGTGGATTACAAACAGGCTTTAATAATTTAGATAAGATTACATCAGGTTGGCAAAACTCCGACTTGATTATTATAGCGGCTCGTCCTGCGATGGGTAAGACTGCATTCGTTTTGTCGATGGCAAAAAATATGTCAGTGACCTATAACTATCCTGTAGCATTATTCTCTCTAGAGATGTCAAATGTTCAGTTGGTGAATCGTTTGATTGTAAATACCTGCGAAATTCCCGGTGAAAAAATAAAGAATGGCCAGCTAGCTCCTTATGAATGGGAACAACTAGACTTCAAGATAAAAGAATTATACGATGCTCCCCTATTCATTGATGATACCCCCAGTTTGTCGGTATTCGAATTAAGAACCAAAGCACGCCGACTAGTTCGTGAGCATGGGGTTAAAATGCTTATTATTGACTATTTGCAGTTGATGAATGCTAGTGGTATGGCTTATGGTAGCCGTGAGCAGGAGGTGAGTATGATTTCACGTTCGCTTAAAGGTTTGGCTAAGGAGTTGAATATTCCTATTATAGCTCTTTCGCAGCTAAATCGTGGAGTTGAAGGCCGTACAGGTATAGAAGGAAAGCGACCACAGTTATCCGACCTTCGTGAGTCGGGAGCTATTGAGCAGGATGCGGATATGGTATGTTTTATACACCGTCCTGAATATTATAAGATACTGGAAGATGAAAAAGGAAATTCATTAATCGGGCTTGCCGAAATTATTATAGCAAAACACCGTAATGGTGCTACGGCTGATGTTTTACTTCGATTCAAAAGTGAGTTTGCCCGTTTCCAAAATGTGGAAGACGAATACAATGCAGACGGAGCACAATTCATATCGAAAATGAGTGCAACTCCTTCCGCAGAGAGCTTTCCTCCGATGTCAGGAAACGATGTTGTTCCATTTTAATTTCACCATTCACTTTTTAAAAGAGAATAATATAATCGACTGACGTACTTACCATCCATATAAAAGTAATCTCTAAGTGTACCTTCGTATTTGAAGCCTGCTTTTTTGATTACCCCTTGTGATGCTATGTTATTCTCTTTGTGGCAAACTTGTATTTTGTGAAAATTAATCTTTTCGAATCCATATTTTAGAATAGCTTTTACAGCTTCGGAAGCATATCCTTTGCGGTGAAACTTACTTCCTATGCAGTATTCTATTTCTCCAAAATGATTTTTACTGTCTACCAGAAAAAAGGCTATTTGTCCGATACAAATTTGAGTTGACTTTTCTATAATTGCCCATCTGTAATAAGAGTCTTGAGAATACGACGTTATATATTTGTCTAATAATTCTTTTACTTCTTCTTCGTTTGTATATATAGGTTCTGAATACATCGACTGTATATTGGGATCACTAACCCAATAATCAAGCATATCTTTGTTGTCATTATAGGAAAATTGTCTTAGAATTAGATTTTCGGATTCGATTGATTTTGTTCCGCAGTGTGTAAGCATATTTTTTCAGTGTTGGTTAATCAAAGAATAGAGAAAAAGAAAGGCTACCTTAATTTATTAAGATAGCCTTTTTATATAACTTAAAGAAGTATTATCTTAAAAATAATAACTCTCTGTACTTAGGAAGAGTCCACATATCATTATCGACAATAAGCTCAAGCTTATCAATCGGATAGCGGATTTCGTCTAAGAATGGAGCTACTACATCATGATATTCAATAGCTTTTTCGCGTTCGCTTTCTATGTTGTTTGCTTTTTTACGAGCATCAATCATTCCATGTACTTTAGCATTGATTGCATTTACATGAACCGAAATCTTTTCGATTAAGCGGATTTGCTCTTCTGCCATCTCCTGGAATTTTGCAGGATCAGTAAATATCTTTTGCAAGTTCGCTACATTTTCCAACAGGATAGATTGATATTTAATTGCCACAGGAATAATGTGATTAAGAGCTAAATCTCCAAGAACACGCGATTCTATTTGAATTTTCTTCACATAAGTTTCCCACTTCACTTCATTACGTGCATGAAGTTCTACCTCAGAAAGTATATTTGCAAAAGTCTTGATACTTTGCTTAGATGTATAGCTGTCATAGATAACAGGTACACTTGTTTCGCAATCCAAACCTCGTTTTTTAGCTTCAACTTTCCACTCATCGCTGTATCCATTACCATTGAATCTGATAGCTCTCGATTCTTTGATGTATTTTTTCAGGATCTCATATAAAGCTTCTTCTTTCGATTTACCTTTATTGATAAGAGCGTCTACTTCGATTTTAAATAATCTCAATTGTTCAGCTACCGAAGCATTTAATGCAGTCATTGCCGAAGCACAGTTTGCAGATGATCCTACAGCTCTGAACTCAAAACGGTTACCTGTAAATGCAAAAGGCGATGTTCTGTTACGATCCGTATTATCTAGCAATATTTCAGGGATTTGACCAACACCCAGACTTACTCCTTTTTTATCGTCAACAACAATTGCGTCTTTTACACTGCTGCTCTCAAATTTATCAAGGATATCACTTACTTGTGTTCCTAAGAATACAGAGATAATTGCGGGAGGAGCTTCATTTGCACCTAAACGGTGAGCATTAGTTGCCGAAGATATAGATGCTTTTAAAAGAGCATTATTTTTGTGAACTGCTGCTAAAATATTTACAATGAATGTAATGAATTGAAGGTTTTCTTCAGTATCCTTGCCCGGAGAAAGAAGATTAACACCTGTATCTGTACCTAATGACCAGTTATTATGTTTACCCGAACCATTGATTCCTTTGAATGGTTTTTCGTGAAGAAGAACACGGAAAGAGTGATTACGTGCTATTTTTTCCATCAATGACATAATCAACAAGTTTTGATCTACCGCCAAATTACATTCTTCGTATATTGGAGCTAATTCAAATTGATTAGGTGCAACCTCATTGTGGCGTGTTTTTACGGGAATACCCAATTCATATGATTGGTATTCTAGGTCTTCCATAAATTTCAATACACGTTGTGGGATTGATCCGAAATAATGATCTTCCAATTGTTGATTCTTTGCACTTTCGTGACTCATCAGAGTTCTTCCAGTTAAAGCTAAATCTGGACGGGCAGCATACAGATCTTCGTCTACAAGGAAGTATTCTTGTTCCCATCCTAAGAAGGAATATATTTTAGAAACTTTAGGATCAAAGTAATGACATACTTCCATCGCAGCTTTACTTACTGCTGATATAGATTTTAATAGAGGGGTCTTATAGTCAAGAGACTCTCCTGTATATGATATAAATATAGTTGGGATACATAGCGTATCGCCAATGATAAATGCAGGTGAAGATGGATCCCATGCCGAATATCCACGGGCTTCGAAGGTATTACGAAGACCTCCCGATGGGAAGCTCGATGCATCAGGCTCTTGTTGAGCTAATATTTTTCCACTAAATTCTTCAATCATACCACCATTTCCATCATGCTCTACAAAAGCATCATGTTTTTCGGCAGTACCGTCAGTCAATGGATGAAACCAGTGAGTATAATGTGTAGCTCCATTCTCTAAAGCCCACATACGCATACCCGCAGCTACATGCTCGGCTATTGCTCTGTCTATAACTTCTCCTTGATCAATAACTTTAGTTATAGCTTTGAAAGTAGCTTTAGACAAGTATTGAATCATTGTCTTACGATTGAAAACTTTGTTTCCAAAGTATGCTGACGTTTTTTCTTTAGGCTTCACAACCTCTATGGGTTTTCTGTTTGCGGCAGCAGCAACAGCTTTAAAACGTAACTTTGACATATTAAGCTAGTTTAATTGGGTTTTGTTATTTTAGAGTTTTATTTTTTTTAATCGAAGAACAGCTTCTTTTGTATTTTCGAGTGTACCAAAAGCGGTCAGACGCAGATATCCTTCTCCGCTGGGTCCAAATCCTACTCCGGGTGTCCCTACAATATTCAGTTCATTCAGTAGATAATCGAAAAATTCCCAAGAAGACATTCCATTTGGAGTTTTCACCCAAATGTAAGGAGAATTTATGCCTCCGTATACTTTTAATCCTTGCTCGGTAAGACCTTCTCTGATTATTCTCGCATTATTCAGATAATATTCGATTGTTTCTTTTACTTGTTTCTTTCCTTCAGGAGAATAGCATGCTTCGGCAGCACGTTGGATTACGTAAGGTACGCCATTAAATTTAGTTGTATGACGACGATTCCATAATTTATTTAAAGAAACTTCATCACCTTTACTTGTGTACGCCATTAAATCTTTAGGCACAACAGTATAAGCACAACGTGTTCCTGTAAATCCGGCTGTTTTAGAGAAACTTCGAAATTCGATAGCGACTTTTTTAGCACCTTCTATTTCATAAATACTATGAGGTACATCGTCTTCTGTTATATATGCTTCGTATGCTGAATCAAATAAAATTAAAGCTTTGTTTGCCAAAGCATAATCAACCCAAACTTTCAATTCACTTTTAGTAAGCGTAGTTCCCGACGGGTTGTTTGGATAACACAAATAGATAATATCAACTTTAGTTTTTGGTAATTCGGGCACAAAGTTATTCTCGGCAGTGCAAGGCAAATAGACAATTTTATTCCACTTACCGTCTGTTCCTAAGTCGCCTGCACGACCTGCCATAACATTTGTATCGATGTATACAGGATATACAGGATCAGTGATAGCTACAATATTATCAGTACCTAAAATATCGCCTATGTTTCCGGTGTCACTTTTAGAACCGTCGCTGACAAATACCTCGTCAGTTTGAATGTCTAAACCATATGCTTTATAATCGTTTTCAACAATTTTATTTACAAGAAAGTCATAACCTTGTTCGGGTCCGTATCCTCTGAATGTATCGGCAGAAGCCATTTCGTCCACTGCTTTATGCATAGCTTCGATAGAAGCTTTCGGAAGAGGTTTGGTTACATCACCAATACCTAAGCGTATAACATCTGCTGTTGGATTAGCTGCTTTAAATTCGTTTACTTTTCGAGCTATTTCCGAGAATAAATAACTTCCCGGTAGTTTAGTGTAATTTTCGTTTATTAATACCATTTGTACTAACTATTTTATTGGTATATTTTTTAATTAAAAACAATAAAAAGGTCTGAGACCTTATAAAATTGTTCCTTCAAATACAGTTACGGCTTCGCCTGTCATGTAGACATGATTGTTACTTTCACGCCATTCGATATCCAAATCTCCACCTAATAGATGTATTTTTATTTTTCTGTCACAATATCCATTTAAAATGGCTGCAACAGCTGCAGCACAAGCACCTGTTCCACAGGCAAGAGTTTCCCCTGCCCCACGCTCCCAAACACGCATGTTTAGAGTGTTGCGATCTACAACTTCTATAAACTCGGTATTTGTTTTACGGGGAAATATTGGGTTGGTTTCAAACTTTGGACCTAATACAGGTAAATTAAAATCTTCGATTCCTTCTGTAAAAACTACTGCATGCGGATTTCCCATAGATACACAAGAAATTTTCCATTCTTCACCATCGATATTTAATGGATATTCGAGAACAGGCTTTTGAGCAATATTTACGGGGATTAAGGTTGGATCCAGAATAGGTTCTCCCATGTCTACAGTTACTTTACGAGCTTTAGAATCTCCATCAAGTAAAGTAATGTATTTTGTTCCGGCTTTAGTTTCTAATGTAATTTCTTTTCTATCGGTCAGTTTATTATCATAAACATATTTACCAACACATCGGGTTGCGTTTCCGCACATTTCAGCTTCAGAGCCGTCAGAATTAAACATTTGCATTCTAAAATCGCAAATATCTGATGGCAATATAAGAACAAGACCATCTGATCCTATTCCGAAATTTCTGTTGCTTAAATCTATTGCAAGTTGAGAAGGATTTTCTATATTTTCAGCCAGTCCATTGACATAAATATAATCATTTCCGGCACCATGCATCTTTGTAAATTTCAAATTTTTCATCCTTTTAAACAGCAACTTTTTAGTCTGATATTTTTTGTACTACAAAAGTGATATAAATTATTTAATCTCGCAAGATTTAATGTGTAAATTTTATGTTTATTATAATAAAAATATCATTTTGAGACTTTTTGTTTTTTATTTGTTTCAAAAAGACATTTTTGGTGGTCGGTTTTTAAAATACTATTAACTTGTTATATGTGAGGTATATGTTATCAAATATCATAAAATGGTGATCTGTTAAGTATATGATGGATTGTAGGTCTGTGAATCGCTATTCTATATGGAGGCTGCCATTTTTAATTATAACTGTCTGGTTTTTCCTTAAATAATAGAAATACGAATACGATTAATGCTTATTTCTGTATCTGTTTAAGATTGATGTAATCTATAGATTTAAGGTTCTTTTGAAATTTAAATCAAAATACCATCTTGATAGATTTTTCTTGATTAAGTTGTCATAATATAAGTAAAGGAGGTGTGGATGTAAACGAAAAAAGCAACATAAAATTACTTCTATATTGCTTTTATATAACTTGAATATTCAGAACTTAATTTTCGTAAGCTTCTGTATGAACTGTTTTCACAGCACGTCCCGATGGATCTATTCTATTCTTGAATGAAGCATCCCATTCTAAAGCAACTGCGCTACTACAAGCCACTGACGGAACAGAAGGAACTGTGCCGGCAGCTGATGCTGATGGAAAATGTTCTTCGAACATCGTACGATACCAATATTCCTCTTTAGACATAGGGGGATTAATCGGAAATCGTTCTGCTGCTTTTTCCATTTGCTTGTCAGTTACTTTTTTACTTGCAACTTCACGCAGGGTGTCAATCCAATTATAGCCAACTCCATCAGAGAATTGTTCCTTTTGCCTCCATGTTACGCTTCCGGGTAAATATCCTTCAAAAGCTTTGCGAAGAGCATATTTTTCCATCTTTCCGTTTCCACATATTTTGTCTTGTGGATTCATTCTCATGGCAATATCCATAAATTCTTTATCAAGGAAGGGAACGCGACCTTCGACTCCCCAAGCTGCCAATGTTTTGTTGGCACGAAGACAATCGTACAGGTGTAGTTTATCTAACTTGCGAACAGTTTCTTCGTGTAATGCCTTTGCATTCGGAGCTTTGTGAAAATACAAATATCCTCCAAATATTTCGTCTGAACCTTCACCCGATAATACCATTTTCACTCCCATCGATTTTATAAAACGGGCAAGTAAATACATTGGAGTCGATGCACGAACGGTGGTTACGTCATAGGTTTCGATATGGTAAATAACATCACTTAAGGCATCAAGAGCCTCTTCTACGGTGAAGTGTATTTCGTGATGTACAGTTCCTATATGGTCTGCTACTTTTTGGGCAGCAATTAAATCGGGGGCGCCTTTCAAGCCGATAGCAAATGAGTGGAGTTGCGGCCACCAAGCTTCGGTTTCATTGTTGTTTTCAATCCGTCTGGCTGCAAATTTCTTGGCAACAGCAGATATAATAGAAGAATCTAATCCTCCGGAAAGCAGTACTCCGTAAGGAACATCTGACATTAATTGGCGATGAACGGCATCTTCCAGTCCTTTTCTTAGAACTTCTAAATCTGTGTCATTGTCCTTTACATTATCATACTCCATCCAATCGCGTTTGTACCACTGCTTAAGCTCTCCATCACGGCTATCGTAATAGTAACCAGCAGGAAATTCTTTAATATTAGGGCATATACCTTCCAAGGCTTTTAGCTCGCTGGCGACATAAAACTGTCCGAAATCGTCATAGCCCATATATAAAGGTATGATCCCCATATGATCACGACCAATCAGATATGAATTATTTTCGATATCGTAAAGAGCAAAAGCGTAAATTCCATTGAGTTCATCAAACAGATTTACTCCTTTTTCTTGATATAAGGCTAATAAGACCTCACAATCCGAATTGGATTGAAATTCATATTTCCCTTTAAATCGATTACGTATATTTTGATGATTATATATCTCGCCGTTTACAGCTAATACAAGATTCTTATCTTTATTGTATAATGGTTGACCACCCGACTTAATATCAACAATAGAAAGTCTTTCGTGTACTAATATTGCTTTTTCGCCACAATAGATGCCTGACCAGTCCGGACCACGATGACGAATGCGTTTAGCCATTTTTAGTACCTGAGAACGTAGACCGATCAGGTCTTGCGTTAAATCAAATGCTCCTACAAATCCACACATATTATTAATTTTGATTTTTTAGTCGAAATTCCGACAAATATATGTTATTTTATTTTATAAATACATGTTTTAGTAGAATAAAAACACATAAATAATATAAATAGTTTTCAAAAAGTAAATATTGGTTACCTTGAAAGTGTATATTTTGTTAAAAAATGAATTTTTGACTAAAAAAACAATTTAAAAGTAACAAAATATATTATATTTGCAGATATTATTGTCGTTTTAGTCGTTTAGGTGGGCTAAAAAGAAAATATTGATTCACTTATCTTATATCAACTAAGTAATATGCGAGACTTATCATTAGTAGAGCAAAACGGGTTATACGACCCCACATATGAACACGATGCTTGTGGTGTTGGTTTAATTCTACATCTTAAAGGAGCTAAATCACACGCCATTGTTGAAAATGGTTTACAAGTATTGGAAAATATGACGCACCGCGGAGCTGAGAGTGCTGATAGCAAAACTGGTGATGGTGCAGGTATTATGCTACAAATACCACATGAATTTATTCTTCTGCAAGGCATTCCCGTTCCCGAAAAAGGACATTATGGTACCGGACTTGTATTTCTCCCTAAGGATGAAATGGAAGCCGAAATCTATATGATTACCTTGTCGGATCTTATTGAGAGAGATGGATTAAGCCTTTTGGCAGTGAGAGATGTACCCGTGAATAGTGATATTCTGGGCGAAACTTCCAGAGCCAGCGAGCCGACTATCAAACAGATATTTGTTACGGGAGAAGGTTTATCCCAAGATCAGTTGGAATTGAAGCTTTATCTGTTAAGAAAAAAAATAGAGAAAGTTATCCTGAGTTCTACTATCAAAGATAAACGTAACTCTTACATTGTCAGCTTATCCACTAAGAGGATTATATATAAAGGGATGCTTACCTCTCTTCAATTGAGGCATTACTTCCCTGATTTGTTAAATCCGAACTTTACAAGCGGGATAGCTTTAGTGCATTCACGTTTCAGTACAAATACATTTCCTACATGGGATTTGGCTCAGCCATTCCGAATGGTAGGTCATAATGGTGAAATCAATACTATCAGAGGTAACCGTCTATGGATGGAAGCACGTGAGAGTGTCGTGAAATCCGACTCTTTAGGTGATATGAAAGAAATATGGCCTATTGTACAGAATGGAATGAGTGATAGTGCTTCGTTTGACAATGTTCTCGAGTTTTTGGTGATGTCCGGTAAATCATTACCTCATGCTTTGGCAATGATGATTCCCGAATCTTGGAATTTCAAGAACCCCATATCTTCCGACTTGAAAGCCTTCTATGAATATCACAGTATATTTATGGAACCTTGGGATGGACCGGCAACAATCTTATTTTCCGATGGACGCTATGCAGGTGGTTTGTTGGATAGAAACGGACTTCGTCCGGCTCGCTATCTGATTACTCACAATGATATAATGGTAGTTGCTTCCGAAACAGGAGTTCTTTCTTTCGAACCCTCTGAGATAAAAGAAAAGGGACGTTTGAAACCCGGTAAAATGTTGATGGTAGATACCTTGGAAGGTACTATTCAATACGATCCTGAACTGAAAGAAAGCTTGGCAAAAGCTTATCCGTATAGAGATTGGTTAAACAAAAACAGAATATCTCTGGATGATATATCTTCAGGAAGAAGTATAAAATATTCAGTAGATAACTACTCTCAACATCTGAAAGTTTTTGGATATTATAAAGAAGACATCGAGAAAATTATTACACCGATGGCTGTCGATGGAAAAGAGCCGATAGCATCCATGGGTAATGATGCACCTGTCGCCGTGTTATCAAGTAAACGTTATCGTTTATTTACATACTTCCGTCAGTTGTTTGCACAGGTGACCAATCCTCCAATTGACCCGATTCGCGAAGAGTTGGTAATGTCATTATCCGGATATATAGGATCACTCCATAAAAATATATTGGAGCCGATGCCCGAACATTGCAAAATGGTTGGTTTGTCGCATCCTATTATTACGAATCGCGAACTTGACCTTTTGGTACATATCGAATATAAAGGCTTTAAAGCCGAAACTCTATCCTTATTATTCAATCCGAAAGATGGAGCGGCAGGTTTAGAGAAAGCTATCGAAGATTTATGTTTGAAAGCTGAAAAAGCAGTTGATAAAGGAAGCAACTATATCATTATTTCGGACAGAGGCATTGATGAAAATCATGTTGCCATACCTTCGTTACTGGCAGTTTCTGCGGTTCATCACTATTTGATAGATCGCCGTAAACGTATGCAGATTGATATTGTGGTCGAATCTGCCGAGCCTCGTGAAGTGATGCACTTCGCTCTATTATTTGGCTATGGTGCTAATGCTGTTAATCCTTATTTAGCATTTGCTGTTCTCGAAGATTTAGTGAAAAGCGGAACTATTCAGCTCGATTTCCACACAGCAGAAAAGAACTATATTAAGTCTATCGACAAGGGACTTTTGAAGACTCTTTCTAAAATGGGTATCTCTACTTTGAAGAGTTATCTGGGTGCGCAATTGTTTGAAGCAATAGGAATTAGCTCTGCTGTTATAAATAAATACTTCAAGGGTACAACTTCTAAAATTGAAGGTATAGACTTGAAAGATATTGCCGCAGATACCATTGAAGCTCACAATGAAGCGTATGAAATTGATTATATTGATAGTTCGTTAATTAATCAAGGGATATATGCCTGGAGACGTGACGGCGAAGATCATGCTTGGAATCCGGAAACTATAACTAAACTTCAATTGGCCACACGTTTGGGTAGTTACAAGAAGTTCAAAGAGTATACAGAATCTATAGATAAGAAAGAAGAAAAATTATTCCTTCGTGATTTCTTAGATTTCGATACAAATAATCCGATCAGTATTGATGAAGTCGAGCCTGTTTCGGAAATAACAAAACGTTTTGTTACAGGAGCCATGTCATTCGGTTCGATCAGCCGTGAAGCTCATGAAGCAATGGCTATTGCGATGAATGCTATCGGAGGAAAAAGCAATACAGGTGAAGGTGGTGAACTACCCGAACGTTTTGCAACAAATGCCCGATCGGCTATCAAACAAGTTGCTTCCGGACGTTTTGGTGTAACTACTGAATATCTGGTGAATGCAGACGAAATCCAAATTAAAATAGCTCAGGGAGCAAAACCCGGAGAAGGCGGTCAACTACCCGGATTTAAAGTGGATAAAGTGATTGCTAAAACACGTCACTCTATTCCCGGAATTTCGTTGATCTCTCCTCCCCCACATCACGATATTTATTCAATAGAAGATTTAGCGCAGCTAATCTTTGATTTGAAAAATGTCAATCCACAAGCAATTGTGAGTGTAAAACTGGTATCAGAAAGTGGTGTAGGAACTATTGCTGCTGGAGTAGCAAAAGCAAAAGCTGATCTTATATTGATTAGCGGATGCGAAGGCGGTACAGGAGCAAGTCCTGTAAGTTCTATCAAACATGCAGGGTTACCTCTTGAAATAGGACTAGCCGAAGTTCAACAAACATTGGTTATAAATGATTTGCGAGGGCAAATTAGACTGCAAACCGATGGGCAATTAAAAACAGGTCATGACATCATAGTAGCCTCTATGCTTGGAGCTGAAGAATTTGGTTTTGCAACAAGTGCCTTGATTGTTCTGGGTTGTATAATGATGCGTAAATGTCATATAAATACTTGTCCCGTAGGTGTTGCTACTCAAGATGAAGAATTGAGAAAGAAATTTATCGGAAAAAGTGAATACTTGATTAATTATTTCACATTCTTGGCAGAGGAAGTTCGTGAACATTTGGCTGCTCTTGGATTTACTTCTTTGGATCAGGTTGTCGGACGTACTGACTTATTGAAATATGTAAAAGATAACTCGAACAGTAAGTTAAGTAAGTTAGATCTATCCAGACTAATATATTCACCCGAAGCTGCTAAAGTAAATGCCGTAAGACAAGTAAGAGGACAAGATCATAAGCTGGAAGAGGTAATGGATATGGAGTTGATAAAAACTTCTCGTCCTGCCATCGAAAAAGCAATGCCTGTAGAATTGTCCCGTGCAATAAAAAATACAGACAGAGCTGTTGGAACTATGCTTTCGGGCGAAATTGCAAAACGTTACGGAAACGACGGATTGCCAACAGATACGATTCAATGTACTTTCAAAGGATCAGCCGGGCAGAGCTTCGGAGCCTTTCTTGCTCATGGTGTTACTTTTAAACTCGAAGGTGATGCAAATGACTATGTGGGCAAAGGTCTATCGGGTGGTAAATTGGTAATAGTACCTCCTACTACATCGACTTACAAACCTCAAGATAACATTATTGCCGGAAATACTTTATTGTATGGAGCAACCGGAGGTGAGGTTTATATTAACGGACAAGTAGGTGAACGTTTTTGTGTAAGAAATAGTGGTGCGATAGCCGTTGTTGAAGGAGCGGGCGATCACTGTTGTGAGTACATGACCGGTGGACGTACTGTAGTCTTGGGTAAAACAGGTCGTAATTTTGCAGCCGGAATGAGCGGTGGTATTGCTTATGTATATAATGTAGACGGAGATTTTGATTTCTTCTGTAATATGGAGATGGTAGAACTTTCGCTAATTGAAGACAGTACCGATTACAAAGAATTGCAGCAATTGATTTCTCAGCACTATAAATATACTCAAAGCCCATTAGCTAAAAGTATTCTTGATAATTGGAGTGAAGAAGTTCATAAGTTCATCAAGATAATGCCTATTGAGTATAAAAAAGTGCTTCAAGAAGAAAAAATGGAAGCATTAAAGAAAAAAATTGCAAACGTAGAATTTGACTATTAAGAGGTCGAAGACCTTTTTATTGCTTTAGTAGGTAAAACACCGGAAATCAGTAATATAGTCTTTAAATGTTTCATTACAATATTATTGTACTTTACTTATATTTATCTATAAAAGAAAGTAGTATGAAGCCAGTGGACAATGGTTCAGCTAACAATACAAAAGCATACAAAAAAAGAGTTGTATGAAAAATTGTCACTTTTGTCACTTTTGTAATGTTTTTCATTATTATATTCTAATTATCAACTATTTAATAAAATGACAAAGTTACATAAAATTGACACTATTGTAATGTATTTTGTAATCTCAGTGTAAGGTTTATGTCATTAAAAAAGAATAACTATTTATGTTTTCAATAACTTTATTATAACGAGGAATCATGGGAAATCCAAAAGCATTTTTAACAGTAAAAAGAAAAGAAGCAGGATACCGTCCTCGTCAAGAACGTATCCTCGACTTCGGTGAAGTAGAACAGACATTAAACTCTGAAGACAGGCAACTGCAAGCATCCCGTTGTATGGATTGCGGTATACCTTTCTGCCAATGGGGATGTCCTCTTGGTAATAAAATGCCTGAGTGGCAAGACTATATTTACAAAGGAAATTGGCGTTTGGCGGCAGAAGTGTTGATGCAGACAAATGATTTTCCTGAGTTTACAGGCCGTATTTGCCCTGCTCCCTGCGAAAAAACGTGTGTATTATCATTACATAAAGCTCCGGTTACTATTCGTGAAAATGAAGCATCGGCATTAGAGCATGCTTTTCAGGAAGGTTATATCAAGCCTTTTATTCCCAAAGTAAGAACCGGTAAAAAGGTAGCTGTAATAGGCTCAGGTCCATCAGGATTGGCTGTTGCTAATCAGTTGAATAGAATGGGACATGAAGTTACAGTTTACGAAAAGAACAGCCGTATCGGTGGTTTACTTCGATTTGGTATTCCTGATTTTAAATTGAACAAGAATATCATCGATCGTCGTCTCGATTTGATGGAGGCCGAAGGTGTTAAGTTTGTAACCAATGCCGAAGTAGGGATAGATATCAAAGGGAAAGATCTTGTAAAAGGTAATGATGCTATCTGTGTCGCTATAGGTTCGCAAGTGCCTCGTGATTTGCCTGTTGAAGGTCGCGAACTTAAAGGTGTGTATTATGCTATGGAATATCTGACAATGGAAAACAAATTGGTTGCTAAAGAAGAGGTTCCTGCGGATAAAATCATAAATACAAAAGGTAAGAACGTATTGGTAATTGGTGGAGGTGATACTGGATCGGATTGTATTGGGACAGCCAATCGTCAAAAAGCAGCTAATATCTTGCAGATAGAGATCATGCCTAAACCTCCGACATTGGATGAACTGGAAAACAGTTGGCCTATACCATTTCCCGGAGTAATGAAAACCAGCTCTTCGCATCTTGAAGGTTGCGAACGTCGCTGGTCAATGAACACCAAGCGTTTCATTGGCGAGAATGGAGTATTAACAGGCGTAGAGCTTGTAGAAATAGCATGGGAGAAAGACGATTCTGGCAAAATGGTGATGAAAGAAGTGGGAGAATCTGAGGTTCTAAAAATAGATTATGTTTTCCTTGCATTAGGCTTTATACATCCTATTCAAGATGGGCTTTTGGCTGAACTTGGAGTAAAAGTAGACGATGTTCGTAAGAATGTAGCTACCAACGGAAACCGTTTAACTAATGTTTCGAAAGTATTTGCTGCGGGTGACTGTGTTAGTGGACAATCTTTAGTTGTAACGAGCATTGCATCAGGACGTAGAACTGCTAAGCATATTAATGATTTTTTGAAAGCTAAGTAATTATGCTTTAACTATAAAAGAGAAAGGTTACCTCGTAAGAAGTAACCTTTTTTATTTCAGAACAAAAAAGAGATTCAGGGATCTTATCGTCTTTTTCGAGCCATATCTAATCGCAAGAAAATGAACAGTAATATGGTGAATGCCAATATTGAAGATCCTCCATAACTGAAAAATGGAAGGGGAATTCCTATAACGGGAAGCAACCCTATTACCATACCAACATTTATAGATAGATGAAACAGGAAGATGCACCCTACCCCATAACCATATACACGTCCAAAAGTATTCTTTTGCCTTTCCGCAAGAAAAAAGATCCTCATAATAAGAGATCCCAGACCTAATAATACTAGTACAGATCCAAGGAAGCCTTGTTCCTCTCCTACTGTACAGAATATAAAATCGGTATCTTGTTCGGGTACGTATTTCAGTTTTGTTTGAGTTCCGTTTAAGAACCCTTTACCTAATGCCCCGCCTGACCCTATGGCTATTTTAGATTGATTGACATTATATCCAGCTCCCATTAAGTCATCCTCCATGCCTAAAGAAACTTTGATACGTATTTGCTGATGTGATTGTAAAACGTCTGTAAATACATAATTAACAGAACTTACATATCCAATGCAGCTAATAGCAAAAATAGCCAAAAACAAATACGTTTTAGACCATTCCCTTGCAGCAGTAATCAACAGGTATATAACAATAGCACATATAGCAGTTATTGAGATGATACCCCAATTTATATAGACATCGAAAAGAGAAATTATATAGCAGATACCTCCATAGACAGCAGTACCTAAAAAGATATAAGCAGCAGTTCGATAATCTTTACGGAAATTAACCGTAAGAATAGCAGTTACTATAATAATAAAGAGGATAGAAATACATTCTCCCATAGTGAGAAAACCTAAATCTACATCAGAGTATTTCAAACCTAAAATAAATAAAACGACAGCACAAACTCCCGAGAACAATACCATTCCGGGTAATCCTTCCCTGTATAAAACTAATATGAAAGCTGTAAATACAAGAGCTGAACCTGTCTCTTTTTGTAGCATAATTAGAATCATCGGTAATACTATCATAGTTGATAATATGAGTAGATTCTTTGCTGTCAGCAGTTTAAAATTATAACTATTCATAAAGCGGGCAATAGCCAATGCTACTGCAAATTTGGTAAACTCGGCAGGCTGTAAACGTATAGAATCAGTAATTACAAGCCATGATCGTGAACCCTTTATATCCGGTGCAATAATGATTGTGACAATTAGAAGGGCTATAAAAAAGGCATATATGAAATAAGCTAATATATCATATAAATTACTGTCTAATTTTAGTAGTATGAATCCAACAGCGATGGAGATACCCATCCAAACGAGCTGCATACCCGCACGACCCGATAGATCAAATAAACTAGTTACATGATCATAATCATAGCTTGCTCCATAAATGCTAAGCCACCCTCCAATTATTAAAAAAAAGTATAAGACTAGAATAATCCAGTCTACACTTCCTGTAATATGATCGTCTTCTTTATTAATCATGTATATTTAAATGTATTCTGAGTTTTTATTCCTCAATAATAGGTTCTTCTTCCGAAGAAGAGCTTTGCTGAGTTGCGATATCCGATTTTCTTTGTTCCCAAGTGTTTAAGACATTAGGGAGAATTATGGCATTTGCCATATTGTCTTCTAAATATTTCTCATTAGCAGGTATTTCACCTTTCAAATATTTTTGAATCATCAAACGTGCAATCGGAACAGCAAATCTGGCTCCAAAACCCGCATTTTCAACTAACACGGAAATAGCTACCTGAGGTTTATCCACCGGTGCAAATCCCATAAACCAAGAGTGATCCCTTCCATGTGGATTTTCGGCTGTACCCGTTTTCCCTGCTACTGCAATTTCCGGTAAAAGATTTACTCCTCTACAAGTCCCTCCGGTAACAGCATTGGCCATCCCTTGAGCGATTGTATTGTAATACGTTTCTTTAACCCCTGTATATCGTTTATCAGTGTATGATTTATCCAGTGGCATATCTTGAATTTGCCTAACAACATGAGGTGTATAGAAAAAACCTCTATTTGCTATTGTTGCACCTAGATTAGCAACCTGCAAAGGTGTTGCCAAAATTTCGCCTTGACCTATTGCAATAGAAATGACATTTTGTGCATACCATTTCTCGGTTCTGAAAGCTTTAGTATAAAACTGACTATTAGGTATAAAACCTCTTTTCTCAGAAGGGAGATCTATTCCTAGTTTATAACCAAATCCCATAGATACCAGATAGTCTTTCCATATGTCAAAAGCTTCTCCAATATTAGCATATTTTTTTCTGTTACTGAGCATAGCATTTAAGCCATAACAAAAATAAGAGTTACACGAAGTAGCTATTGCGGGGATTAATGACAGTGGTGATCCATGTGCGTGACATCTAGGTCTGCCGCCACCTGGAGGATATCCTCCGGCACAGGAATAAGCTGTTTCGGGTGTTATAATTCCTTCTTCTAAGAAGATCAATCCTTGAGTTGTTTTGAAAGTGGATCCCGGAGGATACATTCCTTGAGTAGCCCTATTATAAAGAGGTTTTGACGGATTTTGTTCCAGTGTCTTATAGTTATTACCAAACTCACGACCTAACAGAATCGAAGGATCGTAAGTGGGAGAAGTAACTAAACATAATATCTCACCTGTCGAAGGTTCAATCATTACGATACTGCCAATTTTATTTTGCATAAGATATTCACCATATGCTTGTAATTCTATATCTATTGCCAGTTTTAGATTTTTTCCTGAGACTGGATTCACATCATGTTTCCCATTCTCATATTTGCCTTTTATTCTGCCATGAGCATCACGCAAGAGGATCTCGACTCCTTTTTGACCTCTTAATATATTCTCATATGAACTCTCAATACCCGATTTTCCGGCATAGTCTCCTCTCACGTAATAAGGATCATCTGCTAATGCCGCTTTATTCACTTCCGCAACATAGCCAAGTACATGGGCTGCATTTGTGAAGTTATATTGGCGTAAAGCTCTATTCTGAATATAGAATCCCGGGAATTTATATAACTTTTCTTGAAATAAACCATACTCACGAACCGTAAGCTGAGTCATTAGTGTTTGCATGGTATAGGAAGAATAACCGGGGTTAAGTCTTCGGTCTTTTACATCACTAATTCTTTTTTCTAATTGATCTTTTGTTACACCTAAAATATTACAAAAATCGAGTGTATCAAATGGTTCTACTTCACGTGGAATATATACTATGTCATAAGTTGGCTGATTATAAACAAGAAGCCGATCTTGTCTATCAGAAATTGTACCCCTTGCAGGGTATAATGTTTTCTTGAAGAATGCATTACTATCAGCAGAATATTTATACTCATGCTGAATAATTTGCAAATTGAATAATTGGCATATGAGAACAATAACAATTATTGCTGTTATTGCTAAAATGGTATAGTATCTCTTTTCTGAATGCAAGTTATTATCCTTACTCATGCTCTCTTTTTCTTTATTGAAAATCCTTCAATGGCATAAATTAAGATAGATGTAAGAAGAGTAGAACTCAAGACTCTCAATAATATTGTCATAAAATTGAGGTATGAAAATGAGCTTATGGAAATTAACGCTAGGTTATGAATAAAGACAATGACAGTAGTATATTTCATAAATGCCATACCTAAATTGGGAATGCTTGGTATGAAATGCTCAAAGTCCTCTCTTGCAAAAAACAAACCTTGCACCGGACGACGCATAAATGCCGCAAAAACTGCCGCTGCTGCATTCTGACCGGGTGTATTGCAGAATATATCAATCGTAAAGCCTAATAGAAATGCAAGTATCAAAACTAGATTTCGATTAATTCCGATAGGCATTTTTATAATGAAGTATATATATAAGAATGGTGTAGCATATCCCAGAAATGAGATATGATTAAATACCAGTACTTGAAGCAGAACAAGTATGATAAATACAAAAGATTGCTTGAGCCAATTACCTGCCATTCGTTGTAATTTCTTTTTCTAATTGCGTAAGTTCTTCCCGATCGTTATTTTTTATTATCAGGACATCTTTTAATGAACTAAAATCGGTTGATAATCGTACTTTTAAAGTTAAAAAATTATCATCATTTTGGCTTTTTGAATCTTCAATAATACCAATAATAATTCCTTCCGGAAATATACCCGAATAACCACTTGTTATAATAGTATCTCCCACTTCAAACTTTTCAAAACGAGGAAACCCTTCTAAACTTATATACCTATAATCAACTCCATCCCAAGCAAGAGATCCGGGAGTATTGGATCCTTTTACTTTACAACTAAGACTGGTTTTAGGATTTATGACGGGTTGTACTACAGAATAGTTTGGAGAAACAGCTCTGACAATACCGACTATACCTTGTTGGGATATTACTCCCATTTCGGTATGTATACCTTCTTTACTACCCTTATTGATTGTTATATAATTTTCGAGTTGAGATATACTGTTATTGATAACCCGTGAAATTATGAACTCAAAATTTTTAGTAGGAATTGAATCTGTTGCTATAGCCTGTGTCTTTAGACTATCGTTATTTCTGTCGTGTATATAATCTTCCAGAGCTAATAGCTTATTTTGCAAGTCAGCATTTTTCAGGAGTAAATCCTGATTTGTTTCTTTTAGTCCAAAATAAGAAGTTACTTCACCCGAAATAGCATAAACTCTTCCAACAATTTCGTTCGAAGAGTTTAAGTATACACTCCTTTGAAAGGAGTTATATTGAAATATAAAATAAAAACACAGAATTTCGAGTAGTATAAATACAAACCACGAACTGTTTTTTATTAAAAAGGCGATTAAGTTGCGCATGTATACGTATCAGAATGTACACCTTCTGTGTAACGAAAATTAAAATCTAAACAGAAAGTCCGAGATATTTAAGAGCTTCTAAAACTTATCTCATTAAGAAATTAAATTTCTCAATATTATTTAAAGCTATCCCCGTGCCTTTTGCTACAGCATGAAGTGGATCTTCTGCCACATGGAATGGAATGCCTATTTTATCGGAGAAACGCTTGCTTAAGCCTCTCAATAAAGCACCACCACCTGTAACATAGATACCATTTTTTACTATATCAGCATATAGTTCGGGAGGAGTTTGCTCTAAAGCACTTAAAATAGCCGAGTCCATTTTCGAGATAGATTTATCTAGGCAATGAGCCATTTCCTGATATGAAATCGGAATATCCATTGGCAATGAAGTCATTCTATTAGGACCGTGTACTATAAAATCTTCAGGCTCTTCGTTTTCAGGAAGTTCGGTTAAAGCCGATCCTACTGCAATCTTGATGCCTTCTGCTGTACGTTCTCCAACTTTGATGTTGTGTTGACGGCTCATATATTCCTGAATATCTTCAGTTAAATCGTCTCCTGCAATCTTAATTGATTTATTAGAAACAATTCCACCTAGAGATATAACAGCAATTTCTGTTGTTCCACCGCCTATATCAACAATCATGTTTCCTTCAGGGGCTTCAACATCTAATCCGATACCTAAAGCTGCCGCCATTGGTTCGTAAATCATATATACGTCACGTCCTCCGGCGTGTTCCGCAGAGTCACGAATTGCACGAATTTCAACTTCTGTACTTCCTGATGGAATACAAACAACAATTCGCAACGATGGAGAAAACAAACGATTTTTGTTATTAATCATTTTGATCATACCTCTAATCATATGCTCTGCAGCAGTAAAATCTGCAATCACACCATCTCTCAATGGACGGATTGTACGAATATTTTCGTGAGTTTTACCATGCATTTGACGTGCTTTGTCTCCAACGGCTATCACTTTGTCAGTTTTTCGTTCGAGAGCAACTACAGAAGGTTCGTCTACAACGATTTTTCCGTCTTTAATGATGATGGTGTTGGCTGTACCAAGATCCATCGCTATTTCTTGAGTAAAAGAGAATAATCCCATCTTGTTATTTTTCTTTAAACTAATACATTTAATAATTAAGTAATAGCAAATTAAGGTCTCATTCCTTAACTTAATGTTTAAAATGACGGATGCCTGTCATAACCATCGAAATATTGTGTTCATTACAATACTCAATTGACAGATCGTCTTTTACCGAACCTCCAGGCTGTATAACAGCAGTTATCCCACTATTACCGGCAATCTCTACACAATCAGGAAAAGGAAAGAATGCATCAGATGCCATAACAGCTCCTTGCAAACTGAATCCGAATGTATGAGATTTCTCTATAGCCTGTTTCAGAGCATCAACTCTTGACGTTTGACCTGTTCCACTCGCCAATAATTGTTTGTCTTTTACCAAAATAATCGCATTTGATTTAGTATGCTTCACAAGTTTGTTTGCAAATAATAAATCTTCTAGTTCAGTGCCTTCTAATTGACGGCGAGTAACCAAAGTTAAATCTTCTTTATTCTGTATACTAAGATCTCTATCTTGAACTAATACCCCATTTAAAAGAGAACGGAACTGAGTTGTTTCTTGTATTTCTCCCTTTTGTATAAGTATTATACGATTTTTCTTTTGAGTCAATATTTCTAAAGCATCTGCATCATAGGCAGGTGCTATTATAATTTCAAAAAATATAGTATTAATGGCTTCTGCCGCTTCTTTATCAATTTTAGAATTGGAAACGATGATTCCTCCAAAAGCAGATACCGGATCAGCTGCTAATGCTGTATTCCAAGCTTCTAACACCGAACTTTTAGATGCTATACCACAAGCATTATTGTGCTTTAATATAGCTACTGTCGTTTCATTAAACTCGCTGATAAGCGATACTGCAGCATCTATATCCAAAAGATTGTTATACGATATCTCACGACCATGTAACTGTTCGAACAAACTTTCAAAGTCTCCATAGAAAGAACCTTTTTGGTGAGGGTTTTCACCATAACGGAGATGTTTTACTTTATTTTCAGTTTTACGGAATGCAGTACATTCGTCTTTATCCATGTAATTGAAAATGGCAGAGTCATACTCTGAAGATACACCAAATGCTTCTTTTGCAAACCATTTACGATCATCAATATCCGATGATCCTTGTTTGTTATCTAGTAAAGAAGAAAGTGCACTATATTGGCTTTTAGAAGGAACAATGACAACATCTTTAAAATTTTTAGCAGCAGCTCTGATTAATGATATGCCGCCTATATCTATCTTTTCGATAATGTCTTTTTCTTCAGCTCCAGAAGCAACCGTTTCTTGAAAAGGATATAAATCTACAATAACAAGATCTATTTCTGTAATATCATAAGCTTTAGTCTGCTTAATGTCTTCGGGAAGTTCTCTTCTACTTAATATTCCTCCAAAAATTTTGGGATGAAGTGTCTTAACACGCCCCCCTAATATGGATGGATAACCTGTTATATTTTCAACTGCTTGACAAGGAAATCCGAGTGATTCTATAAACTCACGAGTACCTCCCGTTGAAATAAATGAAACTCCTAATGAGTTTAACTTTTTTAGTATTTCATCTAATCCATCTTTATGATAGACAGAGACTAATGCTGTTTTAATTTTTTTAGTAGAAGACATAGAACTAATAGTGTAACTTTTTTTGGTTCACAAAGGTATAAAATCTATCTCATATACTTCAGTTAAGCAATGAAAGATTTTAGAATTTTTACAATCGTTTATAAATAGAATGCTCTTATAGCAAAATGTTGCTATAAGAGCCTAATATATGAAATTGGAAAACTGATGTAACTATTAAAGTTCTTTCACTTCCCAACCTAGAGCACTCGCACCTAATACTGCTGCATCACTTTCTTTAAGTTCCGACATTAGCAGTTTTACTTTATTTTTGAAGATTGGCAACAGATTGTCTTCCATGTGTTTTTTTACAGGGTCAAAAATCAAGCTACCGGCCTTAGTCAGACCACCAAATAGGATAATAGCTTCAGGACTAGAGAATGCTATAAAGTCAGCAAATGCTTCCCCTAAAAGTTGTCCTGTATATTCAAATATTTCTTTCGCTAAAGAATCTCCTTGTTGTGCAGCTTCTGCAACATCTTTAGAAGTTATTTCGTCGATTGCTATATTACGTAACAAACTAGGATCTTGACGTGTCGATAAGAATTCTTTGGCAGTACGAGCTACACCTGTTGCAGATGTGTAAGTCTCAAGACAACCTTTTCTACCACAACCACACATACGTCCGTTTGTGCGACGAATAGTAGTATGTCCAAGTTCACCTGCAAAGCCATCGTGACCATAAACTAATTGTCCGTTAACAACAATCCCGCTACCAACCCCTGTACCAAGTGTGATAACAATGAAATCTTTCATTCCACGTGCAGCACCATAGGTCATTTCTCCAATCGCAGCAGCATTAGCATCATTTGTCAAAGCAACAGGTACTTTGATACGATCAGTCAGCATTTGTGCCAATGGAATCATTCCTTTCCAAGGTAAGTTTGGAGCAAATTCTATACAACCGGTAAAGAAATTACCATTCGGGGCCCCTACACCTACACCTTTAATATTGGCAGGACCACCAACTTGATCCATTACTTCTTGCAAAGCAATAGCTAAATTATTAACATATTCGTTGATTTCTTTATGAACTGCTGTCTTAATAGAGCCTTGAGCTATAATATGACCTCTTTTGTCTACAACTCCAAAGACAGTGTTAGTACCACCGATATCAATACCAATTGCATATGGTTTTTCCATGATAAAACTTAATATATTTAATTCAACAATGACTAGTTTTTCCTTAAGTGTCTACAAATATAAATTATTATTCTTTATAAATAATCATTTAATATTGTAGAATTGTGCATCTTTTGGTCGTGTTTATTCTTTAAAGTATAAACTTAGTACCTTTTTTGCTGCTGCAAACGAACTCATTTGTGAACTTAAAACTTGTTGTTCGCAAACTTTTAACTCCGATTGTACATCTTTATTATTATAAAATCTGGATTTTAGTTGCTCGTTTATTGTTTCATACATCCAGAATTTAGATTGCTCGTTACGTCTATGTGCAAAATATCCATTTTTGACGACAAATTTCATGTAGTCATCCACCATATCCCATATTTCCTTGATCCCATATTCATAGTAACCGGAATATAGCAAGACTTTAGGTTCCCAGCCCGATTCAGGCATCGGAAATAAATGCAATGCATTCTTAAAATGAGCTTGAGCTAATTTTGCTTTATCAACATTATCACCATCCGCTTTATTGATGATGATGCCATCAGCCATTTCCATGATTCCCCGTTTAATACCTTGGAGTTCATCACCTGTTCCGGCGAGTTGTATCAAAAGAAAAAAATCGACCATAGAATGTACAGCAGTTTCGGATTGCCCCACTCCTACTGTTTCTATTATTATTCGATTAAATCCGGCAGCTTCGCAGAGTATAATTATTTCACGAGTCTTACGTGCAACACCACCTAATGAACCTGCTGATGGAGAAGGGCGTATGAATGCATTCTTAGCTACACTTAAACGTTCCATACGGGTTTTATCACCGAGTATGCTTCCTTTGCTTAATTCACTTGATGGGTCTATTGCTAATACAGCCAGTTTAACATTGGTATCTTTCAATAAATGCATACCGAATGCATCTATTGAAGTACTTTTTCCTGCACCGGGAACTCCTGTTAAACCAATTCGAATAGAGTCTCCCGAATGAGGTAAGCATTTTTCGATTATTTCTTGTGCAATTATCTGATGTTCTAATTTCGAACTTTCAACTAAAGTTACGGCTTGGCTAAGTATCGAAATATCACCTTTAAGAATACCATTAACATATTCTTCAACGGTGTATGATTTCTTTTTAAAACGCCTAAAATCTTTCAGATAAGGATTTACTGTTGGCTTATCTGACGTTCCCTCATTTACTTGCAGTGCGTGAAAATGATCGTCGTTTTCAGGATGTTCCATCATTCTTCTTTTTAATCTTTATATCTGTAAAGATATAACAAAAAAGAAAGACTAAATAAGATTCAGTTATAAAACATACTCTTATTTAGTCTTTCGTATAATTTCTCAATCACAAATTATTTGCGAGGTAATACTTCTCCTTTAATAGTTAAAGTATATACATTATCAGGTTCATTTGTAAAAATGGTAATTTTTTTATCAAAGCTTCCGATTCTTCCAATTGTTGAATAAGAAATCTTGATTGTTCCTGTTTTTCCTGGTAATACAGGATCTTTGGTATAAGAAGGAGTTGTACATCCACAGCTAGTTCTTATATCTTGGATAATAATAGGTTTCTTTCCGGTATTTGTAAATTGAAACTCACAGCTAACCGAACCTACTTCCTCTGCTACTTTGCCAAAATCATGTACTAAAGCCGTGAATTTAGCATCGCCATTTTGCTCTTTATTTTGCTGAGCCGATATCAAACCGATACTCAAAACCATTGCCAATAGAATAAAACTAATTTTTTTCATTGTCTTTAACTTTATATTGATGTTTCAAAGTTATAAATAATACAGTAATCATATGTCAATTTAACAATCATTTGTATTTCTTTTTATAAACTTCTGAATATATAGTGTTTCGTACTGTCTCAAAATTCGTTGGAAAATTAAGATCTCTATACGTTATAGTCAGCATTGGAATAGGATCAAACCCCTCTTCATAAGGAGGTTGTTGATATGGAAGATCCCATATTTGAAAGCCTTGCTTTTCATAGAATTTAACACGTCTGCGAGCAAGATCCGAAACTGTTGGTAATTCTATTTCTCCAATCAGAGGAAGTGATGTTTGCTTTATAAGCTCTTGAACTGCTTTTTGTCCATATCCGCCACTCCTTTGTTCGGAGCTAATAGCAAAGTGATCTATAAAAATAAAATCCCCAAGATTCCAATATGTTACAAAGCCAACTTTGGTGTTTTCTTTTGTTTCCAATAAGAACATATTAAATCTGCTTTCGTCTTCCATCAGATGATGCATCTCTAATATGGGTCGTCTTTCGCTACGGGGAAAACTTTCAATATATAGTTTCTCTATAAATTCTAAGTCCGATTTATTATCAAGGGTTACTTTTTTTAAAATCATCTTACTTTCTTATTTAATAAAGATCGCTAAACCTTTTTATTATTATTTTAGTAAGTATTTAGGAGTCAGTAATATTTGTGGAATTTATCATAAATAAACTATATCTCTAAATACTATATTTTCAAAAAATACAAGTTTTCAAGAATGAGATGAAATCATAACCTCTTTCATCGATCCGTCGTCACATTTAATTATTCTGCCATGAAATTTTTGTACTATGGCGTAATTATGTGTTGACATTATTACAGTAGTTCCTTTTTCCGAAATTTCATGCAATAATTTGACGATCTGTGTACCGGTTTCAGGATCTAAGTTTCCGGTTGGTTCATCAGCAAGAATCAAAGCCGGAGAATTAAGCAAAGCTCGTGCTATAACGATACGCTGTTGCTCTCCGCCCGATAATTCATGAGGCATTTTATAACCTTTGTTTTGCATTCCAACTTGAGTTAAAACTTCGCGGATACGATTGTCTATAGCATCCTGACTATCCCATCCTGTAGCTTTCAGAACGAATTCCAGATTTTTTTCTGCAGATCTATCAATTAGTAATTGAAAATCTTGGAACACAATTCCAATTTTTCTTCTCAGGAATGGAATTTGATTCCTTTTAATATCATTTAAGCAATAATCTAGAATATAGCCGGTTCCACCATCTATTAGGACTTCACAGTAGAGACTTTTTAAAAAAGTGCTCTTACCTGATCCTACTTTTCCGATCAGGTATACAAAATCGCCTTCTGATATTTGAAGATTCAAATCTTGTAATATCGAATTACCATCTCGGCTTAGGCCTACTCTTTTATAATCTACGATGACTTCTCCCATGGCTATTACTTTTTATGCCTTTTTTGTAATTCTCTTGATAGGTCTTCAATACTAAGGCCTTTTGAAGTAAGTAATACAATTAAGTGATACAACATATCGGCAGACTCATAAACTAATCTGTCGTCTGTTCCGTTGCACGCTTCAATTACCGATTCTATTGCTTCTTCTCCTACCTTTTGAGCCATTCTATTCACTCCCGATTGAAAAAGTGATGTTGTATAAGATCCCTCCGGCATTTCCTGATGGCGTTTTTCTATAAATCGTTGCAAGTGTTTAAAGAACATAACATCCTCCCGATTCACTTCTTTGAAGCAGGTATCATCACCTGTATGGCAAACGGGACCAACCGGATTTACTTTGATTAATAAAGTATCCTGATCGCAATCTTCCTGAATGCTGATAACGTTTAAAAAATTACCGCTTTCTTCTCCTTTAGTCCAAAGTCTTTGCTTTGTACGGCTATAAAAAGTAACTCGACCAAGTTCTTTAGTTTTATCTAAAGCTTCTTGATTCATATAGCCTAACATTAAGACTTTATTTGTCTCATTATCTTGTATGATAGCTGGTATTAATCCGCCAACTTTATCAAAATCTAAGTTCATAACCATGTTATTAAATTAAGTAAATGAGAGTTATAGTGATGTACTTCGAGGTCATAACAGACCTTATCTCACATTTATCCCCTCATTACGAAGATAGTGTTTTAAATCTTTTATGGCAATTTCGCCAAAATGAAAAACGCTTGCAGCCAATGCTGCATCTGCTTTTCCATCTTTAAAGACATCCGAAAAATGTTGCAGATTTCCTGCTCCACCGGAGGCTATTATGGGGATATTTAATGATTCGGACAAATGGCATAGAGCTTCGTTAGCATAGCCTTGCTTTACTCCATCGTGATTCATACTGGTAAATAAAATTTCGCCTGCTCCTCTATTTTCGACTTCTTTCGCCCATGAGAATAGCTCTTTATCAGTTAAGTTACGTCCTCCACTAGTGTAACACATCCATTGCTTACCATCGAAACGGGCATCAATAGCACAAACACATACCTGAGATCCGAAATTCTTAGCTATTTCATCTATTAAAAATGGATTGCGTATAGCTGTCGAATTAACCGAAACTTTATCAGCTCCGGCACTCAATAGCCTGTCTACATCTTTTAATTCATTGATTCCACCACCAACGGTAAACGGAATACTTATATTTAGAGCGATTCGTTCTACCAATTCGGTAAATGTCTTTCGTCCTTCATGCGAAGCTGTTATATCTAGAAAAACCAATTCGTCGGCTCCCTCTTTACTATATTTGATGCCAAGTTCAACGGGATCACCTGCGTCACGTAAATTGACGAAGTTTATCCCTTTTACTGTAGTGCCGTCTTTAATATCCAAGCAGGGAATTATTCTCTTTGCCAGCATAATTTATTAATTGAATCGAATATAATAAGTAATTGAAAGTATTTAATGATATAGAACCTTATCAACACTTCAAAATTCATAAAGGGCTTAGACCTTTTATGAATTTTGAATTTCAGCAAGTTCTTTCAAAGTTACTTTGTTTTCATAAATAGCTTTACCCATTATGATGGCAGGTATACCTGCTGCTTCTAAATCCAATATATCTTGTTTACATGATACACCACCGCTCGCAATAAGATAAACATCAGGCACTTGATTCATAATTAACTTATACAAATCAATCGCCGGACCGCCTAACATTCCGTCTTTAGTAATATCGGTACAAACCACTTTTTGTACACCATATTGCATATAGTTACGTATGTAAGGAACTACATCCAGACTTGTAGCTTCCTGCCAACCTGAAACAGCTATATGTCGGTTCTTGCTATCAGCTCCTAAGATGATTTTATCACCTCCATATTTTTTGATCCAGGTAACAAATAATTGTCTGTTTTTTGCAGCTACACTACCTCCTGTAACCATGGCTGCACCGGATGCAAATGCAATATCTATGTCTTGTTCGCTTTGAATACCTCCTCCAAAATCAATAATAAGTGAAGTATGTGTTGCTATATCCTCCAATACTTTATTGTTGATTACGCGTTTGGCTTTAGCTCCATCTAAATCAACCAAATGTAGGCGATGAATACCTGCATCTTCAAACATCTTAGCTACCTCAAGTGGATTCTCATTATATATGGTTTTGGCTCCGTAATCTCCTTGGGAGAGACGTACACATTTTCCATCAATAATGTCTATAGCCGGAATTATTTCTATCATAATTTTAAGAAATTGGTTAGTATATATTCGCCTACACTACCACTTTTTTCTGGGTGGAACTGCGTAGCATAAAAATTCTCAGTATGAAGTGCTGCACTAAAGGGCAAAATATAGTCGGTAGTGGCAGCCGTATTAGAATTGATCGGTACGTAATAGCTATGAACAAAATAAACGTACTGATTTTCTAAGGAAGTATCAAAAAGTGGATTTTTTACATCAGTAATGGTATTCCACCCCATATGTGGTATTTTATCCTCATGTTTTTGAGAAATAAAACGTTTTACATCAACATCAAATATATTCAAACAATCGGCATTTCCCTCTTCGGAATGTTTACACATCAATTGCATACCTAAACAAATGCCCAATACGGGTTGTTTGAGGTCTTTAATTACCTTATCAAGCCCCGTACTTCTAAGATAGTTCATGGTAGTACTGGCTTCTCCTACACCGGGAAATATAACTTTATCGGCTTTTCTGATAAGTTCTATATCGTCTGTAACTATGGCATCTACATTTAAACGTTTCATAGCTGAATCGACCGAAAAAATGTTACCTGCGTTATATTTAATAATTACTATTCCCATTTTAATTGCTAGAGAGTTTTAAACCTGTAATGCCGATAATAATCATCAGAATGAATATTATTTTCAAAAAGCTTTTCGATTCTTTAAAAAAGAACATGCCAATAATAACACTGCCTACTGCACCTATGCCTGACCAAACAGCATACCCGGTTCCAATAGGAATAGTTTTTAACGCATGAGATAATGAGTAGAAACTGACCGCCATAAAGGCTACAGTTAATATTGAATATTTAAGTTTTCTGAAGCCGTCAGATAGCTTCATCATTGTAACGAAACCGATTTCGCAAACACCTCCTATCAAGAGGAATATCCATGGAATCATAATTCTTCTTTTATATTTTCTTTTTTATCCTCTTTCACCAGCTTTAGACCGATGATGCCGAATATTAAGATTATTAATGAACAAATTTTCAAGAAATCAGTTCCCTCATTCAAGAAAAGTATACCTATTACAGCGGTACCTGCTGCTCCTATTCCGGTAAAAACCGCATAAGCTGTTCCAATAGGAATTTTACGCATAGCATGTGCAAAAAGGTAAAAGCTAACGAACATAAAACCCAGAGTTATTAAACTCCACTTTAAATCAGTAAAGCCATGTGCTGCTTTTAAGCCATATGCCCAAACTATTTCGGAAATTCCTGCTAATATGAGATATAACCAAGCCATATTTATTTTTCGATTAAAAGGTCATCAATTACTTTTACCATTTCTTTGAACTCTTCAGGATCATATAGGCGGGTGAGCATAACTATCCTACCGTCTTTTCCTATAATTACATTACGCGTAATACCTGCATCTTTTTCAGCATAAAGCTCAAAAATAGCAGCTTTGGGGTCTAATCCGATAGGATAAGTAACTCCTGTTTTTTTCGCGAATGATAGTATTGTTTCAATGGGTTCGTCTCGATCAATTCCGAATAAAGCAAAATCAGAATTATTCTTATGTCTTTGCCAGATATCCGATTCGATAAATGGCATTTCTTTTCTGCATACTCCACACCAGCTAGCAGTAAATTGAAGCATCACAACTTTACCCCGAAGATCCGAGAGTTTCATTGTTGTGCCATCTGCTACTGCCATTTCAAAGTCGGGAGTCATATCTCCTACTTTTACAAGATATTTACGGTCATCATCCTGAGCATATATATTCAAAGATATCAAAGTTACGATAAATGTCAAAAAAATGGTCTTCATTATATAGGTTTTTTTCTTAAGTAATTTTTATATTGAAATGCAATAGGTAAAGCTGTTAGCGAACCTAATGCATCTGCTAGAAAATCGTACCAATCCCCTGCTCTTGGAGGGAAAAAATAATGTTGCAATACTTCAATCAATCCACCATAGAATATAGGAAGTAAAAATGCAACGATCAGTAGTTTGCGGGTATTCACAAAACCTCTTTCTCCATGTATATAATTTATTGCCGTTGCTCCGGACAAACCAAGATACATACAAAAATGGACTATCTTATCCATAGGTATGAAAAAATCAAATGATACCTCAGGGATATCATTTGCCGGAATAAAGCAACACAAGTATAAAATAACAAGCGAAATAATGATAGGTACAATTGAATACCTAATTAACGAATATGACATAATCTTTTACCTGTTTCGTATACAAAGGTGCTATAAATTATCGACATTTGCATATAAAATGTAACAGTTTTAACTCGAATAAGTCGTAATTTTGTCAAAAATAAAAGAGAGTTGTAAGCTCCGGATTAAAATGTAATTAAATAATATGTCATCGGACGATAGTAATCAGCCCCTCAATATATCACCCAAGTTACCGTGGTTAGCGGCTATGGCTATGTTTATGCAATCACTAGACGCAACTATTTTAAACACAGCTTTGCCTACTATAGCTAAAGATTTAAATCATTCACCATTATCTATGCAGGCGGTTGTAGTCAGCTATGCTTTGACTCTGGCATTGCTGATTCCTGTGAGTGGATGGCTATCGGACAAGTATGGTACAAAACGAATTTTCAGTATTGCTGTCTTTCTATTTACCTTGGGTTCGTTATCGTGTGCACTGTCTACCACTTATTCCTTTTTAGTATATTCTCGTATATTACAAGCTATTGGAGGTTCTATGATGGTACCTGTGTCGCGCTTAGCACTTCTATATGCTTATCCAAAGAGTAAATTGTTAAGTGTAATGAATTTTGTTACCATGCCGGGGTTAGTGGGGCCTCTTATTGGACCATTGCTTGGTGGCTGGATTGTTGATGTATCGACATGGCATTGGATATTTTTGATTAATATTCCTATAGGAGTGGTTGGATTGTTTTTCGCACAATATGTAATGCCTAATTTCACTCGGGGAGGTAAAAATTTTGATATTATAGGTTTTGTTTTATTCTCATCGGCAATTATTGGCTTATCATTATTCCTTGAAATTGGAGAAGACAGCTCCATATCCTGGTGGCTGATATTGGGTATATTAGGTTTGGCTGTACTGTTCGGAGGGCTATATATCTTATATGCAAGAAAAGTTAATTACCCGTTGATAAATTTAAATTTATTCTCTATACGAACTCTCAGGATAGGTTTGTTGGGTAATCTGCTTACGCGTTTGGGGATTGGCAGTGTTCCGTTTCTTCTCCCTCAGATGTTACAGATTGCATTTCTTCATACATCCACAGAATCGGGTCTGATTATGATGGTGTCAGCTATCTCTACTATTATAGCTAAATCTCAGGTCGTTCGCCTTGTGCATCGATTTGGATACAAAAATATATTGATTGTAAATACAATTATACTGGGGTTTGTTATTGCTATGTTTGCTTTACCTGATAAGACCACCCCACTCTATTTATTGATTCCTATACTTGTAATGTATGGAGGAGTAAATTCGATACAAATGTCGTCTATGAATACTATTTCATTAGCCGACTTAACTCCGGATGTTGCCAGTGGAGGAAATAGTTTATTGGCAATTACACAGCAATTATCAATGAGCTTTGGAGTATCGGTAGGTGCTTTAATTTTACGTACAACAGAATCTTCAAATTGGTTAACAGGCGGAGATATTGAATCTTCATTCAGATATACATTCCTCATATTGGGAGTAATAACGTTACTGGCATCAGGTGTTTTTAGCCAATTAAAGAGCAATGATGGAGAACAAATGTCGGGACACAAATAAAATCTGATATTTTATCGGTGATCACATTAAGAATATAAAAACGGGGGTAGATAGTCATCTACCCCCGTTTTTATAAATATGTCACCTTAATCAGTTACTCGCTTTTAGAATCAGATCCAGAGTTTTTCCTTTTTAGTAGTTCCTCTATTTCGAAATCCTCTATTTTCTTTACATTGGTCAATAAAAACTGATCATCAACAAAATGTCCCATCTCATTACATTCTTTTATTGCATTTTCAATACAAATGTGTCCATCCTGATTCAAACCACAGAGAAGAAACATCTTCAGATAATTGGTTTTAATTTCAATGTTTTCAACTTCTATATTATGGGTTTTAAATGCAAATTGTAATTCTCTCAAGAGAGTTTCTTTTTGAAAATCATTAAAATCCGAACGGTCAGAAGATGCTATTACCGAAAAATAACGCAATTTGCCTTGTTTTCCACCTAATCCGGTAGACACGAAAAACTGTTTCTCACCTGACAAATCGGCATCCAGTAATATTTTACTTTCGGCTAATGCCATAGCCGACCAATTGGCCAATTCGGGTTCAAGAGGACTGCTATGATATGTTTCGATCGCTCTATAAGCGGAAACATCAACAATTCCAGCTAATGCCGATAGGTAATAGCGCCTGTCTTCGATATCAATTTCAGGGGTAAAAAGCTTTGCGATTAAATAATTGCGATCAAGCCCTGTATTTTCCTTATTCGATTGTACATATTTCGAATATTCAAAGTATTTCATTTGTTCTTCCACCGGAACAATCTCATTCAGCAGGTGCATATTAGCTTTTAATTCACCCGATGAATCTCTCAACTGATTAAGCATTTTTTCAAATTCTTTCATAAACTAATTTCATTAGGTGATTATACTTTAGTGATAAATAGTATCAAAAACTGTACCATCTATTATCGATATCTTTTATAACAAATATTCTCGAATAAAAGATGTCACGCAGTGTCTAATTATATAAAAATTATTCCATAAGGTAATAAACAATAGATAAATATAGCATATTTGATTTCAAAATCATATATAAATAAAGAAAAAGCTGATATTTATTTGAATATATAAAATTACCTATTAGTCCTTAAAAACACGTTCTTATTTAAAATTATTATAAATAGTAAAGAATATTGTCAGCAAAAATAAGCATCTTTGTAATCTCTAAAATAATGTGAAGACATGTTTCTATCTGACCTCAAAACCGGGGAGATTGGTGTTATTGTAAAAGTAAATGGCAGTGGTGCTTTCCGTAAGCGAATTCTGGAAATGGGATTTATCAAAGGAAAAGCAATAAAAGTCATCCTTAATGCTCCTCTCAAAGATCCGATTAAGTATAAAATAATGGACTATGAGGTTTCGCTAAGAAGAAGCGAAGCTAAATTGATCGAAGTAATATATCCTAAAGATAAAGTAGAAAAAAAATCTCTTGTTGAAGAAAAATATTCATTCGAAAATAATTACGATTGCGAAGAGTGCGTTCTTAAAAAAGCTCCTAACGGAACAAAACAAATAACTATAGCACTGGTTGGAAACCCAAATGCAGGAAAAACTTCATTGTTTAATATTGCATCGGGATCTCATGAGCATGTGGGTAATTATGGAGGTGTAACGGTTGACTCTAAAGAGGGAAACTTCAAGCACAATGGATATCAGATCAAAATTGTAGATTTACCGGGAACTTATTCTATTTCAGCATATACCCCTGAAGAATTGTATGTCCGAAAGTTTCTAATTGAAGAAAAGCCCGATGTTGTTATCAATGTTATTGCAGCTTCTAATTTGGAACGTAATTTATATCTGACTACTGAACTGATAGATATGGAAGTTCCGATGGTTATAGATTTAAATATGTATGACGAACTTCGCGAAAGTGGAAGCGAATTTGATCATATTAAGTTGTCTAAACTCTTAGGTATTCCGATTGTTCCAACTGTTTGCCGATCAGGAATGGGTATCCCTGATCTGTTTGATGCCGTAATTCGGGTATATGAAAACAAAGAGCCTGTAGTACGTCGCATCAAGATATATTATGGACATACTATCGAGAATGCTATTAGCAAAACGAATATCTTATTAGACAAAGAAAAAGGCATAGATCGTATATTTCCTACACGATATTTATCGATTAAATTATTGGAGAAGGATGTTGAAATAACTAAATATATAAAACATGCCTATCAAACTGCTGATCAGATATTACAAGCAACTTCTCAAGAAGTAAAAAATATCGAGAGCACTCTTCAGGAAGATACCGAATCGGCTATAACTAACGCCCGTTATGGTTTTGTAGCGGGAGGGTTGAAAGAAACATTCAAAGAGAAGTTGAAAGAATCGGATGCTACCCGTGTTATTGATGCCATTGTCACTAATAAATACTTGGGATTTCCGCTTTTCTTTATATTTATGTGGGTCATGTTTGAATGCACATTCCGCTTGGGTGATTATCCTATGGGATGGATTGAATCTGCTGTAGAATGGTTAGGTAATATTATTCGGGGATATATGCCCGATGGTATACTTAAAGATTTGATTGTAGATGGTATCATAGGTGGAGTTGGTGGTGTTATTGTATTCTTACCTAACATTGTTATCCTATATGCTTTCATTTCATTTATGGAAGATTCCGGTTATATGTCTCGTGCAGCATTTATCATGGATAAGGTTATGCATAAAATGGGATTACATGGTAAATCTTTTATTCCTCTGATTATGGGATTCGGTTGTAATGTGCCTGCGATATTGGCTACACGTACAATTGAAAGCCGTAATAGTCGGATGATCACCATGCTTATCAACCCGTTTATGTCATGTAGTGCTCGTTTGCCCGTGTATTTACTTTTTGTCGGTGTATTTTTCCAATCTCATGCAGGTTTAGCTCTATTTAGCCTGTATATAATAGGAATACTTCTGGCTGTAATATCAGCACGATTATTCAAACGCTTTTTATTTGCGGGCGAAGATGCTCCTTTTGTTATGGAATTACCACCCTATCGTATGCCCACCATCAAATCGGTCTGCAGACACATGTGGGATAAATCTAGACAATATCTTCGTAAAATGGGAGGTGTTATTCTGATCGCTTCAATTATTATCTGGTTTTTGGGATATTTCCCTCAGAATAATATTGAAAATCAACAGATAGATTCTCAAATAGGACAAATAGAAGAAAACTATACGAATGGGTTGATAAGTGAAGAAGTAAAGACTGAACAAATAGATGAGCAAGAAGCATTAAAGATGACAGATCATACAGAGTATTCTTATATCGGTCGTCTCGGTAAATTTATTGAGCCTGTTATGAGACCTTTGGGCTTTGACTGGAAAATTGGCGTAAGTCTTCTTACGGGAAGTGCTGCGAAAGAAGTTGTTGTTAGTACCTTGGCTGTTTTATATACCGGAAATGCAGATGAAGATCAATCATCTCTACAAGAACGTTTATTAAGTAGTACAAATCCCGATGGTACTCCCACATTTACACCTTTAGTGGTAGTCAGTTTATTATTATTTATTTTGATATACTTCCCATGTATTGCAACTATAGCAGCCATTAAGGAAGAATCCGGATCGTGGAAATGGGGACTTTTCAGCATAGTATATACTACCCTGCTAGCTTGGCTCATATCCTTTTCGGTATTTCAAATCGGAAGTTTATTTTTTTGAAAATGTTGAACCTTGTATAATAACTATCTGTTTTATATATAGAAGATAGAATTATAGAATAAAGTTATGAATTATGATACAAGAAATAATTGTGGCAATAATAGGACTAACAGTTGCAGGAACTGTTGGTTATAAAATGTATACTTTTTTCTTTGTGAAAGAGAAGTCGGGAGGACCATGCGGATGTTCGAGTTGTCATTGTAATGTTTCTAAGAAAATTAAATAACTCGTGTAAAACTTGCATATTTCGAGAATATATTCTATTTTTGAATTAGCAATTAAGAACAAATAGAAGAAGAGTCTTCTTTAAAATATTGAGTCGTACTGGTCGATTGGGAAACTCATCAATTACATACGAATTCCGAGACAAGCTTCTCTATTCTAATGGCGGGTCACATCCTTCGGGATTGCTTAGGCGCAGTGAATTACAAAGGGATGGAGGCACTCAAATCCTGTTTAACGGAGTTTCGTCTTTATCCATCGGTACGGCTCTCTCATACTAAAAGGTAGATCATTTAAATATGGTCTGCCTTTTCTAGTAAAAATAAAGAGACTTCAATCATTTATTTTTAAAAATAAACACCGCACAGATGAACATTAGCATCCGAAAAACCACCGAAAAAGATATACCTGTATTATTTAATATGATTAAGGAATTTGCTACTTACTTGGGCAAATCAGAAAAAGTGAAAATAAGTATCGATGATTTAACAAGAGATAAGGAAAGTTATCATTGCTATCTTGCCGAAAATGAAAAAGGAGAAGCAATCGGATACGCATTGTATTGCTATACATATCACACATGGTCAGGGAAAGCGATTTATCTGGATGATCTATATGTAAAAGAGAAATATAGACGCTTTTCAGTGGGTACAATGCTGGCATGTGCATTAATCGATTTGGCTCGGCAAACTAATTGCAAGTCGCTTCAATGGCAGGTTTTAGATTGGAATAAGGAAGCCATCGCATTTTATAAGAAGCTTGGAGCAACTGTAGGTGATGATAATCTGAATTGCAATTATGAAATTAGATAACCATAAAGTCTAGAAAAAATGGGTGATCCTTCAATACAGACCTATATTTCCCTGTTGAGAGGCATTAATGTGGGTGGACATCGAAAAGTCAAGATGGAGGAATTAAAAACTTTATATGAAGGACTTCAATTTCAAAATGTCCGTACCTATATCCAAAGTGGAAATATCGTATTCCAGACTTCTTTCAATAATTGTAAGTATTTATCAGACGTAATATCCGGAGAACTAAATAAGCAATTTGGTTTTCCCGTTCCTGTAATTGTGAAGAGCATTACAGAGTTCCAATATATATATGAAAATAATCCATTTCTAAAGCAGAATATGGATACTCAAAAACTATATACTATCTTCTTATCGGATGATCCTGACCAATATGTGATTGATCAAATAGCAAAAAAATCGGAAGAAGATATATTCGTTCTTTATAAATCAACTATATATCTGTTTTGTTCCAATGGGTATGGTAAAACGAAGCTTACAAATACTTTTTTCGAAAACAACCTGAAAGTCGTAGCTACTACACGAGGATGGGCTTCTGTCTCTAAAATCTACCAAATAGCTCAGAAACTGAGCTGACCTATAATTTTATATTGCGTAATCTAGTTGAACTTTATCTTTCTTCTGAAGAACACTGTTTATCTCCTTTATTAAATCTTCAGTTGTAGTAATATTAGTATTTATTGCTATACTATTATTGTTGTATGGTTGATATTTATTTATATCTGTAACCGAAAACAATCCTACAGTTGTTATCTTAACAGAACTGGCTAGATGCATAATACCACTATCGGCTGCAATAAACAATTCTGTATTTGCTATTAAAGCCCCCATTTCACGAATGTCTTTACTATAATATGAGGTTGCTTTAAAACCTATTTGAGAAACATTTTCAATAGGTAAAACTTCCAGTATATTATATGTCTCTTCATATTCATTTTTTATTTTTTCATAAGTGTCTGCCCACCAATTTTCAGAATAACATTTATCTCCGGTTGCAAAGGTATACAAGCAAATAGTTTTCTTTTTACTGCTAACAATAGCATCTAAAATCTCTTTACCTTTAATTATTTCAGCAGTGTTAAGCTTGAGATCTAATGATGGCAAAGGCTTATCAATAATAGGTAACCCTAACTGATTTAAATATTTTCGAAGGTTATAGACTGGGAATTTGGCGATATGTACATAGTCTTCATATTGGGCTTGAAGCTCTTCATCTACATCATTGAAAAATTTAAACCGGGCATTTGTAAACTTAGTGGAAAGCCTCCCCGAAGAAGAGTTTCTATCTACATTGATCACCATATCATAGTGATGTTTTCTCAATGAAATCCAAACTTTTATATAGTTAGCAAGCTCCTTAAATGGTTTTCTAGGTAATTTGATAATACGATCTATATTCTCATAATTTTCAAATATAATAGGAGCTAGATTCCCTCTTACAAACAAATCAATTTTACAATTTGGGAAAATTTCAAAAATATCTTTTACTAGTGGTGTTATTAATAGCTGATTTCCAAGTCGATTATTCGGTCTGCAAATTAGAACATTTTTAATTGTATCATCATTCCATGCAATTTTGTTATTTATATTAGAATTGCCAATGTTTTGGGTTAAACTATGCATTATAGCTCGTCTGATGTTATTAATCTTCTGTCCTAGATTCATTGATGATAATTTACTTGTTGAAACACATTTGATGTAAAAAAGTTCACAAAGCAATATTGCATTATGGTTAAGTATTATTTTGATACTCTAAAGAAATGTCAATACAGATATTTTATTCTGTCTGAGATTATCACATTTTATAAGAACAAAATGATCTTTTGTTCTTATATCAGATATAATATAATACTTTTGCAAAAGTAAACATTAATTATTTATCAATCTAATATTATGAGTGAAGCTAAACGAATTGATGTCGCAGATGTTTTGCGCGGTTTTGCTGTAATGGGAATATTTCTTATTCATACCATTGAACATTTTAATTTTTATTCTTTCCCTGAAGTAGATAACGAATGGCTTAAATTTACAGATAAAGCTATTTGGGATTCGGTTTTCTTTATCTTTTCGGGTAAAGCATATGGTATCTTTGCCCTCTTATTTGGGTTTAGTTTCTTCATTCAGGATAATAACCGACTTGAAAAAGGTTCTGATTTCAGACCTCGTTTTGCCTGGAGATTAATACTTCTGTTTATTTGGGGGAATATAAATGCAATGTTTTTTACCGGCGAAATATTGGTATTCTTTTCGATAATGGGATTTGTTTTACTCTTTGTTTGTCGGTTATCAACAAAAACAGTTTTCATAATTGCAACTATTCTAATGCTGCAACCCTTCGAATGGTATAAACTCGTTTATGCATTACTTAATCCCGATTATATTGCAGGAGAAAGTTTAGTGTCTTATTATTTTGGAGAGGCATATAAAGTACAAATGAACGGAACCTTTCTGGAAACAGTCAAAATGAATCTAAAAGAAGGGCAGCTAGCCAATTTTTCATATGCATGGGAATATGGTCGTGTTTTTCAAACAGCTTCGCTATTCATGTTTGGAATGCTGGTTGGGCGTACCAAACTATTCTTAAATACAGAAGAAAACCTCCGGTTTTGGAAAAAAGCTTTAGTTATATCCATTCTATGTTTCTTTCCTTTAAGTGGGCTGGCAAACCTATTACCACAATTTATAGAGAATGAACCGGTACTTAAGTCTCTGAAAATAATACTTAATCCTTTAGCCAACCTTATGTTTATGATTTTTATGATTTCGCTTATCATAAATCTATATTATACTACTGATTTTCATAAGATATTAGGAAAGCTGGCTCCATATGGTAAAATGAGTTTAACTGCTTATGTGACTCAATCGATGATTGGTTCGTTCTTATTTTATAATTGGGGATTAGGCTTGCATGATAAATTATGTATCACATACTCATTTTTACTCGGAGTTGTCTTATTCTTAATTCAATATAGCTTTGCTTGCTGGTGGATGAAACGCCATAAGCACGGTCCTTTGGAATATATCTGGAGAAAAGCAACTTGGATTGGAGCAAAAAAAGATTAAAGTCTACTATTTGCAGGAGTTACTCTGTCCCCATCTTCTTTATATTGGGTAATAATCCTGCAATCAATCCGATAAGAGGCATAAATGCTGCTATATGATAAATATACTCAATACCATGTTTATCTGCCATATTACCAAAAATGGCAGATGAAATTCCTGCTATACCAAAAGCTAGTCCAAAGAATAATCCTCCGATTAGACCTTCTTTTCCGGGGAGAAGTTCTTGGGCGTAAACAAGTATAGCTGAAAAAGCAGAAGACAATACCAAACCTATTATAACACTCAGAATACAAGTCCACATTAAATCAGCATATGGCATTATAAGAGCAAAGGGAGCAGCACCAAGTATTGAAAACCAAATGACATACTTACGACCAAAGCGATCCCCTATCGGACCACCTAAAACAGTTCCGGCAGCAACTGCAAATAAAAAAATAAATAGGTATACTTGAGAGTCACGAATACTGACTCCGAATTTTTCAATTAAATAAAATGTATAAAAACTAGTCAAGCTTGACATGTATACATATTTGGAAAAAATAAGAAGTAATAAAATAATAAGGGTAAATACTACTTTCTGAGTAAGAACAGGTTTTGATTTTACTTCCTTTGTTTTTTCAAGAGTAACGGATTTTGCTCTGATATAAAGTAAGCGATGTTTATACCATTTACTTATATATAACATAACCCCGATAGCAACTAAAGCTACAATTGAAAACCAGGCTATGTTTTTTTGTCCATACGGTGCAATTAACAGTGCAGCTAATAAAGGACCTAAAGAACCCCCAAAATTGCCGCCTACCTGAAAAATAGATTGTGCTAAGCCTCGTTTTCCACCGGATGCCATATGTGCCAGCCGACTTGCTTCAGGGTGGAATATAGATGATCCAATACCTGCAAAGAATACAGCAAATAATACATGGCTGAATTCGGAAGCAAAAGCCAAAGCGAAAATTCCGATTAAGCTAAATGTCATTCCGATAGGAAGAGAGTATGGTTGTGGTTTTTTATCGGTATATGCTCCAATAATAGGTTGAAATATGGATGCAGCCATCTGATATACCAACGTAATAATGCCAATCTGACTAAAATTCAGTGCAAGTGACTCCTTAATCATAGGATATACAGCTTGTACTAAATTTTGTAGTGTGTCATTAAACATATGAGAAACACCCAGTAAAATCAAAATTGAAAATACCGATCCCTTTTCGTTACCTTTCATTGCCGAGATTATTTAAATCTGAAATAATATTTAAGCGTGCAAAGGTAAGACATATATAATAATGAATAATACAAAAGTTGGACGAATCTTATAGGGAAGAAAAAGAGTATGAACCTCTTTTAGACAAAAATGTCCCCCGATTTATATTGGGAGACATTTCTATTAAAGCTTAAATACCAATCTGTGTCTTTATAAATTCTTCAGCTTCATTTTGAGTCTTAAAAAAAAGAATACCGCAACATTCAGCAGGGAATTTATCTATAGAAATTGACTGTTCTTCTGAAGATGAGCTATTTTTAATGGAAACTTTTCCATATCCATTTTTCACTTCTTTCACATTCGCTTTTACGATAATTAATTTTTGAGGATCAACGCTAAATAAAATATCCCCTTCTTTTATCTTTTTGGGATCATTTGTCTTCATAGCAAAATTGTATAAGTTAGAAATCTATTACCTGTAGTTTAATTAAAAAACAGTATACGAAGACAAAATGTTTAATAATAAGCTTTTATTTAACAAATAATAAAGATTGTCATTAACTGATTGACTTTCTTATAATAAGGAATCTTAAATTTCTGATAAATATTTATTACCTTAGGCTGATAAATTGTTTATTGAGTATCTCTTTAAGCATCGGTTTATTCAAAATTACACATGAATTATGAGATTATTAAGTTTTTTTAGAAGAAAAAGTAACGAGGTCGAAACACAAACAGAAAACAAAGAAAGTGAAAAAACAGTTCTCCTGGCAATGCCCATTTTTATAAACGGAGGTTCTCTTAAATTAAACAAAGTGGTAGATAACCTTAGAAGTTTTTGGGGACTTAGTGTTATTAATATCGAGGGAGATAATGATGCTGCATCTTTTGATATTGATGGGGTAATGGTTGCTCTTGGCAATATGCCTATTCCCATTCCCAAAGAAGAGCTGGATGAAGTGATTCCCTATGCTTACACTTGGGTTAATGCTTCAAAAGAACTCGAAAAGCAAACAGGACATGCTATAGTATCAATTTTGGGAGGAAACAAAACTCCTGTAGAGCGTTTTACTATTTTGAGTAAATTGTTATGTTCAATTTTGATAACTTGTGAAAATTGTATTGCTATCTATCAGGGAAATGAGACTCTATTATTACATAAAGATCATTATTTGGCAGCTGTAGATGATTTAAAAATGAACAGAATACCTGTACCTGCATGGATATATATTGGAATGAGACAAACACCTTTGGGAATTGATGCATATACCTATGGTATGTTTAATTTCAATAAAAATGAAATTGAGATTATTGGGTCTCCACTTGATGCAAATCGCTTGTATCGAATGATTTTAAATATCAGTTCACATATAATAGGCAAAGATGCTAAATTTCAGGATGGTGAAATTTATAACCTTTCGGAAAGTATAAAACTATATGTTTCTCTATCTAAAGGAATTCATGTAGATGGATTGAGTACAAAGTTTGCGTTATAAATTATAAGCTTATATTTTCTATATGATCAGATTTTGATTTATCTTTATTCTATTACTTCGATTATCAAGGTTTCTTGATATAATCCTCTTATAAAAGTAATGAAAGTATGAAATCTTAACTTTAAATTCTAAAACAATAAATTAATGATGCGACAATTATTTTGTATTATTCTTGGTTTATGTATGTGTGCAAATTTGACATTTGCTCAGAATAAATCTTTATCTCTTGATCCTCAAAAAGCAGAATGGTTCAAGGATGCAAAGTTTGGAATGTTTATCCACTGGGGACTTTATTCGATGCTCGAAGGCAGTTATAAAAATAGGACATTACCGGACAGCACCTTAGAAAACGGAAACACCTGGTATGCAGAATGGATTCAGATGCGATTAGAAGTTCCGAGTAATGAATATAAAACGCTTGCCAAGACTTTTAATCCTGTCAACTTTGATGCTGATGCATGGATTTCAGAAGCTAAGAATGCTGGAATGCGCTATTTTGTAATAACTTCAAAACATCACGATGGTTTTGCGTTATGGGATACCAAAGTTTCTGATTTTAAAGTGACTAATACTCCTTTCAAAAGAGATATTTTAGCCGAATTGGTAGCCGCTTGCAAAAAATATGGAATTAAGTACGGTTTTTACTATTCACATTGGCAAGACTGGGAATACCCGGGTGGAGGTATGCCAAACTGGATGCCGATGGTTCCCGATGATCAGTTTGAAAAATATTGGCAAGAGAAATCTTTACCACAAGTAAAAGAATTATTGGTCAATTTTGATCCCGATTTATTATGGTTCGATACGTGGGACTGGCCAACTCATATAACCGATAAACGTCGTGATGAACTCATTGCTCTTGTGCGTGAAAACAGCTCAAAATGCTTGATAAACGGACGTATATCTTATTTAAATCCGGGAGATAATATTGATTTTCTTGAAATGCACGACAATCAGTATCCTGATAAAATGTTAGATAAACCTTGGCAAACCCCTGCAACGATGGTACATTCATGGGGATGGCATGCCAAGGACTATGCGTGGAAGCCATCTTCTGAAATGTTGGGTTATTTAGTGAATAATGTATCAAAAGGAGGTAACTACCTTTTAAATATAGGTCCTAAACCCGATGGTACATTCCCTAAGGCAGCTACTCGTCGATTGAGAGAAATGGGTGCATGGATGATTCCTAATCAAGAATCTATATATGGAACAAAACCTGTAAAGGTAGAGACTTCTGTCGGAGTATATCTGGCTCAGAAATCAGAGAATAGCAAACATTATTTGTATATAAGTTTGACTAACGCTACAGATAAAGTTCATTTACCTTTTGATGTTTCTACCATTAAAAATTGTGCTGTATTAGAATCTAATATGCCGATTTCGTTTTCCAAAGAAAATGACGGAGTAACTTTCAATATACCTCAAAGTTTATTTAAAGATTGTTCTGTACAAGTATTAAAAGCAGAAGTATCTAAAGAATTATAATAACACATTCTATAAAATAAAAGGCTGTTCGAAGTATTTCGAACAGCCTTTTATTTTATAGACTTACTATGCTTATTCTGATTCTCGCTTGAGTTCGAGACTTTCCAATTGAGGTACTTGAGATAAATCGAATGGAGTTTCTTGGTATAAGAAATAATTAATCCAATTATTAAATAACAGATTCCCATGCCCCGTCCAACGTGAAATGGGCTTTAAATCAGGGTTGTCCTGCCTGTAATAATGTTTTGGAATATTTATCGGTAAATTCTTTTCCAAATCTCTTATATACTCATTATGAAGAGTATAAAGTGAATATTCCGAATGACCTGTTACGTAAAACTCTCGTCCGCCACGTCCAACAACAATATAGATTCCGGCTTCATCCGACTCAGCTAATATCTTCAGATCGGGATGTTTTTCAATATCCTCCCTATGTATTTCTGTGTGACGGCTATGAGGAGCATAAAACTCATCATCAAACCCCCTGAATAAAGGGAAACTTCTATCGTTTATGGTATGCTTAAATACACCGAATATCTTTTCGTCCATAAGATATTTAGGCACTCCATAAAAGTTATACAATGCTGCCTGTGCAGCCCAGCATATATAGAAAGTAGATGTCACGTGATTACGTGCCCAATTAAAGACAGCAGAAACTTCCGGCCAATAGTTAACCTCTTCAAATTCCATCAGTTCAACAGGAGCACCAGTTACTATAAGACCATCGTAATTACTTTGACTAACCTCACTAAATTCCTTATAAAACGTTTCCATATGCTCTATAGGTGTATTTTTAGATTGATGAGTCGAGAGTTTCAGAAAATCAACCTCTATTTGCAATGGAGTATTCGACAACAGGCGAACCAAGTCTGTTTCTGCAGCTATTTTGATAGGCATCAGATTAAGTATAAGTACCTTTAAAGGACGTATATCTTGCTCTTTGGCTCTAAGCTGAGTCATGACAAATATATTCTCTTTCTTAAGAATTTCTATTGCAGGTAAGTTATCTGGTAGTGTTACGGGCATATCCTATTTGGTCTTTTAGTCAATTGAAACAATAAAGATATAAAAAGGTATCAAATATAACTATACTTTTACATTCCATGCTGGTTTTAACGCCAGCACTTTACTGTGAATTGGGCAATTAAGGTCATGGGCACCTGCTAAATATCCAGTACTCATCAAGAACTCATTAACTATTTCACCACCGGTGAACTTAAACGTTTTCTTGAATATTTTCACCCATTCTTCCTTTGTTTTAGGATGATACGCATCTATCCAGTTTTTAAAGGAACCAAATTCATTCTGTAATTCTACAATAACTTTAGCATTATGTATTGCAGCATTAATCTTCAATTTGTTTCTTATGATTCCCGTATCATTAAGTAGCCGTTCTATATCCTTATCACTATAATTCGCTACGGTTTTTATATCAAAATAGCTATATGCCTCTCTAAAATTATTCTGTTTTTTCAGAATCGTAAGCCAACTTAATCCGGCTTGATTAATCTCGAGAACTAACCTTTCGAAAAGTTCATTATCATCAATGATCGGAAAGCCATAATGATTATCGTGGTAATCTTTATTCGGATTATTATCTTCTTTTGATAGATTATTTACAAATTCGCAATAAGTCATATTCTGAGATTTATTGTATTATGAATTATTTATATTACTAAATGTAGCCTTTTACATTACTTTCTTAATCGAACATAATCGACCCTATGGTCTTCACTCTTATGTAAGATAAGACTTGCACGTTCACGTGTGGGAAGTATATTTTTCCTCAGATTTTTTCGGTTTATTTCTCTCCAAATACTTTTGGCCATATTGATAGCATTGGCATCTGTAAGTTGGGTAAAACTGTAAAAATATGATTTTGGATCAGTAAATGCTCCGTTTCTGAATTTCATAAATCGAGATACATACCACTGTTCAAGCATATCTTCTTCGGCATCTACGTAAATCGAAAAATTCAGATAGTCAGACACGAAAACTCTGGGTTTGCTTTTGGGATAATCCATTCCGCTTTGCAAAACATTTAACCCTTCTATTATCAAAATATCAGGTTGTTTAATTATCTCATACTCATCGGGGATAACATCATAGATAAGATGTGAGTATTTGGGTGCTTTGACTTCCGGTTTTCCTGACTTAACATCACTTACAAATTGAAGTAAGCGATGTATATCATATGATTGGGGGAAACCTTTTTTCAACATCAATCCTTTTTCCTCGAGAATAGCATTAGGATATAAAAAACCATCAGTCGTAATAAGTGCAACTTTTGAGTTTTCTTTCCAGCGGCTTATTAATGCTTCGAGCACACGGGCTGTAGTACTCTTCCCAACAGAGACACTTCCTGCGACACCTATAATAAATGGAATTTTCAATGCCTTTTCATTCAGAAATTCCATCATGGCAGCTTGCCTGCTTTTTGTTGCATTTACATAATAACTCAACAATCGGGTCAAAGGCAGGTATATATCCTGAACTTCCTCCATCGATAGTTCTTCATTTATACCTTTTAATTCTTCCAGTTCTTCTTGGGTAAGAGTCATTGGTTCCGATTGTCTTAGAGCAGCCCACTTGTCGCGATTAAACAGCATATAAGGGCTCTGAGAAGAAATATCCATTTATTATTGTCTCAGGTTTCGATACTAATTTTACAAACTATCTATTGCTATATTTCTCAGGACTAATTAATAGTGCTTACCAAAGCAATAAAAAGGTCTAAGACCTTATTGCGGACAAAAGTACAAAATTTATTTACGAGACTAACAAAAAAGAAATAAAGGTCTCTCGATTTAGTCGAAAATAGAACTAGGTAGAAATAAAATGCTATTATAAGAATCCAATATTTAGTATCTTTGTCGTTTCATAAATACGAATCAATTGATAAACGCTCGAAAAATAGAATTACTTGCTCCTGCCAAAAACTTGGAATGTGGAATTGAGGCTATTAACCATGGTGCTGATGCTGTATACATCGGTGCACCTAAGTTTAGTGCACGTGCCAATGCAGGAAATACTTTAGAGGATATAGAGGCTTTAGCTAAGTATGCACATCAATTTAAAGCACGGGTTTATGTTGCTTTAAATACTATTATAAAAGATGATGAATTGGCTGAAACGGAAAAGCTGATTTGGGAATTATACAATGCTAAAGTTGATGCTCTGATTATACAGGATATGGGTATTATGATGCTCAACCTCCCTCCTATTCCTTTGCATGCGAGTACTCAAAATGATAACAGAACTGCTGAAAAAGCTAAATTTCTGGAACAAGCCGGTTTTTCTCAGATTGTATTAGCCCGTGAATTGACAATGTCTGAAATTAAGGAAATTGCATCAGAAATATCTACCCCTCTGGAAGCATTTGTACATGGAGCCCTGTGCGTATGTTATAGTGGACAATGTTATTTGAGTGAAGCGATATCAAACCGAAGTGCCAATAGGGGTTCGTGTGCACAATTTTGCCGTTTGCCTTATACTCTTACGGATAATGAGGGAAAGAGTGTCGTACAAAAGAAGCATTTGCTCTCAATGAAAGATCTGAATTTATCGGATCATCTTGAAGAAATGATAGATGCCGGAGTCAGCTCTCTTAAGATTGAAGGGCGGTTAAAAGATTTGTCGTATGTGAAAAATGTAGTAACCTATTATAGACAGAAATTAGATGAAATATTAGCTCATCGCAAACAATATATACGAGCTTCTACAGGGAAAAGTACTTATACATTTACTCCTAATCTCGAAAAAAGTTTCAACAGAGGATATACCGAGTACTTTTTTAATGGTCGGACTCCCGATATGTGGTCTATAGATTCTCCAAAATCGATAGGTGAACCTATTGGTAAAATAAAAGAAGTGTTTGATCGTTTTTTTACTTTATCAGGAACGAAACAGCTTAATAATGGAGATGGTCTTTGTTTTTTGAATGATGCGAAAGAATTACAAGGCTTACGAGTTAATAAGATCGAAGGAGAGAAGGTTTTTCCGGCTGAAAGTCATTTGTCTTTGAGAAAAGGCACTTTCGTTTATAGAAACTATGATCACGAATTTGAGAAAGTCTTGAATAAAAAATCGGCAGACCGTAAAATTAATGCTGATATAGTTCTTTCAGAAACGAAGGATGGATTTAAACTGACTATAGAAGACGAAGATGGTATTGAGACTTCTTTAGACATCAATTATAATAAAGAACTAGCCCAAAAAGATCAAACCGAAAATATAAAGAATAACCTGAGTAAAACAGGTAATACTATTTTCAGGGTAACTGATGTCAAAATAAGATTAACTGATAATTGGTTTATTCCTGCTTCTGTAATTTCGGAATGGAGACGAAGTTTAACCGATTTGCTTTTAGAAAAACGTTTGGAAGAATATCCACAAGAAGAGGTGATTCATATCCAAACATCTCATTCTTTTCCGACAAAAAAAATTACTTATTTAGGCAATGTCTCGAATGATAAGAGTAAACAATTTTATATACAGCATCAATCTACAATAGAACAAGTTGCTTTCGAAAAGAAAGCTCAGAAAGGTGTACCATTGATGTTTACACGCCATTGTATTAAGCAATCAATGGGATGTTGTCCTAAAGAAACGTCTACTCGCCCACCCTATCAAGAACCATTTCATTTATTATACAATGCAACCAAATTGAGGCTTGAGTTTGATTGTAAAAATTGTGAGATGAAAGTTTTCAATGATTAATAATGTATCAATAATCGTGATTATTCATCTATTGACATACCCAAAACATTTGTTAGAATATCTCTTGATTTTTTTGATAATTTCTTTTTACCACCTCCTGCAAGATCCATTCCGGAAGGTACAACTAATCCATCAACTCGCCTTGTTGGATTTGCTAAAATCCAATGTCCACCTTGGAATACAGGTTCAACATGACCATCCGATTGCTTATTAATGGGATCTTTTCCGTTATATGTAGTTACGTTAGGACTAATCTGGTATTTTGTTTCGAATTCAGCGCCTCCTGAACCTGATTTGTATTTTTTGTAAAACTCAAGAAGATTGTCTTCCTGTACAGCTTTCGAGTTTAAAGGAGATTTCTCCATGGTGGAACCGGGAGTCGAAAGTGTTGGTTTTATCTGTTTCAACAGATCTTTCTTTATATCATCTTTAATGGAAGATTTAAGATTTTGTGCTTGTATCGATATTGATATAACTACAAAAACAAAACTTGTAACATATTTCTGACGGAGATCCATTCCCTTGATTTTCTATTTGTGCAAAACTACTAAAAGGGAATGTTGCTTTATATACAAAAACGTTAAGGTTACATAAGCTTTACATCTATAAATATTAATTAAGTTCATGAAGCTTTTATTCTTCTTGAACTTGTATTCTGTAAAGGTTTTGCAATATTTCCTTCGACTTTTTAGATAGCTTCTTTTTCTCCCATCCGCTAAAATTAAACCCACCAACAGTAGCATTTATCATGACACCTTGCATACGTTCTTTTTGAGATAGTTTGTCTAGCTGACGATCGGAGTCTTTTACGGGAATAAGATATGCTTTCCCTCCGTTAAGAACGGTCTTTGTAGACGTACAACTGTCATTTTCAAGAAAATTAAAGCCTTTCATTGTTGATTCCAGAGTCTTTGTATCGTATTTATCATCAAACTTTTCACCTCCCGATTTATATTTTTTACTAATGCCTAATAAATCTTCATTACTTATAGCTTTAGAAGATGATTTATCTTGTTCTAAAATGAGCTTTGATTTTGTCTGAGGCGGTTTAATATCTTCTAAAAGGAATCGTTTTCGGTCATCGTTTATTGATAACGATTGAGCTTGAATCGATATAGTTATAATACAGAATGTAATTGTTGTATAAGAATAAGGTTTTAGAAGTATCATCACAGTGTAATTAGATATTTTCACAAAACTATCTAATTGTATAGTTGCATTTTATGCAAAAAAGTTAAGTTTACATAAGCTTGACATCTATAAGTGTTAATTAAGAAAAGCAACTGTGAAACAAGCATATATAACAGTTGCTCTTACTAAAGTTTTATATTGATTTATTCAATAAGCCACTTTAGGTTAAACTGATAATGTATCCCACTACTTATCAGATGTATCATATTATCAGGAGACTGTGTCGCAGCAAGATAGCCACGAGGTTCAGCATGAGTTTTGTCCATTAAGAAATGTCCGGTCCATGCTTGCCCATATAATAATCGTTCTTTTCCGTCTGTAATTAGTTTCTTTACAGGCCATGTTTTACCTTCATCCCAAGATAATGCAGCATAAGCCCCGTATCCGATAAACTCTTTACCTTCAGAATCAATAAATGTCATGCCTTCTTCGCCATTGTTTTTTAAACGATATGGATGATGGGTAAAAGATATCACGATTAGTGGACCTTCATTTAGCCTCATTAATACCAAACGCTGTCCTCCATCTATTGGAGGTAATTCTGATGCGGTGTATTGCCAAGTTTGCCCCATATTGGTTGAAATACTCATAGGCATACGAAGCAATCCTTCTTTGTTTTTGATAGCATCACCACGTCCTAAAGCCATAAGATCACCATTTTTCAACTCTACTATTCCGGCATGTATACCTGCAATATTACTGCCTGTTCCACCTTCTGTAAAATTATTCGGGATACCACTATTCGGATCACACCATGTTTTATCACCGTCTTTACTTATATGAATTGCCGTACCTCCCTCACCCTCAGGAGTTGCATCGGCAGCCTGTATCAGCCATCCTTTAGAAGTCCGGATAGTGCCTGATATAACCTGATTACGTTTGCCATGTTCAGAAGCTATTATTTGTGGTTTGCTCCAAGTTGCCCCATTATCAGTACTGATTCGTTGAACTATTGCCAGATTCTGCCAATCTCCGGCAGCTTCTACCCCATTGAAGTACATCAGGGTATCACCTCCTTTATTAAATAAGGCTGACCCTGTCATATTACGATCGGGTACTTTAAAAAAACGCGAGGCAGCTTCCCATTCGCTTTGTCCTTTTCGTAATCTGCTTCCAATAATTTCTATTCCCCGTCCGTTTTCTTGTTCTGCTGTAAACCAGACAGCTAATAAGTCACCATTATTACACCATGTTATAGTCGGGCAATGGTTATGTGAATAAAATGGAGTGCCTGATTTGCAATCGGGAGCAACAACGTATCTTACTGGTTCTTTGAATATAGCCTTTGTCTCTTTTGTCCAAATATGTTGACTCTGATTTACATTCAACATATTGATTGGTATTGAAATCTGATCGACATAATCGTTACTACTAGGATATTCGGCCTGCACGATTCTAAACCCTGTAAGCCAATGCTTATCTTCGGGAATCATTGCTATGCGATTTGCCGATCGAAGGTATTCAGTGGGTGTGCCGTGGCTTCCACCACGGGTAACTCTAAATAAACCATCTTTTCCGCCCAATGGATCAGTTTGATTGTCGTTTTTACTATATGGTGCATACCAGTCTAAACACCATTCCTCGACATTTCCATGCATATCATACAGACCTAAATTATTGGGTTTGGTTTGGCCTACTTGTAAAGAAACAGCTACTGGATCACGATATAATTTTTGGTTTTTAAGGAAAGAGTCCGGCAAGTAATCACCTGTATAAAAGAGAGAATAAGTACCCGCACGACACGCATATTCCCATTCTACTTCTGTTGGTAAGCGGTATGTTTTACCCTCTTTCTCGGATAGCCATTTACAGAATTCTACTGCCTCATGATAATTGACATATATAACAGCATCATCGTCACTTTCAGATAATCCATATCGTCCCCTGTATTTAGAATGCGATGGATCAAACTGCTCGTATTGTACATTTGTCACCTCAGTTACTCCCATTTTAAAAGGCTTACTGATAATTACTTTGTGCATAGGTGCTTCATCATAGTTTTCACCTTTACCTTCGGACCCCATCCAAAAATAACCCGCAGGAATCTGAATCAGGTCTATTCCTACACTATTCTTTTCGGTTTGTGCATAAATTCCGACATGCAAAGAAACAGCTATAAATAATAAGATGATTCTATTCATAATATGAAAAAGTATTAGACTTATTTCTCAGTTTGAGAGTTTCTTTTTAAGAATAAAGACTCATACCTGCAATTGAGATATGAGTCTTTAAATTTATCAATAATAAATTATAATAAGTAAAAGAAAATATTTAATGATACATTTTAAAAGCATAACAACCTATTGTTGTTTTGCTTCCCAAAGCAATAAATAGTTCTGTGGACTTATTTTATTTATCGGCTATTGGTTTTAATAAATATCTTATTTCTTTAGCTCCGGTTAACTCATCATGAGTAATTCTAAAGCTATTATGCTCTTTTCCATCAATTCGAAGGCTACCGATATAATTTGCATTGGCTGTATCCATTGGTTTTACGGATTCTATAACTACTTTATCGGACTTATAATAGTCAGGATTCAGTTTGATCGTTATTTTGTCAAACGTAGGTGTTACCAAAGTATAATCAGGTCGCCCCGGACATTCGGGGTAAAAACCCATCATATTAAATACAGCCCATGTTGATAATGTTCCTGTATCATCATTTCCGGGTAATCCTCCGGGTGAATTGGTGAAGTGATCGTTTAACAGTTGTTTTACCAATTTTTGAGTTCTCCACTCTTCTCCTTTAAAATTACTAAAGAAATGAGGGTAATTTATATCAGGTTCATTAGTAACATCGAAATATCCTTTGTCGAATACCGACTGTAATTTATTGACAAAAGCTTTGTCGCCTCCCATAATCTTGGCTAATCCGGGTATATCATGCGGTACAGCAAATGTATAATTCCAAGAAGATCCCTCGTGAAATCCGGGATTTGGTTCGAAATTCATTCCCTGAGTAGGATTAAACGGCGTTAAGAATGTTCCATCGGGTAATATCGGACGGAATGCCCCCGTTTCTTTATCGTAATAATGTTTATAGCCCAACGATCTTTTATAAAATAGTTTTGCGTCCTCTTTTTTACCTAAAGCTTCAGCAAAACGAGCTAAGTTCCAGTCTGCAATGTAGTATTCCAAAGCATGAGATACCGAGTTATCAAACTCGCCACGCAAAGGAACAAAACCAAGCTTCATATAATCGTCATTATCAGGACGCATCAAATTTTCTTTACTTGGTAAGGTTGCCGATTTATACATTGCCTCATAAGCTGTATTCACATCAAAATCTTTCAATCCTTTAAACCAAGCATCTACAATAACAGGGATCGAAGGGTCACCCTCCATTGTATAAGTCTCACGTCCGTACAACTCCCACTTAGGTAACCATCCGTGTTCTTTGTACATATCTATCATGGTATGCATCATTTGAATCTGACGCTCAGGATATACCAGTGTCATCAATTGGTGTACATTGCGATATGTATCCCAAAGAGAAAATACTGTATAACGATTCTCATTGGTCGTTTTAATTTCAGAACTTTCCATAGCCGGATATTGTCCGTTTACGTCTTGCAGAATATTCGGATGTACCAGTGCATGATAAAGCCCTGTATAAAATACTGTTTTTTGATCATCAGTTCCACCCTCTACTATTATTCGGGAAAGATCATCATTCCAGCTTTTACGAGCAGCCTTATGCACTGCGTCAAAATCTGCTTTAGGTTGCTCTGTCTCCAAATTTAATCGTGCATTTTCGATACTAACAAAAGAAACACCCATCTGAACTTCGATAGTTTCGCCTTCTTTTGCATCGAAAGTAAAATAAGCACCCACATCATCCCCGGCGATTTCCTTGTCATATCTTGTATACAACTTGTATTTTCCGGCATCGGAATTCCATTCACGTTCCCATTTTTCACCGGGACGCTGTAATTTCCAATATCCTGTATTTTCTGGCGTCTTATTAACCCTCATAACAAAATAGATTGGAAATACTGCTTGCGAAGCTGTATAACAGAATGTACCTAAAAGCTTAGTTCCTTCTATTTCTGTAGGACTTACTCTACGAATCATAGCACCCGATTCGTTAGTAAGCCCTTCTCCTAGATTTAATAATATATTAGCTTGCCCTTTGGGAAAAGTAAAACGTGCAATTCCAACACGTGGGGTTGCACTTACCTCTGTTTTGATATTATATTTTGTCAGTAAATTCGAGTAATATCCGGGCGATGCAGTTTCGTTTTTATATTCACTTCCGTATTTTCGATAATCGACTTCCAAATCGCCTGATGTAGGCATCAATAAAAGGCTGCTCATATCGGGGCAACCTACCCCACTGAGGTTTACATGAGCATACCCTGTAAAGTATTTGTTATCGAAACTATATGGTGTAGACCACCATCCGGTATCTTTATCTCTTTTATTTAAGTCTGAGCCCATTACATTAAAAGGGGTCACCGACATAAAACTTTGAGGGCACATGGCTCCCGGGTTTGTTGTTCCGTAATTAGTTGTACCGATGAACGGATTGACATAATCAACCGGTTCTGTTTGAGCAGCAACTATACTGAAACAACCTAAAAATAAATAAAGGAATGTTTTTCTCATGATATAATTTAGTAATTGAAAATATTTAATGATATATTTCGGTTGTATCTACAGACATAAACTTTCGTCCCTACTCCTAAAGCGATAAAAGGAATGAAATCTTAAGAATATATATTTTCTAAGATACAGACTATTTCCTGTAGATATTTAGCATCTACTTCCGAAAAATTGGCTTCTATCTCACTGTCAACGTCAAGTACAGCTACAACCTTGCCTTGTTTTTGTATTGGTATTACAATTTCCGAACGTGATTCACTATCACAAGCAATATGTCCGGCAAAAGTATTAACATCTGCAACTGTTATCGTGCGATTCTCTTTCCATGCCGTTCCGCATACTCCTTTGCCATAATTTATGCGGGTGCAAGCTATCCGTCCCTGAAAAGGACCTAATACCAATTGCTCTCCTTTAACTATGTAAAAACCCACCCAGAGAAAACTAAAAGCTTCTTTTAAAACAGCCGATATATTAGCCAAATTGGCAATAGTATCTGACTCCCCTTCGAGTAATGCTTTTATTTGAGGTAGGATATTTTGATATTGCTCCTCTCTGGAACCATCTTTTAATACATCTATTTTTTCAGCCATGCTATAAAGATATTGCTTTTTATAAAATTACTAAAGTCTCAAAGTCTATTTTAAATAAGAAAATCAAAGCATTCCCAACTGCTCAAACATACTTTGGTATATTTCGGCTTTTCCTGCTAACGATTTTGGATAGGCTCTTGATGATGACGGCATACGATATAAACGCATTGGTCTTCCTTGAAATTCGAAAGATGAAAAGTCTCCGATTTTAGGTTCGGTAGTCTGAACAAAAGAGATTAATGTATCGGTAGCTTTTTGTCCGGTCGTAACAATAGCCCTGCATGTTGATACTTGATGCAGAATAGCACCTAAATCGGTTACTTCTACTACTTCCAGAAAATTATCCGATGCATTATCTTTGTGTCTTATTACTGCTCTTGCTGTATCTCCTATGCCTATTTTTTTATAGGAGAGAAACTCTCTTATACTTTCTTCATTAAAAGCTTTTCTGTCAGCAAGTAAAAAATGATCTTTATTCTGAAAAAAAATCAATCCGAATATTCTCCACATGTCATTCTGGAAATTGGGATAGAAGAAGTTCATCGACCAGCGTTCTTGTTTAGGCGGAAAGCTTCCCAACATGATTAACTGAGTATCAGCGGGCAAGAAAAAAGGTAAAGGGTGATATTCTATATCTTTCATAATTCTGTTGAGTATTGATCCCTGTCTTATCACAACGAAGATAATAAAAATATTTTCTATCTGTTTTTGTTCCTCTCCACCTAATAAAACATCAATTATTGCAAATAATATGTCTTTTTATTTGCAATTAAAGAAATATGTTATATTTTTGCTCTTACTAAATAAAAATTCAAATCGAAATGAAATTATTCACGAACATTCTTAGCTCTATCATTCTGCTCTGGGAAAATCTTAGAGTGAGTAGTGTTGCGTAGTAGTTGAATAATTAAAACAGATATAGCAATAGCCTTTCTCACTCTAAGAGAAGGGCTATTTTATTAAATAGATCAGCGGTTTGCTAACAATAGAAACATACTTTAGACAAATTATATATGGACAAATTATTTATTTTTGACACGACATTAAGAGATGGAGAGCAGGTTCCCGGTTGCCAGTTGAATACTATTGAAAAAATAGAAGTAGCCAAATCTCTCGAAGCTCTCGGTGTTGATGTTATAGAAGCTGGTTTTCCCGTATCAAGTCCCGGAGACTTCAATTCAGTAGTGGAAATTTCTAAAGCCGTTACATGGCCTACTATCTGTGCACTCACACGTGCCGTTGAAAAAGATATAGAAGTTGCTGCCGAAGCTCTCAAGTATGCCAAGAAAAAACGTATACATACAGGAATCGGAACTTCTGATTTCCATATAAAACATAAGTTTAACTCTACACAGGACGAAATTGTAGAACGTGCCATTGCTGCCGTAAAATATGCAAAACGCTTTGTAGAAGATGTTGAATTTTATGCAGAAGATGCAGGCAGAACCGATAATGCTTATTTGGCAAGAGTGGTACAAGCTGTTATCAATGCAGGAGCCACTGTAGTAAATATTCCTGATACAACAGGCTATTGTTTACCAACAGAATATGGTGCGAAAATTAAATACCTGATCGATCATGTAGACATGAAAAATGCCATCCTTTCGACACATTGTCACCAAGATCTAGGAATGGCAACAGCCAATTCTATTATGGGAGTATTGAATGGTGCACGTCAGGTTGAAGTTACGATTAATGGAATTGGCGAACGTGCAGGAAACACCTCTTTAGAAGAAGTTGTTATGGCAATAAAGAGTCATAAGGAATTGGATATCGAAATGAATATCAATACTCAAAAGATATATCCTATGAGTCGTATGATATCCAGTTTAATGAATATGCCTGTGCAGCCCAATAAAGCTATTGTAGGTAGAAATGCATTTGCACATTCATCGGGAATACATCAGGATGGAGTACTTAAAAATATGTCGACTTATGAAATTATCGACCCCAAAGATGTCGGTATAGATGATAATGCGATTGTACTTACTGCCCGTAGCGGACGTGCAGCTTTAAAGAATAGATTGAGTATTTTAGGAATTGAAGTTAATGATAGTGAATTAGCCGAAATATATCAGCGTTTTTTAGAACTTGCAGACCGAAAGAAAGATATTACGGATGAAGATATTCTGATTCTTGCCGGAAAAGAAACTGATAAAATGCATCGCATTAAGTTAGACTATCTGCAAGTAACATCAGGTATCGGAGTTCGCTGTATTGCTAACGTTGGCATTGATATTGCCGGTGAAAAATTCGAGGCATCAGCTTCAGGTAATGGACCTGTTGATGCAGCAATTAAAGCGGTAAAACAGATAATTCGTCGCGAAACTATTATACAGGAATTTTTAATTCAGGCTATCAATAAAGGAAGCGATGATGTAGGTAAGGTACATATGCAAGTAGAGCACGAAGGACTAAATTATTATGGTTTTTCAGCAAATACCGATATTGTAGCAGCATCTGTTGAAGCATTTATCAATGCAATTAATAAATTTGTAAAATAAACCAATCGCTAATTAGTGGAAACTAAAAAATACGAATACATAGATAGTTTACGAGGAATTGCCGTATTAATGGTTTTAATGGTACATGTTGGTAATTTCTTCAAGATTTCAACAACCGAATATTTTCCTGATTTACTATTTGGGATTCTATATAATGGGAGAATTGGCGTTCAATTATTTTTCATAATCAGTTCTTTTACTCTAATGTTTTCTTTTGAGAGAAGAGCTGGTGAAAAGAACGGAACATCAAATTTTTATATCAGGCGTTTTTTCAGAATAGCTCCCATGTATTATTTGGCTATATTAGTTATAACAGCATATTACATTCACTTAGATGCACAAAACTGGGATACTTTAACAACACCGTGGTACATAAGTAATTTCTTATTCTTAAATACACTTAATCCTTATTGGATCAAAACTATAGTACCCGGAGGATGGTCTATTTCGGTAGAGTTTTTATTTTACATTATATTTCCATTTATCGCATCACGGATCAAGAATATAAATATGTCAGCGGTTGCCCTGTTTACCAGTCTGATAGTTGCAACACTGTTTATGTATATTGTTAAGGATAGGTTTGTATTTTTCCAATTAGATTTTCATCAGATAAGCTTCTATTACCAATTACCTGTATTCTTTATCGGAATATTTGCTTATTGGTTAACTAAAGAGAGTTATACTAAGATAAATAACAAGACATGGTTACTACTCATAATAGCATTGTTTCTATTTACTTATATGGGAGTACCCTATTATTTATTTTACACAATCATATTTTGTATCGCTATTTTCGTATTGCAAAAGAAACCATACAAAATACTTTGTAATAAATGGTTGTCTAAAGTCGGTCAAGTGAGTTTTAGTATGTATATTGTGCATTTCTTTCTTATTATAATGATGAATAGCTTTGGAATAGGACGTATTATACCTGTTACCAATTTATTTACGTCCATAATAAACTATATCCTTTTATATATTTTAGTTTCCGTTTTAACTTATACAATTTCTTATTTCTCATATAAATTTATAGAAGTTCCCGGACAAAATCTAGGAAAAAAACTAATCAAAAAAAGATCAACAAATAATATTTCAGCATGAAAACATTATTCGACAAAATTTGGGATGCCCACACAGTATCAACCGTAGAAGACGGCCCCACTCAATTGTATATTGACAGACATTTCTGCCATGAGGTAACAAGCCCGCAAGCTTTTAATGGATTAAGAACCAGAGGACTTACAGTGCTCCGTCCTGACAAAACAACTTTAACAGCAGACCACAATACCCCAACAATTAATCAAGACCAACCGGTTAAAGATCCGATTTCAAGAAATCAGCTGGATACGTTGTCTAAAAACGCTGCTGAATTTGGATTGACATTATATGCTTTGGGAAATAAAAAGAATGGTGTTGTTCATATCATCGGGCCGGAAAACGGTTATACTCAACCGGGGATGACTATCGTTTGTGGAGACAGTCATACTTCTACACACGGAGCTTTTGGTTCAATTGCTTTTGGTATCGGCACTTCCGAAGTTGAAATGGTACTTGCCACTCAGTGTATATTACAAAGTCGTCCTAAAACGATGCGTATCACCTTTAATGGCAAATTAAATAAAGACGTTACAGCTAAAGACTTAGCTCTTTATATGATTGCTAAACTTACTACAGGTGGAGCTACCGGCTATTTTGTTGAGTATGCAGGAGAAGCTATTCGCAATATGTCGATGGAAGAAAGAATGACCCTTTGTAACTTAAGTATCGAAATGGGTGCTCGTGGAGGATTAATTGCTCCGGACGAGACTACCTTTGCTTATGTAAAAGGTCGTGAATTTGCACCTAAAGGAGAAGCTTGGGATAAAGCTTTAGCGTATTGGAAAACATTGAAAACAGATGAAGGTGCAAAATTCGATAAAGAATTAGTATACGATGCGGCTGATATTCAACCAATGATTACCTACGGAACCAATCCGGGTATGGGGATGGCTGTAAATGACACTATTCCTACATTAGATGAAATAGACGAAGCAGGTCGTATCTCGTTCCAGAAATCAATGGATTATATGGGTTTCAAACCGGGAGAGAAATTGGAAGGGAAACCAATTGACTACGTATTTTTAGGTAGCTGTACGAATGGTCGTATCGAAGATTTCCGTGCATTTACTAATTTTATTAAAGGAAAGAAAAAAGCCGAAAATGTTATAGCTTGGCTTGTTCCCGGAAGTTGGATGGTTGAACAACAAATACGTGAAGAAGGTTTATACGACATTCTTATTGAAGCAGGTTTTGCTTTGCGTCAACCCGGATGCTCGGCTTGTCTGGCCATGAACGATGATAAAGTTCCCGCAGGCAAATATGCAATTTCAACATCAAACCGTAACTTCGAAGGTCGCCAAGGTCCCGGAGCACGTACTATTTTGGCTGGTCCATTAGTTGCGGCAGCAGCAGCAATTACAGGGAAGATAACAGACCCAAGAACGTTTTAAGGTCGAAGACCTATTTTACATTACTTAATTTTCTAATAAAAGTAAAATATAAAATGGAAAAGTTTCAAACATTAACATCAACATATGTTCCACTACCCATTGAGAATGTGGACACAGATCAAATTATACCTGCCCGTTTCTTAAAAGCTACAACAAAAGAAGGCTTTGGAGACAATTTATTTGCTGACTGGCGTTATGACAAAGAAGGAAAACCTAAAGCTGACTTTGTATTGAATAACCTAACATACAGTGGTGAAATTTTGGTAGCAGGAAAAAACTTCGGTAGCGGCTCTAGTCGTGAGCATGCTGCATGGGCTATCGTGGGATATGGATTTAAAGCTGTAGTATCTAGTTTTTTTGCTGATATTTTTAAAAATAATTCATTGAATAACGGTCTATTGCCTGTTATTGTTAGCTCTGAATTTTTAGCTGAAATATTTGACAGTGTAAATAAAGATCCTAAAGCAACTCTAACAATCAATCTGGAAAAACAGACGATAACCAATAATGCTACAGGAAAATCAGAATCTTTTGAAATAAACCCTTATAAAAAAGAGTGTTTACTTAAAGGCTTAGATGATATTGATTATCTACTATCAAAAAAAGCCCTTATAGAAGAATACGAAAAAGATCAGATATTATAAATCAGATTAATTTGATATGTGCCTGTTTTAAATTGAATAGGCACATTGATTCTTTTTTGCAGAATACTTAACTTACGCCTATGTTAGAAATAATGGATACCACCTTGCGTGACGGTGAACAAACTTCAGGAGTTTCGTTTTCCTCGCAAGAGAAATTAAGTATTGCCCACCTGTTGTTGGTTGATCTGGGAGTCAACCGCATCGAAATTGCATCAGCCCGTGTATCGGATGGTGAATTTAAAACAGTAAAAAAAATTACGGATTGGGCTAGAGGTGCCGGATATATCGATCAGATCGAAATTTTAGGTTTTATCGATAAAGGGGCTTCTCTACAATGGATTAAAGATGTTGGATGTAATACAGTAAACCTTTTAACTAAAGGTTCTTACAAGCATGTAACTGAGCAACTACGCAAAACACCCCAAGAACATCTTGATGATATAAAAGCCGAAGTATATTTGGCACAAGAGATGGGGTTGAATGTGAATATTTACCTTGAAGATTGGTCTAATGGTATTCTTAATTCGGAAGATTACGTATACTTTATGGTTGATAACCTAAAAGATATGCCAATCAAACGTTTTATGCTTCCTGATACTTTGGGTATACTCAATCCACATACCACTTGGAGGGCATGTCGCAGAATGACTAAACGATATCCGAAACTACATTTTGATTTTCATGCACACAATGATTATGATTTAGCAGTTGCCAATGTTATGGTAGCTGTGGAAGTTGGAGTACAAGGTGTACATGTTACGATGAATGGTTTAGGTGAGCGTGCCGGAAATGCAAGCTTATCGAGTGTTATTGCTGTTTTGCATGATCATTTGAATGTTGAAACCACAATCAAGGAAGAAAAATTAAATCGTGTAAGCCGTGTTGTTGAAACCTATTCTGGCTTAACAATATCTGCGAATCAGCCTATTGTAGGAGAGAATGTTTTTACTCAATGTGCCGGAATTCACGCAGATGGAGATAATAAAAACAATTTGTATTATAACGATTTATACCCCGAACGATTTGGCAGGGTGAGAGAATATGCCTTAGGCAAATTGTCTGGTAAAGCCAATATTCGAAAAAATATCGAAGCTTTAGGCATAGAGCTGGATGAAACCGAAATGGCAAAGGTTACCAATCGGGTCATAGAATTGGGTGACAAGAAAGAAGTCATCACCCAGGAAGACCTACCTTATATAATCTCTGATGTTCTGAGAAACAGCGAAAAAGACAAACAAGTAAAAATAATAGCTTTTGCCTTTATATTGTCAAAAGGAGTACGTCCTTCGGCTTCTGTTCGCATCGAGATAAATGGAAAAGAATACGAAGAAACGGCACCGGGTGACGGACAATATCATGCATTCTCGAAAGCATTGTGGAAAATTTACACAAAATTAGATAAGCCTAAACCCGATCTGGTAAACTACTCAGTAATTATTCCTCCGGGAGGACGCACAGATGCTTTGGTGCAAACTGTTATCTCATGGAAATTCAATGATAAAGTGTTTAAGACAAGAGGATTAGATGCTGATCAAACGGAAGCAGCTGTAAAAGCTACAGAAAAGATGTTGAATATTATTGAAGATATGTAAGGTCACAGACCTTTCTTATTACAGATACGTAGAAGAAAATAAAAACATATAAAACACATATTTCAAAAAACAATTAGGATATGAAATTAAATATTGCGGTACTACCCGGAGATGGTATTGGTCCTGAGATTATTGGACAAGCTTTAAGAGTTACTGAAGCTGTTTGCGAGAAATTCGGTCACGAATTATCATATGAATATGGTATTGTAGGAGCATGTGCCATTGATGAAGTGGGAAGCCCCTACCCTGATGCTACACACGAACTTTGTATGGAATCTGATGCTGTTTTATTTGGTGCTATCGGAGATCCTAAATATGATAACAACCCATCGGCAAAAGTTAGACCCGAGCAAGGTTTATTGAAAATGCGCAAAGATCTGGGATTATATGCAAATCTTCGTCCTATCAATACATTCCCATCGTTAATACACAAATCGCCTCTTCGTGCAGAACTAGTTGACGGTGCTGATTTTATGTGCATACGTGAACTAACAGGAGGTCTTTATTTTGGACGTCCTCAAGGAAGAAGCGAGGATGGAAATACTGCGTATGACACTTGTGTGTATACTCGTGAAGAAGTAGAACGCATACTTCATCTATCTTACAAATATGCACGCCAACGTCGCAAAAAAGTGACAGTTGTAGATAAAGCAAATGTGCTTTGTACTTCTCGTTTATGGAGAGAAGTAGCTCAAGAAATCGAGAAACAGTATCCTGATGTTGAAACAGAATATATGTTTGTTGATAATGCTGCTATGCAGATTATTCAATGGCCAAAACGTTTTGATGTATTAGTTACAGAAAACTTATTCGGTGATATTCTTACTGACGAATCTTCTGTTATTACAGGTTCATTAGGTATGTTGCCATCGGCATCCATTGGTATACACACATCGGTATTTGAACCTATTCACGGGTCTTATCCTCAGGCAGCAGGCAAGAATATTGCGAATCCTGTGGCTACCATATTATCGGCAGCGATGATGTTCGAGTATGCTTTTGATTTACAAAAAGAAGGAAAAATCATTCGTGATGCAGTAAATGCGTCTTTAGAAGAAGGCATTGTAACGGAAGATATTGCTTCTAACGGAAAATCCTATACGACATCTGAAGTTGGAGATTGGATTGTTGATTTTGTAAAAAGATAGCCCTTTAAATAAAAAGGAATAAAACTTAAAAAGTGAGTGATTTTTTGTCACTCACTTTTTTATTTCTATATTTTGGCTCAAATGCCAAATTCTGGTCAAACAAATATATTTTTTATATGAGAAATCATCATATCTTATTTATTATAGTTGGGTTATGCTGTATATTTCTTTTAAGTTGCAAAACAACAAAAGAAAAACAAAACCTTAAAGTGAAAACAGAAGGAATATCCAAAAAGAAAGGCGAAGATTTTGACAGCTTTTACTCAAAATTCATGTCTGATGCCAAATTTCAAAAATCAAGGGTAACTTTTCCTCTAAAGTGTGACATATCGGAACCTGGCAGAAATCTGAAGATTATAGAAGCAAATGATTGGATTCCGATGAAAGTACCCATTAGTCAAGTGGATCGAAGTATATATAAAGTAAAGATAACCAAGACATCGACTGTGGTTACTCATCGAATATATATAGAAAATTCGGACACTGATATATTGCTAAAATACAAGCTGATAAAAGGAAAATGGTATTTAATATACTATAAAAGTATTTTTTTATAATCAAATTATGCACAATCTTCATTCTATTAGAGGTATACAAATACAAAACTCTATAAAAAATCATACCTTTGTAACAGAATAAAAAATATATGAAAGAAAAGCCTAAGAATACACTGTTATCAGAAATAAAAGTAACCGAGAATGCCGAGTTACTGAATTTCTTAGTGGAAAAAAATGTAAGAAAAAGTAGAAATGCGACTAAGTCACTATTGGTTCACAAACAAATCAAGGTAAACAACAAGGTCGTATCACAACATAATCATGAATTAAAGCCGGGAGATACAGTTTCAATACATAAACAAGATCATAAGCTTGAACAAAAGAAACTGAAAGGACTTACTGTTATATATGAAGATAAGGATCTTCTGGTTGTAGATAAAGAATCCGGGCTATTATCTGTTTCAACAGGAAAAGAACTGTTAAAAGAAACAGCGTATAATATTATAAATGATTATGTAAAAGGGAAAAATGCAAAAGAGAAAGCTTATGTATTATTTCGCTTGGATAGAGAAACATCCGGTTTAATGGTTTTTGCCAAAAATCCTGAAATACAAGAAGACTTACAGCACGAATGGATATTACATCCACCCAAACGTTCTTATCTGGGTGTAATAGAAGGACCTTTAGTTCCGGCAAAGGGTACGATTACTCATTGGTTAACAGAGAATAAGAATTTTGTAGTATTTGCATCTAAAACAGACAATGGAGGTTTGGAGGCTATTACCGAATACGAAACAATCAAATCAAATAGTAGATATTCGGTTATCAGACTAACTCCTACTACTTCCCGTAAAAATCAGTTGCGAGTTCAATTGCAATTTATAGGTCATCCTATTGTTGGTGATAAAAAATACGGCTCGAAAATAAGCCCATTACGTCGGATAGCTTTACATGCCGATGAGTTAGAGTTTACGCATCCCAGAACAAAAGAAAAAATACAATTATCATCGCCACTGCCTAAAAAAATGCAAGTAATGGTCGATGCTATTCAACCTAAAAAGAAAGAAGTTTCGGAGGAGTAAGAGTAAATGGATACATTCAAAACAGTGAAAGAAACTTCCAAAGGATTATTTACTGAGAAAAAAAGTAAATTTATATCCTTTGCGATTCCTGTTCAAACTGTAGAAGATGTAAAAATCGAAGTTGAAAAATACCGAAAAGAATATTATGATGCCCGACATGTTTGTTGGGCATACATGCTTGGTTCCGGAAGAGATGAATTTAGATCAAACGATGACGGAGAGCCTTCGGGAACAGCAGGTAAGCCTATATTAGGACAAATAAATTCGAATGAATTAACTAATATACTCATCGTTGTGATTCGTTATTTTGGAGGAGTTAAACTAGGTACTAGCGGATTAATTGTTGCCTATAAAGAGGCCGCTATTGAAGCTATAGCCAATGCCGAAATTATAGAAAAAACTGTAGATTTGGAGATCAGTTTTCAGTTCGAATATCCTTTTATGAATGATGTAATGAAAATTGTAAAAGACTTAGAACCTGCAATTTTAAATCAGCAATATGATACAGATTGTTTCATGACATTAAAAATACGTAAGGGATTATACGACCAACTCATATCCAGATTAGAAAAAGTCGAGAGTTTACATTTCCCACAAACAGATTAATTTTACAGAACTATTTATTCTTTTGGTAAGCAAAATCATCATAGATAGTTATGTTCTTTAAATGTATTATTAAATATTTTCTTTTACTTAATTAAACTTATAAATATATCAGTTATGAAAATATCAATTATAGGTGGTGGTAATATGGGAGGAGCTATTGCTTCGGGATTAGCATCTGGAACTATATTTGCCCCACAAAATATTACAGTTATAGATCGTAATCAAAAAAATATCGATGCTCTTGCAAAGGCTAATATTAACGGAGTAATTAATGATTATTCATCATTATCTGAGGCCGATATAATAGTTTTAGCTGTTAAGCCTTGGTTTATTGAAGAGGTATTAGCTAAACATGCAAAATCGTTTAACTCAAAGCAAATTATTATATCTATTGCAGGTGGTATTTCACTAAATCAACTTTCGGAGTGGATTATTCCGGATTCTGCTATATACAGAGTCATGCCAAATACAGCCATTGCAATAAAAGAGAGTATGAGTTTTGTTGCATCACATAATACTACAAAAGAAAAAGATGAACTAATCCTCAGAATATTTAGTGAACTAGGAAAGGCCGAGTTTATTGACGAAAAATTATTTGCTGCTGCAACCTCACTTGCTTCATGCGGAATAGCTTTTGCTTTCAGGTACATACGTGCAGCAATGGAAGGTGGAATCGAAATGGGATTAAAATCCGATCAAGCCAAAGAAGCCATTATTCAAACACTCAGAGGGGCAGCAAACTTACTGGAAGCTAACAACAGTCATCCCGAAGTTGAGATAGATAAGGTTACCACACCTGGAGGAATAACGATTAAAGGATTAAATGAAATGGAAAACGCAGGATTTACGACTGCAGTCATTAAGGGATTAAAAGCCAGCTATGTCAAGTAGAAGAGGGATTGAGAAATTCTTAAAGAAACAGAGAAATATAAAACGCGATAATTGAAATCGGTGGATACATCAATTAAAAGGAAGTTATATTATTTCAATCCCGGACATGAGGGTGCAATATTAAGTTCATCGCCTTATTATACGCCGCCTGCTAATATGGTAAATCTGCAAAACGATTTAGCATACTTGCCTGCTTGGTATGCAAAGCCAATTGATTTTGTATTGTTACAAGCTGAATTACCACTTAAGTTTAAGAAATACTTATCCAAAAATTTACGACCTATTGCACAAGGATTTACTGAAAATAATTTGAATAGGTCTTTAGAAGAGGTGCATTTATGGGGCATCTCTCCGCAATCTATTAACTATTTTGAGAAGTTGGGTGATAAATATCATTTAGAATTTAAACTGCCTGAATGGAAAGATGAATTAAGACAATTGTCAAGTAGAGAAACTGCCAAAGAATGCTTAACCGATCTGTGTAGTAGAATTTCAGCTATTTCACCAGATATCATTCCCTACTTTTACACAACATTGAATGAGATCGAAAGTCTTGTTCAAGAAAAACAATATCAATTTTTAGCTAAAGCCCCCTACTCTTCTTCGGGAAGAGGGTTATTATGGTTACCTATAGGTGAGTTAACACAGACTGAACGCCAGATTTTACAAGGAATTCTAAATAAACAAAAGATTGTTTCTATAGAGAAAGTTCTCAATAAGAAGCTTGATTTTGCTATGGAATTTATTTTAGAAGATAATAATATTCGCTTTGAAGGATATTCTTTATTCGAAACAAATAACAAAGGTGCATATCTAGGCAATTATATTGGTTCACAAAGAAACTTAGTAGAAAAGGTCAATAGTTTTATTGATTATACTCTTCTGGAGGAAGTAAAAAGACAGCTATCAAAGATTATCCAAGAGAAATTTGGTAAGTTTTACTCCGGCTGTATAGGTGTTGATATGATGATTTATCAAGAAAATGAAGAATATAAATTGCATCCTTGTGTAGAGATCAATGTAAGAGACAATATGGGGTTACTGGCTCTTCGGTTTAGTGAAAATTATTTGGAAACAGGTGCTGAAGGTACTTTTTTTACAGACTTTAGCTCTATTGAAGGAGAACAAGAAGTCAGGCACATTGAAATGAAAAAGAAATATCCTGTTTTATTTTCGGATGGAAGAATAAAATCAGGATATTTATCACTATGTCCTGTAAATGAAACAACTAAATACAGGGCTTATGTTTTAATCAACAATAGTTAATTACTTCTTTTTACTGCTTCGGTATTTTATAAAAACAGGAATAGAATCGAACTTAGCTACATTTCCTTGCATATCCACGACAGATGCATCTAACTGATATACACCTTCCCATATCGGAACAGTTTTTGAAGTCCCATCTATGGTAACAGTCATCAGAGAATCAATTCTAAATATCTGAGAAATTGTTATCTGGGTAGTATCGAATATCGATACACTTTGATAATTTCTATAAAAATATGCAGTAGTATCTCCCGGTGCCAGCTTAATACTATCTTTTGCGTGTCTTATTCTGAAGGTATAAGATGATAATGCAGTATCGTCTGTAAATCGTGCATTAAATATTGGAAATACTGTATCTGTTTCTCTATATACATATAAAGTATCACCTGCCACAGGTGAAAATACCTCTATGGTGGGAGGTGTGTGATCGCCATCATCGATCTTTGTGCAAGAGAAAAAGACACTCGTACCTATAAATAAGCTTATAATAAGAATAAAAGATATATTTCGAACCATTAAATTTCTGTTTGTTAGGACTACCCAAAGATAAAGATTTTCATTCATCCTGTAATCCATAAATAAAGAGAAAAAGAGAAACTATTAGCTTACTTCTCTAAGCTTGACTTTAAATCCGCAACAGCTTCTTTTATATTTTTAGCCTCTTGTAACAAAGTAATAAATTTACTACCAATGATTGCACCACTGGCATTTGCCTGAGCAGCATCTAAAGTGGCTTTGTTTGATATACCGAACCCTATCAGACGAGGGTTTCTGAGATTCATAGCATTTATTCTCTTGAAATAAGCCTGTTTCTGATCATCAAAACTTTTCTGAGCGCCTGTTGTAGCTGCGGATGATACCATATAGATAAAGCCATCCGTATGCTCGTCTATGAAACGAATTCGTTCATCAGAAGTCTCAGGAGTAATTAGCATGACTACCTTCACATTATATTTATCAGCAATCGGTTTGTATTCTTTGATGTAATCATTGAATGGCAGATCGGGAATAATAGTTCCATCAATACCAACTTCTTGACATTTCTTACAGAAATTCTCGAAACCATACTGCATAATCGGATTCAAATATCCCATCAATATAAGTGGAATAGATACCTCTTTACGTATATCTGTTAATTGTTCGAATAGCTTTGATAAAGTCATACCATTTTGTAAAGCTACAGTACCGCTGGCTTGTATAGTAGGACCGTCGGCCATCGGATCCGAAAAAGGAATACCTATTTCGATTAAGTCTATACCATTTGCTTCCAACTCTTTTATGACATCAACAGTATCATCTATGTTAGGGAAACCTGCTGTAAAATATATAGATAGTATATCCTTTTGCTTCGTTTCGAAAAGTTGTTTTATTCTATTCATTTTTCAATTGATTTATAAATTGTTCTAATAGTGTTATATTTTTCAAGCCCGGTTCTAATTCGAATTTACTATTCAGATCCAGAGCATATAGTTTAGGATGAGATATTTTCCGGATAGCTTCTACATCTTCTGCTGAAATACCTCCACTTAAAAAGAAGGGAGTATTTCCCATATATTCATCAAGAATATTCCAATCAAATTTTAAGCCAGAACCTCCATGCTGAGACGTTTTTGTATCAAAAAGAAAGTAGTCACAAACATCAACATACTGATCCATTTTAATGAAGTCTGAAGATTCAGAAACATTAAAAGCTTTAATTATAATAAGTTTCGGATACTTATTCTTTATATTCGAGCAGTACTCTAGAGACTCATTCCCATGTAACTGTACTACTGATAGTTTATACTTTTCAATCAGCCTTAAAAGTGATGAAATATCTTCATTCACGAAAACACCTACCCTACTTATTGTATTGGGTAAAATATCTAATAGCGAAGATTCCAAATCTTGAATATATCGAGGCGATTTTGGATAAAATATCAACCCCATATAATCAATAGGCAATTGAGCTAAAGCCTGAATATTCTCAGGATTTTTCATCCCGCAAACTTTAATCTTCATGACAACTCTTGAATGAAATTAGCCAAAGCTTTCCCCGGATTATCAGTTTTCATAAAATTCTCACCCATTAAGAAGCCTCTATATCCTACTTGCCGAAGATCAATCACTGTTTGAGGTGAGGAAATTCCACTTTCTGATATCTTTACAAATTCATCAGGTATTTTATCAACTAAATCAAATGAAGCCTGTATATCTGTAACAAATGTTCCCAGATTGCGATTATTTACGCCCACAACATCTACATATTCATTGATGTGTCCGAGTTCTTTTTCATTATGAACCTCAAGCAAAACATCTAAGCCCAATTCTTTTGCTTTTGTAGCAAATTGCTTAGTCTCTTGAATAGTAAGCGATGACGCAATCAATAATACGGCACTGGCTTCCATTGCAGCAGCCTGATAAAACTGATATTCATCTACCATAAAATCTTTGCGAAGCAGAGGAGTCTGAGTTAAGGAACTAGCCAAAGTAAGATCTGCAAAAGTACCTCCAAAGAATTCTGTATCGGTTAGAACAGAAATGGCACTTGCACCTCCATTTGAGTACAGAGGAACTACTTCTTCTATTTTTGCATTTTCGAAAATCCAACCACGAGAAGGTGAGCGTCTTTTAAATTCGGCAATTATTCCTGTCGAAGAATTTATAAGAGATTGCTTAAATAATCCCTGCTTACGATCAACATTCGCTATTTGTTTAAGCAATTGATCTATACTAACTTCTTTCTTTTGCTGCTCTACCTCAATACGTTTATTAGCAACTATTTTATCTAAAATATTAGTCATAATCTTAATCTCATTTATTTCTTAGTTCCAACAATAGAAAAAGTCATAGGCACTTTATCTCCTAACACGTCAATCTGATACTTATCTACATCAATTTTAATTGTATGATTAAAGCAATTATAGGGTGAGTAATTATACTCATCAAATGAATTGATTTCAATATTATGCTTAATCAAGCTATTTAAAACCTCACTTGTACTATGGTTCCAGTTAACTGTGGAATATTCGATGTTTGCATTTCTATCCGCATAAGAACCTTCGTTTACTTCTACAATCTCTCCCGAATTAAAATAATTATAGTCAATCTTTTTAAAATCATTATCAAACATCCAAATAAAAGGATGAAATTCAACAAAAATAAATTTGCCTCCGGACTTAAGATATTTTGATACAATTGCCGCCCATTTATCTAAATCGGGAAGCCAACCGATAGTGCCATAACTAGTAAAAATAATATCGTATTGTTTATCTAAATGATTAGGCAGATCAAAAATATTACAACAGATAAATTGAGTATCTACATTTGCTTGCTGTGCAAATTCTTTAGCTTTCTCAATCGCTTTATCCGATAAATCAATACCTGTAACCTTAGCTCCCATTCGACTAAGTGAGATACTATCCTGACCGAAATGGCATTGAAGATGTAATATCGATTTTCCTTTAATATCACCAAGTAAACTTAATTCGATCTCCTTTAATGAGTTTTTTCCATTTAAAAAAGCTTCGTTTTCATAAAAATCAGATTGTATATGTATCTCTGTCTTTAAATTCCAAGCATTCTTATTTATTTCTATATAATTACTCATCTTCTAATTCTTTTAATTTAGATTTTTCTTGCTGAATAAATGCTTTAATCATCTCTCTATAAATAGATTCTGCAATATCAGGATCAAGATTTTCTTTTTGAGCTAAACCTCTAACTTTAGTTATTACTTGCTCTACCCGTTTAGGGGCTTCAACTTCCGATTCCGTTTTCTTAAATTGTGCAGCCTGATCAACAAAGGTACTTCTTTCTGAGATCAGTCGAATGAGTTCTTGATCAATACGATCAATATTTGCACGAACATCATCTAAAGATTGGCAAGTAATTACTTTCATATTGAGACGTTTTATCCGATTAACTGTTTAGCTCTAAGAATCGTTTAAAGGTCGATTTTAATCTACCACTTTCTATGGCTTCTGTAGCTTGTGCAATACATTCTTCAATAGAAAGAGTCGGGTCAATCGTTTGAATAGCTATTGCCGAATTGGCAATTACTGCATTCTTCTGTGCTTTTGTTGCTGTATTATTGATTACGTTATCAAAAATATCCGATGCGTCTTCGGGGGTTTTACCACCATCCAGATCAAGTTCCGAACATCTTTCAAATCCCAATAATTCCGGTGAATAAATACTTTCAGAATATCTGTTTATTACTTTAAAATCGCCGGTTAAGGATATTTCATCGTAACCATCCAAACCATGTACAATTGCATAATCAACATCAGTCTGTTGATACATATAATAATACATACGAGCCATTTTAAGATTGAATACCCCTAGCACGCTTCTCTTAGGACGAATCGGATTAGCTACAGGCCCCAACATATTAAAGAAAGTACGTACTCCTAAAGCCTTACGGACAGGTGCAACTTCTTTCAACGCATTGTTGAATAAAGGAGCATGCAGATAAGCAATATTAATTTCAGCTAATGATTTCTCCAACTTACTTACATCTGCTGTAAACTTCACACCGTGCTGTTCCATCACGGTTGAAGCACCACTAACGGATGTTGCCCCGTAGTTACCATGTTTAGCGACCTTATATCCTGCCGCTGCCACTGTAAAACATGACAAGGTCGATATATTGAATGTGTTCTTATTATCTCCTCCCGTACCTACAATATCTACCGGATTGTAAGATGCCAAAGGTGTTACATCCGCACACAATTCGAGCAGTGCATCGGTAAAACCGAGAAACTCATCTATACTGATACTGCGCATCAGATAAACACTAATAAAGGCAGCGATCTGAGAGTGGTTGTATTCACCGTTCGATATGCGAGTCAGTATATCTTTCGATTCTACACGGCTCAACTGTTGGTGATTGAATAATCTATTTAATACTTGTTTCATCGTTTTTAGGCTAATTTTTCTAATGTTTTTGTCGTTTTACTGATTTCTTCATCTGTCAGCTTGTAATTCGACATATTTCCTGTTAAATACTGATCGTAAGCTGTCATATCGATTAAACCATGTCCTGACAAACAAAATAGTATGTTTTTTTGGACACCTTCCTCTTTAGCTTTCAAAGCCTCACGTATTACGGTCGCAATAGCGTGTGTTGATTCGGGTGCAGGAATAATTCCTTCTGTATTTGCGAATAGTTTACCAGCTTCGAATGTTTCCAATTGAGGAATATCCTGAACTTCTATCAATCCGTCTTTGCGTAATTGACTAACAATAGTTCCTGCTCCATGATATCTCAATCCTCCAGCATGTATATCAGCCGGTTGAAAGTCATGGCCAAGCGTGTACATGGGTAAAAGAGGAGTTAAACCAACTGAATCACCAAAGTCATACTCAAATTTACCTCTCGATAATTTAGGACATGAGGCAGGCTCAGATGCAATGATACGAATACCTTTTCCATCAAGTATTTTATGACGAAGAAAAGGAAAACTTATTCCGGAAAAGTTAGAACCGCCACCAAAACATCCGACAACTATATCAGGATATTCTCCTGCGATTTCCATTTGCTTTTCGCTCTCCAGACCAATTACAGTTTGGTGTAATGAAACATGATTCAAAACACTACCTAAGGTATATCGGGTATCGGGATCTTTGGCCGCCATTTCTACCGCTTCCGAAATAGCAATACCTAAACTTCCCGAATTATTGGGGTCTTTAGCTAGTACACTTTTTCCTGATTCGGTTTTATTACTTGGCGAAGCTATTACATTGGCACCCCATGTTTGCATCATCATCCGTCTGTATGGCTTTTGCTCATAGCTCACCTTTACCATATATACTTCCAAATCCAGACCGAATACACTCGAGGCAAAACTTAATGCTGCTCCCCATTGTCCGGCTCCCGTTTCGGTTGTCAAACGCTTGATCCCTTGTTTCTTATTATAATATGCCTGAGGCAATGCAGAATTTAATTTATGAGATCCGATAGGGCTCACACTTTCGTTCTTGAAATAGATATGAGCAGGCGTACCTAAAGCCTTTTCCAATCCTGTTGCTCTCACCAGTGGAGTTGGTCTCCATATTTTATATAGTTCTCTTACTTCTTCCGGAATATCGATCCATCTCTCTTGAGACATTTCCTGCTCGATAAGTTCTTTGGCAAATATGGGTTCTAAATCTTCGGCATTCAGTACCTCTTTTGTAGCAGGATTCAATGGAGGTAAAGGCTTGTTTACCATATCTGCTACAATATTATACCATTGTTTTGGAATCTCATCTTCGCTTAAAAGTATCTTCTTTGACATAACAAATTGCTTATTTAAATAATATTAGATTTTAGCTTAAATTGAATGCTAGTTATTTTGATAAAAAATTCTTTACGATTATTGCTCCTTGAGGGGTTAATACAGATTCGGGATGAAACTGTACACCATGCACATCGTATTCTTTATGTTTCATAGCCATAATCTGTCCGTCATTATCTAAGGCAGTTACAATGAAACATTCGGGAAGATTTTTTGAATCTACAATCCATGAGTGATAGCGACCTACTTCTATTTCTTTATCAAGACCTTCCAAAATATAATCGTCTGCAGCGATATTGGCATTCGTTGTAATACCATGATATACATCTTCCAGATTTACCAGATTAGCACCGAATGCTTCTCCTATCGCTTGATGTCCTAAGCATACTCCCAAGATAGGTTTGGTTGAAGCATATTCCTTTATTAAAGGCAATAATAAACCTGCCTCGGATGGAATACCCGGACCGGGTGATAAGATAATCTTATCGTATTGTGCTATATCGGCTAATGCTATTTTATCATTTCGAACAACATCTACATCTGTATATCCAAGTTGTTTTACTAGATGAACCAGATTATATGTAAATGAATCGTAATTGTCAAAAATTAATATTTTCATAAAATTCAATTTTTTATTGTTACAGCAAAATCAACAGCCTTTTTTAAAGCTCCGAGTTTATTTTTCACTTCCATCACTTCAGTTTCTGGAATAGATTTTGCAACTATTCCCCCACCCGCCTGATAATAAAGCGTATTGTTTTTGCTTAGGAATGTACGAATGGTTATTGCCTGATTAAGATCTCCATTAAAACCGATATATCCGATACAACCACCATAAACTCCACGCATTGATTTCTCGATGTCACGAATCAATTGCATAGCTCTTACTTTGGGTGCTCCAGATAAAGTTCCGGCAGGGAATGTATCAGCAAATACTTTGATGCTGTCAATATCCTTATCTATAGTTCCACTCACACGAGATACAAGGTGAATTACATGAGAGTAAAACTGTACATTCTTATAAAAATCAACTTTCACATCGTGACAATTACGACTCAAATCGTTGCGGGCAAGATCAACAAGCATTACATGCTCTGCATTCTCTTTTTCGTCTTTCAATAAATTTTCTGATAATACACGGTCTTTTTCATCATCACCTGTCCGGAAGTAAGTTCCCGCAATAGGATCTATATATGCTTTTCCTTTACTTATCTTACAATGTGTTTCAGGAGAAGAACCAAATACCCGGAATGAACCAAAATCGAAGAAAAACAAATAAGGTGACGGGTTTATAGAACGTAATGCTCTGTAAACATTGAACTCATCTCCTTTAAATTTCTGAGTGAAACAACGAGATAATACAATCTGAAAGACATCTCCACGCTTACAATGTGCAATACCTTTTTTTATCATTTCAATGTGTTCTTCGTCTGTTATATAAGAACATTCATTGCCAATGCTTTCGAAATTGTAAGTTGCTATATTGTTGTTCATTAATATCGCTTCCAATTCTTCTGTTCGAGAAGTGTCTCCTTCTACCACATTTTCTACGATGGTTAATTCATTTTTTAAATGATTGATAACAATAATAAAACGATACAGGATATAATAAAATTCAGGAACATCTGAATTGTCTAACTTAAAGTTTTCAGAATCGACATCTTCAAAATGATGAATTGCGTCATACGATGTATATCCGAAGAAACCATTCATGCCTGTAGAATTCTCTCCTTTCACATCAAATTCGTGTATAAATTCCTGAAAAACAGATGTAAGCTGATCTGACTCTAGTAAAGGCTTTTCAACTATTTCGCCGGATGGGTATTGCTTGATAACCTGATTGTTTTCCACCTTAAAACGGGCAATAGGATCTACGGCTATAAACGAAAAACTATTGTCATTGGTATGGAAATCCGAACTTTCGAGCAATGCCGACTCTGTATATACATCTCTAATTTTCAAATATATGCCTACAGGGGTTTGCATATCAGCCAGAAGCTTTTTTGTTTGAGTTTGTATCTTTATTTTCATTTTTTAGATTCTTCTTTAATTCGTACATAAGTTTCCATATCCTTATCTCCACGCCCCGACAAGCAAAGTACAATAACATCGTCTGCCTTGAATTTCTTTTGACCAAATACTCCTAATGCGTGAGCTGATTCTATAGCGGGAATAATCCCTTCGAGTTCGGTTAATTCAAATGCAGCAGCAATGGCTTCTTCATCGGTAACAGCCAATACTTCCGATCGTCCTGTTTTAGCTAAATGTGCATGTAATGGCCCAATACCGGGATAATCCAAACCTGCTGATATTGAATAAGGTTCTTCGATCTGACCATCTTCCGATTGCATTATCAAAGTTTTGCTGCCATGAATAATACCTAATTTCCCAAGATGGATAGTTGCAGCCGATTCTCCTGAATTTACCCCTTTTCCGGCTGCTTCTGCCAATACAATCTTAACATTGGCATCATCCAGAAAGTGATAAGTCATGCCCGCAGCATTACTACCACCACCAACACAGGCTATTACATAATCGGGTGTTTCCCGTCCTTCTTTTTCAAGTAGTTGCTTGCGTGTTTCTTCACTGATAACCGATTGAAGGCGTGCCACCATATCGGGATATGGGTGTGGCCCCACTGTTGAACCAATTATATAATAAGTATCCGAAGGATTACAACACCAATCCCTTATAGCCTCATTAGTTGCATCTTTCAATGTCATGTTACCGCTTGTTACAGGTACTACTTTTGCCCCTAACATTTCCATCTTCTGAACATTCAATTTCTGACGCTCTACATCGGTAGCACCCATATATACAATGCACTCCATATCCATTAATGCACAAACGGTGGCTGTTGCAACACCATGCTGTCCAGCTCCTGTTTCTGCAATGATACGGGTTTTACCCATTCTGCGAGCCAAAATTATCTGGCCAATAGTATTGTTTATTTTATGAGCACCTGTGTGATTAAGATCTTCACGTTTCAAGTATATTTTACATCCGTATTTTTCGGATAATCTTTTTGCTAAATAAAGAGGCGAAGGTCTGCCTACATAGTCACGCAGCAAATCATGGTATTCTTTCTGAAAAGTAGAATCATCCAGTATTTGTAAGTATGCATTCTTTAAGTTTTCTACATTATCATAGAGAATTTCAGGAATATAAGCCCCTCCAAACTCTCCATAAAATCCATTCGCATCAACATTAAATTTTCCCATTATATATTTGTTTTGTTATTTCCTATTTCACGAAAAAAAGCCTATCGTGAGGACGATAGGCTTTCATTTATTATATAATCATTTTCTACTGATTAATACGTATTGACCTGACTCACGACTTTTTAAGTTGTAAGCTCCACCACCAATATGTATTTGTCAATTGAAAATTCATTTCTTATTTCTTTATGATATTTGCAAAGTTATGAAAAAAATAGAATTAACAAATAATTTTCTTCATTTTTTCAAAAATAACTTTTTGGGTCTTTTAATTATTTTAATACTAAAGCAATTACTTATCTAATTCCTCTGTATTCGAAATAAATTCTTCGATCTTATTTACCATATTTTTACTGCCACAATAGAAAGGAGTACGCTGATGAAGTTCTGTAGGTTCCAATTCAAGAATACGTCTTTTTCCATCAGAGGCACTTCCTCCTGCCTGTTCGGTAATAAATGCCATCGGGTTACATTCATAAAGTAAACGTAACTTACCCTTAGGTGTTTTTAGCGTTGAAGGATATAGATATACACCTCCTTTGATTAAATTACGATGACAATCGGAAACCAAACTTCCTATATAACGGGAAGTGTACGGGCGATTATCTTTTTCCTCCTGGCAGTATTTTATATAATTCTTAATTCCTTGTGGAAAATGAACATAATTTCCCTCATTCACCGAATATACACTGCCATCTTCGGGACATTTCATATTAGGATGCGATAAATAGAAACTGCCGATAGCCGAGTTCAATGTAAACCCATTTACACCATGTCCTGTTGTATATACAATCATGGTTGATGTTCCATATAAGATATATCCTGCCGCAGCCTGATTTACCCCCGGTTGTAGAAAATCTTCCATAGTCACAGGTGTACCTACCGGTGAAATACGATGGTAAACCGAAAAAATAGTTCCAACAGATACATTTACATCAATATTGGAAGAACCATCCAGAGGATCCATAAGTACAACATACTTATTATTGTGTGATTGGTCAAGCCCTTGTATGGTTATAAAGTTATCGTTCTCTTCGGATGCTATACCACAGACAATTTCCCTGTTAACAAGCGTTTCAACGAATACATTGTGGGCATATAAATCGAGTTTTTGCTGATCTTCTCCCTGTATATTAGTTGTCCCCACTGATCCTATTATGTCTATTAATCCAGCTTTTCTCACTTTATAGCTTACCACTCGGGCTGCAAGAAGTATCGAATTAAGAAGACGTGATAATTCTCCTGTTGAATACTGAAAGTCATCTTGTCTTTCAATAATAAACTCATCTAAGGTTTTTCTGGTATTACTTTTCATGTGCTTATTTATATTGTAATTATATGAACAAGTGTTTAACTATATATAATGCTTTAGCACGAAAATAGTTCTAAGAATTGAATAGTAAATATTCTATCTGATAGCTTATTCAGTCATAACTTGCAGCTATTCTTACATTTAGTAAAGCAATAATTTATTCATTTTTTACCGGATAATTAGGACTCGTCAAGATAGTTTCTTTAAAGACATTCAATTTTCCGTCTTTAATATAAGGGGCACCTCTCTCGCTTAAGTGTCCAATCATTAGATTTCGCCATTGCTCTAACTCTTTTTGATATTTTTTATTTTTAGACAGATTTATTGTTTCTCCCCTATCTTTTTGAAGATCGAATAATTGTTCCTCTCCTGTATGAAAGAACCATATATACTTCATTGTACCATCAGTTAAAGCCGCCCAATAGTTGTCATTTTCATAAATAGTAGCATGCTCCAAATCAATATAAGGTCTCCACTTCGTTTTCGAATCTTTAATCAGAGGAAGAACCGACATCCCATCCATTTCCTGTGGTTTATCGACATGTGCAGCATCCAGAAATGTAGGTAGAATATCCCTTAGTTCAACAACCTGAGTTATTTGCTGATTGCTTTTCAAGTACATGTTTTTAGGAGGTTTTACAATAAACGGAATATGTGACGAGCCTTCATAAGCATATGTTTTTCGCCAATGATAATGATCTCCCAACATATCTCCATGATCCGAAATAAATACAATCAGAGCATTATCATAAATACCTTTTTCTTTTAAAGCGTCAATAATTCTGCCTATTTGATCATCTACAAATGTAATTGCCCCATAATAATATCGGCGTGATTCGAGAGCATGTTCAAGTCCAAAATCACCAAAAGCTGCATCAGGAGTCATCTTTCTATCTGAAAAAGATTGGCACCAATCGCCAATATAAGGTACTGTTACTTCTTTATCACGATACATATCTGCATATTTCTTAGGAGGATCATAAGGACTATGAGGTCTGGCAAAAGAAATTTTCAGAAATAACGGCTGCTTTTGATTATAGTTTTCAATAAAGCGTATAGCCTCATTTCCTGTCCATTGTGTGGGGTGCAGTCGTTCTTCTAAAGCATATTCTTTTCCCTGATGGGCATTCCAACCGATTCCGGTGGAGTCTGGATTCAATCCCGGAGCTTCCATTGCGAACCATTGACGGTAATCACTCACAAAATCAGGAGATTCCACCCTACCCGATTCATCCAAAAAAGTTCCATGAAAACCATGCAAGTTACGCTGCGGAGTCCAGTGCATCTTACCGATACCAAATGTAAAATAACCTGCATCACGTAGCATTTGAGGCATTTCGTGAGGATATTTGGGAGCAACTTTGTAATATCCCAACATACCATGTTTCCAAGGAGCATAACCTGTCAATAAACTGGCTCTGGCAGGAGTGCTACTTGGTAATGACGAGTAACCATTCGTAAACAAGGCTCCATCTTCGGCTAGACCATCCATATGAGGGGTTTGAATGTGAGGATTACCCATAGCTCCGACACAATCAAAACGCTGCTGATCGGTCATAATTAAAATAATATGAGGTCTTGTCTGATCTTGGGCTTTATGCTTGGTAGGAACAATCAAGCCCACTAATGTAAAAGAGATTAGTTTGAGTGTTTTCATAAGATAATAGCAATATAAGGTTAAGCCCTAAAAGGCTTGATAATAAATCAAAGATATTAATAATAAGGTAGAATCTGAAATTTTTCTATTGATCAGACAGATTCTTTTTCTAATAAACTCGATTCAATAATAGAGTGTACTTTTTTTATTAAATCAGGAATATCGTCCGATGATAAGTTTGCAGTATCAATAGGCTCATGGAATGTCAAAGATATTGCCGAAGGATACATACGCCAAGAGTGTATAGGGAGCACTTTATATGCACCATCAATTGTCAATGGAACAATAGGTAACTTAAGACTTAAAGCCGTCTGAAAAGCACCTTTTTTGAACTCTGCCATATTTCCGTCAGGGGTACGATGACCTTCAGGAAAGACAACAGTCGACATCCCTTCGATAAGGGTATCTCTTGTGTTTCTCATTGTTTCAACAATTCCTTTTCTGCTCGATTGATCTACAAACACATGTCCTGCCTTAGCTGATGCAAGTCCTACTAATGGCATTTTTTTTAGACTTTGTTTCATTAGCCATTTAAAATTATGACCTAAATAACCGTAAACAAGAAAGATATCGAAAGCTCCCTGATGATTTGCTACAAATATGTATGATTGCTTTTTGTCTAAGACAGATTTGCGGTTTACCTTTATTCGCAATAGTGCAGCCACGCAAACAAAACGTCCCCAAATTACTCCCGGATAATACCCCCAAAACTTATTGTCACCTATGGTAGAGCCTATAATGATAGTCAAAGTACACCATATTGTTGCTATTATAAGTAATGGAACAAATATTAACCACTGATAAACCGGATATAAAATACGTATCATACAAATATGAACTAAATAGTTTCAAAACCTTATTAGTTTCAAATGTAATAGTTTTAAACGAAATGAAAAAGCGAGAACTATATCAATTATAGTTCTCGCCTGTATTTTAATAAGAAGATTTTAGAGGTTAGATTCCAAGATCTTTACATATTTGAACAATCTTAGTTTCTGTAGCAGCATCTACTTTATCAAAATCTGCACGAGAAGGTAATTTATCAACCACTTCTATATAGAATTTAATCTTAGGCTCGGTACCTGAAGGACGAATAGATACTTTTGTTTTATCTTCAGTAAAGTATTGAAGAACATTAGATGTAGCAGGCATATCTAATTTCGATATTTTACCGGTAATAAGATCTTTAGCTTCAAGAATTTCGAAATCTTTTACTAATATAACCTTAGAACCTGCGATTTCTTCTAACGGATTATTACGGAAATTATCCATCATCGATTGAATCTCCTGTGCTCCTGACATTCCTTTTTTAACTACCGAAATACCTTTTTCTTTTGAAAATCCATATTCTACATAGATATCCTGAAGCATTTCGTAAATAGTTCTGCCATTATCTTTACACCAGGCAGCTATTTCAGCAAATAAAGCAGCAGCCGAAACCGAGTCTTTATCACGAATAAAGTCTTCTGCTAAAAAGCCGTAGCTCTCTTCACCACCTCCAATATATTTACGTTTACCTTCCAATTGACGCATTACAGATGCAATCCATTTGAAACCGGTAAAGCATTCGAACATTTCAACCCCATTTTTCTCTGAAATAACCTGAGTCAATTCACTTGTAACAATTGTACGAACAGTATATTCAGTTCCGGTTAGTTTTCCCAGTTCTCTCCAACGTGTTACCAGATAATAAATAAGGATAATCATAGTCTGATTTCCATTCAATAGAATAAAATCTCCATTGGTATCACGAACACCTGCTCCGAATCGGTCTGCATCAGGGTCGGTTGCAAATACAAGTTCTGCTCCTGTTTCAATGCCCTTTTTCACGGCCATAGCCATTGCAGCAGGCTCTTCGGGGTTGGGAGATATTACAGTCGGAAAGTTTCCATCCACAACATCTTGTTCCGGCACATGTATTATATTGGTAAATCCATAGGCTTTTAATGCTTTAGGTACTATCTGACCTCCTGTACCATGTATAGGTGTATAAACAATACCAATATCATGATGGCGTTTAATAGCTTCGGGAGATAATAAGATTGCTTTTAGAGATTCGATGAATTTATTATCCATATCTTCTCCCAGCGATTCGATAAGAGCGGGATTACCTGTAAATTTAATATCAGAAACAGAGCTAATACTGTTTACTTCATCAATAATATTTTTATCATGAGGAGGCGTTACTTGTGCTCCGTCATCCCAATAAGCTTTGTATCCGTTGTATTCTTTAGGATTATGAGACGCAGTAAGTATAACCCCACTTTGACAACCTAAATTACGTATTGCGAACGAAACCTCAGGTGTTGGTCTTAAATTTTCGAAAAGATAAACTTTAATACCATTTGCCGAGAAAATATCTGCAACAACCTGACCGAAATATTTACTGTTGTTGCGACAATCGTATCCTATAACAACCTTAATCTGATCGAGATGGGTAAACTGTTTCAATAAATAATTAGATAGTCCTTGAGTTGCAGCACCTATCGTATATTTATTAATACGGTTTGTGCCTACTCCCATGATTCCACGGAGACCTCCTGTTCCAAATTCTAAATCTTTATAAAAAGATTCCATTAATTCAGTCTTATCTGAATTATCAAGCATGCTTTGAACGGCTGCTTTAGTTTCGGTATCATAGTTTCCAGCTAACCAAATATTAGCTTTAGATGTTACTTGCTTTAACAGTTCTTTATTTTCCATACTATTTTGTGTATTTTATTTTCTATTATTTCTTAATCACAAATATAATAAAAGTAGATTGACCACAACCAAACTAATTAACAAATAATACTCTTTTTGTAAAAACAGAGTAGCTCTTATTTTATAAAAGAACTACTCCGCTGTACCAATAATATAATTCTTCCTAAATCGGGTTAAAATTATTTAGATATATCGGTCTTATTATTTTCTACCAGTTCTGAATCTTTTAGATGAACAGGTTTTGATTTTTTTCGCAACTTGGTATTGAAGAATTCCACTAACAACGAGAATGCTATGGCAAAATATATATAGCCCTTAGGGATTTCACCTACAACAGATCCAAATATCGATATCTGAGAGAGATGAGCTGCTTCAACCAACAACATAACACCTATTAAGATAAGAAACGAAAGTCCAAGTATCTGTATAGTTGGATGTGTGTTAACAAATCGGCTCACAGGTCCTGAAAATAATAGCATAACCACAACAGAAACAACTACCGCAGTTACCATTATAGACATGGCTCCCACATAACCGAATTCATTGAAGCTAACTAATCCAACAGCTGTAAGGACACTGTCGAAAGAAAAGACAATATCGAGTGCTATAATTTGTATTATTACAGACATAAAACTTGTTTTGCGAGGCTCTTTGTCATGATCTTCCATACCTTCTAATTTATGGTGTATTTCGGTTACACTTTTATATAGAAGAAACAAACCTCCGAAGAAAATAATTAAGCTTTGTCCCGAAATTGATCCATCAAACCAGGAAGTATCAATAGTTATGATCGGCTGAGTTAGTTTCATCAACCATGAAATACAAAACAATAATAGTATTCTGAAAAACATGGCACAAATCAAACCTACCGATCTGGCTCTGGGCTGTTGTTCCGGAGGCAGCTTTGAAGACATTATTGACAGAAAGACAATATTATCGACCCCTAAAACTATTTCAAGAAAAGTCAATGTTAATAAAGCAATCCATGCAGAAGGAAGCAAAAAGGTTTCTAAAATTTCCATAAGTAAAGGATATTTCTAAATTTGCCACAAATATAATTTTATTCCAGATAGCTATACATATTTAATACTATAAATATTTGCAGCTACTGAAGTTTATAAAATGGACTAAATAAAAAGAGGTCTTTTTTTCATTGTGTTGGCGAATAATAACAATCGTAAATTATTAATAAGAAATGTTATAACAAATAGTTGTAATAACTTATCTTTGCCTATAATTAAAGTCTCAGACCTATTTATTGTCGGCCCAAGTATAAGAATGATTGTTCGTTATAGCCTTGAAATACGGCATTAAATATTTTCAGTTACTTATAGAGTACATTTCAAATTATTATTATTTATTGTTAATGAAGAAGTATGTATCCCTCATATTGATATTCTTAGCACCTTTAAGTGCTTATTCTCAACATTTATTACGACACAAAACTACAAAAACTATCCCTGCTGATCCGATAGATATTCAATATTATTCTAAAAAGAATGGATGGGGAGCTGCTGCTCAAATTTTCACTCTCAATATGGGAATCTGGGCGTTTGATCGCTACATCATGAAGGAAGATTTTGCTTATATCGGCTTTAATTCGATAAAAGATAATTTCAAAAAAGGATTTTATTGGGATAATGACCAGATTGGAACTAATATGTTTCTACATCCTTATCATGGTAGTTTATACTATAATTCTGCTAGATCAAGAGGATTCAATTACTGGGAGTCCGGAGCATTTGCATTGGCAGGTAGTGCCATGTGGGAATTAGCTATGGAAAATGAACCCCCTTCGAGCAATGATATTATAGCGACGCCAATTGGTGGAATGGTTTTAGGAGAAGTGTTCTACAGAGCTTCTGATCTGGTATATGACGATAGGAAGCGAGGAGGAGAAAGGTTCAGACGCGAATTCTTGGGTTTTCTGATATCTCCGGGAAGAGGACTTACCCGAATAATAAATGGAGATGCCTGGAAAAAAAGATCAACCTCCGGACGCCAATTCGGGATTCCTGAGATTAGTGTTGAAGTATCAGCAGGAATAAGGATATTAGAACTAAAAGATGATATATTTGACAAAGGAGCTGGTTTTACAAGTTCCGTTACTATTGAATATGGTGATCGTTATGAAGAGGTAAGCACCAAACCATTCGATTATTTTACTATACAAGCTAATTTAAATATACAAAACTCGCAGCCCGTGCTTGGGCAAATAAATGTAATAGGTCGCCTATGGAGTAGCCTGTTAGTCGATACATCTAAAGACTATTTGGGAATAGGCTTTTATCAGCATTTCGATTATTATGATTCAGATACAATATCAACAAAATCGAATGAAATTCCCTATAAATTAGCAGCTCCAGCGGCTTTTGGAGTGGGATTTATACATGAAAGTAAACGCTTTGAAGATTGGAATTTTAGCTCCTATGTTCATCTTAATGGCATCCTATTGGGAGCAACATTAAGCGATCACTACAGAGTCTCTAATAGAAACTACAATCTAGGAAGTGGTTTCGGCTGGAAAACAGGTATTAATATTTCTTACAAAGATAAAATCGGTTTATCGTGGTTATACGAGGGGTATAGGCTATTCACATGGAAAGGTTATCCCAAAGGAACCGATCTGGATACTGTTGATTATTTAAATTTGAATGCTCAAGGTGATAATTCTAATGCAACACTTAACTTATCCACTCTCCGAGCTGATCTTAAACTACAGAATAAGATACACTTAACAGGTATGACAACTATATATAGACGTTCGACACACTATAAATACTTTGAGGATGTGTATTCTGTAACGGCAGAGGGTCGATTGATGTTGACTTATAAATTTTAAAGCATTCTATCTGTCATCAAATAATAAAAGGACAGACTTAATACAAGTCTGTCCTTTTATTATATATGTAATCTTTAGATTAATGGCAACCACATCCAGATCCACATGAAGAACCTTCAGACTCATCTGAACTTCCACATCCACAACCTGATCCGCAGCCTTCAGAGTCGTCAGAACTTCCACAACCGCAACCTGAACCACATCCACCGCCTTGAGGAGCGAATAATGCAGCGATTTCTTCCGCTGAAGCTTCTCTTACCGATAATACATTACCTGTAAAGTGCAAAGTTTCGCCGGCTAGAGGATGATTAAAGTCCATTTTAACAACATCATCGCTAACTGAAACAACAGAGCCGTTAAGTCTGTTACCGTTAGAATCCATCATTGGAATAGTATTTCCTTCAAATACAACGCTTTCATCCATTTTACCATCAACTTCAAAGATATTTTTAGGTAAATCCACTAAATGATCATCGTCATATTCTCCGTATGCCTGATCAGGAGTAAGCACAAAGTCAAAAGAATCTCCTTGTACCAAACCATCTACATTTTTCTCAAAAGCTTCAAGCATAGAATTTGTTCCAAAGATAAACTCAAGTGGTTGCTCAGGAGTTGCTTTTTCCATTAACTCTTTTTCGTCACCTTCGCCAACATTCAAGTCATAAGATAGCGAAACAAATTTATTAGGTGAAATTTTCATTTTAATTATTTTATATTACTTAATATTCAATCGCCCGGTATTTATTTCAGGCTATTTTTAGTCTTCTCAGAATACATAACAAGAATCATGCCTTTTTGTTGTATGTATCTTATTTTATTTATTTTTTATAGCAGCTTTTAAGTTATTTAGAGCTTTTTCTATTACAGATCTTGGAGAACCGACATTTAAGCGCATAAAGCCTTCCCCTCCCTTACCAAACATAGCACCATCATTCAATGCCAGTTTAGCATCTTTTACAAACAAAGATACCAAGTCTTTTTGAGACAAGTTCAATTCTCTGCAATCAAGCCAAACAAGGAAAGATGCTTCGGGTATCATTGCTTTTATTTGAGGGATATTTATTTTCAGAAACTCCTCTACAAAAAGGATGTTTCCCCATATATATTCTTTTGCTTCTGTAAGCCATTCCTCACCTTTTTCATATGCAGCCTGAGCTGCCAAATAGGCAAAAATATGTCCTTCTTCTAATTCGCTACTTTTTAGATAATTATTAAATCTGATTCTTATCTTCTCATTAGGTATTATAGAATATGAACTAACTATTCCTGCAATATTAAAGGTTTTACTGGGAGCCATAAACGTTATACTGTTTTGGGCTGCTTTGTCTGAAACTGATGCAAAAGGTATATGTTTATTATTTCCGAAAGCCATATCCGAATGGATTTCATCCGATATAACAAGTATACCATTATCATAACATATTTCAGCCAGATCGACTAGTTCCTGTTTAGTCCAAACTCTTCCTCCCGGATTATGAGGATTACAAAGTATTAATATTTTCGTATTCGAATCGATTCGTTTCTTCAGATCAACCAAGTCCATCTTATATTGCCCGGCCTCTAGAAACAAAGGGTTATCAACGACTTTTCGTTGGTGCAAGGTTGGTATAATTTTGAATGGATGATATACCGGAGGTTGAATTATTACATGATCTTCCTTTGTCGAAAAGCAATCGATAACAAAAGCTATTCCTTTTACAATACCCGGGATAAAAGTTATCCATTCTTGATCGATGTTCCAATCATGACTTCTTTTTACCCAATTGATAATAGAGCTGTAATATTGAGAGCAAGGACAGGTATAACCAAATAAACCATGCTTAGCTCGTTCAATAATAGCCTCTGAGACTGCTGGAGGTGATAAAAAGTCCATATCGGCTACCCATAAAGGTATTAGATCATCACTGCCATATCTTTCTTTTAAAACGTCTGTTTTTAGGGCTTTAGTTCCCTTGCGATCTATGATTTGATCAAAATTATACTTCGCCATTATCAGATTTATATCAATTTAGGTATTGCAAATATTATAAATATACCATAAGCTACTAATGTCTTTATTTTGAGACACTAAGTCTAAACAACCATTTTATGAAGTATAATTATAATTCAAACTGGAAGCAAAGGTAATAAAATAAAGAAGGAATATTTCTAAAAAACGCAGATAAGTAGCAGGAAGTATCACTTATAAAATTTGAAAAAAGTTAAGATAAAGATAATAAGCTTTAATTATTACACTTACCTAGCCGACAAATCGATATGAAACGACAAAACAAAAGGCTGCCAAAATTGACAGCCTTTTGCACAATGATATACTTTTTTATATTTTATTTTGCAGTTTTTGATTTATCCTCTTTTCTTTTCAAGATATCATAAGCAACAGGCGTTGCAATAAATACCGATGAATATGTTCCAAGAATAATACCTAACAACATTGCAAAAGTAAAGCTTCTGATAGAATCACCTCCTAAAACAAAGATACAAATCAAAACTAAGATAGTACTCAAAGAGGTACTAACTGTTCGAGTCAAAGTTGTATTCAGTGAATCATTAATATTTGTAGCAATATCTCTTAATGGGAAGTCACGTCTTCTTTCACGTACACGGTCAAAGATTACAACCTTATCGTGGATAGAGAATCCAACTACAGTTAAAATCGCTGCAATAAATGTTTGGTCAATCTCTAAAGAGAAAGGCATAATCTTATGGAAGAATGAATATGCGAAGATCACAATAGCGGCATCGTGAGCTACAGCAATAATTGTTCCTAAAGAGAACGCTACATCTCTAAATCGAAGCAGGATATATAATCCCATACACAGAATTGCCAGAAAAACCGCACCTACCGCTGCTGTTTTCATATCATCAGCAACACTAGGACCTACTTTTTGAGAACTTTGAATATAATCGTCTATAGTTTTTCCAGAGGCTATGTAACTGCCTAATGCAGTATTCATTTTTTCTTTAATCTCTGTTTCAACTTCGTCTCTTGCATCTTCGATTTTGTAATTGGTAGTAACTCTCACTTGGTTGCTTGAGCCGATAGTGATAACACTAACCATTGACTCTTCACCTAATACAGGTTTAAGAGCCTCTGTAATGTCTTCAGTATTTACCGGATTATCAAAACGAATAATATAATTACGTCCTCCTGTAAAGTCAATACCATTATTCAAGCCTAGAGTGAATACAGATATAACACCTAATAGAATTACAATCAACGAAGCTGCATACGCTTTTCTATGTAGATTCAAGAAATTGATCTTAGTATCCATCAAGAAATTGCGAAGAGGTTTTGATGTAAATGTCAGGTTTGCAAATTTACCTTTAGAGAAACCATAGTTATAAACCAAACGAGTCATAAATATAGCAGTAAAGAATGATGCCGAAATACCGATAATCTCAGTGATTGCAAATCCTCTGATGGCTCCAGTTCCAAAATTATAAAGGATTAAACCTGTTATAATAGAAGTTAAGTTAGAGTCAAAAATTGCAGAAAACGCATGTTTATAACCATCCTGTACAGCAGTTTTCACATTCTTACCGGCACGTAACTCTTCTTTCGTTCGTTCGTAGATAAGTACGTTTGCATCTACTGCCATCGCCAGAGCTAAAACCAAACCGGCAATACCCGGTAGAGTTAACACCGCATGGAATGATGCAAGAACACCCAGTGTAAAGAATAAATTAAGTAACAAAGCTGCATTCGCAATCATACCCGGTATAAATCCATATACAAGACACATATATATCATTAGAACAATGATTGCCACTACAAACGATATAAGTCCGGCTTGAATAGACTCCTCTCCCAGAGAAGGTCCTACAATATCTTCTTGTACAATACGTACACCTGCACGCATTTTACCCGACTTCAAAACATTCTCTAAGTCTTTTGCCTCTTCTACAGAAAAATTTCCTGTAATAGAAGAATTTCCACCCTCTATACGATCATTTACATTTGGAGCAGAATACACATAACCATCAAGTACAATTGCAATAGAACGTCCTCTTTCGGCTCCTGTAATGGCAGCCCAACGTTTTGCTCCTGTAGAGTTCATTTGCATACTTACTCCCCAACCTTGCCCTTGTATTTGATCTGCTGTAGCAGTTACTACTGCATCACCATCTAACGCAGGACCTCTTTTAGTTCCATCACCACGAAGAGAGAATAATTGGAATAAAGTTTCTTTGTCATCAATTGCTTTGAATCCCCAAGCGAACTTAAGATCGGTAGGATATAAATCTTTTGATGCACGAAGTATCGTATTTATAGCTGCGGTATCTTTTCTGTCAGCAATAGCAACAACAGAACCTCCACCCCATTTTCCATCAAAATATTCGAATAACGATTTGTTGAACGGAGTAGCTATTGAGTCTACTTCAACAACTGTAACAGACGATAAAGAATCTGAAGATATAGAATCAGTACCAACTGTTTTATTTGTAGAATGTTTTCCTGCTAATAATTCAACGCTTCTTGAATTGATCGCACTTAAATAACCTTGAATATCTTGTAGATTATAAGTTTTCCAGAACTCAAGGTTTGAGTTACCTTGCAAAAGTTTCTTTACACGTTCGGGTTCTTTAATTCCGGGTAATTCAATAAGGATACGCTCTGCACGATCTAATTTTTGAATATTTGGAGCTACAACACCAAAACGGTCAATACGTGTACGCAAAACATTGAATGAATTATCTGCTACACCTTGTAATTCTTTTTCAAGAACTTTTTTTACAGTGGCATTATTATCTGTTGGAGCTATTTGGTCTTTTAGTTTTGCACCAAATACCATTGCTAACTTACCAGACTTATCTATAGCCTCGTATTTTTCGACAAATAATGTAATAAAATCTTTATTACTACCTCTGCGATTTTCTTCTACAGCTTGTTGTATTGCTTTGTTGAATTGAGCATCTCCCTCATTAGCTAATGAGCGCAATACAGCAGCTGCATCAATTTCAAGGATAACGTTCATACCACCTTTAAGGTCTAGCCCTAAACCGATTTCTTTTTCTCTGGCTTGTTTCAGGGTGTATCCCAACCATACTTTTTCTGTAGAAATAGAGTCCAGATAATGACTCTGAGCATTAAGATCACCATTAGAGTATTCTGCGGCTTGTTTTTCATAATATCTCGTCACAAAGGAGAATGATAAATAAAAACAGCAAACGACAGTCAACAAAATGGCAAAAGTTATTACAAATCCCTTGTTTTGCATTTTAAAGTTACTTTTGTTACTATTTGTTTATTTTAATATTTAATTTTCAATGATATAAATTCCAAAACCTCTTGTAGTTATAAATACATCCGAATGATATAATAATGCAAATATATCTTAAGAAATAGCTTAGAATACGACTTAAGCGTGCAAATATAATCTTTTTTATCTTTTTCTATATTGAAATACGGGCTTATTTTAAAATCGACCGGTCTATCGTAAAACTTAGTACTTATTAAACATTAATTATCAATATCTTAAAAAATATTTTCAAAGATACACTTATATTTTTTCAAAATAGGCTTGCGGATGCAAAATATTTGCCATACTTTTGCAACCGCTAATAAGGCATGGCGGGATAGCTCAGATGGTTAGAGCGCATGATTCATAATCATGAGGTCCGGGGTTCAATTCCCCGTCCCGCTACAAATAAAAGAGGTTTACATGAAAATGTGAGCCTCATTTTGTTATTTTTCAATTTAACACTACACTAACCATGAATCGTTTATTCACGATATATATCAAAGCAATTATTGTCTTGATATTCTTTTCGACTTGTAACAATATCGAAAGCCGCCCCAAGGAAGAACAAGATATTGATGCTCATAATCGATTGAAACAGAAAGCAAGTGAAGCTATTACTTTTTGCGAAAACAACAACTATAATACTGATTTTTGTATCCTGATTGATATGAGAATTCACTCAGGAAAAAACCGTATGTTTGTATGGAATTTTAAGACAAAGGACATCGACAGGCAAGCTTTATGTGCACACGGTTGCGGTAAAGGCGACAAACTCAGTACTGAGGCAAAGCCTGTATTCAGCAATACCGAAGGCAGTTTATGTTCATCATTAGGAAAGTATAAACTGGGAATACGATCATACAGCCAATGGGGAATCAACGTACACTACAAAATGCACGGACTCGAAAAAACGAACAGCAACGCTTATAAGCGTATCATAGTATTTCATTCGCATACACCCTTACCCGATAAGGAAATATATCCCAAACATTTACCTATGGGATGGAGTTTTGGATGTCCTGTCACAAGTAATGAAATGATGAAATATATGGATAAGAAACTGCAAAATAGTAAAAAACCGACATTAATGTGGATTTATTACTGATTTGTAGTTTTTCACGATTATAATTAACTATAGCTTTCTCTTAAAATTGAATCAATATCCTAAATACTTTTCCGGGATCTTCTTGCCATTTAGTTAAAGCTATCTGAGCTTCATCAGGCTTATAAATACCGCTGATAAGTTCATCTACAGGGCATGTTCTCCTCTTTAGATATTTCATTACACCTCTGAAATCCTGCGGCATAGCATTACGAGAGCCTCGAATATCTAATTCCTTTTGAACAAAAGATTTAGTTTCGAATGCTATTTCACTTTTCGCATAACCTATGCATACCACTCTACCCGTAAAAGCGACTTCGTTAATAGCCATCTGATAGGTTATTGGCGAACCTACTGCCTCAATGATAACATCTGCTCCAAAACCATTCGTCAGACTATTTAAAGCTGCTGAAATATTGTCTGTCTTAGAATTGATTGTGTGGTGTACACCAAGACGTTTAGCCAATGCCAACTTTTCATCATCCACATCTACGGCAATAACTGTAGCACCTCGTATTACAGAGCGAACAATTGCTCCTACACCAATCATACCGCATCCTATAACCATTACAGTATCAAGATCAGAAACTTCACCTCTCGAAACTGCATGAAAACCAACGCTCATAGGCTCAACCAATGCAAAATCTTTTGAGGAAAGCTGCGAATCAGGATCAATAATAACTTTACTCCATGGTACAGCCATGTATTCAACCATTGCTCCATTACGTTGAACTCCAAAAGTTTCATTGAACCGACAGGCATTAGGACGACCATTTCTACATGAAGAACAATTTCCACAATTGGTATAGGGATTGATTGTACATGGCATTCCTGCTTTAATATTGGATGGAACTTTACTTCCTACTGACTCTACGACTGCTCCTATTTCATGACCGGGAATTACCGGAAATTTCACCATAGGATTCTTTCCTAAATATGTATTTAAGTCTGATCCACAGAAGCCTACATACTGAATTTTTACTAAGACTTCATCATCGTGAGGTATAGGTTTATCTAATTCAACCGTTTTGATTTCACCCGGTTGAACAATTTGTATTGCTCTCATTGTTTTATTTCGTTATTGTTTTTATTAAGTTTTTCGTATGCGTTCAGTCAACAACCTTATACCCTTTCCATCCATAATAAGCACAGAATAGGAAGCATATAAGAGGTATAATATAGGCGATCTGATAAATATGTTCATTAAGATGCATAAAATAGGCTGTCAGCTGTGGTAAACAAGCATTTCCGACAATTGCCATAACCAAGAAAGCCGATCCGCTTTTGGTATTTGATCCTAGATCTTTCAAGGCAAGTGAGAATTGTGTAGGATACATAATCGACATAAAGAAGGATACTCCCAACATGGCATAAAGTCCTATCATTCTACCAAATACAGCTATCACACCACATAGAAGCACATTGATAATTGCATAGAGAAGCAACATATTCTGAGGTTTGAATTTTCCCATAAATAGCGTACCAATCCATCTACCTAAAAGGAAAGCCAGCATATAAAGTCCAAAGAAAGTAGTTGCAATATGCTCTTCCATATTAACATATACACAACAATAGACCAGAAACAAACTATTAATAGCTGTTTGCCCACCGTTGTAAAAGAATTGTGCGATTACTCCCCACCTCAAGTGAGAGCGTTTTAAAACTTTAAAATCAATCAGTTTTCCCGTATCTTCGGCTTCCTCTTCTTTTATTTTAGGAAACTTGAAAATGATAAACATAATGGCTATCAAAACCAAAATGAAAGCCAACAACAGATATATTGATTTCATCGAATCGGTTTCGAACTGAATGTACGCCTCCCATCCTCCTGCATAATCGGTAGGCAATGTATCACGTGTATAAGTATGTCCACTAAGCACTAGTTTACTTAAAAACATGGCTGCAATGAAAGCACCCAAACCATTAAACGATTGCGCTAGATTGAGCCTTCGTGTCGAAGTATTGGGATCTCCCAATGCAGTTACATAAGGGTTTGCTGCTGTTTCTAAGAAACACATTCCTGTTGCAATAATGAAAAAGATACCCAGATACGCCCAATACTCTTTTATATCAGCAGCTAAGAGAAATAAAAACCCTCCAAAAGCAGCTAAGAGAAGCCCTAGAACTATACCCGATTTATAGCTGTATTTTTTCATAAACATAGCTATGGGAATAGGAAATATAAAGTAAGCAAGCCAATAAGCAGTTTCGGTAAATGATGCTTCGAATGTATTAAGTTCGCAAGTCTTCATCAATTGCCGGATCATGGTAGGCAGAAGATTGCTGCTAATTGTCCATATAAAAAACAGGCTGAAAATTAAGATTAATGACCCTCGGTACGTATTGTTTTTCATTCGGACATATTTTTAATATAAGGTAATTCTACTAAATCGTTTAAGCAATAGAATCGAGCAGCGTTTTCTCCTAGGAATAAGCGTTTTTCATTTTCAGAAAGTAAATATGATTTCAATACGAAATCATAAGACATACGATAGGTTATTGCCGTAATAGTACGAGGATAGTCTGATCCCCACATTAGCTTCTCTATTCCGACAAGTGATGCTGCTTCTTTAATAGCCAGTACTGCACCCTTAAAAGGATAAAATTCATCATTAAATAGCCAGGTTATCCCACCCGATTCTATCATTACATTCTTATAACGGGCTAGCTTAATTTGTTTTTGCCAGTTAGGGCGATTAACCATTCCAAAATGTCCTATTGCAATACGCAAATCAGGATATTCGGAAATAACTTCTCCCATTTCGGCAACTTGAGTGTCACCCTCCGCTAAATCAATAGAAAGTAAAATATTTTTCTCTTCCATCAGTTTAAACATTTTCATCATTTCGGATGATGTGAGAAATGTTTGTTTATGGGGCTCTATCAATCTTTCTGCCGGAATTTTTATTGCCTTAAATCCCTGTTCTATTAATTTTTCAGCATGTTCAAAATAATCAGCCTTACGAGCATCTACCATACCGCAGCATAAAAAACGATTGGAGTATTTCTGTTGAACTTCCCATAGATAGTCATTCTGTATACCGTCTATGTATTCTTGTGTGATAACGGCAGCCGAAACTTGGGCATAATTCATATTCGAGAGGAATATTTCGGCAGTATTACGCCCGTCAATCATAAACGGGGGTAACATCTGGCGGACTTCTCCCATAAAGAGAGAACGTCCATTATCCAACGTCTGTATTTTAAGACCATTTACCTCTGCATCCTGTTTTAACCACAGATGGGCATGTGCATCGATTATTTTAATTTTCATACATTTTAGATTAATGTTGTGCTTAAGAATTAAATCTAATGGGATTTGTTACATTTTCATAGCAATAAAAAGATCTGACACCTTAGCTATTCAGCCAAGTATCACGAAATCTTGATTTAAGAATATCTTGCACTTCTGCCAATAATTGAATATCTAAAGGCTCTTCTGCCCATTGCAGGTTTTGAAGGACAGCCTCCGAGCGAGTAGTGCTAAACAAAGTAGTCGAAATACGGGGATTGCTTATTGCATATTTTAAAGCAAGTTGTTCGAGACTTTTCCCTTTGCTTTGGCAATGCTGTGCAGCTTTTTGACAAACATCTATCAAAGGTTTTGGTGCAGGATGCCAATCGGGAGCACCTCTTTCAGTAAGTAATCCCATCGAGAAAGGGGAAGCATTAATAACCCCTACTCCATTGGCTTCAAAGTAATCCAGATAGTCAACCAAAGCATCATCATTCAAACAGTAATGACAGAAAGAAAGGACACTATCGACTGTTCCCGAAGGCACATGATCTATTACATACTTAAAATGTCTTAATGTCAGATTCGTAATTCCGACATACCCCACAACACCTTGCTTTTTCAGTTCAACCAAGGCTGGTAATGTTTCATTGCAAATTTGGTCTAGATCGGCAAACTCAATGTCATGTACGTTTATCAGGTCGATATAATTGATATTCAGACGCTCCATACTTTCGTAAACACTCTCTTTTGCTTTTTCAGCTGTATAATCCCAAAGGTTTATACCGTTTTCTCCGTACCGACCGACTTTAGTTGATAAATAGTACTTATTTCGATCAATATCTTTCAGAGCTTTTCCTAATAGAATTTCTGATTTCAGATGCCCGTAATATGGAGATACATCAATAAAGTTAATGCCATTCTCAACTGCTGCATGCACCGCCTTTATACCTTCTGACTCTTTCAGTGAATGGAAAACACCACCTAACGAAGAAGCTCCAAAACTCAGAGTAGACACCCTCATGTCTGTATTTCCAATTTTTCTATATTCCATTCCAATCGTTCTAAAATTGTTATAATTTACACTCAAATGAGTGTTTTCCTGAACCAACTATTTTTTTTGTATTATTTCCATCGGGTAAAATAACCGTAGCACGAGTATTAACAGGTACATCAACAGACAGATAGAATACACCACTTTCACGCTTCCAACTTACGGCTATATTACCATATAAGGTTTCGTGATTAGCTTTCACCCAAGTTAAATCGCCTACAGGTTGCGGTTGAATCGTAAACTCTTTAAATCCGGGTGTTGAAGGAACGATACCTCCTAAACTATGAAAAAACCACTCGTCTATTTGCCCCATCATAAAATGATTCCATGAAGCTCCCTTACGTGGGTCCCACTGTTCTGTTAATGTTGTTACACCGAACAGTATCTGAAAACCATACCCGGGAGCACCTGTATGATTATTCATCAGATACATCAATTCATTTTCGCCATTAAGGGCTAATGCCTGAAATAAATATCGGTTACCCACATCCCCCGTTGTTAAGCGGTTGCCCCTTTTCTGAATATCTGCTTTCAGGTTTTGCAAGACTGCTGCTTTGTTTTGTGGCTCTACTATACCCATAAACAAGGCTACTGCATTACAAAACTGACTGCCTGAGCCATATTGCATAGTCTTTTTGTCCAGAAATTTATCATTAAAAGCTTTTCTGATATTCTCAGACAAAACAGTATATTTTTTCTCATCATTTGATTTGTTAAACATCTTTGCCGCTTTAGCAAACAAATGGGTAACATAATAATAATGAGCCGTAGCCGAAACCTCAATGGGGCTATTCATCGAAAATCCCGCCCGATGTTCCCCATAATCATACCAATCGCCTAAACCATGAGAAACAATATGACCTGTTGATTTTGAAGTCAGATAATCTACATATTGTTTCATTATATTGTAGTATTGCTCAATCAGAGTGTTATCGCCATAAAATTGATAGTACATCCAAGGAACAATAACGGCTGCACCTCCCCATTCGGGAGAATCTGAGAAATCGTCACCAAAGATTACATATTCAGGAACAATGCTAGGTACAAGCCCACCGTCTCTTTGGGCGTCTTTTATATCCTGCATCACTTTGGGAAAGAACTGAGTCAAATCCCAATTATAAAGTAAACCGGGACCATTTAGATGGGTTTCTTCCAACCATCCTAATTTTTCACGGTGAGGGCAATCCGTAAATACTGACTGCATATTACTTCTTACTGCATTTTTAATCAGTTGATGGGCTTTATTAAAAATCTCGTTTGAAGACTCGAAATGCCCATTCTCATTGGTTGAATTGTAGATAAAATCAGACTTTACATCTATAATTAACGGTTTATCCGTATCATCTGACGATAACAGATTTGCCCCGTCAATCTGGATATATTGAAAGCCATAATAGGTAAATTCGGGGTGCCACTCCTCCACTCCATCTCCTTTTATTGTATATGAATATGTATGTGGGCCTCCCGATTGTTTTTGGGAAACTTTTCCTGTTTCTTCATTCAATAATTCACCGACTGTTATTTTAACGGTCTGCCCTTTTTTACCAATTACCTTTATCGCAGGATAACCCGAAAGGTTTTGCCCCATATTTAATACATAGCTACTGTCTATTTTAGTCATTGAAATAGCTCCATATTGTTTCATGCTTCGCACATTTGTAATCTGTTGGGCACGAAGAACTCCTTTAGGTGCTTCTTGAATAACTACGGGTTTCCATGCTTTATCGTTGAAGTTTGGCTTATCCCATCCTTTTTGTTCTAAACGGGCATCATAGTCTTCACCACCATAAATATCATTGAATGTTATCGGACTAAGTGCATATTTCCATGAATTATCAGATGTAAGTATTTCACTTGTACCATCCATATAATAAAGGTGCATTTTGAGAAATAAAGTAGGTGGTCCAAAAGATACCCACAGTTTACGATAGCGATTACCTACAGCATTATAAAAGCCATTCCCTAATGTAATTCCTATAACATTTTCACCTTTATTTAAAAGGGTATCTACCTGATAAGTATTATAATAAACAGTTTTATCATAATCGCTCCAAACAGGGGTGAAGATATCTTTACTTACTTTCTGTCCATTAATCGAAAGATTATAATGTCCCAAACCTGAAGCATGAACAATTGCTTTCTCTATAGTCTTATTTGCATTGAAAGCCTTTCGCAGAAGAATACTTCTCAGAGCTAACGGATCTATTTTATCATAAAGTTCCTTGTATTCAGGTTTCTTAAAAGATGGTCCATGTAAATCACGGCGTCCTATTGGTAGATAAGAATCGGCTTTTGTTATTGCTCCAATCCATTGTATTTTAGTATTATTAAAATCGGGTGCAGTTTCGAAGTAAGAGTTTCGGCTATCGCTTACTTTTCCCTTTACATCCCAGACTTTTACAGTCCAAACATATCGTTTACCCTTCTTGAGAGGCTTACCTTTATATATGACTAACTGACTTTGGTCTGATTTCACTCTTCCCGAATCCCATATCTTTGTTCCATTAGATGTGAGTATAATTTGATAGGCAGTTTGTTTATCACCCTGCATATCTGAGGTCAGTTTCCACCCGAAACGAGGACTAAGTTTATCTATCGCCAATGGCATTTTTTGCATTTCGCAGGTCAGGTCTTTAATATCTATCGAATAGGTACTAAAGGTAAAAAGAGTAAACAATATAAATAGTATCGCTTGTTTCATCCTCATTACATTTTATAAGTTAATCGTTCTAATTTATCAGATTTGGCAACCAGTTTGCCATCTAGCATGATATAGAATCCTTTTCCTCTTTTGTATTTGCCTCCTGTTTTATCCCAAACAATAGTCACATTCTTACCATGATAAGGGACATTATCCAAACAGAACCAATCCCATTTGGCTTGTGGAATCAGAGGGTTAATTTCCAACACATTATCCGGACGAGGTTTCAATCCGATTAATCCCGAAATAATCAAATCATTGAAAGTGGAATGATTATAGTAACGGCTACGTTCCTGATCACCTTTGAGCCAGTAACCCGTTACTTCATCCTGATACTCTCCTATATAAGGTCTGCCTCTATGGTATTGGCTTTCCACATATAATTCAAGATGGCGAAAATAAACACTATCATTTACAACATCTTGTTTGTAGTTATTCAGCAGATTAGCCATTGCTGTCAATGTTTGAGAAGAAGCGAAAGGCCAGATAGCACCATCCCATTCGCATTTACAGCATCCATGAGAACGAAATTCGGGGTGACGACGTTCTGCTGTAGTAAGTCCGTAAGGAGCACAAAAGCCTCGTTCATCTTTTACTTGCGCCCATGCTTTTGCGTAATCTGCTTTATTATCAGGCAAGTTAAAATACCAGGGAAGATAGCCGATAGCTTCACGTACTAAGGCAAAATTTCCGGGTTCTCTTAGTGTTTCAAAAAATGTACTGTCTTGATTCCAAAGTTGATTTTGTACCAGATTCTTAATTTCGATAGACTTTTCCTCGTATTTTTTTGCAGCATTATTATCTCCTTTTAATTTTGCAACCTCCGATAATGCTTTTGCATTGCCAAACATATAGGAATTAATAGTTGGTCGGGCATATTTTTTACGACGACCGCCACTTATGGTTTCTTCCATTCCATCTTGAACATCTCCCTGCCAATATAATCCGCTTGGCAATCGGTGATCTCCTTCCCATGCCGCATATTCGTTCTCCAGATCGGGAAACATATCCAACAGGTAGTTTTTATCTCCATCCACCAAATATTTATTATACAGAGCATCGGCAGTCCAGCTACTGAAGTTACGAAGCTTTGCCATAGGTTTGCCCTCATTCCCTCTAAACCAGACATGTACATACTGATCTAAATACCTCGGATCACGTAACCATCGGCTTTCATAGATATGATGTCCTAAAGCACAAGAGATCAGATTATATTTATCTGCATATGAACGGTTCACTAAAAATTCGGTCATAACATAACCTTCGGGGGTATCTTTTATGTGTTTTCTCAACGACCACCATCTGTAGTAAAACATCTCTTCGAAATTCTTTTGAGGACATTCAAACAAGGGTATATTGGCTTTCATCCACTCCCAAGCCTGTGCATTGGGTATAGCTTGTGCTATATTTTCATCCTCCATTGTATTGAAATAATCCGCATAATGCTTATAATCATTTATATTTAAAATGGCTGAATGATTAGACGGATCTAATGTTTTGAGATATGAGATATAATATTCTGCTTTAGCATCTTCTGCTCCTGCATTGGGCAAATCAGTATCTCTGTCAGCCGCATCATTGGGTGTCGGATCAGATGGTAAATCTCCTGTTCTGAATACAATTCTTTGAATAGATTCTATAGGATTGAAGAACAATTTTGTAGAAATATCTTTATCATTGATTTTCAGAGTTAAACTTCTTGTCGAAGTAGACAAAAACACTTTGATATCATATACAATACCCGCTTCATAAGGCTGTAAAGTTGCATATCTTGCTCCAGTCTTCAGCTTTATCAAACCGTCATTGTCAAAAATAATGCGTGTACAGGCATCTCCCTGAGCATTTTGAAACTCAATCTGGAGATTTCCTGTTTTGTTTTGAGCAGCCAGAACAGCGAAAGAGGCTTCTAAATTCTTTAATTCGGGAATTACTCTTTCTACTTTTGCATAATCGAATGGATCCCAGTCTTTCAACGAAAGCCAGCGTTTATTATCAGATCGTTTCTCAATCTTTACAGGAGCCCATAACGGACTGTAAATATTCCATGCGTCTAATTCTTTGCCCTGAGGCATCAAATCAAAGGTTTCATCAGAATGGCTGATAGCCTTATCGGTTACGGGTACAGGAATCTTTGCTACCCAGATATCTTCTTTATTTACACTGTATGTCATCCATATATTGCCATCGGGAGGCGTTCCGTTAGTTTCTAAAATACCTCGAGGATATTGAGGACCACGCGATTTATAGTTTCCACCATAACGCATCGCTGTTATATCTCCATGAACGTAGTATAAATCGGTATAATTCAACCCATCTTCACTGGTTGAAACTGCCAAAGGCCAACGAAATTCGGAGGGATTATAAACCGTGGCAAACTTTCCGTCAGAGGTTCTTTGTCCCCATATTTTCGCATTACTATTTACAAAACCGATCGCACGGGCTACATTTCCCGGCCATGTTTTACCTCCGTCTTTGCTTATCGTTGTAAGAGCATGCTTCCACAGAGCAACAACATCACCATTATTTAAATGGTAATAACTGAATGCTTTGTATTTCTTTTTTAAAGGAATAAGAGGATCATTACTATCCGATTCTTCAACCCATTGCATCATCATCAAAGGGTTAGCCATTAACTCGTCGCAAGCAGCAATAAAGGCTTTATCTTTGCTCTTTTTATAGAAAGGATATGCAGTATTTTTCTCATTCCATGATGGATTATAATGGATAAAATAAATAGGTCCGTAACTTCCATCGGCTTTTATTTCCCGAACAACACGCCCGATGCCTTTCCCGTCGTTCGGATCGTCTTTCATATCCAAACAGATACCATAAAACCCGATAGTAAGTAAACGATTACTTTTAGATACATAAAAGCCCATCCGTTGGTGCATAATAGCATATAAGTCTTTTGCCACACCTGTATATCCAGCTTTTGAGGTTCCATCAGGAACTTTGTATTTTGGGAAAATAATTTCGGGCTTAGTCCACGTATAACCATCTTTAGATGTTTGCAACAGTGTATGAGATGGCGGTATATGCTCTCCAATAGAATCACTCAAATATTGAAGATAGTACGTGTTATTCCAATATGCAAGGAATGATTGATGATTGTAAGTCCAACCAAAACCATCGCCTTTTTCGGGATGCTCTCGATTAGCCCGCATGGTTTGAATGTTATGAGTACCTACAGCGGGACTCAATCGCCCGTTGTGATAATTCACATTAGATAAAGTTTTTCCGGTATAATAAACTCCCTCTTGAGCATTTGATATAAAAATGCTACTCAAAAAAAGTAAGGATAATATAATTGATTTCTTTTTCATAATAATCGTTTAAGGCTACAAACAAAAGCCTGATCAAATTAACAGTACACAGGTTAATCAAATATGGTTGTTATAATTATAAAGAGGTCTGAGACCTTAATTTATTTAAAACACTTTCGGGAGCTTTAAATATAGTCCCGTGTTTATGTCCGGCAGGAATCGAAATTTTATCATTTATATCGGTAAATGTTTTAAAATCTTTTGTAGCAATAGCATCATAAGACTTTTTATCATAAGCATCAAAATAGATAAGCCATTCATCCCCTACCTTTACTACCGAAGGACCTTCTGTGAAATTACCTGTAAAAGGAGCTGATGGATTGGTATATTCTCCTGTTGGAGTTTTAGCAAATGCTGCTTTTATATTCCTTTCGGGGCGTGTATTGTCTTTGAAAACTAGAACATAATCAGCCGAATCTCGCTTAACAATCACTGCATCAATGGAACTATATCCGGGATCGTAAAGTAATTCTGCTTTGGTGAAATCTTTAAAGTCTTTTGTTTTTGTATAATATAAACGGTGATTATTGTCTTCAGCTTCTATACCTTTCTCAAATTTGAATGGGATGGTTGACGCCCATACAATAATAAAATCATTCGATTCATCATCATAAAATAATTCGGGAGCCCACACATTTACAGTGGTGGTATCAAACGCCATAATGGGAATATATTGCTGCTCCGACCAATTTATCAAATCTTTGGAAGAAGCGTACCCAAATGCAGGATCGCCCTTCCAACTACATGTCCAGACTAAATGAAATGTGCTATCAGCTCCTTGAACAATACTGGGGTCACGCATTATCTTTTGTATACCAACTTCTGGTTTTAAGAATATTCCCGGAATGCTATCCCATTTATAGCCATCGTAACTATAAAGGAATCGAAGCCCTTCGGTAGCAGGTTCGTGAAAAGAAGTAAATAGATATACTTCTTTTTCAGTAGTTATTTTTTCTGATTCTTTCTTTCCTGTATTACAAGACAGAAAGAGGGTTAAACCGAGTATATATAAGATTGTATTTTTCATGATATTCATTTCTTTTTCAACCAGATTACTACATCTTTAGCTGTAGGATTCATTAATTTCAGAGGAGTTTCACCTTTTATTTCGCTCTTTTCTTTTATTATTGAACCATCTACAGGGTTAATTCTGTAGAGAGTAAATTTACCTGTCACCTTAGATAAGTCTAAATCTATTGTTTCGTTACTTGTATAAATAATTAAGCCCTTACTTTTATCCCCCAATACATATTGGTTTGCACTGTTCATCTCAGTTATCGATTGCATAAAAGAAGCATCTTCTAAAAAGTGGTCATTTGCTATTCGAGGCAAATTAGTCAAAGAACCTCCAGCCATAAAGGAAGCCCATGCTCGTTCGGGATAAGAGTTAGAAAAATAGGTAACTGCTTTATCCGTATATTTTGTTCTATACTCGTTCACTGCCCGATAAACCGATTCAAATGAGACCTTTCCAGGTTTTGTCAAACGAGCATGTTGACGAGGAGCCAAATTCAGTCCTCCTTGAGGTTCGTAAGTTGTGCCGTCTTCACGGTAAAACCAGTAACGTATATCAATAATATCGACCACTTTCGAGCGTACAGAATCAGCCAAAATAGCATCTTGCACATCCTTTGTGGCACTGAGAGCGATAAGAGATTTCTCCCCTGTTTCGGCTTCCCATTCGGCAATTACATCTAACCAAAATTCCACGAAATGAAGAGGTCCTGTATATTCCTCACTGATAAGTTGAACCACACTGTTATTGCCTCTGAAATTCTCCAAGCATTTACGAATAAAAGCACGGTGTAACTCTCTTCTTACGGGATGATTTATATCATAAAACTGTTCAGCCAAAAAGATACGTTTATCTCCCGCATAAGGTGCAGGTTCGGGAAATCCTGTGTTATTTATATTATTTGCCGGTCTCCAAGGACTATCCGCCCAGTGTGCACCTGCTTCAATAATATTGTGTTGAAAATAATTCTGATGAAACAAAATCAACTCTTTTTGATCTGCCATATCCGTAAATTGACGAAGCCGCCTCCAATACCAGTCATTGTATTTTGTCAGGTCATATTTACTTAACCCATCATAAGCCGTACCTTCGCCACTACGGGCAAAAGGTTGCTCATAAAAAGGAGGCCATACTTCGCCATTTATACGACGGATGCGTTCATGATCATCTCTTCGGCGGTCATACCATAAACCATAATTGTGATCAAGAACCAATATATCTTCTTTTTTCATCCAGCTACCTACTGAATCAATATCATCAGTTAACCCTGTTCCCATTCTTCCCGGTACAAAGCGGGTTAAATGGGGACTAGCCGATTTTTTCAGATAAGATGGTTGAACCGTTCCGTTCCACCATTGTATATTATGCTTACCTCCTGTCTGGATAGTATTATTTCTCACCAACCATCCATTTTTTACGGTTAATGATGGTTTAGCAGCCATTCGTTTACCTATAAAGACTTTACTCTTTTGTTCGAAAGACTTAATTCCTGATTTTTCGACAGGAATATTATTTTCAGAAATAAGAGTATCTATCCACTCCGAAAGAGTTAAAGGTACTTCATTAGCTTTTTTAGTCAATTCCTGAGCAACTTCTATTGACGGTGAACTAGATGCTTCCGTCTCCACAGCTAATAGATTAGATCGGTCGATATATTTATCTCCCAAACGTTTTTTCAACTGAGCATAATACAAGCTTCTGGGATTTATATGATTATTACTTTCGTTCCAATAACCATCTCCTGAAAATTCAGACCACGAACCGAACGCCCAATTTTGAGCCGTAGGTGGCGCAAAACATTCTATCAAAGACGCTGTGCATTGCCAGAACACACTGTTCGCTGCATTCCAGCCGGCACCTTGTGCTTCCTGCATTCTGTTTTTGTAACTCAATGCATTACCATTTATATTGACAACATCGAATAATACTCCCGAAGCCCAACTATCAACAGGTCCGCTAAAACTATAAGGCAATTCGGAATGACATTGCACAAAAGCATTAGGTCCTGCTGCACAGAATCCCAAAGCAAAATCGTGATAACCTTGTTCGGCATATAAACGCTGAAATAAACATTGCTGCCCCGATGTAAAAAATGTATATCTCCGTTGTCCACCTATTTCAGAAACTGGAGCGAGCGATTTACAATTTTCTACTGTCACACGTTTGGCTGATTCAAGAACTGCTACTGCTGATCCAGCAAAATGTTTAAAAATAGCACTACGTACCCATGCATCAGAAACATTTTCCATTGTAATAGCCATCCACGCATGAGCTTCATCTTTAGGGTTATTTATATCATATTCCGATATACATGATAAGTTTTCGATTCCTATATTAGAAATTCGACCATTCCAAGTATAAGGAATTATAAAACCGCCTCCATATTTCTGATCCAATGCTGTCGTGAGTGGAGCATCAAATGTTATTTTATTTCCATTTACGGAAGTAATTGTTCTATCCCAATAAATATCTTGTTCCGATGGTTTCCATCCCAGAGATGTTATACCTCCTCCAAAGTGATCTGTTCCGAGTTCATCAATCCACTCTTTCGTTGATGGTCTTTGAATCAATATATTATCTCCAGCTTTCAATCCATGTTTATCCGACAATGTTACTGTGAATGAGTTTACAGGTACATATGAATCTACTATTTTAATAGATGAGCTTAGCTGTTTATCGTTTTGTCCTAAAATACAGATTAGTGTACGACGATCTTTTCCTGCTGCAATAAGATTTGTTCCGTTATCTCCCACTCCACTACCTCGAATGACAATTCCCGATTGTCTGATTTTTAATTGTCCTTCAATCTTAAAAGAGCCTTTATCTAATAAAATAGCTCCTCTAAATCCGTTCTTATCCAAAGGCAATGAACCTACATAATCAATTGCATTTTGAAGAAGTTCAGTTACGTCTCCATCTTGCCATGCCACAAATACTTTTGCGTCAACCATTGGAATAGGTTCTTCGGATGCTTTATAACCGCAAAAGGAAAAGTCAGGGATGCGATTCCCCAAATTGTCAGATGTATAAGACAAAATTCCGTCTTTAAATGTTATAGGGGGTATTGGTTTAGGTGCATTTTTTTTATTCTGTGAGAACCCATTTATTCCCACAGTTAAAAAGATAAATAAACAAACACATATCTTATTCATAAACTACTTTTAAGGTCACAGACTTATGTATATATTTTGGAAAGAAAAACAGGCTTTATACAATATAAAGGTATTCTGCCTTATAATGTTCCTCCTTTGGCTTTTACTCGTTCTTCCCAAGCTTTTCTTTCTTTCTGGATATCATACCCTTGCTTCGAAAGATAGTTATTGAAACGTCCTTTATATTTCCCGAACCATTCGTGTTTTTCTTTCGAAGAAGCCGCACTCATAGCATGTTCACGGGCTTCTACCAGCCAGGCGTATAATTGTTTTTTGTCTTCGGGTTTTAATGTGGGAATCATATCTTGATATGAGGTGTATGTAACTTGTACCACTCCATAAGTCATTCCATCTTTTACTTTTTCTATTTGGTCATTTGTCAGATTAGCTGAAAGTGCACCGATATAAGCACAATGCAAATTGTATAAGCTTGCATTTAGTTCTGTTTCCAGTGTTTTAATAGCAGCCTCTTTAGCTGTTTTATCAGTTATATTTTGTTTAGAAGCTTTAATGTCTGCATCCGATTTGTCGTGTAATTCTCCCAAGCTTTTATATTGGTTAACAATAGCTTTTGTAACAGCATCGTAAACAGCTTTATCTTGAATATTAAGTGTATTAACTATCTTCTCGGCTCTCTGAGTCAATACTTTAGTATATTCCTCTTCTTTGTTTTGACTAAAAGCAGATAAAGATAGTAAGACTGAAATAAATAGTATAAATGGTTTCATAGACATAGATTCTAATAGGGTCTCAGACCGTTATATTGTTTAGTAAGTATAACAACAATAATTTGTTATGGTATTTAAATATAGTAATTAAGATTTATATATTACATAACCGTTTCAATTTTAAAAGAGTAACTGTACAGCCAAAGCCAATACAGTTACCTTTCAATCAAAACTATTATAAATAAACCTAAAATAAACTCTTTCTTTTAGCTAAAGTATCATAATTGTTATTTGGATTCTTCCAATCTACTTTTTTCTTCGGATCTATACCGTTGATATATTTTTCAATATTAGTATATCCGTCACCATTCATATCTTTAGCTGCGTCTGACGGATCATTCGGATTCAATCCGTATTTAATCTCCCAAGCATCGGGCATTCCATCACCATCAGAATCTTTGTATGGTGTGCCTTTGTATTCAGGATACCCACCTACTTGTTCTATATCAGTTATAATACCTTGCTTATAAGAATCGGCTGGCAAACGTCGATGTTCGAATTGATAAAAACTTTCGGGATCTAAACCTTCTTTATAATATACTTTTCCTGTTTTAACTTGTTCGATAACACGTTGGTCTACAATATCACGTTTAGGAAAAGTAGCACCTGCATTATCCATCACAAAATTGTAGGCTTCTTTTGCAGGCATAATCGGAAAAGGGTTATCTATAGGAAAGGGTTTATCCCATTTCATATTAGCAGTATATCCGTCTGTATTTTCCTGTTCCTGAACCTGAATACCTCCGTTCCAATTGTCTTTTGTAACAGCCTCGTTACCTTCCACTATATTACCATTGGCATATACCCTGCCAAATACAAAATAGCCTAACTTGCTGCGTCCGGCTTCCGGTTTAAGAATACGATGTCCCACAGGTTTATCAGTTGGTGTTAACGGACCCGGTTTATAATAGTTATTTATCATATTATAAAGAGCCGTATAATCACCACCATCTACCGAACGATGTACCCAGTTATAGATTACATTATTTACAAAGTTGAAAACTCCGTTCCAGCCGATAGACGGATTACGACCTGCATTATTAGCCCAAAGATTACGCATAAAAGTACAGTTCTCGCCGCCTAATGTGCTGCCAAAAGAATGGTTATAAGTATCTAACGCCTGAGAAGATATCGTATTCTGAATAGTAACATTTACTGTTGGAAGTTTCAAATCTTTGGTTCCGTCCCCCGGATTAAACATATGACGATAAAACGATATATTTTCATCCAATCCCCACGAAGTTGAGCAGTGGTCTATCATAATATTTCCGACCGGATTTCCGCCAAAAGAATCGTCGCGTCTGCCTACATAAGTTTCACCTCTGCGAAAACGCATATGACGTACAACAACATCGTGAGTATTTGCCCAAATGGTTTCGCCGGCAATACAAACCCCATCGCCCGGAGCAGTCTGTCCTGCAATAGTTATATAAGGAGCTCTAATAATAACAGGAGTTTTTAACCTGATAATTCCGGCTACATTAAATACAACAATACGTGCACCGCCTGTTTCGCAAGCTTCACGGAAGGTTCCGGGACCGCTATCTTCTAAACTGGTTACTACTATCACTTTACCACCACGTCCTCCAAACGAATATGCTCCACCACCTTCGGCTCCGGGAAAGGCAGGTATTTCAGCTTGTGGCAGGTCGGTTGGACGTGCAGCCCACGGAATATAGGGGCGTCCTTCTTTTGCTTGTTGTTCAATAATTGGCAAAGCTTTTTCCCAAGCAATGTCTGACAGACGTTCTGCTTCATTTAACATTGCCTCTGATTCTTTTTTGACTTCAGCAGAAATTTTGGGATATTGGGCTAGTACGGGTGAACTGAATACACAAGCCAATACTGTTGCTCCGACCCCTAGAATTACACTTTTTTTCATGCGCTTTTTATTTTCATAATTATATTAGGGAGAAGGGATTTTCTCTCCTCCCCGAATAAATAATAGCTTTGTTATTTTTGAAAATTATATGTTCCCATAGTACCGAAAGGATCCTTCCAACCTGTAGTTTGTTCTAACCACGAGTTATTCGTTAATACGGTAGTATGTAGACCGAACACATAATAGTTTTGTCTCCAAAGGATATTTACCGGATTTTTTCCATCTACATCCATTGCTGTTTCAGGAGATACTAATGTGAAATTATCTGCATAAAACTTAGCCAAAGCATTCAACTGGTCTTTAAAGTTAGAAGCGTCAGGATCTATTGATATAGTACCTCTGATAGACGCTATCGGGTCAGTATTACCTGTTGCAATAGCTTGCCAGTGATTACCGGTACGTGTTGTTCCATTGATTGGTTTTATTCCTAATTTGGCACAAGTATTATTATTTACAGAAGCATCATCATTATATAACATCCAACGTTGAATATCCCAGAAACGTTTTCCTTCGTAAGCTAATTCGATACGACGTTCGTACAAACATGCTTCAATTGCAGCATATTTATCTGCTAAGGTTCCTATTCCATAATTATTAGCCGACGCAATGCCAACACGTTTACGGATTTTTCCTAAATAAGCAGTACAATTGGCAATATCTCCTTTAGCTGCATAACATTCGGCAATATTCAATAATAGTTCAGCATAACGGTATTCAAAGATATCAGTTCCTGAATATTCAAAGGAGTTATCATCGGCAACTGGATTGGACATTTTACGAACAAATGCGGGACTCTTCAACTGATTGCCATCGGCATAAACAATTGTTTTATTATCAGTTTTTTTATAGCGATATGCCCAAACAACAGCATTGGCATTCGTTTTATGTCCCCATTTACATCCCGAAAAGGCAAACGTACGATAGAATCTGGGATCTCTGTTCAAATAGAAATTTGTTTCATCATAACCGTTCGATTTAGTTGGACGTACTCCATTCTCCAGAGGAAATAAATCAATCATTTCTTTAGGAGCCGGTATTCCGCCACTACCACTTTGGCTTGATAATCTGATCGATTTTTCCCAACCATTATTTATTGCTGTACTTGTGGCCGGTGAACACATTTGTACCATAATAACTTCCGAACAGAATTTATTATCAATCAAAAACATATTTTGCCAATCTTTTGCAGAATTTCCGTACAAGCCGTATCCCATTGCCGACAGTTCTTTCTCAGCAGCAAGTCCAGCTTCCAAAGCCAGTTGCCAGCGTTGATTTCCTGCATTATCCCAATCGGTATTAAATAAAGGACTTGCATGAGTTAACAAAACTCGGCTCTTCATAGCCAAAGCTGCGGCTTTATTAAATCTTCCATATCCAGATGAAGCAACCCATTCTGTAGGCAATAATTCGGCAGCTTTATCCAAATCTTTTATGATTTGTGCAATACATTCAGAAGTTGTAGCACGTGGGTATTTAATACTCTCATCCGTAGATGAGGCATTAAGTACTTCTGTGACAATAGGTACTCCACCATAAGTGCGAACCAGATCGAAATATTGGAGAGCACGAAAAAAGTACATCTGCCCTTTTGCATTATTACGAAAAGTTTCAGGAAGACTTGCACCAACCACATCCATTTTTTCTATCAAAATATTACAATTTCTAATACGTGTATATGGGTGGTTTTGAGGATTAGCAACTAATTGAGCTCCAAAATAGGTAGGACAATCAGCCGAAGTTTCGAGTGTTTTTCCAGGGTTAATCAGGTTATTGATAGTTCCACCTATCTCTTCTGTCATTCTGCTCTTATCATCAGAATAGCTTCCTACTAATGTTTTTATAGGTGAATTATAGCCTGCAAAAAAATCATAATATATTCTATCAATATACCAACCGGTTTGCGTTTCATTTGTAAAAATGGATTCATCAAATGAATCAAAGTTCCTCTTATCTTCTAAAAACTGGTCACTACAGCCTGCTAATACCAGTGAGAGGAATAGAGTCAGACTCCATATTTTATTTTTATTCATAATTAGTCATTTAATTAATTTAGGTAAATATTTATCTTATTAGAATGTAAGATTTACACCCAAAGCCCATGTTCTCAGAGTCGGATAAACAGCTGATGAATTGTCGTATCTGTTACGATAATTGTTAGGGTATGGATTATAAAAATCCCAAAGATTATTACCTGTAAGACTTACTTTAGCATTGTCGATACCTGTTTTAGCAAATACGTGTTTAGGTATAGTATATCCAACACTCATACTTCTTACAAAACATCTGAAAGATGAAACTTGCCAAAAATCGGAAGCGTAGCCCGTTGATTGTGCATAGTAAGCAAGATTGGGATATCTTCCGTTTATATTATTATCTTCATCAAACATATCTTTTAAATATGCCTCATGTGCCCAAAGCATTTGATTAGAAGAAGTTCCTTGCTTTACATTATCAATGGCGTTATATCCACCCCAGGATGTTTCGATTTGAGCAGCCCAACTTAATCCCTTCCAGTTTAGTCCAAAATTGGTGACAAAACCCTCGGATCTATTCTTCTTTACTAGTTTAGCGAAATCTTCACTTTCAATGATTCGACCATTAGGTCCGGCTAATGAGCCGTCTTCTTTATTTAAATCTCCATTTAAATCCTGATAAGCAAGCATACCTTTATAAATCTTCGACTTATCGGTTATTCCTAAATAAGAAGGAGTAGTACCTGCCGCCGCAGCTAAATCAGTCAAATAATTCCAATATGCATCAATATCGCTGTCGGAACGAAGTATACCATCTCCACTACTTGTGCCTTTCCATGTTTTAAATCCCCATGAAGGAAAAATGGTAGAACTACCAACTCGTGTGGCATTATCGGATGGATAACCAATTCCGGCTTCCGGATACTTACGAACATTATTGTCATTAAAGCTATAGTTTAAACCTATATTATAGTGAAAATCACCTACTTTATCACGCCAGTTGATGGATATTTCAGTACCCCACGCATCAATAGCTCCATAGTTTTGCTCGGCAAAACCTCCGCCAACAAAAATGGGAACACCGGCTTCTCCGGCTAAAGACATCAAGATATTTGTATTTCTGTCAAAATAGAAATCCCAACTTGCTGACAAGCGGTTATCCAGCACATTAAAGTCAAGTCCCGCATTATACTTCATACTTGTATCCCACCGTACATTACGATTGGGAGTTGCACTTGGTGTGACACCCGGTCCGAGTGTGCCACCTGAAGTTCCAAAGCCAAGCCCTTTGTCTGAGGCATAATTATAAAGCTGTAACCATTTCCATGCTTTAATATTATCTTTTCCGGTCTTTCCTACAGATGCACGAACTTTCAGAAAGTCAATCCATTTAATATTATCTTTAAACCACGATTCCTCAGATATACTCCATCCTAAAGACAAGGTTGGGAAAAACCCCCAGTAATTTTCGGGAGCAAACTTGGTCGATGCATCTGCACGAAACAGTACTTGAGCCAGATATTTACCTGCATAATTGTAACTTGCACGTCCCAGATACGATAATGTTCCTGTTTCAGAGCGTTTTACTTCCGTAAAAGCCGGATCCAACGTTCCCGCAGAAGAACTGCCTCCGATATATCCACCGGGAATAGGGTTGTTATAAAATATGGTTTTATTCTGTACATTAGTTTCAGAACGTTCTACAGAAGCCATTGCTGATATATTATGCAATCCGAAAACGCCATCGTAATTTACATAAAAGTTCATTTGTTCACTTTTACCAATTACATCAGAATAAACAACACGTGAATTTTTATTATTTTCTTTCACACTCCAAACAGTTTGGTCTGTATATAAGTGAGTACCTGCTGCATTTGTATTCGTGGCAAGTGCTAATGTATAAGGCATCTGCACTTGTTCTGTATTGCTCGACGAGTGGCTGCGGGCATAGGTTCCTTTTACTGACAAGCCTTTTACAAAAGGAATATTATATTCTAATGCGAAGTTGGCACTATAGCTGAAAGTTTCGTTTGTTTGTATTGATCCATTATCCAATAATCCGAAATAGTTCCATGCAGCTATTTGATTAGATGTAACTTGAGTTCCTGCAACTTTATGCGGGCCCAATGCCGGTGAAACCCATTGTTCAACACCATTAATAGTTTGACTCCAAGGTATATATTTAGGCATATGCGCCAAAATACCATAATCGGCTTGTTCTCCTCTTGCCAAAGAACCATAGCTTCCATCATTCAATCCACTAACTATCTTGGTAAATGATTTTTCTTGTTTACCATTATTTCCTGATAAAATAGCACTTAATTTAAAATTTGAGGCTAATTTGACATCTGCCCCCGACCTGAAAGTCCATCTTTTGAAATCCTGATCTCCTAAATTCGCTCCTTGATCTAATAGAGATGCTCCTGCAAAATAGGTAGCTTTGTTTGATCCTCCACTCACATTTAATGAATGTTGCATAACAGTTGCAGCAGACCATGCTTTATCAAGCCAATTATAATCTAAAGATTTCATAGCTTGTAATTCACTGTCCGAATATAAATTTGCTTCATCTGTAATTCCACTGGCTCGCAAAAAGCTATTTGCAAAAACGCCATATTCATGAGCATTTAATGTTTTTGTATGCCCAACAGCATCGTTTCTCATAAATTTTCCGGAATAAGAAATTTTAGGGGCTCCTTCTCTACCTCTTTTTGTCTTCACGACAATAGCACCTTGAGATGCTCTGGATCCGTAAATTGCAGCACTCGCATCACGTAGCACTGTAATACTTTCGACTTCTGAAGGATCAAGCATATTGAACTGCTCTAATGTTGCTAATCCAGTTGCTGGATCGGTTTGAATCATATCATCGATAATAACCAATGGCAATTGATTACCTCCATCTTTCGATAATGTAAATGGCTGGCGAATGCTCAATGATGCAGCTACACCGGGACGAGTACTTCCTCCGGTAACTGAGAGTCCGGGAATCTGTCCTTGTAAGGCTTCACTTATACTGGTTACAGGAAGTTCTTCGATTCGTTTCATATCTACAGGTACAATAGATCCTGTTACATCCTTTATTCTTTGGCTACCATACCCGATTACTACAACTTCATCAAGATTCCGGGAATCTTCCTGCATAATTATAGACAGATTTCGTTTTCCTGCTACCGGCACCATTTGAGTTATATATCCAAGATAAGAAATTTGAAGAGTTGCATTGGGAGCAACATTGATATTAAATTTTCCATCTAAATCGGCTACTATACCATTATTAGTTCCTTTTTCGATAATACTGGCTCCAATAATAGCATCACCTTTTTCATCAACAACAGTTCCTGAAACCGAAACTTTATTTTGTTGTTGGGAAATGCCTGATTCCTCTGGTTTAGCTTGAATTTGAGGAACTGTACACAATGTCAATAAAAGCCAAAATATACTTCTGAGACAAAATCTCATCTTTATATATTTCGTCCTGGCTTTCAAAAAATTCAGTGACTTGTTTTCCATAGTTTTTCCATGATTTTAAATATTAATAAATGGTATTTATAAATAGGTTTTATGTTAGATTAAACGTTTAACTTAGAATGCATTATTTTGATTAAACGTTTAACTTGTATTAGATGAAAATTTGAGATTAAAATTAAACTAGGGGCTGTGCTTTCTTAAACTTTGAGATAAGTGATCGGTTAATTTGTAAATTTTTCTAAATAGTATTTGACAATTGCAAATGTATGTTCTTATTCATATTTTGATGTATGCAAATTGATCTTAATTGTAATTAAATTGATCTTATTATTGACATTTCCGGCCTTTTATAAAACAGGTAAATTCTCTCAAACCCTTATTAATACAAGAGGTTAACGATTATAAGGTAAAGGGTTCTTATATTAAGTAAGAAGATTCAATCATTTTATACTATGATAAATCTTACCTATTTTTGACGATATAATTACACTTATCGGGGCCAAATATAGCCATTTAATACATAATTGAAGAACACCAATGATGAATAAAAAAATACTTTTTTTATTATTTTCTCTATTTTTATCACTTACCTCTTTTGGGAAAGACCTTCAACCGAAAACATCTGTTGCAGGACTTTTTGATTTGAATGATTCAGGGAGAAAAGTTTATAACTTTAATGTGGGCTGGCGATTTCAAAGAGGTAATCCGAAGGGAGCGGAACTCGTAGATTTTGATGACTCTAAATGGGATATCGTTTCTACACCTCACACAGTTCAGTTAATGCCTGCAGAGGCAAGTGGTGGTCGGAACTATCAGGGACCGGCATGGTACAGAAAACATTTCATAGTAGACGGAACCTTAGAGGATAAACTCATAAACGTTTATTTTGAAGCGGCAATGGGCAAAACAACTGTTTACTTAAATGGTACAAAGGTAGAGGAACATTTAGGAGGCTATCTACCTTTTAGCATAGAATTAACTCAATATGGAATAAAAGCAGGTGACAAATGTTTGATTGCAGTATTAACGGATAACTCCGATGACAAGAGTTTTCCTCCGGGAAAAAAGCAATCCACTCTCGACTTTACATATCATGGAGGTATCTACAGGGATGTATGGTTAATAACAACTTCAAAAATTCATATATCCGACCCAAATAAAGAGGATAAGCCTGCCGGTGGTGGCATATTTGTACATTACGATGAAATATCTAAAAAGAAAGCATCTATAGTTATTGATACCGATATCGTGAATAAGTCTGCAAATAATGAAAATATCAAAATAGAGACTCGCCTGTGCGATGCTAACGGGAATCATATAAAAACACTTACATCTAAAATCAATCTGAGAAAAGGAGAATCAAAACAAACAAGTCAAAAAATAGAAGTAAACTCTCCTCACTTATGGTCACCTGATAGTCCTTATTTATACCATATCGAGTCAAAAATTATCTCATCAAACGGTAAAATATTAGATGGTGGAATTACACGTGCAGGAATTAGAAAAGCAGAATTCAGAGGGAAGGACGGATTTTGGTTAAACGATGAATTATCAGACAAACTGATAGGAGGAAACCGTCATCAGGATTTTGCCTATGTGGGCAATGCTGTTCCTAACTCTCAACATTGGCGGGATGCCAAGAAACTTCGTGATGCAGGCTGTCGCATAGTTCGTGTGGCACATTATCCGCAAGACCCCTCTTTCATGGATGCCTGCGACGAATTGGGCATATTTGTTATTGTAGCAACTCCCGGATGGCAATACTGGAATAAAGACCCTCAATTTGCGGAATTGGTTTACAAAGATATACGCAACATGATACGGAGAGATCGTAATCACCCATCGGTTCTAATGTGGGAACCAATATTAAATGAAACTCGCTTTCCTTTAGATTTCTCGCTTAATGCTCATAAGATCACACACGAAGAATATCCGTATATGGGAGCTTTCTGTGTGGCTGATGCACATTCGGAAGGTGTTGCCGACAATTACGAAGTAGTCTACGGATGGCCTAAAGATGTAGGAAATTACAAGCAATCGATATTCACACGTGAATTTGGTGAAAACGTAGATGACTGGTATGCTCATAATACAAATAACAGAGCATCCCGCAGTTGGGGAGAGAGACCTCAAGTAGTTCAAGCCCTGCAGTTAGCTAAAGCTTACAATGAAATGTACACCGAGAGTAATCAGTTCATAGGAGGTGCATTGTGGCATCCTTTCGATCATCAGAGAGGTTATCATCCCGATCCATATTGGGGAGGACTGATGGACGCATTCCGCCAGCCTAAATACTCCTATTATATGTTCAAGAGTCAGGTAGATGCAAACCTTAAACACCCTCTATCTGAAACAGGTCCTATGATATTTATTGCACATGAAATATCTCCTTTTTCAGATACGGATGTAACCCTATTTACCAATTGCGATGAAGTTAGACTAATTGTTTACGGAAAAGATACTTTGATCCAGAAAGTACAGAAGGCTAAATATGGAATGCCCCATCCTCCTGTTATTTTCAAAGATGTATTTGATTTCAATGCCATGAGGGAATATCCATATGTACAAAAACAATGGCAGAAAGTAACTTTTGTAGCCGAAGGTCTTATAAATGGAAAAGTAGTTTGTTCTACAACTAAAATGCCATCGAGACGCTCTACCAAATTGAGCTTAAGAATAGATAATGAAGGCAGACAATTGTATGCAGATGGATCTGATTTTGTACCCGTTATATGTGAAGTAACAGATGATGAAGGCAATATTCGCAGATTGGCTAAAGAACAAATCCTATTTACAGTAGAAGGAGAAGGAGAAATAATCGGAGGATCGCAAATCGGTGCCAATCCAAGAATTGTAGAATTTGGTTCTGCCCCTGTTTTAGTTCGGTCGACCATAAATCCCGGAAAAATAAAAGTACATGCCTGTGTGTTGTTTGAGGGAGAGCACGCTCCTACTCCGGCTGATATCGAATTCGAAACGATTCCATCAAATCGTACGCTTCTATTCCTCGAAAAACCGATAGCCAATAAGAATGCCAGTGAAGCATATCAGCGAAGTTTTAACAGACAGCTGACAGAGGAAGAAAGAAAAAAAGCTTTAGATGAAGTAGAAAGGCAGCAAACCGAATTTGGACAATAAGATATGACGACTATAAAAGTAGTATTTGTTTCTGCAATTTATGTTACATAACATAATGAAAACAAGTTGCTAAAACGTTTAATCTAATACTTTTGTAAAATCGAGAACTATAAATATCACTACAATGGCACGAGTTTCAATTAAAGATATAGCAATTGCATTAGGGGTTTCCAACGCTACAGTTTCGTTAGTTATTAACGGCAAAGAAAAGGAAGGCAGAGTGGGACACGAAATGGCTGAAAAGATCAGAGCTAAAGCCAAAGAGTTAAACTATGAGCCTAATAATCTTGCACGAAGCTTACGAATTGGTCGCTCAGAAACAATAGGACTTATTGTAGCTGATATATCGAATATATTCTTTGCAACTCTTGCATTTCATATACAGGAATATGCCGAAAAGCTCGGATATACTATTATTATAACCAATACGAATGAAGATACTTCAAAGATGGAAAAAATGATACAAACACTTCAAAGCAGACAAGTGGATGGTTTCATTATTGTTCCCACAGAGAATGGAGAAGAATATATATCGAAACTGGTTAAATCGAAGATTCCCGTGGTACTGCTTGACAGGTGTTTTCCGGCTATTGAGACAAGTCATGTAATGATTGATAATTATCAGACATCCTGGTTAGCTACCAAACACCTCATAGCTTTAGGGTGTAAAAAAATAGCATTGCTAACTTATCAGAATAAACTTCATCATATGATCGAACGTAAACGCGGATATGCAGAAGCTGTACAAAAAGCCTCTATTTTTGATCCTGAACTTATTAAGGAAGTTAGCTATGAAAATATTACAGAAGATACAACCAATGCAATCAATGAATTGCTTCAGATTAAAGATCTCGACGGTATCTTTTTCTCCACTGACAGTATTTGCGTGGCAGGAATAAAGTATATGCAACAACTGGATAGGAATTTATTTAAGAAAATAAATCTGATGAGTTTTGATAAAAATGAAATATTCGATTTCGTAAATTATGATGTACCTTATATGATGCAACCATTGCCCGAAATGGGGAGAAAAGCAATAGATATATTAATGAATCAAATAATTAATAAATCAAATAAGACTGAGAAGATAGAATTGCAAGCAAGTCTGCATACCTGTTTAGTTTGATCAAACTAAACAGGTCAAACAACCTAATACCGATACTTGAATAAACACAATATAGATACGATGAAGAACTTATTATTAACTATTTATTTTCTAAGTGTATTTTTTTTCAGTAATGCTGAAACGATTAACTTGAAATCTTTCGGAGGAAAAACTGACGGAAAAACCTCAAATACCGCGATAATAAAAAAAGCCATCGATAAGCTAACCGCAGATGGAGGAGGTACGTTATATTTTCCTGCAGGAACATACCTTACAGGTCCTATAAAACTAGAAAGTAATATAACTATTGATATCGAATCGGGAGCTACAATTCTATTTTCGGGTGAATACGAAGAATACCTTCCATTTGTAGAGATGCGTTATGAAGGCGTTGTTATGAAAAGCTTCTGCCCTCTGTTTTATGCTTACGAAAAAGAGAATATCACTATCAAAGGAAGAGGTAAAATCGACGGAAACGGTTCTCATTGGTGGCATGTGGCATGGGCAATGGATGGGATTGAAAAATATGCACCACTATTGAAAAGAGTTGCTCCTTTACAGGAACTTTGGGATAAAGAAAATCCGAATTTAAAAATAGAAAAACAATCGGACTGGAAAAGAACGTTTGATAAAAAATTCTTTCGTCCCCCATTCATTCAGATGTACAAAAGTAAGAATATATTGATAGAAGGAATTACAATTGTTAACTCTCCTTTCTGGACAATAAATCCTGAGTTCTGCGAAAATATAACTGTCAAAGGCGTATCTATTTTTAACCCCTATTCTCCAAATACCGATGGCATCAATCCATCATCATGCAAAGATGTCCATATTTCGGATTGCCATATCAGTGTGGGAGACGATTGTATTACATTGAAATCGGGACGTGACCTTCAAGGTCGTGAATATGCGACACCTTGCGAGAATGTGACAATCACCAACTGTACGATGCTGGCAGGTCACGGAGGTGTAGTTATAGGTAGCGAAATGTCAGGCGATGTTCGTAAAATAACTATTTCAAATTGTATTTTCGACGGAACGGACAGGGGTATCCGTATAAAATCGACTAGAGGAAGAGGCGGAATAGTGGAAGAAATAAGGGTAAGCAATGTGGTGATGAAAAACATCAAGAAAGAGGCAGTTACATTGAATCTTTTCTATTCGAATGTACCTGCCGAACCTCTGTCAGAAAGAACGCCTATATTCAGAAACATTCACTTCTCAAACATTACAGGATCGGGCGTTAATGCAGCCTGTACTATCTGGGGAATCGAAGAAGCTCCCATTTCGAATATAACTTTTACTGATGTTAATATAGATGCTCAAACAGGATTTGACATTTACAAATCAAAGGATTTGACATTTACTGATGTTCAGGTAAATGCAACTTTAAGCCCCTCATTTACAATTAAGAATTCGGAAAATATATACATGAATAATGTATATACATTACAACCTAATCCTGAGAAAAGTTTAATCTCATTGACAGATGTTAAAGACGTTTTTATTAATAGATGCTTTCCTCTTTCCGGAAGCAAATCGTTCTTAAAAGCAGAGGGAGCAAGTACCAACAATATTATACTGACAGGCAACTATCTTAAAAGATTAAACCAAACTATTGAGAAATCACAGGATCTAAATCCGAATGCAATAATTATAGAATAATGAAAAAGCTTATAATTATATTCTTACTGCAATTGACTTTTATTTCACCTTTTTTGTTCGCGCAAACAACAGACGATTCTTATGCACGTCCCTTAAAGGAAGTTCTGTCTGATATTGAGCAGCAGTTCAATATCAAAATCAAATATGATGAGAAGATGATAGATGGCAAAATATTGAATTATGCAGATTGGAGAATCAAGCCATGGAGTGCTGAAGAAAGCCTGTATGCTGTATTGGCACCTTTCGATTATACTTTTGTGATGGATAATGGTAAGTTTAAAATAAAATCATTCGAATATGCCAGAACAAATGTATCTCAAGGAGAAAAATTCCTGAAATACCTCGAATCACAATATAATGATAAATCGAGTTGGGAAAAACGCAAAACGGAACTTATTCCCTGCTTCAAAGAAGCTTTGAGGGTATCGCCATTACCCGAAAAACCCAATTCGAAAGTAATACTTACTGCTAAAAGACAATACGACGGATATACAGTCGAAAATTTTGCTATTGAAACATTACCCGGAATATATGTTTGCGGATCTATTTATAAACCGGCAAAAATAAAAGATAAATGTCCCATAATGCTTAATCCGAATGGACATTTTGGACTAGGAAGGTATCGAGAAGACCAACAAAAACGCTGTGCTATGCAAGCACGTATGGGAATTATTTCCGCTTCTTGGGATCTCTTTGCTTGGGGTGAAAGCCTGCTTCAATTTGACGGGACATTACATCGGCTGAGTGCAGCACACTCTATACAAACACTAAATGCTATACGGATATTAGATTATCTGTTAACCCTTAAAGAATCAGACTCGTCTCGTGTTGGAATCACCGGAGGTTCAGGAGGAGGAAGTATGACTATGATGATGTCAGCCATAGATGATCGTATAAACCTGAGTATCCCTGTTGTTATGCTGGCTTCACATTTCAATGGAGGATGTCCGTGCGAAAGCGGTATGCCCACTCACCTGTGTGGAAATCGTACCAATAATGCAGAAGTAGCTGCCATATTTGCCCCCAAATCTCAATTAATAATATCTGATGGCAAAGATTGGTCGAGCAGTGTTCCTACTTTAGAATATCCATTTATAAAACGGATTTACGGATTTTATGGAGCAACCAATAATGTAAAGAATATACACTTACCTGACGAAGGTCACGATTATGGCTTTTCTAAAAGAATAGCTACATACGATTTTATTGCCGAGAAATTCGGACTAAGTGCCGAGACACTTAAAAATAAAGACGGTCAATATGACGAAAGCACAATTACTATCGAAGCCGAATGGCAAATGTATGCTTTCGGTAAAAATGGAGAAAATCTTCCTGCAAATGCCATCAAAGGAAAAGAAGCTTTAATCAACGTTTTGAGACAAGTGGGCATCCAAGAATAAACCTCATATCTTAACTAAAATAGCTATGAAAAAACTCGCATATCTTTTAATCCTATTCTGCTTTTCATCACAGTGGATGACAGCAAAAGGCACCGATCATTTACGTCTGTGGTATAATAAACCTGCCGCCGATTGGAATGAAGCACTTCCATTGGGTAACGGGCGTTTAGGAGCGATGGTATTTGGTGTTCCCTCTGTTGAACATTTACAGCTGAATGAAGAAACCATTTGGGCTGGCTCTCCCAATAATAATGCACACGAAGTTGCTCCCGAAGTTTTACAAGAAGTCCGCAAGCTTATTTTCGAGAAAAAGTATGTTGAAGCACAGCAATTAGCAAATGAAAAACTAATGTCGAAAAAGAATCACGGAATGCCTTATCAAACAATGGGCGATTTGTTTATTTCTTTTCCGGGACATGAGAGATATACAGACTTCTACAGAGATTTAGATATATCTGATGCTACAGCAACAGTAAGCTATAAAGTGAACGGTGTTACCTTTAAGCGTGAAATTCTCACCTCATTTACCGATCAGGTGATTATAGTTCGATTAACAGCCGATAAGCCTGCCAGCATTTCTTGCAATGCTTTTTTGACAACTCCACAAGAGAAAGTAGAATATACTGACGATAATAATCAGATTATAGTTTCGGCTATCACCCAAACCCATGAAAAACAAAGCGGAAAAGTACAATTAGAAGCAAGGGTTAAACCAAAAATCATTGGAGGGACTTATCAAATAAAAGATAATATAATCAGCATAGAAAATGCCGATGAAGTGATCATCTACATTGCTATTGCTACAAACTTTATCAATTACAAAGATATATCAGGGGATAAGACATTGAAATGCAAACAATATATTGATGATGCAATCCGAAAAGATTACTCTTTAGCAAAACAAAACCATACTAATTTTTACCGTCAGTATATGGATCGTGTTTCCTTGAATTTAGGTACAACCGATGCAGTTTTAAAACCGACTGATGTAAGAATCAAAGAATTTGCACAGACATTTGATCCTCAATTGGCTGCTTTGTATTTTCAATTCGGACGTTATTTGTTGATTTCATCTTCGCAACCCAATACTCAACCTGCTAATTTACAAGGAATATGGAATGACAGACTCCTGCCCTCTTGGGACAGTAAATATACTTGTAATATAAACTTAGAGATGAATTATTGGCCTGCCGAATCGACCAACCTAAGCGAGATGCACGACCCTATGTTGCAATTAGTAAAAGAGGTTGCCGAAACAGGTGAAACAACTGCTAAAATGATGTACCATACCCGTGGATGGGTACTACACCACAATACGGATATATGGAGAACCACAGCACCAGTGGATCAGGCAACATCGGGAATGTGGCCGACAGGAGGTGCATGGGTAAGCCAACATTTATGGTATCGCTACTTATACACAGGTGATAAAAAATACCTGCAAGACGTTTATCAGGTAATGAAAGGTGCTGCACTATTCTTTGTTGATTTTCTGATTGAAGAACCCGATCATAGCTGGTTGGTTGTATCTCCTTCCAATTCTCCCGAAAATGTTCATGCAGGCAGTAATCTAAAAGCTACCATAGCAGCAGGAACGACAATGGATAATCAATTGGTTTTCGACCTGTTTTCGAATGTTATAGATGCTGCTAATATATTAGGCTTAGACAAAGCATTCGCAGACACATTGCGAATGAAAAGGGCGAAATTACCCCCTATGCAGATCGGACAACATGGTCAGTTACAAGAATGGATCTATGACTGGGATTCACCCGAAGACAAACACCGCCATGTATCTCATTTATATGGATTATACCCAAGTAACCAGATATCTCCACTTCACACACCCGAATTGAGTGAGGCTGCTAAAAACACTTTAATTCAACGGGGCGATCCATCTACAGGATGGTCAATGGGATGGAAAGTATGCCTTTGGGCACGTCTTTTAGATGGAGATCATGCGTATAAATTGTTAACAGAGCAATTGAATCTAGTTACTAACGAAAAGAAAAAAGGAGGTACTTACAGCAATATGTTTGATGCTCACCCACCCTTTCAGATCGATGGGAACTTTGGCTGTACTGCTGGAATTGCTGAAATGTTTGTGCAAAGTCACGACGGATTTATCTACATATTGCCCGCTTTACCGAGTGTTTGGAAAACAGGAAGCATCAAAGGCCTTGTTGCCCGTGGTGGATTTGTAATAGACATCGATTGGAAAGACGGAAAAGTGGAGTCTCTGAAAATAGTCTCTAAAAACGGAGGAAGTTGTCGCTTAAAAGTTAACTCACCTTTACAAGGAAACGGACTGAAACAAGCAAAAGGTATAAATACAAATCCGCTTTATTCAACACCAGAAGTAAAACAACCTATAATCTCCGATAAAGCACAACCGTCTATTGCATCTGATAAAAAATCATATACATACGATCTCAAAACCGAACAGGGAAAAACATATACGTTCAAAAGTAAATAATAGGAACAATTGCATACAACCTTATTTAATTAATAAATAGGTCTGTGACCTTAAAGATAAGAAACATGAATAAGCACAAAGTAGCACTTATAGCCGCCTTCGCATTTTTAGGACTGGGTTCTATCCATGCACAAGAGAAGAAAAGTAAGATTGATATACCTTGGGAAAACGGGAAGCTGAAAATCAGCGACAATAAACGTTTCCTTGAACACGAAAACGGAAAACCGTTTTTCTGGTTGGGAGAAACTGCGTGGTTATTACCCTCACGCTCTAATCGGGATGAAGTGGATTTCTTTATGAATGAAACTCAAAAGAATGGCTATAATGTGGTTCAAATATCGACCTTACATACCGTTCCTGCGATGAATGTTTATGGAGATTGGGCCTTACCTGATGGTTTTAATTTCGAGAATATAGACAGAAAAGGAGAATATAATTATTGGCAACATGTTGATTATATTGTGGAAAGAGCCAGAGCTAAAGGCATGTATATAGGCATTGTTTGTGTATGGGGAAGTGTGGTTCAACAAAAACAACTATCGGCAGAAAATGCTAAAAAATACGGAAAATTCTTAGCTGAGCGATATAAGAAATATCCCAATATAGTATGGCTGATTGGGGGAGATATAAGAGGAGACGTTCAACCCGAAATATGGCAGGCACTTGCTACAACAATAAGAGCTATTGATCCTGATCATTTAATGACTTTTCACCCTCGTGGACGTACTATATCTACCACATGGTTCAATAACGAACCGTGGCTCGATTTCAACATGTTCCAATCAGGACATCGCCGCTATGGGCAACGCTTTGGTGATGGAGATTATCCTATAGAAGAAAATACAGAAGAAGATAACTGGCGTTTTGTAGAACGCAGCTTAACTGAAAAACCTCTAAAACCGGTACTTGACGGAGAGCCTTCTTACGAAGATATTCCTCACGGCTTACACGATTTCGACGAACGTTACTGGCAAGCCGAAGATGTACGCCGATATGCTTATTGGTCGGTATTTGCAGGATCATTCGGGCATACATACGGACATAATTCTACAATGCAAATGCTCCGCCCCGGTTATCTGGCTTCATTCGGAGCAAAGAAACCTTGGTGGGACGCACTCCACGATCCGGGATGTCAGCAAATGAAATACTTGAAAAAACTGGTTCTGGCATTTCCTTTCTTCGATCGTATTTCTGATCAATCGGTAATAACCAATGCGAATGGAACACAATATGAGCGGGTAATTGCCACACGTGGCAACGATTATATTCTAGCATACAACTATACCAATAGATTAACCGAAATTGACCTGGCTAAAATAGCAGGAGCTAAGAAAAAAGCATGGTGGTTTAGTCCCAGAAATGGAAAAGTCGAATTTATCGGAGAATTTGAGAACAAGAAGCAAACATTCATCAATGACTCGGGTTATGGTGCAGCAAACGATTGGGTACTTATCATCACAGATGCTTCGAAATTTTATGTACAAGATAATTTAATAGACTTGAAATGAAAAGAATAATATTACTCCTGTTATCAGCATTTTGTCTATCCAATGTATTTAGTATCGAAGTAGATAGATTAAGATGTGAGATGCTTACCAATCCCGAAGGCATAGCTACTTCTCAGCCCCGTTTGAGTTGGGTAATTCTCTCCAAGGAGAGGAATATCTCACAAACAAATTATCAGATATTAATGGCTTCATCGGCTGATAAATTAGCTAAAAATGAAGCTGATATTTGGGATTCGGGAAAAGTAAACGATAGTCAATCCATTTTTGTAAATTATGGAGGCGTTCCTTTAAAAAGCCGTACCGATATTTATTGGAAAGTGAAAGTTTCAACCAATAAAGGAGAATCTGAATGGAGTAAACCTGCAAAATTTAGTGTTGGGCTATTATCCGATAAAGATTGGTCTGCTCAATGGATAGGACTAGATAAAGTATTCCCCTGGGATAGTGAAACTCAGTGGTCGAGACTCTCAGCCCGTTACTTGAGAAAAGAATTCAATAATAGTAAAAGCATTAAGTCGGCTAAAACATACATCTCTGGATTAGGAGTATACGAGCTTTATATCAATGGAAATAAAATAGGCGGTCAGGTATTAGCACCTGTGGCTACCGATTATACTAAGACTGTTCTTTATAATACGTTCGATGTCACTAAAGAAATCAAAAATGGCAGAAATGCAATAGGAGTCGTTTTAGGAAACGGACGTTTTTACAATATGCGTCAGAACTTCAAACCACATAAGATTAAAACATTCGGCTACCCTAAATTAATTTGCCAACTAGAAATAGAGTATACAGACGGCACAAAAGAAACCGTAGTGAGCGATAGTTCATGGAAGATTACAACCGATGGCCCTATCCGTTCGAATAATGATTTTGACGGCGAAGAATACGATGCTACAAAAGAACTGGGTAAATGGAATCAGATCGGATTTAATGATAAAAAATGGCAAGCAGTTGAATTAGTAAAAGCTCCAGAAGGAAAACTATCGGCTCAGATGAGCGAAAACATGAAGGTTCATGAATCACTTAAACCTGTTTCGATTACCCATCTGAAAGCAGACACTTTTATTGTAGATATGGGGCAAAATATGACAGGCTGGGTAAAGATTCAGAACATCAAAGGCAAAAGAGGAGCTAAAATATCCATGCGATTTGCCGAGACCTTAAAAACCGACGGACATTTATTTACAGCCAATCTGAGAAGTGCCAAGCAAACCGATATTTACACCATGAGAGGCGATGCTTTAGAATCATGGGAACCATCGTTTATGCATCATGGCTTCCGTTATATGGAAATTTCGGGATACTCGGAAAGGCCTGTTATCGGGAACTTTCTGGGTCAGGTCGTTTATGATGACCTAGAAACGACAGGTCATTTCGAATCATCCAATGATATACTGAACAGGCTCTATAAAAATGCTTATTGGGCTATTCGTGGAAATTACAAAGGTATACCTTTGGATTGCCCCCAAAGAGACGAAAGACAGCCTTGGTTAGGCGACCGCACAACAGGTTCTTTAGGTGAAAGTTATATTTTCGGTAACGAAAAGCTCTATGCCAAGTGGCTCAAAGACATACAAGATTCTCAACTCGATAACGGGCAGTTATCGGATATAGTACCCCCTTTTTATATGACTTATTACAGCGATAATATGACATGGCCGGGTACATATATGTTTATTGCCGATATGTTGTACAATCAATTTGGAAACTCTCAGCCTATCGTTGAGCATTATCCGTCTATGAAAAAATGGCTTTCGTATATGACTGACAAATACATGACGAAAGATTACATCATGACGAAGGATAAGTACGGTGATTGGTGTGTTCCTCCCGAAGCTAAAGAAATGATTAAGTCGCAAGACCCTGCCCGAATAACCGATGGTCAGCTTATTGCCACTGCTTATTTCTATAAGATATTGTTATTCATGCAGAAATTTGCAGAAATAAGCAATAATACTGCGGATATTCGAACCTATGCAGATTTGGCTGAGAATGTAAGAATGGCATTCAACAATACATTTTATAATAGCGAGACGGGGCAATACGGCAACTATACAGTTACTGCTAATCTGCTGCCATTGGCATTCAATATTGTAGATAAGCAAAACGAAGATATTGTATTCCAGAATATGCTGAATAAAATTGTCAGAACAGATAAACTACATATCAGTACCGGGGTAATCGGCACACAGTGGCTCATGCGTGAATTGACAAAAAGAGGCTGTGCAGATGTTGCTTACACCATCGCTTCACAAAAAGACTATCCAAGTTGGGGATACATGGCCGAAAAAGGAGCCACCACCATTTGGGAACTTTGGAATGGTGATACAGCCAGCCCTAAAATGAATTCACATAATCATGTGATGTTATTAGGTGATCTTATTACATGGATGTATCAGGATGTGGCAGGTATCAAACCCCACCCAAACTATCCAGGATTTAAAAATCTTTGGATGATGCCAAATCCTACTGAAGATCTAACCTATGCAAAAGCTTCTCATCAGACACCATACGGATTAGCTAAAAGTGAATGGAACTTAGATAAAGGCATTTTTACATGGAAAATTACGATTCCGGCAAATACCCGTGCCAATATTCTGTTACCTGCTGCTTCGGGAGATGATATTACAGAAAACGGTCAATCAATAACTAAGGTAGAAGGGCTTAAATATGTAAGAGAAGAGAATGGCAGAATCAATCTCGAAATAGGATCGGGAGAATACGTTTTCACTTGTAAATACGGAGAATCTTTCAATCGTTGGAGGAAAGGGATTATAGTTGATGAATTTATAAATAAAACTGCTCTCTATCCAGAAAGTCATGCAGCAACTATTGCTGAGACAAAAGAAGGACAGCTGATAGCCTCTTGGTTTGGCGGAACTAAAGAGCGAAATCCCGATGTTTGCATTTGGACGAGTCATTTAGTTAACAGTCAATGGACAGAGCCTCAAAATGTAGCTAACGGTATTATAAATGATACCTTAAGATATGCGTGTTGGAATCCTGTATTGTTTCAAGTTCCAAACGGAGAATTACAATTATACTACAAAGTAGGACCAAATGTTAGCGGATGGGTCGGTAAATTGATAACCTCTCAGGATGGTGGCAAAACTTGGTCAAAACCGTTTGATCTACCTGATGGATTTTTAGGTCCCGTCAAAAACAAGCCTGTTTTATTGAACAATGGAATACTTCTTAGTCCATCAAGTACCGAAGGAGGTACATGGAGGACTCATTTTGAGGCAAGCAAAGATTTTGGAAAGATTTGGTACAAAATAGGGCCTATCAATGAAGGAGTAGAATTACACACCATACAGCCTTCTATCTTAATTCATAAAGATGGAAAGCTACAGATACTTTGCCGAACTAAAGAACGTGCCATTGCTGAATCTTGGTCGTCCGACAACGGAAAGACATGGAGTCCTATGGCTAAAACAATGCTACCCAACAATAATTCGGGGACAGATGCAGTAACCCTGCAAGACGGTCGTCAATTATTAGTCTATAACCATGTATTACCTCATGATACTTTAAAGAATGGAAAAGGTGCCCGCACTCCATTGAATGTAGCTATATCGGAAGATGGTAAAACATGGTATGCCACCTCTATATTAGAGGACTCACCTATCAGTCAGTATTCTTATCCGTCTGTTATTCAGAGTAAAGATGGCATGGTGCATATTGTATATACATGGAGACGAAAAGCCATTAAGCATATTCAGATTGATCCTAACAAACTGGTATTATCTAAAATTGAGAATATGGAATGGCCTTCAACAACAGAAACATCCAAAATTCAAGTTGTAAACAACAACAGATATAAGGTTTCGGTTTGTGACTGGATGATGCTTAAACGACAGAAAGTAGGTGCTATGCAATTGGCTCAGGAAGTAGGTGCTGATGGTTTGGAATTGGATATGGGCAGCTTAGGTAAACGTGTATCTTTTGATAATAAGTTTACCGAAAAACAATTTCAGGAGTTATTTATCTCCGAATGTAACAGAGTGGGTATACAATTCAGTTCTATAGCCATGTCCGGATTTTACGGACAATCATTTGCCAATAGAGATAATTACGAACAATTGATTGATGAATGTATTGCAACGATGCTAGCTTTAGGTGTAAAGGTGGCTTTTCTGCCTCTTGGAAATCAAAGCGATTTAGCTAAAAACCCCGAACTATATCCCATCATTTTGGAACGTATGAAAGTGGTTGCCAAGAAAGCCGAAAAAGCAGGAGTTGTTATTGGTATAGAAACATCTCTGGATGCTAAAAGAGAAGCAAAACTGATTGATGAAATAGGATCTCCGGCTGTAAGAAGTTATGTCAACTTTTCAAGTATACTGAAACGTAATGGAGATATTATCAAAGAACTGAAAACTTTGGGAAAAGACCGTATTATTCAAATACATGCAAGTAATACGGACGGGCATTGGCTCGAAAATGATCCTGCAATTAATATGCCCGAAGTAAAGAAAACCCTTGACAAAATGGGTTGGAGCGGATGGCTTGTTATCGAACGTTCTCGTGATACAACAGATGTTCATAATGTGAAGAAAAATTTTGGAGCAAATGCCAATTATTTGAAATCAGTTTTTCAGCAGAAATAAGAACCCTCTATATTATGATTAAACATATCAGTTTTTTAGTTTTCATTTTTGCTTCATTCCACTCTTTCGGAGCCGATATCTATGTCAGCCCCAACGGAAAAGATAGTAATGATGGAACTAAGTCTATGCCTAAAGCAACCTTACACAATGCTTTAAGGGAAGCTCGCAATATGCGTCGATTGGGTAAGATCAAGAAAAATGAATCTCTCTATATTTGGATGTCAGGAGGTACTTATACTCTTTATGAACCTGTTTTTATTCGTCCCGAAGATTCGGGAACGGCAGAAAGCCCTACCATAATAGAAGCCATTCATGGCGATACTCCCATATTAAGCGGAGGAATCAATATTACTAATTGGAAAAAAGAAGGTAAGTATTGGACTGCGAATGTTCCGTCATTTAATGGAAACCCTCTCCTATTCAGACAACTTTGGATTAATGGAAAAAAAGCTACTAGGGCACGTAATGTTTCGGATTTTGAAAAAATGGATAGAATCCGCAGTAATGACAAAGTAAATGAAATTCTTTGGGTTCCTGCTTCTTCCGTAAAAAACGTAATGAAATCAGAGAGCTTAGAATTAGTTATCCATCAAATGTGGGCAATTGCAAACCTGCGTGTAAAATCAATTACGATACAAGGCGATTCGGCAGGAATCAAATTTCACAATCCCGAAGCCAGAATTCAATTCGAGCATCCATGGCCGCAACCGATGATAAAAGAGGGATTCAATTCTGCATTTTACCTAACCAATGCTATTGAATTACTTGATGAACCTGGAGAATGGTATCACGAAAGAGCCTTAAATAAAATATACTACATCCCCCGAAAAGGCGAAGATATGACCACCACAGAAGCTATAGTTCCTGCGGTAGAAACTCTCATTAATATCTGTGGAACACTTGACAACCCTGTTCAACACATTTATATGAAAGGGCTCTCTTTAAAAAACACAACTTGGACAAGACCATCCGAAAAAGGGCATGTTCCGTTACAAGCAGGTATGTATCTGATTGATGCCTATAAATTACGTCCTCCGGGAGTTCCGGGAAATTTCAATAAGGGAATCGAAAATCAGGGATGGATAGGTCGTCCTCCTGCCGCACTTCAACTAAAAAATACAAATTATATCGGAATAGAAAACTGCCGGTTCGAACAGCTTGGTTCTTGCGGAGTAGATATTCTTCCAGGTTCTAAATATTCTACAATCGAAGGCTGCCTATTCAGAGACATAGCCGGAAACGGTATGCAAATAGGCAAATTTGCAGAGGAAGCTTTAGAAACACATTTACCTTACGATCCGAAAGACGAAAGGATACTTTGTTCTCATCAACGCATTGCTAATAATCTGATTACTGATGTTACCAACGAAGACTGGGGATGTTTAGGGATAGCAGCCGGATTTGTGCGGGATATCACCATCGAACACAACGAAATCAGTGAGGTTTCGTATTCGGGGATAAATCTCGGATGGGGATGGACAAAAACTGTTAATAGTATGAGAAACAACCTTATTCATGCCAATTATATCCATCATTACGGAAAACACATGTATGATGTTGCAGGTATTTACACCTTGTCGGTACAATCGAAATCGACTATCAGCGAGAATGTTGTAGATAGCATTTATGTACCCTCTTATGTGCATGATCCCGATCATTGGTTCTATTTATATACAGATGAAGGCTCGTCTTTTATTACTGTAAAAGATAACTGGACGCCTTCGGAAAAGTTTTTGCAAAATGCTAATGGTCCCGGTAATACATGGGAAAACAACGGACCAATGGTTGCAGACTCCATTAAACATAAGGCCGGATTAGAAAATAAATACAAACATTTATTAAACTGGTAAATCTATGAGACACATATTATTTCTTTTTGTAATTATTTTTTCTGCACAATCAATAAATGCCCAACAAAAAGCAACCTGGATTTATTATCCGGGAGATTTCGAAATATGGCTGGGTAATGAAATGCAAAACAGAAGAACCGAAAGAGGAACTTTCTTTCCTCCATTCTGGAAAATGGACGGCCATTATGTATTAGTAGAGTTTTCCAAGAAACTAGACCTAGCTCAACCCGAAGAAGTAAAAATCTATGCAGAAGGTCGTTATAATGTAAAACTGGACGGAAAAATGATCTCGGGCTACCCTACTATTATTACAATTCCCGCAGGGAAACACAGCTTAAATATAAAAGTACATAATCAGATAAATGTTCCTGCTATCTATGTAAAAGGAAAAACCGTACAATCGGACAAGACATGGCAAGTCACTTTCGAAGACAAAGAGTGGATTGACGAATCGGGCAAAGCGTCGGATACTTCTTCGGGAACAATGTATCTGAATGCTTCTTCTTGGAATTTCGATTCTCCTGAAAATACACCGTCTAAATTCAAATTGGCAACCGAACCTATGTCAGCCCTAAAATCAGAACAAAAAGGCAATGGTACACTTATTGACTTCGGAAAAGAAACTTTCGGTTTTGTGAAATTCCATAATCTGAAAGGAAAAGGAACTCTGAATATTTACTATGGGGAGTCGCCTGAAGAAGCACTATCGACAGCCTCTTGTGAAACATTGGACCGTTTACCGATTGACAATAGTAATGCGAAAGACTTGACTATTGAAGATTCTAAAGCGTTCCGTTACGTCTATATTGAAAAAGATAACAGTCTCTCCTATGATTCGGTATCTATGTTATACGAATATCTGCCTTTAGATTACAGAGGTAGTTTCAGATGCAACGATGCTTTATTGAATCAAATATGGGATATTTCAGCCTATACGATGCACCTTACTTCCCGTGAGTTTTTTATTGATGGAATCAAGCGTGACAGATGGGTATGGTCGGGCGATGCTTACCAAAGCTACTTGATGAATTATTATTTGTTTTTCGACTCGCCTTCTGTTACCAGAACCATGCTTAATCTAAGGGGTAAAGATCCGGTAACAAGTCATATAAATACCATTATGGATTATACTTTCTATTGGTTTATGGGCGTGTACGACTATTATCAATATACAGGAGATAAGACTTTTATCGAACAGTTTTATCCCCGTATGCAAAGCTTGATGCAATATTGCCTGTCACGCACCAATTCGAACGGAATGATGGAAGGTCTTTCGGGCGATTGGGTATTTCTCGATTGGGCAGATTTCAAAATGAGTAAAACAGGAGAAGTCAGTTTCGAGCAACTACTATTCTGTCGAAGCCTCGAAACAATGGCTCTTTGTGCTAAGCTTGTGAATAATACCGAAGACAGCAATAAATACATCTTACTGGCTAATGATTTGAAATCAAAATTATTTACATCTTTCTGGTCAGGAAAAGAAAACGCATTTATACATAATCGGGAGAACGGCGTTCAAAGTGAGCAGGTAACACCCTATACCAATATGTTTGCCGTTCTGTTTGGTTACTTGGATCAGGATAAAACAAATGCGGTGAAAAATAATGTATTGCTGAATCCAGATGCATTAAAAATCACAACTCCCTATATGCGTTTTTACGAATTAGAAGCATTGTGTTTACTGGGAGAACAAAATCATGTATTAAAAGAAATCCGTGATTATTGGGGTGGAATGCTCAATGAAGGAGCTACCTCTTTCTGGGAAAAATACAATCCAAATGAAAAAGGAGTGGAACATTTCGCTATGTATGGTCGTCCGTTTGGCAAAAGCCTATGTCATGCGTGGGGAGCAAGCCCGATATATTTATTCGGAAAATACTACTTAGGAGTAAAGCCTGCTTCTCCCGGCTACGAAACATATACTATAGAACCAAATCTGGCCGATCTGAAATGGATCGAAGGAAAAGTACCTACCCAAAACGGAGATATTTATGTCTATTGCGATACTAAACAGATTAAAGTAAAATCGGATACAGGAACAGGAATATTAACTGTCAAAAGTAAATCGAAGCCGACCTGTAAAAATGCCTCTATAAATTCGAAAGGCGGCAATACTTACGAAGTAGAAATACTTAAAGGAAAAGAATACACCATAACCTATAAAGCACTGTAAGAGAATGAGAAAATTAAGCTATATATTTTTATCCGCACTATTTTTGAGTGGTACTTTCACCTTAGTCGCTCAAAATAAAAGTCTGGTAAATACCACTCAAAGTCCTTATGCCAAACTTTCGGGTGTGGGTATGAGTGATGTTCATTGGACAAACGGATTTTGGGCAGATCGCTTTGAAATCTGCAAACAATCGATGTCTCCCGAATTGATGAAAACATATATGGATGAAAGTATCAGCCATTCATTTAAAAATTTCGAAATTGCAGCCCGATTAGATACCGGATCGCACGTGGGTCCTCCATTCCACGATGGCGATTTCTACAAAGCATTCGAAAGCTTGGTAAGTTTATATGCTACCACAGGAGATAAAAACCTGATGGCATTGATGGACAAGATTATCCCTGTTATTGCTAAATCGCAACGTGAAGACGGATATATCCATACACCCGTTATGATCGAAGAACGTAAAAACGGTCAAAAAGCAAAAGCTTTCGATGACCGATTAAACTTCGAGACTTACAACATGGGACACCTAATGACTATGGCCTGCCTCCACTATCGGGTTACAGGAAAGCGCAGCTTATTGGATGTAGCTGTCAAAGCAACCGATTATCTCTATAATTTCTATAAAACGGCATCGCCTGAATTGGCTCGCAATGCAATTTGCCCTTCACATTATATGGGTGTGGTAGAAATGTACCGCACTACTCGTGATCCAAAATACCTGGAATTATCGAAGAGCCTTATTGATATCAGAGGATTGATGGAAAACGGTACAGACGACAATCAGGATCGAATTCCGTTCCGCCAACAAACCAAAGCGATTGGGCACGCCGTGCGTGCAAACTATCTGTATGCAGGCGTAGCAGACGTATATGCAGAGACGGGAGACACATCATTACTTCGTCCTTTGAATTTGATCTGGGACAATATGGTGAATACCAAAATATACATCACGGGAGCTTGCGGTGCTCTTTACGATGGAGTATCTCCCAACGGAACATCTTATGAGCCTTCTGTTGTACAAAAAACACACCAATCATACGGTAGAGACTATCAACTACCTAATATAACGGCACACAACGAAACGTGTGCCAATATAGGTAATCTACTTTGGAACTGGCGAATGCTTCAACTCACAGGGGAAGCTAAATATGCGGATATTGTGGAGCTGACTCTTTATAATAGTATTTTATCGGGCGTGAGTCTCAATGGCCTTGACTTTTGCTATACAAATCCATTGGCAGTTTCCGATAAATTTCCGTATACCATGCGCTGGGCAGGTGGTAGGATTCCTTACATAGCCTTATCTAATTGCTGCCCTCCAAATACGGTGAGAACTATATCCGAAGTACAAAATTATGTCTATAATCTTTCGGAAGACGGATTATATGTAAACCTTTATGGAGGAAGCCAATTAAAAACCAATCTAAAAAACGGCGAAAACATCCAAGTGACTCAAACTACTGATTATCCTTGGGATGGGGAAGTTTTATTAACCATTGATAAAGCTCCAAAGAAATCATTTATACTTTCGATGCGTATTCCCGGATGGTGTAAAGGAGCAACAATATCTGTCAATGGGCAGAAACAAGAAGCTAATATTACATCGGGTTCTTACGCTCAAATAAACAGAACCTGGAAAGACGGTGACAAAGTAGAATTAAACTTACCTATGGAAGCCAAATTAATAGAAACCAATCCGTTGGTGGAAGAAACACGCAATCAGATTGCTGTTAAAAGAGGCCCTGTTGTATATTGTCTGGAAAGTAGCGACTTATCGAAACAAGATATATTTCAAGTGGTTATTCCTTCTGATATTAAGCTTGCTCCTATTCAAATGAATATCGATAACAATAAATTCATGGCTTTAGAAGGACAAGCGTATATCGAAGATAATAATTGGAGCAACACACTGTATCGTGAAGTTTCTCCCATAGAAAAGCTCAATTCGATAAAACTGATTCCTTATTATGCGTGGGGAAACAGAGGAAAATCAGATATGACTGTCTGGATGAATTTAAAAAGATAAGGTCTCAGACCTTTTTATTGCTTTGGTTAGTAAAACACTTATAGCTAGTTATAACTTTTAACTTTTATATTAAATATCGCATTAGCTCAAATAATAACTGGGTCTGCGACCCCTACCCTAAATTTATAAATTATGAAGCACAAATTAATATTTGCAGTTCTTTGTATGATTCTATTTATTTCGTGTTCAACGGAAAAAGTAACAATCATAGTTGAAGAGAATCCTTCAACCCGTGTAACCTTTGGTATTGATAAATTAAAATCGGCTCTAGAACAAGCTAAATATACAGTTTATATTAAAACTGTAAACGATAATAAAGACAGTCACGTTATTACCATCAGCGAGAATAAAACCGATTCACTGGCAAAAGAAGGATACACAATTAAATCCGAAAACGGCTCTATTCACATTAAAGGAAATGATGCTTCGGGCACACTGTACGGTTGTATTGAACTGATAAAACAAATCAAAGAAGAGAAAAAGTTACCTGCTAATTTCAACATCACCGATAACCCCGAAATGGTTCTTCGGGGTTCGTGTGTAGGTGTACAAAAACCGTATTATCTGCCCGACAGAACTGTATACGAATATCCTTATACTCCCGAAACTTTCCCTTGGTTCTATGATAAAGCTTTATGGATTGAATATCTGGATATGATGGTTGACAATAAAATGAACTCTTTATACTTATGGAACGGACATCCCTTTGCCTCTTTAGTGAAATTGGACGATTATCCGTATGCTGTAGAGGTTGACGATAAAACATTCAAGATGAATGAAGATATGTTCGCATTCCTCACAGAAGAAGCAGATAAAAGAGGTATCTGGGTCATACAAATGTTTTACAATATCTTAGTATCAAAACCTTTCGCCGAACATCACGGCATTAAAACACAAGACAGAAGCCGCCCTATTACTCCTCTTATATCGGATTATACACGGAAATCGGTAGCTGCATTTATAGAAAAATATCCCAATGTCGGACTATTAGTTTGCTTGGGAGAAGCGATGGATACATACGAAGACGACCTAGAATGGTTCACTAAAACAATTATCCCGGGAGTACAAGACGGATTAGCCAAATTGGGAACGACTGATCTCCCTCCGATAGTTTTAAGGGCACACGATACTGATGCTAAAATGGTGATGGAGGCTTCCCTACCCCTTTACAAGAACCTATACACCATGCACAAATACAATGGTGAATCGTTGACAACATACGAACCACGTGGTTCGTGGTCTAAGATACATACCGACCTTAGCAGTTTGGGATCGGTACATATCTCAAATGTACATATTTTGGCTAATCTGGAGCCTTTCCGCTGGGGATCGCCTGATTTTATTCAGAAAGTGGTTCATGCCATGCACAATGTACATGGGGCAAATGCAGTTCATATTTATCCGCAAGCTTCTTATTGGGATTGGCCTTATACCGCCGACAAAAGCGATCCTCGTTTAAAAGAAATAGAAAGAGACTGGATCTGGTATCAAGCGTGGGCACGTTATGCGTGGAATGGAAACAGAGACCGAAACGATGAAATCAACTACTGGACAAAACAAATCGGCAATATGTACGATTGTGGCGAAGCTGGAAAAGACATACTCGAAGCTTATGAGCAATCGGGAGAAATAGCTCCTAAATTACTTCGCAAATTCGGAATCACCGAAGGAAACAGGCAAACCTTATTATTGGGGATGTTCCTGAGCCAATTAGTAAATCCTGCTAAATGGAAAGTATATCCCGGATTTCACGAATCGTGCGGACCCGAAGGTGAATTGCTAATCGATTATATGAACAAGGAATGGAACAAACAGCCTCATGTGGGCGAAACTCCTCCTCAACTTATATCGGAAGCTGTTGCACATGGCAATGCTGCCGTTGCTGCCATAGACAAAGCTGCATCTAAAATAGGAAAAAATAAAGAAGAATTTAATCGTATAAAAAACGATATGTATTGTTATCAGGAATTTGCCAACTTCTTCTCCGAGAAGGTAAAGGCTGCCATGCTGATACTTCAATATACACATTCTAATAAAATTACTGATCTGGAAAAGGCGATTCCTCATATCGAAAAAAGTCTGGAATATTATCAGCAATTGGTAAATCTAACAAAAGATACCTACCTGTATGCAAATAGTATGCAAACGGCTCAACGCCGTATTCCGATTGGTGGCGATGATGCGAAAAACAAAACATGGGAAGAATTGCTTCCTCATTATCAGGCGGAATTGGCAAACTTCAAGAAAAATGTAGAGTTTATCAAAAAGAATGGAAATTCTGACAATCAGACTTTTGATGTATTAAAACCTGTTGAAGTGAAATTAGACAATAAGGACGGCATTGCTTATACGATCAAAAAAGGCGAAAAAGTTTTTTCGGACAAAGATTTTGTAATCGGAGATTTTTCTCCTGAACTGAAAAATATGAGACCCATCCGTTTTAGTCAGGATAAACAAGCCGAACAAGGTACAACTATATCTTTCGAGAGCCAAAAGCCTGTCAGCCTACTAGTAGGATATCTGAATACTGAACGTAAAGAATATGCCAAAGCTCCTACATTGGAAACTGATGCCAGTGCCAATCAGTATGGACAAGGAGATGTGAAAATAGCCAATGCTTTAGACATTCCGGGCAGAGGCTCAGTGAATATTCACACCTATACTTTTCCTGCCGGAAAAAATACGCTGAATCTGGGGAAAGGAGCTTTACTGATTTTCGGATTTATTGATGCAAATCAAAAAATAGCCCCTCACAACGCAGGATTTGGAGGTCAAGATGCATCGAGCAAAATCGACTGGCTATTTTATTGATAAATTACACTACCATGAAAAAAACATTCGTTACCATGCTGCTGTGTATTACCGCTATATCGTTGCTGTCGGCACAAAAGACAGTTACCAAAGATGTAATGCGAAAAATATATGAAGAAGTAAAAACACCCTTCAAATATGGGCTGGTGCTTGCTCCTTCGGATAATAAGCACAAAATGGATTGTCCAACTGTTTTTCGGGAAAATGGCAGATGGTATATGTCATACCTCGTTTATAACGGAAAATCAGGAAAAGACGGACGTGGCTATGAAACATGGCTTGCCGAAAGTGACGACCTGCTACAATGGAAAACACTTGGACGGATAATGTCATTCCCTAAAGCAGGAAGCGGCAGATGGGACGAAAATCAACGGGGCGGATACATTGCCCTGATAGATTATGAGTGGAGCGGAAGCTACAAACCTCAGAAATTCGATAATAAATACTGGATGTCGTACTTTGGAGGAACAGGTCGCGGGTACGAACAAGGCAGGCTCGAAGAGGGCATTGCCTACACCCCCGGAGATATAACCCAAGCTCACGAATGGAAGTACTTAGACAAACCTGTTCTTTCGCCTCTCAACCCCGATAAAGGTTGGTGGGAAAATATCACACAATACAAATCGTCGGTTATTTGGGATAAGAACAAAACGTTGGGCTATCCTTTCGTAATGTATTACAATGCGGGTGGTGTCAACCCTACCAACAACGTAAAAGCCGAACGCATCGGCATTGCCTTGTCAAAGGATATGGTTAACTGGAAACGCTACAAAGGTAATCCCATTGTAAACCACGAAGAAGGAATTACAGGCGATGGAGTGATTCAAAAAATAGGTGATGTATATGTGATGTTCTATTTCAGTGCATTCCGCAAAGACCGCCCTTATAAAGCATTCAACACCTTTGCCTGTTCGTACGATTTAGTCAACTGGACAGATTGGGACGGTGACGATTTGATTATACCTTCCGAAAAATACGATAACCTGTTTGCACATAAATCGTATGTCGTAAAATGGAACGGAACGGTGTATCATTTCTATTGCGGAGTAAATGAAAACGACCAACGGGGAATAGCTGTTGCTACCTCGAAAGATATGGGCAAGAGCCTCCTCCGATTTCCTAAACCTGATAAAGAAACCTTCAGAAAAGAATTTTCGTTGAATGAGGGTTGGAAAACTAGCGTAAATGAGACAGACAAAGATGCCCACAAAGGGTTCGAAAATCCACTTTATAACGATACTCAATGGGAACGGGTAAGTGTTCCTCACAATTGGGACAAATACGAAGGTATCAGACGCTTAAAACATGGAAATAAGCATGGGTATGCGTGGTACAGAAAAGAGTTCAATGTAGAAAAGCAAGGCGAAAATAAAAGATACTTTCTATATTTTGAAGGTGTGGGTTCGTATGCTACAGTATTTGTTAACGGTAAAAAGGTTGGTTATCATGCAGGTGGGCGTACCACATTCACTTTAGATGTAACGGATGCTGTTGACTTTGACCGCCCCAATATATTGGCGGTTCAAGCAGACCATCCACCTATGATTTCCGATTCGCCATGGGTATGTGGGGGATGTTCGTCCGAATGGGGTTTTTCGGAAGGTTCTCAACCGATGGGTATTTTCAGACCTGTTACATTGGTTGTTACTGACGAAGTACGGATAGAGCCTTTCGGTGTGCATGCGTGGAATAACGAACCAACAGACAAGGATAAAAAGATATTTACGTTGAACGTAAATACCGAAGTCAAAAACTACAGTTCAAAAAAACGGACTTTTGAAGTCATTCAAAAACTGGTCGACAAAGACGGCATTCAAATAGAACGCATTACGGATAAAGTAACCTTAAAACCCAACAAAATAAAGACCATCAGCCAAAAGAGTAAAGACATCGAGAATCCGCATTTGTGGGATACCGAAAATCCGTATCTCTACAAGTTGATAACTATGATAAAAGAAGACGGGAAAACCATCGATCAGGAGACAACCGCCTACGGTTTCCGTTGGGTGTCGTGGCCTGTTTATCGTACCGATGGCGATCAACGTTTCTACCTCAATGGCAAGCCTGTATTCCTGAATGGTGTTTGCGAATACGAACATATGCTGGGAAATAGCCACGCTTTTAGCGAAGAGCAGATACTATCACGTATAAGCCAGATGAAAGCTGCGGGATTTAATGCTTTTCGGGATGCACATCAACCTCATAACCTTATCTATCAGAATATATGGGATAAAACAGGAATGCTTTTCTGGACACAATTATCTGCCCACGTATGGTACGACACACCCGAATTCAGAGAGAACTTTAAGAACAATCTTCGCGAATGGGTAAAAGAAAGACGTTCGTGCCCTTCGGTCATTTTGTGGGGATTACAAAACGAAAGCACACTGCCCGAAGATTTTGCCAAAGAGTGTACTGAAATTATACGTGAAATGGATCCCACTTCACCTTCACAACGCTTGGTTACAACCTGTAACGGAGGTACGGGAACAGACTGGAATGTAGTGCAAAACTGGTCGGGAACTTATGGAGGCGATCCTTACAAATACGCTAAAGAACTCAGCAAAAAAGAACAACTCCTAAACGGTGAATACGGTGCATGGAGAAGTATAGGATTACATACCGAAGGCGGTTTCAAACAAGACGGAATTTTCAGCGAAGATAGAATGACACAACTCATGGAAATGAAAATCCGCCTGGCAGAACAGGCCAAAGACAGCGTTTGCGGGCAGTTCCAATGGATATACAATTCGCACGACAACCCAGGTAGAATACAAAATGAAGAGGGCTTCCGCGATATAGACCGCATAGGACCTTTCAACTACAAAGGATTAGTTACTCCGTGGGAAGAACCTTTGGATGTGTATTACATGTACCGCTCTAATTATATATCGAAAGAAGAATCACCGATGGTTTATCTGGTTTCGCATACTTGGAATAATCGCTGGACGGAAACAGGCAAGAAAGACGGTATCATCGTATATTCAAATTGTGACGAAGTGGAGCTTTTCAACGATGTGAAATCAGTTTCGCTCGGCAAACGTACCAGAGGAGGAATAGGTACGCACTTTCAATGGGATAATGCGGACATTCGGTATAATGTACTGTATGCTGTTGGCTATGTTGACGGGAAAGCCGTTGCAGAGGATTATATTATTATGGAGAACCTGCCTCAATCGCCCGATTTTGGCAAGCTATATAAGAATCTAGTTAATCAAACCTTACCACAAAAAGGATATAATTATATATACCGTGTCAACTGCGGAGGGGGTGACTTCATGGATGAAAACGGAAACCTTTGGGCTGCCGATGTTCATAAGAAAGACGGAAATTACTGGGGTTCACTTTCGTGGACTGACCAATTTGGTAGCTTGCCTAACTTTTTGGCCTCTCAACGAGTTACAAAAGACCCGATTGAGGGTACTAAGGATTGGGAGTTGTTTCAGACCTTCCGATATGGTCGGGACAAACTGAAATACCAGTTCCCCCTACCCGATGGCGAATATCTGGTAGAGATGTATTTTATAGAACCTTGGTGGGGTACAGATAGAAGCATGGATTGTGAAGGCTACCGAATCTTTGATGTGGCAATAAGTGGAGACACCGTATTAAAAAATCTGGATATTTGGAAAGAGGCAGGACACGACCGATTACTGAAAAAGACAGTAAAAGCCTCGGCTAAAAACGGATTACTCGAAATATCTTTTCCGAATACAACCGCAGGGCAAGCCATTCTTTCGGCTGTTGCTATCGCATCTACAAATCAAAGTATCAAACCTGCACCACAATCGCCTCAACTGATTACTGATATAAAAGGAGGTACGCAAAAATCGTGGTTGGATACAGGCAAGGAGTTCAAAACACTTCCTCCGTTATTATACGGAGCAGAATATATAATTCCGAACAAAGGTTCTAACGAGATCAGTTTCAGCCTGACCGACAATGCTGATATTTATATCAAGGAAGATACCGGTTTTGTGAAGAAATCATATCCTAAAAATCAGACTATTACTGTCAGTGGAAATAAACCGATAGTAGCCGTTCCTCAGATCGATTGGATAGAGGAACCAAATCTTCGCCCCGAAATTGCTTACGGAGCACAAGAAGCCATTACCAAAGGTAAAGGATGGGCAAAAGTGAACCATCGTAAAAAAGACGGGATGAAGATAGAACAAAAAGGCGAACACAGCATTACATGGACTATCTCACCGGGATTAGCCGGAGTTTACGCCCTCCGTTTCAAGTATATGAACGTGACTAAAGAACCTATCGTTGCTAAAATTCAAGTATTGGCTTCGGATGACAGGGTGATGCGGGAAGATAATATACAATTTCCGTCTGCTCCCGAAAAATGGCGTATGGTAAGCACTACTACGGGAGCTTATATCAATGCGGGTCATTACAGGGTAGTGATCAGCGGAGAAAATCTTAACGGACTTTGGTTCGATGGTTTAGATATGCAATAAGGTATTTACGAGTTACAAGATAAGAGATACAAGATGAAAAAACTTTTAATTATATCGTTCCTAATAGCCAGTTTTTCGGTTTTTGCACAATACAACAAACCCGATTGGGAAAACCTGTCGGTATTGGAGATAAACAGAGAAGATGCCAGAGCCAGTTTTATTCCTTTTGCCAATACCCAACAAGCCTTGTCGGGCAACAGGGAGAAGTCGCCGTATTTTGTATCGCTAAACGGAAACTGGAAGTTCCACTGGGTAGATACGCCTCATAAAAGACCTTTGGATTTCTACCAAACTGATTTTAATGACAGTCCATGGAAAACCATTCCTATACCGTCCAATTGGGAGATGCAAGGCTATGGCACCCCTATTTATGTAAGTGCAGGATATCCTTTTAAAATAGACCCTCCCCGTGTAATGGGAGAGCCTAAAGCCGATTATACGGCTTTTAAAGAACGCAATCCGGTGGGATCGTACCGGCGTTCGTTCGATCTTCCGCAGAACTGGAAAGATCGCCGTGTATTTATACATTTCGCAGGAGTACAGAGTGCCTTTTATGTGTGGATTAACGGCAAAAAGGTAGGATACAGCCAGGGAAGTATGGAACCCTCCGAGTTTGATATAACAGATTACGTTCAAAAAGGAAAAAACCAATTGGCAGTAGAAGTGTATCGCTGGTGCGACGGCAGTTATCTCGAAGATCAGGATATGTGGCGGACAAGCGGTATCCACCGGGAAGTATTTCTATACTCTACAAACGATGTCCGTATTTCGGATTTTGCGGTAAGAACCATTTTAGACAAAGACTACAAAGATGCAAGCCTGCAAATAAAACCCGAACTGAAATCGTACAAAGGAAACAAACTAGAGGGTTGGAATATTGAGGCACAACTGTATGATGCACAAAACAAACCTGTAATTACAGATGCTCTCAAACAAGATGCTCTGCCCGTACTCAATGCCGATTACAAAGCGGCAATAATAAATGACAGGGCTCCTCAACGGGGTGCTGCTAAATTTGCATGGTTAGAAGCCAATGTATCTGATCCTTTGAAATGGACAGCCGAGACACCCAATCTGTACACTTTAGTATTGAGTTTGGTAAATGACAGAGACGAAGTAGTAGAAACCGTTCGTACTCAAGTTGGTTTTCGTAGCATAGAAATAAAGGATGGGCAAGTCTTGATTAACGGAAACCCTGTTCGCTTACGTGGAGTAAATCGTCACGAACACGATCCGTCCACAGGACGAAGCATTAGTTATGAGCGGATGAAACAGGATATTATCCTCATGAAGCAAGCTAATATCAATGCAGTTCGTACAGCCCATTATCCAAACAATACGCAATGGTACGAACTCTGTAACGAATACGGGATGTATGTAATGGACGAAGCCGATATAGAGGAACATGGTTTAAGGGGACAACTGGCAAGTGATCCGGCTTGGCATGCTGCATTTATGGATAGAGCCATTCGTATGGCCGAAAGAGACAAAAATCATCCCTCAATCATATGTTGGTCGATGGGAAATGAATCAGGTTATGGACCTAATTTTGCTGCTATATCAGCTTGGTTGAAAGATTTCGACCCTACCCGATTTATTCATTACGAAGGGGCACAAGGTACGCCTACCGATCCCAAGACGGTAGATGTAATCAGTCGGTTTTATCCACGAGTAGAGCAAGAATACCTCAATCCGAATATCAAGGCAGGGGAAGATAAAGAACGTGCCGAAAATGCCCGTTGGGAACGTCTGCTTAGTATCGCCCAAGATACGGTTGATAATCGCCCTGTGCTTACAAGTGAATATGCTCATGCAATGGGCAACGCTCTAGGAAATTTCAAAGAATATTGGGATGAAATATATTCTAATAAAAGGATGCTAGGAGGATTTATATGGGATTGGGTAGATCAGGGGCTATACAAAACCGACGAAAACGGCATCCGCTTTATGGCGTATGGAGGTGACTTCGGTGACAAACCCAATCTGAAAGCTTTTTGTTTCAACGGAATCGTATTTGCTGAACGTGAAACAACTCCTAAATATTTTGAAGTAAAAAAAGTATATCAGCCTATATTTATCGAACCTTTAGTTTTAAATAAAAATAAAGCATCGGTTTTTATCACCAATCGCAATCATCATATAAACCTCAACGAATATGATATGAGATGGCAAATAATTACTGAGGGGGACACTATACAAAAAGGTGTAATTACTAACTTAAATCTTGAGGCAGGAGCGAAACGCGATATACATCTGCCGATAAAACCTATCAAAGTTAAACCTAATTCAGATTATTGGTTACGAGTAAGCTTTCATCTGAAAGAAAATACGCTTTGGGCTGATAAAGGATTTGAAATAGGATTTGAACAGTTCGATATGGGTATTAGAGAAGATGTAGCTGAGTTAAGAGATAAAACATCTATCTCTAAAATTGATAGATATGCCGATAGAATTGAAGTTAAGGGAAAAGATTTTTCTGCTATATTTCATATCTTAAATGGCAATCTTTCTTCGTTAAAATATAATGGCATAGAAATGATTGTTTCCCCTCTAATTTTTCAAGGATACCGTGCTCCTGTTGACAATGATAAAGGCTTTGGTAACTGGCTTGCCAAAGATTGGAAAGAGCAAGGCTTGGATAGTCTCAAGCGAGTAGTAAAATCAACCGAAATAATCGAGGAAAATGACTCATATATCATTATTAAAACTATTGCCGAAAGCCTTTCTAAAAATGGAAAATTCATACATGAATGTCTCTGGAAAATAAATGGTGATGGCACTATAGAGGTAAATAATAAGTTTACCCCTTCGGAAGAATTACCAGAACTTCCTCGATTAGGAGTAGTTATGTCTTTAAATTCTGATTTAGAAAATATAAAATGGTACGGTCACGGCCCTTACGAAAACTATTCGGATCGGAAGACAAGTTGCCCCATTGGAGTATATTCAAGTACCGTTACAGACCAATATGTACCGTATCCGCATCCACAGGAAACAGGCAATAAGGAAGGTATTCGATGGATAAATCTAACCGATAAAAACGGAAAAGGTATTTCAATCACCTCCTTATCCGAAAATATGTCGGGGTCTGCATTGCATTTTACGGCAGGAGATTTGGATGCTGCTACTCATGCTTATTTGTTGAAACCACGAGAAGAAGTGATACTTTCTCTCGATGCTATCATGTTGGGACTTGGAAATAGCAGCTGCGGACCGGGAGTATTAAAGAAATATGCTGTCGAGAAAAAAACACATGAATTGAAATTTGTTATCGAACCTTTGAAATGAAAAAACTATGAATAAAAAACAACTATTTTATTTTATGCTATTCTGCGGAATACTTCTTTCACAAAACATAAAAACACAAAATAAAAATCAAACATTTAATGCTACCGAAACAGGTATTCAATATTTATCAGGAAGGGGTTCAGATGACACTGTCGATTGGGAGTTTTTCTGTACCGATGGACGCAACAGTGGCAAATGGACAACTATTCCTGTGCCCTCTTGTTGGGAGTTGCAAGGTTTTGGCACATATCAATATGGAATGCCTTTTTATGGCAAACCCAATCCTCCAGGAATAGCCAACGAGCAAGGTAAATACAAATATAAATTTAAGCTGCCTAAAGAATGGGAAGGACGAACAGTTCGCATAGTATTTGATGGGGTAATGACCGATGTTGAAGCTCAAATCAACGGTCGTCGTTGCGGATACCCTCATCAAGGAGCATTTTATCGTTTTAAAAGTGATGTCAGTGACCGAATATTTTTCGGAGAAAAAGAGAATACTCTTGAACTAACTGTCAGTAAAGAATCAGCAAACCCAAGTGTGAACATGGCTGAAAGACGAGCCGATTATTGGAACTTCGGAGGCATTTTTCGCCCTGTATTTGTTGAAGCACTTCCCGCTCAGTTTATAGATTGCACAGCTATTGACGCAAATGCAGACGGCAGTTTTTATGCAGATGTATTTCTAGGTTTAGCAATGGGCAACAATACTAAAGTGGTTGCTGAGTTGACTGATATAGATGGAAAGTCAATCGGTAAGAATATTGAAACTCCCATCACAGGAGGATCAGATAAAGCTATTATCAAAGGGAAATTCGATAATATAAAGAATTGGACGCCTGAAACACCCAGTCTGTATTACATGAAATTTTCATTAATGCAAAACAATAAAATACTGCACACTGTGACCGAACGTTTTGGCTTTCGAACAATTGAAGTTCGTGTAAGTGATGGTTTATATGTCAATGGTCAGAAGGTTATGATAAAAGGAGTTAACCGTCATAGTTTTCGTCCTGAAACTGGAAGAACACTCAGCAAAAAAGACAATTATGATGATGTAAAACTCATCAAAGAAATGAACATGAACGCAGTTCGCCTGTCTCATTATCCATCCGATCCCGACTTCTTAAAAGCTTGTGACGAATTAGGCTTATATGTAATGGTAGAACTTGCCGGATGGCATGGCATGTATGACAGTAATGTAGGAACTAAACTGATTCACGAAATGATAAAAAGGGATGTAAACCATCCATCTGTAACATGGTGGGCAAACGGAAACGAAGGAGGTCACAATCTCGAAATAGACAAAGAATTTGCACCACTAGATCCGCAGAAAAGACCCGTTTTGCATCCTCAAAAAAACTTCGGTGGATTCGAAACCATGCATTATCGTTCGTATGGAGAAAGTCAGGAGTATATGCGTAAACCCGAAATTTTTATGCCTACCGAATTTCTACATGGTCTATATGATGGCGGAGCAGGAGCAGGACTTTGGGATTATTGGGAAATGATGCGTAAGCATCCTCGCTGTTCGGGCGGTTTCATCTGGATGTTGGCAGACGAAGGAGTTGTAAGAACAGATCAAAACGGACGTATCGATAATGTTGGAAACTATGGAGCAGACGGTATTGTAGGCCCTCATCACGAAAAAGAGGGAAGCTTTTATACAGTGAAACAGGTATGGTCACCTATACAAATAATGAATACTACCCTGTCCGATAATTTTGACGGTACTCTAACCATAGAAAATAGATACGATTTTACGAATCTGAAAGATTGCCGATTTGTATGGAAACTTAAATCATTCGATGGACAGCAAGAGAAAATAATCAAAACAGATAATATCAAAGGTATTGATGTTGCTCCTCATACATCAGGTGTATTAAAAATCAATCTCCCATCCAATTGGAAAAATGCTGATGCTTTATATTTAACGGCTTACAGTCCAACCGATGAGGAACTTTGGACATGGGATTGGCAATGGAAAAAACCGAGTGAGTACTATTCCTTCTCAAAAGGAAAAACCAACTTATCGGTAAAAGAAGAGACAGATAACCTTATCGTAACAGCAGGTTCAACAGTATTGACATTCTGCAAAAAAAATGGAGAATTAAGCTCTGTAAAACAAAACAATAAAGATATTTCTTTTGGTAATGGACCAAGATTCATTGCAGCCCGCCGTGGCGACCGTTCAATGGATATTTTCTATAATCATGACGATGCCGAAGCACGAAGCAAAGAACGCATCTATACTGATATTTCGGGAGAAAATAAACTGACAAATTTTACATTTAAAAATACACTAGATAGTATTACAATTACTGCCGATTATTTCGGGAATATGCGTCAGGCACACTGGGTTATAAAATCAGACGGAACTATTCGATTAGATTACAGTTATCAATACGAAGGAGTAGTCGAATTGATGGGTATAAAATTCGATTACCCCGAAAATCAAGTAATATCCAAACAATGGTTGGGAGAAGGTCCTTATCGAGTATGGCAAAACCGCATTCACGGTACAAATTTCGGAATATGGAAGAATGATTATAATGATCCTATTCCCGGAGAATCGTTTCTTTATCCCGAATTTAAAGGCTATTTCAATAATTGGAAGTGGGCAGATATCAATACCAGCGAAGGAGTTATCAGCTTAGGTAATAGTAACGAGAATAATTATCTGGGAGTATATACCCCTCGGGATGGTCGGGATGCCTTATTATACACCATTCCTCAAAGTGGAATTTCTGTATTGAAAGTAATTCCTGCTGTCAGAAATAAAGTAAATGCGACCGATTTAGTAGGTCCTTCTTCTCAGGCTCAATGGGTAACAGGTTTGCAACAAGACAGTATTTATCTGAAATTCGAAACAAAGTAAAAGATTATGAGAAAAATATTATCAATCTGTTTACTGTTTTGCCTTAGCTTAAACCTAAGCTACGCACAAGACTTGCTTCAATTGTGGACATCGCCTCCCGAAGAGTCCAAATCGTGGGTGTTCTGGTACTGGATGCAAGGAGCAGTCTCAAAAGAAGGAATCACAGCCGATATTGAGGCGATGAAAGAAGTCGGTATTGCAGGTGCATACCTTATGCCTATAAAAGGAGTTCCCGAAAAGCCTTTTGTTACGCCTATAGTAGAGCAACTCAGCCCCCTTTGGTGGGAAATGGTAGAATTTGCTTTTAAAGAAGCCGACCGTGTAGGTGTGAAATTGGGTTTCCACATTTGTGACGGATTTGCCCTTGCAGGTGGCCCTTGGATTACACCCGAATTATCCATGCAAAAAGTAGTCTGGAGTAAGGCAAATGTAAAAGGTGGAACTATAACTGACTTATTACTTCCCCAGCCCGAAAACTACCAAGGGTATTATAAAGACATTGCCGTATTCGCCTATCCGACCCCACAGGGTGAAGGTATCTCAACAGAAACGATCATACCCAAAGTAACGACTAATGTTCCTGACATTGATCCTCAGTTTTTAGCAGATAAAAACAGCGATGGTACTTTTCGCAGCGAATCGCCTTGTTGGATACAATACGCATTTGATAAGCCTTTCACTTGTCGAAGCGTGCAGGTACAAGCTCCACCTCGAAGCTTCCAAGGACAACGTCTTACTATTGAAGCCAGTGATGATGGTGTAAATTTTCGCAAAATCGTACAATTAGAACCTCCACGTCAGGGATGGCAAAACGACGATTTTCCGATGACGAATAGCATACCCACTACAACAGCTCGTTATTTTCGTTTCTTGTATCATAAATCGGGAACAGAACCGGGCTCTGAGGATTTGGATGCTGCGAAATGGAAACAGTCTCTCAAAATAAAAAGCATTTGGTTATCATCCGAAGCACAGATACATCAATACGAAGGGAAGAGTGCACAAGCATGGCGAGTAAGTCCACGTACAACCAACGAGCAAATAACAACAGACTTGTGCGTTGATCCTAAACAAATAATTGATATTACTCAATATCTGGATAAAGACGGAAAACTGAATTGGAAAGCCCCCAAAGGAAATTGGACAATGCTCCGTATAGGGCATACATCAACAGGTCATACCAATGCTACAGGCGGAAAAGGAGCAGGATTGGAATGCGACAAGTTTAATCCCGAAGCCATCCGTTTACAATTTAATTCATGGTTTGGAAAAGCTGTAGAGGTAGCCGGTGAAGATTTAGCCTCACGTGTATTGAAAGTATTCCATGTTGACAGTTGGGAATGTGGCAGTCAAAACTGGTCGTCTAACTTTCGGGATGAATTCAAAAAACGCAGAGGGTACGACATATATCCATATCTGCCTGTTATGGCAGGTATTCCGATAGAAAGTACCGAAACATCAGAAAGAATATTATACGATATACGGCAAACGATATCAGAATTGGTCGTAGATAAATTTTATGCAGTACTGAAAGAGGAAGCCAATGCCAAGGGCTGTCAATTCAGTGCCGAATGTGTATCACCTACCATGATGAGCGATGGAATGATGCATTATAAAAACACCGATCTCCCTATGGGTGAATATTGGTTGCAAAGCCCTACACATGACAAACCAAACGATGTACTTGATGCTATATCAGGAGGACACATCTATGGAAAGAATATCATTCAAGCCGAAGCATTTACACAACTCCGTACCATGTTTGATGAGCATCCCGCCATGCTTAAATCTTTACAAGACAGACATTATGCATTGGGTATAAACCGCTTGAGCTATCATGTAAATGTACTGAATCCATGGCTAGACCGTCAACCCGGTATGACTTTAGATGGTATCGGTTTATATTTTCAACGTGACCAAACGTGGTGGAAATTGGGAAAAGCATGGGTAGACTATGCACAACGCTGTCAGGCACTATTACAATTTGGAAAACCTGTAATAGATATTGCCGTTTTCACAGGAGAAGAACTTCCTCGCCGGGCTTTACTTCCTGATAGATTAGTTCCTTTCTTACCGGGTATTTTTGGAGAAGAAAAAGTGCAACAGGAAAAAGTACGCCTTGCCAATGTGGGCGAACCTACCCGTCAAATGCCTTTAGGAGTAAATCATTCCTCTAACATAACAGGTTCCGAAGATTGGGTAAACCCGTTAAGAGGATATCAATACGATAGTTTTAATCCCGATGTACTTCTTAATTCAGCAAAAGTAGAAAATGGTCGCATTATACTTTCTAATGGCATGAGCTATGCTGCGTTAGTTATTCCAGGAAAACATCCTATGCAACCTAATCCCGAGCGTATATCAACAGAGGTAGCTCATAAAATAAATGAACTCTCAGCACAGGGAGCAACTATATTGATGGGAGAACTTCCTTCTCAAACATTGAACTATAAAGAAAAGAAAGATCATATAACATGGAATAATTTTCGTACAATGAACCTGCCCTATATGGAGGAAAATTTCGATAAAATAGGAATCGAACGAGACTTTATTGTAAAAGAAAATAACTCGACTCAATACGCTAAAGATGTTGCTTACACTCACAGGCAAGGTAATGGAGTTGATATTTATTTTATATCGAACCAACTGGATACACTTCGACAATTTGAAGTTTCGTTACGTGCTTCGGGTAAAATACCCGAACGATGGAATCCTGTAACGGGTGAAATCGCAACCGATATTCAGTGGAATATTGAAAACAACAGAACAAATGTTTCCTTATCACTAGACGCTAATGAATCGGTATTCATAGTACTAAAGACTCCGACTGACCGAATAAAAAATCAGATGAAAGTAACTGAGATACATTCTCCTATTGTGATTAATACCCCTTGGCAAGTACAATTTGATGAAAAATCACGAGGAGCGAAAGAGCCTGTTATCTTTAACAAACTGACTGATTGGAGTACACATAAAAACGAGCAAATTCGTTATTATTCAGGAACCGCAGTTTATCAAAATAATTTTAAATTGACTGCCGATAAAAAAACACGTTATTATCTCGAATTAGAAGAAGTTTATAATCTGGCTGAAGTAAAAGTAAACGGGAAATCGTGCGGTATCATCTGGACAAAACCATATAAAGTGGAAATAACTGATGCTCTGAAAAGTGGAAACAATACACTCGAAATATCAGTTGCTAATACATGGGCAAACCGCATAATGGGTGATGAAAATTTTGGTGCGGAGAAAAATGACAGCCAAAAAATATGGACAAATGCCCGCTATCGACTTACTGAAAAAAATCTGGTTAAAAGCGGAATTATCGGAACTGTAAAAATCAACAGAATAAAATATTAATTATGAAAAAGATAAGCTCTTTTCTACTACTATTTGTAATAGCTTTGGCATTACATGCTGAACTTAAACTGCCTGCCATATTTAGCAATAACATGTTGCTTCAACAAAATACCGAAGTCAAATTATGGGGATGGGCAGACAAAGGACTAACCGTAAGTATCTCACCCTCATGGTCAGAACAAAAATATACGGCTAAAGCTGATAATTCGGGGAAATGGAATCTGACAATACCAACACCTGCAGGAAGTTATCAAACGTATACCATCTCCATATCTGATAATAAAAGTAACATCATTTTTAATAATGTGCTTGTTGGTGAAGTCTGGCTTTGTTCAGGACAATCGAATATGGAAATGCCCATGAAGGGATTTAAAAATCAACCTATTTTAGGAAGCAATGAAGCGATCTTAAGATCTAAAAATAAAAACATACGTTTAATCACTGTTAAGCGTGCATCATCTTTAAGTCCTCAGGATGATATTATTGGAGAGTGGACAGAAGCAACTCCCGAAACGGTTAAAGAATTCAGTGCAACAGGCTATTATTACGGCAAATTATTAAATGAGATGCTGGATGTTCCTGTCGGATTGATTCTCTCTGCATGGGGAGGCTCCACAATTGAGGCATGGATGAGTAAAGATATGCTTTCGGGTTTTGATGATATAAAACTTCCATCATCTGAAGAAGACACCAAAATACCTAACCGAACACCAATAATGCTTTACAATAGTATGATTAATCCTATAGCAGGATATACAATTAAAGGATGTATCTGGTATCAGGGAGAATCTAATTATGAACGCCCCGATCAATACCCTTTACTTTTCGAAAAGATGGTCAGCGAATGGCGTAAAATATGGAGGCAAGGAGAATTTCCTTTTTATTTTTGCCAGATAGCACCTTATAATTATGCTTCTATTGCTCCTATAGAAAAGCAAGGAGGTAAATTTAATTCTGCTTTTTTGAGAGAAGCACAGTATAAGTCGGCGCAAATAATTCCCAATTCGGGAATGGTTGTATTAATGGATATAGGAGAAGAAAAGTGCATTCATCCCCGAGATAAAAAAGTGGGAGGCGAACGCCTTGCGATGATGGCTTTGGGAAAAACGTATGGAATGACAGGTTTTGCTTATGAAAGTCCAACTTTCAAAGAAATGGTAATTGAGGAAAACAAAGCTATACTTTCGTTTGACAACGCACCTATGTGGCTCACAGCTTATGGACAGGAATTAAAACAATTCGAAATAGCAGGAGCCGACAAAGTTTTCTATCCGGCCAAAGCAGAAATTAAGCGCAGCAAAGTAGAAGTTTCTTCCGATAAGGTGAGTAAGCCTGTTGCGGTACGATACGCTTTCAAAGACTTTGCAGTAGGTGACTTGTTCAGTACCGAAGGATTCCCCCTATCCTCTTTTAGAAGCGACAATTGGGACGAATAAAAAACTTAAGGCCTTGACCTTTTTATAGATTTGGCAAGTATGCGAGTAATTGAGTTTATCTATAGTAAGAACAATAAACAGTCAACAAATCATAATAGGGGCTGACCTATGTGTTTGCCCGAATCGAAAAAAATAAACAAGAAAAAACAAATCAGTAAAAAAGTGTCACTTTTGTAACCTTTTATTTATTTAATTATTGATATACAGACATTTGAAAGACATTCAAAAGTGACACTTTTTAGTCATTTGCCAGTTACTTCTGTCACTTAATTTGTTTACTTTTTGTAACGAATGAAACCTTATAGTAGAAGTTTTCAACTCCCGATTGATTTTAAACAGAACTATAGCTAATTATAACTATGAGATATAACAGTAAATATTCTATTCCACTTGTACTCTTTCTAACATTCTGTGGCATTCAATTAATGGCACAGAATATTTCCGACTATAATATCGTCTGGAATACTCAAAGCAACAATTCCTCCGAAAGTATGCCTTGCGGAGGCGGAGACGTCGGTATGAATGTCTGGGTAGAAAATGGTGATATACTTTTTTACTTTTCCCGAAGTGGAACTTTTGATGAGAATAATACATTACTGAAATTGGGACGTATACGTATACGACTTACACCTAATCCATTTGATGGAGGTGAATTTAGTCAGGAGTTAAAACTTGAAGAAGGGCATATTATTATAAAAGGAAAAAATAAGGCGGTTTCATCCGATATTCGCATTTGGGCAGATGTTTTTAATCCGATTATCAATGTGGATATTTCCAATAATCAAAATTTAAAGACAGAAGTTTTTTATGAAAACTGGCGCTATCAGGATAGGTTATTACGAAAAAATGAAAGTAATCAGAATTCCTACAAATGGGCTGCTCCAAAAGATTTAGTAACAAGAAAAGATGACATACACTTCGATAAAAATACAATCGTTTTCTATCATCGCAATTCCGGAGAAACGGTTTTTGATGCTACAGTTAAACAACAAGGATTAGATGCCATAAAATCTCAAATATTCAATCCTCTGGAAAATCTAACCTTTGGAGGAGTAATCACAGCAAAGGAATATAAGGCAAATGGTATTTCAGATGGAATATATGCAGATACCGATTACAAAACATGGAAACTTGAGAGTGAAAGACCTCTTAAAAACAGTCAAATAAAGATACAGTTATATACCGCACAAACAGCAAATATTGCAGATTGGAAATCGGCTTTAGATAAACCTGTTATTTCCGATTTGAAGAAAAACATAGCTTGGTGGAAAGAATTCTGGAATAGAAGCTTTATCCACATTCAATCCGATAAGAAAGATGATAAAGGCTTTGAAATGGCCCGTAACTATCAGCTTTTCCGTTATATGTTGGGTTGTAATGCGTACGGACAATATCCTACTAAATTCAATGGAGGGTTATTTACGTATGATCCTGTGCATACCGATAGTACTTTAAATTTCACACCTGATTTCCGTAAGTGGGGAGGAGGAACTCATACTGCACAAAATCAACGATTAGTATATTTCCCCATGCTGAAAAGTGGTGATATAGATATGATGAAATCACAGTTCGATTTCTATAATCGCATCCTGCCCACTGCCGAATTACGAAGTAAAACCTATTGGGGACATGGAGGGGCATGCTTTACAGAGCAAATCGAAAATTTCGGGTTGCCCAACCCCAGTGAATATGGTTGGAAACGCCCCGAATCGTATGATAAAGGAATGGAATACAATGCTTGGCTAGAGTATCAATGGGATACAGCTCTCGAATTTTGTTTTATGATACTAGAGAAAGAAAAATATACAGGCAAAGATATTTCGGAGTATATACCCTTAATCGAAAGCACGTTACAGTTCTTTGACGAGCATTATCAATATCTGGCAAGACAACGGGGGCGTAAAACTTTGGATGAGCAAGGAAAACTCGTTCTTTATCCGGGATCAGCTTGCGAAACTTATAAAATGGCTTACAATGCTACATCTACAATCGCAGCACTGCTAACGGTTAGCTCCCGATTATTAGAGTTACCCGAAATACAATCTGATACTGTTGCAAAAAACTATTTTACTGAATTTCTAAAGCGTATACCAGAAATTCACACACAGAAAATTGATGGGCATACCACTATTTCACCTGCATGGCTTTGGGAAAGGGTAAATAATGTAGAAACACCACAACTATATCCCGTTTTTCCTTGGGGAATTTATGGTATAGGTAAACCTAATTTAGATATTGCACTGAACACTTGGAAATACGATAAGGATGTTATTAAATTCAGGAGTCATGTGGGATGGAAACAAGACGCTATTTGGGCGGCACGATTAGGCTTAATAGATGAAGCAAAAGATTTACTCATCAAAAAGCTGGAAAGTGCAGAAACACGTTTCCCGGCTTTCTGGGGACCTGGTTATGACTGGACTCCCGATCACAATTGGGGAGGAAGTGGTATGATTGCCTTACAGGAAATGTTACTCCAAACAGATGGGGAGAAAATACTACTTCTTCCGGCATGGGATAAATCATGGGATGTACATTTCAAACTGCATGCACCTTATAACACAACAATAGAATGTAAACTTGAAAACGGAGAAATTATGTTGTTGAAAGTAACCCCCGAAAGCAGGAGGAAAGATATAATTCAACTTTTTTAGAATCATATAGCCAGAACTAATATATAACCTAAAACAACGATACATGAATAATCTATATTCCCTTTTTTTTTACATTTATATTATTATTTATACTATCTTGTTCTGATAATAAACCAAACCAAAATACTAAAATAATGACACCCACTTTTAATTGGAATGTTCAGTATGGCGATAATAAAGATTCAGACTCATTTGAAGAGAAAGGTGCAATTGATTATCAGAGTTTTATAAATGAACTAAGTCAATTTCCCTGGCTAGATGAAATAAGAAAAGCTAATCGAGCTCTTCAATGTTCTCCAACATTAACTGTTGTAGATAAAAACTCCGGTTACGACCTTTTTGTTTCTGGTTATGGAGAAGATGATGGCTCTAATACATATTTTATGGTCGGATTAGTTTGTTCGCCATCAGGTATCTTTAAAAGAAGAAAAGTTATAACAATTGAAACCAAGAGTTTAGATTCTGTAGCAAGGGTGTATGATGCTTTCTTTAAGCAGGACTTCGATCTTGTAAAGAGTCTGCTCAAATAAATGTGTATTCCTTTTAAGGATTAATTATACTATATATTGTAGTATTTAGTAGAAACAGCAAATAAAACCCTCTTCTTTATCTATTTATATTCCTCTCTATATTGGGTTGGTGTTTTTCCTGTATGTTGTTTGAAAATACGATTGAAATACGAAATATTATCTATTGATAAATCGAATGCAATACTTCGAATAGGTAAATTTGTTGTAAGTAAAAAAAGTTGAGCCTTTTCCATCTTCTTCAAATTGATATATTTAGTAGGTGTATAATTCATTTCCTTTTTGAATAACCTAATAAAATGATCTTCGGTTATACAGGCAATATCTGCCAATTGATCGATAGAAATATCCTTATCTATATTTTCGTGTATGTATAAGAGACTTTTATTTATTCGAATATCTTTATTATTCGATTTCATTTTTATCAGTTCAAGAAATTTCGCCATAAGCTGATATAAAATACCTTGTGTTTCGACACTCGAATGTAAAGGCATCTTATTGTTATTGGCAATATATTGAGAAAATATAGGCGGGTTATCGTATAACTGAGGATCAAAATGATGCAAGTACCTATCGGGATTTATTTCTAATAATCGCTGTGTTAATGATAGATCCAGCAAGGAAGCCTTTATACCTATCGGGAAATCATACGTATCAAATATAGATTCTTTATTTATAACCTTTTCGTAAAAATGGATGTAGTACAACGAAAAATAACTGTCGCACTCATTATCGTGCAAAGTAAACGGAGGTGTTAAATACAAATGATCAGGCTCCAGCAAATAAGTTTTGTCACCAATTTTTGTTTTGGCTCTCCCCTCTTTTACATAATATATACGGGCAAAAGGACTGCATACATTCTTCCAGTTCCAATTGGCATTCAGTTCCGAATAACCGACATTTAATAAGATAAGACTAAGTTCTTCATTCGATTTAAGCATATGACAACATGTCGTTTTAATATCACACCTGTAATATGTAAATATACTTATATTTAATCAATAACAGATAATACGCCAAACACAATATCGATATTATACTACTTCTCCGTCGAAATAGTGAAAGGCATCGTCAGATATTAAATATATATTTGCTTTATCAGTAGTATGAAATAACCAAGAGGTCTTAGACCTTACTTTAATCTAACCATAATAATATCATGAAGAAAAACAGATTTCAAGGCGAATGGCCTAAAATCGGTATACGCCCAACCATAGACGGTCGTATGGGTGGTGTACGCGAATCGCTCGAAGTTCAAACCATGAACATGGCTAAAAATGTAGCTGCACTAATCAGTAAGACCCTTAAATATCCCGATGGTACTCCTGTACAATGTGTAATTGCCGATTCAACCATAGGACGTGTACCCGAAAGTGCTGCTTGTGCCGAAAAATTCAGAAAAGAAGGTGTAAGCGTTACGATCACCGTTACCCCATGTTGGTGTTACGGTAGCGAAACGATGGACATGGATCCGCATACGATTAAAGCTGTTTGGGGATTTAATGGAACAGAACGTCCCGGAGCTGTATATCTAGCAGCTGTTTTAGCAGGACATGCACAAAAGGGATTACCCGCATTCGGCATATATGGTCATGATGTACAAGAATCTTCCGACACTACCATTCCTAAAGATGTTACTGAAAAACTTCTACGTTTTGCACGTGCAGGAATGACAGTAGCCATAATGAAAGGTAAATCATATCTGTCGATTGGTGCTGTGTGTATGGGTATAGCCGGTTCGATTGTAAGTCCCGATTTTTTTGAAGACTATTTAGGCATGCGTTGCGAAGGTATCGACGAAGTCGAAATCATACGCCGTATGACCGAAGGAATATACGATAAAGAAGAATACGAAAAAGCTCTCAATTGGGCTAAAGCAAATTGTAAAGAAGGCGAAGATATTATTAACCGAAAAGACCTCGCCAAAGACAGAGCAGGAAAAGATGCAGACTGGGAATTCGTTATTAAAATGGCTATTATCGTCAGAGATTTAATGGTCGGAAATCCTAAACTTAAAGAATTAGGTTTCGGTGAAGAAGCCCTTGGACACAATGCTATTGCAGCAGGCTTTCAAGGACAACGCCAATGGACAGATTTTTATCCAAACGGAGACTTTGCCGAAGCTATTCTTAATTCGTCTTTCGACTGGACAGGTGTTCGTGCTCCTTATATGTTGGCAACCGAAAATGATGCTTTGAACGGAACTGTGATGCTATTCAGTTATTTACTGACCAATACGGCACAAATATTTGCCGATGTTCGTACATATTGGAGTCCTGACGCGGTAGAACGTGTTACAGGAAAAAAACTAGAAGGTCTAGCGGCTAATGGAATGATTCACTTAATCAATTCGGGTGCTGCAACATTAGACGGTTCCGGTCAACAATCAGACAAAGATGGCAATCCTGCCATGAAAGCATTCTGGGATATCAGCGAAGCAGAAGCTAAAGCTTGTCTCGATGCTACCACATGGATGCCAGCCAACCGAGAATATTTCAGAGGAGGAGGTTTTTCTTCCAAATTCCTTACCAAAGGAGGTATGCCTTGTACAATGACTCGTCTGAACCTAATCAAGGGACTTGGTCCTGTACTTCAAATAGCTGAAGGATGGACAGTAGACATCGACCCTGCAATCCACAAAATATTAGACGACAGAACTGATAAGGGATGGCCTACAACTTGGTTTGTACCTCGTTTAACAGAAGATTCGAACTTCAAAGACGTATATTCTGTGATGAACAACTGGGGAGCAAATCACGGAGCAATAAGTTACGGCCATATCGGAGCAGATATAATCACTTTAGCATCCATGCTTCGTATTCCGGTTTCGATGCACAATGTCGATAAAGAAGATGTCTTCCGTCCTGCTGTATGGAATGCCTTTGGCATGGATAAAGAAGGTGCCGATTATCGTGCCTGTCAAACTTACGGACCTCTTTACAAATAAGGTCTGAAACCTTTTTTTGACACTGAATATAAACATTACTGTTAAATTATACTTAAAACAATAGTAACCATACACTAAAACGAATAAACATTACGTTTATTCGTTTTAGCCGTACGGATCGACAGCTGGGAGATTTCATCTATTCACAAAGAATATAAGGAGTTATATAAAAGGAACAATAGATAGTTGTATAAGGTGTAATTCAACATACGTTAAATTACTTCTTATTATACAGTGCCCCCTATTGCAAACCCGAACTACAGCTGTTACCCGAACATAAATACATTAAAATATACCATGATTACAGATAAACATTTTGCGGAATTTGTTGCACAAGCTCAACGAGTAGGAAAAGAACGCTTACAACTTTGCAGCAGTGGAAATATATCCTGGAGAGTAGAAGACGATATAGCATTGGTTTCAGGAACAGGCTCCTGGTTGCCTCGTTTGACCGAAAACAAAATTGCAGCATGCCGTATTTCCGACGGAATGCCTATACAAGGAGTTAAACCATCTATGGAAAGTTCATTCCATTTAGGAGTGTTACGCAACCGAAAGGATGTTAATGTTGTTCTACACTTTCAGTCACAATATGCTACAGTAGTTTCATGTATGAAAGATAAACCGGCCAACTTTAATGTTATTGCCGAAGTACCATGTTATTGCGGTCGCGAAATTTCTATTGTAGATTATCACAGACCGGGATCTCCCGAATTGGCAAAAGCTGTAACGGAAGCACTCGCGAATCACGACACAGCCATACTTAGCAAGCACGGACAAGTTGTTTGCGGTAAAGATTTTGATGACGCTTTCCAAAAAGCAGTATTTATAGAATTGGCTTGTCAGATAATTGTTAATGCAGGTGCCGGTAACTATTTAACTCTTACGGAACAAGAAATAGACGATCTTGATAAATATATCTTAGGAAAGACATCTAAATAAAGCACTTATGGCATATCTGGCTTTAGATTTAGGTGCAGGCAGTGGACGTGCCATCGTTGGTACTATTGTTGACGGCCGAATTTGCTTGGATGAAGTCCATCGATTCGAGAATAAGCCTGTACGGTTGGGAGATACTCTGTACTGGAATTTCTTGTCTTTATTTGAAAATATAAAACAAGGTATATTTCTTGCCGTAAAAAAAGGATATAACCTCAAAGGTATAGCCGTTGATACATGGGGAGTCGATTTTGGTCTTATAGATAAATCAGGGCATCTTATTTCCAATCCTGTTACCTACCGTGACAGCCGTACCTCGGGTATGGCAAAAGAGGTTATGCAAAATATCTCAAAAGAATATCTATACGAAAGTACGGGTATTCAGCAGATGGAAATAAATACTCTTTTTCAATTATACAGCCTTTATTCTAAAAGCGATCCATCGTTATGCTCTGCCGATAAATTACTTTTCACCCCCGATCTTATAAATTATTTCCTGACAGGAGTGGCAGCGAATGAATATACAATAGCTTCTACTTCTCAATTATTAAATGCAAAAACACGTCAATGGGACGAATATACATTTCGTCAACTGGAGTTGCCATATTCTGTCATGGAAAAGATTATTCAACCGGGAGAAATTATTGGTAATCTATCAAAAGCGATAGCAGAAGAAACAGGAGCCATAAATGCAAAAATATTTTCTGTTGGTTCTCATGATACAGCCAGTGCAATAGGAGCTATTCCGGCAGACGGCGATAATTGGGCGTTTCTTAGTTCGGGTACATGGTCTTTGTTAGGCTTGCTTACAGATGAACCTGTTCTCACCGCCGAAGCTATGTACAACGATTTTACCAACGAAGGTGGAGTAAACGGCAAAATCCTCTTTATGAGGAATATCACTGGTCTTTGGCTTTTACAGCAGTTAATTGCCGAATGGGAGAAAAAAGACGAAAAGAAATACTCATATGAATATTTACTATCGGAAGCTATTCAGGCAAAAGCACTGCAAAGTATCGTAAATCCTGACGATGCGATATTTACGAATCCATCATCTATGAGCAGAGCAATAGAAACTTACTGTGCTGATAATAATCAGACAGTTCCCTCAAATAAAGGAGAATTTGTGAGGTGTGTTATAGAATCATTGGCATTGAAGTATCATTTTGTAGTGAAAAAGCTTAAAGAATGCTCGGGCAGGAATATCGAACAATTATATGTTGTGGGAGGAGGTAGTCAAAATGATCTGCTGAACCAATATACATCAGATGCTTTGAATGTTGTAGTTTCAACGGGAATGACTGAGTCAACTGCTATTGGTAACATTATGCAGCAAGCTATTGCTGATAAAACTGTAGAAAACTGGCACGAAGGGCATGAAATTATCAAGAATAGCTTTATCCTTAAATCGTACTATCCCAAAGATAACCAAAGATGGTTAGATGTTGCGGAAAATGTAAAACACTTATTTGTATAAAATATGAAAAAGAACTCGATGTTTACAGGAGAGAATGGAGTAAATTATTTATTTCCATTTATCCTAATCACCAGCCTGTTTTTCTTATGGGGATTTGCACACAGCTTACTAGATGTTTTAAATAAACATTTTCAGGACTCTTTGTCCCTTACCAAAGCACAATCGGGAGCTGTACAAGCAGCCGCCTATGGTGCTTACTTCGTAATGGCTATCCCTGCCGGAATTATAGCTCGTAAATTTGGTTATAAAGCCGGCATTATAGTTGGACTCACTCTCTTTGCAGCAGGAGCATTCTGGTTTGTACCCGCAGTAGGTATTAATACCTTTTGGGCTTTTCTCATAGGTCTGCTAATCCTCTTTTGCGGTCTTACATGCCTCGAAACAGTAGCCAATCCCTATACCATTGTATTGGGATCGCCCGAGAAGGCAGCAAGTCGAATAAATCTGGCTCAAACCTTTAATGCTATCGGTTGGATATTAGGACCTCTTGTCGGATCGATACTCATCTTTAACAATGAGTCCGAAAAATCTATTTTCGAATTATTTATTGAGGCTGTAAAAAAAGTGTTTTTGGGAGCTACAGAACAGGTTCAGAATATTACAGCATCTGTAAACGAAAGTATGACCGATAATTCAGCTTTAGTAGCTCCTTATGTGGGGTTAGGCACAATTGTATTGTTGGTTTTGCTACTATTTATATTTGTAAAACTTCCTGAGATTAAACCTGAAAAAGGTTCGGACGATGCAACTGCAAACCTCAATAATGAACGGATTTCGAACAGACCGTTGATACGCCAACGTCACTTCGTATTAGCTGTTATAGCTCAGTTTTTATACGTTGCAGCTCAAACAGGTATTGGCAGTTTCTTTATCAACTATACTATCGAAATACAAGCTTTGCAATTAAATGAGATGCAAGCCGGACTTTTATTAGGTCTTGGAGGTATGACATTATTTGCAATAGGCAGATTTTCGGGTAGTATGATCATGCAGAAAATAAAACCAGAAATACTGTTAGGTAGTTTTGCTCTTATTAATACATTACTTATGATTGTTACCATGACGAGTCATACACGTTTTGGTCTCATTGCTTTAATCACCAGCTATTTGTTTATGTCGATCATGTTCCCGTCTATTTTTGCATTAGGATTAAAACACTTGGGCGAAAAAACGAAGACCGCTTCTTCGATCTTAGTATTTACGGTAGTAGGAGGAGCTATTGCTCCCACATTAATGGGACTGATAGGAGAAACAAATATGAGCATTGGTTTTATTGTTCCTTTAGTTTGTTTTCTTTACATATCTTTCTTTGGATTTTTCGGAAGTTCGGTAAAACAATAATTACAGTTATAAAACCGAAAGCATTTTTTCATAAAAAGAGAGGATATCCCTTACAGATATCCTCTCTTCATTCATAGCAAGCTCTTTTCTTTGATTATTTTCTTTCGGAACTAATTTCAATAAAACTACTTTCTAGATTATCGGAACTTGCTTTCAATACAATCTTTCCTCCCTTTTTAGTAGACTGAACCACAGCTACCGCTTTGCCACTAAAGAGCCTTCTTTCGGGCTTTTTTAATGATAAAGAATCTGTGGGGTCTCCATTATCAGTACCAACAATAACACCATTACCTTCAAGCGAAAACTTCATTAAATTATCGGCTGTAGGAACAACTGTACCCTTTGCATCGACAACTTCAGCGGTTATAAAAGATAAATCTTTTCCATCGGCTGCTATTCTATTTCTGTCAGCTGTTAAACGAATAGAAACGGGTTTACCTGCTGTTTTTATTTCTCTTGATAAAACTTCTTTTCCGTTTTTGCGAGATACAACCTTTAAAGTCCCTTTATTAAACGGAACCCGCCAGCATACATGAAATTCATCATCCTTTTTAGTCCTTTTGCCTAACGATTGCCCATTGAGGTAAAGCTCTACTTCATCGGCATTATTGTAATATGCCCAAACATCAACGAGTTGTCCCTCTTGCCAATTCCAATGAGGGAAGAGGTGCAATACATCTTTGTCTGTCCACTCACTTTGGTACATATAATACACATCTTTCGGAAAACCGGCTAAATCGATAATACCGAAATACGAACTGCGTGATGGCCACCAAAATGGGGTTGGTTCACCCAGATAATCAAAACCAGTCCAGATATATACTCCCGAAATATGATCGTATTTTTTCACCATTCTCCAAGTATCTTCGTGAGTTGTACCCCAAGGCACATGGCTGTTATCATACGATGAGCATTGATGTACAGGTCGGTCAAATGGTTTATCCCAACGTTCGGGCCAGATATTCATACTATCCGAGGGCATTATGTAATATCCGCGGGACATGAGTGCCGAAGTTGACTCGGTTATGATAAGCTTTTGATCGGGAAACTTTTCGTGGAAATTTACCCAATTGTTCTCATGATAATTAAATCCGATAATTTCCATAGCCTCCGAACGGAAGATATGATTACTAGGCTCTGTCTCATTATTACCCGATGTAACAGGGCGGGTTGGATCGAGCTCTTTTACAATATCAGCTAATTTTAAAGCTAAAAGAGAGTTTACATGTAAATCTTTTGATGGAATTGTTTTCTTATCCAACGTGTTGGCAAAATTCAATACCATATTTGCCTGTTGCAAATCCAAAGTATCAGCATCTATATGCGACCATTGTTCCAAAATTTCGTTTCCAATACTCCACATGAATATCGAAGGGTGGTTACGGTCTCTAAGAATCAGATCTGTTAAATCACGCTCGTGCCATTCGGGGAAATATTGAGAATAGTCATGCGGTGATTTCTTTTTTCTCCACATATCAAAAGCCTCATCCATAACAATGAAACCCATTTTGTCACACAAATCGAGTAACTCAGGGGCAGGCGGATTATGAGAAGTTCGTATACCGTTACAACCCATTGCTTTCAGAATTTCCAACTGCCGTTCTATTGCTCTTGTGTTTACGGCTGATCCCAGACACCCCAAATCGTGATGATTACATACACCCTTTATTTTTACGGATTCGCCGTTAAGAAAGAATCCTTTATCTTTATCGAACGAAAAGAAGCGTATACCAATGGGTGTTTCATAAGTATCAATGATTTTACTATCCTGGCTTATTCGGGTAATTACTTTATACATATATGGATCATCGACCGACCATAAATGAGGCTGTTGCAGTTTCAAAACTTGTTCAGTAATTCCGACCTGCGAAGCCGCAATATTTGCAGGAGCCTTTACTTGAATAACCTCTCTTCCGTCGGCATCCACTAAAATAGAATAAAGCTCTATTGCCTGAGATGTATCAGTTACATTACGAATATTTGTGACAATCTTTATCTCTGCCGAATCTTTAGAAGCTACAGGTGTAGTTACATACGTACCGTTATAATCGACATGAACAGGATCTACTGTTACCAACCAAACATTGCGATATATACCCGAACCTGAATACCAACGCGAATTGGGTTGCTGAGAATTATCGACTCTTACGGCAATCGTATTCTTTTCACCAAACTTCAAATATGGCGTAAGATCATATCTGAAAGATATATATCCATTGGGACGCTCTCCTAATAAGTGACCGTTGACCCAAACTGTACTATTCCAATATATACCATCAAAATCGATATAAACGGTCTTTCCCTGTGACGATTTATTTAATGTAAATTCCTTACGATACCATCCGATTCCACCGGGAAGTGCTCCTCCGCCGGGTGTAGCGGGATTTGATAACGAAAAATCGGATTCGATACTCCAATCATGCGGAAGGTTCAATACTCTCCATTGAGAATCATCGTATTGAGATTGACTAGCCAAAGCATCATCTCCGAGATAAAATTTCCAATTCTCGGTAAAGTCTGCTCTATCCCGTATCTTTTCGGGAGTTGAACAAGACAATAAAGTAAAAATCAAAATAAGCCCACAGAATACTTTCATATCTAATTCTTTATAATTGTATTACTTAACAGCACTCACTAAGGCATTTAAAGCATCCGGATGCACCTGCACTGCAGTACTCCTTTTAAATAAAGCAAAGCCTTTATCTCCTGTATTTCCGTTATCCCAATAAACAGGAATCAAACCGTTATTTTTTGCAGCCTTAGTTACATAGTTCAGATAGTAATTACGAGCTTCGATATGTTTAGCCTGTAAATCGGTTGACAACGATGTCCTCAAAATAGCTCCATACTCTCCTAAAACTACCGGAATACCTTTATCAACAAAATTTGTTTTCATTTTACCAAAAGCTTCATCCACCCAGGTTTCTTGTCCCCATGCAGATACATCTCCTCCTACAAAAGGTTTTCCCCACTGAGTTTTATATGCTCCGTCTTCCTGTAATGCAAAATCGTATGGATCATAGAAATGAACTTCCGACATTAATCGTTTACTTGTACCATCCGTAGGCATTTTCAGATAACTTACAGCATAGTCTATGTTTGTATTATAAGCCTGCACGATAAGATTTCGCCATGTATTGCGTCCTCCTGTAGCACGTACTGCATCTACAAAAATTTGATTGTATGACATCTGAACAGTCAGATTTTCGGTCGATGGAGTATTATAATCCTTATGCACTTCGTTTGTGCCTGCAAATAATAAATGTTCATCATAATCACGGAAATAAATTGAAATTTGTTTCCATAAAGCTTTTTGCTTTATATTGACTGCCTCTTGCTTATCGTATGTAGGATTATTTTCTAACCATCCGCCATCCCAATGAATATTAAGAATAACATACATATCATTATCAACACAATAATCAACAACCTCTTTTACTCTTGCCAACCACGATTCTTTTATTTTATAAGTCGCCGCATCCTCAATATAACCACTCCATGCACAAGGAATACGAACGACATTAAAACCGGCAGCTTTCACAGCATCAATCAGTTTTTTAGATGTCATCGGATTACCCCACATTGTTTCTCCAGCACTTGTAGCATCACATGCTTCCATTGTATTTCCAAGATTCCAGCCTAATTTCATCTTACCGGCTAATGTCAAAGCATCACTGGTCATGCCTGTTTTATCGGGATCAATATAATCGGGTTTAACAACAACCGCACCTTTTGCTTTTTGAGAAATTGTAATAATAACATCGCTAAGCCCCTCTGCAGATACCGAAAAAGTAGTACTGCGGTCTTCGTTTGTATCATTGGCATCTGCCGTTATAATAACTTTAGCATTGCCTTTGGTAGTTTGTATAGATGGTCTGCACCAATTAGATGTATAGTTGATTTTCCAGATCGTATTGCTGGCAATTTCGATAGTATTGGTACTCTGTAAAGCATCAAAAGCCACGGTGGCAGAACTAACCGACAAAACAGGGACTATATCTTCCGAGGTTATATTATCGTCTGATCCACTGCAACTTTGTAAAAAAGAAAATACCATTATAATGGGTATAAAAAATCTGAATATTTTCATATATAAGTGTTATTTATTAAATATGGCTGCCTCCGATAGTCACTCTGGTTGATATAAGGCAGCCATATTTAATTTATTATTCGGAAGTAATTATCTCATGGTTATATCACTTACTTAGAAAATGGAATACCATATATTCAGCTTTCGCAGGATCTCTCTTACCGAACCAAATACCTGTAACACTACCTGCAACATCCGATTCAACCTTTACTATTTTCCATTGGTTTTCTTCTGTTGTAGCAACACTTATCCAACCTGCAATAACGAAGGTTGGTGTTACATCTTTAAATGTAATTGTATTGGTGGATTGAGTATTTGTATAAGTTCCATGAGTTTCGGTTCCATTATCTTGCCTTACAGTTACTTTGCCATCCTTCGTAAAAGTGATAGAACAACCATCAATATTTGCAACCGAAGAATCATCATAACCTGTCCAACCGGCAGCAATAATATCTGCCCTGCTATTCCAATCGTTCAGGAGCTTACCATTCAAATCAGCCCAATTGAAAGGTACTTGGGTATCCAGCACCCATGTTTTAGATGTGTTGACTGCCAATATTTCGGTTTGATCACCAAAATTAAAATTCGGGTCTTCGGTTTCTTCAGGAACATAATTTTCGGCATATGTATCCGATACAAAATTCCAGACATACAAATAATCACCTTCCGAATTAGTCCTGCGAACACCAACCATCAATTGGTTTTCGGTCAAAGAAAGCACAACCAAATCTTTGTTCCAGTTTGTTGCATTGGCTATGAAGTTTTTCGAACGGAGAATAGTCGCATCCGTAGTAGTCAGCGTATGATTGTTTACATCCAGAAAAAATGTGCCCGACTCATCAACACCTTCTGTAACTTTATGGGTTTTCATATAAGCTCCCCCCTTCAGGCTAAATGTCATACGGCTGTTTTTATCGGCTTCTTCAATAATCCATTGGTTATCATTCCACGAAGGAGCCCACCCTATTTCGGCTGTTCCTGCTTGCCACTGCGTCCATGTGGTTAATGGAGCACAGTAAGTTAGAGGTCCGCTATTAAGTCCGTAAGCTCCATAATCTAATCGCCATACTTTTTCGTTACCCACACCACCTGTCAGATTAGTCCATAGAGGATCGTCCACATAACTCAGGTTAGAAGTAGTAAGAGTCAGAACAAACGGATCGGCATCAGTAGTTCCTCCCTCCGAAAGGACTCCGTAAGTAAATGTATAAGTACCCGGAAAAGCAATTCTTACAGTATCTTTTACACGGGTCGAACGTCCTAAAGGCGTTGTCCAATAAGGAGTAGCATTAGGGGTTAAACTCTCCAGAATAACCATATTCGGATCATCGGGGTTTTGCGTAATGCTAAACTTCAACTGATCTTTCGATATAGTGCCTCCTAGCTGGGGTTCATCGGGAGAACACGATGTGGCTAATAATATTACGCTTAAAGCAGCGAATATCAATGTATATATATTTTTCATAACGTTTCAAAATTAAGTAACACTAAAAAATATTGATTATTACCATCCGGAATTTTGAATCAGAACACCATTCGATAAAGTGATCTGAGTATTTGGTATCTGCATAAAGCCTCTTGTCTTTTTGATGTTCTCGGCAGTAATAACCACTTCATCATCTACTGCGCCACTTTTCACTTTCTGAGTCTGTGCAATTGTTGACGCTGCAACATCTAATCCCTGACGTAGTAAATCCCAATACCTTATTCCTTCGAAAGCAAACTCCAACCGGCGTTCTTCGATTATATTGGCTTTCGAAACCGTTTTAGCTGTCAATCCGGCACGTTTACGAACCTTATCGTAATAAGACTGAGCTTTGGGAGAACCCAATTCGGCAGCCATCAGCAATACATCCGCATACCTGATTACAATAAAATCCTGATCTTGTGATATCTGAAAATCATTAGAGCCTCCCGTATCCGAAGTACCATCGGGTAAAGCTATCGGAGTGTATTTTTTATTCGAATACCCTGTATATTCGCGTGTGTCTTTCAAATCAAATGTTTTGGCAATACCTTCGCCTACGATGTCGATCACAGAAGCCGTTTTACGTTGATCGGCATCCGAATAAGCATTTACCAACTTGGGATTTACCGAACAAGCTCCCCACCCTTTTCCGTATGGTGACCAGTTGGTATTACGCATTCCCATCATTACCAGCCAACGGTTGCCATCGATATTTCCGTTATAATCGCTGGTATTATTAAATTTTTGAGTAAATACGGTTTCTATGTTTCCCATTCCGGCATAGCCCGATCTGTCAAGTGTATTATCTTTTTTATTAGGAATATAGCTTGCTGCAGGCCATAAAGATTTATAGGTAGAAACCAAATCGTACTCATTACTGTTTATAACATCTTCGAGACCGGCTAATATTTCGGATTGTGAAACTCCCAAGTCATCGGCTTTATAATATCCTGTATAAAATAAATATACACGTGCCAACATCGATTTGGCTGCATAGGTAGTTACCCGTCCGTCATTCTCACTGGCTTTAGCTTTAGGATAAGCATCCGATGGAATATTTTCGGCTGCAAACTTAAGATCCCCGGCTATTAATTTATAAATTTCCGCCGGTTCCGATTGGGGTATATTGGCAGTTGTAGGCTCTGTTAACAGAGGTACTCTTTCGAAAAGACGAACTAAATCGAAATACATAATCGCTCTAAGAAAACGAGTTTCTCCCTCGATTCTCTTACGTGCAGTTGTATTGTTTCCCCAACTAATACCATCGAGTTTTTGCAAAAGAGTATTGCAACGAAAAATTCCGGCATAGTAATCGCTCCATGTTCCATTAAACAAGTTATTATCGGAAGGAGATTGAGAGATATCAAATCTATCCAATGCCTGATAGGCACGGGCGTCTGTATTCCCTGTTCCACCAAAGCAATTATCTGAAAGTATCTCCGATGCTACATAAAATGCAAGATTTCCATTCGCAGATGTACGCTGAAATCCATCATAACATCCTATTAAAGCCATTTCAGCATCGGCAACGGTTCTATAAAAGTTTCCATCTGTAACAGTCGTTTTAGATTCGCTATCTAAAAAACTGTCTGCACAAGACGATAGTAATCCCATACCCATTACAATCGCCGCTATTATATTAAGTTTAAACTTATTCATAGTTTTAATTTTTTAGAATTTAACGTTTACACCAAACAAGTAAGTTCTCGGACGAGGATAATATCCTAAATCGATACCCGACACCCAATCGCTTGTTCCATAACCTATTTCGGGATCCATACCATCGTATTTGGTAAAAGTGATCGCATTTTGAACAGAGGCATATACTCGTAACTGACTGATGTATTTCCATTTGATAAGTGATGACAAGTCGTATCCCAAAATGATATCATTAATTCTCAGAAAATCGCCATCTTGTATGTATAAATCCGAAAATTGCCAGTTCACATTCGTTTCTGTTACCCGAGGTATTCTGTTCGAAGTACCTTCACCTGTCCATCTATTCAGTATGGCGGTAGTATAATTTGCCTGCTTATTGGCATGGTTACGATACGATTGAACAATTTTATTACCGAGTACACCATTTGCATTAACCGTAAAATCAAATCCCTTATAGTCAAAACCTAAGTTAAAACCAAAAGATAAGTCGGGCATACCGTTACCTAAATCGGTTTTATCTTTTGCATCTATCTTACCGTCTTTGTTGATATCCAAATATCTAACATCTCCCGGTTTTACGTCGGTCTGAAGAATGCCGTTACCGGCTGCCTTCCATTCAGCAATTTCTTGTTCGTTCTGAAAAAGACCTGCTGTTTTGTATCCCCAGAAGTATCCTATTGCATGACCATTTTCGGCACGATAAAATTCTTCTGAATTGTCATAAAGCATATTTACAGCACCGTGTATAATACCATCTTCGGTCGGAATATTTCCGACTCTATTTTTATTATAAGCACCATTTAATGCAGCATGGTAATTAAATTTACCAACATTGTCATTCCAGACAAAGGCTAATTCAAATCCTGTATTTTTCACATCTCCACCATTGATATAAGGTGCATTTGCTCCGGCTGTTGCCAAAATAGGAGCTACAACCAACCAATCTTTAGTTGTTTTCACATAAAAATCGGTAGTTACTCCCAATCGACCTTTCAAGAAGCGTGCATCTAAACCAATGTTGGTTTGTTCCGAAGTTTCCCACGTAAGCTCTTTATTAGATAACCGGCTTGGATAAGCTCCCGGAACATTTGATTTACTTGTACCGAATACATAGAATGCTGCCGGATTACTGCTACTGTATCCTGTTGATGTATTGATAGGAGACGAATATTGGAAGTCGTCAATATTCTGGTTACCGACTTGTCCCCAGCTCACCCTGAATTTCAACATATCAAGTATCGAATTCTTAGTTATATTTTCCATAAAAGGTTCATTCGAGATAAGCCATCCTGCAGAAAAGGAAGGGAAATATCCCCAACGGTTTCCTTTTGCAAATTTCGATGACCCATCGGCACGAAGTGTAGCATTAAACATATACTTTTCGGCATAGTTATATCCTAAACGAGTAAAATACGATAAGCGGCTATATACATTTTCGGGTTTACCACCTACGGTTTTGGTTTCCACTACATTCCCGTCATCATCCAGATGTGCCTGTCCGGTAGTATTATCTAAATAAGCATGCGAAAAATCATTGAACTGAGATAGTAGATTCCAGTTTGATCCCGATAAATAAGTACCTTGATAACGAACAGCTTCCATACCGACTAAAGCATTGAAAGCATGGTTTTCATCGATAGTAAAATCATAACCTGCTGTATTCATCGAGGTCAGTGTATGTCCTTTACTCATGTTCTGATTTACTGTCGAATGGTCGTTATTGTATGAGTAAATTGAAAACTGATACAAGGGTGTAAAGCTTCTATATTCCGATGCATAATAATTGATACCGAAAACAGATCTGATTTTCAGGTTCTTTATAGGTTCGAGTTCGGCATATACATCAGCCATTAGTTTCTGACCGTCATTACTATTATTACTGTTGGTCATCATCCAACCGTAAGGATTACCGTCTCCTTTGTACCAAAGAGAATTGCTGGTATCGTTAAACGGACTGTCGTATATATTATTATCGCTGAATACGGGAGATAACGGCGAAGTAGCAAAGGCTCCTCTCAATGTATTGTTGTACTGGTTTCCTACATTTACACCTCTGTTTTTTATATAATTAAAGTTCAGATGTTGACCAATCTTCAATACATTGTTATATAGTTTATGTTCTGTATTGATACGAAAGCCATAGCGTTCGTAATTAGACACTTTACTTCCACCAACAATACCTTCCTGCGAAGTATAATTCAAGCCGAGAGAGTAAACCGATGTTTCGGAACCTCCGTTTACCATCAATGCATAATTTTCGATCTTTGCATTGTCTTTGAACATCTGGCTGATCCAATCAGTATTGGCAAGTTCCCCCATAGCACCAAAATCGTATTGTGAAGATCCCGAATTAATTGCCTGCTCGTTCATTATCACTTTATACGATTCGGCATTTAACATTTTAGTTTTACGAGGTACATTTTGCATACCGTAAAAAGCATCAAACGACACCTGTCCTTTGCCTTTGACTCCTTGTTTGGTAGTTACCAACACTACCCCATTGGCAGCCTGTGCTCCGAAAATTGCTGCCGATGCAGCATCTTTAAGTACATCTATCGATTGGATATCGGCAGGATTGAGCACTGTAATATCACCTTCAATACCATCTATGATATAAAGAGGCTTAGCGTTGCCTACGGTACCTAAACCACGAATGGTTACTTTGAGATCGGCACCGGGTTGTCCCGAAGTAGATGATATCTGTACTCCCGGAGTTTGTCCTTGCAAAGCCTGAAGTGCATTTGTGGTATTCAACTTCATCAAGTCATCACCTTTGACCTGAACTGTAGCACCGGTATTCAGTTTTTTCTTTTGGATACCGTATCCGATTGCAACGACTTCATCAAGTACATTGTTATCTTCTTCCAATTCTATATTTATCTGCTTTTGATTACCTACTGCTACTGTTTTAGTAGTATATCCCAGATAAGTTACTACTAAAGAAGCATTATTGCCAACCCTTATTGTAAACTTACCATCCAGATCGGTAATTGTTCCGTTGGTAGTTCCTCTTTCAACGACCGAAGCTCCCACCAGGGGTTCTCCTTTACTGGAAACAACCCCCGAAACTTCCTGCGTATTCTGAGCATGCAGACCAGCTAACAATCCAAAGCTTAGTATAATCGTCAAACATAACCTTAACAGGCCTATGTTAGAGGATTGGTTAATTAATCGTTTTAATTGCTTATTCATGGTTATTAAAATTTTAAGAAATTAATGTTTTTTCATTACTAACTTTACATGGTTACAGATAACTTCTTACCTGAGTATTCTACGATTTTAGGAGTTTGATTTTTATTGTCTTTAGTTATTAATTCGATTTCGAAAGTTCGGGTCGCAGGCATTTCGGCGTAACTGCCCTGAATGTCTGCAATAGTTACGGTTTTGGTTTTCTCGTCATAGTTAATTTTGATTTTAGCAAATTGTCCCTTTTCATAATTATAGTTTACACCTTCATCTTCATAAATTGTAAATTCACCGTCTTTACCTGAGTATATTTTCAATTTAATATTATCTGCCTGAGATTGCTTTGTATTCTGAATATCCTTACCGAAGGGAAGAATAGCCCCTTCTCGGACAAACAACGGAATACGTTCGTACGGAGCAGAAACCTTCTCTGTTTTACCTCCTGTTATATATCTGCCTGTTTCAAAATCATACCAATTGCTATTTTCAGGAAAGTAGACATCACGTGAAGTCGTTTTGTAAGTATATACGGGGCATACCATCAGGTCGGGTCCAAACATATACTGATCGTCGATATTGTAAGTTTTCGAATCTGTACCAAAATCCATTATCAGAGCACGCATAATCGTATAATCATCGAAGTGCGTCATTCCGGCAAGAGAATATATGTAAGGCATCAAACGGTAACGAAGCTTATCATAATATACCATGCTTTTGTATGCCGGATGATTTTCGGGAGCAATGTTATAAATCTCGCGGTATGGATATTGTCCGTGACTGCGGAACAACGGACAAAATGCTCCAAATTGAAACCAACGTGTATTCAACTCACGCCATTCGTTTAAATCCTCCGAACCTTCTTTGGCTTGCTCGTAACGTTTCTCAACACAAAATCCACCGATATCCATCGTCCAGTAAGGAATACCAGACATGGCAAAATTAAGCCCTGCCGAAATCTGTGCTTTCATATCTTCCCAACGAGTACCAATATCGCCACTCCAAGTTGCTGTCGAATAACGTTGTAAGCCTGCAAATCCCGAACGGGTCAAAAGAAATACACGATTATCTGGATTAACCGAACGTTGTCCGTTATAAATAGCCATGGCATTCACCAAAGCATATGCATTAAAATACTCCGTTGATGAACCTAAAGCCGTAGGTGTACTCAACTCCTTGCGGTATTTCATACTTGCATTCGATAAAATATCGGGTTCAGAAGCATCCATCCACCAAGCATCAATACCTTTCGAGTAAAGTTTTTCGTTCATCTGATCCCAAAACAATTTACGGGCACCCTCGCTGTAAGCATCGTAAAATCCGGCTATATAACCCTTCCCTATCCAATCTCTGATACTGTCTTTCACGGCACGGTTATACATCCAGCCCTTTTCGTCAAAAGCTTTATAATTGTCGGTTGTATAATAAAATTTAGGCCATACCGATATCATAATACGGGCATCCATTGTATGTACACTATCAATCATCCCTTTAGGATCAGGAAAACGAGCAGAATCAAAATCGTGGCTTCCCCATGCATCCTGAGGCCAGTAAGACCAGTCTAAAACAATATTATCAAGTGGAATCTCTCTCTTACGATATTCTTTTACGGCATTTAGCAATTCTTCCTGTGTTTTGTAGCGTTCGCGACTTTGCCAGAAACCCATTGCCCATTTAGGCATAATCTGCGATTTTCCTGTAACCGTACGATACCCTTTTATTACTTCATCCATATTGTTTCCTCTGATGAAATAATAATCGATCTCGTCACCCATTTCCGACCAAAGAGATAGCTTGTTTTGATCTTTCTCGTTCTTTGAATCTAAAGCTTTAAGACTTATATACGATATACCGCCGTCGGGTTTCCAGTCTAATTTTATTTTGTGTTTTTCTCCGGCTTTTAAATCAACAGCAAATTTGTAGCTGTTCGGATTCCATGCTGTACGCCACCTTTCGGGAACAACTAACTCATCATCAATATATACTTTGGTATAACCTGCATAATACAGTATAAATCGGTGAATACCCGATTCTTTAGCTTCGAATTCTCCTTCCCATGTAATTCTTGAATTATTGAATGGAAAATCTTTCGGGAAATTCTTTACCGTTTCCAGATTTTCATAATCTATTGTACTTTCAGTGCGTTCTATAAATATATGTTTAGGATCGTTACTTTCCATATAAGTAGCAGTAAGCCCCCCTTCTTTTCCATTTTTATCGAACAATTTAAATTGATCCAGATTTTCATAATCTCTGGGATCTCCAAATTTGGTTAAGGAATAATTATCCCACAGAATACCGTAGTTTTTGGAGGATACAATAAAAGGAACAGATACCTTAGTATTATATTGAAACAATACTTCATTTTTTCCCTTGTAGTTAAATTCATCGGATTGATGTTGTCCAAGTCCATAGAAAGCCTCGTCATCGGACGATTCGAACATCTGGCGTAGAGTATACGCTTTTTTACCTTCGACCTCTATGTCTTTAAATGACTTTCCGCCACCTTTATTCTCTGATAAAAGAATATTTCCCTGTAAATCAGTAAAGGTTATCTCTCCTGTTTTCAGAGATATTTTGGCTATTGTTGTAGCAGTCTTTAATAATAGTTCGTCTTTTTGCTCGATCACTTCCCAGCCCGATGTCTGTGTTTTATCATAAACACTAATAAGACTTTCCCTATCCGAGAAACTGTTCTTTGGGGTTGCACTTACACGAATAATATCGTCTGTAATAACTTGCAATCGGATGTGTTTCGTTGCATTAGTCGAATCATTCTTCAGGTTTACAATAATTCCATCCTGAGTTTTCTCATAAGAATCATTACAACTGAAGAACAGAGCAGGTAATAACACCATTATTAATAATAGATGCTTCTTCATGGTCAATTATATTTTTAGATTTTAGTAACAATACAAATGTATACCATGCTATAACTAAAGTTCTGTTTAAATGTTCTGAAAAGAAGGTGATCCTGAACAAAGTAGGGGTGCATATGTTTCTATAGTGAGGCTAAATTTGTAATAAAACCTTTGGAATTACATAATTTATCTAAATTTGTTAGAGAAAGAATCAATGTTAGCCAAATCTTCATGAGAACAATTATTTCATTACTATTACTCATACTAAATAGTGCAGTAAGTATTATTTATGCACAATCATTCGACTTTTCACATCTGGATAATAGCGATGGATTGTCCAACAATCAAGTGGAATGCATTTTCAAAGATAGTCGTGGATTTATGTGGTTTGGAACCAACCAAGGCTTGAACCGATACGATGGTCTCAATTTCAAAATATATAAACATAACCGAAACGATCTTACAAGTATTCCCTTTAATAGAATTACCAATATTCAGGAAGATAGCGAAGGGAGATTATGGTTACAGGTCGGAGAAATGAATTATGTTGTATACGATTTTAAGACTGAGAGTTTTATTCAGAATATAGATTCGGTAGTTTCAAAAATGGGATTGCCTGCCTCTCCTTCCATTGTCGAGATAGATGCAAATAAAAATTTCTATATCTATTATAAAGGCAAAGGAATATACAAGTACAACATAGAGACCGGAAAATATGTCATATTCAATCAATCGAAGCAAGGGCAAACTTTTAGTCCGGGAGAAATTATTGATTTTAGAGTATCTAACCAATACATTTGGGCTCTTTATAGAGATGGTTTAATAGAGAGATTCAATGAAAAAACCAATTTAGTAGATATTCGTAATACATTCTTCAAGGATAACTTGCAGAATTCCACTATTCAAAAATCGTTATTTGTAGATGCCGACAATGACGTCTGGGTTTACCCTGGAGTTGCCGATAAAGGCAGTGCTTACTATGATACAAAAGCCAACAAATGGGTTTTCCTGAATAAAGATTCAGAAATAGCTCTTTCGAGTAACTTCTTCAGATGCATGGATCAGGATAACAAAGGCTTGATCTGGATAGGCACAGACCATGGAGGATTAAACCTGTTTGATAAGAAACAAAAAAAGATTACGGTATTGCGTAATAATATTTACAACAGTAATTCAATAAGCCAGAATTCAATTATTAGTATTTTTTGTGACAACGATGGCATTGTATGGATAGGTACATACAAAAAGGGAGTATCTTATTACCACCCCAATATGTTCAAGTTCAAAAAGTCACCTCTATTTTATCACTTTAAAGAAGACTCCGATACTTTTGATTGTAACAGCTTATACAAGGATGATAACAACAATCTCTGGATAGGTACAAATGGCAGAGGGCTTATCAAATACAATGAAGAAAAGCAAACCATCGAAACATTCAATTATAACGCCAACAATCCCCAAAGTATATCTGCTGATATAATTACGTCTCTATTAGAAGATCATTCCAAGAAATTATGGATAGGAACATTTCTGGGAGGTCTCAACTCTTTCGATGGTAAAAATTTTACACGATATCAGATTAATGAGACTGATTCAAATTCAATATCAGGTAAAAGCGTATACGGGCTTGCCGAGGATATAGATAATAACCTTTGGATTGGCACTTTAGGAGGAGGAGTTAGCAAATTAAACCCGTCGCGGACCAAATTCGAAAGGCATACAGTCGCAAATACCCCCCAGCTACATTCCGATTACATACTTTCGGTATATACTGATATAAATAAGAATATTTTTTTAAGCACCGATAGAGGCATTAATATTATAGACAATAAAACACAGCAAATAACTCCATATTTCAAAGAACAAACAAAGCAAGATTCTCTTTCGGACATCTTAACGAACAATATATTGGTAGATTCGAGAAATTTAACGTGGATAGCTACAGATAATGGACTCAATATATATGATCCCTCCAATAATCAAATCACATATATTACAACTAAAGAAGGGCTTCCCAGCGACGAGACTGTATCGCTTATCGAAGACAACAATAATAATATTTGGGTGGGTACCCGCAACGGATTAGCTTGTATTCATTGTGGATTGACAAATGGCATCTTGAACTATTCAATTACTTATTTTGATGTAAAAGATGGGCTTCCCAGTTCTATTTGCAATCAGAATGCAATATTTAAAGACAAAACGGGAATGATATACGTGGGAAGTACAAACGGATATATAAGCTTTGACCCCAATAATATTGTTTTTAATGAGTATATTCCCAAGCCTCGATTTACTGAATTACTAATTGCAAATCAACCCATAAAGCCCAATGAAAAATATAATGGCAGAGTTATTATTACTAAATCAATTACTTACCTGAGTGAGATTACACTTAACTACAAAGAGACTAATTTCACTCTTCTTTTCTCGGCTCTAAACTATATACACCCCGAAAAGAATCACTACAAATATATGCTGGAAGGCTTAGACACGGATTGGATAGAGGTTAAAAATGGAATCGGAGCAGCATCTTATTCAAATCTAAATTCGGGTACTTACAAGTTGATAATATATGCAGGTAACAACGACGGGGTTTGGAGTGACACACCACTAGTAATGAAAATTATAGTAAAACCACCATTCTGGCTTACATGGTGGGCATTTTTCATCTATTTTATTATTCTCATAATATTTTTGAGATTCTTCATCATATATAAGCTCAATAAACAAAAGCATGAGTTTAAACAGGCACAAAAGATAATGGAGGCCGATAAAATTCATGAAGTTGATGAATTGAAGTTCAGATTTTTCACAAATATCAGCCATGAGTTTAAAACACCCATAACGCTTATACTAACTCCTCTTGAGAAACTTTTAAAAGAGCCATATACTGAAGAGCAAAAAACATTATTGACAATTATGCGTAAAAATGCTTTAAGCCTTCTCAACATGGTAAATGAAATTCTCGATTTCAGGAAGTTAGACTTAAATAAAATGAATCTGAGCCTCTCTACAGGCGATATAATACCAATAGTAAAAGATATCTGTCAGTCTTTCTCCTCTTTGGCTGCCGACAAACCTATCAAATTTACATTTACAACTTATCTCAAAGAACTTCAGATGAGCTTCGATCCCGAGAAAATGAGTAAAATCGTAATTAACCTTATTTCCAATGCTTTCAAGTACACTGAAGAAGGACATATAGATGTAAGTATAGGTATTACTGAAGAGGTTCAAAAAGATGCAAAAAAACAACTTTGCATTAAAGTATCCGATACAGGCATAGGTATTGAAGAAAAGTATTTAGAAAAAATATTCGATCGTTTTTTTCGCATTGAACAATCTCAAAAGATAAACCAAACTGGAACCGGAGTCGGATTACATTTAGTCAGTGAATATGTGAAACTGCACAACGGCGAAATTTCAGTGGAAAGTACTGTCGGCAAAGGCTCTACATTTACAGTGTTGATACCGATAGACAACTCGAGTTATAAAGAATCTAAAAGTCAGGATATTATTTATTCGGGAAGTACTGAGACTTCTGAAATACCTGAACCAATTGAAAACAAATCTTCTACCCCCTCCAAAGATTTAAATCTGCCGCTATTATTAATTGTAGATGATAATGAAGATTTTAGAGAATTTATCCAAAGCTTATTCATAAAATCATATCGGGTAATTACAGCAAATGATGGAGAAGAAGCATCTCAAATAATATTAGATCAATTGCCTGATATTATTTTATGTGATGTAATGATGCCCAAGATGGATGGGTACGAACTCTGTCGTATTATAAAAGCAGATATCCGAACTTCTCATATTCCGATAATACTTCTTACAGCAAAATCGTCCGAAGAAAACCAATATTCGGGAATAGAAGCCGGGGCAGATGATTATATTTCAAAACCATTTAACATAGATATGTTGACACTGAAAATCTCAAAAATAATAGAACGTCAAAAGAAAAATCAGCATAACTTCAAGAAGAAAATAGAAGTAAATCCGACCGAAATAGAAATAATGACAATGGACGAAAAGTTTGTAAAAAAAGCAATCTCCATTGTCGAAGAGAATATAAGTAATGCCGATTTTCTGGTGGAAGATTTATGTCGGGAAATGGCTATGAGCCGCGTCTACTTTTATAAAAAGATATTGGCATTGACCGATAAATCACCATCGGAGTTCATTCGTTTTATAAGACTGAAACGTGCAGCCAATCTATTAGAAAAAAGCCAAATGTTTGTCAACGAAATCGCATTTCAGGTAGGCTTTAACGACCCCAAATACTTTAGGAAGTACTTTAAAGACGAATTCGGTGTAACACCCAACGAATATAAAAAAAGGTTTATAAATTAGCCTCAAGAAACATATCAGCACTATTTAGTAAGCAAATCCCCCCCATATTGATGAATGAAATACCCTGAACGGAAACACTTTTAGAAGACAGTATACTAATTAAACAATAACTTTGTATAGTTAAGGTCTCAGACCTTTTTATCGGCTTTGCCGAATACATTATATCAAGAAACCTATAACCATGAAGAAAATAACGTCCTCCATTATCTTATCTCTATGTATCACCTTATCTATCTCTGCACAGAATACTTGGCAATATTACTTTGAAAACCCTGCCTCCATTTGGGAAGAATCTATTCCTCTTGGTAACGGACGTATAGGAATGATGCCTTGGGGAGGTGTAGAGAAAGAACGAATCGTATTAAACGAGATATCCTTATGGTCAGGCAATAAGCAAGATGCCGATAATCCCGAAGCCTATAAGCATTTAGGTGAAATAAGGAAACTTCTTTTCGAAAATAAGAATAAAGAAGCACAAGATCTGATGTATAAAACCTTTACTTGCTTAGGTAAAGGGAGTGCCGATATTTCGGCATACGGCAGTTTTCAGAATTTCGGCAATCTGCAAATTGATTTTCTATACCCCGATAAATCAGACTCAATAATCGATTACAAGAGGACTTTGGATATAAACAATGCACTGTCTACAACGTCCTTTCGCAAAGGAGACATCGTATACAACCGGGAATATTTCACCTCATTTTCGGATGATATCGGTGTTATCAAGTATACGGCAAGCAAGGCAAAAGCCCTTAATCTGACAATTTCGCTCAATAGAGAAGAAAATTATGAGGTCTCAGTTCAAGGCAATACATTATCTATTTACGGACAAATGACGGATAATGTAAAAAACGACGGAATGAAATATTTCGGACAAGTAAAAGTTATCCCAAAAGGAGGAACATTAGTTACAGGAAATAAAAATATACAAATACAAAATGCAGATGAGGTTATTTTATTGGTCTCTTTAGCCACAAACTATAACAATGAAAACGAAAAAGAAGAGGCTGCAAAACTGATAGAAAAAATAGATGCCGATTATTCAACACTAAAGAAAAATCATATATCAAAGTACCAACAATTATTTAATCGTGTTGATTTAACTCTGAGTAAAAACAAGAATTCAGATCTTCCTATCAATAAAAGATTAGAAGCATTTGCTACTGATAAAAGTGATCACGATCTGGTTGCACTATATATGCAATACGGACGTTATTTGCTTATTTCATCGACTCGTACGGGAGGTCTTCCCCCTAACCTGCAAGGGTTGTGGGCTCCACAAATAATACCTCCTTGGAATGCCGATTATCATTTGAATATCAACTTACAGATGAATCTGTGGGGTGCCGAGGCCGGCAACCTTTCGGAATTACACCTCCCCTTGATTGAATATACCAAAAGTCTTGTTGAACCGGGGCAGAAAACAGCTCGCATTTACTACAACAGCAGAGGATGGGTTACACATATTCTGGGCAATGTTTGGGGCTTCACATCTCCATCCGAGAGTCCATCGTGGGGAGCAACTAATACTGCAGGAGCTTGGTTATGCCAACATCTATGGGAACATTATTTATATACTCAAGATTTAGAATACCTAAAATCAGTCTATCCAACTATGAAAGGGGCAGCTCTATTTTTCGAAGATATGTTGATTGAAGATCCTAACAATGGCTATCTGGTAACGGCTCCTACAACATCGCCCGAGAACAGCTACTTTACATCCCAAAAAGAAGCTGTCAGCATCAGTGCAGGATCAACAATGGACAACCAAATTATCAGAGAACTGTTCACAAACGTATCAGAGGCTGCCAAGCTATTAAACGTCGATCAAGATTGGATTGAAACAATAGAAGTAAAGAAAGAACGATTAGCTCCTACCTCCATTGGCAAACATGGTCAAATCATGGAATGGTTGGAAGATTACGATGAAGTAGAAATACATCACCGCCATGTATCTCAGTTATACGGATTGTATCCTGGATACGAATTAAACGACGCAACCTCTCCACAATTAATGGAGGCAGCAAAAATGACTTTAGAACGGAGAGGAGATGAATCAACAGGCTGGTCTATGGCTTGGAAAATAAACTTCTGGGCCAGACTAAAAGACGGAAACAGAGCCTATAAATTAATCGGTGATCTTCTTAAACCCGCCGGAAAGGGAAGAGGCACCTACCCTAACCTGTTCAGTGCCCATCCACCAATGCAAATTGATGGCAATTTCGGAGGTTCGGCAGGAATTATTGAAATGCTTCTACAAAGTCATGCAGGCTATATCGAACTTTTACCTGCTATTCCGACAGAATGGAAAGCTGGATCTGTAAAAGGACTAAAAGTTAGAGGTGGAGCAGAAGTAACATTCTCATGGAAGAATGGATCTATTAGTTCTATCGAAATAAAGTCCGATATCCCCAACTCTTTCACGTTGAAACTACCAGAAGGAGAACCTCTGATCAATGGGATAAAAGATTATACTATTCAAGAAGGAAAATTAAATTTCAAATTAAAGAAGAAAGAACGAATCACAATACAAATCAAATAAGTAATACAAGATAAATTTACTGTCGTATGTTGTAGGGGTAGGGTTCTACCCTACCCTCTATCAAATCTTATCGTTTTCGGGCAGAGCAAAGCCCTGCCCCTACAAGGCAATGTAACATTAATTATCATTGATTATTTAAATCTAAAATCAAATAAAAGAATATGAAAAAACTGTTTTTCTGTAGTCTTCTTGCTTTATTTACTTTGCAGACTCAGGCACAAACCAAATCGGTTCCTGTATATCTGGATGAAAGTAAACCTATTGAAGCAAGAGTAAATGATGCATTGTCAAAGATGACTCTCGAAGAAAAGATTGCCATGATACATGCACAATCAAAATTCAGTACTCCCGGATGTCGCCGTTTAGGTATTCCCGAAATATGGATGAGTGATGGCCCTCATGGCGTTCGTATGGAGATAGATTGGGATACATGGAATCATGCAGGTTGGACAAACGACTCATGTACCGCATTTCCGGCTTTAACATGTCTTGCTGCAACCTTTAATCCGGAGCTTTCTCTTGAATATGGAAATGCTTTAGGAGAAGAAGCACGTTTCAGAAAGAAAGATATTATACTTGGTCCCGGTGTAAATATCTACCGTACACCAATGAATGGACGTAATTTCGAATATCTAGGGGAAGATCCGTACTTGGCATCTAAAATGGTAGTCCCCTTTATACAAGGGGTACAACAAAACGGAGTTGCCGCTTGTATGAAACACTTTGCCCTTAACAATCAAGAGCTTTGGCGTGGTCATATTGATGTAGAAGTAAGCGACAGAGCATTATATGAAATATATCTGCCTGCTTTTAAAGCCGGAGTTCAAGAGGGAAAGGTATGGGCTATTATGGGATCATATAATAAGTTCAGAGGACAATACTGTAGCCATAACGAAAGACTTGTCAATAAAATACTCAAAGGTGAGTGGGGTTTTGACGGCGTACTTGTTACCGACTGGGGAAGTGCCCACGATACCAAAGAAGCGGCTCTGAATGGCCTGGATATAGAAATGGGGAGCTGGACAAATGGATTGACATGGGGCGAAAGTTTCGCTTATGACAATTATTTTATGGCTCAGCCTTATTTAGAAATGATCAGAAAAGGAGAACTTCCCGAATCATCTTTGGATGAGAAAGTAAAAAGGGTGCTTCGTCTGAATTTCAGAACCAATATGAATCGTAATCGTCCTTATGGAAGTTTTGCAACTCAAGAACATGCAGATGTAGCACGTAAAGTGGCTGAACAAGGTATCGTACTGATGAAAAATGAAAAGAACTTCTTTCCCATTGGTCAGAACAGATACAAGAAAATTGTTGTAATCGGCGAAAATGCTACCCGCTCGTTAACAGTAGGTGGAGGTTCCTCGGAATTGAAAGTTAAGCAAGAGATATCTCCGCTAGAAGGTCTTAAAGCGAAATACGGTGAGAATAATGTTGCGTATACAATGGGATATGGTTCAGGACCTACGGTATATGATAACTTTGTACCATCACCATACAATGCAGATTCATTAAAAAGAGAAGCTCTAGCCTTAGCTAAAGGGGCAGATGTAATTCTATTTTTCGGTGGATTGAATAAAAATTTCCAGCAAGATTGCGAGGGTGCAGACCGAATCACTTACGATTTACCTTTCGGACAAAACGAACTGATTGATGATCTATTAAAAGTAAATAAAAACTTAGGTATAATACTTGTCAGTGGTAATGCTGTTTCGATGCCTTGGTTAGATAAAGTTCCTGCCCTTATGCAATCGTGGTATTTAGGTTCGGAGGCAGGTAGTGCTACAGCAAATGTTATTTCAGGTGATATTAATCCATCTGGTAAATTGCCTTACAGTATACCTAAGAAATTGGAAGATAACGGTGCTATGTCTTTCGGAACAATCTCTTATCCGGGAGACAGTATCAAGCAAATCTATAAAGAAGATATTCTCGTAGGTTACCGTTGGCACGACACAAAAAAGATACCTGCTCTATTTCCTTTTGGTTATGGTCTTTCATATACTACATTCGAATATGGAAAAGCCAATACGGATAAAAAAGAATACGGTAAAGATGAAACTATAAAAGTATCGTTTACAGTAACGAACAAAGGAAAAGTAGATGGTGCAGAGTCGGTACAGGTATATGCTTCTCAAGCAAAACCATCTGTAGAGCGTCCAGAAAAAGAACTGAAAGCATTCAAGAAAGTATTCCTAAAAGCAGGAGAAACTCAAACAGTAGAATTAGCTGTTCCTGTTAAAGACTTAGCTTTCTTTGATGATAAGACACATAACTGGACTGTAGAATCAGATCAATTCACTTTGCATTGTGCGGCATCTTCTGCAGATGTGAAAAGTTCAGTAGCAGTGAAGATAAAATAAAGCAAGTGTATTTAACCTATCAACTATAATAAAATAAGGTAGTCGTAAAAGGCTACCTTATTTTATTTGTATATCTGTAAAGTAATTTTATTTCTTCTCCAAGACAAAAGCAGTACGTGCAGGAATATATACTTTTAATACATCTTTTCCTTCTATGCTTAGAGTCGAATAATCGTAATTATCGTCTACCCTATCGAAACCATCAAATTCTGAGTCATCAGAGTTTAGAACAATTTTGTATTGACCTTTATCTACCTCAAAACCGTAATCAGTAAACGATTTTGTCGGATTGAAATTAAAGAGAAATATTAAATTATTACGCTTAAATATCAATACCTGATCTGCTGTACTCTGAATGATAGCAAAAGGTCGAAACGAAAATATGTCCTGCTTATTTATTAAGCCTAACATTTCTTTTTCAAACTCGGCTAAAAAACGATACCTCAGATTTGTATCAGTCAGCAAAGACCACTGACGACGGGCATACCTATAAGACCAATCGTTACCCTCTCTCGGAAAATCAATCCACTCGGGATGGCCGAATTCATTACCCATAAAAGTAAGGTATCCGTTTCCGGCAGTGGCAAGAGTAGCCAGTCGAATCATTTTATGAAGAGCCAAACCTCTGTCAACCTTAGAATTGCGTTCAAAAACATTCATATCTGTATACATCAAACTATCAAGGAGATTGAAAATAAGTGTTTTATCTCCTACCATTGCCTGATCGTGACTTTCGACATAACTGATTGTCTTTTCTTCGTTGCGTTTATTGGTCAACTCATAGAACATATCTCCCACATGCCACTCTTCATCTTTCTTATTTTTAAGTATCTTGACCCAAAAGTCTGCAATACCCATTGCCATACGATAGTCGAATCCTATACCCATATTTCCGATCGGTGAAGCAAGTCCCGGCATACCGCTAATATCCTCGGCGATGGTAAATGCTTGTGGATTTACCTCATGAATAAGCTTGTTTGCCATCGTTAGATAAACAATTGCATCATCATCCTGATTACCGTCATAATACATCGAATAATCCATAAAATCACGACCAATACCATGATCGTAATACATCATACTGGTAACACCATCGAACCTGAAACCATCGAATTTAAATTCTTCTAACCAATATTTACAGTTCGATAAAAGGAAAGCTAAAACTTCACTCTTACCATAATCAAAACATCGGGAATTCCATACAGAATGTATTCCTCGCTCTCCTGAATGAAAATAAAGATCAAAAGTTCCGTCAAAACGGCTCAAACCATCGGCTTCATTAATTACGGCATGTGAATGTACAATATCCAATACAACCCTTATATTTAGTTTATGAGCTGTATCTATCAGTTCTTTCAACTCTTCGGGTGTACCGAAGCGCGAACTTGGTGCAAAAAAATTAGAAACCTGGTAACCAAAAGATCCATAATAAGGATGTTCCTGAATTGCCATTAATTGTATGGTATTGTATCCCATATCAGCAATATAAGGCAATATTTTCTCTCTGAAATGATTGTATGTCGCAACATTCTCTTCTTCACCGGACATTCCGATATGAGCCTCATAAATAATGGGAGCTACCTCTCCTTTAGGCTGATTATTCTTCCATATATAAGGTTCGGGCTGCCACACCTGAGCCGAGAATATTTTACTAACATCATCCTGCACCACTCGTCTTACGTAAGCAGGTATACGCTCTCCTGCCCCATCTTCCCATTTTACCCATAACTTATACAGCATACCATGCCGTAAAACGTCAAGGGGTAATTCCAGTTCCCAATTTCCACCGGGCTTAGGACGGAAAACGTATCTCAAATCATCTTTTTGCCAATGATTGAAATCACCCATCAAATAAACGGCAGTAGCATTCGGAGCCCACTCACGCAATACCCATTTATCGGAGTATGCATGTAATCCATAAAACAAATATCCGTTGGCTGCATCACTCAGTTCTGAACCACTTGTAAGTTCAGCCATTTTTAACTGATATTTTTCATGTCTGCATAAAATAGTAGACCGATATTTTTCGAGTCCGCTATCACCATATATTGAAGTTTTCATTATAATGTCAGATATTAAGGTCTCAGACCTGTTTACCATTTCGTCTGAGTATAATAACTATAGTCTTTGCAAATATCAAAAGAATTCATTCAATACTTTTACTTTTCTAATGAGTCATTGCATTAAACATTATATGGCTAAATTGGAATACAAAATAGCCATATAATTATTAGAATTTACAGTCCTTTCTAAGATTTATTCAGGACCATAAAAGTTTTACATCCACTTTACCAAACCTGAATCTTGTTGATATGCCAGCATGTCATTTTTAGCAAAGACACGAAGTCCCATATTGAATGTTCCGGGTTGCTCGCTTCTATGTTTCAAACGGTAAGTTGCAATGCTGCCATCCTGAGATACACAAGTAAATTGATATTTAATCAAGAATTCTTCACCTTTACCCGTTTGGTCATTAGTAATAACCAGTTCAACACCTATATCTTCAGCAGATAGTGAACCGCAAGTAAGTTTTATTTCCATTTCATACTCCTGTCCCAATACAATAGGCTCTTTGTAAACACTTGGCATTTTTACGGAAATAATTTCAACACCATCCCACTCTCTGGACATTTTGTGTTTCCATGTGACAATATCTTTTGCCATTGCATAATCATTCTCTCTGATTTCACGTCCACGTTTACTTAACTTATTATAAAATCGATCTTCATAATCAGTCAGCTGACGGTTCATCGTAAAGTTAGAAGCAACCTTGTCAATCGAATTTTTCACATGCTGTATCCATTCTGAAGGAATACCCTCTTCATTTTGTTGATAATACAATGGAGCTATTTCATTCTCAATCGTATTATAGATTATCTCAGCATCCAACTCATTTTGGTAGTCGTTGTTTTCATAAACCTGCTCTAAAGGCAATGCCCAACCTGCATCTTTTTGATAACCTTCAACCCACCATCCATCAAGTACACTAAAGTGCATAACACCATTCATCACGGCTTTTTCACCACTTGTACCCGATGCTTCCATAGGACGAGTCGGAGTATTCAACCAAATATCAACCCCTTGAACCAATTTAGAAGCCAATTCCATATCATAATTCTCAATAAATAAGATTTTACCTAAGAACTGAGGATATTTAGATACTTCAACAATCTTCTTGATCAAATCCTGGCCTGCTTTATCAGCAGGGTGAGCCTTTCCGGCAAATATAAACTGAACAGGTCTTGTCGGATGGTTTACTATCTCATTTAATGTATCAATATTCTTAAATAACAATTGAGCACGTTTGTAAGTCGCAAAACGTCTTGCAAAACCAAATGTCAATTTATTAGGATCTAATCTTTCTACAATCTCTACAATCTCACGAGGAGTATAATACAACAGTTCATTGTTGCTATTCATACGTTCCTTAATATGAGCAATCATAGCACCACGCAATTTGCGACGGATATCCCATATTTCTTTATTTTCAACATCCTGAATGTTAGAGAAACAAGATTTATCATAATGATGTGTTGCAAAATCTGCACCAAACACACGCTCATACAACGCTTTCCACTCGGGAGCAGCCCATGTAGGATAATGCACTCCATTGGTTACATAGCTGATATAAGACTCTTGAGCCAGATAACCGGGGAACATATCTTTAAACATTTCCTGTGAAACTTTTCCATGTAACCAGCTTACACCATTCACTTCCTGAGAAAGATGCACAGCCAGATTACTCATTGAGAATTTCTCCTGAGAATCATTTGCATGTACACGTCCTAGTCCCATTACTTGCTCCCAACTGATTTGGAAACGTTCCGGGTAATGTGATATATATTTACGTAACAATCCCTCTTCAAAGGCATCATGTCCTGCAGGTACAGGTGTATGAGTCGTGAAAAGCGACGAAGAACGGATTGCCTCTCTGGCTTCCTCAAACGATAGCTTTCTATTAACCATCAATTTGTGTATACGCTCCAGTCCTGTGAAAGCTGCATGTCCTTCGTTACAGTGATAAACATCAAAGTTTCGATTTATTTTATCAAGCAATCTGATACCTCCAACACCTAATAGAAGTTCTTGCTTTAATCTGTTTTCCCAATCACCACCATACAAATGGTGTGTAACCGAACGATCTTCCGGTAAATTGTCCTCAATGTCAGTATCCATTAAGAATAGCTCAACACGCCCCACATTTACTTTCCAAACACGTGCATGTAAATCGCGTCCGGGCAATGCTATTTTTATGGTAACCCAATTACCTTCTTCGTCACGTACTGCCGATACCGGTATTTTATCAAATAACTGAGCTTCGTAAATATTTTCCTGCTCACCTGATGTCGACAAACGTTGAGTAAAATAACCATAGCGATACAACAGACCGATACCTGTCATACGTACACCCTTATCGCTGGCTTCTTTCAGATAATCACCGGCAAGAATACCTAATCCTCCCGAATAAATCTTCAAAGAACTATGTAAACCATATTCCATACAGAAGTAAGCAACTGAAGCTTCGCTCAAATCGCTCTTATTATTCATGTATGTTTTAAAATGATTGTGTACAGCAGCTAATTTTGCTACAAATTCTTCATCATTTTCTAATTCCTGATAACGTTGAAGGCTTATTGTATCTAATAATACAATAGGATTATAGTATACTTTTTTCCATGCAACAGGGTCTAATGATTCAAACAAATCTTTTGCATCCTGATTCCAACACCACCAAAGGTTATTAGCAAGTTCTTCCAGAGCATGAAGTTTTTTAGGTACATTACGGTGTACAATAACGTTAAACCAGTTAGGTGAAGTATGTTGTGACATTTGTGGAATATAATTATTTTGTGGTTCTTCTATAATAAAATCACTCTCAGTATAGCGTTCTGCAACTTTCTCAAGTGCAGTGCTATAAGCTTGCATATAATAAGTTATCAAATTATCCCAAAGGGCAATTTTAGATATCTCATATGCATTTTGTTTAGCAGCTTTACTGTCTGCATCACTATTTTTAGCATGACGAATTACATGAGCTTCGATATGGTCTATTACCTCAGCATCATTTGTATCTGTCCGATCAATGACAGCAATACCCGGACGTTCTCCCTTGAAATGAGTTTTTACCCATAATCCAAATCCCGCTAATGTAGTCGTAATAGTTGGAACTTTAAAAGCAACACTCTCTAATGGAGTATAGCCCCATGGCTCATAGTATGAAGGGAATAACGATAAATCGAGCCCTGCCAGCAAATCATAATAAGGAACATCAAATATTCCATCATTACCATTCAAATATGAAGGAACAAAGAATATTTTAACCTTATCATTGTTTGTATTATAAAGTTCGTTACGTCTTACAGCATTTAATACAGGATCATAATTTTCATCGTTCAATTCATGTGTCAAATAAGGATTTGCAAGAGGTGAGATCGGCTCTGTACTATGCAGGTTTTGTAACAATGCTTTTGATGGACCATGATGTCCGGCAGGAACAAGTATAAAACCAACTACTTCTCTGTTTAAAGCATCGTTCTTATTCAACTTACCCAGAGCTTCTATAAATACATCTATCCCTTTGTTTTTATATTCATAACGCCCGCTAATTCCAATCAATAAAGCATTACTATCGATTTTCTGAGCTATAATTGCTTCTGCAGCAGTTATCAGTTTTTTACGACCATCTTTTTGCTTCTTAGCAAACTCTTCTTCATTCGTTATAAAATCCTGAAATCCGTTGGGTGTAACCAGATCAACTGGTTTTCCAAGAAACTGTTCGCATTCTTTTGCTGTAATATCACTTACAGTTGTAAAAGCATCAGCTTGTTGTGCTGCAATTTTCTCTAATGACTGCTTTGCTGTCACATTAAAATTATGTGCAATATTATCAGGATTATAAGTCTTCAAGCTATCATAAAGAGGTAAATTATTACCAGCAATACATCTACCCAATGCTGTTGCATGAGTAGTAAATGCACATCCTATTTGGGGAACTGCCGATTTCAGATATAATAATCCTGTACCGGTCATCCACTCATGAAATTGTGCAATAATCTTATCACTTGGCGAGCAATGGTATTTTACGTAACTCTCGATAACTTTTCCGGCTGCATAACCAAATAATGCAGGTTCAATATAATCCCATTGTCCGGAAAGAGAATCCAATTTGTATTTCTCCCACATGAATCCAAGAATATCATCTTTCTGAGAGAAAAACGGAGTAAAATCGACTAAAATAGCAATAGGTCTTTCTGCGATATTCCATCGACCGATACGAATCCGTAGTCCGTCATTTGCAGCTCTGGCTCTCCACGATTTTAATAAAAAGGGATCCTCTTTAAACTCAGGATTAGATTCGTTCTCCTTTACAACATCCGGTCCAATCAGAATGTGAGGTTTTCTTAATACCTTTTCTAATGTTGGAACTTTAGTTGCAATAACGGTATGTATACCGCCCACTTTGTTACAAACTTCCCAGCTTACTTCAAATAGATAATCGGGTGTTAGTAGTTTTTCGTTTTGCATAAAATTATTATTAATACACTAATATAAATTCGAAATTAAGATCTTAAGACCTGTTTTTTGTAAAAATAAATTAAACGGATTCTGATACCGATTTAACAGTCTTCTTACCCAATAACTCTGCTATTTTTTTTATTTGTAATGATGAATATTCTGTTTCATCACATGTAATGAATTTTGATAACTCATCTGCATAATGACTGTCTTTCTTCAATAAAGAAATCTTTTCTGCTATAGCATCATTTACTCGTGAAATTAAATCACTTAACACATTCATATAATTAATATATGCATCATAAGGACTTGAGTATACACTCTTAAATCGGCGAGACGATGCATCCGACATCCATTTGGTACACATATAATAGTAATGATCGCTATCCTGCAAGCGCTCCCAATCTTGGGTTAATTCGGCATCATCAACAAATCGCACTTTTTCGCCCAGATCACAAAGGGATGTAAAGGCATCGTTTTGCAAGTCATTTCCCAACCAGATGCTTAGATCGCGTTCTTCTTCCGACCAAGAGATTGGATATGGTACATGTACAGGACCAACAGGTGTATGTTTCTTGATTACTTCTGATGGTGTAAGGAATTCAAATTTACCATGACTAAACACCTCTTTTGGTAAATAGCGCATAAACTCGAATATACCTGTAGATCGAGGGTGTCGGTTTCCGAATGTAATATAATCCATAAAGAGATTAACCACCTCATCGCTCTCATTTACAACATCTAACCAACTTGCAAATTTTTCACTTGTTACCGGCCATTCACTCCATGTTGTGTCCGAAAAACGATATGCGATATCATCACTTAAATGAAAATTTCTTAACAGTACTTTTAAATTGGGGTTATTTACATTGCTATATACATAATTGGGACTTTTCCAACCTAAAACGTGTTTAGCTCCTTCGGTTACAATAGCTTTAAAACCTAGTTTTGCAACTCTCTCTCCTATCTGATCCGAGTACATAAGCCCAGTCAAACGAGCTGTTACCGGCTCTTGATTAAAGTACTTTTTAATAGTTGCCGCTTGTTTTTTCAGCTGACGTTCCAACTCTTTTTCATCTTTCAGAAAAGCGAGTGAATGGGCATAGGTTTCACACATAAATTCGACAGAACCTGTTGCTGCCAACTCTCTAAAGCTGTCTAATACCTGAGGTGCATATTTTTCGAGTTGCTCTATGGTTTCACCTGTGATTGAGAATGCTACTTTAAATTTGCTACCATATTCTTGAATGATATCCAACAATACCCTATTCATTGGTAAGTAACACTGTTCTACAATCTTTTGTAAATAAGTACGGATACTAAACTCATCATAATATTGATGGGAATTTCCTATATCAAAGAAGCGATATCTCCTTAATTGAAAAGGTAAGTGTATCTGAAAATAAAAGCATAAAGTTTTTTTCATGACTAATTATGTATGTCTGTTATATTTTGCGTTATTAAAAGTATCATAAGGGTTTAAGCTTATAAAGTAAATGGTGTTGTCAAAGATTACGAATAAAGGCACTAAATTATATTATTTAATAGTTTAGGGTCAATCTAACATTTTTTCATATACATCTTTTACTCTAATAGCACTGTCATCCCAGTTCAAAGAATTAACTTCTTCCGTCCCTTTTACTTTAAGAGTAGTTGTTAGAGTCGGATAAGCTAGTAACCCATACATAGCATCAGCTAAAGCATCTATATCCCAAAAGTTAACTTTCATGGCATGTTCCAATACCTCTGCTACTCCCGATTGATTAGATATGATAACAGGTACTCCTGTACGCATAGCTTCCAACGGTGATATACCAAAAGGCTCCGAAACAGATGGCATTACATATACATCACTTTGGGCATACATCTGATTTACATCATCTCCCGTTAGAAAACCTGTAAATGAAAACTTAGATCCGATACGTAATTTGGCAACACGCTGTACCATTTTATTCATCATATCGCCACTTCCTGCCATCACAAAACGCACATTCGGATAACGTTTCAATACCTTACTTGCTGCTTCTATGAAATACTCCGGACCTTTTTGATAAGTAATACGCCCCAGAAAAGTGATTACCTTCTCTTTAACCGCCTTCTTAATCAAAATTTCTTTACGTCCTGAAAAATCTACGGCATTGTGTACTGTAAAGACTCGCGACTTATCAATACCATATCGGTTTATAACAATATTTCGCGTCAAATTACTTACCGCTATCACAGCATCTGCTTGTTCCATTCCCAAGCGCTCGAGGTCATAAACAACCCTGTTTACATTTTCGCCACTTCGGTCAAACTCTGTAGCATGTACATGTACCACTAAAGGTTTTCCTGAGATCTTTTTTGCAACAATGCCTGCCAGATAAGTAAGCCAATCATGAGCATGAATCACATCAAAATCATTTTCTCTGGCTATTTTAGAAGCAACATAAGCATAATTTCTTACTTCCTCCATCAGGTTTGTACCGTATTTCCCCGAAAAGGGAAACTTGCCTCCAAGATGGGTAAAAGAGCGTTGTCCTCCTCCACTTTCAGTTTCGGATACATACTGTTCGTATTCTTCTAATCCTAAATAAGGAATAAGCCCTGAACTGACAGGTAGGAAACTTACATTCTGCCAAAAATCATCTGTGTAAGATGTTGTCGAAGGCATTTCTACATCACTAGCATTGATTATTTTCCCGATGCTGGAGTCTTCATCGCCTACAGCCTTAGGCATAACAAACAGGACCTCAACTCCTTGTTGTGCCAATCCTTTTGTTAATCCATAACAGGCAGTACCTAGTCCTCCTGATATATGGGGAGGAAACTCCCAACCAAACATTAATACTTTCATACTAGATCATAGCATTTTAGGTAATTTTTATTATTTTTTGTCTTGTTTTTTGTGTTGTTCTATCATTTGGAGAATACGGAGGACTTCACTGACACTCCAGGCTTGCGAAATACTTCCGCCCGGATGGTGAGGAGGATTACCGTCATACACCTCAGCTATACTGCAAATTCCGTAATCTGTCATATCTTCTTCAAAATGCTCTACAATCCATTTGGCATCTCCATAAAAAGCATCTCCATAAAGTTTAAAGTTAGCTTCTATATAATGACTCAATTGCCATACCCAAACAGTACCTTGGTGATAGGCTAAATCGCGTGTTCTCTGATCGCCACTATATATCCCTTTGTAGTCAGGATGACCCGGGGATAATGTTCTCAAACCTTTAAGAGTAAGCAATTCTCTTTTTATCACATTCAGCACATGACTTTTAATCTCATCACTAATGGGACTATAAGGTAATGAGGTCGCTATAACCTGATTAGAGCGTATATCTAAATTCTGACCGTTTTCATCTACATAATCAGCTAAATATCCAAGGTCTTCATTCCAGAAGGTTGTGATATAGCTTTCTTTTATGCGTTCTGCCAAGTCTTTCCATTCCGAAACAAAAGCTTTATCGCCATTTGCTTCGGCTAGTTCTATTGTAAATTGTATTGCATTATACCAAAGAGCGTTTATTTCTACTGCATATCCTCTGCGGGGTGTTACAGGGCCTTCGGCAACCACAGCATCCATCCAAGTAAGGGCTTTACCTTCTTGACCGGCCCAAATAAGTCCGTTATCGTGCATCATAATATGCTCATTGACACCTGATCTAAAAGCATTTAAAACAGCCTTCATCTTTTCGCCATAAGAGGACCAGACCGTTTTTTTATCATTTACAGCCTCTGCATATTTTTGTATAGCCCAAAAATACCACATGGGTGCATCTACCGAATTATAGGCTGCATGATCGCTCTTTCCTATATTGGGAAATAAACCGTTATTAACTTCTCCCGACATGGTATCAAGTACCCCTTTACAGCTTTCTAAATCGTAATTAGCTGCTAGTGTAAGTCCGGGCAAGGCAATAAATGTATCGCGTCCCCAACGTCCAAACCATGGATAACCTGCTATAACCTCTGTATCTTTGCCTTGTTGAACAATGAATTGTGTGGCTGAATTCTTCAAACAATTAACAAAACTATCTTTCGGCTGACGAGAAGCAAGTCCCTTATCGAAAGCGTCTGCTAAAGTTTTTACTTTTTCTTCTTTTAAGGACGCTGAAAAAATTATACTTTCACCTTTTTTTATAGGCATTTCCAGATATCCAGGCGTAAATAGATCTTCCTGGAAATCATAACCACGTTCTTTCTCTTGTGAATATTCTATATTATAATACCAATCTGGATTATCTACAAACTCATTTTTTTTGCTTAATTGCATGTTAAGAGTCGGAAATCCTGCATATAACTTTGATGCTATACCATTTTCGATTCTATCAGTATCTGTATTAACAAATAAATTAGCCTTACTTAATTGATGCCTGTTTCTAAAAGAAAGAAAAGGTCTCAAACGCAATGTTGTATCTGAATGAGCTTCCATCAGAGTATACCTCATCAGTATACGATCTGCATTATGCTCCATCAAAAACTCTTTTTTGAGCACAACTCCTCCTACCCTATAAATTAGAGTTGGTGTAGGTTCAAACTCAAAATCTATAATATACTTATGCCCTCGTGGACTGTATACACCTCCCGGATATTGATGTATACCCAAATTAAATGATTGATCGTGCTGAATGACTGTTTCATCTAAAGAAGAAAGCAAAACATAGCTTTCGCCATTAAATTCTTCAATAGGGCAAACCAACAAACCATGATACTTACGAGTATTACAACCAACAATAGTTGTACTCATATATGCACCTGCTCTATTGGTACTTAAAATCTCACGATGCAATGAATATTGTAGATTAACTAATTCATCTTTATTAAAAGTTAGATAGCTCATAGTATATAATAGTGTTTTGTTTTAGTAAAGCGACATAATAAAATAAATACATCCTAAATTTAAGAAATTTATTCATTCAAACCTTAAAATCCAGAATGTTTTATAACATTTTATCAAAATGGGGACAACCTAAATTGAGACCGAAAAATTTCCAGTCTAAATTAATCTGAGCATCATTTAGTTACTCTACTTATTTATAACACCACATATACCTTTATTGTTTTTGCAAACGGCGTCTAAATTCAGTACAAATAATAGCGGTAGCAATTGCTACATTTAAAGACTCGGATGTTTCCCTTTGTGGAGGATAATTCGGGATAAAAAGTTTGTTTGTTATAAGTGTTTCGATTTTGGGGCTGATACCGTTTCCTTCGTTCCCCATGACAATAATGCCCGTCTCTGACAGTTCTTGCTGATACATGTTCTTTCCATCCAGAAAGGTTCCATAAAGAGGGAGTACTTCCTGCATATTTCTCAAACATTCGTATAGATCAACATAGTGAACTTTCACTCTAGCCAGAGCCCCCATTGTTGCCTGTACTACTTTGGGATTATAAACGTCAACCGTATCCATTGAACAAATTATATTTTCAATACCATACCAGTCGGCTAACCTTATTATTGTGCCTAAGTTTCCGGGATCCTGAATACAATCTAATGCTAAGATTAATTGATTTCTTAATTGGTTTGTCTCTAATATATAATGAGGTTGATAAAAAACGCCTAAAGCTTGCTGGGGATTTTTAAGGAAACTGGCTTTAGATAATTCTAATTTAGATACTTCTACAATCTCTTCGATATTATTATCATGAATTTGATTTGTTTGAACAAAATCAGGAGTAGCTATAAGCAATTGGCATTTTACAAAGCCAATTAATTCAGATACCATTTTATCTCCCTCAACAACAAAAGTCCGGTGTTCTTCACGACTTTTTTTATCCTTTAAGGATTGTATGTATTTTATTTTATTCTTGCTTAAACTCATTTAACTATGATAACCAACATTATTTAATAATTCTTTGTTAGACAAATCTACAAAAAAGATATAATTATATCCTAAATTTGTCATTTTTTAAATAGCCGATCATTTTTCAACGTCACAAACCTTTTATCTTCTGACGAAAGAATAACGGATCATAAAATGTAGCAATAAATATTTAATGTTACTTATACATCTCAATAAATGAAATTCAGACTTCAAAATATAATTTTCTTTATCAGTTTTTTATTATTGCTTGGCTACTCTTGCAGTACCACCAAATATGTTCCCGACAACGAACTTCTGCTTGATGTGGCTACCGTAAAAGTAGATGCAAAAGATGTTTCATTCTTCGATCTGGAACCTTATGTGAAGCAAAAAGCAAATTTCAAAACTTTCGAAATATTCAAGCTTCCTCTATTTATGTACAATTTATCAGGGAAAGATTCCACCAAATGGTACAATAGAGCATTGAAGAGAGGAGGCGAACCACCTGTTTTATATGACAGCACGCAAGTAGAACCAACAGTAGTTACTCTGGAGCGAATAATGAATAACAAAGGTTATTTGCAAGCTCAGGTTGAACCTAAGATTATAGAGAAAGATAAAAAAGCAAAGGTTATATACGATGTAAAATCAGGTGCAGCCTCAAATATCGAAAGCTATAAAATAAATATAAGTGATACAGTATTTGATGCAGGCATTATTAACAAGTCATTTCCATTACGCAGAAGGAGGGCAACCACATCAGATTCGACGCGAGTAAGTCTTAATAGATACCTTAGCAGGGGGAATCTATTAAAGGAAGGTGATAGATTTGATCTTGATCTGTTGGATGAAGAGCGTAATCGTGTCACCTCCATATTGAGACGAAATGGTTACATGGCATTTAATAAAGAATACATCGGCTTTGTGGCTGATACAATAGATAAGGAAAACAAAGTTGATCTAGAGCTTATCATCTATCCTTTCACACAGCGTATAGGAAATAATGATGTAACAGAGGTACCTCACCGACAATATTATGTAGACGGAATAGATATCTATGTTGATTATGATCCTATTGCCGACGGAGACATCAACCATTACCAAGCTACCGATACCGTTACAAGAGGCAAATACCGCATATTTTATGGTGCAAGAGGACGATATATTAAACCTTTCGTTATTTTAGAAAATTGCTACATACAACCTCAATCTCTTTATAACGAAAATCAAGTTTCAACGACATACAATTCATTGTCGCAACTACATATTCTGAAGAATATAAATATAAAGTACGAAGAATATCTTGAAGGTGACTCCACAAAACTCAGATGTATAATTACAGCAGTTCCCGACAAAAGACAAGGTATATCTGCCGAAATAGAAGGTACAAACTCAGCCGGCTTCTTCGGTGTAGGTGCTAGTCTAGGATATGTACACCGAAATGCTTTTAAGGGTTCTGAACTGTTTAATGCTAAACTAAGGGGTTCTTATGAAGCAGTTACACCTAACTTTTCGAGCTTTAGAGACAATTACTTTGAAATAGGAGGAGAAACATCGCTTACTTTCCCCAGATTTCTATTTCCTTTTCTCAGCCACGATCTAAGGCGAAGATTAAGAGCTTCCACTCAAGTCGTATCAAGTTATACGTATCAACGCCGCCCTAATTATTTTACAAGAACAGTTTTCTCTACAGGAGTAAAATATATTTGGGAAAACCGTACAAATAACACGGTAAGGCATACGCTTGATCTTATAGAAATTAGTTATGCACACATACCCCGTTTGGATCCCAGATTCGAAAGTACCCTGTCACCCAATGCTAAATTATATAGCTTTACCGATCAATTTATTGTCAGTACAGGATATACTTACTACAAAACAAATGCCGTAGCACCAGGACTTATCGGATCAAATAGAAGAAACAACAGATCTACTTATTCATTAAGAGCATCTGTTGAGACTGCAGGTAATGCACTTGCATTGGTAGCAGCATTAGCTAAAATCGAAAGAGACCCCGAAACCGGATCAAGAAAAATCTTTGATACTTTCTTTGCCCAATACGTACGAGGAAATATAGATTACAGCAAATCGATACGCATAGATGATAAAAATGCTTTAGCTTGGCGATTAGGGGGCGGCATAGCCTATGCCTATGGCAATAATAAGCAAGTACCTTTCGAAAAACGTTTCTTCTCGGGAGGAGCCAACAGTGTTAGAGGATGGGCAGCCCGCGAATTAGGTCCGGGAGCTTTTTACAGAGCAGATGCCAATTTTAATGACCAGTCGGGCGACTTAAGGTTCGACGCTAACATAGAATACCGAAGCAAAGTATTCTGGAAACTCGAACTGGCTACATTTGTTGATGCGGGTAATATATGGACTATCAGAGGCAGTGACCGACAAGATAAAGGTGAGTTTAAGGTCGACAGCTTCTACAAACAAATTGCGTATGCTTGGGGACTAGGGATAAGACTTGATCTCGAATTTGTTATCATTCGTCTTGATTGTGGATGGAAAGTATACAATCCTGCGGATATTCCTATTTACAGAACCGATGCCAGCGGATACCAAGTAGTAGACGGTTACCAATCAAAATGGTCTATATTAAAACCTCTTAATTTCAGAGAAAATACAGCTTGGCATATTGCAGTTGGTTACCCTTTCTAAGGTTTCGAAACTCTTATGGTTTAGCTTGAATATAAAGTAAGTTTTATTTATTACTTATCTTCTAGCAGGTCGGGTCTGAGTAGTTTGGTTCTTGATATAGCTTGTTGCAATTTCCATTCATCAATTTTAGCCTCGTGACCGGATAATAATATATCAGGAACTTTCCAGCCTTTGTATTCTGCCGGACGGGTATATACAGGAGGAGCTAATAGATTATCCTGAAACGAATCCGAAAGAGCCGACTGCTCGTCACCAATTGCGCCGGGAATTAAGCGAACTATAGCATCAGTAATTATAGCTGCCGCCAATTCTCCTCCGGTAAGGACATAATCACCAATCGATATTTCTTTAGTTATCAGATGTTCTCTGATTCTATAATCAATTCCTTTATAATGACCACAAAGGATAATTATATTTTCGAATGAGGACATTCTGTTTGCCATTTTCTGATCGAATCGTTCTCCATCGGGCGAAGTAAATATTACTTCATCATAAGTTCTCTGACTTTTCAGGAGAGAAATAATATTATCAATCGGTTCAATCTGCATTACCATACCTGCCTCTCCCCCAAAAGGATAATCGTCTACCCGATGATGTTTATCTGTGGAATAATCGCGTAAATTATGAAGTTGAATTTCAACAAGATTTTTATCCTGTGCCCGTTTAAGGATCGAGCAATTAATTGCCCCTTCGAGCATTTGAGGAAGTACGCTTATAATATCTATTCTCATTCTTTTAATTATAATGGTCTGATTCAGCAGACAAAAATAAACAAAAATAAATGATTAAAGTCGTAGACTTTTTTATTAGTTCGACGATAAACTTTAGTATATATTTGCAAGTTATTTTAAGAGAAGCATATCCATACTAAATCTTACAAGAATAAATATCTCATGAAACTATATGAAATTAAAGAAGATAAAATTATCTTTTACCCCAAACGACAAGATTTTTTAGCTTTAGGAATTATCTTTTTCACGAGTCTGCCTATGCTTAGTATTTCTGTTTTTTTTTTCTATGAATAAACAAGGTCTCGATATAAGTATTAATCTAATATGTTTAGCAATCCTTATTCCTTTAATTATATTGGTCTTGTGCATTATTCTAAGTAACACACAAATAATAATTGATATTAAAGAGAGGACTGTCAGAAGAAAGAGTCTCTTTGAAAATAAAAAGATCGGATTATTAGAAAATGTCAACAGAATCCAATACTCCGAAAGCGGATCAATTTATATTCTTCAAACATACATGTATGAACTGATTTTTAAAGATGATATATATGGAGCAGGTATAAGGCTAACCCCTACTCTGAGGAAAAGATCCAAGAAGATGAAAGAAATATATTATAAAGCTATAGTAAAAATAGAGGAACTATTAACTGAAAACACAATTATAGAACCTAACATTACGGCTATAGAACAAAAATTACATTTATTTCATGAAATACATAGAGAACGTTATTGTTATCAAGAGAAAAGTCTTACTCTTTTAATTTTCATTGTACTTCCATTTGTACTTTTTATGTACTTAGAAGTATTTGAACAGCTCGACTCATACTACCACTATATTATGCTACTAATATCTACTGCCTTTCTTCTTCTTGCAGGTAAAAAAGTAAATATTGACATTAATAACCAGACTGTTGAAAGTTCTTTTTATGGATTTTTCAAATCAAAATGTCATTTTTCTGAAATTGATTCAATTACAATCGTAAAATTACTTTATGAGGGTTCATATACAACGAACATTTCCATAAGAACTAATAGAGATAAAAAGCCATATGAAATACCTTTAGCTAGTATAAAAGACACAAAAAAAGTCGCTTTGTTTATAAATGACCTTATGATTCTATTACCATCAATAAATAAGAAAATAAAAATTATTTAAGTTTTATTACCTTTAATTCTGCCCATTATTTTATTGATTCGGAGTCTTATTACACCATAAAAAGCTTCGCCAAAAATACCTGCATTCATTTTAGATTCGCCTAAAACCCGATTTACAAAAATGATAGAGACTTCTTTCAGTTTAAAGCCTAAAGTATAAGCAGTATACTTCATTTCGATCTGGAATGCATACCCTTTAAATCGGATCTTATCTAAATCAATAACCTCAAGTACATTTCGTCTATAACAAACAAACCCCGCAGTAGCATCGTGTATATTCATTCCGGTGATTAGCTTGACATACTTGGAAGCGTAAAACGACATAATAACCCGTCCCATAGGCCAATTCACAACATTTACCCCTGTCGAATAGCGTGAACCTATTGCCATATCCGCACCTCCTGTCGAACATGCATCATAAAGATGAATCAAATCATTCGGATCATGAGAAAAATCAGCATCCATTTCAAAGACATACTGGTAGTCGCGAGCTAAAGCCCATTTAAAACCTGCAATATAGGCTGTTCCTAACCCTTGCTTTCCTTTCCTCTCCAATAAAAATAACGAGTCCGAATATTTTTCCTGCAGCCGCTTTACAATAGTAGCCGTTCCATCAGGAGAACCATCATCAACTATAAGAATATGAAAAAGCTTTGAAAGGGCAAAAACCGTTTCAATCATTTTTTCGATATTCTCTTTTTCGTTATAAGTTGGAATAATAACAATAGAATCCGACATCACTTTATAATTTTACTCAAAATTAGTTATTCCCCCATTCAGTGTATACATATTGCGTAATTTTTAAATATTTTTCATCAAAAAATCGTCATTTCTCTTTTATTTATTAGTGTATTGCTCCAATCTTCAATTATTATTACCTTTGTTTCTATAAAACAACTCTATTTTGGAATCGATTTCTCCTCTCCATCTTTTTGACGGACATACAAGCATAAAAGCAATATCAAGCACTCTAAAAAAAGACAAAAACCTACATATCAAAGGTTTACTTGGGTCTTCGTGGTCGGTATTTGTTTCAGCCTTATTTAATCAAAAAAAAGGGCAATATTTATACATACTGGATGATCTGGAAACAGCAGGATATTTTTATCATGACCTTACCCAGCTATTAGGATCTAAGGATGTACTTTTTTTTCCGTCTGCTTACAAACGGTCAATTAAATACGGACAACCTGACCCTGCAAATGCAATACTCAGGACCGAAGTATTAAGTCGTCTGCAAGGAGAAGATACGCCTCTTATTATAGTTACCTATCCCGAAGCCATCGCCGAAAAGGTTGTATCAAAAGATACCCTTAAAGAGAATACCCTGCGTATTACTGTAGATGAAAAAATAGACTCTGCATTTGTATCGGAAGTTCTCGATTCGTATGGTTTCGAATATACGGAGTATGTATATGAACCCGGTCAGTATGCCATAAGAGGTAGTATATTAGACGTTTTTTCGTATTCGAGCGAGTACCCTTTTCGTATCGACTTCTTTGGCGATGAGGTAGAAACAATCAGACGTTTTGACATCGAAAGTCAGTTATCGAAAGAACAATTGACTTCTATTCAGATTATTCCCGAAATGTCTAAGGCTAGTCAACTTCAAGACTCTCTGCTAAGCCTGTTACCTTCGGAAACAATCATCGGATTCAAAGATTACTCGTGGATACAAGGACGGCTCAATTCTATATTCGAAGATAGTGCGATATTAGATAATCCTGAATACGAAGATGATATTCAATCGAAACTAATATCCGAACCTCTTTTTACAAACGAGATTCTCAAATTCAAAAAAATGCAATTCGGTAATACCTGCTTTGGTGTAGCCGATGCTGCTTTTGAATATCAAACAGCTTTACAGCCGATTTACCATAAAAACTTTGATTTAGTAAGTAGAAGCCTTCATGATTTTATGGCTCAAGGATATACAATTTATATTCTGAGTGATAGTATGAAGCAAATTGAACGTCTGAAAACAATTTTTGACGACAGAGGGGATAATATACCGTTGATACCTATCAATAAGACTCTGCATGAAGGTTTTTACGACCAGACTTTAAAAATATGCTGTTTTACGGATCATCAGATTTTTGATCGTTTTCATAAGTACAACCTAAAATCGGACAATGCCCGCACCGGAAAAATTGCTTTAAGCCTTAAAGAATTAAAGCAATTGCAAATAGGTGACTTTGTTGTTCATAACGATCATGGAGTTGGTAAATTCGGCGGGCTTGTCAGACTTATCGTGAACGAAAAGCTGCAAGAACATATTAAGATTACTTATCTGAATAATGATGCCATATTTGTACCAATACACTCTTTATATAAAATATCAAAATACAGAGGTAAGGATGGAGAAGCTCCTCGTTTAAATAAATTAGGATCGGGTGCATGGCAGAAAATGAAAGAAAACACGAAAAAACGTCTTAAAGACATTGCCCGTGATCTTATCATTTTATATTCGAAACGAAACGAAGAAGAAGGCTTCAAGTTCTCACCTGACACTTTCATGCAAAATGAGCTCGAAGCATCATTTATATACGAAGATACTCCCGACCAAGTAACAGCTACAGCCGATGTCAAAAAAGATATGGAGAATCATCGTCCGATGGACAGGCTTATCTGTGGCGATGTCGGGTTTGGAAAAACAGAAGTTGCAGTAAGAGCAGCATTTAAAGCGGTTGCTGACAATAAACAAGTAGCTGTTCTTGTCCCGACTACCGTTTTGGCAACTCAACACTTTAAAACTTTCAGAGATCGTTTAAAAGATTTCCCATGCAAAGTAGACTACATCAGTAGAGCGAGAAAACCGGCTGCTGTAAAAGAACTACTTGATAAATTAAAAAAAGGAGAAATTGATATTCTTATTGGTACACACCGAATTGTCAATAAAGATATTCAATTCAAAGATCTAGGGCTATTAATTATTGATGAAGAACAAAAATTTGGAGTTTCTGTAAAAGAGAAGTTAAAGCAAATGAAGTCTAATGTAGATACATTGACTATGACTGCTACGCCTATCCCAAGGACACTTCAATTCTCGTTGATGGGTGCCCGTGACCTTTCGACAATCACAACTCCCCCACCCAACCGATATCCTACGCAAACGGAGGTACATACTTTCGACCCTCAAATCATAGCAGAAGCTATCAACTTCGAAATGAGTCGAAACGGACAGGTATTCTTCCTTAATAACAGGATAAATAATTTACCCGAAATAGAAGCAACCATACGCAAAGGTGTTCCTGATGCACGTATTGCAGTAGCCCACGGACAGATGCCTCCCACGAAGTTAGAGGAAATAATCACTGACTTTGTGGATTACGAATATGATGTACTGATTGCAACTTCTATTATAGAATCGGGAATAGATATACCCAATGCCAATACTATAATTATAAATAACGCTCAACGATTTGGGCTAAGCGATCTGCATCAGCTACGAGGACGTGTTGGACGTGGCAACCGTAAAGCGTTCTGTTATCTGCTTGCTCCTCCGCTGGATAGTTTAACGATTGAAGCTAAACGAAGATTGCAGGCTATCGAAAACTTTGCAGAATTAGGCAGCGGTATACATATAGCCATGCAAGATCTAGACATAAGAGGTGCAGGAAACTTGTTAGGAGCCGAACAAAGCGGCTTTATTGCCGACTTAGGATATGAAGCCTATCAAAAGATATTAACTGAAGCTGTTACCGAGTTAAAGAACAACGAATTTGCCGAGCTATATCACGAGAGTAAAGACGGTAAAAAAAACAAAGGTGATAATTTCGTTGATGATGTGCTTATTGAAAGTGATCTAGAGCTTCTGTTTCCTCCAATCTATATACCCAACGATTCGGAGCGTATATCTATTTACAGTACTCTTAATAATCTGGAAAAAGAGGAAGAAATAACCGAATTTGTAAAAATGCTGGAAGACCGTTTTGGTAAAATTCCACAGGAAGGTTTAGATCTCATCGGTGTTATCCGTATCCGCAGAATCGCAAAATACCTGAGTATCGAGAAAGTTATTCTGAAAAAAGGACAAATGTTACTGTATCTGGTTTCGAACCCCGATTCGTTATACTACCAATCACAAGCCTTTGATAAGCTTCTAAGTTATGTACAAGGGCATCACCGAGATTGTCAGCTAAGGGAAAACCAAGGAAAGCGATCTATCATCATTAAGCATATAGACAATGTTGAAAAAGCATACAATGTATTGAATGATATTTTTCTACAAGAATAAAAAAAGAGCAGAAATTTTATTTCTGCTCTTTTTATTTTATCTGATTATTTTACAATGGTTCAATTAGTTGTCTTTGGAGTCTCTTTCTGTAATTTATATAAAATAGGCAAAGTATAATATACATCAACATCTTTTCCTCCTTGCTTGCCCGGAGTCCATTTGGGCATTGCACGCACAACTCTCATTGCTTCCTCATCACATCGTGAATCGAGGCCTCTTATAACAGATACATCTTTAATATCTCCGGTTTTTGTTACAACAAAACGAAGTACAACTCTTCCTTCAATGTTTTCTTTTGCTGCCGATTCGGGATACTTTAAATTTGTACCGATATATTGCATCATAGCACTTTCCCCTCCGGCGAACTGAGGCATTTGTTCAACCATTACAAAAGGAGGTAACTGGTCTTCCGATGTTGTAGGGTTTTCGGTTAAAGACGCTATTTCGACCTTTTCCTTTTGTTGCGAAAATGTATTCTGAGCATTCCCGATCAGCATTAAAGCAATAATGGGCAATGCCAACAAATACTTAAAAGATAGAATTCCTGAGGTTCTTTTTTTATTAATCATAGTAATACGTTTTTTTAATTGTGAAACATTAAAATTGTTAACAATATGTATAGTAGCGCTAGGTTTTATAACTTGTAATAATAAATACTGGTATTTTTTTGCCTCTATGCCTTTTTCAAGAACTCCTTTATCGGCTAGATATTCGAGGTTTATTTTGATCTCTCTTTTTAATAACCATGCAATAGGATTCCACCAAAATAAAATGCAAAACAATTCGCTAAGGAGTATATCAAAAGAATGAAACTGATCGGCATGCTCTTCCTCATGAGCCATCATTACATCTACATCTTCCTGTTTAAAGCCATTGGTAGGTATAAATATCCAATTGAAAAAAGAAAAAGGTGTTATTGTCTTATCAAGGCTGATGATCCTATAATTGAGGCTGGTTTGAGAGTAATTTATAAGTCTGAGCTTTATTATTCCTAACAGCTGAATGAATAGGCGTACAAATAATACAACTATCCCACTGAAAAAAAACAATAATAACAAATCGTTCATTCCCAATGCAAACGTTTGATCATTATCAACCTGTAAATTATCTGTCACCTCTATTTGAGGTAGTATTGCCTCATAAATAGCTATATTACCAACGGTAGCTATGTTCAATTTACAAAAGGGATAAACGAGTGAAAACAAGACTATGAATAGCAGGTAAAACCGTTTGGTTTTATTAAAGGTGTCGTTTCTAAAGCATAGTACATATAATCCATACAATAGAATCATAGCTAGTGATGCTTTAACTGCATAGGATATAATTAGATTTTCCATGGTATAAAATTGCTTAGGTAATTAGCTTTTCCGCCCTTCTTCTATCATACGGATTATTTCTTCCAGATCAGAGGAGGATATTTTTTCTTCTTTTGCAAAAAATGATACTAGCTCTTTGTAAGAGTTTTCAAAATAACTTTTTACAATTCCCGACATAAATACTTTCTTATACTCATCTTCTGCCACTCGAGGAGAATAAACATTCACATTGGCATATCTTTTAGAGTTTAAATATCCCTTCTGCTCGAGGTTTCGCACTATCGAAGCTACTGTAGTATAAGGAGGTTTAGGCTCTTGCATTTCATTCACAATATCTTTGACCACACATTCTTTGAGTTGCCAGATATGTAGCATTACTGTTTCTTCCTGATGAGTTAGCTTTTCCATATAATTAATTATTTCATTTACGTAAAACTACTATTTTTTCGTAAATATACATATAGTTTTCAGATATCCAAGAGAACTACTTAAAAATAAAGCTATTCGCCTTACTTTTTTATTTTATCAATAATATACCTTTTAGTTGGGAAAATAGGCTGAAGTATTTTATAAGCCTCGTTTTTTTCTTCAGAAGTAGCCTCCGAATAGATATTAACCAGCTCATCGAGCTTAGTATCGCCATAAAAAGAGAGTATAGCCGATGCAGGGCGAGCTTTATATATAGTCTGCAAATCGGGAATTGTGGCAATTACCCCTGCACGCCCACGTGAAGGGTTGGCAGCCATCTCATCCAAACCTTTGCGGTGATAATTGTACCACATCGAATGAAATACCGAAGAACTCTCCTCTGTCAGAGCCAAAGCCATAGCATACCTGTTTCGGTCTCCACCGAAAGGAGCCCACCCTTTGGTATTAAGCGACTGGGCATTATTCACAATCTGCATTGCTTTTTCATAATAAGGCTTGCCTCCATTCAAAGCATAAGAGTCAAAATCGAGACCTAAGACTATATAAACATAGTAAGCAACGGTAGCTACCAGATTGCTATTTATATTATTCTCTATATATTCTAAATTTTCACCCAATAAATAACTGAATTCAAATTCAGTATCCCTATAATTTAATAGTGGAGTATTGTATGTTGCATTGTAAACAGGACGATTTACGATGATCTGAATTTCGCCTTTATAAGAATTCTCCTGAACTTCATTAATGGTAATCAAGATAGAGCCTTCAATCAATTCATTGACAGCAAAAGTCGCATCCGTCCACTTTCGATCATTCACCAACTGATTCAAAGACTCTTCAATTTTATCAAAGACGCTTTTGTCCGTACCCTGAATCTGGCTTGTATTGAGAGTTACCTTCATATTCAGCTCTTGGGCTTTTATTAAGCCGGAACCCGAAATAAACATGCAGAGGATATATATAAAGTATAACTTTTTCATTCAAAACATTGTTAAGTAATGTACAACTATTTATTACAACCTTAGAACAATCCAAAATCAATGGACAAAACTTTAAACTCGGTTCGTCTATTTACTTGGTCTGCTATTTCCTGTTGTTCAGGAGGTAAAGCGAGTATGAACTCTTCGGTCAAAACATCACCAACCTTTAGGAAATCATATTTTTTGGCAATACTCTTGGTTACCACTTTGGGTTGCAACTTGCCATATCCGGCTACAGTCAACCTGTCTTTAGATATTCTATGTGCAATAAGATAATCAACCACTGACTGTGCTCTTCGCTGAGATAATCGCTGATTGTATTCCTGTGTTCCCTTACGATCGGTATGTGCAGATAATTCGATAGTAACATTTGGATTTATTTCCAATAATTCGATAAGGTCGTCCAATTCTTTTTTAGATTCTTCCCGCAAAGCGGCTTTATCGAAATCATAAAATATATTTTCAAGCACAGCCGGTTTATTGATTGCATACATCACAAAATCAACATAATAAATAGAGTCCTTCTCTGTTTCAACAGTTCTTAAACTCATTTTAGTATTTAAGTATCCTTCGGCACTAGCCAAGAATACATAATTAACACCCCTCTGCACATCTAAACGATATGTACCATTGGGTTTTCCTCCAAATTTTTCATTAGTACCATTATTACCTACAACCCTGATCGTGGGATTCGGAACAAAGTCATCATCCTTGTCAACCACATACCCCTCAACAGCCACTCGGACAATAGGATATTCAAAAGAATAGATATGATCTAATCCTCGTCCATCTCCTCTGTTAGAACTGAAAAAACCGGCTTCTTTCTCTCCTTCAAACGTAATTCCAAAATCATCTCCCTGAGAATTTATTAGAGAGCCCATATTTTCGACACTCCACTTTTTTGTTTTCTTATTTAATGTAGCCTTGAAAATATCCAAGCCTCCCATTCCGGGATGACCGTCAGAAGAAAAATAAAGTGTAGAGTCGTTTCTTACATAAGGAAACATTTCATCGCCTGCAGTATTTATATCGGGTCCTAAATTCTCGACAAAGCTCACTTCATCACCAAACATACCTGCACGCCAAATATCTTTTCCACCATACCCTCCGGGCATATCCGATACAAAATACAAGAAATCGCCTGCCGGACTTATAGCCGGATGGGCATACATAGACATTGTATCTGTTAGGACTGCAAATTTCTCCCCTTTATTAAACGAACCGTCTGCTCTCTGTGATTTATAAATAACTGCATTTGTAGACCAATCAGCCTCCTGCTTACTAAACGTGTAATACATATTATTGCCACTAGCCGAAAACGAAGGTGTACCCTCATCGGCTTCTGTATTAACGGGTCCTGCCGATTCAGGTTTCATCCACTTTCCGTTTTCATCCTTACGGGCAACAAAAATATCATTGTTCTTCATTCCAGTGATAGCACTTTTAGTATCACCCAGAACATTATCTCTATTAGTTGTTATGTACAAAAGATCATAATCGGGAGGCAACAACATGGGACTAAATTCTCCGCGAGGCGAGTTGAAGATATCCATCCGCTTTACAATGTATTTGGTTGGATTCTTTTTCATTTCCTCAGCCATTTCCGCCCCTTTCAACCCATTCAAGGCAAATTGGTTATCGGGCATTGTTTTCAGAAACAATTTATATTGCTCAATAGCTTGTTTGTATTTTCCGTCTTTGTGCAAAGTACGGGCATATTGAAGCCTGATTAAACTATCGGTAGGATTATAGCGGATAGCATTAACATACGCAGCATTGGCTAATGCTACATTATTGATAAGACGAAAACTTTCTGCCTGACGATAGGCTATACGACCTCTCAGCTCTCGGTTTTTAGTCGGAGTTTTTCTGTATAGCTTACGATACATAGATGCAGCCTCAAAATATTCTCCATTTTTGAAATGACGATCGGCATCCGATAGTTTAACCGGTTTACAGGAAAACATAAAGACACCCAATCCCAAAATAAAAACTAAAAAACAATATGATAAGCAGCGATATTTCACCATCCGAAATTTAATAAATTAAAGTCCCCAACCTATTTAATACATGAGCGGGTAAATAGCCAGAGACAGTTATGATTATAAAGTAGAGCAATAAATATGAGTATTGCTTGTATTATGCAGTCACAAAGTTATAAATATAACTGATTTTCATCATACTAGAAACTCTTTTTTGACGAAATTTGCGTTAAAAGTCATCTCCAAAATTATTTTAATTTTTGTAAGTCAAAGAGATAAGTTATCTTTGTACAAGTTTAAATATTAGAACTTATTTATGAATAAATTCATTCTCTTCTGCATTTCTTTTACAATTATTTTCGCTTCATGTAAGTCGGGAAATGATAAAGATTTCAGCAATATATCAGTTTTAGTTGATGAGGCCGAAGTTATTATAAATAAATATGATAACAATGTACAAAGTGCCCTCGACAGCAAAAAATACGATTACATAAAAGTGGTTTCGCAAGCGGCTATGGATTCTTCGAATGTCAAAATCAATGATCTTAAAAACCTGATTTTATCTCCTCCGACCGAAGAATTACGTATCTCGGCTATAGCATATATCAAATCGTTGCAAAAAATAATAAATGCGCAAGAATTGTATACAACTATATCAGATACAACCTCAACAGATACTGCTAAGGACTTGGATGCCAATTTTCGCGAAACAGTAGAGCATGCTAAAAAAATGCGCGAAGCATACGCCACAAAATTAAATACTCTAACTAATTAATATTATATAAATAAATAAACGATGAAAAAATTATTATTACTGCTTTTACCATTATCATTAGTTCTTACTTCTTGTGACAAAAAAGTAGATCCTGTAGCATACAATGACAGCTTGGTAAAATACTCGGAAGATGCAGAAAAACGCTTGGAAGATCTTGATACTAAAATAGATGCTTTTTTTGATAGTGAAGAATTTTCTGCTGAAGAATCAGCTAAACTGGTTGAAGATATGAAAGTTGTTAAAGACAGCATTCAAGGAGATTTGGATAAAATTAAAACCATGCCTAAACCAACTGATGCTGATGAATTTCATAATGTAACAATCGCATACGTTGAATCATTAATTGCTCAGGTAAATATTTACAGCGAACAATATTCGAAATTATCAAATGATATGTCAGAGGAAGAGTTAATGAAAATGGATGATGTTGTCAACAAATCATTAGAGGATACTCAAAACAAATTAGATGCAATGATCAAAGCTCAAACTGCATTTGCGAAAGCAAACAATATGCAATTGACTACAGATTTTTCAGGTTCAAAATAAAAGACCTAAATATTTTATACCTTTGAACACAGATTTGACTATCATCAAATCTGTGTTTTTTTAATCTCTATATTGTGATAAAGAATAAACAAATAATAAATGACCCTGTTTTTGGCTTTATAACCATTCCCAATGAGTTTATATCGCAAATTATAAATCATCCCTATCTACAGCGGCTAAGCAGAATTAAGCAGTTGGGTATGGCATCTTTTGCATATCCGGGAGCACAACATACCCGCTTCCATCACACTTTGGGGGCTATGTACCTGATGCAGGAGGTGATAAACAATCTGAGATCAAAGGGTAATGATATAAGTAAAGACGAAGAAAACGGAGCTTTAGCATGTATACTTCTTCATGATGTTGGTCATGGACCTTTTTCGCATGTGCTGGAACATACTATTGTTAATGGCATTTCACACGAAGAAATATCTCTTCGGTTGATGCAAAATCTAAACATAGAATTAAAAGGTGAACTGGATACCTGCATTGCCATATTTAAAGACGAATACCCGAAAGAATTTCTTCACCAATTAGTTAGTGGTCAGCTAGATGTTGATCGGCTTGATTACTTGCGTCGCGATTGCTTTTTCACAGGAGTAAATGAAGGGAATATAGGTTCGGAACGTATTATTCAGATTCTGGATGTTCGTAACAATAAATTGGTAGTCGAATCGAAAGGTGTTTATTCTATTGAGAATTTCCTTCTATCCAGACGATTGATGTATTGGCAGGTATATCATCACAAAACTGCCATAGGAGCCGAAAATGTATTGATTAATACATTAATGAGAGCGAAACAAATCGCTAATCAAGGTCATAAGCTTTTTGCATCACCTTCTCTGAGTTATTTTTTGACAAATAATATTCAAAAAACAAATTTCACAGACGAATCGCTTCAGCACTTTGTAAATTTAGATGATTCGGATATATGGTGTGCCCTTAAGGTGTGGACAGAATCTGACGATTTTCTCCTATCAACATTAAGTCAGGCTTTTGTTAACCGAGATTTATTCAAGACCGAAATATTGGCAGAACCGGCTACAGAAGAGCATATTCGCTCCTATATAGATAAGTATGTAAATAAGTGGAAACTATCCGAAGAAGAAGCTGAGTATCTGGTCTCTTCGCGAACAGTTACTACCGATATGTATAATCTGAAAGAAAACAGCATAGATATACTCTATAAAAACGGCGAAATAAAAAGTATCTCGGACGCATCCGACTTATTAAATATTCAACTCCTCTCTAAAAAAGCCGAAAAATATTATTTCTCTTATCTAAGGTTATAAATATTTTACGTTACTTAAATATATAACTTTGCAACATAAGTAATAGTAAGTATTTAATAATACAATTTAACGATCTATTATAGTTGAACTTACTAAAACAATACATAGTTCTGAGAACTTAATCGAAAAGAAAATAATGATTCAAAAATATCCGTCTGTATTACTTGAAAGTGCTGTAAATGAATTCGCTAAATTACCGGGCGTAGGTCGTAAAACCGCACTGAGATTGGTACTACATATGCTTCGTCAGGATAATAAAACTGTCGAGAATTTTTCGTCGGCACTCCTCAATCTCAAAAATGAAGTGAAATATTGTAAGTCTTGCTATAATATTTCGGACGCCGATATATGTCCCATTTGTGCAAATCCCGCTAGAGATAAATCGATAGTATGCGTGGTTGAAAACATCAAGGAAGTAATGGCAATCGAAAATACATCTCAATTTAAAGGGCTGTATCACGTCTTGGGAGGAATAATTTCACCTATCGATGGTATTGGTCCCGGAGATCTTCAAATAGAAAGCCTTGTAAAACGAGTATCCGAAGGTCATATTAAAGAAATAATACTGGCTTTGAGCACAACGATGGAAGGAGATACCACCAATTTTTATATTTATAAAAAGCTGTCTCCTTACAATATTAAGATATCTATGATTGCCAGAGGAATATCTATAGGCGATGAAATTGAATATGCCGATGAAGTTACATTGGGCAGATCTATTCTTAATCGCACCCTTTTCAACGAATCATTTAATTTATAAAAACCGAATAAAAGATGCTTGATAAAACACATAATAAATTGAAACTTATATACTGGAGCTGTGTTATAATTATGCTATTGGCTTTTGTTCTGGATGTACTATACACCAGCAAATATACAGTGCCAATCGAAAATACAGGCTTAGAACGATGGGGAATCATAATAACATTGGGAGGTATTTTTGCTTCATTGAAGTTGCTTCACCCACGTTTAAAAGAAATGGATAAAACAAATGATGAAACAGCCATAAAAAAGTATTTCATCAAATATCTCATTCGCCTAAGTGCATTACTCTCTATTTCGGTCTTTAATTTAGTATGCCTGAATACAACAGCCATCGAAAATTTCAGGTATTTGGCTTTCATTAGTATATTTGCACTGTTTTTATGCATACCTAACAAAACAAGTATAGAGAACGAGATCACTGATTAACACTTTTAGTGAAAAAATTTAATATTTACAATTACTTAATAGAATAAATATATGATTATAGCTGTTGATTTTGACGGAACAATTGTAGAACATGAATACCCAAAACTAGGTGCTCCCATACCTTTCGCCATAGATACGCTATTAAAGCTTCAGAAAGACGGACATGTTCTTATTTTATGGACTGTGAGAGATGGTGCTCTTTTGCAAGAGGCTATAGATTATTGTGCTAAAAAAGGACTTACGTTTTTTGCTGCAAATAAAAATTATCCCGAAGAAGATCCGACCAGAGCATCACGCAAACTTACTGCCGAGTTGTTTATAGATGACCGCAATGTAGGTGGATTACCCGATTGGGGTGTTATATATAACGCTGTAAAGGCTGCCGAGCGTGGAGAATTTTCGTTCGAAAGAATAATGATGTCTGCCGGAGAAAATCAACAACGCAGACGTCGAAAAAAGAACTTCTTTATCCGTTTAGGAGAGATGTTTGAACGTGATGGCTATTAAAAATCCGACTCAATATATCTTTAGATGAAATTGTCGATAATCATTGTTAACTACAATGTAAAATATTTTCTGGAGCAATGTTTGAATTCTATTTTAGATTCAAACATTGCTTTTGCTTATGAGATTTTTATTGTTGACAATAATTCCACAGATCATTCTATTGAATATTTAAAGAGTAAGTTTACCCAAGACAATATTCATTTCATAGAAAACAGAACAAATCCCGGTTTCTCAAAAGCCAACAACCAAGCTATACTTTTAGCTAAGGGGGAATATCTGTTATTGCTTAATCCGGATACCGTTGTCGGAGAAAACGTTTTATCTAATGTTTGTCTTTTTATGGACTCCACTCCAATATCGGGAGCTGTAGGTGTAAAAATGATAGATGGATCGGGACGATTCTTACCCGAATCGAAAAGAGGCTTTCCATCACCATGGGCTTCTTTTTGCAAAATATTCGGTCTGGCATCTATATTTCCAAAATCAAAATTGTTGGGAGAATATAACTTGTTATATTTGGATGAAGATAGTATTCACGAGATTTCTATATTGGCAGGGGCATTTATGATGATACGAAAAGAAACGCTTGACAAAGTAGGTTTATTGGATGAAGCTTTCTTTATGTATGGTGAAGATATAGACCTCTCATACCGAATACAACAAGCCGGCTATAAGAACTACTACTTACCCGAACGTATTATACATTACAAAGGTGAAAGTACCAACAAAGGAGATACTGTCTATATAAATGCTTTTTATGGAGCAATGAAGATATTTTACAACAAGTACTATCCTGATAATAAATTCTTTTCATTATTGGTTCTTGGAGGTATCAAAACTAAAATGGCATTAGAAAAGGTAATGACATTTCTGAAAATATCGAATAAAATGCGAAGAGCAAAAGATCACAAGGTTGTTACCTATAATAAAGATGATTTCAGCTACGAAGAAATAATTCTGCAAATGGATTATAATAAGAAGACGAATATACAATATCAAATATATAGCCCTAAAACGGGGATAACGATTGGAACACATTCTATTAAACAAAAAAACGAATATGTATCTTGAAAATAAAGATCTGAAGCTTCGTGCTCTCGAACCTGAGGATTTAGAGAATCTTTACAAGTGGGAGAATAATACCAATCTTTGGATATATGGCAATACTTTGACTCCTTATTCTAAATTGGCATTACGTAATTATATTTCTGAAACCCAACAACAAGATATATACGAAGCAAAACAACTCCGGTTGATGATAGAACTCAAATCATCGAATACAGTTATAGGTACTGTCGATTTGTACGAATTTGATTTTCATCACAGCCGTGCGGGAATCGGTATATTAATTGACGAAGATTACCGCAATTGCAACTATGCTTCACAAACTCTCGAAATCATAAGAGAATATGTATTTTCTTTTCTGAAAATCAATCAGATATTTGCATATATAGCCGTTGATAACCTGCAAAGTATACGGCTTTTCGAAAAATCGGGATATAAGTGTAGCGGAGAGCTTCACGACTGGATACGTGATGATTCAAAATATAAAAACGTTTATATTTATCAACTGAAATCGTAATTTCAGCATCAATTATTTTATCTATTTGTAAAACAGACCAATATGACATTAAAAGGTAACAATAACCAAAAGAGCAAAAAAGTGTAACTTTTGTCACTTTTGTAACCTTTTTAATGATTAACTATTGTAAAACAAAATATTAACAAAAACAAAAAAGTAACAGGTATGAGTAACCTTTGTCACCTTTCTGATTACCCTGTATAACTTTGACACCTTATTAAAGATTTTAGAAATGAAAGAAGATATATTAAAAGCCTGCGAGGTAATGAATGCGGGAGGTATTATACTATATCCTACCGATACTATATGGGGAATTGGATGTGATGCAACTAACGAAGATGCGGTTCGTAAAGTATATGAGCTAAAAAAACGTTCTGATAGTAAATCGATGATTGTATTGATAGACATTCCGGTAAAGCTCGATTATTATTTGGCCGAAGTTCCTGATATGGCATGGGATCTTATTGAAGTATCAGAAAAGCCTTTGACTATTATTTATGACAAAGCACGTCAAGTGGCAGAAAATCTGATTGCTGAAGATGGAACTCTTGCTATAAGGGTAACTAAGGAGAAATTCTCCCAAGAACTTTGCAGACGTTTTCGTAAAGCCATTGTTTCGACATCTGCCAATGTCAGTGGAGAACCTTCGCCACAAAATTTCTCTCAAATATCGGACATTATAAAGAATGGTGTTGATTATATAGTTGGTTTTCGTCAGGAAGAATTATCAAATCCCAAACCATCAAGTATTATAAAATTGGGCTTGGATGGTCAAGTCAAAATAATCAGAGAATAGATTTCAAACCTATTCATTACTACAAATACAAGCACTTGTTTATTCGAAATATAACAATAACTATTTCCTGACTATGAGTAGAATTTACGAAAACCAAACAATCACACAAGAGATATTTCTCGAAGCAGGAATGAACGATATTGAATATTTTGAATGTACGATTGAAAGATGCAATCTCTTTGAGCAAACATTCACCAATTGTATCTTTTCGAATTGTACTTTCAAAAATTGCGATTTATCGATGTGTAAACTCAGTAACACGCAATTGAATGATGTAAAATTCGAAAACTGTAAACTCATGGGAGTCGATTTTAGCCGTTGCCCCGGATTTCTATTCGAAGTAAACTTTACCGATTGTATTCTCGATTTTTGCTCATTCGAAAAATTAAAGATGGCAAATACTACTTTTGGTAAATGCTCAATGAAAGGTGTTGATCTGGCAGGAACCCAACTCCCAAATTCATTGTTCCATCAGGTAAATCTCGAAGAAGCCACATTTGCCAATACCAACCTGAAAGAAGCCAATTTAAGTACTGCTTATAATTTCACAATAAGTCCGACGCAAAACAATCTGAAGAAAGCTATATTTTCAGAGAATAACCTATCGGGATTACTTCGTGAGTTTAGTATTACGATTGTGTAGAAGACTTATGCACATTTTCCTAATTTGATCGTTCAAAAGCTTCATTCTTTATATTCTTATTTGTAAATTTGAAGTTCATAAGATTTATAGGTATGTCAGAGAGGAACACTTTTAACAGTTTTATTGCCTGGAAAAACAGGAATGTCAAAGAACAACATTTTATTATCTTTTTAAGTTTTCTTGTCGGTATCTTAACGGCAGCGGCAGCACTTATACTTAAAACTATAATTCATTCCATACAACATGTTCTTACTCATAACTTCAATGATGCACATGTAAACTTTCTATATTTGATTTATCCGGTAGCAGGTATTCTTATTGCCGGACTCTTCGTAAAATATGTAGTAAGAGATGACATCAGTCACGGAGTTACCAAAATACTCTACGCCATATCTCAACGTAAAAGCTATATAAAAGCTCACAATATGTATAGCTCTATTCTCGCCAGTTCTGTAACCATCGGTTTTGGGGGATCTGTCGGAGCAGAGGCACCTATTGTATTGACCGGAGCTGCCATCGGTTCCAACCTTGGACGTGCTTTTAAAATTGAACAACGACACTTAATGCTACTTATAGGGTGCGGAGCTGCCGGAGCTATTGCAGGCATTTTCAAAGCACCTATCGCCGGATTAGTTTTTGTAATCGAAGTATTGATGCTCGATCTGACAATGACTACGGTTCTGCCTTTGCTTATTACATCGGTTACCGCTGCTACTTTTGCCTATATGACTACCGGAACGGGAGCCATGTTTAGATATGCTTATGTCGAAATATTTCATCTCGAACGCATACCTTATGTTATTTTACTGGGTATCTTCTGTGGGCTTGTGTCGTTATACTTTACAAGAGCGATGAACGCCATCGAAAATGTATTTCGCAAGCTCAATTACTGGCAGAAGTTTGCACTTGGAGGAAGCTTACTGAGCGTACTTATTTTTCTATTCCCTCCTTTCTACGGAGAAGGGTACGATACAATAGAAGCATTATTAAGCGGACTTAAAGACAATGAGTCTATAATGAACGGTAGCTTGTTTTACCCTTTGAAAAATTCGTCTTGGGGAATTGTCGGACTTTTAATTTCACTCCTTATATTTAAAGTATTCGCATCCAGTGCCACTAATGGCGGAGGCGGTACAGGCGGTATCTTTGCACCTTCGCTATTTTTAGGATGTGTAGCAGGATTTGTATTTGCCTATATACTTAACCACTTTCATTTATCACCATTTCTTCCTCACGAAAACTTTGCTCTTATGGGCATGGCAGGAGTTATGGCCGGGGTTATGCACGCTCCATTAACAGGAACATTCCTTATTGCCGAATTAACAGGGGGATATGAACTTCTATTACCACTGCTTATTGTTTCGACAATTTCATACGCAACAATCAAACTATTCGAACCTCACAGTATATACGCCATGCGTCTTGCTAAAAAAGGAGAGTTAATCACTCATCAAAAAGACAAAGCTGTACTGACTCTAATGGATTTAAAATCGCTGATAGAACATAATTTCCAACCCGTAAATCCGAATATGACTTTGGGTGATATGGTAAAAGTTATTACACAATCGTCTCGAAATATTTTTCCTGTGGTAGACGATGCAGGAAAATTGGCAGGAGTCGTATTGATCGATAACATACGAAACATTATGTTCAGACCCGAATTATATGACAAGTTTAAAATTACCCGCTTTTTAGTATCGCCTCCGGCGGTTATAAGTATCAATATGCACATGGAAGAAATCATGTCATTATTTGATAAGACAAAAGCATGGAATCTACCTGTTATTGATGAACATGGGAAATATCTGGGTTTCGTATCCAAATCGAGCATATTAAACAACTATCGAAAAGTATTGGTTGACAACTTCTCTGAACGCGATTAAGTTTTATAGACGTTTTTATTCAAGCAATAAAAGACTATAAAGACTTGTGATAAATTAAGATATAACAGATTATTTACGACACTTGTGAATATTAATGGATAAAAGAGATTTAAGAATTGTTTTTATGGGTACCCCTGACTTTGCTGTGGCAAGTCTACGTATACTAGTCGAGAACGATTACAATGTTGTGGGAGTAATTACTATGCCTGATAAGCCAAGTGGCAGAGGACATAAAATACAATATTCGGCTGTAAAACAATATGCCTTGGAGCAGAATTTACAAATACTCCAACCTGAAAAGCTTAAAAACGAATCTTTTATAGAAGAGTTAAAAGCCCTAAAAGCTGATCTTCAAATTGTCGTAGCATTCAGAATGTTACCCGAAGTTATTTGGGATATGCCCAGATTAGGTACATTTAATTTGCACGCTTCATTATTGCCTCAATACAGAGGAGCAGCCCCTATCAATTGGGCCATTATAAATGGAGAAAAGGAAACAGGAGCTACAACTTTCTTCCTGACACATGAAATTGATACAGGTAAAATTATAGCACAAGAACGTATTCCTATCGGTGAATCGGACAATGTTGGAAAAATACATGACGAACTCATGAATATGGGAGCAAGACTGGTGCAAAAAACAGTAGACTTACTTCTCGATGATAAAGTCGATGCCATTCCTCAAGAACAGTTTATTCAGAATGAAACAGAACTAAAAGCTGCACCCAAAATATTTAAAGAAACATGCCGTATAGATTGGAATCAATCTGTTGAGCGAATCTACAACCATATACGAGGGCTATCGCCTTATCCAGTAGCATGGACTGAACTACATTCTCCTGATCAGGAGCCTGTTGCAGCCAAATTATATTCTGTGAATAAAATTCTAACAGAAACACAGCTACCTGCAGGAAGTATTTCAACAGATAATAAAACATATCTACATATTGCCTGTACAAATGGGTTTATAGAGGTCAACGAAATACAACTCCCCGGAAAAAAAGCGATGAGAATAGACGAACTTCTTAGAGGATATAAATTTCCCGCAGAAAGCTATTTTAAATAAAATACACTATCTATCATACTGTTTAAGTACTATAAAATATAAGACAGAATAATGCAGAAAGTAATCAAATCGACCGATCTGAAAACAGATTTAGAAAATATATTATCGGCAATACCTCATGATAAATTATTTATTCTTACAGATAAGAATTCAGAAGCACTTTGTTTTCATCTGATCAATAATTTGGATGAGATAAAGAATGCCGGAAAAATCACAATAGAAGCCGGAGATAATAATAAAAATCTGGAAAGCCTGTCTACAATCTGGGCTTTTCTATGCAACAACGGTGCAACCCGTCATTCGCTTCTTATTAACTTAGGAGGAGGAATGGTTACTGACATTGGTGGATTTGCTGCTGCAAGTTTTAAACGCGGTATAAAGTGCGTAAATGTACCCACTACTCTACTTGGAGCCGTAGACGCTGCTGTGGGAGGGAAAACCGGTATCAACTTCAATGGTCTAAAGAATGAAATAGGAGCCTTTGCCCCTGCTGAAACTGTATTGATAGACTCTGTATTCTTCAAATCACTAGATCATGCCAATTTCTTATCGGGCTATGCTGAAATGCTTAAGCATGGGTTAATCTCGAACGAAACAACCTGGGCGAAACTTTTAAAATTCGACACACATACTATCGATTACCTTCTTCTGAAAGAATTAGTTGTAGAATCGGTTGAAGTAAAAGAAGATATTGTTGAAAAAGATCCTTTTGAAAAGAATATTCGTAAGTCTTTAAACTTAGGGCACACTATAGGACATGCTTTCGAAAGTTTATCATACACCATGAAACAACCTATGCAACATGGATACGCTGTAGCATGGGGAATTATCTGTGAGTTATATTTATCTCATAAAAAATGTGGCTTTCCTAAAGATAAATTATGGCAAACCTTAACCTTCATCAAAGAGAATTATGGCACATTTTATTTCGGTTGTGATGAATACGAAGCTCTGTATGAATTGATGAAGCATGATAAGAAAAATGCTTCTGCCGATGAAATCAATTTTACTCTATTATCTGACATTGGTCAATGTTTATTGAATCAAACAGCAACTAAAGAAGATATTTTTGAATCTATTGATTTTCTTAGAGAATCGATAGGCTTATGAGGATTCTGTCATTTTATCTATTCAGATATAAGACGTATACATAATAAACAAAAGGAGCTAAGTTAGTTAGCTCCTTTTTCTATAATAAACAACTAAATATACAATAATATAGCTTTATAATATTGTATAATTTGATAAACACACAAACTAAACATCTTTATAGAACACTAAACTAAATTAACAAAACTATCAGATAAACAACTATTTAAAGAAACTAAACTTCTAATAAAGATAAACTGTAAAGAAAGAATATAAAAAACGACTCTCTAGCTCAAATAGCTTCGCTAATATTGCTATTTTTTCAAAGTAATAACTCAACCTCATCCGAAATAGCTATTAGATAAATTAAATAAGCTATTTAAAGGCTTTGAAAGTATAACATCAATTCGATCATAAAAGTTTAGTAAACAAAGATTTTGACTATAAAAATAACATTTTTAACTATCTGAGATTCTCATATTATAGAACAGCTATATTCCTCTGTGCTTTTTTAGAATGCTTATGAGCTTAAAAAAGATACTCCCATACTTTCTCAAAAGTATGGGAGTATCCGTATTATAATATATAATATTATTGAACAATCACTTTTATGCCATTTGTATTAGATACAAATTCGGGAGCATACATACATTGTATCGAAGTTATTCCATTGGAATACTCACCACTACGATTTACATATACAGGATATTCAAAAACATAAGTACCTTTTGCCAAATGATCAAAGAAGAAATTAGTAGATGCATCCTTTGTCGATTGATAATAGTAAGTATTATTTTGCCATCTTATACCTGATAATGTCTCTATAGGTTCGAAACAAGAAGCTCTCATATCTTTTAAATGCACAAACTCCATATCACGATCTACTCGAACGGTCAAACGCATGACTACTTTATCACCCACCTTTAATGGATTAGATTCGGTAACTTCAACTAAAGTTTTCCCTTTATCCAATGCTTTTTCTACAAATAATTTCTTATCGATGTTCAATTCTCCTTTTTGAGTTGTAATCTTATCCAGATCTTCGTAATATTGCCAATACATGGCTCCCCATGCAGGCCCGTCTCCTGATTTTTCAATTTTCACATTCCCCATCGATGAAGATATTTGGTCACCTAGCCATGATTGCTTAATGTAGTCTGTACCCAATTCTTTATCCGATGACTCAATTAATTGATTATTTACAAATATCTTAGACTCTCCACTTATTGTAAACCAATCGTTACCGGTACTCAAAAGAGCATAGATAGCATCAATAGTAGCATGAGTAGATTCCCAAACCTGAGTTTGTTTTTGTTTCAGCAGCCACTGTTTCATTAAATCCATATCCTTTGCTGATGCTTTTGTTTCTTGAAAAGCTTCCATAATGAAAGAATGAACAGTTACAGCAGAATTACTCATAAAGGCATTGCTGGTATTATTTGCCCAGAACATACCCATTTCGTCATTAATAGTTGCATATTCTCGAATCGAGTTCATTATTTTGTCACTCATCACTTTATTGCCATTATGCACCGATAAGACAGCAAGCAACGATCGTTCATAAAGATTCAGGTTAGTCCAATTTTTCTCAACCACAGAAGTATAGAATTTCTCAGCCTCTCTTGTAGCTTGATCAATCGGAATATCTCTATAATTTGACCTTACATACAAGTATTCAAGCTGATTAGTAGAAATATTAGTTATTTTCGGCCAATCTTTATTATACTTCTTCAAGTTTTTATAATCTTCCAATATTTGAGCATCAATATACTTCAAAGCATTCATTTGCATAATACGTACTTCTTCAGGATACTCAACAGCATTGAGTTTTACAAGTTCTGAAAATCCGTATAGTATATACTGTGTCATACTTCGGCTCGAGTACATACCTTTGTACCAAGACCAACCTCCATCGGGATTTTGCAATTCCTGTAATTTAGCTATAGCCTGACTGGTTTGCATATTGGTATTATTCAGGTCAAATAATAATGAAAGACGATTCATTTGCTCTATTTCATCTTTTGCATCTAAAACCCAAGGAGTTTCCTCTAATAGTACAGTTTTCAGTTCTTCATTCTTTTGCAATTTCAAAACAAGCGTTTCTTTATTTCCTCCTTGTTTTTTCCATGCATCAATCATTGTAGCAACCTTAGGATACTGTTTCATTATAAACGAGCCTAAAGTATTTACATAATAACTGGCAAACCAATTTACAGCATTCTCATTCGTAGGATTACTCAAAACAGGTAAAGCTTGTACAGCATACCAAGCCGGATTGCCTGTATATTCGAGAGTCAGGCGATAATTAGACAATGTATTGGATTTGTTATTCACAAATTTATCAAATGTGAAATCTTTAGTCTGACTACCATTGACATTCATTGTCATACTTTCTGTTACCAGCATCCTGTTAGGAAGTACCGGCATTACATGCTGTTCACCATCACTAAAAGATTCGCTTTCAGCAATAATACGACAACCTAACATATCTATATTCGATGGAACATCAAATAACCATGCAACTGATCCCGAAGCATCTTTTTCTAAATTAAAATCCTGATACTGATTAGCTACTACAATTGTACTTGGCTTATCAGTCAATGGATCGAAGAATTCAATCCTAACTCTTCCACTAACAGCTTTGTCCGACAAATTAGATATTTTACTAGATATACTCGTTTTATCACCTTCACGCACAAAACGAGGCATATTAGGAGTAACCATAAGTTCTTTACGAGACACGGTTGATGCAACCAAATTTCCTATATTTAACGATTTATCATAAGCCAAAGCTCTGAAATTCCATGTTGTATTACTTTCGGGAACAATGAAACTTATAATTGTTTCTCCGTTTTTATCTGTTTTTAATTGCGGATAGAAAAAAGCAGTTTCATTGAAGTTACTTCGGATTTGTGGAGCAGATCCGCTTATTCCATTACCCTCAGAAACAGCCATATCCTCTTCTATGACAGGAGGTGTGAATTGAACAGATTCTCTATTTGCTGCATCCATAACTGCCAATCCAGCTACTTTTCCTTGTAAGGCCATTTCTGGAGCAGGAGCTAAAGTTGATACACCTCTTAGACGAAAACCTGAATAATAACCATAAAAATTAAAACCAAACCAATTTAATCGATCCCAATTAAATGGCTTATAATCATACTTATTGGCTACCCTAAATGAAGATGAACCATTAACTGTACCAAAAGCAGATCCTATATCGAATGGTCTGGGATAAATGGACTCTATATATTGAGGATCAAATCGCCAAACGTTTGGTGAGCTTAACTGATCTAATGAACTATCGTACATAGATGCTAATAATTCCGCAAAAGCGGGTTTATTTTGATTATCCCTGACAGATATTCTCCATTCTTCTTGTTGACCGGGGCGAAGTTTATCTCTGAACACTTCAAATTTCAACTTCAATTCTTTAGCTTCCTCTGATTTAGTAAGTATTACTTGTTGTATATATGGCTTTTCATCTATTACATAAGTAAATACAGCCGATATCTGATCACCATACTCATCCTTATAAGGAATGACAAATTTTATATTTGCATTACTTAATTCTAAATGTTGACGTTCTAGCAGTTTATCCCCTTTTAGTAAGTCATAAAGAATAGTTGCATTCTTAGCTGACACTCCCAGGATTAGTTCAGCATTCTTAGACGCATTAAAAGTAGTTTGCTCTTTTATAAACCACTCATTCGTATCAATGGGCGGATTTTTATCATCTAAAGAATAAAGAATAAAATAATTACGAGATACTACATCCCTACCCTTATCATCTTTAGAATTTAACGATAAAAGATATTTTGCTGATGGTAGTTTGGCAATTACTGTTTTCAGATCAAAAGTGGCAGTATCAGTCGTAAAATTGCCCGATAACACTTCTGCTTTTATGCTATCATTAGGTAACACACTATATACTGTATAAGTACCTTTTGTCTGAATAGGCTGTCCATTAAGGTTAGTAGCGGTTACATGAATCTTCTCCTTAGATGATTTTTCTAACTGACTAGGAATATTGGCTGATAATATCATTGATACATCGCCAATAACAAAATTAGAATTCCCACTCTGTGTTTCTCCATTTATATCAGTCACTTCGGCTTCAACCGAGAAATTAAATATATTATTATTAAATAAGCCTGCCGGAGAATCATTTAACGGAGCTGTAAAAATAATTTCGAATGATCCGTCATCTTTAGTCGTAACCGTTCCATTTGCTATATTTTCAGTAGCAGAAGGAAACCACCATCTAAAGAAAGAACTTTTTGTAATATTATATTCCACATTAGCTCCCTGAACTTTAGCTCCCGAATAGTTCTCGGCATGTCCTGTCAATTTTACGACATCTCCAAAAGCATAACTCGTCTCTATTGGGTCAAATGTTACTTGAAAAGTAGGACGTTTATATTCTTCAACACTAAAATATTGGGAAGTCTCCCCCACTTCTATTCTATATTGTCCCGAGAGTCCGGTTTGAGGTAATACAAACTCGCCAGCTAATGAACCAAATTCATTTGCAAATAGCCTTTTATCTGTAACTAATTGATTATTGGCATTGTATAAAGCTACTTTGTATTGTTTGTTTGCATTCAGTAAAGTAGTTGTTTTATTCACTTGCTTAGCTGATATCGCTTTAAAATATACTGTTTGACCAGGGCGATATATGCTTCTATCCATAAAAATATCTATGACTTCATCATTCAATGTTGGCGAATATACCGAAGTATTAGCAAAATATTCATAATCAGGAAGCTCTACACCATCTTTACTTATTCTATATACATATCTGAAATTATCCTGAGTTTTATCTGCCGCCAACAATTTGGTAATATCATAAGTTACAAATCCATCCGCATTGGTTTTTACTTCATCCACTTTGGTGTATTTCTGAGGAGACCACGATACTGCATAAACAATGATTGAAGCATCTTTCATTGGTCTCCCTGTAATACGATCGACAACATAAAATTCATATTTATTTTCGCCTGCAACTCTTGCAAAATCAGCAACGGGTGAAATGCTAAAAGAGAAGAAACCATCTGCAGATTTATCGGCAGCTTTCTTATCAAAATCAGCAATTATCTCATAATTGCCCGGTTTATCTAAATCAATAGTGAACTCTTGCTCTTCATTAGAGTAAGTAGTTTTAGGATTGAGAATTATTTTTTCGGTCTTTACAATCGTTTTTGTCTTTTTGTCCCTCACTTTGATTGTCATATCTTTCAAATTCTTATACTGTAATTTGAAAGTCTTATTTTTATTATCCGGATGATATACCGAGGGGCCATCTACTCTGGCATATGGGTTTTCAAGTGACGCTAATTTACTTTTAAGCAGATCAATCCTCCGGTAATTGGGATATTTAGTCAAACCATACTGGCACCAATCATATATTTTTTTATTGTTTCCGTCATTCGCAGGTGTTACATTAAAATAATTCCTCCTCGAAGGGTTATTACGGTTCAAGTCATCGATAAGAGCATTTAAAATCTCCACATTATAATCGTATGCCTCATTTCGTTTTTCTAATGACAATAGAAAATTATAGGCATGTTTGGTTCGATATGCTTCTGACTGTCCCGATAGATAATTATTCCTCTGTAATTCAACCAGAACAACAGACTCATTCATATTTCGATTAAGAAGAGACTGAAGAAAGTCCTTGTAATATTGCAGAGTTATGAGATTCTCATCTCCACTAAAATCTAGCTTAACAAAACCCTCGGTATCTACAGCCAAATCACCTATTTGCATCTTTTTGTTTGCCAAAGCTTTTTGAAACAAAGATGCCTGATCGCGGGCTGAAGTTATTCTAAACGACTGATCAATAGCACGATTAATCAAGAAGTCGTAAAGAGTCGGATATAATCTTTGAGAATCATCTCCCAATTCAATAATATCTTTATATGACTTCGTGGTTTGTTTCAACAAAGAAGATTGATCTTTTACTGAAGCAGCTAAATTTCGCAATGCTTTTTCTTGAAATATGTTCTTAGACCACTCTTTCATATCGTCAGGTACAAAACCTACAATATTGGTTCTTTGATCAATAGTCCACCTGTCTGCATTATAATAGTTCAAATATAATTCGGCTAACATCGAGTGCAGTAATGCCTTGTCATTTACATCCGTAGAATTAGCTATTAGATTCTCTAAATCAGTAAATAGCTGAGTGTTTTCTTGTTTGTCGGTAGCTACCTTATACTTATTTTTGTAGATTAAGGCTTTTATAACTTGTGGAGTATTCTTATCAGCCACTGCTTGCTTTAGAATTTCGTCCACTACACCGGTTGCTGATTTTGGCAAATCGTCTTTTTCAAACTTTTGCATCTGCGTCCATTGTTGTTCATATGTTTTCATAGAACCTCCGTTTTTTAAAGTCTGAGAGAATACTCCTATGGATAAGAGTAACGACAGACCTAAAATTAATCGCTTCTTCATATTCTAGTTATTTTGCGTTTCCAAATTAAGTTTCTATCCTCACGAAAAGAAATTTATTACTGCTGTCCTTAAATAGGGAAAAATGTAAGGAAAATTCCATACACTAATCGTTTCTTTTAACCTTTACAGCTATTAGTTACCAGTTGTTAACAGTAGTATGGCTATCAAATTATCGCTTTGATAACCAATAGGGCGATGATAAACATATATACAATACTGGTTCTGCGTTTGAAAATAATTTCCTTCGACTAAAGATGTGGTATAGTCTTTTCCTGATTTTGCCAAGTATTGATAATTATATGCACCTTGTTTCAACAACATGGCTCCATGATACTCTTTTTGGCTATAATCATATGTCATCAAAGACTTCTCATTGAATATATCATTCGTAAAAGCGCCATTTAAATAAATGGGTTCTAAAAAAGGGTTATCGGCTTTTAATGTGAAATTCGTCATAAAATAATCGGCTTCGGTATCAGCATCTCTTCCTTCTGCATTTCGAATAAAGAAACGTCCGTCCTGATCTCTATCATATACATACACTCTGCCTGCCCTGATTTTGTCGGGAACCAAATATGTATAATAATAAGGTCTTATATACTTAGTAGATGCTATATTCAGTCCATTAAATCTGTAGCTTACCGATTCAAATCGGCGATACTCATTACCCGCTTCAAATATTAAGTCTTTATTGAATTCATAAACCAGACGATTCCCTTGTACAAAAGTTGGTTTAACGAATGACTTTTGATTATCCAATCTGTTATTCTGGCGAATAAAAACTTTCAGATCGGAGAAAACATCTCTGATCCTTAAATTGGTAGTATTAATAGCAAACGATAGTTGTTGATGCTCTTTATTACTGTCGATATCAGTATTAGATGAAACCGAGCCTGTAACCGAAACTTCGGGATTTAAAATAGAAAAACAAGCTGTCAATAAAATTTTATCGGGATTGTCTTCTTCATACACTTCTACAGCATAATTACCTGAAAGTCTGATTCGCTGCCTCTCATTCGGTATTTCGAGATTGAAGTTCATATAGTCTACAGTTGTATTCATCGATTGAGCAAAATCTTCAATCAAAATATCATTGAAACCATCTACATACTCTATATCCATAAGTTTTGAGCGAGTCCAGTCAGCATAACAATTAACAAGCCGATAACGCAAAGGCTTATAAGAATTAGGACCCAAACGATCGAAGTTTATCTGAATATAATCGTTATTATTTAATTGAATAATGGGTAACCTTTGCCAATCTCCACCTGCATTAACCTGTATAGTATGTATTTCGCCCGACAAAGCTTGTGTTTTATAAGCCTGTCCATACATAGAAGTGGATAATACTACAAATAAGTAAAATAATAAGAATATACGATGTTTCATAGGAAAGCTTTCTTTTTGCATACTAAAGTAATAATAACAAACAAGACATAGAGTAAGTTTACATTAAACTTATACTGACCTTACATTCAGAATTCTGTTTATGCCTATTTTTCACCATCTTTATGGAATCTAAGAATTAGTTATCTCTATTTAATAAATATACTTACAAAGGTGTACAATTTTAAAACCTCAAAATTAGTCATTATGAAATATACAATTAAACCAATAAGTATTATAGCAGGAATCTGCCTCCTATTATCGTGTTCGAATAAATCGCAAAGAGAAACTTCGGCACAATTGAACGAAGAAGTATACGCAATTGATGCAATATCTGAAGAGAAAGCACCAGCAAACCAATCTAACACATCAACCCCCATCAATTTTATAAGCTCATCTACTGCTACCAATTATGATGATGGAATACATCAGTTTATTCGCACTGCACAAATGAAGTTCAGGGTAAAAAGCGTTCCTGAAGCAACCTACACGATAGAAGATATTATCATCAAGCATAAAGGTTTCATTATACGATCAGCAATAAGTAACGAAAACAGTTACTCCACAACAACAAACATATCTAAAGATTCATCTTTGGTAACTTATCACAGTAATTTAATTGCCGACTTAAAACTAAGAGTTCCTCGTACGCAATTGGATACTGTACTTAAAGAATTGGCTCCGCTTGCTCTTGAGATTGATTATAGAACCATAGAAGCAAATGACGTTACGTTACAACTACTCTCCGAAAAGCTGAAACAAGAACGTCTAAATAAAAAAGAAAAACGAGTATCTACTGCCATAGATAATAATGGAAAGAAATTAGATAGTGTAATAGATGCCGAAGAGGTATTGGATAATACAATTGATGATGCTAACAAAACAAAGCTAGCAGAATATGACATCAAGGATCAGATAGAATATAGTACTATTAATATTAAGCTATATCAAAGCACCACTAATTATCAAGAAAAGGTATTACGCGAAAAACCAACAGAAGAATATAAGCCAAGTTTGGGTGAACAGGCTATAGAGGCATTACATAACGGTTGGATTATTATCAGTACGTTATTTATCTTCTTACTAAATATATGGCCTATTATCTTAATAGCAGTTTTAGCATGGATACTTTACTCTAAATACAAAAAGAGAAAAGACTAACCAGCATATACAGAAATAGCCGTACAAAACACTGTACGGCTATTTTTATTTACATTTATTTAATCAAGAAGATAATACTCTTTTCTTAGCTAAGAATTCTTTAATTCCTCCGATATGTTCACGAACTTTTTTGTCCGAAAACTCGAATACTTTGGTTACTAATCCATCCAAGAAATCACGGTCGTGAGATACCAATATCACAGTACCATCATAATCCAGAAGGGCATTTTTCAAAACCTCTTTCGTCTTTAAATCAAGGTGATTGGTAGGCTCATCGAGAATCAGCAGGTTCACAGGTTCAAGCAATAATTTAATCATTGCCAGTCGAGTACGCTCTCCTCCTGACAGGACTTTTACTTTCTTATCCGAATCGTCTCGGTTAAACATAAAAGCTCCCAATATACTACGGATCTGCGTACGGATATCTCCTTCGGCAACACGATCAATAGTTTCAAAGACAGTAAGGTCTTCATCCAACAAATCAGCTTGATTTTGAGCAAAATAACCTATAGTGATATTATGTCCTAACATCATAGTTCCTTCATATGGAGTTTCGCCCATCACACATTTAACAAAGGTCGATTTACCTTCACCGTTTTTTCCGGCTAGAGCAATTTTCTCGCCTCGTTCTATCATTAAATTGGCATGCTCAAAAACCAGATAATCGTCATACTTCTTAGTAACCATATCTACTGTTAACGGATAAGTACCCGAACGTGTAGCAGGTTGAAATTTAATACGAATAGAAGAACGGTCTTCTTCGTCAATCTCCACCCTATCGAGTTTTTCCAACTGACGAACACGGCTTTGTACCAAAGTTGCTTTAGCTGCCTGAGCACGAAATCGTTCTATAAATTCTTCGATCTCCTGTATTTGTTTTTGCTGAGCTTCCCACGCATGTACTTGTTGTTGACGGCGTTCTTCTCTCAATTCCACATATTTAGAGAAATTTACCTTATAGTCATAAATCTTACCTAAAGTCAATTCGATAGTACGTGTAGTTACAGCATCAATAAAGGTACGGTCATGCGAAATAAGTACCACTGCATTTGCCTGAGTAGTTATAAAATCTTCTAACCAACCAATAGATTCAATATCCAAGTGATTGGTAGGCTCATCCAATAGCATTATATCAGGCTTACGAAGAAGCAGTTTAGCCAATTCGATACGCATACGCCATCCACCGCTAAATTCACTGGTTGGTCTGTCCAAATCATCCCGCTTGAAACCAAGCCCCATCAGAGTTTTTTCGACCTCGCCATCAAAGTTAGTATCCTCTATATTTGCCAATCTTTCATGAGCATGAGTAAAATCGTCCAATAACTTCGAATAATCGTCCGATTCATAATCGGTGCGAGTCTCCAACTGACGGTTCATCTCTTCGATGAGTGCCTCCAGATCATAAATCTGAGAGAAAGCAAGCGAAGCCTCCTCACGTACAGTTCTGTCATCCGAAACCTGCATAACCTGAGGCAAATATCCGATAGTCATCCCTTCGGGACCCGAAACCGATCCTTGGTAGCTTTTGTTAACCCCTGCAAGTATTTTAAGCATGGTACTTTTTCCGGCACCATTCTTACCCACAAGAGCTATACGGTCTTTAGCGTTTATTATAAAATTTATATTGTCAAAAAGAGTTTTTCCTCCAAACTCTACCTTAAGTGATTCAACTATCAGCATGTACTTTTTTATTCATTATCTTAAAACGAGGTGCAAAGGTAAGTAATTTGAAGATAAGGTCACAGACCTTTTTATTATTTTCCTTTGGGACTAGGCTTCTTATCGTACCCAAAATGTAAATTTGAGTAACTTTAGTAACACCAATATATTCTAAAAATCAAACAAGTGTAAGTATAACTTAAAAAATAGCATCAGATTTAATTTAGAGCAAGGGAATACAAGTTTTTTTTGTATTTTTGCTCGTCTTTATTTAGTATATTTATTTATACACGATAAAGATATCTAAGTATTCATTTTTTAATCTAGCATACAGAAATGAAAGTTCTCAAATTTGGTTCTACTGCCATTGCAAGTCCCGAGAGACTCAAAATAGTTACTAAACTAGTTAGTCAAATACCTAATAGTATTGTAATTCTTTCTGCTATGGCGGGTACAACCAGTCAATTGGAAGAAATTTCTGATTATTTGTACAAAAAGAATCCGGAAGGAGCTAATGAATCAATTAATCGTCTGGAAAAGGAGTATCTCGAAAAAATTGAAGAACTTTATTCAACACAAGATATAAAAGAGAAAGCTCAGTTTTTTGTAAAAGAAAAGATGTCGTACATCCGCTCGTTTACAAACGACCTATTTACACTTTTCGAACAGAGAATAGTACTGGCACAAGGTGAGCTTTTAAGCACTGGTATTTTTACTCTAATGCTAAAAGAATTAGATATTAAAGCGTTGGAGCTTTATGCTAAAGACTTTATTAGAGTAGATAAAAAGCAGGAACCCGATTCTACTTTTATTCGAAAAAATCTAAAAGCATTATTAGAGCAAAACAAAGATACTGACATTTTTGTTACTCAGGGATATATTTGCCAGAATGCTTACGGCGAAATTGATAACTTCCAATTTGGAGGCAGCGATTATTCGGCATCACTCATAGGAGCTGCTATTCAGGCAGAAGAAATACAAATATGGACAGGTTTTGATGCTTTATATGGCAATAATTCACAATTGATATCCAATACAAATATTGTACATCATATAAACTTCGATGAAGCGGCAGAGCTTGCATATTTCGGTGCTAAAATATTGCATCCGATGTGTATTCTCCCTGCCAAGATGGCGAATATTTCAGTACGATTATTAAACATATATAATCCTGAAGGTAAGGGTACACTTATCTCAAACCAGACTGAAAAGGGTAAAATTAAAGCAATAGCCTCTAAAGACGGTATAACTGTTATCAATATCAAATCGAGCAGAATGTTACTTGCTCATGGATTCTTGAGAAAAGTTTGTGAAATATTCGAAAATCATCAAACCTCTATTGATATGCTCACCACTTCGGAAGTAGGTGTGGCTGTTACCATCGACAATCCTAAGTATCTGACTGAAATTACAGATGAATTAAAAAAATTAGGAGTAGTAACTGTAGATAAAAACATGACGATCATATCGGTTGTAGGTGATTTGAACTGGGAAAATGCAAGCCTCGAAGCGGAGGTTCTGGATGCCATAAAAAATGTACCTATCAGAATGATTTCATACGGAGGAAGCAGTTATAACATATCTTTCATCATCAAGGAAGTTGATAAAGAAAAAACATTACAATCGCTTAATAATAAAATATTTTAGGTCACAAGCCTATTTTATTATTTAAAATATATCATTTAATATTTTTCATTTACTTAATAACAATATATGACAAAAGGAACATTTCCGGTTGAAAGTTTTAAAGGGCTCGAAACTCCTTTCTATTATTACGATGTCAATCTGTTAAAAGAAACTCTATCAATAGTTAAGGAAATAACTCACAAGTACGGATACGTACAGCATTATGCGGTAAAAGCAAATGCGAATCACAGAATACTACAAATAATTGCTGCTGCCGGATTTGGAGCAGACTGTGTTAGCGGTAATGAGGTTAAAGCTGCTATCAATGCAGGTTTCCCGGCTTCGAAGGTCGTTTTTGCCGGAGTTGGTAAAACTGACAAAGAAATCAATCTTGCATTAGATTATAATATTTTCTGTTTTAATGTTGAATCGCTACCTGAGTTAGAAGTAATTAACGAACTAGCCGAAAAAAAGAGTAAAACGGCATCTGTAGCCATTCGTATCAATCCGAATGTAGATGCTCATACTCACGAATACATTACAACTGGACTAAACGAAAATAAATTCGGTTTTTCGATGTCTTCTTTACCTAAAGTATTTGCTAAGATCAGAACTCTAAAAAATATCGAATTGATAGGTATTCATTTTCACATCGGATCACAAATAACAGAGGTAGATACATTTGCTCCACTATGCGACCGTGTAAACGAATTGCAAACTCAATGCGAAAACGAAGGAGTTACACTTAAGCATATTAATGTAGGCGGAGGATTAGGTATCGATTACGATGATCCTAATACAAATCCAATCTCTGATTTCAAAAACTACTTTGATCTTTTCAATAGTAATCTTGAGTTGAGAAAAGGGCAAACCCTTCATTTCGAGCTAGGCCGTGCTATTGTTGCACAATGCGGTTCTCTAATCTCAAGAGTTACCTATGTAAAAGAAGGCGAAAGCAAAAAATTTGTAATCCTGGATGCAGGTATGACCGATTTAATCCGCCCAGCCTTGTATCAAGCATATCACAAGATAGAAAATATATCATCAGATCTCCCTGTTCAACAATACGATGTAGTAGGTCCGATATGTGAATCATCCGATTGCTTTGTTAAAGATTATGATCTGAATGAAACTAAAAGAGGAGATTTTGTTGCTCTTCGATCAGCAGGAGCTTATGGCGAAATAATGGCTTCGCAATACAACTGCAGAGAAATACCTAAAGCTTATCTATCGGATAGTCTCTAAGTAAAAAACTGTATATCAATATTTAAAGAAAGTCAAGAATGATCTGATCTTGACTTTCTTCTGTTGTTAAGTCACTGATTTTTTTATTGCTTTGGTTAGCTTTATAAACCATGCTTGTTATAGTTAAATGCTATGGCAAAATATATTTTGGTACTTATATAAATTCTGATGGAACAATTCTTATCATATTTCACACTTGATGTTATTGGAATAGCACTACTATCAACACTACTGATAATGCTTTTTATCCAGATATATTTTTATCTGGCATATTATAAGAAACCCTTATCGTATTTAAAACAGATAGCTGATACGCATGAAGAAATAACTCCCTTGCCGTCGGTTTCTGTAATTATTGTAGCGAAAGATGAATCCGAGAACCTCGCAAAATGTCTCCCTTCTATTCTTAATCAGGATTATCCCGATTATGAAGTGATCGTAGTAAATGATGGATCGACAGACGAAAGTGAGTTCCTTTTGAAAAATTTAAAAAGAGAGTATCCATTTCTATATAGTACATTTTCTCCTTATTCTGATGCAAACGAAACTATTCAGAACAAAGTATTACCTCTTACCATCGGTATAAAAGCTGCACGCAAAGACATTTTATTATTTACCGAAGCCGATTCTTTACCAATGACTAATCAATGGGTAAAATCGATGGTAAACAGCCTTGCAAACAAAGATATAGTAGTTGGATATAGCCGTTTCACCGAAAGTGAAGACTTCAGCAATAAAACAGCCTTATTTGATAATTTAATATTCACCTTGCAATATATGTCGATGGCTATTAAAGACAAGCCATTTGCAGGTCTTTACAAAAACTTAGCTTACAGAAAACATCTGTTTTTTGACAATAAAGGATTCTCGGCAACACTTAACTATGATAATGCCGAAGAGGTGTTTGTAAACTATATTATGACCGACAATAATACAGCCATAGCTTTATCACAGGATAGCTATGTGTCAACTGAACTTGACAATTTTTCTCATTGGAGAAAGATCAAGACGGCATACAGCAGAGCCAAATTCAATTTCAAAGGTTTCACCGGAGGCGTATTTTCGCTTGAAACCCTTTCAAGATATCTATTCTATTCACTCGCCATTGCTTCAATCGTTTACTCTATAATATCGCAGCTTTGGGTATATTTAGGTGCTGCCATCCTATTATTTATAATCAGATATATAATACAAATAATAGTATTGAATAAAGCGAGTGATCATTTCTTAACAAATAGATTTCACCTGAGTTTACCTTTTTTAGATCTAATTCAACCTTATTATAATTCTTACTTCTCCAGAATATCGAAGAGTAAAAAGAGACGTAAAAAATAAAAACAGAAAAAAGCTCATTGAAATTCAATGAGCTTTTTTACGGAACAAAATTATTATAATAAAAACTAATACTCAAAAATCTTTTTACAAATCCGTAATCGGGCTATACTTAGGCACTAAAGATTTCATAACAGTCCACCCGATGAGATACGCCACAGCACACACCGAGAAGATGATAAAATAACCCGCTTCCTCACCCTTGAAGCCCATAAATACCATCTGAGTCTCCCCCGCATGATCGAAGAGCACACCCGAACCCTTATTAATCAGGAACGAGCCCACACCACCTGCCATACCACCAATACCCGTAATAGTAGCAATAGCCTTCTTAGGGAACATATCACCCACCGTCGAGAAAATATTAGCAGACCAAGCCTGATGAGCAGCACCCGCAATACCGATAATAATAACAGGAAGCCAGTACGATACACTGCCCAAAGGCTGAGCAAACAAAGCCAGTAACGGGAAGAAAGCAAAGATCAACATCGCCTTCATACGACCCGCATACGGATTCATGCCCTTCTTATCCACAAAGTAAGTAGGAAGCCATCCCCCGATAATAGAAAGAAGCGTAATCAGGTACAATACAAAAATGGCTAACTGACCTTCAGGGTCAGACGACTTGATACCGTATACCGAACTCAGGTAAGCAGGCGTCCAGAATAAGAAGAACCACCATACACCATCGGTCATAAACTTACCAAAAGCAAAAGCCCAGGTTTGTTTGTATTTAAAACAATCCAGAAAGGAAATCTTTCTGCCGTCATGAGCTTTCTTGGTAGCTTCATCCATACCCTCACTTCCGTCCAGATCCTGTTGGATATAAGCCAGCTCAGCAGCATTGACTTTCGGATTTTTCTCGGGTTTCTTATAAATGAACACCCAGAATCCCATCCATACAAATCCCAGTGCTCCGATAATGATAAAGGACATTTCCCATCCCCATTTAGCTGCAATGAAGGGAATAGATATAGGTGCAGCCAGTGCTCCTACAGTAGCCCCTGCATTGAAGATACTGGTAGATAATGCCCTGTCTTTCTTTGGAAAGTATTCTGCTGTAGCTTTAATGGCTGCCGGAAAGTTTCCTGCTTCCCCTATTGCCAGTACCAGACGGGCAAAGATAAACAGGGTCACACTTACCGATGCTACCATAGCACCGTCTCCTACCATGGATATGGCTTCACGTGCTCCTTCGAATCCTACAAACCACTGTCCTGCTGTTATACCTGATGTGGCTATTCCACAGAAGGCATGTAAACAGGCTCCCAGCGACCAGATACCGATTGCCCATAGGAATCCTTTCTTGGTATCCATCCAGTCGATAAAGCGGCCTGCAAAGAGCATGCTCAGGGCGTAGAAGATGGAAAACAAAGCGGTGATATTACCGTAATCGTTGTTTGTCCAGTGAAACTCGGGGGCGATAAAGTCTTTCCAGGTCAGGGAGAGTACCTGCCTGTCCAGATAATTGATTGTGGTGGCAAAAAATAACATGGCACAGATGGTCCACCTGTAGTTGGTTATTTTTTGTGTGGGTTGATTAGGTGTATTCATTTATAGGTATTTAAAGGTTTAAGGTCTAAGACCTTTTTGTTATTCATCTAACAATAGGGTGTAAATAAAAGTATCAATAAGGTCAACCTTATTTTTGTCTTGCTTTGGCTATGATGGCCAGTGCTTCTTTACTCATACGGGTTATTTCCGCCCAGTTCCCTGCTGCTATTACTTCTTTTGGGAAGAGGTTGGAGCCCATTCCTACGCAGGTTACGCCGGCTTCGATCCATTTGGTGAGATTCTCCTCTGTGGATTCTACTCCTCCTGTTACCATGATACTTGACCAGGGCATGGGTGCTTTTACGTTTTTAACGAAGGTGGGGCCTCCGACGTTTCCGGCGGGGAATACTTTGACTACTTCGGCTCCCATTTCTTGTGCGTATCCTATTTCTGATACGGATCCGCATCCGGGTATGTAGGCTACCTGGCGACGGTTGCATACTTTAAAGATGTCGGGATTGAGTAAGGGGCCTACTACGAAGTTGGCTCCGAGTTGGAGGTAGAGGGAGGCGGTGCCTGCGTCTACGATGGAGCCTATGCCGAGTATCATATCGGGGCATGCTTGGGCGGACCATTTGACTAGTTCAGCGAAGATTTCATGGGCGAAGTCGCCTCTGTTGGTGAATTCGAAGGCTCTGACGCCTCCGTCATAGCAGGCTTTGACTACTTGTTTACTGGTTTCCAGGTCTTTGTTGTAAAAGACGGGTACCATGCCTGTTTGTGCCATCGCCTGGCAGGCTTCTATACGACTGAATCGGGACATATGTTTGTTCGTTTTGTTGAATATTTGATATAATTATTTATAGGAAAAAGTAGATATGTAATCTATAAACTCTGAAAAGTCATTCGTTCAAGGCATTACATATCTACTTACTGTAAAGATGTGTATTTCAATAAGTATTAGATTATATATTTTGTCATTATCTAGATACCCTACCCGAACCATCGCCTTTCATGAGGTTCTCCACTTCTGAAACAGTCACTAAGTTGTAATCACCATAAATAGTATGTTTCAAACAGGAAGCTGCCACTGCAAACTCAAGGGCTTTTTGGTCGTCTTGTGGGTAAGTAATCAGTCCGTAAACTAATCCTCCCATAAAGGAATCTCCTCCGCCTACACGGTCTACAATGTGACTGATGTCATATCGTTTGGATTGGTATAGTTTATCCGAATACAGGCATCCTCCCCAGGTATTGTGATTGGCATTGATGGAGCCTCTCAGGGTAATGATTACTTTTTTTGCTCTGGGGAACTTCTTCATCATCTGGGTGCATACGGATTCGAATTCGGCTGCGTTGACTTCTCCGCCTGTATGGGCTACGTCAAAGCCTTCGGGTTTGATTGAGAATACTTTTTCTGCGTCTTCTTCGTTTCCGAGTATGATGTCGCATCCTTCTACGAGTGAGGGCATTACTTGGTCGGCTGTTTTACCGTATTTCCACAGGTTTTTGCGGTAGTTGAGGTCGGTGGATACGGTGACTCCCATTTCATTGGCTATTTTGATGGCTTCGAGGCAGGCGTCTGCGGCTCCTTGTGAGAGGGCGGGTGTGATTCCTGTCCAGTGAAACCATTGCGCGTCTTTGAAGATTTCTCTCCAGTTGATCATGCCGGGTTTGATTTCGGCTATGGCTGAGTTTGCTCTGTCATAGACTACTTTGGAGGCTCTGGCTACGGCTCCTGTTTCGAGGAAGTAGATGCCTACTCGGTCTCCGCCTCTTTGTATGTTGCTGGTTCCTACGTTGTATTTGCGTAGGTCTGAGATGCACCAGTCTGCTATGTCGTTTTTGGGTAGGCGTGTTACGAAGTCGGTGGGTATGCCGTAGTTGGACAGGGATACGGCTACGTTGGCTTCGCCGCCTCCGAAGGTGGCATTCAGGTTAGTGGACTGGATAAAGCGTTGATAGCCGGGGGCTGACAGGCGTAGCATGATTTCGCCGAAGGTGACTACTTTTTTCATAGCGTGGGATGTGTATTAGAAATTAGTTAATGATTAATTTGCATATAGAGTTTTAGCAATCCCCATTTCAAGACCTCTCAATTCAGCTAGACCTCTCAATCGACCGATACAAGAATATCCGGGATTTGTTTTCTTATTCAAATCATCAATCATTTGATGTCCATGATCGGGACGGAAAGGGATTGAAATCTTTCGTTTTTGCTGTATTTCCAATAAACCTCTCATTACAGAATACATATCAACATCACCTTCAAGATGATTAGCTTCATAGAAGTTACCCTCTGCATCTCGTTGCGTAGCTCTCAAGTGAATAAAATTCACTCTATCACCAAGATTTACAATCATTTTAGGAAGGTCATTATCCGCTCTCACACCAAACGATCCTGTACAAAAGCAAAGTCCATTCGATTTATTTGGTACAGCCTCTATCAATTTCAAAAAATCTTGTTCTGTACTTAAAACACGGGGTAAACCTAATATTGCGTAGGGAGGATCATCGGGATGTATTGCCAACTTCACTCCTACTTCATCTGCTACAGGTGCTATTTCTTTTAAAAAATCTATCAGATTTGAGCGAAGTCTATCCTCATCTATACCCTCATATCTATCTAATTGTACTTGAAACTCTTCAAGAGTAAAACTTTCTTCTGCACCGGGTAACCCTGCGATCATATTGCGAACAAGCAAATCCTTCTCAGCTTGTGTCATACTTTCGAATTTAGCTTTTGCCTTTGCAATATCCGCAGCACTGTATTCTTTTTCTGCTCCGGGACGTTTCAGAATACACAAGTCAAAAGCTAAGAAAGCGGCTCTTTCGAAGCGAAGAGCTTTAGAACCATCGGCAACAGTAAATGCTAAATCCGTACGAGTCCAATCCAATACAGGCATAAAGTTATATGTAACAATCATTACCCCACACTTAGCCAGATTACGAATGCTCTCTTTATAATTTTCAATATATTGTTTGTAGTTTCCTTCCTGTGTTTTGATGAATTCATGTACAGGAATACTTTCGACAACAGACCATGTTAGCCCTGCCGATTCTATTATTTGTTTGCGTTTTTCAATTTCTTCAACAGTCCAAACCTCACCGTTTTTTATATGATGAAGAGCTGTTACAATACCTGTTGCTCCAGCTTGTCGGATATCAGCCAATGATACAGGATCATTAGGACCGTACCAACGCCATGTTTGTTCACTTAATATCATATTATTTATGTTATGTGTTATTATTATCAAATAGAGAAAGCGTCAAAGCCTCCGTCAATAACAAGAATAGTACCTGATACAAATTTCGAAGCATCACTAATCAAATAGTGCAATGATCCCAATAATTCGTCAGCTTCGCCAAAACGATTAAATGGTGTATGAGCCAATATTGTTTTAGCACGATCCGTATACGAACCGTCAGGATTAGTTAATAATGTTCTATTTTGTTCTGTAATAAAAAATCCCGGTGCTAATGCATTTACACGGAATTTTTCTCCGAATTTAAGAGCTAATTCTCCGGCCATATATTTAGTAAAATTTGCCACAGCAGCTTTAGCTGCACCATAACCGACAACACGGGTTAATGGGCGTAATGCCGATTCCGAAGCAATATTTATAATATTACCTGCACCATTATCAACCATTGCTTTCGCAAAAACCATAGTAGGAATTGCTGTCCCGAATAAATTCAGATCAACAACCTTTTTGAAATCATCTATTTCAAGATCAAATACTGTTTTATCCGGTGCTATTGTTGCACCCGGCATATTACCACCTGCGGCATTCACCAAAACATCGATACGACCGTAAGCTTTAATTATTTCATCTCTATTTTGTTCTAAAACCTGCTTATTTAATACATCTGTAGAAAGAAATAAGGCTTCGTTTCCTTGGCTTTTTATTTTAGCAACAAGTTCCTCTCCTTTATCTTTTACTCTATCTAAAATCACGACTTTAGCTCCTTGATTAGCTAAATACTGAGCCATGTCCGAACCTAATACACCACATCCGCCTGTGATAACAATTACTTTGTTTTCGATACAAAACAAGTTGTTTTTCATAGTATTATAATTTATAGTTTTTGTAATATTCAATATTCTCCTTCATTAAAATATCAATAGGCATAAAATTAGTCTTATTGATACTTTTACTGAATAATAAGTAGTTACTTAACGACTTTATGGCGTCATACCCTTGTTGCATGGAGCGTTGAGATATAAGAAACAAAACCTGATCATTTTTAAGGGCTTCTACATTCTTTTCGATAGAATCATAACCTATCAGTTTAAATACTTTATCCCCACAACCGTGTTTTTTGAAAAGATCAACCAATTCATATATTCGAGAATTAAAGACAATCGCTCCTACTTCATCACCAACATTAGCTCTGATATCTTTCAATCTTTGTAAAACACTTTCGGAGTATTCCGAATCAATTTCCAAATAATGAATCTGCCCCAAAAACTCATTTTGATTCAGGTAATCTGTAAACCCTTGTTCCCTAGTCTCCATCTGAACAGAATTACTGGTTCCTTTATATTTAATTTTCCCGATTATAATATCTCCTGATTTTCCGATTTCTCTCATCATCAATTTAGCAGCTATAATGCCACTCATATGTGAGTCGGCTCCAAAATAAGCCAGATTGTGCTGATTGGGGATATCCGAATCAATATAAATATAGGGAGCTTCTTTTTCTTCGAGTTTTCGGGAGAGTTTAATTACACTATCACCAAAAATAGTAGCAATAACAACTCCTGCAAACTCTCGCTGATCGAGAGCCTGAACAGTTTTATTAAAGGAAGATTCATCTTGTTGATCAAAGAAAAAGTATTCGACTGCAACATTAAAGTTTTTTAATTCAGCAGTGGCCTTGTCTATTCCATTAGTTACCAGCTCCCAATATTCTCCTTTAGTAAAAGATGGAATGAGAACAGCAAACGTGTAGTCTTTTTTTGATGCCAAAAATCGAGCGACCATGTTTGGTTCATAGTTAATCTCTTTAAGGACTTTCTCTATTTGGGTTCTTTTTTCTTCGGATACACGTCCTCGATTATGCAAAACACGATCAACAGTACCAACCGATACCCCTGCTAATCTCGCAATATCGACAATACGTATAATAGACTTGTCTTCCATAGTATTAGATATAAGCTAATCTAAAAATTCTTGTGCACGGACACAGAATTGTTTTTAAATAATTAAAGGTTCTTAGCAAATATACAATAGATTTTTAAAAGCACAACACATGTGTGCGAACACATACGAAGCAAACAAAAATCAATATACTCATTTTCAATCATCTAAAGAATCACAGATGGCTAAAACATGTTTTATAATATGTTATTTTGAATTAAAGAAGCAAAAAGAAAAATGAAGATTTAAGTATTAACACTGTTTTTATGACGTTGATAAGGCAAATTAAATTTCTCTTGCCACAACAACCATAACAAAAACATTACACCATCGTAATATACCCATTTAAAAAAACCATCATGAAAGAAATAGTACCAATCTTTATAAAATTGCCAGTAAGTCTGAGGGGAACCATCCCATTTGAGATGATTAAGGCTTTCATTTACAGGAATAAACCAATCAGGAAAACCTCCCTTAATAAGAAAAGCAGAGATTATAAGCCTGAGAATATTTACAATAAAAAGAAGTAATATAGATACTGGTATAAATACCAGTTTTTTCTTGGGAGGACCTTTATAACAAATTAAAATAAAAGTAAATAATAAGATTTGCTTAACTCCTGTACATCCCCATATAATTTTCATTTTTAGAGAATTATCAAAATAGATAAGCAGATCATCTATTTTAAAATTACTAAAACCAAAGATATTGTGGATAATATAGTGAGTAAATTGTGCAGTCCATAAGCAAATGGGATATATATAGTCTGTTACATCCTTTCCTAGTACAATCAGTTGTTCTCCATCGTTAGCTTCGTGTACAGAAAGCTTCCATATTAATTCAAAAAAAAGAAAGAGGAAGAGAAAATAAGCAATATCTTTTATCGGTTCTACGAGTTTAAAAAAATCGTGAAACTTTGTTTTTACTAAATCAACTGTCTTACTCATATATATCATATATCCAAGGGGCAAAGATACTAAAATACAATCAGATTCATTTATCAAGTAAAAAAAATGATTTTATTAAAAAATAAAATCTATAAATATGTATAACAATTTTTGAAAGCGAAGTCCAAGTCAATACTTTAAAGTTAAGATATGCAAATTTTGCAATAAAATGAGGGTAGAGCCAACAAAGACATAAAATTCTCAACTAAAAAATAATACATTTGCAGAACTAAAAATGAAAGAACAAAAGTTTATTTTTGAATATTTACATAATGCAGGGATATAAAAAATTATTGCTTACGGCAAGTCTTGTCGCTTTCCTTATTCCCGTAGTGGGACAAAATACAGACTCACCATATAGCAGATATGGTTATGGAGTGCTTAATAACCAGTCCATAGGAGTATCAAGAGCGATGGGAGGGATAACTTATGGGGTAAGAGGCTTAGATGCTAATCCTGGTAATCCTGCATCTTATACAAGTACAGATTCTCTGACCTTTATATATGACATGGGCGTTTCGTATGTCAAATCACGTTTTACCGAAGGTAATAATACTCAAACAGATAATAATGGCGGCTTAGATTATATTGCCATGCAGTTTCGCGTTGCCAAGAAATTAGGTATGAGTTTCGGAGTACTTCCTTTCTCTTCGGTCGGATATCAATTTGGTACACAAGAAACAACTAACAATCTATCTACTACAAGAACATTCACGGGCTCGGGCAATTTTAGCCAAGTCTATTTAGGTTTAGCATATGAACCAATCAAAAATTTATCGGTCGGAGGTAATGTTTCTTTTCTTTTCGGAAACACAAAATACACACGGAATATATCAATTACAAGTATACCTTCTGCCAATACAGAATACGCATTAAATAAGTTAACGATGAACTCTCTCAAATTTGATTTGGGAGCACAATATATTTTACCTCTAAATGCTAAAGATCACTTAGTACTAGGTGCTGTATTTTCACCGAAAGTGAGTAGAACTGGTAAAATTGAAAGAATCAAAAATGACATAAACTCTAGTGGAACAGTTATTTCCGGAGACACAACACAATTTACCGGCAGCGATGCTCATGCAGATTTACCTAGTACATACGGATTAGGTTTTACATGGAATCACGACAGACGCCTTACTGTTGGTGCTGACGTAACATATCAAAACTGGTCCAATGTGCGTTATTCTGAGCATATGGATGATGGTATGAATAAAGATGACCGCTTCAATAATGTATGGCGCTTCAACACCGGAATTGAATATACTATAGACCCCAGAGACAGAGCCTTCATTAAAAGGGTAAAATTCAGAGGTGGTCTAAACTATAGTAACTCTTATGTTAATGTTCAAAATGATCTGGGCGAAATTTCAGGTTATAAAGAATATGGTGCAACCCTAGGTGTTGGTCTTCCAATACGCGATGTAGTATACTCGGGAAGAACCTCATACATCAATATAAACTTTGAGTACAGAAGCCTAAATCCAAATAAAACAAACCTGATAAGAGAACAATATTTTGGAATATCAGTAGGCGTTTGCATCAATGAATTGTGGTTTATGAAAAATAAACTTAGATAAAATAAGTATTGTTTCAATATAATATTATTTAAGGGTATAAAATATTAAACAGACCTAAGACCTCAGTATTTGTAAAAATGCTCACAAACAAACCGAATTTTATCAAAAAGTATAAACAAAGTATTAGGATACTGCCACTAGGTATCCTAATTCTTTGTTTATTAATATCATGTGGCAGTGACAAAAAAGAGTATGTAAATGCTCCTTTAGATAATGAAACTATGCCTAGCATGCGTGACGATAGTGTTACGATGCTTATCTCTGATTCGGGATTGATAAAATACAAACTGATTACTAAAGATTGGGAGTTCTTTGAAAATGCAAAAGATCCTCACTGGTATTTTCCGGAAGGAATCTATGTAGAACAATTCGACACTTCTTTCCAGAAACAAACGAGTTTAATAGCCGATACGGCATGGAATTTTACATTGCGAAAACTTTGGAGACTCAAAGGCAATGTTTTTATTGAAAACATTCAAGGTGAAACATTCAGTACAGATGAGCTTTTTTGGGATGAGAAAGAACAAAAATTTTATTCAGACAAGTATATTGAAATAAAAAGGCCAGAAAAGCTAATGCTAAAAGGTATTGGATTCGAGTCTAATCTGAATATGACTCAATATAGAATATTCAGACCTCATGATACTGATATTTATTTTGAGGATAAACAAAATACAGAACCTCAAAACTAATACAACTCTATTGTACTTTAATAAACATAATATTCATTAAAGTACAACATGGGAAATTAGACAATACTTAAATCTTAATAAACAGTACAAAATGACAAATATCAATCCAAGCCTCATAAAGGCTCATATTTTTTGCTATTTAAACTGATTTTCAAGCTAAAATTACTATCTTCGCTCGCTAAAATTATTTAAAAAAATAAATAACAATAATAATAAAAATTTAATAGTTCCTTTAAATGGCTGCATTACAGAAAATTAGAAATAAAGCCGGATTGCTTATCGGGGTAATAGCCGTTGCACTGTTGGCTTTTATTTTTCCATGGAATGAATTGACTTCATTTATCAATAGACAGAGAGATAAGGCTTTCACTGTAGATGGAGAGGTTGTTTCAACCGGAGATTATCACAAAAGAGTTACAGAATTCGAAAACTTCCAAAAGTTGATCAGTGGACAAAGTTCCTTAGATGAAAACACCAATGCACAAATCAGAGAATTTGTATATGAGCAAATGGTGAAAGAACTGATGCTTAATGAACAAACACAAACTTTGGGGTTAAATGTTTCTGAAACTGAACTTCATGATTTAATATTCGGAGCAAATATTTCTCCTGTATTGCGTCAGATACCAATTTTTGTTGATCCTCAAACAGGACAATTCAGTCAGGCAGCACTTACTCAATTTGTAACATTGGTAAGCACAGATGCTAAAACCGTTCCTCTAGACCAACAAGCTCAATTGGAAAATCTGAAGTCTGTTTGGGAAACGATCCAAAACATGGTAAAATACCAACGTCTTGAAGAAAAATACAATACTCTTTTAGCTAGCGCTATTTTAGTAAACGATGCAGAAGCCAAAGCAAATAGCGATGCAGCTAAATCGACTTCAGACATGGCATATGTAATCGAGAGATACTCTTCGATACCCGATTCTACTGTAACAGTTACAGATAAAGAAATAGAGAAATTATATAATGATCGCAAGAATAATTTCAAAACAGCAGAGGAGCTTAGAAAAATCTCTTACTTTACTAAACAAATCGTTCCAAGTGAGAGCGATTTTGCAGAGGTAGAAAAAGAGGCTGCTGCAGCTCGTGTAAAATTAGCAGAAGCTGCTAATCCGGCTCTGGTTGTTGCAGACTATTCGGAAGTTCCTTATCAAGATGTATTCTTTTCTGAAAAGAATTTATCAGCAGAAGAAGCTACATTCGTTAAATCGGCTTCTATTGGCGACATTTATGGTCCAATACGCGATAATGATGCATTCAGAATATATAAACTTATCGACCGTGCAGCTGCTGCCGATTCGGTTAAACTGAGAATGATTCTTGTTCCCGAAGGAGCTGATAAATTAGCTGCAAACAGTAAAGCTGATAGTATCATCAGCGTTATTAAACAAGGAAAAGCTTTCGACGTTGTAGCAAATGAATTATTCCCTCAATCAAATGGAGGAGAAATTGGCTGGGTTACCGAATCTCAACTAGCATCGGCTGGAAAAGAGTTTGTTGATGCTGCTTTCAAAGCACCTGTTGGTGAAATCACAAAATTAAACCTGCAAGGACAAATCCAAATTCTTCAAGTTGAAGAAAGAACTCAACCTGTAACTAAATATAAGTTAGCTTTGATTCAAATGCCGGTATCGGTAAGCGATCAAACTCTAATAACTTTAGATAATGAGTTGGCTCAGTTCGTTACACAAAACGGAAATGCTGAAAATTTTGTAAAAGCAGCAAAAGAAAAAGGATACGATGTTGTAGCAAACTCTCTTATTTCAGGATCATACCCTAATATCAATCAAATAAACGGATCACGTCAGGTTATTACTTGGGCATTTAATGAAAAAGTAGGGTCTGTTAAGAAATTCGATCTTTCTGATTATAAAATTATAGCTCTTATCGACACTAAAATACCTCAAGGCTTCCTTCCTGTATCTGAAGTTAAAGATGTATTAAAAGCTGAGTTGGTTAAGGATAAAAAAGCAGAAAAGATGATTGCTGACCTTAAAGCTAAAAACATATCGTCACTTAATGGATATGCTGAAGCTATAGGTACTAAAATTGATACTGTTAAGTTTGTTACATTCAATACACCTAATATCTTGGGTATCGGTAGAGAATATGCTCTGAATGTATATTCGGAACTAGGAGAAGTTAATAAACTCAATGGACCTGTTAAAGGTGAAAATGGAGTACTAGCTTTAACGGTAGTAAACAAAGTAGATCAAAGTAAAGACTTTAATCTAGCATCATTCAAACAAACTGCTAACAGTCAAAATATGTACAGAGTAATGTCTCAAGCAATGCCTGCACTTAAAGACAAAATGGACGTAGTGGATAACAGAGTAAAATTCTTTTAATTAAAGAATAATACTACTTCGATATAAAATAGAGGGTGTCTAAATAGATACCCTCTATTCGTTTTAGAATGTCTTGCGAATATTTATTATTTTTGTGTGGGAGAAATGGTCATAAAGGTTTCAGAAAACTGATAAACACATTTTATGACACTAACAATACAACATAGAAGAAATGATCACTAAAAAAGAAAGATACGAAAATATTATAGCATGGTTTCAAAAGAATATGCCTGTAGCAGAAACCGAATTACATTACGATAACCATTATCAACTAATGATTGCTGTTATTCTTTCAGCACAATGCACAGATAAAAGGATAAATATGATAACTCCGGCGTTATTTGAAGCCTTCCCTACCCCTGAAGTTATGGCAGAATCTTCTCAGGAGGAAATTTATGAATATATAAAGAGCGTGTCGTACCCCAATAATAAAGCAAAAAATTTACTGGGGATGGCGAAAAAGCTTATAACTGAATTTGGAGGAGAAGTACCCAATACTCTAAAAGAACTGGAGTCGATACCAGGGGTTGGACGTAAAACAGCCAATGTAATGCTTTCAGTAGCTTTCGATAAACCTGCTATGGCAGTAGACACACATGTATTCAGGGTATCGAATAGAATTGGCTTGACTAACAATTCCAAAAATCCATTGGATACCGAAAGAGAGCTCGTTAAAAATATTCCAAGCAAGCTTTTATCAATAGCACATCATTGGCTTATATTACACGGAAGATACGTATGCACTGCTCGAAGTCCTAAATGTGATGAGTGTGGCATCAATCAATGGTGCAAATATTATCTAAAGAAGAACGGTGTAAAATCAATAGAAAAATCGTAAGACTTTTATACTTTTAAAATGCTGTCAACTTCATTTAACCATTTCTTATAATCGAAACGTTTCATACACTCGTCGGTTTTCGAAACAAAATATGGGAGCAATGAAGGGTCATCCAATACTTTTTTCATTCCCAGATAAACGCCCTCAGCACTATTTTCTGTAAGGATGCCATATTTACCCCTTTCTATAACATCTTCGGGGCCTCCACATTCAGTAGTAACAACAGGAGTACCCAAAGCTGTAGATTCGAGCAAGGTCAATGCAAAACTTTCACGCGAAGAAGGGCAAAGGAACCAGTCGCATCGTTTCATATACGGAAAAGGGTTTGAAACCCGTCCTAGCATCTGTATTCTATCATTTAGTTTGTACTCTGCAATCAGACTCTGTAATTTATCAAATTCGTCTCCATCTCCTAATATCAGGCAATTGAATGTATAACCTTCTGCTCTTAACCGATCAGCAGCTAAGATAATCCGATCTACCGTCTTCTCATAAGACAATCGAATAACAGTTATAAAATTAATTCCTGGAGATAGCTCCAAATCAACCGGTTCTTCTGCACGTAAGGCAATGCTAGAGAGGTCTAAGGCATTATACAATACTCTTATCTCCCTATTTGCTTTTCCTCCGTGATAAAGCTTTATATAGCTTTCTTTAGAGGAATCTGAAACGCATATTACTTCATCGTATTTACCAAATGAACGATTCATCCGATTAATCTGAAATCTATTTAAAGTATACGACAACCACTCCTTCAATTTATGGCTGGTATAATCTCTTTCAAATGGATGATTTTGTATCCAGAGATATTTTGGCAACTTCAATTTACTGAACAATATAGAATAGAACCCATCCTTAAAGCAGACAATTTCATCATAATCACTTTCTTTAAACCCAACCAATCGGGCATAAAGTCGGGGATAAAATATCAATATATTTTTATACAAGACTTTTTTGAATCCTGTTAGTTCTTTTTGAAAAATATATTTAATAGGTACTTTGGGAGATACTCTATCCAACAACGTATTCTTTTCAGATGGATTAGGAAGCAAAAGTGTTATCAGACACTCTTTCTCAACCAAATGATTCAATAAATTTACAAGGAGAATTTCAGTTCCCCCCATATAAAAGCAGTCATTAAATATAAGTATCCTCTTTTTTTGCATTCAATACTAGTTTAAGTTCTCAGAACTATATGTTGCTTTGGTAAGCAAAACAGCTATAACCTGCTGCAAATTTTAAATATTTTCTGTTACTTACTATATCAAAGTTAATAAAAATATAATGAAAGACAGACTACTTTATCAACAAGCATCCAGGCTAAATAAAAAAACGAAGATAATCAATCCTCGTTTTTCTGTAAATCTATATTTATCTCGAACAAGAAGACAGTTTAGACTTTAAAAGATAAATAAATCTTTATTCTCTTTTCTTACTTTAGGTGTATCGGCTAAATGATCTTCGTTAGTATCTCTGAATCCCAGAGGGAATAATAGTGTCGATCTCAAGTTTTTATCAGGCAAGCCAAGTATTTCATCCACCCGTGAAGCATTGAAGCCTTCAACAGGTGTTGAATCGACTCTAAGCGTAGCTGCTGCTATTGAAGCATAAGCCATCACAATGTATGTTTGACGAGCCGACCATTCGAAAATTTCCTGTTCCGACATTCCTAGCAAAAAGCTCCATTTAGTTCTATATTCCTCTAACCTGTCGCCTGTAATATTTCTTACAGCTCCCAGATGATCGATATATTCATTTACATCATCTTGGGTTAACTTTGTGTATGCTGAAAATACTAACAAATGCGAACATCCTTTTATCATCATTTGTCTTGGAGCTGCCTCTTCCCAAATCTGATTCTTTACTTTTGGGTCAGTAATTACAGATACTTTAAATATCTGCATCCCCATCGAAGTAGGAGCCAAACGTATTGCCTCCAATATCGTTTCTAATTTATCTTGTTCTAAGCTTTTGCCGTTCATGCGTTTGCAGGCATAACGCCAATTTAGATCTTCTATTAAACTCATCTCTTATTTTCAATTTAGGTCTCAGACCTTTTGTTATTTAATTTATTAATAAAAAAATTTAATCATATAGTTACTAATAAAAAAAGGACTACAATGTAGCCCCTTTTTTATTCTTTTTTCAGCAAATTATGCTGGACTGATTGCACTTGTAGGACATACATCAGCACAAGTGCCGCAATCTGTACATGTATCAGGATCAATCACATAAATTTCTCCTTCTGAAATTGCAGTTACAGGACACTCGTCGATACAAGTACCGCATGCAATACAATCTTCATTAATTACATAAGCCATGACTTTAATACTTTTATGTTAATACTTACTTTTCTATATGACTTAACAAAGATATAGTCTTTTTTTTTCTATTCAAATATTAATCTGTTAGATAATACTAATTCAATATACATTTTGTCGATATAAATATATACACCAATAGGTTAAGACTCTAATAAACAATCTTATAAATAATTGATCTCAAAAAAAGTGATTATTTATAATTTCTGCTTAATTTTACAGATCCAAAGTCAGAACACTCAAGATGACATCAACATCCTGAGATGACATTTACCTAAAAGTATATTATTTTGAGAAATTGCAATAAATATATAATTCTTATCTGTCTGTTAATCACTTATGGAAGTAATGTTTTCGCTCAAAGACAAAAGGTCAAAAACCAACCTTATGCTGATCAGAAATTATTTCACTTAGGGTTTACTGTTGGTTTAAGTACACAGGATCTCATTTTGTCCCATTCGGGAACTGTTCAGGCGGATAACAGCGTCTGGTTTTCAGAAATCCCCTCCTACTCCCCAGGACTGAGTGTAGGTATCATTGCAGACAGGTATATCAACCAGTATATGAATTTGAGAATTGTACCGACTCTTAATTTTGGAGAGAAACGTTTCGTTTTCAGAGAGCAGAATGAGAAGCATAAGAACTTTGAAACATCAATAAGGAATAATTATTTATCACTCCCCATACATATGCGCTTCAATTCGGAACGATTGAACAACATACGCCCTTATGTATTAGCAGGAGGTTTTATTAATACACAAATCGGTGGGCAAAAAGAACCTGTGATAAAGCTCAATAATGTAGACTATGGTATTGAAATAGGTTTAGGTTGTAATCTCTATTTTCCATTGTTTAAACTAAGTCCTGAACTCAGATTCTCATTTGGATTAAAAGACATATTAGAAAAAGACAGGTCTGACCTTACTGATAAATCACTCTTAATTTATACTGAAGCTTTAAACTCTGCAAAATCAAGAATGATAACCCTTACATTCAACTTCGAGTAAGAAGAACACAAGCCTTTCTACTTTTGATAAGCACCAGTAACCGATTATAAAATAAATTCACATCTAAAATATAAAAAATAGACTTATGCACAATGATGAAAATTGGGATGATCCCTCAATAAAAGATTATACTGACATGCAAAAATATGCATTTGTCACTCAGAGAGCCATTGATAACAATTACATAGGGTATTGTTATCGCGAAAACTCTGAAATAAAAATCGATAGCGGATGGCGTTTCTTATATGGTGATGAAGATGAAGATTATCTGGATAATCCGATCAATACAATTACACAAGACCTATCGGCTGTTGTGGAATGGAAACCGGAAGTTAAAGACATTCTAGCTTCTCGCCGAGGATTTGATTTTGAATGGAATCCTGACAAAGAAATATTTGAAAAGATATCTGAAGAATGATTCTCGGAATTCTAATAATATACAAGAGCTTATCGAATGATAAGCTCTTTTTTTCTCCCTATTATCCAACAATTATGGAAAACAGCATAAAATATACCAATATTATGAATGTTTATACATTTTTCGAGAACTAAAACCACAAATAAAGAAGATAAATTTGTACTCTATAAATATCAAACTTAAATAGTTGATACAAGCTTGTCAAATTAAAGCAACCAAACCAATAAAATTTTCAGATAAAACAGGTCGTGTCGTTTTCTATATAAGTAAAGTGAGAAGGATGAATTGAATAGCTAGTGTAGGCACACAAACCCCAAAAAATAAGAATAACTTAACTGATGACAAATTAAATAATTATGAGAACTACACTAGCTATTCTTTTTGTTGTATTACTTCTACAAAATGTTTCGAGTCAAAGCAAACAGCAATCCACCATAAACAACAAGAATACCAATCATTTGCAGTATACGATGGAAGGTAAATCGTTTAATATTAAAGACAGTATGACTATTGACATCACTGTTTCGATAACTTCCCCTTCGATCATATATAACTTTTGTAGTCAGAAAAAAAACACACAAATACAGTTTAAATGGGAAAAGATGGATCAGACTGAGGACATTGGTACTTTCAAGATTCTAAATGGTTATTTTATTGATATGGATAAAAATATAAAGAATAAAAAAGTAAGCGGAAAGGTGATCATTAAAAAGATCAACTATAAATCGCATATAACGCGGATTATTGCAGTCGAAGGATTATACGAAATAAACATAAAAATGCCGGATAAAACCCAAAAGACCATTAATGGTAATTTCTTCTATGAAGGAGAATATACTATTTCACTTTAACGTTCTTCATTTTCATAGACCACCAAGCCAAGAATGAAATTCTGTCATAACAGTTTTCTTTCTTGGCTTTTCTTTTACAGACACCTCAGATATTAACAATTTTAACTATATTGCAATTTTTAGGGAACAATAACATTCTCTTTTTTGTTTGTAGTATAAAACAAGGTTAATATTTACAAACCTAGAAATTCGGACAGTCATAATGAAAATAGCCACTATAGTATTACTTTTCAGTATTTTTATTTTTAATTCTTGTAATGAAAAAACACAAGAATCTTCTTTGGTTGATTCCCAATCGAAGGACTCTTTAGTAGTTGAAGAACCCAAAGCTATACATTTTGACCCAGATAAGATAGAAATAGAAAAAGCTTTACTTTACGATGAACATACATTGGAAGACACCTATCCATACAAAGATACTGTCAGAGTATTTCAATGGGATAAAATACGCAAGCGACTAGCCCTACTCGATTCCATAGAATCAGTATCGGCTTCGTGGGCTATTTTGCAAAATTACAAAAATAAGAATGGAGAGGCTCCCCTTGTAAAAGTATATAAAAGGGACTCATATAAACGTATTTCCGATACTCTTGGGGTCGAAAGATACCAATCGGTACCCTTATTTCTCCCTACCGATTCTGCTGTTGCCGAAATATACGGTAGAGACGGTTCACTGGTAAAGTTAATAAAGAATGATTCGAGCCGTTTAGTGAAAATTGCAACCATCGATATGGAGGGCGAATGGCTTGTACCGAAAAAATACATTAAACAGGTAAATGATACTATCGTTTTCAGGAAAGCTATTTTTGTGGATCTCACCAATCAGAATATAGCAACAATGGAAAAAGAGGGAGACAAATGGCTTGTCAGAAGTATGAATCCTGCCACAACAGGTTTACATAAACCTCCTCATATGCAAGAAACCCCTCAAGGTATCTTTGTTGTTCAGGAGAAAAAATCTAAAATGGTTTATCTGGTAGATGGATCACAGGAAACAGGAGGATTCGCTCCCTACGCAAGCCGCTTTTCCAATGGTGGTTACATACATGGGGTACCCGTAAATGCTCCAAGCACTAAACTTATCGAATTCAGTTCATCACTTGGCACAACCCCACGTTCACATATGTGTGTAAGGAATGCTACCTCTCATGCAAAATTCATTTACGATTGGGCACCCACAGAGCAAACTATAGTTTTTATTTTTGATTGAAAACTTAACTTTTATTCTCATATAAATAATGTAACTTTGTGACCGCTAATATCAAAGACTTAATTTATTAAAGTCTTCAAAAGATTACAGCCTCTAACATTTCACGACAAAATGTAGTAATAGATAGTTTACGTTACTTATACTTAGTTTTAAATATGCAAAAAATTATAATGTACGTTTTACTTTTTTTTATTCCTATAAATTATTATTCGAATACAAAAGAGAAAGCCACCATACCATTTGTTTCCGTAACCTCTGAATGTGAAAAACTCTACAACGATATGCACTTGGAAAATATCGTTAACTATGCCGCTTTTGAACAAGCATATATAGGTTATAACAAAATTGAGGAAAAAAACAGAAATATTATTACTTTGATTGACTTCAGTAAACCTTCAACTCAAGAACGTCTCTATGTACTGGATATGAAAGAGAAAAGACTGCTGTTCTCATCATTAGTATCACACGGAAGAAACAGCGGTGAGAATTATGCAACTTCATTCTCCAATGAAAACGGCTCGTATAAAAGCTCGTTAGGTTTTTATTTAACCGAAAGTACTTATCAGGGTAAAAACGGTTATTCTTTAATACTTAACGGTTTGGAAAAAGGAATTAATGACCGTGCTAAAGAACGGGCAATTGTTATTCATGGTGCACCCTACTCCAACCCGTCGGTCATAGCTTCGGGGAGGTTAGGCAGAAGTCAGGGGTGTCCAGCACTACCCCAAGCATTAAGCAAACCGATCATCAATACAATAAAGGGAGGTACTCTTCTATATATTTATGCAGATGACCAAAAGTATCTGGCTCAAAGCAGTATTTTGTCGTCATATACAACAACAGCATCGTTATAAAGATTATAAGCAATAAAAAAGGAGGTTATTCACAGTGAATAACCTCCTTTTTTATTGCTTATTTGCTGAAACTACAAGAAACACCTTAAGCAATAGTAATGCTATTATCTAAATAAACATCCTGAATAGCATTCAATAATTCAATACCTTCTTTCATCGGTTTTTGGAACGCTTTACGCCCACAAATCAACCCCATACCTCCGGCACGTTTATTAACTACAGCTGTGTATACAGCATCTTTCAAGTCTGAGGCTCCATGAGACTCACCACCGGAGTTAATTAAACCAACACGGCCCATATATCCATTAGCAACCTGATATCGGCACAAATCAATCGGGTGATCGGTAGTTAACTCAGAATACATCTTAGGATCAGTTTTACTAAACTTAATAGCTGTAAAACCACCATTATTTGTAGGAAGCTTTTGTTTTACAATATCCGCTTTTATAGTTACTCCCAAATGATTGGCCTGACCCGTCATATCAGCAGCAGCAGAATAATCTACCCCATCTTTTGTAAATGCCGAATTACGCAAGTAGCACCAAAGAATGGTTACCATACCCAATTCGTGAGCATATTCAAAAGCTTTGGCAATATCAACTAATTGCCTGCGGCTCTCTTCGGAGCCAAAATATATAGTGGCACCTACTGCAACAGCTCCCATATTCCAAGCCTCTTTAACCGTTCCAAACAAAACCTGATCGTATGTAGTAGGATACGACAATAATTCGTTATGATTGATTTTTACTACAAAAGGAATCTTATGTGCATATTTACGGGCAACAGATCCTAGTACCCCGAATGTAGAAGCTACAGCATTACAACCTCCCTCTATAGCCAGTTTCACAATATTCTCCGAGTCGAAGTATAAAGGATTAGGTGCAAATGAGGCACCTGCTGTATGTTCGATACCCTGATCTATAGGCAGGATGGAAAGATAACCGGTGTTAGCCAATCGACCATGTCCCAAAAGGGATTGATAACTATTCAGCGTTTGAATATTTCTGTCCGAATTAATCCAAATATCATCAATAATAGATGGACCGGGTACATGGATAAGCGATTTGTCAATTGTTTTGCTAGTGTGGTTCAATAAATAAGATGCAGAATCACCTAAAATTTGTTCAATTTTTGAGTTCATAATTTTATGGTTTAATATGAAGAAACATATACTATAATAAACAGACAATGAGTCCTAATAGTTTACATCAATACCTCATAAAAAATAATAAAAGAAAGCTTTTTTAACAAAAAAGAGAAAAGATAAATATACCCTTTATTACAATTAGTCTGAATTATTTTTTAACTTTGCTAACTACGCTAAACAAAAAGATATCATTTACAAATATTAATAATCAAAGAGTAAGAGAAGATATGCTACATGAATTCACCCTATCGCGTGATAAAGCGATGATAAATTTTACCCTAAAATACTGTGATACTAAACAAAAGTTGCTAAGTAGCTACGGTTTTAAACGGGTTGTAGAAGCGTTCATCCAAAAAATAAAAAAAGACGATCCTATCATATACGATCACTATATCAAAAGTTTCAAAACGGATGAAGACCTGATCGAATCACTTATCGAATCATTCAAATTATTAACTGTTTTCAAAATAGAAGAAGTAATAGAAGTAGACAATAAGTATACTGCTTTTTTTGCTGATAAAGATCTGTTTATAGAACTGATAGACCTATTGATTCAATTCTGGAAAAATCTTGAAAGATACTCTATCGTTCGCAATTCGAGCTTAGGAGACGGTCTGCAAAATGTTCGTTTTATCCAAGCAAATGATTTGTTTAACGACCTGGTACTTACTACTGCCCGTAGAATAACCGAAACTGTAAACGGATTCGAACAACGTGTATACCGTCAAAAAACAGTTGGAGCAACAGCCTCATTAACCCTTAATGATGTTAATTGGAACTGCCCTATCGAATACAAAGGACTGGCTGCTATACCATTTATCAGTACAGTTGTAATACGTCCTCCTTTTATCACTTACACTAAACGAAATACTCGTGATGGTATTTTTCAGGAACATTCTCAAAACCCACTGGAAAACATCGTTCTCAATGAAGACGATTGGTTTGTGTTCCCTGCAAAAGTAGGTATCATGCTTACATTTGTATACTTCCATAAAGATTTCATGGCTCATGGTATTGGTCTGTCTAATCTATTCGAACTTGCAAAAGAAAGCGAATATATTGGCAAAAAACCAGATATCATCTATGTTTTCGGATATCCTGACGGACACGAAGAAAAACGTACATTCTATTATAAAGACAAGAAAAACGATATCCTGATCGGATACGCAAACTATTGTGACGATATCGATTATTTTGGCTACATGAAGAAGATGTTATTAACACTTCACAACGTAAAACAAATAGAATTCAACAGATTACCTATTCACGGTGCAATGGTAAACATTGTATTGAAGAATGGAAATGAATCGAATATCATCATTATGGGTGATAGCGGTGCAGGAAAATCTGAAAGCTTGGAAGCATTCCGGACTTTGAACGAAAGCTATATCCGTCATATGCGTGTTATTTTTGACGATATGGGATTCCTGAATAAAGAAGTGGACGGCTCTATAAAAGGATACGGAACTGAAATCGGAGCATTTGTCCGTATTGACGACCTTGATCCTGCTTATGCTTACGAACAATTAGACAGAGGTATTTATACCAATCCTGATAAGATCAATGCTCGTGTAACTATCCCAATCTCTACATACGAAGTGATTTCTAAAGGCTACAAAGTAGATATTATGCTATATGCTAATAACTACGAAGATGCTGAGAAAAAGATTGTATTCTATGATGACTTGGATAAAGCCATCGGTATTTTTGAAGACGGAGCACGTAAAGCAAAAGGTACTACGACTGAAAAAGGTCTTGTAAAATCGTATTTTGCCAACCCATTCGGACCGGTACAAGAACGTGAAGAAACAGAAGTCTTGGTACGTCAGTACTTCAAGGATATGAAAGATAACGGTGTACAAATTGGAGAAATCCATACATCGCTAGCTATCGACGGACGCAGCAAGGACGGTCCCCGTGATGCCGCAGAAGAACTATTCTCATTGATCAATAATTAATTATTGATCAATCTATCAGATATAAAAAAGGACTCAAATTAATTTGAGTCCTTTTTACATTAAACAAAATAATATGGAAGGATTCTTTATTATACTAATCGTCATTCCGATCATCACGATAGTATCACTTTTTATTGCTGTCTATTGGGGATTTACTAAATCTAAAAATCCTAAAAAGTATTTCATCACACTGACTTGCGTAGTCGTTGCCATTGCTTTTTTCTTATCTTCGGCTTTTTACGACTACAAAAGTATCATCGTTAACACTTTTTCCTTTACGAAAGTACCTTCGCAATATAAGGAATACCTCTATCTGAATGATACAGTAACTACAAAATATACAATAAAGGCACTTGACGGGTCTATATCCGAGATATTTACTGATTCATTGACGCATAACCTTATTATTACAACAAAGGCTTGGGACGAGTATTTCTGTTATCGCATTGACTCATTAGGACACTTAATTGACTCACTTAATTGTCCGGAAAACATGTATCAACGTGGACGCTATTTACTAGGAATAGAGGCGTATTCTGACTGGATTACAACAGGCGACACTACGCACAAAGCCTATAATACGATCGATGGTGTGTTGACCCGCAAAACCTTTGCTCCATTGTACTACGAAGCAGATTATGTAGAATTTTTCTGGAATAATATATGTGTCTTACACAAAGACGATGGTTGGTATTCATGCAAATTGGACTTTTCTACACAAGATTATTCCGATAATGAACCATATAAAAACAAACAGGATTTTGCCAATATCCACTTAGCTGCGAAGTCGGCTGATTTGCCATCCATGAATCCTTCTGACTATTACGAGAGTACATTTTATGATGGCTTACTTATTTTTAAAGAATGCCCTGCTACTAAAGCGAATGGAATACTCAGTTTTGATTATTTCAGAAAAATAGACTATAATTCGGGATTCTCTTCTTTGTTTTCGGGTATAGGTTCGCCTACAGGCGGTAACCATCATTCAGAAAAATGGGACGGAGTAGCGTATTGCAAACTAAAAATAGGCGATCGGTATGTACCATTCGCTTACAAGATGGAACATACACTCGGACATTGGGACGAATACATAATGAGGATGTCAATATACATCAACCCCAAATACGCTATCTTTGGAGGCGAATATTGGACGTATATTATGATCGTAAACAACTAATAGATAGACAAAAAAGCTGTAAGAGCATATATAATATGCTCTTACAGTAAAAAATTATATAATTCTATTTATTTTCGTCAAAAATACTTCCGTAACGATGGTATTCAAAAGCAATACTTTGTTCTTTCAGGTAATGAAGCAATTCTAAACGTCCTTCAACTAAAGGTTTATGAGTTGCAATATGTTTTCCTAATTTAGCAGCTCTCGCAAAAATAGCATCCGATAAATTAGCTGTACAGGTTCGTACCCGCTCAAATTTATCCATATCGGCTATAAATTGCTCTTCATTCTCAATTAAAACGTCTACACCTTTAGTTATGGATATTGCTTTTTCCAAAGCTTGTAATTTATCATTACCACCATCAATACTTATAGTCAAATGAGTCTTTGCCGTTGAAGCAGCTAGTAAACTTAGTAAAATATCCCCTAAATCGTCATCAGCCTGAACACGCAGTACTACTTTTCGTAAAGGAAGATAGCGAAATATATTAGATTCGCCATAAATATGGTTTACATCCCTTTCCTGAGAAAATTCTTCACGCCATGCTTTTCTATAATTCAGAGCAGCAAAATCTAATCTAGCTTTTGATTTATCATCTGCTATAAGTTCGCTTAAAGGAGAGCCTGAAGATTCTGCAACTATTAATTCATTCTCGGTAAATTCCACAAAGCAAGAGACATAATTTACACCTCCGGCTTTAATACCTCCACCAAAGGCTGATCGTTTCATTCCTCCAAAAGGCTGACGATTAACTATTGCGCCTGTAATACCTCTGTTTATATATAAGTTACCTGCTTCTAATGTATTTTTCCAAAGTTCCTGCTCATTTTCATCCAAACTTTGCAGACCTGATGTAAGACCATATTCCGAAGAATTTACATAGGCGATTCCTTGCTCTAAATCATCAATACAGACAACTGCCAACAATGGAGCAAACAACTCGGTTTTAAATGTATAACTAGTTGGTTTTACCCCCCATTTGACGGTTGGTTTTAGGATGTATTTCTTTTCGTCAACAAATTCTGGAGCAACTAACCATGATTCTCCAGGTTCCAGATGTTCAATAGCATGCAGCAATTTATCGTTATCATTCGTTATCATCGGCCCCACTATATTGTCGGGATTCCAAACACTTCCGGTATGAAGACTCATTACAGCATCTTTCAATTTCGATTTAAAATTTTCGTCATTGTAAATATCCTTATCAACCAACAGAAGCGAACAAGCCGAGCATTTTTGACCGGCATTACTGAAAGCCGACGATACTACATTTAAAATAGCATGATCCTGATCACCATTCCCTGTAAGAATAATTGCGTTCTTTCCTCCGGTCTCAGCCGAAAGCGGTGTACGCGGACTATTCTCCAACAAACGGAAAGCCGTATCGGTTCCACCTGTAAGAATTACATGTTTAATAGATGAATGGGCAGTTAAATAATTAAGAGGTCCACGCCCATCCGTACAAACCACTTGTAAAGCATCTTTAGGCACACCTGCATCCCAAAAACATTGGGCAAATTCCCAAGCAATAGGCAAAGCAACCGTAGCAGGTTTTAAAATCACGGAATTACCTCCTGCAAGTGCTGCGGCAACTCCTCCAACCGGAATAGCGAGTGGAAAGTTCCAAGGCGGAATTACCAATACGATACCTTTGGCTTTATAAGATACAGTTTCAAGATCAGCAAACGGGTTCATCGTGATGGGATAAAACCGGCAGAAGTCGATTGCTTCCGAAACCTCAACATCCCCTTCCATAAAGGTTTTACCTGTAATGGCAGACATACAGCCTATTAAATCGCCTCTCTTAGCAGATAAATTATCGGCAACAGTATGCAAAATCTGATTTCTCTTTTCAAGACCTGTATTTCTCCACCCCGATTTATCTGATTCTGCAACTGCAACAATTTCTTTAACTTGCTCTAATGAAGACAAGCTTGCTTCACAGAAACAAACTTCATCATTTCGGCTTCTATCGTAATATTTCTTTTTGCTTTCGGTGGTTATTTCTCGACCTCCTATCTGGACTGGGATTTTATAATTATCTTCATTTACCTCAGTACCCCATTTTCTCAATTTATCCAATGCCCATTTTCGATTTACGGGCAAATCTAAATCTGTATCAGGTTCATTGTGAAAAATATTAATATCCTGCACTGGAAGAGGTTTTTCCAATCTATTTTGTTTTCTGAAAGCTTCAGCCCTCATAGTGTCTTTTTTAGCATAAGCATCGAGAAACTGATTAGCCAGAAAATCCCAATGAGGACTATCCAATTTCAAGTTAAACGAATAACTTAAAAAATTATCTTTGCCCGTATTCTCATCCAGACGTCTAACCAGATAGGAAACCGCATTCAAAAAATGTTCTTTCTTTACTACCGGAGTATATAATATAATTTGCTTACCCAAACTTCTCATGACGCGAGGCAGATGATTTGCCATCCCTTCTAGCATCTCGAAAGTAATATAGTCTTTCACATCATTCTTCTCACTCAATAGGTATGCATATCCTATTGTGAAAAAGTTATGCGATGCAACACCTACATGAAGCACTTTTGCATTTTCAGGCAATAACGCCACATCAAGAATATGCAAATAATTGGCATCCACATCTACTTTAGAGGGTAGTACAGGATTCGGCCAACCTTTCAATGAAGATATAATACTCTCCATTTGTAGATTAGCCCCCTTCACCAATCTCATTTTAAGGGGTGCTCCTCCTTCTGCAACCCGTTTCTTTGCCATTGTAAGTAATCGTTGCTGAAACAATGCTGCATCGGGTAAATAGGCTTGCACAACTATGCCTGCTGTATAGTTTTTAAATTGAGGCATACTTAGAACAGTTTCAAACACATCAAGCGTAAGCTCGGCATCTTTGTATTCCTCCATATCGAGATTTACAAACTTAGCCTTTTGAGTCCCGTCTTGTGTAATGTAAGGATAGTCTATGGCCTGCTGATATATTGCAGCTACACGCTCACAAAGTTCTTTTTTATTTTGCTCGTAACTCAATGGCTTGATCTGAGCATAAATCCCCGATAGTTTAATGGAAATATAATTAACATCGGGCTCTTTCAAAGCCTCCAGATAATGTTCATATCGATGTTTAGCTTCGCCATCACCTAAAACAACTTCTCCTAACAAATTCACATTCTGCCCTATATGACTTTGCCATCTATGCTCCAGATGTTTGGTAAGCTCGGGACGTTCCTCTCCGATAATAATTTTACTTGTTTCCTGACGGAGGCGGTCTTTGAAAATAGGTATAGAGATTCCATCAAATAAATAACCTACGCTTGTAAATAACTTCAACATCATCTGATCGAGCGGTCCAAAAAAATCAGGAACACCATATTCCTCAATCAGCAATTTCATACGTTTTGCCAGTTTTTTACTGTTACGAATCTGGGACGATTCGTCCAACATCTTCGACAACAAAATCTTATTGGCCGGAGTTTGCACCAATGATGCAAATTTTTGCTGTTCTTTAATCTCTTCGGGAGTTAATTCACTTTCGGCCTTAGCCAGAAATTGTTTTGCCCAATCAAGTACATCAGAAGTTCTTATGTTTTCCATTATTAAAAAGATTATAATATAGTAATCGTAAGTTTTGAAAGTATAGCAGGTCTCAAACCTATTTAGTTGTTCATCCAAGTATAAACAACAATTGAAAAAAAGTAATAAAAATGGCGTGAGACCTTAGTTGTCTAATGACATCAATATTCTCTGTAATTTTACAAATTATTTTTCTAAATAATTCAGTAAAAACCCACTTTTTACAAATAAATTATTTTGATATAGAAATAAGAAAATAAACATCAATATAAAACGAACTATTAAACAATACAATCAATTAGAAAGAATTTAAAAGGAAATAGATAAAATAAAGCATATAATATATCGAAGCAAATAACTATCTTTATAGTTTAAGTTATAGACCAAAATCTATTTATCATGCGTAATTTAATATTTCTTCTGCTCTTGGTATATCCATTTGCTTCCCAAAGCCAAGAATTTGATACTTATTTTGTAAATAAAACTTTACGAATAGATTATATTTTTTCGGGAAATTCTGAGAAACAAGCCATAGCAGTAGATCAATTAAATGAATTGCCTCAATGGGCAGGAAGAAAACACAATTTATCAAAAAGCCAACTCGAAGGCAATGGACAAATAGCCATGTATAACCTTCAATCAGGCGACTGCATATATAAAAACACCTTCTCAACCCTATTTCAAGAATGGATAACGACGGATGAAGCTAAATCGATAAAGAAAAGTTTCGAAAATGTTTTTCTCCTGCCCTTCCCTAAAGAAAAAGTAATGGTAGAAATTTCATTAAGAGACAGGTATGGAAAATATGATACAAAAATGAGTCACATTGTAGACCCTACGGATATTTTAATTCATAAAAAGGGATACAAAGATATAACGCCCTACTCTATCATTCATAAAGGCAAAGAAAATACCAAAACGATCAATGTAGCTATACTAGCCGAAGGTTACAAAGAAGATGAAATGGATAGTTTTAGAAAATATGCAGAAGAAACCGTGCAACAAATACTTTCTTACGCACCCTTCGATAAATATAAAGATAGCTTCAACTTTTATTTGGTCGAAAGCCCCTCCAAAGAAAGTGGACTAAGCGTCCCTCAAAATGGTATTTGGAAAAACACCGCATTTAATTCACATTTTGACACCTTTTACTCTGAACGATATCTGACAAGCAGTCGGGTGAAAGATATACACGATGTTTTGGCAGGCATCCCTTACGAGCATATTATTATACTTGCCAATACTGATGTTTACGGAGGTGGTGGTATATTTAATTCTTATACTTTGACAACTACCGGACATAAAAACTTCAAGCCTGTTGTTGTGCATGAATTCGGGCATAGTTTTGCCGGATTAGCCGACGAATATTTTTACGAAAGCGATGCTTTAGACAATACATATGAACATGGTATCGAACCTTGGGAACAAAATATATCGACATTGGTAAACTTCGATTCCAAATGGAAAGACATGCTACTGGCTCAAACTCCTATCCCCACAAATATTAGTGATAGTACAAAATATAAAATCGGTGTTTACGAAGGTGCAGGCTATTCAGCTAAAGGTATATATCGCCCTTCGGTAGATTGCAGGATGAAAACAAATACCTGCAAAGAATTTTGCCCCGTTTGCCAACGTGCAATAGAACAGCTGATACTTTTCTATATCCAATAAACAATCCATCTATATTTAGTATTAATTATCACAAAAATAGAGGGAATACGACTTGCTTTTTATACTTTTGTACATCCTAAGGAAAAGACTCTATTAAACGATTTAAATATATATTTCTCAGCATATTAGGAATTATTCTAGGATTAATATTGCTTTTATACGGCCTACTGAATATGTCGTATGTGCAGAATTATGTAAAAGAACGAATTGTACTTGAACTCAAAAACAAATTACAAACCGATTTAGGCATAGGATCACTCTACATACGTCCCTTCAATACCATACAGTTAAACGATTTGTATCTGAAGGATCAGAAAGACAGCACGATACTGATTGCTCAGAAAGTATATGCCGATGTAGAAATACTTCCACTTCTCAATAATAAACTTATCATAACGGTATCTAAACTTTCTGACTTTGAAGTAAATTTGTCAAAAGACAGTGCTAAGGCACCTTTAAACATTCAGTTTATAATTGATGCTTTCAAACCCAAAGACAATAAAAAGAAAACCAAATTTGAGGTACAGATAAACTCTCTGAATATTGCTGATGGACGTTTTAAGTTTGATATCAACGACCGTCCCTACGTAAACGATAAATTTGACCCTAATCACATTAGCGTTACAGATCTCAATGCAATTCTCTCCCTCAGGTCACTCGAAACCGACTCGTTAAATATTCAGATCAAGAAGTTAACCCTTCAAGAAAAAAGCGGATTAAAGATCAACAATCTTATTGTTCGGCTTATCACTCAAGATAATCATCTCTTTGTCAAAGGATTTAAGCTCGAATTACCAAAATCGTTACTCGAATTCGAAAAATGTGAAATCGATTATTCTTCAACCGATTCAACTAAAACTCTTATAGACAAGGCTCTGTTTGCAATTAAAACCTCGCCAATTTCCTATATTGCCCTCAAAGATATCGCTGCTTTTGTACCATCATTCAAATATTTTGAAGAGAGGGTACTATTCCGCACCGAAATTAACGGTAGCCTCGACAGTATAAGGGTTACTAACCTAACGCTTGATTACGGTGAGAAAATGCATATCGTAGCAAAAGGTTATGTGAAGAATGTGAGAGACAAAGAAAAGTTATATGCACAAGGAAGCGTTGATAATTTGACGGTAACAAAAGAAGGTATTATAGGCCTTCTGAATAACCTATCGGGAACAAAAAAAGACTTGCCTCCTATTCTTAATAATATTAATACTGTTTCATTTCATGGAAATGTCTCAGGATATTTAAAACAATTAAAAGCGGACGGTTATTTAGGTGCCGAACTAGGTTCAGTTATCGCAAAACTTGATTTTGGCTTCAATCCCGATACCCATACTAAATCTTTCTTTAAAGGGAATATCAATACTCAGAATTTCCAACTGGGGAAATTATTGGACAATAAAGATCTGGAAGATATTTCTCTAAACATGGATGTCAATATTACTCAACCCGCATATGGAAAATTAAAAGGGTCTGTAGATGGGCTTGTGCAAAAAATCACCTTCAAAAAATACACTTATCACGATATTAAGTTGGGTGGTACATATGACGGTCTGCGTTTAAACGGAGGTTTATCAGTGGATGATCCGAATGGTATACTTAGCATTCATGGATTATTCGACTTATCTGAAAAAGAACCGAAACTGAACTTTGATGCTCGGTTAAGAAATGTTCGTCTGGACAAACTAAACCTAAGCAGTAAATACAAAGAATCATACTTAAGTCTGGGAATAGATGCCAATTTCTCAGGAAAGAATATCGATGATATACAAGGTTATATCAAAACAGACTCGGTCAGTTTCAGACAACCGGATAAGACTTTCACCTTAGAAAACTTTATTGTAGAAGCATCCGGCTTCGAAGATACACGTAAACTAAGTATTCAATCGGATATTATCAATGGTGAAGTATTGGGTGCGTACTCTTTCACCACAATAGCCGAAAGCGTAAAACGTTCACTGAATGCTTATTTACCGGCATTGATCAGTTTCAACGAGAAGAAAAAAACAAAGATCAAAGAAAATAATCTGACATTTGATTTCACAATCAATAACACAGAGAAAGCCAGCGATATTTTCCAATTACCGGTAACTATATACAGTGCCACCAAAATAATCGGATTCTATAATAATCAAACCGAAAGATTCAAAATTGAAACCTATCTGCCATCATTAAAAGCAGCCGGAACCAGAATTCAATCGGGCTATTTATTAGTAGAAAATAATAGTGACGAAATAAAATCTACCATATCGGGTACATTTGTCACTAAAAACGGCACATTAAACAACTTATCGGCTGATGTTGTTGTCCAAAATGATATCATTAATATCCATACTCTATTCTTAAATAAAGAGGAAGGAAAACTTAAAGGCGAATTTACCAATTCGATAGCATTCTCTAAACCGGATAAGAAAACCTTACAAACCGACATTGAGTTTCAAGCCGGAGAGTTAGTTTTGAACAATACTCTGTGGAAGATAAAAAAATCACAGATCCGCATTATCCCAAACAAAATAAGCATAAACGATTTTGTAGTAACCAGCGAAAACAAAGATCAGCAACTAAAAATAGACGGAACTTTTTCGGCTAAAGATCCAGATGAACAACTGCATGTCCACTTAAAAAACATTGATCTGGACTATATATTCAATACCCTATCAATAAGTGCCTTGCAATTTGGAGGGGCAGCAAGTGGCGACCTCACACTATCTTCTATCGATGGGCAGCCCTATGCTAATATAAACCTAAATGTACTCGATTTTGCTTTTAACAATACTGTACTTGGAAATCTGAATCTAGACAGTGATCTGGATGCTGAAACCAAGAAAGTAAATTTAAAAGGAACAATATCGAATCCTGAAAGTAAACTTACTAATATTGATGGATTTATAAATCCTATAACACAAGAGTTATCAATAAACTTCGATGCAGACGAAATAGATGTTGCCTTCCTTAATAAATATGTAGCTAGCCTGTTTAATGGAGTTAAAGGTAAAGGCAGTGGAAATGTACACTTATTCGGTAATTTCTCGGATGTAACAGTTGAAGGTAAAGCCTATATCGAAAATGGAGGATTAGGTATCAACTTCCTGAATACCAGCTATACATTTACCGATACCATTTACATGAAAAAAGACCTCATTTATTTTAATGACATCGCTTTTCATGATGCAAAAGGCAACATAGCATTAATCAGCGGTAAAGTAGTACACGATTATTTTACTAACTTCTTATACTATGTAAGTCTCCTTGGTGACAATTTCATGCTGTACAATGCCACGCAGAAACATAACCCCATGTTTTATGGAACAGTCTTCGGCTCGGGAACCGGTGTTATAAAAGGAGATGAAAGAGCTGTTGACATTAATGTCAATATGCAGACTAACAGCAATACTAATATCTTCATGAATTTCATGCAAGAAACGGCCTCCGAATATTCTTTCATCAGATATAAGACAAAAGAAGAAGCAACCGATTCGATACACAATCCGAACGAAAAGCCTAAATTAAGCAGGTTTAAAACCGATTCGGGTATGGAAGTAAATATGAATTTCTATATTGATGCGACTCCCGATGCGACAGTGGAACTTCTCATGGACCCTGTAGGAGGAGATCGAATAAAAGCTTCGGGTTCGGGTGCATTACAATTCACTTGGGGAACTAATAAAGATCCTATGCTTTATGGTACTTATATGATTAATAAAGGGTCATATAACTTTACATTCCAAAAAGTATTTGAACGAAAATTCTCTATTCAAGACGGCAGTTATGTACAATTTAGGGGTGATCCTTTCGAAGCCAATATCGACATCACAGCTCTATACCGTGTTATAGCAAATCTGAATGATTTAGATCAAAATATAGCGAAGAACTCTGGACAGACAAGCGTTCCTGTAAATTGTATCCTTAATATTACGGGAGCATTACGCCAGCCAAAAGTAAATCTGGATATTGCTTTGCCATCGGCCGATCCCGAAATACAAAGACAGATAAAGAGTTTGATGAGTACCGAGGATATGATCAACAGACAAATTGTTTATCTGTTGCTATTATCTAAATTCTATACGCCGAATTATGCTCTGACAGACCAAAAAACGTCTGATTTTGCAGCAGTTGCCTCGGCTACATTATCAACTCAATTGAGTAATATACTCAGTCAACTCGATGATCGCTGGCAAGTAGGTACCAACATACGCACCAGTGATGCAGGATTTTCGAATACTGAAGTTGAACTTATTTTGTCGAGCAGATTACTTAATGACCGGGTTTTATTTAATGGAAATTTCGGTTACCGGGATAATGCGATGACACAGCAAGATGCGTTTATTGGAGATGTTGATATCGAAGTATTGCTCAATCGAATAGGTACATGGCGTCTGAAAGCATACAACCATTACAACGAAAAATATTATTATGTCGGAAGTGGTGGTAGCAGCAACGGAGTACAAACTCAGGGGGTTGGTATTATGTATAAAAGAGATTTCGATCATTTGAGAGAATTATTTACAAGACCTAAAAAGAAAAGCACCATATCCATCATTGATACTGCGAAAAATCAAGATACCTTGAAGCATATCAATCAAATGGTAAAAATGAAGTGATGATTCATATAGATAAAGATACCCAACAATTTATATTAGAACATGAATCGGATGACATACGACAACTTGCATTAAAAGCAAAATCGTATCCTGATATTGACATGCCTATTGCGATCAAACAAATTGCAGGAAGGCAAATAGCTAAACATAAAATTCCATCCTGGTATCAATGTGAAAATATTATCTACCCAAAGCATCTTTCGATGGAACAATGCTCGTCCGAAGCTACAGCTCTGTACAAAGCCGCTTTATGTAAAGGGGATATCCTTATTGATCTTACCGGAGGATTGGGTGTCGATTTTTCATTCATGGCAAAGAATCACAAACAAGCATATTATATCGAAACTCAACATGAGTTGACCGAATTAGCCCAATTTAATTTTAACACATTAAATTTAAATCAAAGTAAAGTCATACAAGATGATGCAGTTTCGTTTCTAAACTCATTTGAGGGTATTGCCGATACTATATTTATAGATCCGGCCAGAAGAAACGATACGGGAAAGAAAACAGTTCTCATAGAAGACTGCACTCCCAATCTGCTTGAGATAGATAATCTTCTGACTACTAAAGCTCAGCGAGTAATTATAAAACTATCCCCTATGCTTGATATCACTCTTGCTTTGAATTCGCTCAGTAATGTTACCGAGGTACATATTATCAGTGTAAATAACGAGTGTAAGGAGCTATTATTCATAAAAGACAAAGTACGTAAAGATGAAGACATACAACTCATTTGCATTAATCTTTTAACGAATAAGAAAGATGCGTCTTTTACCTTCACTAAAGCCGAAGAAAACACATTGTCTATTTCTCATACAGATGAGCCGAAGAGATACTTATATGAGCCAAATTCTTCTATACTCAAGGCAGGTGCATACCGAAGTTTAGGTGCAAGGTATGGCTTAATGAAATTGCATCCCAACAGTCATTTATATACTTCTGATACTTTAATAGATAGCTTTCCCGGTCGAAAGTTTCAGATCAAGGAAGTGATATCACCCAACAAAAAAGAAATAAAAGCTCATTTCAAAGATATTACTCAAGCAAACATTGCTACACGAAACTATCCGTTTTCGGTTGCAGATATCAGAAAACAAACCAACCTGAAAGAAGGTGGAACAGATTATATCTTTGCTACTACCTTAGCCAATGAAAAAAAAGTATTAATTTTGTGTCAAAAGGTTTCGGATTAATCTCGCAAACCTACACTAAGTTCGCAGAACTATTTATTGCTTTGGCTGTAGTAGTGAGCCTATGTGTTCACGTATTTCGGACAGACACATAGGTCTGCCCCTACCAACAATAATGTTACATTAGATATTTTCTTTTACTTATAATTATATTCAAAACTTTTCATGCAGATCATCTCCAAAGTAAAGAAATACATTCAGGATAATATATTACTAACCGATAAGGCTAGAGTTATTATCGGAGTTAGCGGAGGAGCTGATTCTATGGCTCTATTAGACATACTCCACCATCTTGGATATGAATGTATTGTAGCACATTGCAACTTTCACCTTAGAGGGCAGGAATCGTACCGTGACGAATATTTTGTGGAAAAGGTTGCCACTAAATACAAGTTTGAATATGTATCGGCAAACTTTGATACTAAAAAATATATCGAAGAAGAATCTATTTCTCTCGAAATGGCTGCACGTGAACTGCGTTATGCATGGTTCGAGAAAATCAGAAAAGAATATAAAGCAGAAAAAATTGCCGTGGCTCATCATCAGGACGACTCGGTAGAAACAGTTCTTATAAACCTCATAAGAGGTACAGGCATAAGAGGCTTAAGCGGCATCCCGCCTATCAATGGAAAAGTGATCCGCCCCTTACTCTGTATATTTCGTGAAGATATTCTGCAATACCTAAAGGTCAGACACATCGGTTTTGTCGAAGATAGCACCAATAAAGAGGACATATATACACGTAATAAAATACGGCTCAATGTAATCCCTCTTCTTAAAACAATTAATCCATCGGTAGTACAAGCTATTCAAAAAACTTCTGAAAACTTGTATCATACCGAAAAGATTTTCAATGCATATGTAGAAAAAGCCAAACGCAAGGTCTTTTCTAATAATAGGATTGATATCAGTGCTTTATCGAAACAAAAAGAACCCAAGACTATTCTTTTCGAAATATTATTCCCATACGGGTTTAATGCTCCTACGGTAGATAATATATATGATTCGATAAACAGCCAATCCGGTAAAATATTTTATTCGGAAGGTTATCAGCTCATAAAAGACAGAGAAGTATTTATACTGGAACCCATTAATGATCAGCCGGATACTATATATACCCTCTTTGAACACGAAACAAATATCGAAGAGCCTTGCAAAATGACATTTGAATCGTTTCGAAAAACATCTTCTTTTCAGTTAGAGCAAGCCCCCGCGACTATTTATTTAGATAAAGACAGGCTTATTTATCCCCTGATTATCCGTAAATGGAAACACGGTGATAAATTTATACCCTTCGGTATGAAAGGACATAAAAAAGTGAGTGATTATTTTACTGACCGCAAATTCAGCCTCGTTGATAAAAGCAATACATGGCTATTATGCTCGGGTGATGATATTGTATGGATAATCGGTGAACGTATCGACGACCGTTTTAAGATAACCAATACAACAATTGAGATATTAAAGATCACTTTAATTCCATAGTATTTTTGGCCAAAGCTTTCTCTAGACGTCCGATATGAGAATTCAGGCTAAGTATACTTGCCTCCACATTTTTTATCTCGAAGGCATCTTCTTTATCCTCTTTTTGCTTCAATTTTTCCAGATAATTTTTAAGCCCATTCTGGTATTTCACATAATACTCCAGTGCTAGCGATGGTTCTCCCAATTCATAATCATATATGGTGCCTAAGGTGAAATAGAGGTACATATTCTGATTTTGTTGACCATATTTAGTAGCCTCCTTATAGTTAATGGCTGCATTTTTGTATTCTTCAAGACCTTCGTATCCTTTTGCCAGCCCACGATAATAGAGATACAATATCATATCGGAAGGAATAGTCTTTTCCAGAATTTTCTCAAAATAAATAACCGAACTATTGAAATTACGCATTTCATTAGAAACCACCCCCAAACAATACAATACTCTGTTATTAGTAGTATCTTGTGTATAAGCTTTTAGCAAATATGGAAATGCCTTTTCATTCTCACCCAAAGAGTAATAAGAAATACCCAAACTGCGATTTACAACCAACGAGCTATCACCATTCAAGTAGCATCTTTCGAATCGGAGAACAGCTTCATCATAAAAATCAGCACCATAATAACTTAACCCATTCAATAAATTTATTTGCTTATTTGTGCTGTCTTTTTCTACAAAATCATCCGAAAGTTGTATTGCCGATCCAAAATTTTTCAGTTTGATATTTATATTTATCAGACTTGCTATTGAAAAAACATCTGTTGTATCTGCCTTTATTGCCTCTGTATAATAAACTATCGCACTATCCGGTAAATTTATATTTTCGAAGCATTGTGCCGATCTTTTGATCATATTGGTCAAGCCATATTTATCAGACAACATTTTGTAATCCGATAAAGCTGCTTTATAATCCTCCAGACGAAACAGCATCTCTGCTCTTTTTATCTTATAATATATATTGAGGGAATCCAGTGATATCAACTCATTATAACAAGTAAGACTTCCACTCCAATTCGACAAAGCCTGATAACATAAAGCCATCTCCGACTTTAGTTTTAAATCATCCTTATCTACCTGAGCTAAAGACTTCAATACTTCAATTGCCTTAGAATAATTATCCAACCCTTTGTAGCAAAGAGCTTTCTGTTTCAGCAGTTCTTTTGTCTCTTCTTGAGAGTCAATATACTTCAATGCCTTATCAAACTGATAACTAGCAATATAATCATCAATTAATGAATATTCCACTTGAGCATTCAAGCCGGCTATATAGCCTAAAAAAAGGCTTACAAAAAGGATAAGTGTTCTCATAATTAGATTACTATTTTTTCGTAAATCTACAAATAAATAATAATTATAAAAAAAATAAACGCCACTTTTTTTATTTAGACATCAAAAAGATTGTTTTTCTAAAAAATATATATAATTTTGTATCACGGTAAGAAAAAACTACAGATTTCTTATTCTAATCATAGTAAAAACTCGATTGTATCCTTATTTATTTTGCATCAACATTGAATCAGCAATATTCTCTTATGCTGTCTAAATCAGAATATTAAATAACAAAACAACATAGATATACATGCGTATATACAACATCCTTGAGCTAAATGAAAAGCTCACAACTGAACTCAGAACCCTAGCAAAAGAGCTAGGTATAAAACGTCCTGACGCCTATAAGAAGGACGAATTAATTTATAAGATATTAGACGAACAAGCTATTATTGAGGCAAAAAACAAAAACTCGGAAAGCTACAAAGCTGAAAGCAAGCAATCAGACAAGAAAAGCACAGAGAACGCAGCAAAATCAAAGCAAAGTAAAGCAGCCCCCACGCCTAAAGCTACCGTTGTAGAGAATAAAGTAGAGGAAATAAAAGAAGTTAAAGAGCCACAAGAAGCTCCGATAGCTCAACAACCTCAGGCAACTGCACCCAATGATGATAACATAGGTAAACCAAAAGAAAGAATAGTACACCGTAAAAATACGGAATCGGCAAATAACAATACAAACGAGTCGACAAATACTAAGACAATCCCTCAAAGGCCTACTCAATTAGTATTCAAGTCAAGCAAACCACGTACCGAACCAAAAGAAGAAGTTCCAGCAATGGCTCCCCTGTCTCCTCTCGAAGTCGATACTGATGTAGCACCCGTTGTTGTAGAGTCACCTAAAATGGCTCCTGTCAATATCAGCACGCCCCCCCCGGCACCAGTGGCCAGCAACCCTGTTGCAAACAATAGTGGAAATACAAATAATCAAAAGCAAAATAATAATCAAGCTCAAGAAAAATCTTTTGAGTTTGAAGGAATCTTATCAGCTACAGGCGTACTGGAAATAATGCAGGAAGGTTACGGATTTTTACGCTCTTCCGATTATAACTATATGTCATCTCCTGACGATATCTACATTTCTCAATCTCAGATACGTTTGTTCGGTCTGAAAACCGGAGATATTGTAGAAGGACCGATACGTCCTCCTAAAGAAGGAGAGAAATTTTTCCCTCTTGTAAAAGTAGACAGAATAAACGGACGCAGTCCGGAAGAAGTAAGAGACCGTGTACCATTCGATCACTTAAAACCTCTCTTTCCGAATGAAAAATTCAAATTAACATCCGGCAGAAATGATAATTTCTCTTGTCGTGTTGTAGATTTATTCTCCCCAATAGGTAAAGGACAACGTGGTCTGATTGTAGCACAACCCAAAACAGGTAAGACTTCGTTACTGAAAGATATAGCAAATGCCATAGCAACCAACCATCCTGAGGTATACATGATTGTATTACTGATAGATGAGCGTCCTGAGGAGGTTACCGACATGGAAAGAAGCGTAAATGCTGAAGTTATTGCATCTACTTTTGATGAACCTGCAGACCGTCACGTAAAGATTGCCGAAATCGTATTGAACAAAGCAAAACGTATGGTAGAATGTGGTCACGATGTAGTTATTCTATTGGACTCTATCACTCGTTTGGCACGTGCTTACAATACTGTTCAACCGGCATCGGGTAAAGTACTAACCGGAGGGGTTGATGCTAATGCATTACACAAACCAAAACGTTTCTTCGGAGCAGCCCGTAATATCGAAAACGGTGGTTCATTAACCATTATTGCTACCGCTCTTACCGAAACAGGCTCTAAAATGGATGATGTTATCTTTGAAGAATTCAAGGGTACAGGTAACATGGAGCTTCAATTGGATCGTAAATTATCTAACAAACGAGTATTCCCTGCTGTTGACATTATCTCTTCAAGTACACGCCGTGACGATCTGTTACTTGATCCTGATACACTTAACCGTATGTGGGTACTACGCAACTTCTTGTCGGATATGAATTCGGTAGAAGCCATGCAGTTCCTAGATAAAAGATTGAAAAAGACAATCAATAACGAGGAGTTCCTAATCTCGATGAACGACTAAGAAAAAAACATATAATTAAAGATCATTAGCTCGACTTTTGACTTTAATCTCTAAAATTAAAGCAAGGATTGTTTGATATCAAAACAATCCTTGCTTTCTTTGTATATCGTTCTATTTCACTTTACTTAAATACATCAGATATGTCACATAATCATGCTCATGGTGGACATTCTCACTCACATAGCCACGCCACAAACAAAAGAGCTCTGACCTTTAGTTTTCTGCTGATCGCAGGATTTATGTTTGTCGAATTTATTGGAGGTATTCTAACGAACAGTTTAGCTCTATTATCAGATGCAGGTCACATGCTAAGCGATTCTGTCGCTCTGGGGCTTAGCTTGGCAGCAATCATATTCGGACAAAAAAAAGCAACTATAGAGAAAACATATGGTTATAAACGGTTCGAAATATTGGCTGCACTACTTAATGGCATTGCTTTAGTAGCTCTTTCGGCATATATACTCTATGAGGCTATTGTACGTTTGTCCTCCCCACCCCATGTTATAGGAAAAGGCATGATGATAATTGCAGTTATCGGGCTGTTTATCAATATTATTGTAGCATGGATATTATCCAGAGGTGGAACCAAAGAAAACCTGAATATCAGAAGTGCTTTCATGCACGTATTAGGTGATCTACTGGGGTCCGTAGGAGCTATTATTGCAGCATTGCTCATTCTTTTCTTCGGATGGAATATTGCTGATCCTATTGCTAGTATGATTGTATCGGTAATTGTACTTTATAGCGGATGGCATATTTTAAAAGATTCTGTTAATATCCTGATGGAAAGCAAGCCTTCACATATTCACACACACGAAGTTGTTGAAATTTTACAGGCTATACCCGATGTTGAAGAAGTACATGATCTGCATATATGGATGATTACTCAAGAATTTCCCTCATTAACTGTACATATCAGGGTGAAAACTGACTCGGATAGAGATCTTATATTGGAGCAGGCACTGGAAGCATTAGCCGATCACACGGGAATCAAACACATAACCATACAGATTGAAGGACGAAAACTAAAAGTAGAAGAGCCTTGCTGTACTTTATACTAAGTTATCAGACTTTTAATTATAATAACTACAGCCTCCAATAATCCGTAAGCATATCTTAAAAAACTAATAAATCAACCTGACTAATAATACTATGAGAAAAACTATTTTATTTCTACTTATCATCACAATATCTTGTATAAGTATGCAAAGTCAAACATCTAATCCCAATCACGCATGGTTTGAAGAAGCCCGATTTGGGCTTTTTGTACATTTCGGACCGTATAGTGTATTAGGCGACGGCGAATGGGTAATGCAAAATCGCCCCATAAAAGTACAGGAGTATAAAAAGCTTCAAAAGTTCTTCAATCCGCAAGATTTTGATGCAAAGACTTGGGTCAAAACAGCCAAAGATGCAGGCATGAAATATATTACCTTTACTTCTCGCCATCACGATGGATTCAGTAATTGGGATACAAAACAATCTGAGTGGAATATAATGAATACTCCACATTTTGGGAGAGATATAGTAAAAGAGCTTGCTGATGAATGTCACAAAGAAGGTATCAAATTAGTACTGTACTATTCTTTGATAGATTGGTCAAGAAACGATTACCAATACTGGACAGGTGGTACAGGTCAGGGCTGTGGTCGCACTGAAAAAGGTGACTGGAATTCGTACATCAATTTTATGAAAGCCCAACTAACCGAACTCTTAACTAACTATGGCGAAATTGCAGGTATATGGTTCGATGGAGATTGGGATCAACATCCCAAAGACAGCCATACTCATGCAACTTCTAATGTGAACTGGCATTATCAGGAGATATACGATCTCATCCATAGCATTCAACCCAATTGCATGGTATCCAATAATCACCATAAGGAACCGATACAAGGGGAGGATTATCAGGCTTTCGAAAGAGACCTTCCGGGAGAAAATAAAAATGGCTTCAGCGACGGACAAACGATCTCGCAGCATCTGCCTATGGAAACTTGTGAAACTATGAATCAAACATGGGGATACAATATAACGGACACAAATTTTAAGTCAACAACCGAAATTATCCATTATTTAGTAAGAGCCGCAGGACATGGAGCAAATTTATTATTAAATGTAGGCCCTATGCCAAATGGTGAGATTCAGCCCGAATCGGTACAACGTTTACAAGAAGTGGGCAATTGGACTAATAAGTTTGGGCAGACTATCTATGGAACAAAAAGCGGACTGATAAAACCTCAATCATGGGGTGCAGCTACTCAAAAGGGAAAGACGCATTATATTCACCTTTTTGAACAAGAAGGCAATCAACTTACGATAAACATACCTAATAAAATTAAATCTGCACGATGGCTTAATCTTGATTCTCCATTGAACTGGACAGTAGATAAAAAAACTGGAAATGTAACATTTGATTTACTTGATACTCCATTTGATGATATAGATTCAATCATCGAAATTATTGTACAATAAAATTCTATTGTTCTGTTATTTTATCTATTTACAAAAGACATATTATTGTTTTTTAAATATATAAGTAAGCAAGTTGGGTAAAAGAAAAAGTAACTAAAAGAAAACATATAAAGAAAGTGTCACTTTTGTAACCTTTGTAACCTTTTCTATCCCTAAACACTGATTCACAGAACATTAAAAAAATCACAAAAGTGGCACTTTTCTGTCGTCTTTGTAATCTTATTGGGTGTTTTTTGTAACTGATGTAACCTTTTTTTGTAATCAAGCCAAGAAGTAGTGAGACTAATAAAGTTTTAAATCACTTAAGATCAACATTTCTCAAAAAATAAGAGGCTATAATTTGATTTATTCTTTGAAAAACAATACCTTTGCACCGTTTTTTAAACAACATAATGTCTAATTTATTAATTAAATGATCCTAGAGGATCGAAAAGTAACAAATGTCGGATAACTTAAAGAATGTAAGTCCAATTGAAGATTTTGATTGGAATGCTTATGAGATCGGTGAAACTTTCTCTGACAGAAGCAAAGAAGATTTAGAAAAAACTTATGACCAATCGTTGAGCAGAATCAATGATAAAGAAGTGGTTATGGGTAAAGTAAGCTCTATGAACAAACGCGAAGTGGTTGTTAATATAGGTTACAAATCGGATGGTGTTGTATCAATGAACGAATTCCGTTACAACCCTGATTTAAAAATTGGTGACGAAGTAGAGGTATACATCGAAAGCCAAGAAGACAAAAAAGGACAGCTTATCCTTTCTCACAAAAAAGCACGCGCTTCTCGCTCTTGGGAACGTGTTAACGAAGCTCTTGAAAAAGACGAAATTATCAAAGGTTATATCAAATGCCGTACTAAGGGCGGTATGATTGTAGACGTATTTGGTATCGAAGCGTTCCTTCCAGGATCTCAAATCGATGTTAAGCCAATTCGCGACTACGATGTATTCGTTGATAAAACTATGGAATTCAAAGTGGTTAAAATCAATCACGAATTCAAAAACGTTGTTGTATCTCACAAAGCTCTTATCGAAGCTGAACTTGAACAACAAAAGAAAGATATCATTTCGAAACTGGAAAAAGGACAAGTGCTAGAAGGTACTGTTAAAAACATCACTTCTTATGGTGTATTTATCGACCTTGGTGGCGTAGATGGTCTTATCCACATTACTGACCTTTCTTGGGGACGTGTACAACATCCTGAAGAAGTGGTTAAATTGGATGAAAAAATCAACGTGGTTATCCTTGACTTCGATGATGACAAAAAACGTATCGCTCTTGGTCTAAAACAACTTACTCCTCATCCATGGGATGCTCTTAGCGCTGATCTTAAAGTTGGTGACAAAGTGAAAGGTAGAGTTGTAGTAATGGCTGACTATGGTGCATTTATCGAAATCGCAACAGGAGTAGAAGGTCTTATCCACGTATCAGAAATGAGTTGGACTCAACACCTACGTAGTGCTCAAGACTTCATGAAAGTGGGCGACGAAGTAGAAGCAGTAGTTCTTACTCTTGATCGTGACGAACGCAAAATGTCTCTAGGTATCAAACAATTGAAACCAGATCCATGGGAAAATATCGAAGAAAAATATCCAGTTGGAAGCCAACATACTGCTAAAGTACGTAACTTCACTAACTTCGGTGTATTTGCTGAAATAGAAGAAGGCGTTGATGGTTTGATCCACATTTCAGATCTTTCTTGGACTAAGAAAATCAAACACCCAAGCGAAATAACTCAAATTGGTGCTGACATCCAAGTTCAAGTACTTGAAATAGACAAAGATAACCGTCGTTTGAGCCTAGGTCACAAACAATTGGAAGAAAATCCTTGGGATGTATTCGAAACTATCTTTACTGTAGGATCAGTACACGAAGGTACAGTTGTTGAATTAGTTGACAAAGGTGCTGTAATCTCTCTTCCTTATGGTGTTGAAGGTTTTGCAACTCCAAAACACTTAGTGAAAGAAGATGGTTCTCAAGCTCAAGTTGAAGAAAAACTAGAATTTAAAGTTATCGAATTCAACAAAGACTCTAAGAGAATTATCGTATCTCACAGCAAAGTTTACGAAGACGAAAAAGGTGGTGGTGAAGTTAGAGAAGCTTCTGAAAAAAGAGCTCCTAGGAAATCAGCTAAAAAAGACGATGCTCCTCAAATGACATCAACTTCTGCTGAAAAAACTACTTTAGGTGATATCGAAGGACTTGCTGCTTTGAGAGATAAACTTTCAGGCGAAGGAAAATAAGGATTAATACAATTCATTATAGAGAAAGGTGTAACGAAAGTTACACCTTTCTTGTTTTTATAAGTATTGATTGAATCAAAAACCTGCAACCATAAAACATATTTACATATCTTTGTAAAACAGTCACACTTAAATAACAGGATTCAATATGATACGATCTTTTATATTTATAAGTCTGTCCTTCATTATTCTTCAGGCTACAGCACAAAATAACAACACTCTTAGACAAGAGATACAAGACATAATACAAAACAAAAAAGCAACTGTTGGAGTAGCCATCATTTTTGATGGAAAAGATACACTCACGGTTAATAATCAGTATCGCTATCCAACAATGAGTGTCTATAAATTTCATCAGGCACTAGCCGTACTTGACTATTTAGATAAGTATAACCTTCCTTTGGAACAACAAGTGTATGTGAGCAAATCAGCTTTACACCCTGATACATACAGTCCTTTAAGAGATAAGAAACCAGAGGGCAATTTTTATATGCCTATCAAAGAGTTAATGCAATACAGTGTTTCTCAGAGTGATAACAATACTTGTGATATACTATTTAACTTTCTAGGCGGTACCACCCCTGTTGAACAATATATAAAGGGTCTTGGTATTCAACAGATAGCCATTACTAAGACAGAGAAAGAGATGTCTGAAGATTTCGACAATCAATATGGCAACTGGACTACGCCTTATGCTGCAGTTCAACTATTAGAAATCTTTCTTCAACAAGAATTATTTGCTTCTCATTACAAGAATTTCTTGTTAGATGCTCTTATACAAACGTCTACAGGAAAAGACAAGATAAAAAGCTTACTTCCTGCGCGAACAGTAGTAGGACACAAAACAGGTATGTCATCTCGCAGCGGTAGCGGAGTAAAAGCTGGCGATAATGATCTTGGCTTTATTAAACTACCTAATGATAAGAATCTTTCTATAGCTGTGTTCATCGTTAACTCTATAGAGAACGATACAACTAATGCTGAAATAATAGCACAAATATCTAAAGTCACCTACGATTACTTTAAAAATAAATAAACAGTTTTCTTAATAAATGAACTGCGATCTAACTTTACTCAGTAAGTATAGAACCCAATTAATGGGGTTTGCTATGATATGGATAATGTTAATTCATTCATACGGCGAACTTGAAACTTATCCTTCATCCCTAAAAGATTTTATTCTACTATTTATATCTTTCGGTTATGGGGGGGTAGATATGTTCTTACTTTTATCAGGAATTGGTCTATACTATTCATGGATAAAAAAGCCCGATATATCTTTTTTTTATAAACAACGATTGGTACGCATATTACCTTTATATTTCACAATTACATTTTTCATATCCCTATATGAAATAATATACAGAAATTATGAATTGTCACATATAGTTACCTCACTCTTTTTTATTGATTTTTTTCAAAATAAGATAAACCTCACTTTTGCTTGGTACATACCATGTATTCTTATATTTTATGCTGTAACACCTATATTATTAAAATATATATCCCCCTCAAAATTTAAAATATATATTCCGGCAATTATAATAGCAACTATTACTTTTTCGAAAATAACAGACGTACAAGGAGTATATTATTTAATCCTCTCACGTTTTCCTATTTTTCTGATAGGGTTATATGGGGGCTATATAATTCTAAATTCAAAAAAAATCAGTAATACCTATACATACGTAGGTCTATTTCTTTTCACGGCTGTCACAATTTATCTGTATTTACATTTTGAGGTGTTTTTAACTAAGCCTCATGGGTTCTACTATATATTTATAATCATAGCACCTGCGGTAAGTATAGCCTTGTCGTATATATTTACTTATTTGCCAAAATATAATTACCCTATTCTCGTATATTTTGGAAGCTATAGCTTAACTATATATTTATTACATGAAAAGATTTTATATCTACTCCTTTTCTACTTAAAGACTTTATCAGAAAGTACAATTATAATAACAGCAATTATTATTACAATAATAATTGCGAAACCAATACAGGATACTATCAATGGTTTGGTAAAATATATTTCATCGTTATTTCCGCGTGCTGTCAAATTACAATCAGCTGAAAATAGGTATACCAATAAATGATAAAAAGATTATACGACCTCTGAAACATCTATTAATAGGAAAAAAAATACTGGATAATCGGAAAGTATAAGTCTTTATTATAAATAAGGACTTTTATAATATAATCTTAATAGTCCCTTATTACTTTTTATTACATTTGTAATTCATTCATCTTGATATGCCTAAAATTTCGAAACGTGGAATAGAAATGCCTAGCTCTCCCATCAGAAAGCTGGCTCCTTTATCAGACTCGGCAAAAGCTCGGGGACTGAAAGTTTATCATCTCAATATCGGTCAGCCAGATCTGCCAACCCCTCAAGCGGGACTGGATGCATTAAAAAATATCGACAGAACCATTCTCGAGTACAGTCCGAGTGACGGTTATCGCTCTTATCGTGAGAAACTGGTCGGATATTATGCCAAATACAACATAAATGTATCGGCTGACGAAATCATCATAACTACGGGCGGATCAGAAGCTGTTCTTTTCGCATTTTTGGCCTGTTTAAATCCGGGTGATGAAATTATAGTACCCGAACCTGCCTATGCCAATTATATGGCTTTTGCAGTATCTGCCGGTGCTATCATAAGACCTGTATCTTCTACCATCGAAGAAGGATTCTCTTTACCCCCTATCGAAAAGTTTGAGGAGTTAATTAATGAGCGTACTAAAGGGATTATGATATGTAACCCCAATAACCCTACAGGCTACCTTTACTCAAGAGCAGAGATGAATCAGATAAAAAAACTCATCCAAAAATATGATTTATATCTGTTTTCTGATGAAGTTTATCGTGAATTCATTTATACAGGGTCTCCCTATGTTTCTGCATGCCACTTGGTAGGTATTGAAGAAAATGTAGTGCTTATCGATTCTGTTTCAAAACGATATAGTGAGTGCGGTATCCGAATAGGTGCTTTAATCACGAAGAATAAAGAATTGCGGAATGCTGTAATGAAATTCTGTCAGGCACGTCTAAGCCCTCCACTTATTGGACAAATAGTTGCAGAAGCCTCTATAGATGCCGATCCCGATTATCTACAAGATACTTACGAAGAGTATGTTGAACGCCGAAAATTCCTGATTGACAGACTAAACATGATACCTGGAGTTTATTCCCCAATACCTATGGGAGCATTCTATACAGTAGTAAAACTGCCTGTAGATGATGCTGATAAATTTTGTGAATGGTGCTTATCTGATTTCGAATATGAAGGTCAAACTATTTTCATGGCTCCGGCTTCAGGTTTTTACACAACACCCGGATTAGGTAAGAATGAAGTTAGGATGGCTTATGTTTTAAATAAAGAAGATTTAGGTAATGCTTTAACGGTTCTCGAAAAAGCTCTGGAAGCATATAATGCCTTAGATTAAAAATAAGAAAGAAGGAATTATTTAAACGTAATTCCTTCTTTCATTTTAAACTATGATATGTTTCGTTTTTAGCCTTATCTACTATCCCCTCCAATTATAACTCCTTTATTTATAAGCCCAAATAACTCAGGGCGTGTATAACCATCAATCATATCTGGAGATGATGCCTCATTCGAAAAACTTTTCTTCAAGTCTTTCAAATATTTTTTCTTATCTGTTGCATTCTTGCTAAATTGCAAATATATAGAATCATTAGATATGGAAGTTACTTTACACAATGTATATTGATTATTATTTATCTTCATTTCCAATACATCACCAACCTTTGGATTGGTAAGTATTGTTACTGCATCATTTTTTGAAGAGCTTTCGCTCGTAGTACTTGCATAAAAAACAAATGCAGCTAAAGCTAGAATTATAAAAAGTCCAATAAAAGTAGTCAGCGGAGTTTTGGCCTGCTTTTTTATTTCAGGTGTTATTCCACCAATATAATGGTCAGGAACATCGTGACCACAGGCTTTACATACTACAAAGAGTTCTTTTCCTGTAGGAATGATAGGAATCCAATAAATATGAAAACTTTTTTGATAAGGCAATACAGCTAAAGAATTTTCTTGTCCACAAAATGGACATTGGCAATTAGCGTCTATCAATTTGCCTTTTGTAGACTTTGTTCCGTAAATAATCATAATTAGTATAAAATGTTAGTTAGAAATACAAAGATAAAAATAAAAATTAATCTTTGTATTATTATAATTCTTAGGACTATAAGTCTATGGTCAGAACTGCCCCAATCGTATATTTTTAAACCATGTACATAGAGCCAACAAGAGTTACTGAGGAGAATACGTTACGATATCTACTCCCACCCCATTCGGATCTTCTATTGCAAAATGTCTATCCCCCCAAGGCTCATCACGAATATCAATTTTTATTTCAATTCCTTTCCTTATGATATCTTTATATACTTCATCAACATCCTCTACCTCAATAGTGAGATATAAACCTTGACGTTGGTATTCTTTTTGGAAAATAGGTTGCTGAGTAGGATGATTAGGGAGTAAAAAACTAATTTCAGCTTTTTTATTCGGAGTGTATAATAAGAGATAAAAATCATTTTCAAATGTAACTCCGAAGTTTAAGATTTTTGTATAAAATTCCTTACTTTCGACTAACTTTGTTGTAATAATACCTGCATTTAATTTCATATGATTTCAATTTAAAATGATTAAACATTCAATCAACAAAACTAAGACTAAGTTAAATTGAAACATAGTAAAAAACGGACACTACTTATTTTCCAAATGCTTGTTTAGGGCTTACACCATAAAACTGTTTAAATTCTTTTATAAAGTGGGTTTGATCGTAGTAACCCATATCAAAGAAAGGCTTGTTCTTTCTAAAATATTGAGCTGATGGGGTTAGTTGAAGAATATTCTGAAATCTGATAACCTGACTAAATCTTTTAGCTGTATCTCCGATATAAAATTCAAAAAGTCGGCGAAGCTGTCTTGCACTAATCTCCTTACTTAAGTCTCTTTCGATACTCACCGTACTAAAATTAGTAATAATATAATTTATAGCATAATGAACTCTGATATCATTGTAAAAAACATTCTTTGATAAAAAGTTACAAAAATAATTATCTAAAATAGGCCCCATTTCATTTAATGTGTTTTGGGCACTAAGGCTTGTTTTAAAGAAACCGGACAGAGCAGGAAGTACATGTTCTAATGGTTCACAACGATTTGTTAATTCTGAAGCATCAATATTAAACATAGCAGGAAACATAGTTGGCAGAAATCGAATACCTACATAATGGAAAGTTTTCCCAAGAGAGAACTCCATATACTTCTGACAGAATCCCATAACAGAACTATCCTGAGTATCGTTCATATCAAAGAAGACATCAATACAACCATCGGCAACAACACTATATGTAAAGGGATTATGAAGCACTTCTAACGTTTTAAGTTCCCAATAACAATAAATAAAGTCTTGTAATCTAACATCCGGCAGAAACTCATTATACAAAACATTATTCACACATCCGTTCACGGTTGGCTGAATGGGATTATAAAGTTTTCTTATGTCAAATATCTGCCTCAAGATTAGTCTATTAATTTATAATAGAAACAAAGATAAAATACTTCTTCAATATTCTGTCATATCATTTTAAAGACATTAATTCAAATAAAAAACGATCTTATATAAATTATATAAGATCGTTCTAATATTAAAAAGGTATACACCCTTATTTTTCTCTGATAATAATATTGATTTGTGTACCTGACAAATTCCAATGCTCACGAATACGGTTTTCCAAGAAACGTTTATACGGGTCTTTAATCCACTGAGGCAGATTACAGAAAAACACAAATGTTGGAACTTGCGTATTAGGTAATTGGGTAATATATTTAATCTTAACGTACTTCCCTTTGTTCGAAGGCGGTGGTGTATGCTCTATAATCGGTAACATCACCTCATTCAGTTTATGAGTAGGTATTCTAACCTTCTTATGGGTATAGACTTCTTTTGCCACCTCTAGTACTTTGAGAATTCGCTGTTTAGTCAAAGCGGAAGCAAATACAATAGGAAAATCAGTAAACGGAGCTAAGCGTTCGCGAATTGTATTCTCGAAAGTTTTCACTACAATTTGTTCCTTGTTTTCTACCAAGTCCCACTTATTCACACATACAACCAATCCTTTTCTATTCTTTTGAATGATCGAGAATATATTCAAATCCTGACTTTCGATACCTTGCGTAGCATCGAGCATCAAGACACAAACATCCGAATTTTCAATCGCTTTAATAGATCGAATAACAGAGTAATATTCCAAATCTTCCGTTACTTTACCTTTTTTACGTATACCGGCAGTATCTACCAGATAAAAGTCCATATTGAACTTATCGAAACGGGTATATACCGAATCTCGTGTTGTACCTGCAATATCTGTTACGATATTACGCTCCTCATCAATCAGAGCATTTACAAATGACGATTTTCCTGCATTAGGACGACCTACAACAGCAATACGAGGCACAGTGTCTTCGTAAGTATCGAAAGGCTGATCATCTTTTTTGGTAAATTTGCTAATTACTAAATCAAGCAAATCACCTGTTCCAGCTCCGTTTATTGCCGAAATATTTATCGGATCCCCCAATCCTAAAGAGTAAAACTCCGCAGATAATGAGTGAACATTAAAGTTATCCGCTTTATTTGTTACTAAAATAACAGGTTTACCTTTTGCTCTGCGCAAGATATGAGCCACGCCCAAATCTAAATCGGTAACCCCATTCATTACATCTACAACAAACAGAATTACATCTGCTTCCTGTATCGCAATTTTCACTTGCTTATTTATCTCTTCCTCAAAAATATCATCCGAGTTTACAACCCATCCACCGGTATCCACCACAGAGAACTCTTGTCCTCCCCACTCTGATTTACCGTATTGTCTGTCGCGAGTTGTCCCCGAAGTCTCATCAACTATTGCCTGACGAGTTTGTATCAGACGATTGAAAAGTGTTGATTTCCCTACATTTGGACGTCCAACAATCGCTACTAAATTTCCCATAAATTATTAAGATCTATCTTATTTTGGTGCAAAGATACTTATTTTTTGTCGTTTTAAAGTCTCAGTTCAATTTTATGTTTCGGCAAGTACAACGATTATAGTCTGTTATGACTCCAAAATCTGTTACTAAACAGAGTTCTCACCTATAACTTCCTATATTATAGATAGAAAAAATTTAATCTGATTTTTTAAGCACTACTAAATAAAAACAGAGAGCATAAGCCCCCTGTTTTGCGAAAAGGTGAAAAGATTTATTCTGATTTTCAATAAGCGGCATCAGGAGTTGTGACGCGAATCAATTTGGCATTTACAAATTCATAAATACCGGCAGGAGACTGTTCACGACCATAACCTGAATTTTTAGTTCCTCCGAATGGTAGTTCAGGAGCAATACCTGTCATGTGATTTATATAAACCATACCCGTATCTATGCGACGAGCAACTTTTACTGCACGTCCGGTATCTTTACCAAATACAGTGCCTCCCAATCCAAATTTAGTATCGTTAGCTAACTTAACAGCTTCGTCCTCATCCTTAACTGAATAAATACATAGTACCGGTCCAAAAATTTCGTCCGAATAGGCTACCATACCCGGCTTAATATCTGTAAGAATAGTAGGTTCCATAAATGCACCCGATCGATTGAGACGTTTTCCGCCATATACTAATTTAGCTCCGCCTTTAACAGTATCTTCAACTTGTTTAATCACATCCTCAACAGCCTTTTCGCTGCTTAATGGTGCTAATTGAGTTGCAGGATCAAGAGGATCACCTATTCTTATTTTTTCATATATGGCTTTCGCCTTACTGATAAATTCATCTGCAACAGATGCCATTACGATTATTCGTTTTGGTGATGTGCAGACCTGTCCAGCGTTCCAAAGGCGTCCCAGTGCAGCTGTATGTACAGCTTTATCAAGATCGGCATCTTCCAGAATTATGAAAGCATCACTACCTCCCAATTCCAGAGTCGATTTCTTTATATATTTTCCCGCCATAGCTGCAAAGCTCGATCCGGCAGGTTCACTACCTGTAAGTGCACCGGCTTTAATACGAGGATCAGCAACTAAATTCGAAATCTTAGAACCCGGCACAAACAGATTGGTATATACTCCCTTGGGGGCACCCGCCTCTGTAAATATATTTTCCATAACAGCCGCACATTGAGGTACATTTGAAGCATGCTTCAACAAGAAGGTATTCCCCGCCATAATATTTGCTGCTGCCGAACGTGTGATCTGATAAAATGGGAAATTCCAAGGCTGTACACTCAATAATACCCCTATTGGTTCGTAGCTAAGAAAAGCTTTCCCATGAGGGGTTTCGAGGGGAGCATCTGCCAGAAATTTAGCCCCATTGTTAGCATAATAGTCAAATATATCAGCACATAAAGCCACCTCTCCTATTGCTTCTTTATGAAGTTTCCCCATTTCTATTGTACACAGTTTGCCTAACTCTTCTTTACGCTCACGTAAAATAGATGCCACTTTGTGCAATAGCTTAGCTCTTTCTTCAAACGAAGTTTTTCTCCAGGAATGGAATGCTTTATCAGCAGCACTTACTATTTCTTCAATCTGATGTTCTGTCATTACATCAAATACTTTTTCAACCTCATTAGTCGTTGGATTTACCGTTTTAATAGACGAGGTTTTGTTTGCTTGATTATTCATATCTTTTACCTGATTTTAGATGAAGGTCTCAGACCCAATTAGAATACAGATTAATAACATAAAATAGAAATTCTCATGATAACCATGAAAATTCAATTTAAAGTATCTTCCTTATTATTCTGTAGTTATAGTAAAACAATACAAACTATCAAAAAGATTAGTTCTTCTTTCGTTTTTCTTTTTATTTAACAGAAAAGAGCAACCCCGACAAGGATTGCTCTTTCAATAGTATATTTATCCGACTTTTTAAGCGGGTTTATTTATCTCTTCAACAATTTCCATTCCTTTCAGAATAGCTTGCTCATTCATTGGAAGCATACCATGATGTCTTTCCGGTAAAGATTTCTTTAAGCCCATCATTACATGTTCCAATGTAACTATAGGACATACTTTAAGTAATCCTCCTAATACAAACATATTAAAAGCTTTCTGATTTTTAAGCTCAGCAGCAGTAGCCATAGCCTCAATTTTATAGACCGCAATATCGGTTCTTTTAGGTGCACGTGGAATTCCTTCGGGATCGTAAAGTAAAATTCCTCCCGGTTTAACCTGAGATTCGAATTTATCCAATGATGGCTGATTCAATATAATTGCAATATCGTACTCACTGACAATAGGCGAACTTATTGTTCCATCACTCAATATAACGGTAACATTAGCTGTTCCTCCACGTTGTTCGGGACCATATGACGGAAACCACGAAACTTCTTTTCCTTCCATTAAACCAGAGTAAGCTAAAATCTTACCCATCGATAATACACCTTGTCCACCGAATCCGGCTATAATAATTTCGTTTACCATTATTTATATTGTTACTTTAAAGAAGATAACGAGTTCACAAGTATACGAGAAACTAGTTTGTTTACTTGTTTAACCTGTTCACTCATTTACTATTTAAATATTTTTTATATCCCCCATAGGATATACAGGAAACATATTCTCTACCATCCAATCGTTTGCCCCTGCAGGACTCATTTTCCAGCCGGCACTGCAAGTAGAAACTATTTCTACGATAGAAGTACCCTTTCCGTCTAATGAATTCTGAAAAGCTTTGGCAATCATTCTTTTTGCTTTTTTTACGGCAGCAGCAGTATGTACACTATGACGTGTAGCCAAACATACTCCCGGTAATTGAGCTAGAAGATCGGTAATTTTCAACGGATAACCGTTTTCATGAGTATCACGACCATTGGGTGTAGTCGACGTTTTCATATTCATCAAAGTAGTCGGAGCCATCTGTCCACCCGTCATACCATATATACCATTGTTTATAAAAATAATAGCAATATTTTCGCCCCGGTTGGCTGCATGGATGGTTTCGGCAGTACCTATGGCAGCCAAGTCTCCATCTCCTTGATATGTAAATACCATTTTATCAGGATTCAAGCGTTTTACAGCTGTTGCCAAAGCCGGAGCTCTACCATGGGCAGCCTCCTGCCAGTCGATATCCAGATAATCATATGCAAATACGGCACAGCCCACAGGAGCTATACCTATAGTTATTTCTTTCAAGCCCATTTCATCAATTACTTCCGCAACTAATTTATGAACAACACCATGCGAACAACCCGGGCAATAATGCATCTGGGTTTCGTTCATCAATACGGGTTTGGCATACACCAAATTCTTAGGATCTATTATACTGGTGCTCATTTTATCTTATCCTTAAATTTTTAAATTCATTAATGGATTGTTCTAAATCAACAGCCCAATTTTTCTTTTAAAGCAACAACAACCTCATTGGGTGTAGGAATAATCCCTCCCAAACGTCCGAAATGTTCTACCGGAACTTGTCCGCTTACCGATAAGCGTACATCTTCAACCATTTGTCCGGCATTCATTTCAACGGTAAGTATACCTTTTACTTTCGAGGCATATTCTTTGATAATCTTAGTAGGGAAAGGCCATAATGTTATTGGTCTTAAAACTCCGACTTTTATTCCTTCCGCTCTTGCCAATTCCATTGCCTTTTGACTGATACGTGCAGCCGAACCAAAGGCTACAATCAGATAATCTATGTCTTCACAATCGATTTCCTGATACATTACCTCATTAGCTTCAATCTCTTTATATTTAGCCTGTAGATGAAGATTATTTCTCTCCATTGCATGAGAATCCAACTCAAGAGTTGTAATTATATTAGGTTTACGATCTGCAGGTTTACCCAAGGTTGCCCAAGGACATTGCTCACGTATTTCTTTCTCGGTACGTCTTCTTCTAAATTCAGGAAGTTTTACCTTTTCCATCATCTGTCCGATAACACCGTCTGCTAATATGGTTGCGGGAGTCGAATATTTGAATGCCAATTTAAACCCTAGATCTACAAAATCGGCCATTTCCTGTACCGAGGCAGGAGCAAGAGTTATCATTTTATAATCACCATGTCCCCCACCCTTTACTGTCTGAAAATAATCAGACTGAGATGGTTGGATAGTCCCCAAACCGGGACCTCCACGCATGACATTAATCAAGAGACAAGGCAAATTTCCTCCTGCCAGAAAAGATACACCTTCCTGCATAAGACTCATACCTGTACTTGACGAAGATGTCATCACCATTTTACCACAGCCGGCACCGCCATACACCATATTGATAGATGCAGTTTCGCTTTCAGCCTGCATTACAACCATACCGGTTGTTGTCCAGGGAGCTTCGCTCATTAATGTTTCTATAATTTCCGATTGGGGGGTAATAGGATAGCCAAAATAGCCATCTACCCCTATGCGGATCGCAGCATGAGCAATTGCCTCATTGCCTTTCATCAAATATATTTCTTCTGACATAAATTTTAATTCGAGTAAGTTAATATACTACAAAAGACTAAATTCCTAAGAAATTAGCCTTTTTGTCTATATACAGTTAAACACCCATCAGGACAAACATAACCACAATTGGCACACCCGATGCATGCATCCTCATTTTTCATAAACACATAATGATATCCTTTTTGATTTACCTCACGAGCCTGTAGTTCAAGCACATCACAAGGACAGGACACAACACACAGATCGCAGCCTTTACATCGTTCGACGTCGACTACTACTGTTCCTTTTACTTTTGCCATATCTTATTATAGATAGTTGTCAATTACTTTATGATAATTCTACGTTTCGTTTTCCGGTCAGTTGAATAGGCACAAAGTTATAGCTTATTATTACATTCCGGTCTTTTTTATCTATAAAATTGTCAACAGAATGTTAAGATATTACCTCCTTATTATAGTTAAAAACAAGATACACAATAATATTGCCAATAGATAAATTCGATAAAGAATAATGAACAAAACCAACTTTTCTAATTAAAAACAGAGAAACTGGCAGGTTCCTTATGTTTAAATTCTAAAATATCAATTAACTTTGGGAACTATTGAACTTCTGTAATACAGAGTTTACTAAAATTCATTCTGACAAAGAACATGATTAAACAACACATATACATCACTTTAATATTTTTATTATTTGGAACTGGTCTGGCAGCACAACAAGCAAAAATAAGCGGAACTGTAACTAATTTTGATAACAGCCCTGTAGATTTTGTAAGTGTATCTGTGCAAGGCTCAGCACTAGGTGTTTTCACTAATAATCAGGGGAAATACCAAATAACGGTTCCTGTGGGAGATTCTATTACTATCGTATTTTCACGAATAGGTTATCAAAAAACCGAACGAAAGATTGCAAAAGTTATAGGCAATATGACCATCAATACAATGATGCGTGAAACCGTTCTGGAGGAAGTTACCGTTTTGGGAGAAAAAGCGCAAACCTCCACCATGAACAAAATAGAAATTGGTAAAACGAATCTATTATCCGATCCTACCGGAGGAAGTATCGAATCTATTCTCGCCTTAGGGGCAGGTGTAAGCTCCACGAATGAAATGAGTTCTCAGTATTCGGTTCGAGGGGGTAATTATGATGAAAATATTGTTTACGTAAACGGAATAGAAATATACAGGCCTCTACTTATTCGATCAGGGCAACAAGAAGGATTAAGCTTTATAAACCCCGAGATGACAAAAGAGGTAAAATTCTCCACCGGAGGTTTTGAATCATCTTATGGCGACAGAATGTCTTCGGCTCTCGATATTACTTACAAGAAACCACAATCTTTTGAGGCTTCGGCAGCAGCTAGTTTACTCGGGGCAAATGCTTATATCGGAAGCTCAAGCGGACGTTTTACTCAAATAACAGGATTTAGATACAAAACCACAAGGGCACTGCTAGGAACGCTTGATACAAATGCAGAGTACGATCCTACATTTGTTGATGCACAAACCTATATGACTTTGGGACTATCGTCAAAGTGGGAAGTTGGCTTCATGGGAAATATATCTAGTAATGTTTACAAATTCACGCCAAAAAGCCGTCAAACGCAATTCGGATCGGCTGACAATGCAAAAGATTTCACAGTGTATTTTGATGGATGGGAAAATGATAAATTCCTCACTTATTTTGGTGCATTAAGCATGAAAGGAAAACTATCCGACAATCTCGAAATTGAATTTATTGGTTCGGCTTTTTCATCAAGGGAATACGAACGCTATGATATAAGTGGCGAATACAAACTGACAGACTTAAATCTATCGAGTAATGGTGCTGATGGTGAAAATGGAGGATTGCTGGCAGTTGGTTCGTATCTGGAACATGCACGAAACAGCTTAAACCTGGATGTTACCAATATTCGTCATCTAGGTTCATTTAAAGTTGGTAAACATGCCCTTAAATGGGGTCTGACGCTACAACAGGAAAAAATTAATGACAAAATAAAAGAATGGAGTGTTCGCGATTCGGCAGGTTATTCATTACCCAATCTTGGGGATATCGTGAGCGTATACAGTAACCTCCGTTCTGATAATGAAATTACAAGTACCCGATATGCAGCATTTCTGCAAGACACTTATCAATTTATGTCGGGAGACAATATCATATATATCAATGCAGGTATCAGAGCCAGTCATTGGACCTTTAATGACGAAACTATTATCAGCCCAAGAGGATCAATAGCACTCATACCCGACACAAAAAGAGACATTACTTTACGTTTTGCTACAGGTATCTATTACCAAGCCCCCTTTTACAGGGAATATCAAAAAATAGTTACCAAGGGTCAAAACTCGGTTATAGAACTAAATGAAGATATTAAATCACAAAAATCAATACACTTTGTTTTGGGTGGTGATTACAAATTCAGATCGATGGATCGTCCCTTTAAATTTACAAGTGAGGTTTACTATAAAAAGCTATCCAATCTTGTACCATACACTGTTGATAATGTAAAAATCAGATATTCGGGCGAAAACTCAGGAACTGGATATAGCATGGGATGGGACATGAAATTATTTGGTGAATTTGTAAAAGGATCTGATAGCTGGATCAGCTTTTCGTTGATGAAGACTCAACAAACGGTAGATGGAGTCCAAGCTCCCTTACCAACCGATCAACGATATAATATTTCTCTATTTTTTCAAGACTATTTCCCGGGGATAGAACGTTTGACAATGAATCTTCGAGGTCATCTGTCACAGGGATTACCCCAAGCCGCTCCAAATTCAGGATTTTTCGAGAAGGGTTACTTCCGTACACCGGCCTATCGTCGTTTAGATATTGGCTTTGCATGGCAGGCTCTAGGTGAAGATTTCAGTATCAGACGAACAAATTCTTTTTTAGGGTCATTCAAGAACATTTGGCTCGGAGTTGACATATTTAATTTATTTGACATCAATAATACCAATTCATATTATTGGATAACCAATGTCTTTAATCAACAATTTGCAGTACCTAATTATTTAACCGGACGCCAATTGAACTTTAAAATAGTAGCTGATTTTTAATCAGTTCAGATAACATTAAAGACTTAGCTCCATTTTTCAATCATAACAACCTCCGACTATTATAGCGACTAAAACAACAATAAGGTTCACAACTTTATAAAGAATTATTAATCAATAAATATTGGATTTCTCATTTTTTTTTCGACAATAAAAACACATAATCATTATTCAGTGTTATATATATATAGTATCTTTACGAGATATAGCTCAATGTGTCAACTCTAAGGTTTAGAGAATAAGTATTGATACAAAGAGATTTAGAAGCCTTGTGAGGCTTCTGCCCTGAAAAGAGAAAAGAAAAACAATATATAATGATTTACAAATGGAATTACAAACCACTTACACCAAAAGAGACAGAGACCAGAGATGAACTAGCAGTTAAGCTGGGAATGCACCCTGCTCTATGTCAACTGCTTATTCAACGAGGAATAGACACTGTTGATAAAGCACATAAGTTCTTTCACCCAAGTTTAAAAGATCTTCATGATCCTTTTCTCTTGCCTGACATGGATAAAGCAATCAATAGAATTGAGAAAGCTTTAGGACAAAAAGAACGTATTTTGGTATATGGTGATTACGATGTGGACGGAACTACAGCTGTAGCTCTCGTGTTTAAGTTCTTAAGAAAGTTTACAACCAATCTCGATTATTACATTCCCGACAGATATGATGAAGGTTATGGAATATCCGAACAGGGAATAGACTATGCTGCTGAAACTGATGTTAAGCTGATTATAGCTCTCGATTGTGGTATAAAAGCCATTGAGAAAGTCAAATATGCTAAAGATAAAGGGATTGACTTTATCATCTGCGATCATCACATGCCGGATGAAACATTACCCGATGCAGTTGCTGTTGTAGATGCAAAACGAGTCGATTCGATTTATCCTTACGAACACTTGTCGGGCTGTGGAGTTGGTTTTAAACTGGCACAGGCTTTAGCTCAAAATAACAAGATCGATTTTTCGGAACTGCTTGATCTGCTTGATCTGGTGGCTGTAAGCATTGCATCCGATATTGTACCATTAACGGGCGAAAATCGTATCCTTACTCATTATGGACTCAAGCAATTGAATTCAAGTCCAAGTATGGGATTACAAGGTATTATTGATATTTGCGGTCTTAATGATAAATCAATTACAGTAAGTGATATTGTATTTAAAATAGGTCCCCGTATCAATGCTTCGGGACGTATGATGAATGGAAAAGAGGCTGTGGATCTACTTTTATCAAACACAGCTCTTGATGCAAAACTCAAAAGTGAAAATATAGACCATTATAATGCAAATCGCCGCGAGCTTGATAAACGTATCACAGACGAGGCGACTAATTTTATAGAGTCGGAACTTGACATAACTAAAATAAACAGTATTGTCATTTTCAATAAAGATTGGCACAAAGGAGTGATCGGAATTGTTGCATCCAGACTGACTGAGAAATACTATCGCCCAGCTGTTGTTCTTACCAAATCGAACAATCTCGTTACAGGATCGGCACGTTCGGTTATGGGTTTTGATGTATACAAAGCAATTGAAGCGTGTAAAGATATACTCGAAAATTTTGGAGGTCATACTTATGCAGCAGGTCTTTCGTTGAAAGAGGAAAATCTGCAAGAATTCAGACGTCGTTTCGAAGCCATGTCTGTAGAGCTAATTGCACCCGAAATGATGCGTCCTCAAATCGACATTAATGCTGAATTAGATTTCATCGATATCAATAATAAATTTGTATCCGATTTAGAGCAATTTGCCCCTTTCGGTCCCGAAAATCTAAATCCTATCTTCGTATCTAAAGATGTTGAAGATTACGGAAACAGTAAGTTAGTAGGAAAAGATTCTTTACATATCAAACTAGATATGGTCGATTCATCACTCAATACCCCCATACATGGTATTGCTTTCAGACAGAGTGGAAGTTTTACTATGATTAAAAATGATCTTTTTGATATTTGTTATACATTAGAAGAAAACGTTCATAATGGAAAAACAAATACGCAACTTTATATAAAAGATATAGATAAAGGACAATTTTCTTAATACAATAATAAAATAACAGCATATGAGAGATTTGATCATGCTTCTCGGTGCAGTAGCAATATTTTCTTGCGCAACTGCATGTAATAGCGGAAAAAAAGTAGAAGATACAAGTAATGTTTCTGAAAATAATACAAATATGGAAGAAACTCAGTCTCAACCCCAATCACTCCCATCGGACAGCTACCTCACCAAAATGGGAGAGCTTAACGTTACCGTAGTAGGACACGCATCTCTGATCTTTACAATTAATGGAAAAGTCATACATGTAGACCCATACTCGAAGGTTGCCGATTATTCGAAACTACCTAAGGCTGATTTAATATTACTTACCCATGAGCATTCTGATCACTTCGATATAAATGCTATTGAGCAAATAAAAAAAGCGAATACTCGTTTTATCGTTTCTAAGGTATGTGCCGATTCTCTAACTTACGGAGAAGTTCTAAACAATGGAGATAAAACGGTTTTTGAAGGAATCGATATTCAGGCTGTTCCTGCATACAATATTGTCAGCAAAAACTCCGATGGTGAATTTTATCATCCTAAAGGCAGAGGTAATGGTTATGTACTTACTTTTGGCAGCGAAAAAGTGTATGTAGCAGGTGATACCGAAAATATTCCCGAAATGAAACAATTAAAGGATATTTATATAGCTTTCTTACCCAAGAACACGCCTTATACTATGACAGATGAAATGTTTGTAGATGCTGTACAAAAAGTATCTCCAATCTATCTTTATCCTTACCACTTTTCGGATTTTAACGATAAGAAAATCTTAAAAGCCTTAGAAAAAGAAAATAATAAAGCCAAAGTATTAGTGCGTTCAATGTCGAACCTCTAAAAATATTCTGAATAACTGAATTGAATATTTTTCATAAAATACTACGTGAATACTGGGGATATTCTGAATTCAGACCTTTACAGGAAGATATCATCAAAAGTGTCTTTTCAGGAAAAGACACTTTAGGTCTTATGCCTACAGGAGGAGGAAAGTCTATTACTTTTCAGGTTCCTGCTTTGGCTATGGATGGTATTTGCCTTGTTATTACCCCCCTTATTGCCCTAATGAAAGATCAGGTAGATAACCTGAAAGAAAAAGGCATAAAAGCATTATCTATATATTCAGGGATGTCTCACAATGAGATAATGATAACATTGGATAATGCGATCTTGGGTGATTACAAATTTCTTTATATATCACCTGAACGATTAGGTACACAGCTATTCCTTACTAAAATTCGGAGTATGAATGTGTGTCTTTTGGCTATTGACGAATCTCACTGTATCTCACAATGGGGATATGACTTCCGCCCGTCATATATGAATATTGCAGATATACGAAAGGAGCTCCCAAATGTTCCTGTCTTGGCACTTACAGCTACTGCAACGCCCGAAGTCACCGATGACATTCAAAACATTCTGGGATTCAAAGAAAAGAATGTTTTCAGAAAAAGCTTCGAACGAAAAAATCTATCCTATATAGTTCGTGAAAGTGATAATAAAACCGAATCACTCATAAAAATTCTATCTAAAATCAAGGGAAGTGCTATCGTATATGTGCGTAGTCGATTACGGACAAAAGAAATAGCTACAGAACTAATACAACAAGGGCTTTCTGCCGATTTCTACCATGCCGGATTGAGTAGCGATGATAAAACTCGTAAACAAAATGCCTGGAAGAATAACGAATGCCGGATTATAGTTTCGACTAATGCTTTCGGTATGGGAATTGACAAACCCGATGTTCGTGTTGTAGTGCATATAGACTTACCCAATTCTATCGAAGAATATTATCAAGAAGCAGGACGTGCAGGCAGAGACGAACAAAAGGCTTATGCTGCTATACTATATTCTAAAACAGACAGCACAAAACTTAAGAAACGTATTGATGATGAATTTCCTGAACGTGAATTTGTAATACGTGTATATGAATCTCTTGCATATTTTTTTCAAATAGCCGAAGGGTTTGGTCTTAACTCAGTCTACGACTTCAGTTTACATCAATTCTGTTCCATTTATAAGTACCCTCTTATCCCGACCCATAATGCTCTAAAGATAATAGAGTTGGCCGGATATATCGAATACACAGATGAAACCGATAATCAATCGAGAGTAATCTTCTCTATCTATCGGGATGAACTATATAAATATGAGTTTTCTCCGGAATACGAGCATCTTATAAATGTAGTATTGAGATTATATACCGGTATATTCGCTGACTATGTAACTATAAATGAAGGAACAATTGCATTACATCTCAAAAAGAGCAGAACAGAAGTCTATCAGATGCTTAAAATATTGGCTAAAAAGCGAATAATAGAATATATACCTTTTAAAAAGACTCCTTTTATAATTTATAAACAACCCAGAGTTTCCATAAAATATCTGGTAATTTCTCAAACTGTATATGAAGTAAGGAAAAAGAGATTCGAGAAACGAATTAAAGGAATTACCGAATATGCCGAACGCAATGACATTTGTCGCAGTAGAATGCTGTTGAGCTATTTTGGAGAGGGTAAGAGTAAAGATTGCGGACAGTGTGACGTATGCCTTGCTAAATCTGATACAGGCCTCAATAATTACAAATTTAATGATATATCAGAAAAAATAGGACAATTAATAACTTACAAGAATTACTCTATCGATGATATAATTAATGAAATATCAGAGTATAAAGAAGAAGATATAATCAATACAATACGATTCCATCTCGACAATGAGACCTATTTTTTTGAAGACGATTACCTAAAGCACAGCAAAAAGAAAGAGTAGCTATCTAATGATACCTACTCTTCCATACTTCTATTAATATATATAATTTGTGAAAAGATGATTATTGTATACATGTGCCGTCTTCATTATAACTATAAGAAGCTTTCTCTGGTTCGTTCCATTTCTTAGTCTTTTCATTCCAATCAGAACGAGATACACTCATCACCTTGGCTCCATCATATGTATAAACCATCTTATTAGAAGGTGTCCAGCTTTTATTTGATTCATTCCATATATAAGTAACTTTAGACACAAATGCGCCTTGTTCATTCAATGTGTTTACTTTCTTTTTGAAAGGTACAAGATTGTTATTTTGAACATCTCCTTTAAAATAAGTAGTAGAAACTACATTTTCTGTCTTTTCAACATTATGATACAATACTGCATCTGAATCTGCTTTTACCACGCTAGAATTAATTGCAAATAAAAACAGAGCAACAATAACTGAAGTAAAAACATTTGCTTTCATAATGATATTTATTTAAATGATTAAACGTTTATTTTTATTATTATGACACAAATATAAGATATAAAAACCAATAAAAATATCATTATGTCACAAATATCACCAAACATGCTATTAAACATACCCACAAAAGAAAGAGAAAGAAAATATCATAACGACATTTTCTTTCTCCTATTTTTATGTAAAATTATTTTCGGTCAGCCAAAGTTGTCAAATAACAACATTTACTTTGTTAATTTACAATGCAAGTATCTTACTTGCTGTTTTTTGTCGAACTTTTGCTATTTTTTTCTCCGATTCTTCATGATATTTTGCAGCTTGCTTATATGCTTTATCTCTTATTTTTTCAGATTCCTTTTGTGCCTTTTTATCTGCCTCCCGATGAGCTTTTTCTGATTTTTCAAGTGCTTCAGTTTTCAATTTTTCAATTTTCTCGGCTTCTTGTTTCTTTAATGCCTCAATCCTCCTGCTAATAACTGGATCGGTAGTAGCCTTACTTTGAGCATAAGAACCCGAAATACCTAGCATTCCGAGTAAAAACATTGATAGTAACAATCTTTTCATACACATAAAATATTTAGTATTAATCACTTAACGCGTGTCTGTACTATAATTTATAAAAAAATAGCCCACAAATCTAAAAAGAGTTATCTAATTATTGATAAAAAAAATGTTATTTTTTCAGAAATGAGTCTTTTCGACTCTTTATAAGCAAAAATCTCCCATGAAAATGAATTCATAGGAGATTTTCTCTATTTATATCGAAATACATCAATAATTACCAAATAGACGAACGTTTTTCTACAGGTAAGTAAAGAGAGTCTTTTTCTGTTATATTAAAGGCTTTGTACCACGCTTCCACATGAGGTAAAGCACCATCAACACGCCATCTGCCTAAAGCATGAGGATCTATTTTTGTCAAACGTCTGATTTCTGCATCTCTGATATTGCCGGCCCAAAGATTTGCATAAGCAAGGAAGAAACGCTGTTGAGGAGTAAATCCATCAATCATTTCATTCGATTGTGCCTGTTTTGTTTTCATAAATGCATAATACGACACTTGTAAACCTCCTTGATCGGCAATATTTTCACCTAAAGTAAATTGTCCATTAGCATGTAAATCGTCCAATACTATAATATTATTGAAGTGATCTGCCAACAGTTTCGCTCTTTCTACAAAGTTAGTTGCATCCTGGGGAGTCCACCAATCGGTCATATTACCATCTTTGTCATATTTACGACCTTGGTCATCAAAACCGTGAGTCATTTCATGACCAATAACCACACCTATTGCCCCATAGTTCACTGCATCATCAGCATCCATATAGAAGAATGGAGGTTGTAAAATACCTGCAGGGAAACATATTTCGTTAGTTGTAGGATTATAATAAGCATTTACTGTCTGAGGAGACATTAACCATTCGGAACGATCAACAGGTTTACCCAATTTGCTCAACATAAAGTCGAATTCAAAGTTAGACGCACGAACGATATTTGCCCAATAGTTATCATCCTTAATCTCTAATGCTGAAACATCTCTCCATTTGTCAGGATAACCAATTTTCACGATAAATGTTCCCAATTTCTCCTGAGCTTTAGCTTTTGTTTCTTTGCTCATCCATTCTAAATTGTTGATGCGTTCGCTCAACGATTCTTTCAGATTGTTTACAAGACCAAGCATACGCTCTTTAGCCTTTGGGGGAAAATATTTCTCAACATACAATTGTCCGACTTCTTCTCCCAGAGCATCATTGATTGTATTTACTGTTCTTTTCCAACGAGGTTGAATCACTTTGCTGCCGCTCATCTCTTTACCATAGAATTCGAAATTTGCATTCACAAATTTATCATCCAGATATTTTGATGCAGCATTGATTAAACACCAAGAAAGATAAGCTTTAGAATCTTTCACAGGTGTAGATTGTATCAATTTTACTGCTGCTGTGATAGGCTCTTTTTGAGAAACATTCAGTTCCTTTAAATCTTTAGCTCCTACAGCCGTAAAAAACTCGTTCCACTTAAATTTAGCTATCGAATCATTTAGGCTACTAACCTGCATTTTATGATAGTTTAGCTCGGGAACGCGTGTTTTTTCTTTTTCGAAATGAGATTTAGCTAATGCTGTTTCTATTTTCATAACAGCAGCTGCCGCAGCCTTAGCATCCGCTTCGGTATAACCTGCATATTTAAACTGTGTTTCCATCAGTTTAATATAGCCTTCACGCAAAGATTTAGATGTAGGATCTGTTGCCAGGTAATATTCACGTTCGCCTAAGCCTAATCCGGCTTGATAGATATGAGCAATATTCATAGAACTATTCATATCGTCAGCACCTACATAGAAACCGAAAAATGGTGCAGATGTATAATGTCTGATTTTTCCCGAAAGAACAATTATATCTTCTACAGTTGAAGCTGCATTGATAGTCGCCAATTGTTCCATAATTGGGGCAGCACCATCTGTGTTCAACCTCACACTGTCCATACCCATTTTATACAAATCTCCGATCTTTTGAGCAGTAGATCCTTGCTTGTTTTCGGTCTTACCCAGTTCAATAATCAGATCTTTAATTTGCTTCTGATTATTTTCTCTCAACTGATCAAACGAACCATAACGAGAATATTCGTCAGGTATAGGATTTGCATCAGCCCATCCTCCTGTAGCAAAACGATAAAAATTGCTACCGGGATTAGCTGTAGTATCCAGGTTCTCGATTTTTAATCCGTCTATCATAACTACCTCCTCCTGTGCGTTAGCTTTCTGTTTACAGCCAACCGTAGTTGCTGCCGCCAGAATCGCCACCGGTAAATAATAATACAATCTATTCATATTTGTTATATTTAATACTTATTATACATTTATTATAAGCTCTCGAGCATGCGTTTGATAACCGTTTGTGCCGAAATCTCGCGATTAGCAGCTTCCTGAACTACAATTGATTGTGGGCTTTCGATCACATCGTCTGTTACAATCATATTACGACGAACAGGCAAACAATGCATAAAATAAGCGTTATTTGTCAAAGCCATTTTCTCAGTAGACACTGTCCAAGCCCTGTCTTTGCTTAATATCTGACCGTAATTAGGATCAGTGTAAGCCGCCCAGTTTTTGGCATATACAAAATCAGCACCTGCTAAAGCCTTATCCTGATCGTATTCTACTTTAGCTCCACGCACAAATTTAGGATCAAGTTCGTATCCTTCCGGATGGGTAATCACAAAATCAACATCAGCCTCATTCATAAAATCGGCAAACGAATTGGGAACTGCTTGAGGTAATGCTTTTGGATGAGGTGCCCATGTTAACACCACTTTGGGTCGAGCAGTCTTTTTGTGCTCCTCGATAGTTATCAAGTCAGCAAAAGCCTGTAAAGGATGTCCTGTAGCCGCTTCCATACTGAAAACGGGACGCCCTGAATATTTAATGAATTGATTCAATATTTTTTCTTCGTAATCGTCTTGCTTATTTTCAAATTGGGCAAAGGCACGCACTCCTATAATATCGCAGTAACAACCCATCACAGGAATAGCTTCCAGTAAATGTTCGGTTTTATCACCATCCATTATTACACCTCTTTCGGTTTCAAGCTTCCATGCACCTTGATTGATATCCAACACCATAGTATTCATTCCAAGATTCATTCCGGCTTTTTGCGTACTCAAACGTGTACGTAAACTGGAGTTGAAAAATACCATCAGCAGAGTTTTGTTTTCTCCTAAATGCTTGTATCCAAATCTGTTTTTTTTAACTTCTAATGCTTCCTGAACGGCAGCATTCAAATCTCCTAAATCCTTGACATTTGTGTACGTTTTCATAGAACGAAATGTATATATGTATTTTTTAATATAACGTCACCTACCTGTTTATAGTCTCGGTAAGTACCACAACCTAAACTTCTCATTATAAAAGATACGGACAAATATTACAATGGCACTTAAAAAGTCAAAGGTAATAATAAATAAAAAGACAAAACCGATCTTTTGTATCAATTTTACAGAAAAAGTAGGTAATCAAACAAATTAGCGAGAGAAGGAAATAACAACAAAACCGACCTATTATGATCTGAAAAGCGTATTTTTGTAGTCTAAAGTTTAGAACAATGAAGCATTATTTATTTCTATTGATGGCTATTGTATTTGAGATAGTAGCAACATCTTCTCTCAAAATGTCCGAACAATTCACTAAACTAATACCTAGTATTGTTACTGTTGTATGTTATATAGCAGCATTTTATTTACTGAGCCTCACTCTTAGAAGCCTGCCTGTAGGAATTGCATATGCATTGTGGTCGGCCATAGGAATTGTATTTATAACTATAATAGGAATATTTGCCTTTAAGCAAATACCCGATCTTCCGGCTATAATAGGATTGGTGCTTATAATTGCCGGAGTAGTAATTATAAATGTATGGTCTAAAACGTCAGCTCATTAAAAACGTATAAAGTTTCATTTCTGTGCTAAATATTCGACAGACGGTGTATGGATACTTCCGTAAGGGCAACCACAAACTTTAGATGATGACTTACAGCTCATCAGTAGACTTGAAACAAAAATAATTACTAAAATCTTTTTCATAAAGAACCTATAAATTGTACTCTTGCAAATGTAGAAATAATAATAAATACTTTTAAAGCTTATGGATTTCTTAACATGCTATACGAAAAAATACCCGTTCTTAATGGAAGGAGCATTAGGGGAACGTCTTAAGCGAGAATCTAAACTAGTATTTGATAACGAAGTATCAATGGCCAGTCTCATTTACACAGACGAAGGTAAAAAGGCTCTGGCTCATCTATGGGGAGAATACATTAATATAGCTAAAACATACAATCTGCCGTTTATTGCAACCACTCCCACCCGACGCGCTAATAAAGAACGCATTAACAATTCAAAATATAATAAAGATATTATTTCCGATAATGTATCTTTCTTGAAAGCTATTAAAGAAAGCTGTCAGACAACTATGTTTATCGGAGGACTTATGGGATGTAAAGGCGATGCTTATCTGGCAAAAGATTTTTTATCGATTGAAGAAGCCCAAGATTTTCATTCATGGCAAGCCAATGCATTTAAAGAATCAGAAGTCGATTTTTTATTTGCTGCAATCATGCCTACTTTACCCGAAGCTATCGGAATGGCAAAAGCTTTAGAAAAGACTAATTTACCTTATATAATTAGTTTCATGGTACGGGAAAACGGATGTCTACTAGACGGAACCTCTATTCACAATGCTATTGAGACCATAGATAAATCAACCCTACAGAATCCGGTTTGTTATATGGCTAATTGCGTACATCCTGGAATTCTATATTCGGCACTGAGCAAGGAATTTAATAGAACACCACTTGTGAAAGATCGTTTTGGAGGGATACAGGCAAATACATCACCACTTTCTCCTGAAGAGCTTGATAACTCCATCGATTTAAAATCTTCTGACCATATTGAGCTTGCTAATGAAATCATTAAGTTGAATGACTTAATCAACCTGAATATTGTAGGGGGCTGTTGTGGTACGGATAATACTCATATAAGTGAGATTGCAAAGAGAATTTCAAGATAAAAAGAAGAGCAAACAGCAACAAATAGGTCGGCAAACTTAAAATTTGTACTTTTGCAAATAAAATTTAGAAAAAGTGATTTCAATAGAAGGACTAACAGTAGAATTTGGAGGTCGTCCTCTTTTCGATAATATATCGTTCGTCGTAAATAAAAAAGACAGAATAGCACTTGTCGGTAAAAATGGAGCCGGCAAAAGTACTATGCTTAAAATATTTGCAGGAATACAACAACCTACACAAGGAAATGTATCTTATCCAAAGGAACTTACCATCGGTTACCTGCCACAGCATATGCAACTGAATGATGGTAATACAGTTCTCGAAGAAGCATCTCTGGCATTTGATCATATACAACAACTCGAAGCAGAACTGGAACAGGTAAATGAGCAACTTGCCACTCGTACCGATTATGAATCGAAAGAGTATCATAATCTGATAGACCGTTCTTCTTACCTCAATGAGCAGTTCCTTATGTCGGGAGGAGGTAATTTTCTGGCAGAAGTAGAAAAGACATTAATTGGGCTAGGTTTTAAACGCAGCGATTTCGAACGTCCGACAAATGAATTTAGCGGAGGATGGCGTATGCGTATCGAACTAACAAAGCTATTACTTCGTCGTCCGGATGTATTACTGCTCGATGAGCCGACCAATCACCTCGATATTGAGTCAATACAATGGTTGGAGAATTTTCTGTCAACCCATGCCAATGCTGTTATTTTAGTTTCTCACGACAGGGCCTTTCTGGATGCTGTAACCACACGCACAATAGAAATATCTCTGGGGAAAATTCACGATTATAAAGTTCATTATACCAAATATGTAGAGCTGAGAAAAGAACGCCGTGAACAGCAAATCAGGGCATATGAAAATCAACAAAAACAAATACAAGAAACGGAAGATTTTATAGAACGTTTTCGCTATAAAGCAACTAAGGCTGTACAGGTACAATCGAGAATCAAACAATTAGACAAAATAGACCGTTTGGAAGTAGATGAAGAAGATAATTCGAGTCTTCGCTTAAAATTCCCACCTGCTCCCCGATCGGGTTCATATCCTGTTATTGCCGAGAATCTGGAAAAGAGCTATGGCGATCACCTCATTTTTAAAGATGCAACATTTACTATCAATAGAGGAGATAAAGTTGCTTTTGTTGGCAAGAACGGTGAAGGTAAATCGACATTAGTCAAATGTATCATGGAGGAAACCGATTTCAAAGGAAAATTGGAATTGGGACATAACGTAAAAATCGGATATTTTGCACAGAATCAAGCTTCATTATTGGACGAAAATCGTACAGTATTCGAAACGATAGATTATGTAGCAACAGGTGATATACGTACCAAAATACGTGATATACTGGGAGCTTTTATGTTTGGAGGAGAAGCTTCGGACAAAAAAGTGAAAGTACTTTCGGGAGGAGAACGCAGCCGTCTGGCTATGATACGTTTACTTTTAGAACCTGTAAACCTTTTGATTTTGGATGAGCCGACCAATCACCTCGACATGAGATCAAAGGATGTATTGAAGGACGCTATCAAAGAATTTGATGGTACAGTAATAGTTGTATCCCACGACCGTGAATTTTTAGACGGACTTGTTGATAAAGTATACGAATTTGGAAATCAACAAGTAAAAGAACACTTGTACGGTATTTACGAATTTCTCCAAAAGAAGAAAATGGATACTTTACAGGAGTTGGAAGCTGTTTCGGCTGCTAAAGTTGAAGCATCCATAGCAAAAGCAAATGAGGCTAGTACAGCAACACCAGCTTCTACCCCATCGGAAAATAAGCTTTCGTACGAAGAGCGAAAAGAATTAAATCGCCTTATCAAACGTCTCGAAAAACAGATCGCTGATATCGAACACAAAATAGAACGGATGGAACAAGAAAAAGCTTCATTAGAGGAAACTCTTGCTACTCCCGAAGGATCAAGCGATTCTACTCTATTTGAGAAACATGGCAAGATGTCAAAAGATATAGAAAACGAAATGAGTACTTGGGAACTAATCACAATGGAACTCGAAGAAATGAGAACTAAATCATAAAAAAAGAGAGATCGTTTGATCTCTCTTTTTTATAATATAAAGCACTCTAATTATTTATTCTCCAGTTGTTCTATTCTCCTATTTTGTTTTTCAATTATAGATTGTTGCTCATTCAATCTCTTTTCTTGACTTATTGTATATAAAGTCAGTTCCTCTATTTTTTGAAGTAGTTTTATTTGAAACTCATTCATACTAAGACCATTTTCCTGCATTTGTTTTTCAGAGGGAATTTCTGGCAAATGCTTGTTTTCTTTTACAAAAGCTTCGACTTCAGATAAAGGCTTTAAGTTATAATCACGGTTGAAAACATAGTCGGCACCTGATAATACTTGAACCTTAACTTCCGATGCAGAGATTGTCCCACGTACATCCAATTTAGCTTGTGGATCCTCGGTTCCGATACCTACGTCTCCACTCGCTGCAATATGCATCCGCACGTAAGGTGTTGAACTTGCCCATGTTGTCAAAAACTGAAGGCAATTATCCCACGAACCACCTCTATAGGCTCTAATTACTGAACTTCCAGCCGATTCAAATTCAAAACTGAGATCTCTTTGCCCCGCTTTTCCCGAAGGAAGATTAGGTCCTTTTATTACCAGTTTAGGTTTGATAGAACCATCATTAGAACCAACCCTCACATCACCATTCACATCAAGTTGACATTCAGGATTTTCCGTCCCAATACCAACATTCCCTGCAAAAACATTTTTATAAGGAACTTGCGTTTGTTGAGTTCCTGCTAAAGCTGCATCCACAACAGTCCATCCCTGAAAATACTCGGGCTTTTCAGCAACTCCTTGAGCAAAAGAACTAACTGTAAATCTCTGATAACTAACTTTCTGATCTAAAAATATGACAACTTTACCATTTTCATTGCTTAACCATATACCCGGAGCTGTTCCTCCAAAACTTGTTGCAGTTGGCGTATAAAATATATTATCATAAATATACCAGGCAATACTTAAATTGAGTATTCCAACCTGTGACTTATAACCTGAATAGTTATAACCTTCAATTTTAATTGTCAGCATTTGGCTACTATTCAGAAAAGGCAAATTAGTTTTAATCTTCACACCATAAGTGGGTGTTCCATTGAAGTTATAATTCACAATATTAGGATAGTTTTGGCTTAAAGCATAAAGTCCACTTATAAAAAAGAGGAGAAAAAAAGAAAAGAGTCGAATTTTCATAGTTTGTTATTTTTCATTATTTTTCATAAACATTTCGAAAACAAAATTAATAAAAATTCATCTTTTTTCAGAACACTCCAACTCCATTATACCAAAATACATTCATATACATTAACAATTATCCTTACAATTGTAGTAAACTAAAGATTTAACTTTAGCCCCAATAAAAACAACTAACAGAAAAAATGAAAAAAGGTGTAAAAAAAGGTTTGATAATAGGAGGCGGAGTTTTCGTACTCCTTCTTGCAATTATGATTTCAATTCCATTTCTTTTTAAAGATAAGATCAAAGATGCGGTGATTGATGCTGCTAATAAAAATCTAAATGCGGAACTACATGTAAAAGATTTTGGAGTCAGTATTTTTTCAAATTTCCCAAATATAACACTATCTCTTGAAGATATGTCTCTTAGCGGGATAGGTGATTTTGCAGGAGATACCTTAGTCAAAGCCAAATCAGCGAATGTTACTTTGAATATAATGCAAGTATTGAAGGGAAACTACGAAGTATCAAAAATCAATATGAACGGAGCAGTTGTATATGCCAAGGTATTAACTGACGGCCGTGTCAATTGGGACATAGTTAAAGTAGATTCAGCAGAAGTTACTCCAACCGCCGATAGTAATGAAGAAGGAAGCTCCTCTTCATTTAATCTCAAGTTACAAAAAGTATCCCTGGATAATTGTCAAGTAACCTATGATGATCAGCAATCCAATATGAAAGTTATATTAAACAATTGGAATGGTGAAGTATCAGGTGATTTTAGTGCAAATAACACGACTCTGAAAACAAAATCGTCCATTGGCGAAGTATCATTTATCATGGATGGAATACCTTATCTGTCTAAAATAAAAGGATTGGCCAATGCAACTGTTGATGCTGATATGGAAAAAATCAAGTTTACGTTTGTAGAAAGCGACCTACAATTAAATGACGTAAAAGCGTCTATTGACGGTTCTTTAGCAATGGTAGGTGAAGAAGGAATGGATTTTGACCTGAAACTGAAAGCTCCCGAAACACAATTTAAAGACATTCTGTCGATACTTCCGGCTATGTATACCGAAGATTTTAAAGACATCAAAACCTCGGGCACAGCTTCTATGGATGGATTTATAAAAGGCCTCATGCAAGGTGAACAATATCCGGCGTTTGACTTCAAACTACTCATCAATAATGCCATGTTTCAATATCCATCATTACCCAAATCAGTGGATAATATTAATGTAGAAATGGGTATCAGTAATAAAGGCGGTTCTTTTGATAATACAATCATCGACATCAGTAAATTTAATTTTACGATGGCAGGCAATCCATTCGCTGCCAGCCTGAACATTCAGACTCCAATGAGTGATCCCAACCTCAAAGCTCATATGAAGGGAATAATTGATTTAGCAGTGATCAAAGAAGTATATCCTCTAGATAAAGGAACGGAACTAAACGGAAAGCTTACTGCGGATCTTGATATCGCAGCACGAATGTCGGCTATTGAGAAAGAGCAATATCAAAATGTACATGCAAGTGGAGCTTTGAAAATGAATAACATGATGTACAAATCCAGCGATATGCAAGATATTGTTATCAATAATGCAGAGCTAGGGTTCACACCGCAATATGTGAACCTATCATCATTAGATGTAAAAATCGGAAAGAATGATATCTCAGCAACAGGACGTCTCGAAAATTTTATAGCTTATGCTCTAAAAGATCAAACATTAAAAGGTCAGCTTACTCTAAAATCGAATTACTTCAATCTCAACGATTTTATGGGAGAAAGTACAGCCGCAGCCGGTGGGAGTCAACAGAGTCCTACAGATGCAACTCCAACAACATCTTCAAATCAATCATCTGAAAATTTTGTAGTTCCGACAAATCTTAATTTTGCACTAAATGCAGATATGAAGCACGTTGTGTACGAAAAAGTCGACATTACCAACCTAAAAGGAGCTATAACTGTAAAAGACGGTACAATAACCATGCAGGATGTAACAGGAAATGCGTTAGGCGGAACAGCCAAAGTTACGGGATCATACAGCACAGCTATTGACCCCAAAAATCCGAAAGTAACATTGAATGCAAACATCAATAAAGCTTCTTTTGCCGAAACATTCAAGTCGGTAGAATCTATTCAGAAATTTGCACCTGTATTTGATAAAGTATTGGGCAATTATTCAATGAGTATGAATATGAATGCATCGATGAGTGACAACTTATTGCAAATGCTAAGCGGACTAACCGCCAGTGGCGTTTTACAAGCTAATGATGTGCAAGTAGAAGGCGTAGAGGCTTTAAACAAATTATCATCAAGTCTCAAAACTGATGCTCTTAAATCGTTCTCTGCAAAAGATGTAAGTATTCCATTTACCATCAACGATGGTAAAATTAATACAAAACCATTCAGTATTGGTATAGGAGACGGAGGAAAGCTAAATCTTGAAGGCACAACAGGGTTAGACCAATCTATCAATTATAAGGGATCTATTACCTTACCGAAATCAATGGCGAATGCTTATTTAAGTAATATTCCAATTACTATAGGAGGCACATTTAGCGACCCTAAAATTGGAGTTGATACCAAAAGCCTCATAGGAAATCTATTAACAGGCGACACAGTCGGTAAGTTATTAGGAGGAAGTGCAAGCGATAAACAAGAGGATCTAACAGCCAAAGCCGGAGAAGAAAAAGCAAAACAAATCCAAAAACTTCGCGATGATGCTAAAACAGCCAATGATAAATTAGTAGAGGAAGCACAAAAACGAGGACAACAACTTGTTAGTGCTGCCGAACCTAAAGGAGCATTAGCTAAACTTGCTGCACAAAAAGCGGCAGAGCAACTTGTATCAGAAGCAAAAAAGAATGGCAAAAAATTTACTGATGAGGCTGAGGTACAAATCAAGAAACTAGAAGCTCAATAATACATCTTCCCTATTTATTGCTTTGAAAAGTATGGTAAGAAATCGATACTTACCGCAAATTGAAAAGTCAGTAAATATAGAAGAGTCATAATATTTTAATGAATTGATATACAAATTATAAAAAGATGAAAAAGATTATTTTATTATTCGTGAGTGTTGTATTGCTATCATCATGTAATAACGCTTCAAAAGAACAGAATGCTGATAAACAAACAACCGACAGCACAACTGTATCTACAACTACAGCCGATGTAGCAAACAAAAGTTTCGATGAATTATTCAAAGCTATTGATGCAAAAGATATCAATCAGAATATATTCAAATTATTAGGTGAAAACTACTCTGTAATTACTGCCGGAACGGATAGTATATATAATTCGATGACTGCCAGCTGGGGTGGATGGGGTAGATTATATGAAAAACAGGTTGCTTGGTGTACGCTGAATGCAGGGCGTTATACCTTAGAATTAATAAAGAAAGAGGGAAGATATACTTTTTCCTTTTTTGATGATGCATACAAGGATCAAGTACTCTTCTTAGGTAGTAAAACGGGTCGTGATTCTGACAAAATGAAAGAATTGAAATTAACTAAAGTGGATACTCCTTCCGGAAATATAACTTACAAAGAAGCCTTTCTTGTTTTAGAATGTAAATTAATACAACAGTCTACAATTAATCCTGCTGACGCGAAAGAAGTTGAGGATAAAAAATTCTTAGAAGATGCCAAGAAAAGCGGTAAAGGATATCACCAATTGTTAATAGGAGATATAACTAAGGTTTGGTTAAGAAAATAACCTATTTGTTAAACAAGAGAGACTAAACAAAACACAACTATATATAAATCAACAAGATATATATAATTGTGAAAAATTGGAGCATTAATTTGATATTTGTATGATAAAATTCATTAATTTTGCAAAGCAATTTGTCAAATGACACATTAAGCTCTTAACAGGACAATTTAATAGGTTATTCAATTTTCAAATTATTTAAAAATAAAACAATTATGAATTTCAATTACTTTCTAGACGCAGTAAAAAACAAATATGCTGATTTTAACGGCAGAGCAAGAAGACAAGAATACTGGATGTATATCCTTGTTTATATTATCCTAGCTATTGTTGCTGGTATTATTGACAGTATCATCGGAATGCAAATCGTAGGTAGTATCTTAGGTTTAGCATTACTAGTACCTAGTTTAGCCGTAGGTGTAAGAAGACTACACGATATTAGCAAAAGCGGTTGGTTTTTACTACTTGGTATCGTTCCAATTGCAAACTTTTATCTTCTTTATCTTTTAGTTCAGGACGGAACTCCAGGATCAAACGAGTATGGAGCCAATCCTAAAGAAGTATCAAATATCTAAACCATATGGTTTAAAATATTGAAGAAATATGTAAAAAGCCCCTTTTAAAAAGGGGCTTTTTCTGTATTATGACTGCATATAGTGTAACTAAATTTACACTGCTAATTAAAAACCAATAGGAAATGTAATTAGTGAAAGCATTTTCAATACTTAAAAAGACACATTGAAACACAACAAAAGAAAGTGACTCGTTGTTAATATATAAACTAAATTATAAACAATTATGGCTCGTAATTTTAAAGAAACAATTAAACATCGCAGAACTTATTATTCAATAAGTAACACTTCTCCAATCTCAGACAAAGAAATACAAGAAATTGTGGAATATGCAGTACTACATGTACCATCCGCATTCAATTCTCAATCAACAAGGGTTGTTTTATTACTTGGAGACAATCACCTTAAACTATGGAGTATTGTAAAAGAAACATTGAGAAAAATTGTACCTGAAAAGGATTTCAAAGCAACAGAAGATAAAATTGATGGTTGTTTTGCTGCAGGGTATGGAACAATCTTATATTTCGAAGACCAGGCAGTAGTAGAAGGCTTACAAAAACAATTTCCATCATACAGCGATAATTTCCCTAAATGGTCACAACATACAGCAGGAATGCATCAATTTGCCATATGGAATATGTTAGAAGATGCCGGATTAGGAGCTTCATTACAACATTATAATCCATTAATAGACGAAGAAGTTGCTAAAACATGGAATCTGGATTCTAACTGGAAACTAATAGCTCAAATGCCATTTGGTACTCCCCTTCAAGAACCGGGAGAAAAAGAATTCTCACCTTTGGACAAAAGAGTATTGGTATTTAAATAAGGTTTTATATCTTTTAGAATAACATATAATCACAAAAGAAAGCCTCTTAATCGGGACTTTCTTTTTTTTATAATAATTTACGAGTATACTTATAACGACGCCATAAAGTAACACCTCCCAAAATCAAGATGATAAAACATAAAGGAAATACTATATTTAAAATTGTATATTTAGTTCTACTTTCGTAAATTAGTCTCTTATCCAATAAATTCAACTTCTGTGTTTTCGAGCGAAGTTCCATCCAACCGTCATCATTTGCAAGCCAGTTAACTGCATTGACAATAAAATCCCTATTACCGTATCTACGTCCTGATATCCGATCATACCCCATAGGCAACACTTCGGAATCATCGCCCTCTCCTATTATTTCATTCTTTATAATATCGGACGAGGCTACAACAATCATTTTAGTGTCTACACTCTCAATCTGCATTTTATGATTTTGCTGATTGACACTATCGGGTATTAGCCGATTATTGAAAGCGGATTGAAATTTACCTTCCAATGCCACAGCAATCGGAAGAAATGAGTCTTTAAAGTAGTTTGCATCCGATTGAATGTGTTCTACATCAAAAGTTATCATTTCCGGTACAGGAATAATACGACTATGTTGAGAAGTTGTCAAAAGAATAGTTTTAGCTGCCAACTTCGATTTATTTAATAAATCAATACTACTCACAAATGCAGCTTTTACGTCTGTAATGTCTTTAGTTATTATATTGTCAAACGATGGCAGCAACAAAGGTGAATAATACCAAGGAATACTTACAGGTTGTGCATCTGAATGGTTTTGCACTAATATTTGCGAGGACTGAGAATCCTGTATAAAATTAGGTTCTATACGCACCCCATAAGTAAAAAGAAGATCATCCAGAGATGTCTCATTCTTCATACTGGCAGATTGTCCTTTATTAGCCAAGTCGTCTAAAGAAACATAAGCTCCGTCAATGAGCCAGAGAATACGCCCGCCCTTCATCAAGTATTGGTCTAGGATATACTTTTCAGTTTCCGAATACCGTTGTGTAGGTCCTGCAATAATAACCACCTTAAAATCGTTCAATACAGATGGGTCGTTTCCTATTTGTCCCCTATTAACAAAGAAATACTTCGCCAAAGCTTCTTCGGCATCATACACATAAGCACGAGGTAATTCTCCGTGTCCCTCTATAAAAGCAATAGCCTGAGGTTCACTTCTCAGTAAGAGGCGTAAAGCATCTATAAATTGAAACTCAAGATTAACAATAGAAGCAGTCAAATTTTCTTCTGCAGTATTCCCTTTTATATTCTTTAATAAAGGGACTTGCAGAGTATCTTGATTCACAATCACTTCCGCATAAGGATAAATCAGTTGTTTACTAACCTTTCCATCCCTATCAACTTCATTGAGCATAACCGATGGCATTTCATGCTTAGCCATATATTCAGGAAGTTCTTCTCTTGAAATATGCAGTGATGAAGGATCAATAAAAGAAATATCCATTTTATAATCTGCATAACGATTCAGATCAATTAAGAATTGATTTGTAGCATTCCGCAGACGCTGAAAACCATAATTCAAGTTTCCCTCCAGATACACATTTATTTTTACTTTAGCAGTACTATTATCTGCAATCGTAGAAACAAGTTCCTTCGAATAATCACCAATTGTATACCTTTTATCCAGAGTTAGATCAAGCTGAGTATTTGGCAAGAAAAGTATTATAATATTAAGTCCTAAAAGACCTATTCCAAAAGTCAATAGTCTTTTTTTTACATTTTTATTGTTAAGGGTCAGAATACAAATAGTTATCAAATATGCAATAAGAATATAATTAATAAATATCCATATATTACCAATCGTAACAACTCCTCTTTGTATTTGTATTATATGATGGTACAAGCCGCATGAAGCAATAAATACCCTAGTACTTCCCGTTTGGAATATGGTACTCAACAAGTCGAAACCAAAATATACTATAAAGTTTAAAAGCAAAGCTAGTATAAATGATACAATTTGATTCTGTGAAAGAGATGAAGCAAATATCCCCAGAGCGATAAAAACTCCTGACAAACATATTAATGACACATACGATAAAAGTATAACCCCAATATCAAGAGTTCCGACCGAATTACTTAGAGCTGATAAAGTATAAACATATATGAGAGTGGGTAATATCACTATAATCACAAAAATTAAAGCAGATATCCATTTACTCCATACAATTCGGGAAACGCTTATAGGACGCGAACGAAGCATATCTAAAGTACGAGTCCGCTTTTCTTCAGCAATAAGACGCATTGTTAATGCAGGAATAAGAAGTAAAAGAAGTATAGATGAAAGACTGAAGAATTTATCTAAACTGGCATAACCAATATCCAGAATATTGAAATTACCCTCAAAAAGCCAAAGCATCAATCCGTTTGCAAGTAAAAAAATCAGTGCAAAAAATAATCCTATACCTGAGCATAGTATGGAAATCAATTCTTTTCGTATCAAAACTCTCATCCGAAATCTACCTTTTAAACATTACTTGCTACCTATCCGCTATTCTAAATATTGACTATCAACAATAATATCTCCGAACCTTATAACCACAAAGATATACAATCGATAAACTATAATGATGCCTTTTTGTTATGTATAGAAGTTAAATCTAAAGAAATATTACTATATCTTTGTAATTAGCCAATTTAGTACAATAAAATAATTATTAGTAATTAATAGAGGTTACCAATTAAGTCTGATACCTCGTTTAATATATGCGAATAAAATCCGGAGTAAAAATAAGCCTTTTATCTTTATTAGTTATTGTAATAATAACAATTGGCATCGTTATGTTTCAAAAACTTAGCCATGATAAGGGAGTATTTGAAACAGATATCTACACTCATATTCCATCCGAAGTAACAGGTATATTACAAATCAACAAAGAAAAGAGTTTAAAAGCATTCACTGTTTCTTTTCCTGAACTTGAAGATATAATATTCTCTGCCGAAGGCTCTCTCACTTATCCTATATTAATTGCTGAGCATAAAAAAGACTTATATATAATAAGTAAAGTAACCAGCGAACAAGAGTCGAGAATTAGATCACTATTGAAGAATACCTTATTCCCGTCTTTCGCCCCCAAGGTTAGAATATATAAAGATGTTAAGATTCTCTTTTATCCGGCAAATGACAACCGTTTTTTTTCTTGCATGTTTTATCAGGGGTTTTTCATAGGTGGATACAATTACACTTTATTAGAAAGTTTTGTTGATACCGATGCTTCCAATAATATATTCAGTAAAAAACAAGCAGCCGAAATAGCTAAGAAAATAAAAACCAGCTATGATGCAAATCTCTATTTTAATAACAGCACATTTTTTACGGCCTTTAATATCGATTTAGAAGGAAATCAAATGGAATTGGCCGGTTTTACAAATAATACATTTTCAGACAACTGGCCTAATGAGGTTACTTCCGAAAATGACAGTATAGCTATTGATTATTCTATATTTCCCGATTCTCTAATCTCATATACTATAAATACAGACGCGGCAAGTATATCAAGTTCGCTTATATGTCTGTTTAATGCACCATCATATGGTTTTATACTAAATAAAAATCAGAAATCCCCCATATACGCACTAAAATATATGCAGGATCGTTTTGATATCTACAATCATTTAAATAAACTGGAAGTAAACTATATCCAAAGAAAATTTAGTACCAGAGATGTCGTTTTGGGTAATCAGCATATCTATATGACGTCAGAACAAATGGGACGTGAGGTTTTTCATCATAACTCACCAGTCTATCTCTCTTTCTATAAAAACTATCTTTTGGTCTCTGCTGACAGAGAAACTTTGGTTCAGTATCTTAAAGAAAATGGACAGTATAAAATAAAGACAGCTTTTGATCCTATAAATATAAGTCCACAAACAATATCTTTATTTTTCAGTAATAATATACAAGAATTTTATCCGGAATACTTGACTAATTATTTTCTGATACAAAAAATGGCTAAAGGCCAAACTTACATCAAAACTTATACGGAAGACGGTGAGAAGAAAATAGAAATCTTATTAAACAATTAATAACTTATCAATGTTATACAATCAACACTTATAATGAGAAAGTATAACTAATAAAACAATAAACATGGCAATAATAAAAGAGCTTAAAGCATTCATGATGCGTGGTAATGTGGTCGATATGGCAGTCGGGGTAATAGTCGGCGGAGCATTCGGGCAGATTGTAAATTCACTTGTGAATGATGTTATTATGCCTCCGATCGGAGTACTTCTTAATGGTGTAAATTTTTCAGATTTAAAATTCGTTATAAAAGAAGCTTCTGTGAATGGGGCCGGAACTGCACTACCGGCAGTTAGCCTCAATTATGGCAACTTCATACAGATGGTTATCAACTTTGTTATTATATCAACTGCTATATTCTTTGTTATTAAAGGAATGAACAGTCTTCAGAATAAGAAAGAAGAAGTACCGGCAGCCCCTCCTGCCCCATCCAAAGAAGAAGTTTTACTTGCTGAGATCAGAGATCTTCTCAAAGAAAAAAAATAATGATCTCGTCACTATTTTAGTATAAGATTAAGAAATAAAACATAAGGCTCTTTTTTAGTTATCTAGCTCTATTTGACACTAGAAAGTTTCATAGTCAACAAAGTCAGCGTAGTTGCTGGATGTTGATTGGTTGCAAATTAAAACTAAATAAGAATGCCTTATGAAACTTGATAATTTTTTATTAATCCTACTTGGATTTGTATCTTGCAGTGATGAAGAATTTGAAGGTCCACTTGTTCCTCCAGTTTCACCGTATGAAAATGCTCTCAATACTCCTCTTGTTTTTGTTGATAATCTTTTAAACACGTCAACAAGTTATAATGCTGTAAGAATAGGCGAATATCTCTGGATCGATAGCAATATAAACCACTATGCCGGCGAGTCCTTTAGCAAAGAAGATATAAATCTTATCCTAAAGAGATATAGAATAGATACTACTCTCCTCAAAAATGTAAGTGCTCAGGAAATTAATAAATATTGCGGTCCATATTATGACCGTGAACGTTTCGAATATCTTGAAGACAGAGACATCTGTGTGATCTATGAAGGTAAAAACAAAGTCTTAACCTCAGGATGGGGAGCACCATCTAACAGCGATGTACGGCAACTATTTGCAATGTGCGGCAATGCCACCGAGCAAGATGTACGAACCACCCTTACTGTTAAAGCCGGAAGTAATCCGGTTGCTAAAGCTGGATTAACTTACTGGTTTGGTCCCAATAACACGAATAAATATCGACTCAATTTAATGCCATCGGGAGCCCGGTTTAATGGATCTCAAGTCTGGAAATTAAATCATACTCTCAACGATGTAGAATATTTTAATGTCGAAACAGGTGATTTCTATGGGTTTGTTGAAGCCGTAGTAATACCTACATGGGATGGAAGAGCTTCTATTGATGATTATCCACATACAGATCCAACAAAATATTGGCATTGGATGCCTGTGCGATGGTGCCGAAAGCTTACAGCTATAGAACTAGGTTATAGGCTATTTATCAATAAAGCACAAAGTGAAATTATAAAACTAACCCCTAATGCATCTGCCCCTGGTGGGTACAGCGAATTGCCAAATGGATATATTAGAGGATTCTATGTTCAGTTTATTCTGAATAATCCCAATCCTCAAAAAACGGTAGCACAGATTGTTGCAATGGCTAAAAGTTTATATCAATAATAGAGAGTAACAATTTAACACCCTTAAAATACGTGTAAAGAATAGATATACAGCCTATTCTTTACACGTATTTTTAATAGAGAATCATCTACTAGCACCCAATCAAATTAACACTTAAATAGTCTTATTTTAACCTATATTTTTAAATTTTACAAAAATTACCTATCTTTGATATTCATACAAAATAATAACACTAAAATGAAATTCAGTAACCTTTTATTAATCTTATTAGTAATTTTCATGTCCTGCAGTGACGATACGTTTAATGAACCTACCGAGTCTAATCCTCTCCCCCCTCCTCCCGTAGAAAACGATTCAACTATTCCTTTAGTATTTTATGACAGTTTTGCAAATACATCAGCCGAGTATAAAGCCGTTAAAATTGGGGAATACCTTTGGATGAATAGTAATATTAATCATTGCCCAGGACAACCTTTTACAAAATCAGACATAGAGTTGATACTTACTAGATATAGGATGAATCCCCTAGCACTCAAAAATATAAGTATTGAGGACATTAATAAATATTGCGGTCCTTACTACGATCGTAATCGTTTTGAATACCTCGAAGATAAAAGCAAATGCGTTATCTATGAGGGCAAAGATAAAATACTGACTAATAATTGGAGCTCAGCATCTACTAAAGATTTCCAACAACTATTTGCCATGTGTGGCAATGGAAGTGAGCAAGATGTACGCCTTTCGTTAACAGTAAAAGCCGGTGAGAATCCGATATCTATACTAGGTTTAACTTATTGGTTTGGCCCTAACAACACAAATAAATATGGCTTCAATCTAATGCCTGGGGGAGCTCGTTTTAACGGACCGCAAGTTTGGGAACTAAAACATAATCACGAGGGTACAGACAATGAATTAATTAACGTTTCAACTGGCGATTTTTACGGATTCACACAAGCCGCTATGTGGCAAACATGGGACGGTAAAGTTTCTATAGATGACTACCCTCATGGAGATGTAGGCAAAACATGGCATTGGATGCCTATACGATGGTGCCGTAAACTAACAGATGAAGAACTTGGATATAAATTATATATCAATCAAACACAAACAGATATAAAAAAATTAAGTCTTACAGATTCTATTCCTGAGGGATATCAAGAATTACCAAATGGATATATCAGAGGCTTCTATGTTCAATTTATCATGAATAATCCAAATCCACAAAAAACAGTATCAGATATTGTTGCTATGGCTAAAATTCGACGATAAAACACGTGGCCTTCTTATAAAATTAAAAAGGTGAAACGCTGTAGTTTCACCTTTTTAATTTTATAATATACTTTTGTCTATTAAAGCTTTTCGACCTGCTTTTTCAGATGATCCCTGTAAAATAAATGATCTGCATCAGTTATAATATCCTCTTTTCTGAAATCTACGGCATATTTAATCAGGAAATCCATCATTAAATCCTTACTTACTGCCCTCTTATCACTAAGATAGTTAGCTAACTGCAACAAAAGGACTTTTTGTTTTTCGAGTGTCTCCTGTGCCAATTTTTCAGCTGCTTCTAATAAAGCCTTAGCTTCTCGATTTATACCTTCACGAGCATCATCAAAAATAATACTGGGAGTTTCATCCATATTCTCATTACCAAACAATGCTAACATATTTCCCATACCACATGCATAAAGAACATATGTTGCAAGCTTAGTTGCATTCTGTAAGTCGCTACTAGCACCCATAGTAATATTTTCATCACCAAAAATGATACGCTCGGCAACTAATCCTCCCATCAAAACCGCCAGACGATTTACAATTTCTTTCTTTGAGATATAATTCCATTGAGGACGTGCCAACACAAACCCTTGACTATTACTATCAGCTGTTACTGAAAATATCGAATCAGGTATGGTACGCATCAATATAGACGAAACAATAGCATGTCCACTCTCATGTACCGCTACAATAGCCTGTTCATCATTCAATTTTTCTTTACGTAACTTTCCTAATACCAAGGCTTGTTTATCAGTCCATGTATGAACTAACTTTTCGTCTTTATAAAACTTTATAATTAAAGAGACCGAATCACTGATCGATTCTGTTTCGTCAATTGCAAAATGCAACCTATCTACAAAATATCCATTGATATAAATCTCATTCAAAATTTTACCTAAACGAGCATTCACAATCTGTTGTACGGTAGTAAATAAAGGCCGAGTTCCTTGTGTCGGGTAAACCCCTTCTTCATAAATAAGGTTATTTATTCCCTTATCAAAAGTCAGATCAAAATGATAAATTGTTTTAATCTTCTTTTTTATTTTAGATAACTCTAAATCTATTATCTGATGAAAAGCTTCCGATGTAAAAGATGGGTAAATAATATGAATATTGCCTAGTTTTCAACGATTGCTTATTAAACTCATCAGCATTCATATCCGGATTAAAATCATGAGTCATAGAATATACTTCATCCAGATTTCCCATAATAAATACCAAGGCCTTAGAACAGTCTACAGTTTTAGGCTTCAATGTTTTTTTATACAATTGAATCAAATATTCAATTGTACTCTCTCCGTCCAGATCATTCAGTTTTTCTCTCAACTCACTTTTCGAAAGAAACATATCTGAAACAGCATAAAAGATATTATTCAGATTTACTTCAGGAACAAAGTACAATTTCTTTTCATTCTTTGTTTTTAAAGATTCATCTCCATCATCGTCATCATTATCATCTTCTTCCGATAGTTCCAGTATATCTTTATGTATCTCATAGTTTTCCGTAACTACTCCTTTAGCAACTTCAACACCTTTATTTAATGCTAAATCAAGCTTCTTTATTAATTTACTAAATACACCTATATTATAGTTGAAATCTATTAAATCAAACTTTCCACTATCCAATAAATCCCAAATGGCACGGGATGAAGATTTATCTATCTCTTCCTGCTTCTCATTTATAGTTCGTGCAAATTGAAATTCATCTAAGCCAATTATAAAGGGTTCTTTATCACAATTTTCGTATATCTCCTTAAAAGAATCCTGTATATCGAAGTACTTACCTGTACTTTCACCTAAGTCAAAACGATAATACCGCTCATTATAATCTATCAATTGAGAAAAACGTTTTACCAGTGATGTTTTTCCAATTCCGGTTAATCCCCATAAATTGATAATAACAGGTTTCTCCTGCATTTCAGGGAAAAACAGCCACGAGCCAATCGCATCTGCAATTTGATCTATAACATTATCAATACCTATAAATTCGCTCTTCAATTGCACAATGGCATTATCCAATAAATTCTTCTTCTCTAATAAATTCTTACGATATTCTTCTATATTATTATCTTTCATATACTTTTTAGTACTTTCAATTATCTTTTATTAGGTTCTAGTTCCAAAACTACATCTAAATAATCAAAATTTAATGACCTTTCAATTATACCTTCATCTAAAATTTTATAGCACTCAAAATTTAGATCATACAAAAGTAAGCATATATAGTGCAATAAAAGAATATCAAAAAAAAAAGAAGCTATTCCTAGTGAAATAGCTTCTCTTTAAATTATATTGTAAAATTCATCATCACTTCACATCCCAAAATATTTTAGTATCACGGGTATCTTTAGCCTGTACATCTTTATAATTAGGATTATAAGCTGTTTCTGCTATCGGATATTGTAAGCGCGTAGGTGGTTGAGCATATCCAGGTTCCATGCCAGCCGAAGGAAAAGGCAATAGCTTTGGATATTTTGTACGACGATATTCTGTCCAAGTCTCAATTGATTGTAACCAACCTAAATGAAGCCACTTTTGCGTACCAATCAGTTCTAATCTTGCATCAGCTGAGCCTGTATAAGGAACTCGCTCTGTAACAAACTTATTTATAATATCATCAGAAGGTTTCACCTCCAGACGAAATCCTCCACCTGCTGAAGTGTTACTTGCTGTATTATTCAAATAATAGTAAAAAGATACCGACTGTTTGATAGCTGTTTCATACGCTGTTTTTGCTTTTTCAGTATCCCCCCAACGTTGTTGAGCTTCAGCTTTAATAAAATTCACTTCGGATGCCGTCATTCGTACCCCTGGTATATTTTTATTCTGCCAAACAGTAGTTGAATCCCAGCATGAATAGTCTGAAGATAGAGATGATATAGACTCACTAGGCGTATTTATAGGTAATCCTTTATATTCAGATAAACCATTTTTATCAAAGAGCACATCTATACGAACATCCTGCGTTGGAAGCATCAATTTATTCAACATAAAATCAGGAGCAATTTGCGTACTACCTTCAGACAAAGCTTGTTTCAAGTTTTCAATATTAGTAGTAAGTGGTGCATTCAATATATCCCCTGTTGCAGGATTATAATTAGGATTATTATCTCCATCAATCAAAGGATAATCAGAACCATTTAGCATTGCCATAATTTTCTCCTTCGCATAGTTTTCATCCACATACGACATGTGAATAAGCAATCTCAATCGAATAGAGTTAGCATACTTTCTCCATTTAGCAATATTACCACTCAATAAGATATCTTGTTTACTAAAAGCAGTTGTAGTAGTAGCTGTTTTAAAATATGTATTCACAGCATCCAAATCATCAATCATCATTCGATACAATCCTTCTTGGTCATCAAATTTTGCTGCTGTACTTACACTCGTAAGTTGCAAGCTTCCTGCTTCAGAAAAAGGAATATCACCAAGCATATCTACCAGAGTTCCTGCATAGTCATACAAAACAACTCTAGCTGCAGCAAAAAACACAGCATTTGAAGCCTGATCATCTGGCGAGAGAGATTTATTTATATTTTCCATCTGGCGATACATTGCCATAGGCCCCCCATATTCTGGAGTATAGAAATCTCTCCAATATTCACTTACATATTGTTCAGTCTGATGATATTGCTTACTGCCATTGGGCATGATAAAAGTTTGCGAATACCGTCCTGCATGTTCAACAGCAATAGTTCTCACATGCCAGTATTCAGTTCTCATTCTCTGATTATTCAATATAGCTGTAAAAAGAGTCGAGACATTTCCTTGCGTTGTCTTTTCCGGATCCAAAAATTTATCCTCCGGATTACAACTTGGCGTCACAATTAATAGTGACAATAATGCACAAGCTATTATATATATTCGTTTCATCTTCATTGTCTTTAAAATTTAGCATTTAATGAGAATCCAAAAGTTCTGGATGCCATAGAAGCACCACTATCAACACCTTGTGACCACCATCTAGATCCAATAGAAGCTTCAGGATCTATATCCTTTGCAGTTTTGTAGATATAGAATAAATTTCTGGCAAATAAAGAAAAGCGTAAATTCGACATGAATATCTTACTCGCATAAGCCGCAGGGATATTATATCCTAGAGTAATTTCACGAAATTTAATGAAATCATTGTCAAATACCATACCTTCCTCATTCCATGCATCTTTACCCCAATAAAAAGTATTTATATAGTAATCTGCTGCAGAAATAATTTTGGTATTTTTATCGCCTGTATTTACATTCACACCTTCAAGGATAAGACCATCATTACGTTGATATTGTTTTCCGTCATCACCAATAAAAGTCCAAGCCATACCTCCGTTTTCGGCATCTCTATATTTCATAGTCTTCTCTAATAACCCAGCCCCGGTAGAATATTTTGTACCTTGAGATACAATTTTACCACCAAAGCGATAATCAATAGTGAAATCTAAAGAGAAGTTCTTATAATTGAATGTATTTGACCATCCTCCAATAACATCGGGCATAATATTACCTACTTTCTCATACTTAGTTTCATCCATAATATATAAACCTTCGTTGCTAATCAGTAGCTCCCCTTTATCATTCCTTTTACGAGGAAAGGCATAAATATTACCTAATTTTTCACCCGGTTTTGCGGAAATCTTTATACTGGACTGTTCTTCATTCCAGAATACAAGTTCAGGAACTTGATCTGCTAATGCGTATACTTTCGATTGGTTGAAAGACCAGTTTAAGCGAGTAGTCCATCTGAAATCTCCTATAAATGGAGTAATGCTTGTTGCTATCTCCAAACCTTGACTGCCAATTTCTCCAACATTCATTACTTGACTACGAGCACCACTTGACAAAGGAACAGCTACTTCCATTATCTGATCTTTTACTCGGTTTGTATAATAACTTACATCAAAGCTGATACGGTCATCCCAGAAACGGCTTTCAAGACCAAATTCCCACTCATGCTTCATCTCAGCAGTTAAGTTCAAATTACCATAAGCGTTATTCATTGTTAGTGCTGCTACAGAACCATTATTTGCAGTCTGTAAAGATCTCTGATCATACGCAACATTAGCAATATACATAAGTGGAGAGTTACCCACAACACCATAAGATGCTCTAACCTTACCATAAGTTAACCAAGAGGGTGTCTGAAAAGCATCAGTAAAAACCCAGCTACCATTAGTTGAAGTATAGAAGTAACTATTATTATCTGGAGGAAGACTTGACGCATACTCCTGTCTTGCTGTCATCTCTAAGAACAACATATCTTTATATGCAAGATTCAGGATTCCCAAATAAGCATATTTTAGTAAACTGGCTCTTGAAGATTTTGAATCTATAATTCCATAAGAATTCTTTAAAGAAAACCAGTTTTCAGCATTCAACCCACTAGTTGTAGAGGCGGTCTGCGTTCTATAATCTTCTTGTCGACCTTGCATACCACCAGCAATAGTAAACCCAAAATCAGGAGACAACTTTTCTGAATAGGAAAGTAAAGCATCACCATAGATGATCGAATACTGATTACTTGTTACTGCATATCCTCCACTACTATTATTAGTGTTGTAAATAATAGGGTACTCAGTATACTTTTCGTCTTGAATATTTATTCCTGTATAATCATTTCCGATACGTCCTCTGAATTTCAATTTACCATTACCTAATAAATCCCAATTCAAATTAGCACTACTCATGAAACGATTCTCTGTTTCATCATAATTATTGCGGAGTCTACCCCAAAAATAATCCATTAATGTTGCGGAATTCGTATTATAAGTAAGGTGATCCATACCTGGTCTACTTAGCCTATCTGCATATGTTACAAACTTATACCCGTTAGCATCTTTATATCGATCCAATAAATTATCTATGCTTTCCGCTCTATTGATCATACCTCCATAGTTATTGAAAATACGATCCATATATTCCGGACGGTTATGAGTTTTTGTATTCATATAGTTTGCAACAACATCTACTGTTACATCTTTAGAAACATTTACTACCGAATTTAAATTGAAAGTATTTCTTTGTTGCTCCGAACCTCGTTGAGTTCCAGTATAATCTAAGCGGGTATATGATAAACGATAATTAACTTTGTCCGTTTGTTTAGATAAAGCTAAATTTAGAACAGATCCATATCCTACTTGAAAAACATCTTTAAGATTATTTCCATCTTTCGCAGCATACGAACGTGTAGTTCCATCCCACCAACTCACTTCTCGACCATCATATTTTGGTCCAAATTGAGCCCATGCAGAAAACCATGGACGTAGTCCATTGTTTACAGTTGAGTTAGTATCAGACAACCAACCATCAATATTTCCATTACTTAAATTTGTGGCTGGATCGTATCCTGGTCCATATACTTTTTGATAATTAGGTAAAGAAGATACGCTTTCAAAAGCTCCATTATAGTTAAGCTCAATACCTAAACCGTCACCTCTAGAACCTTTTTTAGTTGTAATAACAACAACTCCAGATGCTGCATCAGAACCATATAATGCAGATGCACTAGCACCTTTAAGGATAGTCATAGACTCTATATCCTGAGGGTTGATATCTAAAGCTCCATTACCTCGAATTTTTTGATCTGTCCAATAACCTGCATTATTAGTTCCGTCTTTTCCGTTTTGTCCATCATTACGAATCATGATACCATCAACAACATAAAGAGGTTGCTGATTAAAATTCAAAGAGTTCACACCACGAATCTGAACATTCACAGCACTGGTTGCACCACCAGGAGCAGCATTAATTCTAACACCAGCAGCCTTACCATACATCGCCGAAGCAAAGTTAGTCGTTCCCGACTCAGTTAATTGTTTTGCTGAAATAGAACTTACAGAATATCCGATTTCTTTAGGAGGACGTTGTACTCCGATAGGAGCTGTAACAACTACTGTAGAAAGAATTTGAGAATCATCTTCCATAACAATAGTAAGTGTAGTATTATTTCCTACAGTTACTTTTTGAGAAGTATATCCAACATAAGTAAATTCCAATACTGACCCTACTCGTGGTACGTTTATTGTAAAATTACCATCAAAATCCGTAGCTGTACCAATAGAAGTACCTGCTACTTTCACGCTTACCCCAATAAGAGGTTCATTGTTAGAATCTACGACAGATCCTTTTACCACAATCTGCTTTCCATCTTGGAGTACTTGCTCTTCATTTACTTTTTCGTCTGCTAAGATAGGATTAGCACCAACATTAGGTACTGCCCAAACAGAAAAAAAGAGAAACGCAAACAAAACCCGCTTAACTGCCATAGGCGTTTGCGCAAGGTTAATAGCCTTTTTCTTCATAGAAAATTAGTTTTAATTAAATTCAGATTTATTAATCAATCTAGTTCCGTTCAGCAAATATAAATACAAAAAAAATATAAAAAAAAGATTTTACAGATTATTTTTTTAACAATAACCCCCTAGTAATTAAAGCAAAAACTGGCTCTACCAAAGAGTTTCAAGTGGTTTTAAGCGAGATTTTCACTTTTAACTAAAAGATACAATAAGCAACATATAATTGTGAAACTCCATGATAACCACAAGAACAGATCGACTACATCCTTCTATAAACAAGGCATTTAACAGAATTAACAACACCTCAAGAATACAATAATAAAATCTAGAAAAAGATGTTAATTAACTTAATATGTTATATAACATCTCGCAAATAAATCATTTTGACAGCAACAAAAACATTTCAAAAAAACACAATAATCAGGAAATAATAATCAGAAATAAATAATAAAAAAGATAAAACCATCCAGAAGTATCATAAACATTCAATAAAATAATCATTATAACAAAGTAAAACTATATGGTCAAAGCTTTAATAGTTTAAAAAAGCCTAGTTAAAAACAATGTGCAGTCACTAAAAGAAGTAAAAAGACAAAATGCTTATTTAGTATAAATATGAACTGGAAATAATCCGGGAACAATTCAGAAAATATGTGCATAAAAAGAATAAGGTAAGCTGTACAGCTTACCTTACTAATATAAATGAATTTCAAATTTTCTTAAGAATATTATTTTCTAAATATTCTAGTTTAGCTATCGGACTAAACCGCTTAACTGGAAAATAATAAAGATTATTTCAACACAGCTAACGCAGCCTCGTAATTAGGCTCATTTTTGATTTCAGAAACCAGTTCAGTAAACAAAACTTCACCTTCAGGGTTTATGACAACCAAAGATCTGGCAAGTAACCCTTTCAAAGGGCCATCTACTAACAAAACTCCATAATCTTTACCAAAAGCCTCATCTCTGAATACTGATACAGGAACAACATTCTCGATACCTTCTGCTGTACAAAATCTGCCTGCTGCAAATGGTAAGTCTGCAGAAATAGCTAATACTACTGTATTTGATAAGCTTGCAGCCTCTTTATTAAATCTTCTTACCGAAGCAGCACAAGTACTTGTATCTAAACTTGGGAAAATATTTAAGACTACATTTTTACCTTTAAGATCCGATAGAGATAATTCTGATAAATCTTGTTTCACCAATGTAAAAGCTGCTGCTTTAGTTTTTAAAGCCGGTAAACTACCTATTGTATTTACCGCCTGACCGCCTAATGTAATTTGTGACATTTGAGTTATATTTTATAAGTGAATATTTAGTGCAGACTATTCTGCATTTCGTTTAATTTTAAAAGCTTATTTTATTTCAATAATAAATTCGGATTGAGGATGTCTTGCCTTCTTCATGTTCACCAACCAGTCGTTAGCTTCATCTCTATAACCTAACGGTAGCATAGTTACACTTCTTAATCCTTTCTCACTAAGGTTCAGCAACTTATCTAAAGCATCATTGTCAAACCCTTCCATAGGGGTAGTATCCACTTTAAGTTCGGCAGCCATTGCTATTGCATAAGCAAAGGCAATATACGATTGGCGGGCTGCATGAGCAAAATTTTCTTCGTCAGGACGAGGCAAATAAATCGATTTTAAACGATCTGTATAATCCTTGTATCTATCAGCCGGTTGTTCTCTAGCCTCAGTAGTAATACCATATATATGATCTATCCGTTCTTCGGTGTAATTATCCCATGCAGCAAAGACTAACAAATGCGAACAATCTGCAACTTGCTGCTGTTCCCAAGCGATAGGAACTATTTCTTTTTTCACCTTTTCATTAGTTATGACAATAACTTTAAATGGTTGCAATCCTGATGAAGTTGGAGCCATTCTGGCAGCTTCTACAATTTGATCTACTAATTTTTGATCTACTTTCTTTGACGGATCAAATTTCTTTGTGGCATATCGCCATTTTGCTTGTTCTAATAAACTCATCTTATTTATAATATATAATTTACATTTTTAAAATTATGTGTATAGAGTATTTTACCGATAATCAAAAAAGCACTATAGCTTACATTTTGTAGTGGTCAATAATATCTTCTTCAATTGATCACGCAATGTTGTCAATTGTTCATCATCAGTTTCGAGTTGTTCTTTCAGATGTAGAGGAATATCCTGTGCCTGCTCTTTAAGGCTTTCACCCTTATCGGAGAGTATAATATCTACTACCCTCTCATCTATACAAGATCGTTTTCTCGAAAGCAACCCGTTAGCTTCCATCCTTTTTAATAATGGCGTTAATGTTCCACTATCAAGCCAAAGTAGTTCTCCTATACATTTTACGCTAGCCGACTTATGCTCCCACAGAACCAACATAACCAGATATTGGGGATAAGTTAACCCCATTTTTTCCAGATAAGGCCTGTATAAAGCTGCCATCTGCCTAGCTAAAGCATAGATAGGAAAACACAATTGATTTTCGAGTTTTAAATAATCTGTCATAACAATACATCCATTTCAGTTTTACAAAATTATATTGCACACAATCTAATTTAAAATATTTCTAGTTAAAGATTGTAAACTAAACAATGATTGTATCTATAAGAATATATATGCTATTTATAAGGTAAGACTAAGACATATTAAAAATAAGGATATATAAAGAAAGATTGAAAACGAAAAAGTGCGCAATCAAGATTTTGAATTACGCACCCTCAGTATTGAGTAAAATAAAAGAAAAGAAATTGAATAACTAAACTAAATACAGTGTGAAATATGTATGGCTTTATTTTTCACTAGCAAAAGATTTGTACTCTCAACTTTGTTGTTTCTTGTTTACCCTAAATGCCGTATACAGGAAAATAGCTGCAACGATTGCCGAAGTAGCATAACCAATAAGAACAGTAGAAGTTAATGAATCATAGTCTAACCTAAATAAATTAAGAATAAATGACCCGCTTAAAGCACCTACCATTCCAATAGCGAAACTGGTAAATAAACCCAGTTTGTTCTTTTTGGGAAGCTTATTGGCTATAAATCCGATGAGAATACCTATCGTTATTGATCCTATGACGTCGAACCCTGTTTCCATTTTATTTTTATATTATGTCTCTTCGTTATTTAGCTTTTACAAAAGGTATAACATAGTTCTCATTTATTTTGTTTACTTCAAAATAGTTAAAATTGATAAGAACAACATAAGATTCTCAGGCTCAGAAGAAAGAAATTACTGTAATTTACTTTTAGATTATACCTGAAAAGACACAATACAAAGCGAATCATAAATCATTCAACAAATGAATTAAAAAGAAAGGCTGATGATAAATAATAAAAAAAGTATTAATTTTGAAATAAGTTCAAACTATATAACACAACAATTTATGACAAAAAAGATACTAATATTAATCCTTTTCACATTAAACATAACAGCTTACGCACAAAATACATATAGCCAAACGGAAGTCGACCTAAAACTAGAACTTCAAAAAAAGGAATTGGATGAAAAGCTGAAAGAGCTAAAAAATGAGAAAGACAAGGCCGACATCAAAATGATAGAGCAAGACAAGCGCTTAGAAGAAACTCAAGGACGTCTGGCTAAAATTATAGATGTATTCGGACTTATAATTGCCGGATTGACAATACTAGCCACTATAGCCGGATTTTTCATGGACAAAAACAATAAAAAGAAAAGGAAGGAAATTGAAGATGAATTTGACAGGCTTAAAATAGAAAGCGAAAAACAAATTGACTTAATCAGACAACATGCACTGCTTGTTGTTGAAAAAGCTCAATTAATCGTAGAAAAGACAGCGCTCGAAATAGATCTGATAAAAGACGAGGCCAATATTTCATTAACTGAAATAAGAAAAAGAAAAAAGTCAGAGAATAACAATCAGTAAAATAGATTCTATTCTACATAAAACAGCAGCGGGATGAAATCAATCATCCCGCTGCTGTTTTAAAAATTCTTCCTTAAAATACGCATGGCATTTAATATTGCCAATAAAGCAACACCTACATCTGCAAAGACAGCCTCCCACATGGTAGCTACTCCCACAGCACCAAATGACAATACCACAAGCTTAACTCCAAAAGCCAATATAATATTTTGAATTACGATTTGTTTTGTTGATTTTGCAATACGCATTGCTGTAATTATCTTAGAGGGATGATCAGTCTGTATTACTACGTCAGCAACCTCTATTGCCGCATCCGATCCCATACCTCCCATTGCTATCCCAATATCGCTTAGAGCTAAAACGGGTGCATCATTTATACCATCACCTACAAAAGCTATAACATTTGCTTTATCGCTCTTCAACTGCTCAACATGCCTCACTTTATCTTCAGGTAAAAGATCGCCGTAGGCACTATCCACACCTAGCTCTCCTGCTATTTTTTGAGTAATCGATGATTTATCACCACTCAACATAATGGTTTTAATCCCCTGCTTATGCATTTCTGAAATCGCCAAAAGAGAGTCTTCTTTAAGCTCATCAGCAATAGTTATATAACCTGCATATCGATTATCAAGAGCAACTATCACGACAGATTCAATAATGGAATCAATATTAGTATCGTATTCGATTCCATACTTACGCATCATTTTAGAGTTTCCAATGATAACCTTTTTATCATCAACATAACCTTGAAGTCCATATCCTGCAATTTCTTTTACATCTTTTGCTTGGTAAGTGGTCGATTTTCCATTTACGACACTATGCTCTACTATCGCTTTTGCAATTGGATGGGTAGAAAGTTGTTCTACAGCCGCAACTATCCCCATAAACTCAATCGGATCATATGCTGGACAAACAATACGCTGTACTTTAAATACTCCTTTAGTCAAAGTTCCTGTTTTATCCATCACCACAGTATTTACAGAAGTCATTAGATCCATATAATTGGCTCCTTTAAATAAAATACCATGACGTGAAGCGGCACCTATTCCACCGAAATATCCCAAAGGAATAGAGATTACCAAAGCACAAGGACAAGAGATTACCAGAAAGACAAGAGCACGATATAACCAGTCGTCGAAAACATAATTACTAACCACAAAATACGGTATCACAGTTATGGCTAATGCCAGAAAGAAAACAATAGGTGTGTATATCCGTGCAAATTTACGGATCAACAATTCGGTTTTTGCTTTACGGGAAGTGGCATCTTGTACCATTTCCAATATTTTAGCAAGCGAACTATCTGCATATTTTTTCTCTACTTTTATTTCAATTACCTTATCGAGATTAAGCATACCGGCCAATATCTTTTCGCCCTCACGTATAGTTTTAGGTTTACTCTCTCCTGTTAAAGCGGAAGTATTGAAACTACCGGCTTCAGACAATAGAACTCCATCTAAAGGAATCTTTTCACCGGCTTTTACCTGAATAATCTCTCCTATGGCAACTGTTTCAGGGGAAACAGCCTGAAAAGTACCTGACCTTAATACATTTGCCTTATCAGGACGAATATCCAATAAAGCTTTAATATTGCTTTTAGCTTTATTTACAGCTGATTCCTGAAACAACTCACCTACTGAGTAGAATAACATAACTGCTACACCTTCGGGATATTCTCCTATAAAGAAAGCACCCAGAGTAGCAATAACCATTAATGTAAATTCATTAAAAAAATCGAATTCTTTTATAGCTCCATATGCTTCTTTTATGACAGGAAATCCGACAGGGATATAAGCAATAATATACCATGCCAAGCATAGGTATCCAGAGAAGAAACTTATTGAACTTAAATTATCGAGAAAGATTCCTGTAAGAAGTAAAAGGAAGCTAAAGATTGCGGGGGTATATCTTCTCCAAGCAGCTACACTTTCGCCGTTTCCATGCGAATGGGATCCGCAGCAATGATCTTCAGAATGTGTCGGTTGAATTATATTTGCCATTTTGTTTATCATTTTATTTATCTGACAACAAAATTAAGGCTTAATATCCGCAACCAGGTTGCAAATATTTAATGGGTATTGATTCACATCAAAAAAAGAAAGAGGTACTTTTCAGCACCTCTTTTGTTCTCTTCTTATTTCTTAGACTCTTCAATAGAGATTTTACGAAACTCTTTCAGAGATTTTTCAATAGCTAATGAAGCTTTTCTTGCACGTGTTCCTGCAGCTTTATTTCCGCTTTCAGCTTGTTGTCCTGCGTCTTTAGTAAATTCTGCGATTAGTGCGTTCAAGTTGTCTAATAATTCTTTCATAATCATATTTATTTTTTTAATTCGGGCAAAGGTAATAGAAACAATATAAATTCGAAATTTTTTTAATTCGAATTTTCTTTGTATTTGTCAAGTAAATTATATACAATATCCTTTTTATCTTCCGCCAGATAATACCACTTGTTCTTATATTTAGTTCTGCCGTTTTCTTTCCAGACCATCAACCAGTCATTCTCCTCCAGCGTTTTGCCTTTATTATAAAGAATAATAGTGTATTCGGGTGCTTGCATTTTCACCATAATATTGCTATTATTGAATACTGTATCATATTGAGCAGTAGACAACATATCACCTAATGATATACAATCATCGTTCGTTATAACTTTTGTAGCACCACTATCGAAGAGACGAACCATAGAATCTATTTTCGAAACATCAATAGATATTTTAAGACTATCTTCAATAGCCAACTCCGAAATACCGGCAGGAGCAGGTACTGATTGTTCTGATTTTTTCGAATTACACGAAGTCAATATACTTCCCAAAACGAATATGTAAATAAATAAATGCCTCAAATATTTTTTCATTGTTTTAAGTGATTTACAGAAATTCAATTTACAGATCGTTTTTAATCCTCTTTCTTTATTACATTTCGGGCAACTTCTATCTTGTATTTCTTGCCTTTCATTTTTTCATCCCTGACAATTGCTAAAAGCTCCTTCACTTTAGATGAACGGACAGCCACAAACGAAATAAAATCTTTCACTTCTATTAATCCCAAGTCGTCTTTATCAAGTTTTCCTTTTTGTAAAAAGAAACCTACAATATCACTCTTATTCAACTTATTCTTTTTACCTCCACTTACATAGATAGTCTGAAATTCGGGGCGATCCGGCAAAGGCTTGCCCGCCTGTACGCTAAATACTTTAATATGCGTAGGTATATAATCAGGAGTTTTTTCATCCTTATGTAACAAAATATATGCAGTACCTTGAGCATGCATACGAGCCGTACGACCATTGCGGTGCATAAATTCGGTTTCCTTTGCAGGAAGATGATAGTGCACTACGTGTTTCATTTCGGGAATATCCAATCCTCGGGCTGCCAAATCGGTAGTAACTAAATAACGCAAACTGTAATTACGGAATTGAATAAGTATTCTTTCCCGATCATCCTGATCCATTCCGCCATGATAATAACCTGTTTGTATACCTTTTTCCGTCAGCATATTGCTTATACGTTCGGCGACTTCACGGTGGTTACAGAAAATCAGAGCAGGCTCCGATTTAAAGGCACAGATCAATTGAAACAGCGTTTCTATTTTATCCTTTTCGGGCGAAATAACAAGTCTTACCGAAAGCCCGTCATTCGATTCCTCTTTGGTATAATCTAATACTTTGGGCGATATTACTTGCGTAAATTCGGGAATCTCGACATCAGATGTTGCCGAAGTCAGAATTCGCTTTTCCAGATTAGGTAATTGACCAATGATATAACTCATTTCGTCTTGAAACCCCATTTGAAGCGATTTATCGAACTCATCCAGAACAAGTGTATGAATTGCTTCCGTTGTAAATGATTCTCTCTCCAGATGGTCTTTTAGCCTGCCCGGTGTCCCGATGAGTAGAGCGGGAGGATTGCTGAGGTTACGCAATTCTGTATCTATGGAGTGACCTCCATAGCACACATTTATTTTGTAACCTGTACCCATCTTTTTCCATACCTGTTCAATCTGGATAGCTAGTTCACGAGAAGGAACAATAATCAATGCCTGTACTGTTTTTACATCCTCTTTGAGCAATTCCAAAACAGGCAATAAAAAAGCGACCGTCTTACCCGATCCTGTGGGCGACAGCAGTATAGTATTACTACTCGAACTTAATATGGCAGCCTTAGCAGCAATCTGCATCTCATTCAGGGTCTCAATTCCCAGATTCGATAATATTGTAGTTGTTTTATTTTCGGTATTCATACAACAAAGGTAAACTAATGTGTCGTATTTTTTATGTTTAAATCTTAAAACCCTATGCTTTTTCCGGTTAAGATAAGAAAATATAGATACACACTCATAAAAATAGGGGCGAATATCCCTACTCACCCCTACTGAAATAAAATGCAACTAAAAAAAGCTATACTTATCTTATATGTTTAGTTTCATTCAATAAACACATTACAAATCCGCCAATCACTCCACCATAGGCACAATTTATCCAGCACTCGGCTGATAAAGGGTAAGTTCCCCAATAACAGGCAAAATAATACCAATGTAAATATCCCAAAATAGTACCAACAACTACACCAATTAACGCCCTGCTATTATGGCGAATAAACAATAATATATCTTTCATTTCACTCTAAAGTCTTACTTACGGGCAATTCCAATAAAAATGACTTGGCTTCACCTGTTGAATATTCATATCGGCTTCGGTACTCACGTTTAACTGTTTGCGGATAGCTCGTGCAAACGTATTATTAATACGATGACCGGGGCAATTGGCTACAATCTTCCCTTTTATAAAATATCCGACCAAGGCAATATCTCCAATAATATCCAATAATTTGTGGCGTGCAGGTTCATTAGCATACAACAATGGCTTATTCATCATATATCCTAACTTGCTCGCATCTTTTCTTTTGACATACATCCTATCAGCCAGCTGATCAAGTTCCTCCTGAGGCATCAATTTATCATAAATAATTATTGCATTATCTAAATCGCCTCCTTTTATCAGATTATTACTCAAGAGATATTCAACTTCTTTTACGAAAACAAAAGTGCGAGACGAAGCAAAATTTTTAGTGAAATCCGATAAATCGTCCAGTTTAGCACTCTGACGTTTTAGTAGCATAGAATCAAAAGAAATATTACTCTCGATATTAAAATGATCGTCAGGCAATAAAAGCATCGATGCTCCTGTCGATTCATCCACCACCTTTATTTTTTTACGAGGAAAGCTCACATAGACTCTATCGGTCTGTTGTATAGTAACTCCTACTTCTTTTATTTTCCGTACAAAAAGAGTAGAACTTCCATCTAAGATGGGAAATTCGGGAGCATCTATATCAATCAAACAATTATCTATCTCCGAAGCATACAAAGCAGCCAGAGCATGTTCTACAGTACCTACCTGAGCCCCATTCTTAGCTAATACAGTACCTCTATCGGTAGATATTACATTTTCGGCTAAAGCATTTATAATAGGTTGTCCGTCTAAATCGGTTCGTCTTATTTTATAGCCGTGATTATCGGGAGCCGGATTAAAAGTTATACGCCCGTTAATTCCTGTATGTAATCCCTTTCCTTCTAAAGAAAAGCTTTGTTTTAAAGTTCTTTGTTTAGTCATAACAATATAATCTTTCTGTTACATTTTTATATACTTCTTTTGTAGAGCATCAGTAAATTAGATACCGGTACTATTCCCATAATTCTATCAATTTCCTGACCGTCTTTAAATATTATTGTAGTAGGCGTACCCGATATAACGTATTTACCATACTCACCCGGATAATCTTCTATATTCAACTTGAAAAATCGAGTATGCCCTTCAGTGGCATTATTCAATTGATTCAAATTCTGTTCCATTTTATAACAGACATCCGATTTAGTATAAAAAAGCACAATACAAGTACCTGTAACTACACTATCTGAAAACATCCGATCATTGAGTTCTACTAATGAAGAGTTCCGACCAGCCACTGGATTTTTCTCTAATTCGTTGCTCCATATTATAGTCGACGAAATTCCTAAAATGGCAAATACCAAAAGGAAATGCCATGTTTTAAGACTAATTTTACTCATTGATTTCTCTTATTTAATAACCAAATACACGATAACTCTAATTCCTTCTACAAAGATCAACTAATTAAATGAATGCTCTGAACTCAATAAATCGCCAATTATGTTCAAAATATCGCTTTTTATATAATTTCGTTCTTCTAATGAACTATATTTGTATAAACTATATCAATATACCGAAATATGGCTAATGAGAAGTACGGGAAGATATCTTTTGATGAAGCTTCAATACAGAATTCACCCTCTACAATCAAAAATTTTATAGTATCAGACAAAAGTGTGAATGTTCAAGAACACCATTTAGATCTCCACTATCCTCATATTGTTGAAGGGATTACATTTGCCATTTGTACCAAAGGAAATTCACGTATAAAGATTAATCTACAGGAATACGAGGTTACAGCAAACACATTAATATCGATCATACCCGGCTATATTATAGAACTAATATCCGAGAGCGATGACCTTTCTATTGAGTTTCTATTTTTCACATTCGATTTCATTGCAGACCTCAAATTAACGATGGATATAGATATTCCCGAAAAGATGGGGCAAATGCCATGTTTGAAAATTACCGAAGAAGAAACTCAAAGCCTTCTTGAGTTTCATTCTTTCATTGTAAAACAGTATAGGAAGACAGATCACCTATATCGTGAGAAGATTGCTAAAAGCCTCCTTTATACGCTTATATGTGAAGTAATGCAATTGTATCATAATTCGAAGCTGGTTGAAAACCCTCGAACTAAATCGAGGCAGGAAGAGCTTATTACACAATTTGTTGAATTGCTTTTTAAATATCACAAACAAGAAAGAAGTGTAACCTTTTATGCAGATAAAATGTTTCTGACACCTAAATACTTATCGAAGGTAATTAAAGACGTGACAGGGAAGCCTATTTTACAATGGATTGATGAAATGGTTATTATGGCGGCTAAAGCTTTACTAAAAACGTCCAATATGACTATCCTCCAAATTTCGGAAGAACTACATTTTGCTAATGCGTCTTTCTTTGGAAGTTTCTTTAGAAAAAGAGTAGGAATGACCCCCATACAATACAGAGAAAGTTAATCACAGGAGCAATTATATGTTTTATAATTGCTCCTGTGAAAATAGGTGTTTTCAAAGAAGTATTAAATAATTAAATCGGCTGCCCCCAATATGGCAATATCTTCTATCTTAGAGCATGCTATTTTCAACTTGGCTACAGTTTCCGGATACGGAAAACTCTTCAAGACTTCATGCATTGCAGGTGAGAAAAACTCGAATGATTTAGAGATACTGCCTCCCAATATAATAGCTTGAGGATCGTATGCAAATAAAATTGCCTTTATAAGGTTACCGACATGAGAACCAAATTCGTCCCATATCTGTAATGCCATCGGGTCTTTCCGGCAAGCTCTTTCGTAAGCCTCTTTTCCCGTTATATGGTGTTCTCTCACAAAGAAATGACTGCAACAATAATATTCATAATTATGCTCCAGATAAAGTAGTTCACCCACTTCACCGGCTCCGGTATTGGCTCCGTTATACAATTTATTGTTAAAGATAATTCCTGCACCGACACCTGTACCTAATGCTACACATACAATATCTTCGAACTCGACTCCTTCGCCATAAGATACCTCTCCTTGAGCAAAACAATTACAATCGTTGTTAACAGCAACAGGAACTTGAAATTCTTTTTCCAGAATATCTTTCAAATGAACTTCTTTCCACGAAGGGATATGAGTTACATTATAAACTATACCTTTTTTGACATCCACCACCGATGGTACTCCAATACCTATACTTGTTACAGCAGGATTGAACACCTGATGAATCATATTGATTAAATGATCCAGCACCTCTTTTTCCGATTTATCGGCTCTGCACGGTTCGGATATTTTTTGTATAATCACACCTTGGTCAACAACTCCTATACGAATATTTGTGCCTCCTAAATCTATTCCTATTTTCATGGCGTATTATTTCTGGTTTGATTAGATCGTTTGCTTACCTTCTTTAATGCTGATTTTCTTAGATTTGTCTTTGCCCCAATATACAGTCATGTCGAAAGCTATATTCGAATCAACTGTAATAACGGGAGTCTCATCTGCTGAGCTTCTCTTGTTAACTTTGAAAGAAACCACACCTTCGGGTCCGAACGGATATCTTTCGATTCCGTGAGCTTCCAATTGATTTACATCCCAAACGATCGAATGAGTAGAAAAATCGGAACGGATACCCAATATATATTCTATAAATACAGCGATGGGAGGTAAACCCGTCCAACCGACAAAATCTTTACGAGCCATAAAACCCTGATCTGCCGTTTCAGGAGAATAATACTCCCAGAAAGTTCCGGTCTTTTTATATACTTCAAAAATATTGTTGTAATGATTTACAGCTATCTCATGAGCCTCTTTGCGATACTCTTTCTTATCAAGCCCTGTTATAACCATATAGTTAGTACCCGGCCAAACACCTCCCTGCCAATATCGTCCTTTGGCATTGTATTTAGGATTATCTGCTGATAAAGAGGGTACTCTGTGCGGACGGTTAAATGTTTTTGGGTTATCCAATTCTTTCACCAATCGGTCTAATTGCGGTTTCTGTAAAACATCGGTTTGCAATGCCCAATACGCCATAATCCCTTTGGTAGTCGAAAGGCTTCCATCGGCATACTGATCATATAGAAAGCCTGTATTTTCGTCCCACATATTGTCCTGAATGTATTTGGTCAGCATTTTGATCTCATCCTCCAAATCTTCAATCTCCTGCCAGCGTTCCAGATAAAATCCCATTTCGAGAAGAATATTATCTACCAATATTTGTTGAAGACAAGCATCCAGCCATACCATATGTCCGTGACTAAAAATCATGCTGTATTGCGATTGAACACGAGGCATATTATCCATACCTGTGCCCCACCCGCTCGACCAATAGGTTCCGTTTGGCCATGTACGGTTGAGTCTCAACCATTTGTTATAGGCACACAGTGCAGGAAATATCTTATTCAAACGATCTGTATCTCCGTATTGTTTGTAGTATTGTATCTCTGCCCAAGGCAACAAATTAGGGCCTGTGCTCACAGGGTCGTACCGTTCGAAACAGTCTGCCCCATCTGCCTTTATTTCACGGCAGATAAACCCATCGGGGTGCTGTTTTGCATAGAAATTATCCAATGTATTTTGGAATGGAAAAAAACGATAACCATATCGGGCAAACATCATCATAAACGATGCATCCCACATAAAGATATTACCATTGTAAGCTACATCTAAATAACTGGCAACGAAGCCTGAACCCTCATCGGGTTGTCTGATGTTTCCTATAGCTATTTGCCATGCTTTCCAATACATTTCTATCTCCTTATCATGCCCCTGCCAAATAGGATTGGGGAGAATATTTTTTGCCTCCTCAAAGCTCTTGGGTATTGTAATTTTAGGTTTTGCAATCCTGTATTCATTTTCGGCAACCAAAGCCTCTTTTACATAGGTATTTTTATAAGGCATATTATACTTCGGAGGCGTTTCTTCGCTTTCCTGAGCCGACAAAGGCCTAGGAAGTAGAAACATCAACCCGAAAATCATAAATGCAAAAGATATTTTTTTCATAAGTTATTAATATTTTCTCAAATTAAGATCTTAAATCTACAGTTCTCATAAGTGACAAAAAGTAATCAATAAAGTGACAATAAAGGTTACAAAAGTATCATTTGGCGTCACCTAGATAAAACACTGTTTATCAGAAACAAAAACTCAAAAAGGTTACAAAAGTGACAAAAGTAACACTTTTTTGACCTATTCTTTTTTTCCTTTATTTACTGTCACTTTTAATACCATATTAAACTCTTTTACAAATAGATAAAACAATACAATCTTTATTTTTGCTGTTCTATTTATCTGATAGCAGGAACAACATACTATCCGGTATAGGCTTCTCTAAAATATTTCGACTCGAAATACCTACTTCCAAAGCTTGTCCCATATAATTTTCGAGATAACGAACTTCTATTTCGTGAAATCCTGCCTCGAGAGCCACTTTACCGTCTACACGTTTCAAGCTGTGAGAGCCATCATTATCAACCACTACTTGTCCGTCAATATACAGTTTCGAACCATCATCCGAATTGGTATAAAAACGATAAACTCCCCTTTCGGGTATTTTGATATAGCTTTTAAAACCGAAAGCAAAGTAATCTTCTACAGGAGCAGATTCTATAGTGAAGTTTGTCAATACACCCTCTTTTAAAGGCTTTTGAGAAACAATACCATCCACCGACTTAAATTTTCCTTCGTAATACGTATATCCTACACCCTGTTTTGTCGGTTTTACATCCTTTGCAGGTAAAAAGCTCATGCTTTGCTCATCTACAGAAGATATACCCGAAGGATAGTAATAATACAATTCGATTCCTTTGGGAGTTCTGATCCATGTATCAAACTTAAATTGATCTTCGTACATCACAATTATGCGAGAACCTCTTTCGAGTTTTCCGTAAGCATCCGCACCCGATGTACGACCAAACGCCAATGCTATATTCTTTTCGATACCAATATAGTCGTTATCGTGATCATGTCCAACAAATACGCCCATTACATCTTGCTGTTCGACCAAAGATGCAAACATTCCCGAATTAATATCCGCCGCAGCAATACCCTCGTCTTTAGTACCTACTGTTGTAGGTTTTCCCACAATATTATTGTATTCAATCAATGGAATGTGGAAAAAAGCCAATGAAGGTACCCGCTTGTTGTTATTTTTAGAAGTATACGTATCACTCAGATGCCTATACCAACTGATTTGATCGAAATGTATCCAATCGTAATGACCTAATTTATCATTTTCAGGGTAATCATTCGAATCTATATGATACAATACAGCAGCAGTTTTATCACCTTTTGATGCTATTACAGGAATTGCATAATTGCCACAACCTGTCATCGGCAAACCTTTCTCTCCGACATAATAAGGCGATTCTTCAATAATATTAAATATCTGACAACGGGTAAATCCACGCCCTTTTTCCGAATCGTGATTTCCCAATACAACCGTCCACGGAGTCTTGGTCTCTTCAAATATTTTAGCGACAGCCAACCAGCCTTCACGAATGGGAGGATCGCTCACCACATCACCCGTAAGTACAGCTAAATCGGGTTTTTCTGCCTCCAATACTGCTTTAATCGTTTCTATGGTTTTAGCACAATTCGGAGATGTATTATTCCAGTGAATATCTGTAAACTGGGCAATCTTAAATTGTCCTGCTTTATTGAATCGGAACTTGATATTTTCTTTCGAAAAAGAAGACATCGAACCGAAACTCAAAAAGAGTAACAGGAATAAAATTGTATGCTTTTTCATATACTTACTTCTTTTGTTTGTTGGCATCCAAAAGAGCTTTCATTTTATGAAATACCTGCGTATTTTTATATACCCCGATAAAGTCGGCAGAACCGGGACCATAAGCAAATACAGGAAGCATTATAGGCGTATGATCGTCAGTCATATAACGAGCTGTAATTTGACCTGTTTCTAAATCTCCATCCACTAAAGTAAGCCCCCCTGTCTCGTGATCGGCAGTCACAACAATAAGCGTTTCACCGTTACTATCGGCAAATTTCATAGCCTCGGCTATTGCCATATCAAAGCTAAGCATCTCAACAACCGATCCGGGTAAAGAATTCGCATGACCTGCATAATCAATCTTTGCACCTTCAACCATCAGAAAAAATCCATTCTTATTATTCTCGCTCAATTTCTTGATAGACTCTTTAGTTGCCTCTGCCAATAATCCGATAGTTTCGGCAGTAGCAGCTTGTTCCATACGCTCATCAATACAAATTACTTTACCGCTTTTGCTATTGATTTCATCTATAGAAGTAGTAATATTATATTGAGATTTTAATTCATCAGTCAAATTGCGTTTGTCTTTTCGATCTGTTAGAATGTGCATTCCGCTACCATTCAATAAAGTAAGATTACCTTTTAGTAACCATTCGGTTATTTCATCCGCATTATCGCGCTCTGTAGAGTGTCCGTAGAAAGCGGCAGGAGTTGCATCTGCAATATTTCCCCACGTAACTACTCCGGCTTTCATTCCTTTCGATGTAGCCACATCGCTCATAGATGGGTAAATAGTACCATCATCAGCCATGGAGATATGACGGTTATTATTCGATTCGCCTGTTGCTAAAGCACTTCCTCCTGCTGCCGAATCGGTTGTAAAAGCATCTTTCGAGCTGTTCTTTTGTAGACCTAGATATTTAAATCCAAATAACGACAAGCCTTTATTCACACTTGCAGCCGCATTGATTTGAGCTAATCCCATACCATCGCCAATCAGAAATATAATATTCTTGACAGGTTTGCGAATACCATCATTCAGATAAGTAGGTTGGTATATTTCAACGCCTTTCGACAATTGAAGCTTTTTATTGTCAAATCCCTGAAAACCGGCTGTTGTTTTATCCAAACGGTCTGTTTTAGTGATTCCCTCGTGTGCATTGGCATGGTCGGGAGAAATCACAAAGTTCTTATCATCGAAGTTGTGGAAAAAATCAGCACAAAGTTCGGGTACATCGGTATTTATAATATCAACCCCCATCGTATGGAAAGTGTTCCAAGCCGTTACATGATCGGGAGTTCCCCAAAAACGAATTGGCTTACCCATGGCATGAATCTGATCGATAACTGCTTCTACTTTCTTTTTCTGGTCGGTTACTAATGTTCCCTTTCCATTCCATTGCGCATATTCGAAGAAAGGAACGCTTATATAAGCCACCCTTGCCAATTGTTCGGGAGTGTATTTCTCATCCAACAATCCATCGAACTGAATATAAGCAGGATATTTAGAAAAATCGGCAGGCTTCGGAACAAATTCACCTGTAATAACTATCTGAACTGCATAAGGATTTACTGCAGGATTAAATACTTCCGGATGTGCATTCAATTTTTGCACTACCATATCGAGTGTTGGTGTAGCAGGAGTTTTCAACTCTATCAACAATTGCAGTTTCTTATCCGAATCTTTCCATGGCTTCCCTCCATTCTGTTTGAATAAGTGTACCAATGGATTGATATATAATTCATCCAAAGTAGAAGCTGTCGGTAATTCATGTAAATCGTGAGCTACAAGTAACTGGTTATCCTTACTGAGAAAAATATCCGCTTCTACCGATGACAATTGTTGTGCATATGCCTGATAAAATGGCACTCTACGTTGATAATCGTTATGCGAATGTATAAAAATGTCCTTTTGTGCGAGTGTTGTTGCAGGAAAACCTGTTCCCAGCAATACTAATGAAAGAAACGCACCTATATATCTTTTTTTCATCTTATTATTTATTTTATTTTTATTTTTGCTACAACAGGAACATGATCCGATAAAAATACTCCATCAAGTTTTTCGGGAAGTACTTCAAATTTATCGGTTTCAATAGTATTGCTTACAAATATATAATCGATGTAATCTCGGTTTTCAACAGGAATTTTCCCGAAATCGTGGAATGTCCATTCAGTACCTGTAAATTCTTTCGCAATCGTTTTAGCATTGGTCAAATGCTCTTTCAATGATGTATTTGTTACATGCTTAATCACATCCGAATCGGGGGGTGCATTAAAATCGCCTGTCATTATAATGGGTAATCCCTTGCTCAATTCGGCAGCTCTAGTAAGTAATAAAGTTACGCCCTCTTGACGTGCAATTTTACCGACATGATCTAAGTGGGTATTTATTGCAAATACTTCTTTTCCTGTTTGTTTATCCTTCAAAATAGCCCATGTAGCTATACGCTCACAAGCACCATCCCACCCTATCGATCCTGCCACTTCGGGTGTTTCACTTAACCAAAAATATCCTGATGATACTTCGGAAAAACGATCTTTTTTATAAAATAAGGCACTGTATTCGCCCTTCTCTATACCATCCTGACGTCCAACACCTATGGCTGTGTATTCGGGTAAACGTTCTTGCAGATCGACTAATTGATTGTGCAGTACTTCCTGAGTACCCACTATATCAATATCTTTTGTTTGGATTATTTTTGCTGCAACATCTTTTCTGTATTGCCAGTTATTCAAACTGTCTTCAGGGTTATCGTAACGAATATTATAAGACATCACATTCAATTCTAGTGGTTTGCTTCCACAAGATATCAGCAGGCTTGCCAATAGTATATAAATTAAATTTTTCATATTTTTTAAAGTAAAAGAAAATAATTAATGGCACATTTTAAAAGCATAACAACCTGTCGTTGTTATATTTGCCAAAGCAATAAATAGTGCTGCGAACTTCTTTCAGGTAAATAGTATTTATTTGCAGATACAGGGCAGAAAATGACCTGCCCGTATCTACAGCAGCCTCAATTTGTAAATAAATTCAAGGCAGGTATCGGAACAAACTTGTCCGATCCGGGGACTCTCCAACCCCAACTCAATTCTTCTCCTTCGTAATCTTCAAAATATAATAAGCGATACGGATGGAAACCTTTTTTCAAAGCAATCCTTCCCGTTGCCGAGATAGCTCCGTGTGAACCATCGTTATCAACCACTTTCAGATCATTGATATACAACACACTACCATCATCGGAGCGAGTCATAAACTCATATACCCCATCTTCGGGTATAGAAATCAATCCCGAGAATATATATGCAAAATGATCTGCTTGCTTTGCCCCCTTAATAGACGGTTCGGGCATTGTACCCGATTCTATCAATGAAGACTTTTCGATATCCCCTACTACTTTGTACAATCCTTCGTAATAACGGAAGTTCGTTCCGTTCATTTTTGCCTGAGCAATCTTAGGGCTAGCCAATACAGCTTTTGTAGCATTGATAGTAAATGTTCTGCTTGGCGTATAATTCTCTTTGAAAGCTTTTGCTTTAATCAAAGTCGAAGCTGTTAGCTTGACAGGAGACGTATATAAAGCCGAAGCTTCGGTAGGTTCCGAACCATCCAGTGTGTAATATATCTTAGCACCCTGAGTGGCGGAAGCCAAATCAACTTCTATATCATCTAAGAACAAATCCAGATCTTTGGTTGTAAATGGAATTGATACTACCAGTCCTTTGGTCAACGAATAAGGATAAGCATCTCCACCTATTCCACGATCTTTGTTTGGGATATTGGTTAATGTAAAATCTAACTCTCCGCCTTCTAATAATTGCTGATAGGTAACAAAGTTTTTATCAATCGCTTTTCCATTCAATACAACCTTATCTATATATATATTCTTTTGAGGATCATTTGCTTTGATAACCAACGTTTTGCCATTGCCTAATTTAATAGTTGCCTTTTCGAATAAAGGAGTCGTCAGAACAAGTTCATTAGATCCGGGACACACAGCATATAGTCCCAAGCTACTCAATATATACCAAGCCGACATCTGACCGCAATCTTCATTCCCGCTGATTCCTTCGGGTGTTGGCTGATACATTTCGGTAAGAATACGGCGTGTCATTTCTTGCGTTTTCCAAGGCTGCCCCACGTAGTTATACAGATATGCCATGTGATGGCTAGGCTCGTTTCCATGTGCATACTGACCTATCAAGCCGGTAATATCGACCATATTGCCATCTAATTTCGATTCTACCACAAATAAGCTATCCAATTGTGCCGTAAAAGATTCTTCTCCACCAAATAACTGGATCAAACCATTCACATCGTGAGGTACAAAGAACCTGTATTGCCAAGCCGTAGCCTCAGTATATGCACGTCCGGGTTCGAATGGATTGAAGGGGCTATCCCAATTTCCGTCCATACGTTTGCCCCTAAAAAATTTAGTATGTCCGTCAAATACATTGATGTATGACAAAGCACGTTCCGAATATTCTTTGTAATCGTCTTCACGACCTAAATCTTTTGCCATTTGAGCAATTGCCCAATCGTCATAAGCATATTCCAAAAGACATGATACGGATTCCTTCTTGATATTGGAAGGTATAAACCCGTATTTCACATAATAGTCCGAACCTTTTTTATTTATGTTAGATGATACTTTCATAGCTTCGAAAGCTTTCTCTACATCAAAATCACGGATGCCTTTCATATAAGCATCGGCAATAACCGAAGCCGAATGATAACCTATCATCGTACCTGTTTCGCCTGCCGAAAGCGGCCAGATAGGCAATTCGCCCGAAGCATCGTACATATCGAGATAAGAAGTAATCATATCCGAGACCAATTTACTATCGGTAAGAGTTACCAATGGATTCCATGCACGGAATGTATCCCAAATAGAAAAAGTGGAATAATGTTTTTTTCCTTTTTCCAATTGACCGATGGTCATATCACGTCTGCGGTATTGACCATTTACATCACTTACAATATTAGGTACAATTTTAGCGTGATATTGAGCTGTATAGAAGTTTTTCAAGTCATGTTCCGAACCTCCTTCTACAACAATATCCGAAAGAGCTTCTGTCCAAAGTGTTCTGGCTTGCTGATGCACATTATCAAAATCGAAATCCTTTACATCATTCAATAGGTTTTCTCTCGCATTTTCCAGACTGACAATAGATATACCCACTTTAGCAATAATTGGTTCACCTGTAGATGTTCCGAATTTTAAAACGGCTTGTACATTATTGGTTTGAGGGTCAGCATCGGCAGCCAGTATTACTCCGTCATTTACAATATCGACACCCTCAAAATCTTTAGAAAACTGAGCTACAAAAAACACATATTGATTAGGAACCCATCCTTGAGTTCTTCGCATTCCTGTTATTTCATTCGGAGCAGTTTTCTTTATTATTAAAGAATCAATTACCTCATCTGTTATAAGGTGTGCCATATCGATAACTATCGACATGTTTTTATTTTTTGCAAAAGTGTATCTGTGAACACCTGTATATGTAGTAGCTGTTAGTTCGGCTTTTATACCTTCGGTTTTAAAATCAACGGAATAATATCCCGGTGAAGCTTTTTCGTCCTTATGCGAGAATGGAAGAGGATCGAAAATATACCCTTCGGGTTTCAGTTTTAATTCTTGTGTAGTAGGATGAAATAGAATATCTGCCAGATCGGAACACCCTGTTCCACTCAAATGTGTATGGGAAAATCCCAGAATAGTACTGTCGCTATAATGATAGCCGGATGCGGCATCCCATCCTTCATTACGAGTATCGGGACTTAATTGCACAGCACCGTAAGGTACGGTTGCCCCCGGATAGGTATGTCCGTGAAACCCTGTTCCTATAAAAGGGTCTACATAGTCAATCGGGCTTTTAGGAGACGAAGAACATCCCACTAACAGCAGCGTAGAGAATATAGAAATTATTAGTTTTTTCATGTCAATATATATTAAGGTCTCAGACCTTTTTATTATCCATTCAAGCACAACAGATACAATCAGTTATATACTTTGAACGTGATATTAAGTGTTTTCTGTGACTTACTGAGTAAAGATCGGCTCTCAGATTAAAAGTTTCGGAGGAATTGCTTCCTCCGTAAACTTCTATCTTAAGATATATAATCTTTATTATTCAAAAGTTGAATACCCCGGTTTTGGATTATTCACCAATAAATAATCTGTATTCTCGATCTCTTTTTGAGGGATAGGGAAATGTGCATTCTTCACCGGATCAAAAGATCGGGGACCTCTTGGATCTGTTACGGTAGTTGCTGCTGCATACACTTCTTTAGCTAATCCCCAACGAACCAAGTCATAGTGGCGCTCGTCCTCATAAGCCAATTCGCAACGACGTTCTCTTACCAAATCGTTAAATGTAGGTGCTGCAATAGCTTTGGTTACATCGCCGCCGAAAGCACGAACACGTACTTCGTTAAATGAAGATGCTGCGGCAGGGACTCCCTTAGTTCTGTTGGCAGGACCGCCTCCGGCTAAGAATATTTCGGCCTCGGCATGTATTAACAATACATCCGAATAACGTAACAAAGGCACATCGGCTCCTGTTTCCCAGTTCCACGATGTAAGTTCGTTATAAGCTGCACTATATTTTGTACCCATGTATCCGGTAGTCATATCGCGAATCATTGTTGAAGTCAAAACTGTAGTTTTACCTAAGAAATGAACCTCATCGCCTTCTCCTGCCAAAGTTACTCTGCGACGTAAATCACCTGCTTGGAAAGCATCATACAAGCTCTTTGTAGGAGCAAAATAATACCATCCTGTACCTCCGGATAATGTTCCAGAAAGAAGAATCACAGACGTTACCGTTCCTTGATTTCTGATAGGTTTATTTACCAAGTTGAAAAGAACCTCATCGTGTTTTTCTCCTGCTAAAGAAAACAAATGAGCATACCCGTTATTACCTGTTTTATCCAAAGAATACTTACCCGAATTAATAACCTTTTCGGCTGCTGCTTTAGCTTCCGCATATTTACCCCAGTGAGCATATACTTTAGCCAATAATCCATAGGCTGCACCTAAATTAGGTCTTCCCAAATCATCTTTTTCTCTTGTCCATGCTCCTTGAGCTTCGAAATGGCTGATAGCCTCTTTCAAATAAGCTTCGATACGTACGTATGTTTCGGTTTTTGTTTCCCTTGGTTTATTTATTTCCAAAGGTTTTCTCCAATCATAAAATGGTAATCCTCCGTATCTTTTAGCCAAATAGAAATAAGTGTATGCACATAAAAAATTAGCTTCACCTAAAATCAAGTCACGGCTTTTATCCGACATGGTAATATTGGGAACATTCGCCATTACATCATTGGCACGGCGGATAGTACGGTACATTAACTGCCAGTTGCTGAACTGCCCACCCGAAGCATTCGATGTGGCAATAAATTTAGTCAACTGATCGTCATCGTTTTTATTACGGTTAATAACCATATCGTCACTGGCAGGTCCTGCCCAGAAATGACCACGTCCAAATCCTTCTTCATTATAAAATGGTTCATAAGCGGCATTTAAGCCCAACCATGCATCAGCTTCGTTATTCCAGAAGTTAGATACCCCGAAAGGTTCTCTATCCAAATCACAAGATGCGAGCAGGAATAATGGTATAATAAATAATATTTTATATAGTTTCATGATATTCATTTGTTAGAAGTTAATATTAAGACCCATAATGAATGTTTTTGGTTGAGGGAATTGTCCACGGTCTACACCTACTTCAGACACTCCGCTCACATCCACATCATCGGCATATGCTTCTCCTAAATCAGGATCATAGCCTTTATAACCGGTAATAGTAAACAGGTTTTGCATGGTCACGTACAACCTTACGTTTTGCATACCAATTTTTCTTACCAGATTTTTATCAAGAGTATAACCTACTGTAAGTACTTTCAATCTCAAATAATCTCCTTTATCTACATAGTAGTCGGACATTCTTTGATTCGAGTTTTTATCTTCAATAGTTACTCGGGGCAACGACCCGTTAGGGTTGTTCACAGCATGATAACGATTCATTATATCAGCATATTGATTGTATCTAGGATCTACAAACATGCCTTCATACTTCAACGCATTAAAAATCTTATATCCGGATACTCCTTGGAAGAAGAGGCTCAAGTCGAAGCCTTTATAAGTCAAGTCTGTACCAAAACCATATGTAAATTTAGGGAACCCACTACCAATATTGGTTCTGTCATTTCCATCCACTTTTCCATCACCGTTTACATCTATAAACTTAAGGTCACCCGGTTTAGCATTAGGTTGATAAAGAACGCCTTCGCTGTTTTTATAATTATTTATTTCCTCTTCACTCTTGAATATTCCACCTGTTTTATAACCGTAGAAGTGTGCAATTGGCTCTCCGGCAACAGTTCTTGAAATATTAGTACCTCTGTACGAACTGGTAAAGAAAGAACTGCTTCCTGTTCCCAACGAACGAACTTTGTTTCGCACTGTACTGAAGTTACCGTATGCGTTTAACTGTAAATCCTTAATCTTTGTATTGTACGACAAATTCATATCCATACCTGTATTCTGAACTTCTGCCGCATTTTGCCAAGGATCTTGTGTAATACCAGCCAACGAAGGAGCCGGAACCTGAATCAATACATCTGTCGCATTTTTATTGTAATAATCGAATGTAAAATCAAAATGATTCAAGAACGATACATCCAAACCAACGTTAGTTTGAGTAGTTACCTCCCATTTAAGATTCGGATTTGCCAAAGATGCTTCGTAACGTCCTATCGTAGCAGTCTCGTTCTGACCAAATACTACATTATAACCATCATCGTCTGTTGTATTTTGAATAATTACTTTGGTTGGATAGTTACTAAAGATATTTTGGTTACCCAATTTACCCCAACTTGCACGTATTTTAAGATTTTGTATTGCCGAATTTCTCAACGGATCGAAGAATTGTTCTTCCGAAATACGCCATCCTCCTGATATAGATGGAAAATATCCCCAACGATTAGCTTTTGCAAACTTAGATGAACCATCGCCACGGAAGTTCACCGACAATAAATATCTGTCAGCAAATGAATAATCTAAACGGGCAAAATACGATTGAAGTGCCCACTGTTCGCGTCCGCCTTGCATCCATGCAATATTGGTAGCAGAACTTAAATAACGTTGTGAAGGATCTTCAGAAATAAAATCAGTACCACGGGCATTGGTGTAATTCATATCAAATTCTTCATACGAATATCCACCCAGAACCATAAATTTACTCTTTCCGATTGTTTTATCGTATTTCAAAGTAGTTGTATTGATCCATCTTGTACTTTGCCAGTCTCTTTGAGTTAACTCATTGGTATTAGAAGCACGACCTGCTTCGGGTACACGTGCGTTAAACCATTTGTCCTGCCATTTAGACCAATCATATCCAAAGTCAGTTTTAAGAGTCAGGTTTTCAAGTATACTGTATTGAGCATATACGTTACCAAAAATACGGTCTCTTGTTCTTACACGGTCAGCTCTATTGATAATCCCCACAGGATTCTGTATATCAGCTCCTAATTGACCACTTCCGCTTAAGTTACCATTTTCGTCATATACAGGTACAGAAGGGTCTGCACGTAATGCCGAAATGATAGCACCCGAAGCCGACATATCGGGAACAATATTTTGTTTAGAGTGAGTAATCATCAAGTTCTCTCCGAATTTCAGATTCTTGGTGATATCAGTTTCTGTATTCACACGGAAAGTGGTACGCTTAAAGCTGGTTCCTTTCAATATACCATCTTGGGTAAGATGCCCCCCCATAATATTATATTTCATTTTTTCGGATCCACCTGCTACCGACAAGTCATAGTTTCCTTGATAAGCCGAGTTTGTAAATACTTCGTCTTGCCAGTTAGTTCTTGTATCCTGAGCAAAAGGGCTTTTATAATAAGCCATTTTTTCTTTTACCTTATCGCTTGGAGCAGCTCCGTTCAAATCGTTTTCGTATGCTTCGAGGTGAATCATATTTCGTTGTTGAGCATTCAACAAATCGATTTTACGTTGTGGAGTCGAAAATCCCTGAAATGTATTGAAAGTAACATTTACCCTGTCCGATTTACTACCTTTTTTGGTTTGAATAATTACAACCCCATTGGCAGCACGCGAACCGTAAATAGCAGCCGAAGCAGCATCTTTCAGTACGTCAATACGCTCTATATCGTTAGGATTCACATCATTCATATTATCAGCCGGCATGCCATCGATAATGTACAACGGATCGTTGTTACCAAATGTACCCATACCACGAATACGGATAGATGTACCTGCACCCGGAGCACCACTACTTTGTAATACGGTAACCCCTGACATACGTCCTTGCAAAGCACTGTTGATATCTACATTAGCCATATCTTCCAGATTAGACATCTTTACAGATGATACAGCCCCTGTCAGGTCGGCTTTCTTCTGAGTAGTATAACCAACTACTACCACTTCATCCAAAGCCTTGTTGTCTTCTTTCAATACAACATTTACATCTTGTTTACTTCCTACTTTTACTTCCTGAGGTAAATATCCGATATAAGTAAATATAAGAGTTGCATTGTCGGGTACTTCTATTGAATAGTTTCCATCTAAATCGGTTACAGTACCTGTAGTTTTACCTTTTACAATAACGCTCACACCGGGCAATCCTAACCCCTGAGCATCTTTTAAGGTTCCTTTTACTGTTCTTTTGTCATCTTGTTGCGATTCTTTTGCTTTATTAGCAACAGAAAGTACAATCTGATTATCTACTATGGTGTAAGAAACATTTGAATTTTCAAACACTTCGTCCAGAATATCCGATACAGGTTTATCGGTTGCTTTTACTGATACAATTTTATTTGCATCCACAATCCGGTCATTATACACGAAACTGTAAGCAGTTTTTTGCTCTATTTCATTCAACACCTCACGAATAGTCGATTGAGGTTTGTTTAATGAGATAGATTTATTCTGCTTCGCCTGAATGGTGAATGATGATAAACACAACCCGGCTAACAAGAGATAGCGGTATCTCTTTCCTAAAAATTCTTTTTTCTTCTTCATGGCTCTAGGTTAATTATTTCAATTAAAAATAACGTTCGGTTTTCATTTTGTTTAATGACTGATGTACACATACTTAATTTGTTTGATTAATATTTTATAATGCACTTCAAAGGAAAACAACTCATGTTACAGGTCGGTTACGTCCTGTTTAATGTTTATTTTCATTTAATGTCAATAAGATTTAAGGTCTGATGACTAGTTTGATAGACTTTTCAAATTTCAGAGAATTATTTTTTATACAATACTATTTTGTCTTCCTCTCTTTTCCACTTCAAACCGGGTGAACTCATCTGTAACAGATCCATTATCTGATCAACAGACTTATCTTCGAATACTCCCGTTATAGGATAATACCGTATTTCATTATCTTGAATATCTATGTCGATATCATATACTCTCGACAGCTTCTTGGCTATCCGCTCCAATGATGCACTTCGAAACAGTAAGACTCCTTTCTCATAAGCTTCATATTCCGAAGCATCGGCAGGCGAAACCTTTACGCTTTTGTTTTTTCGGCTAAACTCAAGCTTTGTTGCTGCTCTCATTTTGGTGGGTTCATTCAGATAGGGTGAACTAAAATTCACTTTGCCCCTTTCGAGATATACTTGCACAATGTCATCATCGTCATACCCATATACATTAAACTTTGTACCATAAGCTTTGACCTTCACACCATCTAATGTTTCTACATAGAAAGGATTCTCGGGGTCAGATACAACTTCGAATGTAGCCTCACCGGTCAATTTCACATGACGTTCGTGATCCGTAAATAAACTTGGATATTTTAAAGTAGACTTGGCATACAGATATACTTTTGAGCTATCGGGCAGAGTTATGAGGATAGCTTTACTGTTGGTATTGGTATAACTTAATTCGTAGGAAGTTGGTTTTGTCAAACCGTCTTTTCCTACCAACAGATATAATAAACTTATTAATAAAGGAATCGTAAGAACAGCGGCTGCATTTCTAATATATTGCATCCACAAAGTTCTGCGCTTTACTTTTTGTTTTAAACTGATATTAAATTCAGGAGGAGTACATGTCTTATTAAACTCGATAGTCTGCAAACCTCTGTTTATAAAACTCCATTGACGGAATATTTTCCTAGCTTCATCCGACGATTTTAGTAAATCTTCAAATTCCACTTTTTCTTCATTCGACAATCGTTTGAGGAAAAATTTATTAATCAGGTCTTCTAGTCTATCCTTGTCCATACTATCATTAAAAAGGCTTTCTATATAATAGACAAAGAAGTCGGGTCATACCCTATGGATTATTTGATATCTTTTCGAGAAAATAAATAATTAACAATACGGGATAATACTTCCCTAGCTCTACACTAATCATCATCAACGACTTAGTCATATAGGCTTCAACTGTTTTTATTGATATATTTAATTTTTCGGCAATCTCTTTATTTTTGAGGTTTTCGAACCGGCTCATACGAAAAACGGTTTGATATTTTTCGGGAAGTTTATCTATTGCCTTTTCTATTAATACAGTCAATTCCTGAACCGAATATAAATCGTCCGCATCATATTCGTCATAATTTGTCAAGATATATTGTTCATAGGTGAGTTCAAGCTTTTGTTTCTCAATCAGGTTCAAGCACATATTTCGAACCGATGTAAGCAAATAAGAGCGAACAGAACTAGAAATTATTATTTTTTGACGGTCTTTCCATATTTTCAAGAAAACCTCTTGTACACAGTCTTCTGCAACTCTCACATCTTGAATATAGCGTTGAGCAAACATACACAATGGAGCATAAAACTGGCTATACAAATTACGGTATGCTTCAGTATTATCATTCCGAATTTCTTCAAATAATGCATTATATGTATTATTGACCTCCATTAATATACCTCATCTAAAAAATTACTATCAAAAAATCCTTAAACTTTTTTATCATATAGTGAAGGTGCTAATGTAGAGAATTTGTTCGAAACAATCGTTTATTTTTGTTTAATTATGTAATAATCGTTCCTTTTCTGTAAATATTACAAACTATCTAAATGTGTATTTATTACTTAATGTGTTATTATGATATCGAAACACCACAAACAAAAAGGCAGTTACTTTAATTGTAACCACCTTTATATCTGCGTAAAAAAAACACGCATAAGATATTATATTATAACCATTTACTAATCACAGATGATTATTTATGGTTTTCCATTCATTGATAGGAGGTATAACATTTGAAGCGATCAACTCATCACGTAATTCACAAAGATGCTTATAACTTTTATTAAGATCTGCAAATTCAGCCGGAGTACCTTCTATCTCTTCATACACAATTCCGTTTTTATCTATTGTAGTCTCCATAGCCATCATAATATGATTGTATTTATGGTTAGAAACATACACTCCCGCAGGCCATTTAAATGATTCGCCTCCCATAGCGGCACGGATCATTTCAACTGAAAGATAGGCCGGACTTTGAAAAGAAGACCTGCCACGTAAATCCATAATATGCTTTCCTCCTTGAATTACTCTTATTTTCAAATCTGCCCATTCTTGATTACTTAAATCAGTACCTCCAATCAAACTATTCAACGGTTTTCCATCTATAGTGGCAGTAGAAGCAAAGACAGCCATTTCTTCGCCATGTCCTCCATAGGTACGACAATTCTTTATTTTATCGGGACTAATCGCGAAATGTTTAGCCAATTCATTTCTCAAACGGGTACTATCCAATGCAGCCAGTGTACTTACTTGATTGGGTTTCAATCCCGAATATAGTAAGGTTAAAAGACCTGTAATGTCGGCAGGATTAAATATCACCACCACATGTTTTACTTCCGGACAATAAGTTTTAATATCTTTACCAAAAGCAATGGCAATTTCGGCATTCCCTTTCAGTAAATCTTCACGCGTCATACCTTGTTTACGGGCAGCACCTCCCGAAGATATTATATAAGAACTGTTGGTTAAAGCCTCTTTTATATCTGATGTATACGTCAGGTTGACACCATCGAATCCACATTGAAGCAGCTCTTCGGCAACTCCCTCAAGACCTGTCGGATATGGATCGTATAAGCAGATTTCAGAAGTAAGCCCCATCATTATGGCTGTTTGCGCCATATTAGAGCCAATCATTCCCGCAGCTCCGATAATTGTAAGTTTTTCGTTTGTAAGAGTTTTCATAAGTGTGATTTTTTATAATTCGTATTACGCATCCATAACCATCGTAAATAGACTATCATTAAAGTTAAAACTTAGATTCGGTATGCGATCTTATTAACTACTCTCAAAGCTATCAAATATTATTGGGATATCATACTCTAAAAATATTATAGCCAATTACTTTTAGTTATAATAGGAAGATACACTAACTTGTTTATATTGCAGAGACAGAACCGGATAGTATATCGCAATTTTATACTATTTTTGCATTTTTGCAAATAATCTGTATATCAATAACAAGACGAATGGAAAAGACTCATATAAAAACAATTATAATAGGTGGAGGACCTGCCGGGGTTACATGCGGTTATCAATTGGTTAAACATCATGAGGATTGTCTGATTATAGACAGGAAAGAATTTCCACGCGAAAAACTTTGTGGTGGAGGCTTAACACCCAAAGCTCATATATTGATTGATAAAATATTTACAGGTATAAAATATGACTATTGCAGTGTCAATAAGATAGACATGTATTCTAATAGTAAATACGTATGCAGCTTTTCATTAAACACAGAATTACGCACTGTAGCTCGAAAAGATTTTGACCATATACTTTTAGAACAATATAAAGCGATCGGCGGACAAGTTATTACCGACACTCTTTCTAAAATCGAGGAAAAGGACAATAAGATATTCCTAACCCTCTTATCAGGAAGAATTTTTACTTGTGACAACCTCATAGGTGCTGACGGAACAAACAGTCTTGTAAGGAAATACCTGCAGCCGAACTTCAAGAAAGGTACGCTTTGCCTCGAAAAGAATGTATCGGATATGTCGATAAGAGATATGAGAGTCTATTTTGATAAGAAATTTAAAGACGGATATTTTTATCTTTTTCCAAATCTCAACGGATATGCAGTTGGCTATGGCGATGCACTAACCACCACAGAACGCTTTCACCAATCGCTCGAAGAGTATAACCTTATGGACGAAAGTAAAACCAAAGGGGCATATATTCCCATGTTCGATAAGATTGAATATAGTTTCCGTAAAAACATTTTATTAATCGGTGATGCGGGTGGATTCGCAGATTCTATGACCGGTGAAGGTATTTATTTTGCTGTCAAAAGCGGACAAAACGCAGCCTCTTCTATTATTGAAAAGAAAGATTTCGAGACCTCGAATAAAGGTGTTATAGATATAATTAGAAAGAGAAAGAAAATGGCTCACCTCTTTTATTTCCCACCGGTAATGAGACTCTTTGTATATATGTGCAAAAAGCCATCGTTGCTAAGGCGAATAAATAATAAGGTGAATGAAGCAATGATAAGCCCTGCCGACTAAAACACAGCATACTTTATGAATCAAGAGGTAAAAGACATACTCAAAGAAATATATGCAGAACATAAGCTAAATGAAAAGGATTTAGATTACTCTATTGCCGAACAGCACAAAGCCGATTTAAACCGCTTGTCGTTACTTAACAATTGCTGTTTCTTTATCGTTGACCTGCACAAATTCGAATATCTGTTTACCTCCGATAATTTCAAAAGTTTCTTTGGATATACACCGACTAAAGAAGATTCGAAAAACTTACTGAATGATAGTTTATTAGATTCTAAAATTCATCCTGACGATTTCATTCAATATAAGAAGATACAGCTTAAAGTTGGAAAATTTATTCTAACGCAGCCCAAAGAAGAACAGATCAATTACAAACATATTTTAGAACTTCGGGTACAAAATATTCAAGGACAATATATTCGTGTATTATGGGAACGTCAAGCTTTGGAAACTGATAAAGCAGGTAATCTATGGTTGATGCTCGGATCGATAACTATTTTACCAGATCAGAGTAATAGATCTGATTTAAAAAACTTTTTCATTAATCTGAAAAACGGCGAACGTATCGACTTAAGTTCATCTGATGAAATACCTGTTAAATTAAGTCCGCGAGAAAAAGAAGTTTTACAATTAATTCATCAAGGATTATTAAGCAAGGAGATTGCCTATAAATTATCCATCAGCGTGAATACAGCGAATATTCATCGTCAGAATATCCTTCGTAAGATGAAAGTAGATAATTCAATCGAAGCCATCAATTATGCAAAACATGCAGGTCTGTTAGATTAACAATGTCTTTACTTTATTTCCAAAAGATAAGTTTCTTTTGTGTTTACGACCTTGTGAATCTCTTCCAATAAATTTCCTGAATCAAAAACTGTCTTTGCCTCAATATTATAAGCATGAGCTATTTGTAAAAAGTCGGGATGCAACACCTCAAATGGAGTTTGCTCACAATTATTCACTAAGAAAATCTTTATATCAATACTTGCTTGTATGATTATTCCTAACTCTTGTATAGTTGCCTGAAATTCCTCAACCCCAACTACCAAACATACGGTTTGATTTGGAGAAGCATATTTTGCCCCGATTGCAGCAGGAAGTCCGAAGCCTTTAGTTTTAAAATTCGTTGATTTGATTACTTTTTGCTGACTAGATACTACTTCTACTTGATGCTCAATATCTAAAACCAGAATCAAGTCTTCTTCTATATTTTGCAATATATCTATAATATGATCAACCTTGTTTTTGTCTTTTTGAGATGAAAACAAAGCGTCTACATTTACCCAAGGTTCTATATACAGATTCGGGCTATAACTCCGAATATAATTGACTTTCTGATCAGAATAAACCGCCTTATCTACCTGAGCATCTTTAGTTATATCCAAAACAACAGGACCCGAACGTCCCGAAGATGCAATATAAAAAGCATGTGCCACAGCCGAAGCTATTTCGTTAGCCGAACGAATCTGACACACCCATTTAGTTGTAGAATTTGTAATACCAATAACATCCACTTCTTGAAAAGCATCCGAACCTAAGAGATGAGAATATACCTGCCCTGTAATTACGACCAGAGGAGTACTATCAGCCATAGCATCAGCCAATCCTGTTACGATATTTGTGGCTGCCGGACCCGAAGTAACCATAGCAACCCCTACCCTTTTTGAAGCTTGTGCATAACCTTGTGCCGCATGAATGGCTCCCTGCTCATGCCTAACCAGAATATGATCTAAGTGACCTTTGTAATCATACAGACAATCTAATATAGACATCACACAACTACCGGGATACCCGAAAATAGTATTTACATGGTGATAGAGAAGTGACCTAATTAATATCTCTGAACCTGACTGCATTGTATTCATTTATAGTATGATTTATTCATACAAATGAATTCATATTCAACAAGATGAGCAATAGTGATAAATAACTATTGTATATGAAATTAAAAATTACAAGAACTTTTATGTATCCAGATTTGAGTATACATACATTCGATAAATCAAGCCATTTTTGATTTCAAATACACTGCAAAATCGTTTATCCGTAAAAGTTTCATTATTGGTAAATGTTCCACTCTCTATACCTTCCACAATAACTCTGTTATCAGAAATTGTATAAACAAAATTATTAAAGTCGTATTCTATTTTATCTATAGATTCTGCTAAACTCTTATTCAATTGAAGCAAATTATCTATTCCTTTTAAAACTCCCGATTGTGGAAAATAAACTTCTATATATGGAGAGAAAAGTGTATTTACTTCATCCATATTTCGGGCACTCACTTCTCTGAAATACTTTTTGACTATATCTACATTTTCTATAACCTCTGAATTATGCTCTTTTTCGTCATTAGCCAATGCTTTGGTTAATCGAAAACTATCCTCAGCAAAAAAATATTTAGTTATCTGTTTATCCGAAACTGTGAAATGTGCCATAAAATAGCTATTAAATACCTTATTCGTTTTCAACATTATAGTCGATACATATCCTATTGCAACAGCCTGCTCTCCATCTACAAATAACTTATCAACTCTGAATATTAAATTTTTAGTATTCTCATTTAGTAAAGTATAAAATTCATTAACACCGGACTTTCCTTTTTTGAATCCTACCCAAGATGCGAGATCTTCATTTCCGGGAATCTCCCATTCTACATCGTCCGACATTAATCCCACAATTCCCTTTACATCTCCAAGGGCTGTTTTGTTATAAAAGTCCTCAACTATTATTCTGGTTTCTTCCGTAGACTTATTTAAAGCTTCCATATCTTTTGTTTTAAGTGGTTTATTGTTTAAACTCTTGTTTGTATTCTGACTATAAACTCCCTGTATTAGGCAACAGTTTATTGTCAATAAAAAAATAATTATAAACCTTTTCATTTATTCCTTAATTTAAAATCCATACTTTTGGAGTATCAAATGTAGTAACTTAGATATTGTAAAACAACGACTTACAGCACCGTAAGCCGCTAACCAAAAGGTTAGTAAAGCTGAGTATGTATGGGTTAGAATGAAAGAAAAATGAAAAAAAGAATAGTCATAGAAGGTTGTCCTCTAAGAACAGTGATGGATCGCTTTGGAGATAAATGGTCAATACTTGTTTTACAAACCTTAGGCGAAGAAGAAAAGCCTATGCGTTTCAACGATCTGGGGAGAGATATTGAAGATATTTCTCAGAAAATGCTTGCTTCAACTTTACGGACGCTTGAAGAGTGCGGTCTGATCTCCCGGGAGGCATTTCTTGAAATACCTCCCCGAGTGGAGTATCAGTTGACCGACATGGGCAAAAGCCTCTTGCCTTTAATTAAAAATCTTATCGAATGGTCTACCGACCATCTGGAGTTGATTAACACTGCATGTGCAAGTAAAAACGAAAAGTAAGTATTCCCCTTTATTCGGGAACAAAAATTATCTCTCCGTTCTCTAGTTCGTAGGCAATACCTACCTTTTTACCTTTAGAGCCTGAACTCTGTTCTTCCGAAAGTATGTATTCAGGTCCCATCTTAGCCAATAGTTTCGAAAGTGAAGTATCTTTTCGGCTTCATTCTCGAAACTCGAAATCAGGTAATCCGAGTATGCTTCACTTAGAGAGATTGTCAATAAATCACGAAGATATTTTATATATAGCGAATTGTCTTTCTCAGGTAATGCAGCTTTTAAGTCTTCGATATTTGAAGAGGATAAATTCTTGATCTTATCGTTCATCCCTTTGTCAACCTTCCGTTTAGTCATAAACTGATTGTAAAAACTGCCTATCAGTAATAATGAACGAGCAAACAGACATAACAAAAGAATGATATCGGGAATTAACAGACTGAAGGTACACAATACCTAAATATGATGAGATTTTAGATTGGTATTACTTACTTATAGCTATTTATGTCATTGCATTCGATGCGAAGAGCATCTTTTTATCATCAGCTCTTTGATTATAGAAGAATATTATAAATGAATTTTCGTTTGCTAAAACTTATTTACGCTAAAAATGTTTAACTAAAATACTTATACAATAACAACAACCAGAAACAAGATTACAAACAAAACTATAAAACAAGAATCATTATGAATAATATTTTAAAAGAGATCAAAGATCTAAACGGCAAACTTTCGGTAAGTATAATTTTAAATACTCACAATACGCATCCTGACAATGAAAAGGATGCTATACTATTAAAAAATTTACAAAAAGAGGCTGAAGATAGAATTTCTGAAGAACTCGACAAGCGATCTGCAAAAGTAATTATTGACAAGCTCGATAAATTGGTTAACCAGATTGACCATCGGTTCAACACCGAAAGTTTAGCTCTGTTTGTTAACGAAGATATTGCTAAATATACACGTTTGCCTATCGCTGTAAACAATAGAGTTATTGTCGATACATCTTTTGCCACAAGAGATCTGGTAAGAGCTTTACATACTCAGCAAGCTTACTATACTTTAGTGCTGGGACAAGACCGTGCCAGATTAATAGAAGCTGCAAACGGCAGGGTTATAGAAGAGTTGGGAAGGCCTTTTCCGATAATAAACTATAGTTTATTCACAACCAATGCAACTGCCGGATCTAATGCTACCAGAGTAGGAAATTATCAGAAAGAGTTTTTCAGTAGAGTTGATAAGGCATTATGGGCAATATGGAGAGAAAATCCATTACCGATAGTTATATCGGCTGACGAAAAAAACACTGCATACTTTAAGTTAGTTTCGGAACATAACGATATTATTATTGGAACTCATAACGATAGTTTTGATAAATCGCCACAACATATTATTGATGCAAATTGGTACATTGTAGAAGAGTATGCTCACAAGAACAACGAAGAACGGTTAGTTGAACTTAAAGAGGCTTTGAATAGCGGTAAATTTTTAGTAGATATAAATGATATATGGAATGCCATAGAACAAGGAAGGGGTAAAACCTTATTCGTTCAGAACGGTTATTATCAGCCGGCTAAAGTGATAGATGATAAAATCACTCTAGTAGATGTAGATAAGGCTTCACAAGAAGGTGTTATTGATGATATTATTGACGAAATAATAGAAATAAACTCAACTTTTGGAGGTGATACTGTATTTATATCTGATGGAGGGCTTGAAAAGTTCAAGGGGCTGGCACTCACATTGCGATATTAACCTTGATACCAACTAATTCGAATACAAAAATAAGGGTTTGAGTATGTTCTAAAACCCTTATTTACATATAGACAAAGCTGATAGCTTATAAATTATACAGTGTCATTAAAACATAATACATACATAATATGTTATCTGTATATAAACATAAATCTATCAAGTTATGAAACAAAATGATATAATAAAATCTTCTATAGATTTTAAAGGCTACGAAGAAGCCCGCAGAGATAAAAGTAATCAAACTCCGCAGCCCATTAGCAACAAAGAAGTCAAAGCTGCAGTAAATAGAATAAATCCTGATGGAAACACTCAGGAAAGAGGATAATTTTTAAGATACTTTTCGACTCGTAGATTTAGTTATCAAATGCATTTATACATGCATAGGAACAATTCATAAAACTTTATCATAGAGTCAATTGTTTATAATATGTGTTTTTCATAGTATTAGATTTAAGGTTAATGGAGATTGGTTGTCGGGATGACAACCAATTCTTTTTTTGACAGATCAGTACTTTCATAAAAAACAAACAAATATTTATAGATAAAATTTATTCATTGAACTTTTTCACATAGGTAAATGTTAATAATATGTGTTTTTCATAGTATTAGATTTAAGGTTAATAATAGAGTAAGGTTGTCGGGATGACAATCTTACTTTTTTTATAAAAATCAATAACTTCAAAATAAACGTCAAAAGATTATTAAAGCGGCATTCGCTTATAAATCGATATAAATATGAAGAAAAGCCTTTATTTATAAACTTTATAAAACTTTTCCTTATAATATTTTCTTTTTTAAGAAAAATATCTATCTTTGCACTCGCTAAGCCAAAAGGTGAGGTCCGGTAGCTCAGCTGGATAGAGCATCAGCCTTCTAAGCTGAGGGTCCCAGGTTCGAATCCTGGTCGGATCACAAATTAGAAAAAAACGACTGCTTATCTTTTTAGGATAAGCAGTCGTTTTTATTTTAGAGAATTATCTCTAGCATTATCTTTTATTTGCTTACTTCTTCAAAATTCTCCTGTGCCCAATTAATCATTATCTCTACTGCAGGGATAAAACTTTTACCCACCTCTGTAACCGAATATTCTACACGTGGAGGAATCTCGGCATAAGCGACTCTTTTTATCAGGTTGTATTCTTCCAGATTTTTCAATGTATTAGTTAACATCTTCTGTGAAATATCAGGAATAGCATTTTTTATCTCACCATAACGCATTGTTTTATTAGGAAATAATATGCACAAAACTAATAATGACCATTTATCACTAAATCGACTAAGCACATTTCGGATAGGACAGGTTGGATATTTTAAATCTAATTCTTTCATCGTTTTAAAGTATTTTTCTACAAAAATACATTACTCTCCAAAAGAATGAAACTTCAAAAAAGATTATTATTCCCAAATAGTTAAATCTGGTTAAAAGAGCAATCATTAATACTTTGATAATCATTATTACTAACCTTACAAGTGCGTAACAAACCCACTTGTAGAAACTATCTAATCAGACTAATTTTGAAATAATTAATAGAATAATAAACATTCATCATTTAAAATAATGACATTATGAAAATAGCAGTAATTGGAACAGGAAATGTTGCACAGGCATTAGTAAATGGATTAATCAGCGAAGGTTACGATGTAAAAGTAGGCTCACGTAGTTTAGAAAAAGATAGTGAGAATATTACTAAACTAAAAAAGGCACACAGTAATGTAAGTATTACAAGTTATACTGAGGCTGTAGAATTCGGTGATGTTATCGTGTTACCTGTACCCGGATCAGCTCTAGTAGATGTAATTCAAGAAATAGGAGTTCAGAAATTCGAAGGGAAAATACTTTGGGATATAACCAACGCATTGTCGGCAGAAGCTCCTGGCAACGGAGTGATTAAGTTAATCACAACTCCTGAAGAGTCTCTTGCTGAAAAAATACAGAAATTACTTCCTTCAACTCATGTTATCAAAGCAATGAATACGGTAGGTGCACACCTGATGTACAGACCTGTATTAAGCGAAAAAGGGACAGTTTTTCTTGCAGGAAATGACGAACAAGCAAAAGATAAAATTTCATCAATAGTTGAAAAATTCGGATGGGAATCTTATGATACAGGAAAAATCGAGTCTTCACGAGCATTAGAATATATGGGACAATTATATGTTGCACAAGGTATTCTCTATAATGGATGGAATAGCACATTCAAATATGTGAAATAAAGAATCTTTATTTCTTAAAATAAATAAGCAGGTATTCTTACAGATGCTTGCTTATTCTTAGTAAATTGTGTGGGTATTTGTCACTTTGTTACTCTAAAAAGAAATAGGGATAAAACTAGATAATTAAGTAAAAGGAAATATTTAATGATACATTTTAAGGACATAACTACTTATCATTGTTTCACTTGGCAAAGCAATAAATAGTTATGCAAACTTAAAACACAGAAAAAATCAACATAATGAAAAGAAGCGTTTTTTTAATTTTATGCTGTTTTGTACTCTTAGCTTCAGGGTTACATTCACAAACAATAGACCTGAAAGAGAAGAACCTGAAAGCAATAAACTCATTTATGTCATTAGAGACATTGGACGATGAAAAAGTGGTCAGAGTCATTAAAGATTCGACCATAAAAGAGTTTGATGAGTGCACATTTGTACGAATCAATAATTTAGATTTTTCGAATGGAACGATAGAAGTAAAGGTATTAAGCCGACTTTTACATGATGCTCCTGATTTCTCACGGGGATTTATCGGCATAGCGTTCCGTATTAACGAGGATAATTCGAAATTTGAGAGTATATATATTCGTCCTACAAATGGTAGAGCAGAAGATCAGGTACGACGAAATCATAGTATTCAATACTTTGCTTACGCCGATTATAAATATCAGCGATTGAGGAAAGAATCGCCCGAAATGTATGAATCTTATGCAGATATGGGATTAAATGAATGGATTCAAATCAGAATAGAAGTACAAGATCAAAAAGCCAGATTATATCTCAACAACAACGAACAGCCATCACTAATTGTAAACGATTTGAAGTTAGGAGGCAATATGCAGGGAGCTATCGGACTCTTTGTAGATGTAGGTACAGAGGGCTTTTTTAGAGATCTTAAAGTATATAAGAAATAAAAAAGGAAGTGTCTCTAAACATTTTATTTAGAGACACTTTTCATACTCTCCTACCCTATCAATATATAATCAAATCACATCATACACTCCTTTTACCAATATCTGAGCGTCGGCTTTAATATTATTATCAAGAATGACTTCAATCCATTCTCCATTCCGATCACCGGTCTTAACAAGAGTCTTACGGAAAGTATAGTTGCCATCTTTTTCAGATTCCAGAACAAGCAAAAATTGGTTGCTTTCTTCGCTTGTCAAGGCATCTACAGGTACACTCAATACCTTTTTAGAGCTTGCAACAATCTGGGCTTCAACAAACATACCCGTCAGCAATTTTTGTTTGGTCGATTCATCCAAGGTCGCATAGACTGTAACAATGCGGTCATTACCTTCAACCGATTTGCCGATAAGTGATACCGTTGCCTCAAATTCATCTGACGAAATTTGTGGTATTATGAATTTTACCTTTTGACCATTTTTAAGATCGAATACATTTTTCTCAAAAACGGATAATTCCAAATGCAAAAATTTAGTATCAACTATTTCCATTATTACATCGCTGGGAGATACAGCCATCCCCATATTGGCATTTATTATCGTAATATCTCCTGTAATTGGAGCATAAACAGTAACTGACGACGATAACTTTCCTTGTTCTACCTGTTCGGGACTAATATTTAGTATACGTAATTTTTGACGTAGACTTTCATAGGTAGCTTTAGCCTTTTTATAATCGCTTTCGGCTTCCATATATTTCTTTTGAGAAGCTATTTTCTCATTGAAAAGGGTTCTTTGTCTTTCATACTCGGATTTAAGATAGGATAATTGTCCGAAAATTTCAAGATAAGATTGTTGGATATCCAAATATTCGGGGCTCTCTAATATTAGCAAGGGTTGTCCCTTAGAGACTTTATCTCCGACCATATGATATAAAGATTTTACAAAACCACCGACAAAAGAAGTTACTTTTGCTCTATTCTGTGGTGGAACATCAATTTTACCCGAAGCTTTGATCACCACATCGAAATCTTTTTCCACTAATGGTGAGATTTCCATTTTCATGGTCTTGAACTGATCCTGTGTAACCACAACAACAGAGTTATCTTCTTCAACCATAGATGTCTCTTCTCCGTTTTTTTTGTCTCCACCGCATGCTATCAAGGCAAATCCTACTAAAATTGAGAATATATAATTATACTTTTTCATCTTCTAATCATTAAAATTAAAGTAATACAGTTCTAAATAAGATTTGTTATATGACAAAACACTTTCGAGATAATCGAGCTCTATAGTAATTACATTCTCCATACTTTGAATATACTGGAAGAAGTCTATTTCGCCGTTTTTATAACTCATCTCGGCAGTTTTAAGAATCTCCTGAGATAGATTTTTTCCGTTCTCGTTATAATACCTTATCATTTCCTTATGCTGATCCAATTCTGCTTGCTTTTGCATATAGAAACGCTCCATTTTTATTTCTTTATTGCTGCGTTCATCTTCCCAACTTAGCAGGTCGAGTTTTGCCGTTTTCTTTTTCGCAATATTCCCCGAAAAAAACAAGGGAATAGATACGCCTATCTGGAAACCATTCTGATAGTATCCTAAACCTCTATTGGTTCCCGTAAAAAGCTCTATATTAATATCGGGGAGCCAATTATGATTTTGTAGTTTCATTTGCGATTGATATGTCCGGCTAACCCTTTCCATATATTCCGTTTGGAGGCCTCGACCTATACTCGCATCATCTAAATAGAGCAGTTCAAGATCATCTTTGTTTATCTGCGGAATTTCATCACTTTGAACCAATGCCTTTAATTGCTCATAGCTTGCCCTTTTCCGGCTTATCAACTGAACTAAAGTAGTATGTATCTGCTTTGACTTTGCCGTTGCCGTTATTTTTTCAAGATAGTTAGATTCACCTAATTCGAATCGGCGATTACCCGCCCTCGAAAACTCAGCATATAAAGTATCTAGATGCATATAAAGTTTTTCTTTATTCCGCAAATAGACAATGTCTTCGTATAGCTGTGATATATCAAGTCTCAGTTTATTTTTTTCTATTTCGTATAGAGCTTTCTTTTGCTCCCATTGAGATTTATAAACAGTGTGTTGTGCTCCATATACGGTCGGAAACAAAAAAGTTTGTTCGATACCAAAAACACGCAGAGCTTTATCATTACGAGCAATATTATTTTCATCATAACCGTAGTACACCGAAGTCTTATTAAAATCATAAGCAGTGCCCATATAAGCTTTGGCCGACTCTACTTGTAGTTGATACGATTTCAGACCTTTATTATTATTGAAAGCCTGCTCTATCAAATGGCTGAGTTCGGTATTCACATTCTGGCTGTATACAGAAGTACCTAACAGAATAAGGCTTGTTAAAGCGAGTATTCTAATATGTCTATTTCTCATTATTTCTCAGATTTTTATCAAACATTTTAAACAGAACGGGTAATACAATCATGGTCAGCATGGTAGCTGTAAAAAGCCCCCCGATCACAACGGTAGCCAACGGTCGTTGTACCTCAGCTCCAGCGGAAGAAGATATCGCCATAGGAAGAAATCCTAAGGCTGCTGCCGCCGCTGTTAGTGTTACAGGACGCAGACGATCAATAGTCCCTTTCAATATCAATTCGTCAATACTATTCATACCCTTATGGCTCAACTCTTTCAAATGCTCTATCAGTACAATTCCATTTAAAACAGCTATACCAAACAACGCAATAAAACCCACTCCTGCCGAAATACTGAAAGGCATACCCCGCATCCATAGAAATAAAATACCTCCTACGGCTGATAAAGGAATGGCTGTGAAAACAAGCATGGTTTCTCTGAGCGAACCAAACGCAAAATACAGTAGAATAAAAATAAGGCACAAGGCTACCGGTACAGCTATCATCAAACGATTTTTAGCATTCTGCAAATTCTCGAACTGACCACCATAGGTAACGTAATAACCCGAAGGTAGGTTAATCTTTGTATCAATTATTTGTGAAATATCTTTCACTACACTTTCCATATCTCTACTTCGAACATTTATCCCGATCACAACACGACGCTTGGTGTCATCGCGTGATATTTTTGCAGGACCTTCAGTATAATCTACTTCAGCCAATTCGCGCAAAGGTACTTGTCCGCCGGTAGGAAGGGGAACATAGAGGTTTTTCAAGTCTTCGATATCATTACGCAAGTCTTCCGACATCCTCACAACTAAATCGAAACGGCGCTCTCCTTCGAATACCGTACCAACAGTTTGTCCGGCAAAAGACATGGCAACTATATCATTTACATCCGAGATATTTAATCCGTATTGTGCTATTCGCTTGCGGTCATAAGAGACAGCCATTTGAGGAAGTCCGTCTATTTTTTCCACAATAATATCTGATGCCCCTTCAACATGTGCAATAGCATGTTTTATCTGCTCTGCTTTTTCTGCTAATACAGCTAAATCTTCTCCAAATATTTTCACAGCAACATCCGAACGTGAACCGGAGATCAATTCGTTGAATCGCATTTCAATAGGCTGAGTAAATTCGATATCCATATTGGGTATTATCTCCAGCTCTTTTTTGATCAAGTCTGCTAATTCATCTTTGGAGCTTGCCGAAACCCATTCGCTTTTGGGTTTTAGTTTCACGATAATATCACTTTCTTCCATCGACATCGGATCGGTGGGAACTTCAGCCGCACCAATACGGCTCACAATTTGATCCACTTCGGGAAACTTATCCAGAATTGTTTTCTCGATCAGAGTAGTTGTTTCGATTGTTTTAGTTAGCGAAGTCCCTGTTTTAAGGACTGGTTGAATTACAAAATCACCTTCATCTAATTGGGGTATAAATTCTCCTCCCATTCTCGAAAACACCAATAATGCAATAATCAACAAACCAACAGCAGCTGCCAATGTTTTGCGTGTATGCTTAAGTGCTAATGTTATTACAGGTAAGTATAGTTTAACAAGCAAACTGATAATTCGGGCACTAATAGAATTGCGTCGTTGTTCCTGAGGTTTAAGTATCAACGACGATATGACGGGAACATAAGTCAAACAGAGGATCATAGCTCCAATTAAGGCGAAACTAAAAGTTAATGCCATCGGGCGAAACATTTTGCCTTCGACTCCAGAAAGTGAGAGGATAGGTATAAAAACAATAAGAATGATAAGTTGCCCGAAAATAGCAGAGTTCATCATCTTGGATGCACTACTTGCCGTTATCTCGTTTATTTCCCTTCGTCTTTCCAGAACAGATAAGTGAGAAAGTACACTAGCTTTGGAGGTTATCTGAAACGAAATAAATTCGACAATAATTACTGCACCGTCTATAATAATACCAAAGTCGATTGCTCCTAAGCTCATCAGGTTGGCATCTATTCCAAATATCCGCATCAGAGAAATAGCAAATAGCAAACACAGTGGTATAACCGAGGCTACAACTAAACCCGAACGCATATTTCCAAGCAGTAACACAACTACAAATATTACGATCAGACATCCTAAGATAAGATTTTCGGCTACCGTAAAAGTTGTTTTCGCAACCAGCTCACTACGCTCAAGAAAGGCATTAATATAGACTCCTTCGGGTAACGAAGGCTGGATTTCCTCCACTCGCTTTTTTACGGCATCAATTACTTTCTTCGAATCGGCTCCCTTGAGCATCATTATTTGCCCCAGAACTTTTTCGCCCTCTCCGTTTCCTGTAATAGCTCCAAAACGATTAGCATTACCAAAACGAACGGTTGATATATCTTTAATCAGTACAGGGACTCCGTTTTTATTTTTAACAACTATATTCTCAATATCATATATGGAGTTTATTTTCCCTTCTCCACGTATAAAATAGCTTTGGTTGACCTTTTCGATATATGCTCCACCTGCTACGCTGTTATTTTTTTCTAATGCGGTTATAATTTCACCGGTCGTTATATCCATAGCTTTTAGTTGCGATGGATTAATGGCTACTTCGTATTGCTTCAGATAGCCTCCCCATGTATTTATCTCTACAACTCCGGGAATACCCGACAATTGTCGTTTTACTATCCAATCCTGAATAGTGCGGAGGTCGGCTACTGAGTAGCGGTCTTTGTATTCGGGTTTTACGTCCAGTATATATTGATAAATCTCGCCCAATCCCGTTGAAATAGGTCCCATTTCGGGAGCACCAAAACCATCAGGAATAATCTCTGAGGCTGTCTTTATTTTTTCGGCAATCAACTGACGAGGCAAATAGGTTCCCATATCTTCATCGAACACAATGGTAACTACCGATAACCCGAATTTTGATACTGAACGGATTTCTTTTACTCCGGGCAGGTTCGCCATTTCCATTTCTATCGGATAGGTGATAAACTGCTCGATATCTTCGGTCGATAATTTTGTAGACGTAGTTATAACCTGCACCTGATTGTTTGTTATATCGGGAACAGCACCTATGGGTATGTTGAATACTGAATATATGCCATAAAAAAATATGACAAACGTAAATAGCAGAACTATAAGTTTGCGATTCAGACTGAAGCGTATAATCTTTTCTAACATCTACCTATTTTTTAACGAGTAAAGGTAATGTAATGTTAAAAAACGATGCTTAAGATTTGCTTAAGATTGAGGTATCGCTAATGTTATTACAGTACCTTTGGCCTCTTGGCTGGCTATTTCAATTTTAATTTGAAGTAATTCACTGAAACGTTTAACGATGGCAAGTCCCAATCCGAAACCTTTTATTTGAGGGTGGTCGTTTTCGTATGAACGATAGAATTTATCAAATATTTTATCCATATCTTTCTGAGCAATGCCCATACCATTGTCTTTAATAACAAAAATTACAGTATTATTTTCGTTGGTAACATCAATCCTTATTATTCCCCCCTGTTCAGAATATTTTATGGCGTTGGAAAGTATATTATTGATAATTGTAGAGAATAAATAACTATCTGTCTTTATTCTGATATTTTCGGGTGTGATATTTGTATGTACTTGAATACCTTTATTCTGAATCTGACTCGAAAAACGTTTTAAACAAATAGAAACTAAATTCTCGATTGCCGTATCTTCTAGTTTTAAAGACTGTTTCTGATTCTCATACCGGGTAAGTATAAGTAATTCATCAACTAAATGATTCAGCCTATCTACTTCTTTGATGCAATAATTGATTTTCTCTTCATATTCTTCCTGTCCTCGCGGCTTTCTGATCAGCACTTCCAGCGTACCTTTGAGTACTGCCAGAGGTGTACGAAACTCGTGTGATGCATACGAAGTAAATGATTTTTCACGCTCGATAGTCTGCTCCACTCTGTCCAACAGATTATTGATGGTATCAGAAAGAATATATAGCTCGTCTTTATTATGAGGCAGGGGTATGCGTGAAATAAGATTGTCGCGGGTTATGGCATTCGATGTCTCAATAATATCATTGATGGGTTTGATGCTCCTTCCGGCAATAATTCGAGCGACAAAGAACAATATCAAAAGGATAAAAGGGTAAGAGATTAATAGTACATGCCTCAAACTTTCCAGAACGACTGTCGATCCTTCTATCGATACAGCCACCAACAGATAACCTGCAATTTCATCATCATCGTATATAGGAACTTGTTCCTGTCTTATTTTTTTGTCGGCAAGTTTACCCTCTGTCACTATATTATCAACATAGTCAGGAATGTATAAGAGTTCACTATCTTTCAGGTTTGGAGACTTATCGATGAGCTTACCTTCGGCATCCAGAAATTCAATAAATACGGGGTCTACTCCTACTGTATTATGCTCACGTTCCATCCATTCCGTATGCTTTCGCAAGGCAATAACTCCATCTTTCACTTCTATTTCTTTCGAATGGCGATCAACTTCACGCTGTAAATCCTGATCAAGATGATTGGATACACTAATTTTCACGACAACATAAATGATCATAAATACAACTCCAATCAATAAGGCTGTAGTTATGATGTAATTAAATGCTATTCTATTTTTAAATGAAAAATTATACATACTTTCAATCATTTGCTATATAACCAACTCCCCGTATCGTTTTTATATATCCATTGTCTTTATCCATATTCAACTTCTTGCGAATTGCATTGATAAAAACATCAATAACACCCGTGTCATATTCAAAATTTATATTCCACACATGCTCTATTATCTGATCGCGGGAGCAGACTATTCCTTTATTCTTTATAAGGTACTCTAGCAATTCAAATTCACGCTGAGTAAGAGCAACCTCTTCGGTGCAACTCGTAACCTGATAGGTCGATTTATTAAGTGAAATAGAACCTAAAGTCAATAGACCGTCTTCTTTTCTTTTACGAAAATGAACTTTAACTCTTTCCAATAGTTCTTCAAAGCTAAAAGGCTTCTTTATATAATCGTTTGCTCCGGATTTTAATCCTTTGATAGTTTCTTCTACGGTATCTTTAGCAGTTAAAAATAGAATGGGAATCTCTGTATTTTCTCGACGAATAGCTTCACAGACTTCGATTCCGCCCATACGAGGCAGCATCCAGTCGAGAAGTATCAGATCGACGTGATTATTATTAAAGTATTCCAATCCCTTTTCGCCATCAACAGCGATGGCTGTACTATATCCCTCTTCTTCAAGACCTTGTTTAAGAAAATTATAAATACCGGATTCGTCTTCGATTATAAGAATATGCATAGTTCTATTGTTTACTGAATGGCACAAAGATAAAATATTTTACTTGTCTTTGTTTTTCTATGTATTTTATTTATGCTAATTATCAAATAGATGGACAATATGGTTACACTACAAAAATATACTAAAAAACAAAAGAGGATGAATCTCATGGTGATTTCATCCTCCGTTTATTGCTCTTTGAATAATGATGATAAATATTTCTAATTATACTATATCTAAAATTATCATTTGATTATTTTTCACTTTTTCAAAGAATCCATGTCAATAACAAAACGGTATCGCACATCGCTCTTCAACATTCTTTCGTAAGCAGTATTGATGTCTTGCATGTTGATAATTTCTATTTCGGAAACAATATTATGCTCTCCGCAAAAATCGAGCATTTCCTGAGTTTCGGCAATACCTCCGATAACTGAAGCAGCTACCGCTCTTCGTCCCATAATCATAGGAACAGTATTTAGCATTGGGTCTAAATCTCCCAGATATCCAACCAACACAAGTGTACCGCTTATTGCCAATGTTGCTACATAAGGATTCACATCATGGGCGTAAGGTACTGTATCGATTATCAGATCGAACTTACCCAATACAGATTTCATTTGTTCTGCATCGGTAGAGATTACAACATTATCAGCTCCAAGCTCTTTTCCATCTTTAATTTTCCCTTCCGATCTCGAAAATAAAGTAACATCTGCTCCTAATCCCTTAGCCAGTTTAATTGCCATATGTCCAAGTCCGCCAAGCCCTACAACCGCAACTTTACTTCCTTTGCCTACTTTCCAATGTCTGAGGGGTGACCAGGTAGTAATACCTGCACATAACAAAGGAGCAACAGCTGCCAGATTCAAGTTGGTTGGAATTTTCAATACAAAATGTTCGTCTACTACCACTTTTTGAGAGTAACCGCCAAAAGTATGCCCTCCCAAATGCTTGTCATGTCCATTATAAGTACCGGTAAATCCATTTAAACAATATTGTTCCAAATCATGATCACAACTATCACATTCTCTACATGAATCGACAAGACATCCAACTCCGGCTAAATCTCCAACCTTCAATTTGGTTACCTCATTACCTACTTTAGTTACCCTGCCAACTATTTCGTGTCCGGGAACTACCGGGTAGACAGATCCTCCCCAGTCGTTACGTGCAGTATGCAAATCTGAATGACAAACACCACAATAGAGAATTTCTATTTCAATATCTTTAGCCGTTACTTCACGACGTTCGATACTCATTTCTTTCAAATCAGCATCAGCTGCTATTGTTCCAAATGCTTTAACGTTACTTGTTTTCATATTCGTTTATTTTGTTTGTATAATTATTCTAACTGAATTTTTCCGGTAATCCTCGCAGGAGTAGTATCTACAATGCTATTAGCAGGTAGTTTTTTATTTACAACTGCCTCCTTACTGCTACAATAGCACTTTTAGAGTCACTATACAAAGTTAAGCGGTAAATCGCATCACAAGTTTGCCAGAAAGCTCAAATAATTTTGTTTTGTGGCTCAAACCAATTTTGAAGGAGCATGCCCAAATGCTTCTTTATATGCCTTAGAAAAATGAGATAGATTTTTGAATCCAACTTCGAGGTAAACATCCGAAACTTTTTTATTTTCATCGTTAATTTTATCGTATGCTACACTTAGTCTTTTCTCAATCAACCATTTTTGAGGAGAAGTAGAGCTAATCTTTTTAAAATCACGTTTAAAAGTTGCAAGGCTTCGTCCTGTAAAGTTGGCTATTTCTTCTATCGACAATTCATACATATAGTTGTTGTTCATAAAATCGAGAATATCAATCTTCCAAGGTTCTGTAAAATCGAACAAGTATTGATAAAATACTTTATCCATATGTAAAAGGGTTATAATTCCTTCTTGGACTTTCAGATTCATCATTTCATCAGCAGGCTTAATTGCTGAATCGAAATAAGGAACCATCGATTGAAACAAGCTGGTTACATCAGGACTTTGGCTAAGCTTTACAACACTTACATTCTTTTTGATTACTTCTGTAGGAATTTTACTTTTGTCAAGCGTTTGATAAAAGTCTCTCAAAAAACTACGTTTAAACTTCATAAATATAGCTCTGAAAGGCTCTTCTTTGTCAAACAGAGGCTGTTTTGTCATGTTCACCCGATTGTCTTTTTTCAGGAAAACACATTCACCTTTACGTACTACCGTCCGTTTGCTCTTTTCCTGTAATATAAATTCGCCCGAGTAAACATATACAAGTGTATGGTCGAAAACCATAGGACGACAATATCTTTCTTTGTCGAAGTAATAACTGAAAAATATATCAGAGTAACTGAATGTTAGAGATTCACTGCGTTCGGGTTCCATTATGTAATTTTTTCACAAAGATAATACTTTGTTTATTGGCTCAACTATTACAGAAAATAGAATGAACCCGGTATAATACAGGGCTTAATCTTTCAAATCCCTTTAACTGCTATTTCAATATTTTTTTGTCGCAATATTCTTAGCCATACCTTTAAAAATAAAAGCATGAAAAGGGAGAACCGAATACCAATAGAGACGCCCAAGCAATCCCAAAGGGCGAAAGGTAGCTGTTTGTACCAATTCATTATGAGCATTGATCTTAAATTCTAACCAAGCTTCGCCCGGTAGCTTCATTTCGGCATATAGCAGCAAGCGTTTTTTATCTTTGTCAGCAACCAATATCCGCCAGAAATCAAGAGCCTCACCCGGAGATATGTCCGTATCATTCTTTCTTCCCCGCCTAATACCTGTACCACCGACCATTTTATCTAATAAACCCCGAATAGCCCATAACCAATTGGCATAATACCAACCCCGTTTACCTCCAATAGCAAATATATTATCCAAAGCAAGATCGGGATTATCGAGTTTTACAATTCGTTTATCATGGAAACATCCCTTTTGAGGAACCGAAATATATGCAGATATACCTTCTCTAAGGGTTTCGCTGGTCAAGGCATCTGTCCAGCTTGACAATACCTGGTTTTGATCTATCCTATCAAAAGCTAATTCTATGGCTTCATTATACGGTATAAGTTTTATAGGGATTAGCTCACCGAGTTTATTCGGTTGGCAAATAACTTCAACACTCATGCTTTTAACCAGATTTTTAGCTAGTGAAAAATTGGTCGAGGTTACAAAATATAACCAATAGGAGGAAAGGTTAGGGGTCATTAAAGGTACTACCAAGATATGACGCTTCAATTTTCGAACTTCGGCAAATTGCAATAACATTTGCTTAAAAGTTAACACGTCAGGTCCTCCTATATCAAAACTTTGATGATACGTTTGCTCATTAAGCAATACTCCCGACAAATATTGAATCACATTGCGGATAGCTATTGGCTGACACCTTGTTTTAAGCCATCGAGGTGCAATCATTATCGGTAGTTTCTCTACCAGATCGCGCATTATTTCGAAAGAGGCACTTCCTGATCCTACAATTATACCTGCTTTCAAAGTCGTTAAGGGCACACTGCAATCGGAAAGGATCGTTTCAACATTTTTACGTGACTGCAAATGTTTTGACAAATGGTCATCATTAACAATCCCACTTAAATAAATTATCTGTTTGGCATCAGTGACCTCAATACCTTTGACAAAATTTTGTGCCGATTGCTGTTCCATTTCACTAAAATTGCCTGATGAGGTGGACATGGAATGTATCAGGTAATAAACCACATCAATATCCGAGGGTATATTAATTAATAACTCCGGTTTCAGAAAGTCAACTTCAACCTTTGTTACCTGTTTTTGCCAGTGATCCTCAATATGAAACCTTTTCACATCTCGTACACAACATACAATTGTATGACCAGCATCGACAAGAACAGGCAAAAGACGTTGAGCAATATATCCGGTTGCACCGGTCAATAATATTTTCATTACTAAATTTGTTTGCTATAAAAACAATAATACAGCTACTATTGTTTGTTTTCGCTGAAAACAAACAATAGCCAATTACTGAATCAGTATAAGAAAACATTTGTTCCGTCTGCTCTGGATACTCTCCATTCATACTTGTATAAACAATTATACAAGAAAGTGCCTTATCAAGTATAAGTATTTATAAAAATGAGATTATGCATAAAAACGACCAAACGCATCATATATGCACTTGGTCGTTTTAATCTGAATAGAACTTTATATACTACCTAAAGTTACTTCTTCGAACTAGATGCCTTGAACCATTTCAGTTGTTGGTATTCGTTATTAAAAAACGGATACTTTTCCTGAGAAATATAAGTTGTGAATCCCGAATGTTTTTTGATATCAAAACCATTGTAGTCTTTCATAAAAGAGGGAGTTGCATTTTTCCAGACAATACAATTCGAAATCAAAGCTGATAATTCACTTTTCTGTTTATCTGTTTCCAGAAGTGAGCCGTAATAGTCTTCAAAATCAAAAAACAAACGATAAGAGTACCTGTCGAAGTACTGTATTGTATTTATATCAATACTATTGTCCTGATTACAATTACTTTTCACCCAATCAGCTAAAGAGTTGAGTTGTGATGTATTGATAATGGAGAATGTTGCCGACCGCATATACCCTGACCTATTATCGAACCATGAAAAAGCATCTTCGCCAAAAGCTCGCAAACCTGATAAAGACCCCGATAAATGATTTATGCTCTTAGGATATATGTAAGTAAAGCCGGGAGAAACAATTTCAGCCGAAGATGCTAAAATATAGTCGGTCTTGTCTTTTAACTCATAAGCGACTTCTATTCCTGACATGAAACAGGCTTCGAATATAATATAATCGAATGTTTTATCGGGGATAGCCTGAGCAAAGTCCGATAGTTCCATTTCTTGTTTTTTATCCATTACAATGGATCGGGGGCTCGTCAATGTTCCTCCGGGTAACCAACCCGAAGCATGAGAAAATACAATCAAGCCATATGACGGAGACGGATAAAGATTGGTAACCTCCCTTATTACACGAGATAGAACTTCTTTACTTGCCGAATTTTCTTCGTCGTAATTGCGGATTATTTTTTTCGTATTCTGCCCGTTTTCTCTAACAATTTCTATTAAAGATGGATTTGTATCAGCAGGATCAGTATATATCAATAACTTTTTTTCGGCTCCGCCTTGCCATCCTTCTCTGATAGACTCTATTTTTTGATAAGTTTCGGATGATAAATTATTATCACCTCCCAGATATACCAAAATTACATGTTGAGTGGATGCAGGCAATACATAATTGCTGTCATCATCTTTCTCACAGGACATGAAGAATATCCCTAAAAAAGCAATCAAAACTATTTTTATTATTTTATTCATTTTCTATTTATAAGTTAAACAGGTGTGAAACCTTAATCAATCGGTATATAATAAGTTTTTTAAATAACCCATGCGAACTTCACAGTCCACATGGATTGATATAGATGTTAATAGACTATGTTTAAGGATCTAAACAACAACAATACGGATTAGATCTATTAACTCTATGGACTCTGGATTAATTCGTCTAAATATTTTGGATTAAGTTTGTATCTTTTAAGTTACTGAATTGGTCTATTACCACTCCATTTTTATCTATTACAAACATCATTGGTGTAGCTGCTATACCAAAACGTTTGAAGTTTATTCCGTTGAACGACTGATAGTCGCAAAGTTTATCCGGCCATGGATATTTAGCGATTTTCTTTTCGAAGGTATCCTTGTCCCCATCTGCCGATATAGTCACGATTCTAACTCCTTTAGCTTTCAGTTTATCGTAGTTATGATCTAACTCCTCTAAAAGATTCTGGCATATTCCGCAACCTCCATCGTAAAATAAGACTAAAGTCGAATTTACTCCTTCCAAAGGTTGTAATCCTTCGATCTGAGGTGCTTTATTACCCGGTAATCCTGTCGAGACAAACAGACGTGTAGCTATCTCGCTATACTCATCTGAAGATACATCCACTCCATAGGGATAAGCTACAATAGAAGCAGCAACATTCGGATATCCTGCCAAAGTATTACTATTAGCAATGGCTTTGATGAAAACCTCGATATCTTTTGGCGACTGTTTTTCGAGACGGTCTATCAATTTTTTAGAATCTCTTACCAAATCTTCCGTAGCACTTTTGTCTATGTATAATTTTGTCCACACATTTATATAATCTTTTGTAAGACCGAGCGAATCAAGCTGAACAAAATTGAGTGAATCAATCGTATAAGAATTTGCTTTTGCTATTTCTTCAGACGATTTGCTTTTGATCATCTTGTTAAAGACTTTCTCTATATAATGCTGCTCTTGTCTTCCGCACGAAGCAACAGTAATTGCCAACAGCAGAAGTATACTAGATATAACTAAGTTTCTTTTATTCATTTGAATTTATTTTTCTTTGTTTTTTTTAGCTTCTACAAAGATAAACATAGCTTTCCCGGATAAACTAAATCACTCATTAGAAATATATTAGAATTCAAATTCTCTTTTTGATGATTTATATATTGCAATCAAAAATCAACAACGAAGAACCATATTCTCCGTTGTTGATTATATACTGATTTGTATTATTTTAGTTCTGAACACATCGCACAGGTAAAAATGCCATAGTACTATTACCACTCTGAGTAGTTAAGTTGGATGAAGTTCCAATTAGGTTTGTTCCACCATTTATCCACCAATACCCTCGTTGTGACCAAAAATTCCAACGATAAGAATATCCTCCCGAGTTGTAATATAAAGCAGCTCCGGTCAAAGCAGCAGTCGCACTGTTTGAATTTAGTCCCAGAACAGAGGGTCCCGCCCACCATTGAGCACCTTTAGTTCCATTGTTTTGCGATATATCAGTAGTGACAGCAGAGACTAAATCTGCAGCTTCTCCAGCCGTTGGCAAATGCCAGCCGGTAGGACATGCTGAATTTCGATTACTATCCCCATAATAATACTGTCCATTACTTGTTCCCGGCGAATAGGTCGACCCATTCGTCCATGTGGTTCCACTAATAACTCCTCCGAAATTCACAGCATTTGATGTTCCTTCTCTTGAGTTTTCCACCATCCAGCATTTCGTTCCATATTTGTGGGTCATATACGTATTATTACCAATCTTTAATGGTGCTGCAGTTCCTCCTGCTCCACACGCTATAGGGTTTATCGTAGCATTAACATCGGCATATTTGCCACTAGGATCGTAAAATGTAAAAGTGATGCTTGCCCCCACATCCGTAGCAGTAGTTACCTGCTTCAATGTAAACAGGAATGTATCTCCGGTCTGGACATTATATCCGCCGTTTTGACTCGCATCAAAAGATGCTAACAAATTTTGGCTATCGGTTATACTTTTTACTTTCCAAAGGCTATTTGACTTGATATTCAGACTTTGTTGAGTACCATCAAGTATATAATCATCTTTCAATGTAGCCTTCAGTCCATAGCGTATCTGACGCAGGTAAATCGTTTTGGATTTAAAGTTGACCCCATTCGACACTAAAAAGTCTATTTTAGAAGATTTCTCGATCAGAGGATTATTATTAATTTCAGTCTGAGTAAACGCTGTCGGCCTAATAGTATAGGTTTGTTTACCTGTACCGTTTGCAGTCGTTTTTATAAAGGTTCCTTGTCCGGGAGTATCTGATCCTGTATAGAAACTAAAAGGGTTTCCGGATAAACCTGTACTTGACAAATCACATTCTACACTAATTGGCATCCACGAAGCAGTAAATTGTTGTGCTGTGGGAACTTCATTGGCTGTTTGACTCACAAATATAAGTTCGCCGATTTCTTCGCCATTCACTACATCCTTAATAACTAAAGATAAGGGGGGAACTAAGTTTTGGTTCACTTCGATAACATAAGTAAGTCTTCCTGCACTGATATGAATATACCCTTTACGTTGTTGTCCCGAGTTGTTCTCTGTTAAGAAGATCTGCATATTTGTAGTTACACCGGCATTACCGCTACTTACCGATGTTGTTAACCAATCGGTTATAGGGTTACCACTATCATCTACAATAGACGATACCTTCCACCCTTGTACGCTTCCATCGTTACTCTTATAGTCGGTAGTAATTTTCACTGTATTTCCGTCACTATATGCGTTGTAGACACTTTTCGTAAAATCAAACTTTCCTTGAGAAACCGCAAGCATAAACTGTCCGTCGAACTCGATATTCCCTATAGCAGCCTCATCCCATACAACAACCTCTGCTTCGATATTAATAGGTCGTGAGTTGAATGCCTCTTCCTTAGTAGAATACCCCGCCGATTTCACTTTAGTTATATTAATGGTGTATAAATGGTTACGCAATATATCCAGATAGTTCTTTCCATTAGCTATATCGACACGGTAATAACTAACCGTAGCTGCTCCATTGTATTTACCCCCTACTACCAGAGTAGTTACTTTACTCATATCTACTTCAGACTGATTTTTAGGAACTACCGATTCGAAAGTATATATATTATTCAGGATACTATTGTTGGTAACGATACCCGAGCCTTCATAACTGATCGGTCCTTTGGTGGTAACACCTATCACCGTAGGTTTATCAACGGTTGATCTGCTACCCGAAACCAGATTGGCTTGATCGGGGGCAATTCGTCCGGCAGTATAATAGTTGTATAGAGATACACTCGATAGAGCAAAGTTACTTTCGGTTATCGAAGGGTCTATTTTCACATTGATTTTACCAACCATGCGAAGTAGTTTCAAATCGGTAATCGTTGTATTATCTTGGATTACTATGTTGTTTGTAGTCTCTCCCCACATTGGAATGGGAAGATATCCCTCAGTTCCATTGTTTACATTCCATTTATTTACACCTGTCAATTGTAATTGTTGCATTACAACGTCTTTTGATGTTCCTACCGCAATACCTCCGACAAAAATATTATCCAGCTCATCTTTTGCATTTGCGAGAGCAACAAAACGATATGTTTGGGTACCATCTTTTTTCAGGGTAACAATAAATTTCTTTTTATTATTGGCTCCATCATCCACTATCGACCCTTGCTCGGCCTGTGCACGGTAAGCGAAGGTTTCGTCATTACCATTTACCTTAAAAGCTAAGATATCAATAGTTTTCACTTCGTTCTCATCATTCTCATCCAAGGCATAAGTCTTTGGCATTTGAGCAGGCATGTTTATACTAAATGGTACTTTCACTTCTCCCTCTTTAGTTGGCGAAGGATAATTTCCATCTTCATGGTCGTCAACGCAACCGGCTAAAGCCACGAATAAGAATAGTATATAAAAAAATAACTGTTTCATTAGTTCTTCTGTTTTTTCTATTTAAAATCTGATTCTGTTATAATTCAGCACTTTCCTCATTAACAACCCATCCATTGATAGATATTGTAATACCTACATGTGGTGGTCCGGGATTAGGCATTGGTATAAAAGTCAATAGAATATCATATACATGTATATTATCAATATCAATTACAGTTCCATTAGCATTTATATTAGCAATCAGTTCCATTAATTTTGCCTGATACACTACAACCCCTGTTATCGGATTATCTATTTTCAGTATAGGATCTTTACGTTCTTCGCTCAGTCTGAGTATATTTTGTGTACCGGATAACTCCGAATCGTCTCCTATTTGCATAGAACTTATATAGTGAACCTCATCTGTATTCGAGGCAAATGAATTATCAAATTTATAGATGCCATTACGTGCAGTGATAGTCATTTGGTAATTGGAACCAACAGGCACGAAATTCTTTGTTTTTACATTAATTGTATTTATATCTTGAGTAAGGGATAATCTTACTTTCTGATCTGTCTGATCTGTTATATTTACTGATGTTTCATAAGCCTGAAACAAGGCATGTGGATTTGTACGGACAATGTCCTCATTATCTTTTTCGATGTATACCCGCATCTCTTCCAATGTCGAATATTCATTTTGGTTGTAAGGTTTTTCGAGATTTACCCATGATACAAAAGTGTAAATACCCGGATTTAAGAATAGAGTCATATAATAATCAGAACTAAACGATGGCTTTGCATCATGCTCTGTACGTAAATAATTCCCTTTTTCATCAAATATAAATAACTTTATATCCTTTACCTCTTCGGGGTTTAGCATTGTACCTGCATAGCTTTTTGCTGTGGGGGTAAAATAAATACGAATACCATTATTTTCTGGAAGACAGTCTTCCAGTTTCTGATCAATACACGAATTGAGCATTGGTAACAAAAGGGTCAAAAATAATAGTGGTATATAATTAAATCGTTTCATTATAAATTTCTTTATAAGCAATTGGCTCATTCGTTTCAAAATGATATTTTATCTAATAATTGATAATCATGTAAAAAATAGTAGAAAGAAGCCTTTAGGTTAATCCGTACCGCAAGGCAATAGTACCTTGCGGTAACGGCATTAACTGTTTGGGGAATTTGTTATGCTAAACGTATTCCGTAATAATCTTATTAGATCTCAGTATCTTGAGTATTTTCAACCCAAGGTTCAACTACGATATCTACAGTAATGTTAGTTGGCTTAGAGATTGGGTGAGTAGGATCAATAATGTTATCACCACCTTCACCGACACCATTAACAGCTGTAATGTTTACTTTATAAAGGTTATTACGATAGATGTTGTAATCTACAGCAGGATTCAAATATGCTTTGTAGTAGCAATATCCGTCAGTATAAGTAATCATCGTTGAAGCAGAACCTCCATTTATTTCAGTATTGTAATCAGCTGCATCCGCTTGACTTAAGAAGTAATATTTCACACCTGCATTTACTACCACATAAAATGTTTGAGGAGTAGCCGGAGTTGTTTCGTTAACCAATCCGCTAGCGCCATTTCCTGCTGTAGCTAATTTCACTACTTTACTTGGTAAGAATTTAGCACGGATAGAAGCATAAGTTGAAAATCCTTCAAGACTTTGAGCAGATGCATTTTCTAAAGCATAGGATACATTGCCGGCAGTAATAGCAGTACCAGATGCATTAACCGCTTTATAAGAATTTTCTTTATAGAAATCAGCTAGTGTGCTGGCAGGGCTATAGCCTGATACGCTAGGAAGCATATAATACAATTTTGTAATATTACTTAACGAAAACTGTAAGTCTGAAACAGTTCCACCCAGTACATTATACTGTAGTGCCGCTCCTTTTTCTACTGATACTTTAGCTAATAAACGTGCTACAGTTGCAGATACTTTGTTAGCTGTTGAAGCAGTAGGATCGGTAGATTCTACAAATGTTGCGATTGAAGCCACTTTGTTAAACATCGCAAATCCGTTTGTAGGATTCATAAGATCATTTGCACTTGATACTTGTTGTATTGCTGTCAAGCCTCTGCTTGCAACATCTCTTGCTAATTCGTCAGATAAGTTAACACCTACATAAATTTTCTTAGCTCCCACAGTTGTAGCAATTGTTCTGTTAGCAGTGTATTCATTGCTTGTAGAAGGAGTAAAATCTGAACCGTTTAAACGCTCACGTTTTTCAAATACATCAGCATCGTTAAAGATAAATACATCCACTGTGTTCATTTTAGTTTCGTCAACCGTAGCATTTGGATCTGCTGCATATGTTTTTGGTTGAGCTATCGAAAGCGTGAATGTTGTTGCTTTACCAGTTTGAATCGGATTACCACCGTTACCAGTTATATCGTCATCGTTTGAACAACTTGTGAAACCTGCTGCCAAGACAGCTGTTGCCATTAAATAATTAAAAAATACTTTCATCGTTTGATTGTTTTAAATTAATTTTTTTTTTTGATTCTTTGTTTATAAATTATTTATCTAATAATTTCTGTTTACAGTTTTTTTATACTTTATTTCTGTTTTGACATTATCGACTGTTCTAATTTATAATGCAAAACTAAGCATATCATTTGAGGAACATCTTATAGATTCCGTTAGAAAAATGTTAGAATTAACCTCTTGGTTTCTAATGCTTTTCTAATGATTACCAACACACTAGCTATTTACTACATTTTCATACTCCAAGATCATTTTCTTAATTACTTTATTATACTTACTTACTTTTATATCGTTCCAATTTCACATTGTCTTCACGTTTCAGTTTTAACTCACGTAAATTATGATGTGCTTCAATGGAGCCTCCTTCTAAAGCTTTTTTGAATAGTTTTTCGGCATTATCCAGGTTGCCTTCTTGTAAAAGAATTATTGCCATGTTATTTAATGTTGACGGATTAGTACCAGCCTCTGATAAAGTTCTTTTAGCTAGAGAGAATTCTTTATTTTTTATCTGAACAGCAGCTGCATTGTTATTTGCTGTTTGATCATCCGGATAATATTTAGGAATTATTTCGCCCAATATCTCTACAAACTCGTTATTGCTTTCGCCAAAGCTTTGTGCTATTTGAAAAAGCTCAAGTTGACTAAGTTGAGATTCTTTCTTTCCGAGTAAATTTTTAGCTTCACTCAGCGTATAATCCTTCACCATGAAATTAATCTGGTATTCAACACGTCTTAATTGAGGGAATAATTCGTTCAACATGCTTCTATAAGGTACACCGTTTGCCAATTTCATCAATTTCAGTTCGCGCCCTTCAAAAATGTCTGTATTATCTATTATTTCTATTATCTCATCCTGATGTGTAACATTACTGTTTGGTATCAATACTTTGAGTCCATCCCAGTCTTCGGCAACATTACTCACCCGAAATAAACTCTCCGATAAGCCGAATTTACTTTTCATATAGTTTTTCAGAGCTATTGCCCGTGCATACGACAAACGGTCATTAGTTGCGTACGAACCTTCGGGCGACGCATATCCTTCGATAAATAAACTTTTGATCTTTATATCAGGGTCATTGATCACATCTTTTACTAATTCGTTTATTTTAGCTAATTCTTCAGGATTACGGCGATAATCAGAACGGATAACCGACTGCCCTACCTGAAAATCAAGGTATGCCTGCCCTTGTATTTTACGTATTTTGGGTTCTGCCTTCGGTTCTATATAAGCTACCAAGGTATTTACCTGATAAGGGGTATGAGGTTTCAGACCTACCTTATTATTCATTAGGAAAGTAAACAGGTGATTTTCGTTTCGGCATCCTGTTATTTCCTGCTTAATCACAAAACGTGCACTATCCATCCACATCTCATACGGAAGCTTGAAATTATAACTGAGCAACGTATCTGTATTCTCTTTCGCTATAATAGTTGCATAGGGCGCATTAGGTTGAGAGCTATGTTTATTTAATGATTCCCATCTTTCCATCAGGTTATATCTCTTATTTCCGGAAACGAGCAGATAAGGAAATTCAATAACCGATTCGCCCGAAAGCAACTGAGGGGTTATATACATAGCACTGCAATCGTTGACAGCTCCTGCACGGATATTTACTTTGAAGTATATCTGAAGACTATCATTTACCTCCTTAACTTCGTTGCTAACAAAGGTGATTTGCCCTGTATATCCTTTTGCTGATGCCCCCAATGTAATCAGTATGAATAGTATAAATATTGGTAATCGTTTCATATTATTTACTTTAGCCATTAATCGCAGGCTTTAGATGTATTGTATGTATATTATTTAGAGACAATAATTTCCCAAGCTAACTTATCCTCAAGCATGTTAGCTTTTTTTTATTTTCAGCTGGACTTTGCCAACTTTTACTTAATAAAATAGATCAGAGACAATGATGCTTTAGTAGGTGCAAAGTAATTTTTACTCTCACTACCTATATAATCTCTACAGGTTTTACAAGCATATCTATCATAACTGGCATGAACATACCCTACTCCGAAGCTTCCTTCAATCGACCAGCGTTTGGATAAACTCCATTGGTATCCATAACTTAAGCCGACACCATACAGATCTCCTTGCAAGCGACTATTCTTCATATAATCCGAGAACGGAAGTCCCGACAAATTATAATGGGCATAAAGTCCGTGTAATCCAAAAAAATGACCGTTGAAAGGTTCACATAACCAATAGCGTATCTCTGGTTGAACGAGTATATGTTTCCAGTTTCTATTAACATTAAATTCCCAAGGATTGTAGCTGACTGATAAATCAAAACTATATCTTTCTCCTGTCTTGACTTCTGCACCAAGGCTGATAGAACCCGTCAGGTCTAGTAACAAGTTGCTTTTGACAGCCCATAGAGGTGTTTTTGAATAAGTTAGCTTCTGATCAGCTAAACGATTCAATATCTCGACTGTTTTGTTTATATCTAAAGAATCTTTTACTGTAGATAAAGGTTCTGCATCTATATTCTTCTTTTCAGAGATAAATAGAGGTTCTACATCTATATTCTTTGTCTTAGTTCCTGTTTTAACAGATACAATTGGCTTTTCTTCAATATTTTTAGCCGTTATCAATTTTTCCTCTTTTTTTTCTACCTTAACCGGGGATAAAAAAATACGACCTTTTCTTATAGTGTAAGAATAACCGGTACCTTTTAGTAATTTATCTAATACTACGCTCAAATCTGTATTCTGAACGGATATCGTTACTTTACGTGTTGCATCAAAACTTGAATTGACAAAAGCAAAAGAATATTTTGTTTGAGATTCTATTTGAGCAAATACATCATTCAATGGAGTATTATTTACCGCAATAGTCACTTTTTGGTCTTGTGCCGAAAGCATCGGAAAAGTAAAAAAGCAAAGTAAAAAAAGTGACATCTTGATCAAACTGAGCCCATACCGAGATCGAAACGGGTACATTTTATTATATAGTTGCATTTTAAAATTGATTATTCTGTTTTATTGTTACTTATGTATACTTTATTGTTCTCTATTTTATAAGATAAACTACTGTCAAAGCATCCAAAAATCTCTATTATTTCTTTTAAGTTATCACCTTCATCTATCGTAACTGTATATCTTCTATTGAGGTCTACATTACTATCAACTTCGACATCGACATTAAACTTACGCTCAAACACCGTTACAATATCTTTTAGCGTTTCGTTGTTAAAAGCCATCTTTCCTATAGTCCAATCAGCAATATCCTTAGCGATATTAACATCGAGGTCTTGTATTACCACCTGCTTGGTCTTATTATTATATACTAATTGTTGATTCGGTTTTAGCATATAATCCTGATTGTCAATAGTACGGATAGCTATGGATCCTTTATTGAGTGTTACAACGGTTGACTCTTCATCCGGATATGCTGATACATTAAACTTGGTTCCGAGAACTTTAACATCCAGATATTCTGTGCGAACTATAAATGGAACATCATTCTGTCTCATCACCGAGAAGTAAGCTTCTCCTTTCAGATTGACAGTCCTTACAGTATCAGCCGGGTTTTCATTATAAGTTATTTCACTACCCGAATTAATCCAAATTTCAGAACCACAAGCAAGCTTTGCTTCCTCATGTTTGCCATAAGGTACAGTAAGCACAGTCATAGGCATATCGCTGTCTTTGTTTTCTCTTTTATCTAAAAAATATATTCCTGCAAATAGAATTAAAGGCAAAAGCACTGCTGCTACACGAGGTAAATAATTAGAAAATTGTATCTTCCTCTTATTTTCACTAAACCCTAACACTTTCTTTATTTTTTCGAATTCTAGTTGAGATGATAAATCCTCAATGTTACTTAAAGAGTCCCACTGTTGACGCATCGCTTTTTGCTTCTCTTGAGAATTCTCCGGGCTAATCAGCCAATGATGTACCTTATCTTCTAGATTCTTAGAGTATCTTTTCTCAAAGAATCGATTTATAAGCTTAAAAAATTGGTTAGTTAGTATGTTGTCCATTTTCTGATTCATTATTCTATTTTCGACAAGCCTTGGTTCTGTTTACCCTCTATTATCTAAAACGGCTAAGTCTGTTTTTACGCACGATAAAAAAATCACTTTTTTCTCCTTTTCACAATAATCCACTGGTAACCTGCAATTTACAAACTCTACTTTTTAACACTCAGAAAAAAAATGACAAGACATTTTTAATCCTTTTCATTGCCAAACTCAATTGATTTTCAACTGTTCTTTTACTCAGATCCAGCTGTTCGGCAATTTTATCATTAGATACCCCTTCATATCGACTCAACTTATATATAATCCGTTGTTTTTCGGGCATATTCTCGATCTCCATTTCAACTAGCAGCATGGTTTCTTCTGCAATATATTCATCCTCTGTATTAACTAAATCCGGATATAATACTATCTGGTCATTATAAAATGACTCACGTACCTGCTTGCTTCGAATGTAATCGATAGTTTGCCGATAGGCTATCGTATATATATAAGAATCAAAGCCTTTAACCCCTTTAGAGGTCAGAGCAAACGATTCATGATTTTCCCAAATTTTGAGAAATACATTCTGAGTTAATCCTTCGGCAACGTCTACTGATTTAACAAAGCCGTTTATATAATACTTTACTTTAGGAAAATACTTCAGAAATATCGTTTCAAATGCTTTATGGCTTCCTCTCTGCAAGGATTCTATTACCGTGTCTGTTAGCTGATTGCCCAAAGAATAATTAGATTATTTTTAGAAAATTATTGATTTATTATCCATTTTTTCACATCAAGCATTTTCAGTATGCCTAAATGTTTATCGTCCCCTATAATAGAAAACGGGGAAGTCTATAGCTACGCACGGTTTACAAATTAATATTTTACATTTTTTAACACAGATGTTTTAAATAATAATTTCATTTTTTTTCTCAACAGAAAAGCCCCAGTATAGCCTTGATCTTTTTCATTGCCAAGCTCAACTGGTTTTCGACCGTTCTTTGACTTACATTTAATTGCTCAGCTATTTTATAATTAGGAATTCCCTCATTTCTACTCATTTTGTATATTTTCCGGCATTTTTCGGGCATATTCTCTATCTCCATTTCTACCAGCAATCTTGTTTCTTCTGCTATATATTCATCTTCAGTGCAAACTGTATCCGGCTGCTGAATCATCTGATCGTTATAAAATGATTCTCGCACTTGCTTACTTCGTATATAATCAATGGTTTGCCGATAAGCGATAGTAAAAACATAAGAATCGAATCCTTTCACTGATATTATCAGAGATTGGCGATTCTCCCATATCTTTAGAAACACATTCTGTGTTAACTCTTCGGCAATGTCTATTGATTTAACAAAGCCGTTTATATAATATTTCACTTTCGGAAAATAGGTCATAAATATACTTTCGTATGCTTTGTGATCACCTCCTTTCAAGTCTTCTATTAATCTGTCTGTTAATTGGTTATTCATGACGTTCTTTTTTCTAATCTTTGTTATAAAATACAATGAGGCACCCATGACTTTTTCTGAAGAGAAAAAATCTTTGCAGTAGTATGCCAGAAAATAAGATCCGGCATATAGAACAGGAATTGTTTTTTAGATTAAGTATTTATCCAATTCTCTTAAGGAGATAGAGATATAATACTCTTTGATGAAGATGGCTCAGAATAAATGACTGTATAACTATAAGAACCTCAACCAAAGTCATTAAGAAAACAGAGCCGGAAAAGTTAAATGCATATTTATTAAAGAGAAACCAAAATGTTTCATCTGTAAACCCATAGAAGGAAGTCGAAAAAGTCTATCCAAAAAATAGACTTTTTCTCTTTTTGTATATCAGTCCTGTACTCCCAGAAATTTAAAAGGCTGTGCCACTTTAAAGTCTTTCGCTGTATTGCCATTGTATGTTTCGCCATTGGCAATAGACAGTTTCAATACAGGAGCACCTTTCTCCAGATTCATATCCTGAAGATTTACCCAAAAAGTATTCGGAGTCAGACTCGATTCAAAAAAGTAAGTCAGATTTTTACTGTCCGATACTGTTCTCCATTGAGTCGAAGAAATTTCAGGGCTTTCGGGAGTCGATATTCCGTAAGGAACAGATACATTTCGAATTACACTGAATACACTGGCAACTGCTAATTTTTCGTTATCAGTTTTAGGGATTACATCAACATAAAAACTGGCACGGGCAAAACGGTCTGCTGCCCGATTGGTTCCGGGCAGGAATGTCAATCCTCCGATTGATTTCCAGTAATCATTCAAAGCCAGTTGTTTGTCATACGTCGGAGAATTGGTCATTACCTTGTAATCCATGCTATGGTGAATAATCAACTTGCCATCTATATATTCGAAAATAGCATTATCGCCTGTGGCATCTGATATAGAAAGGTGCAAGGTTGCCATTCTCGATCCGTCGGGCATCTTATCCGATGCTACCTGAAAACTATCTTCCTGTGCAAAAGAGACAGCCTCGTTTACTGTTGCAAAATTATCCAGCATATACTGTACCCAAGCGGAAATTGTCAGCCCCGGTTTGCTCTGATCTCTCACGGGATATTGCGATTCGGGCAGCCAAAGGAGGTTAGCGACCAATCCTTTTTCGTTCATACCATCAGTACTGGCTATTTCAAAAGCAGAGGTTACTACACTGCCATATTTGGATGTCCATTTCAATGAATTCCGACCTGTTTCGCCGTTTCTTTCCATTCCTCTAGGGAATACCCAGATATTACTGTATAGTTCTGTTTTCCAATCCATAGTACGACCGGTTACAACAATTCCTTCAGTTCCTGTATAAACCACTCTTGTGCAGGCTTCTACTTTTGACGCTAAACTTATTGTAGCCAAGGTGCATAAAAAGATAAATACTTTTTTCATAATTTGTTATTTTAATAATATATTCAAGTTTCTTTTAATTTTCAGATAGATCTCATTGTATAAATTATTTCGACTCTATCTCTGAATAATTTCATTCAATCAAATATTGTATAAATTTGTATTACAAAAGTAGATACATTGCTATGAAAACGAAGAAGAGAAACAATTAGAAAGTAATTAGAATTCAATCAGTTGACTCTAATACATTTCTAATACCTGCCTAAAACTATTAAGAATCGTTTTTTTATACATTTATTTATGGCTGAGAAAGAGGACGATATAATGTATATTATAGTCAATACTCAAATACAAAAATATATTTGAACAGCAGGCTGTATAAGAAGTTTAAGAAAATCGAACTTAAAAAACTAAATGTTGTTATTAATAATAATAATTCCTTATTTATGAAAAAAATACTGGTAGTAGAGGACGAACAACGTATAGCCGAGCTGCTCCAAAAAGGGCTCGAAGAGTTTGGTTATTTTGTAACTTTAGCTTTTGATGGTGAAATGGGGCGACGCCTTGTCAATTCACACGCTTATGACTTGATTATTACAGATATAATTCTACCCCATCTCAATGGTTTTGAATTGTGTAAAGAAATACGCAAAGTACAACCTCACGTACCCATTATCATGCTTACCGCACTGGGTGCCACTGATGATAAATTAGATGGTTTTGACGCAGGAGCCGATGACTACATGGTAAAACCGTTTGATTTGAGGGAATTAAATGCCCGTGTAAATATATTACTAAAAAGAAAAGGCACTAATGAAAGCGCATCTGAAGCCGATCATTTAGAATATGCCGACATTAGACTCGATATAGATACCAAAACGGTATTCAGAGACGGAAAAGAGATGAAGCTCACTCCCAAGGAGTTTAACCTCTTAAGATATATGATGATGAATACAGAAAGGATACTAAGTCGTACGGAAATTGCTGAAAAGGTATGGGACACTCATTTCAATACAGGAACTAATTTTATTGATGTATATATCAATTATTTGAGATCGAAAATAGACAAGGGTTTTGACAAAAAACTAATACATACCCGCCAAGGATTAGGTTTTATATTAAAACAAGAAGAATGAAAATCCGGACTAAAATAGCCCTTCGTATAACAGTTGTCATAACAGCTCTTATGCTCATATTTGTAGCTTTAAACTACATCATATCTACTCAAGTCAGGAAAACGGAGTTCTATGTTGATTTAAAGAAAGAAGGAATGTCCAGAGCTAATCTTTATTTTAAAGCAAAAGCTTCTAACGAAGAGATGGATAAAGTAGATGTCTGGATTTATGATGAAAATTATGGTCTCCTCTATAGTGATGCAGAAAATACAAGTGCAAAACCACATTCTCGCGAATTATTAGATGATATACGGCTCAAAAAAGAAGATCTGAAGCTTAATGACGGGAAATATCAAACTATTGGCTTTATATTTTCGTATCAGAAGAACAACTACATTATAATAACCTCTGCATACGATAGTTATGGACATGCCAAAATGAGTAAACTAGCCATATATCTTTTGATATTGAGTTTAGTTTCGCTTTTATCGGCTTGTGCTTTAGGCTACTTTTTGGCAAAATCGGTATTAAAGCCTGTCGCCAAGATATCCAATAAAATGAAAGACATTACAGCAAATAACCTTCATTTACGTCTTATTGGATATAACGAGAGTGATGAGTTTGGAGAGTTAGCCGGTTCGTTTAATAAGGCTCTGGATATTATAGAAGCATCTTTCGAATCACAGAAGATGTTTGTCAGTAATGTTTCTCACGAGCTACAAACACCTCTGGCTATACTGATTGGAGAAATAGATCTGGCTTTATTAAAAGACCGTACTTTAGAAGAGTATAAGCAAACACTTATCAATTCGCGTCAGGATACCCATAAAGTAATTATATTTCTAAATGGTTTATTAGATCTTGCAAAAGCAAGTTATGACGAGAGTAAGATATCGATGAGCATTGTTCGGGTAGATGAAATACTTTTAGATGCAAGAGAGTTAGTTTTGAAAGGCAATAAGGAATATAACATTGAACTAATTTTCAATCTGGAAATTAATGAAGACTCGGAACTTACCATTAAAGGCAATGAGTATTTATTAAGGATGGCTTTTGCCAACTTAATGGAGAATAATTGCAAATATTCGGAGAATAAAACTTCGACAGTTAAAATCACATCCAAATCAAAAAAAATAATACTACAATTTTCGGATACCGGAATCGGTATTCCTGAAAGTGAAATAGATCATCTGTTTACACCATTCTACAGAGGAAGCAACAAAAATTTCGCACAAGGAAATGGTATCGGATTAGCTCTTGTAAAAAGAGTAATAACTTTACATAAAGGAGAGATCACTCTTACTTCGGTTGTTGGAGAAGGTACTACTTTTCGTATCGAATTAAGCTAATTCACCATAAGGAATATTCGCTTTTATTCTTTTGCTTGATTTTTTACAGAATATCTACATGGAAAATAGTTGATATACCTGTAACAATTATTTGTATACCGATACAAAAGGTAAAGAAGGCTACTAATTTATTAATAATCAAGTTACCTGCAGTGCCCAGTTTTTCCATCATTTTGCGGCCTTGACTAAGAAATATATAAAGCATACTCGCCATACAAATAATAGCAAGAGCAATAACAGAATAATTTATTCCTGTCTTTATAAAACTGCCTTTAATACTTGCAGATGCCATTAAGGTAAAGATGACAGATATACTTCCGGGGCCAATGCTCATCGGAAAAGTTATAGGATAAAATAATTTCCGTTCTATTTCTTTCCATTTGGGATTATCTAGGGTTTGTTTAGGTTCATCATTACTTGTAGTTCCTGCATCAGAGAGCAATGCCATTGCTGTTTTGCAGATAAGTATTCCCCCACCCAACTGTATAACGGGGATAGCCAGACCGAAAAGTAATAAAAACAGATGCCCTATTACTAAAGTTCCTATACCGATCAAAAGGTAGTTTGTAACAATTTTCCGAATAGCTGATTTTCGTTGCTGATCATTCAGGCCGGTTAAAAATCCATTCACAATAAAACTATTTCCCAGTGGATTTATTACAGGAAACAAAGCCATAAAAGATGACGAAAATATAAATAACAGATTGCTTATTGACATGATTTCTATTTTTTATTAAAGTCTCGGTTCAAATCTCTTTTTTAGGGAAAATAGCTATTATTTATCTAGCAAGCAAATTTGAGCAAGCTCTTAAAATGCTTCATTTATATTAATATAAAATGCAGATTGGTCTTTGCCTCTTCCGTAGTCAAGGCGAAGGTTTACTCTCTCTTTTAATTCGAAGCGATAACCGGCACCATAGGTCGGAAGTGTTTGACACAATTGAACGGTCGAAAATTTAGAGAAAGCATTTCCCGCTCCTGCCCAAGCTACTACACCACTTCGTTTATAAACATGCTGACGGATTTCTACTTGTGTATCTATCAATTTCTTGTCACGATAACGTCCTTGGTAATACCCTCTCATTTGATTCGGGCTTCCAACTAATGCCATCATACCCCAATTTACATTACCCATATTGAAAGTGCCATCCAGATCAAAAGCCAGAATAGTATCTTTTCGTATTTGTTTGTAACATCTGAATATTAGATCGATCTTATTAAAACCATGTGTACTTCCTAAAGCTCCTGCATAATAAGTATTTGATGCCATAGCATATATCCCTTTATATGGATTGGGTATAAAATCCCTCGAGTCGTATGATGCTATAAGACCAACACCTACTGCTGTCGCTTTTCGACTTTCATTACCCAGCAAACTAACTTCCGAAAAATTAACGCCTGACACTTCCATTGCATTGGTTATAATTCCCAAAGCTGAATATTTACCTGTTTTCTTAAAAAGATCAACTTCTATATTTTTCTGCATATTGTTGTATGTCGAGTAATTTTCCTGACTTCCTGCATCATATCCGATACCCCAGTAACGAAGAGGTGTATCTGAAAACGAGACATTGGCATTAATCCAATAACGCATCTCCGGAAAAAAAGTGGTTCCCTTTACTCCGAAAGAATAAGCCCCAACTGTTGTGATATTACTAAATAAAGATACACTAGATGGAGCCATATCTTCGCTACACCCCTTCACACGGTATAATCCGGAAGCAATCAGTCCCATACCGACTTTGGTTTCATTCGAATAGTAGGGTCCTCCCATTATCGAGAACTTAAAGCCTTTAATATCCGATGTCTTGTCGTTGGAGCTTTCTAAGTATTGAAAAGCTGTTTTTTCGACATAGTCATATATCGGCTCAATGATTCCTTTACTTTCTTTATGTTGAACATGTAAAGTATCTTGCTTCGATTCGGTATGAGCATTCAGAGCAGATAAACCTAAGAAAAGAAATACAATTACCAGTTGGGTACGCATAATATAAAAGTTGTTTTAGATTTTGTTTCTAATACAAAAGTATAGGCATTTGCTATATCAACAACACTCTTTCCAATTAGAAAATCATTAAAATACAACTACTTAACTCTAATAATTTTCTAATAAGCTATCTAACCTACTTTAGAAACAACGTCTTTATTTAGCAACAAAAGATTTGCTAATACTGAAAACATATCTAAAAAAACAATTATAAAACACTGTCTAACAACAAAATAAGATGTTGGTTTAAAAACTCAACCAACATCTTTTCACTCTAAAATGATAAGAGCCTTATTTGGATTCCTTCCAAGCCTCTACATACTCTTGCATAGTTTCGGATAGTTGTTTTCCAATAACTTCGTAATCTTTATTCTCAAGATTAGCCAAAGAAACTCTAACCGACCATTCGGGGCCTGCAAAACCACCTCCATTCAGTAAGACGACCGATGATTTTTCAGCCAATCGGAAAACAATATCAACCGGTTCGACTGTAAATAAGAAGATCAGGAAAAAAGCTGACTTAACTGTGGGGGATATTAACAAATCCAATTGTCCGACCAATACCCCCATAAGCAGAACTCCCGTGACCGATCCCAACGAAAAATCTTTTATCTTGACTTTGCCGAGAGCAACCCCAAGAGCCAGAGTTAGGGATATGGCAAGTTCGGGAGAGGCTTGCATTGTTTTTATAATTCATTCCATATAATTGAAATTATTTTTTTAAATGATTCGAATCACAAATTAATGATGGAAGCTATTTTGATCATCGGATTCGGAAATATTTGTAACCGGATGTTTTTGGAAATAATCTATGCTACGTTTCAAATCATCAATCATCAATTGTGCCAAGTCATGACTAAACCCATGGCGGATTAAAACTCGTTGTATCACCATATCCTCACAATTGGATGGAAGTGTATATGATGCAATTTGCCATCCTCTACTACGCATACGATCCGATAGGTCATATAAACTGAATCCGGGATTAGTGCCTTTTTTCAACATCCACGCAGCTCCGGGTAATGCCGATGTGCCATCATATAATAAATCGAATAATCCTAATTTTTCGACCTCCTGAGCAATGAAAATTCCATGATTAAGACATGCTTGCTGAATGCGTGCATATCCTTGACGGCCATGACGTAAAAGATTATAATATTGAGCTATAATTTGTCCACCGGGACGAGAGAAGTTCAGTGCAAAAGTAGGCATATTACCTCCTAAGTAATTTACATTGAATACCAGATCCTCAGGTAAGTCTTCTTTCTCGCGCCATACTACCCAACCCACACCTAGTGGCGATAATCCGAACTTATGGCCTGATGTATTAATTGATTTTACACGTGGTAATCTGAAATCCCAAACAATATCTTTTTGAATGAAGGGAGCAATAAATCCGCCGCTGGCAGCATCCACATGGATAGGAATATCCAGTCCGGTTTCTTTTTGCAGCTTATCTAAAGCATCATTAATGGCTTTTACATCTTCGTATTCTAATGTAAATGTAACACCAAAAGTAGGAACTACACCTATTGTATTTTCATCTACTCTTTTCAATACTTCTTCGGGAGTCATTAATAAACGTCCATGATCCATAGGAATTTCACGGATTTCGACATCAAAATAACGTGCAAATTTATGCCAGCATATTTGTACAGGTCCTGTTATAATATTAGGCTTATCAGTAGGTTTACCTTCTTTTCGGCGTTTTTCTCTCCATTTCCATTTCAAAGCCAATCCACCTAACATAGCTGCTTCACTCGAACCGGTTGTAGAGCATCCGATAGTATCAGCACTTTGAGGTGAATTCCATAAGTCAGCCAATATATGCACACAACGGTTTTCGATTTCGGCTGTTTGAGGATATTCGTCCTTATCGATCATGTTCTTATCAATACATTTGTCCATTAAATAATGTATCTGAGGATCAAGGTCTGTTTGACAAAATGTAGCAAGGTTTTGCTTCGCATTACCATCAAGTAATAATTCGTCTAACAAAAGGTCTTGTATAACCTTCGGGTCATTAGGTTCTTCCGCAATTTTGAATTTAGGGATAGAATTAATTGCTGCCGATTCGGCATAAGCATCAAAAAAACTGCTGTTTTTGTCTGGGTTTACTAAATGTAGTGCCATAATTTTCTTTTTTTATATAATTAATTAAATAAGAACTTTTCTTTTAATGGATTTCTTGTTGTTTTAGAAGTATTAATAAAAATCATACGTTCGATTGTAAATTTTCAACAGGAGATCTCTATAGTTTATAACATTTTTTTATTTTTTTCATATTAGTTCAATTTTCAGAACTATATATAAAGAGATTATTTCTCTCCGAGTATTTTCACTTATTTTCGTTACAAAAGTACAGGCTTAGATTTCATTTATAACACTCATACCCATTAGAAAGTTATTAGAATTCAGGAATTTTTTTTTAATAATTTTCTAATGGATTTTCTTCTTTATTTCGAAGCTGTGTACCTACTTTTGCAGCACAGATTTACCGAAAAACAGGCTTAAAGAAGTCTATTTTAAAATGAAAATCAGAAAAACAAAATAAATTCAAAAAAGATTGAACAATTCTAAATTGAATTAGTTTATAAAAGAGTCAAGAATTATAACAATAAATAAAAAAAATTATGTGTACAAGAGTAGTTTATACAGGAACTGAGGGAATGATAGTAACCGGTCGCACTATGGATTGGAAAACCGAATTATACAGCAATATCTGGGTATTTCCAAAAGGAATAGAAAGAGATGGCAAAACAGGTGAAAATTCTTTGAAATGGACATCCAAATATGGCAGTGTAGTAACCTCTGCTTTTGAGATTGCCAGTACAGACGGAATGAATGAAAAAGGATTGGTCGCGAACCTCCTTTGGCTGCCCGAATCGCAATATCCGGTAAGAGATCAAAGCAAACCGGGATTAACTATTGCCGCTTGGGTACAATATATGTTGGATAACTTTGCAACAGTAAACGAAGCGGTATCTTTTGTAGAAGGGGGAACTTTTCAGGTAGTGTCGGATGAAATGCCTGACGGATCGAGAATGGCAACCTTACACCTGGCTATATCAGATGCTACAGGCGATAACGCCATCTTCGAATATATTGATGGCAAATTGACTATTCACCATAGCAAGGATTACAAGGTAATGACCAATTCTCCGACGTATGACAAACAACTGGCTTTGAACGATTACTGGAAATCAATCGGAGGGTTGACATTTCTGCCAGGAACCAATCGTCCTGCCGACCGTTTTGCTAGAGCTAGTTTTTATATTGACGTAATCCCTAAAACAAATGATGAAAAGATAGCGATTGCCAGTGTATTCAGTGTAATCCGCAATGCGTCTGTTCCTCACGGAATATCGACTCCCGAAAATCCCGAGATTTCTTCGACTCAATGGAGAACAGTATCGGACAGTAAAAACTTGATCTACTTTTTTGAGTCGAGCGTAACTCCAAATACTTTTTGGGTAAGACTTCAGGATATGAATCTGGAGGAAGGTGCTCCTGTTTTAAAACTGTCTATTGCCAATGACGAAACATACAGTGGCAATACTGCTAAAGACTTTAAACCTGCGCAACCTTTTAAATTCATAGGTGTAAACGCTTAAATTATATTGTAAGTCTCTCAATATTTCAACAATTAAGTAACAGAAAATATTTAATGTCGTATTTTTGGTGCAGGGGGCAGACCTATGTGTCTGCCATAAATTGGCAAACACATAGATTCCCCCCCTACTCTCAAGCAATAAATAGGTCTGAGATCTTAATTGATTTAAATAACATCCAAAAATCATAAACCCAACAATATGCTCAAATATTTAATAACCGGCAGCATAACACTTCTTCTTTGTTCCAATACTCTTTTGGCCCAAGATACAAAGATTGAACTCACTCTTGAGCAATCTATGCAATTGGCACATACTGGAAACAAAAGCCTCAAAATTGCAAACAAAGAAATTGAATGGGCAAAGTATGAACATCAAAGAATAAATTCTTTCTGGCTCCCAACAATCACTGCAACAGGTGCATATATCCATATGTCAAATAACATAGAGGTAAGGCAACCCTTAAGTGATTACACCAATCCGGCAAAAGACTATATTCAATCTATTTATCCCGGCGAACAACTTGTTACATCGGTATTGGACAAAATAGGTAGTCAAAATCTTATCGTGCCGTTGGCTCCGCAAAATCTTGCTACGATTGATGCAAATCTGACATTGCCTCTATATACCGGAGGTAAACGTATCTATGCAGGTAACATCAGTAAACAGATGATTTCTGCGGCTAAGGTTAATAAAGAACAAATAGATGCAGGAGTGCAGATTTTACTGGTGGAAAATTATTTCGGTCTGCGTTTGGGAAACAGAATAGTTGATGTTAAAGAAAAGGCATACGAATCTTTAAGTATGCATTATCAAAATGCATTGAAGTTAGAAGAGAACGGGATGATAAATAAGGCTGAACGACTATTTGTTCAAGTAAATCTGGATGAAGCTAAACGCGAATTGGAAGCCGCCAGAAAGGATTTGAACATGACTCAAAAATCGTTTAAAGTATTAATTAAAATGGAAACGGAAGATAATATATCTCCCGTTTCCTCTCTCTTTATCAATGACTCTATACCCTCTTTATCTTATTTCAAAGGGTTAATAGAAGATAACAGTTATGCTTCCAAGCAGATGAAAATACAGAAAGACATAGCTAAAAATCAACTAAAAATAGCAAACGCGGCATATATTCCGGAAATTGCGTTGATTGGTAAACAAACTTTCTTCGCCCATGGGATAGAAAGCAACTTACTGCCCCGAACTTTTATTGGTGCCGGATTTACATGGAATATATTTGACGGGCTTAACAGAGAAAAGAAAATTAAACAAGCCAGAGTCACCCAACAGATTCTGGATATAGAAAACGAAAAAGTACTGGATGATAATGAACTTGCTGTAGATAAGCTTTATAATCAGATACAAAACGCATTAGATAATATAGCAACTCTGAATACAACCATCGAAATGAGTAAAGAGTTACTGAGGATACGTAAAGTAGCTTTTAAAGAAGGTATGGCTACTTCAACCGAAGTGGTTGATGCAGAAGTCATGCTCTCTAAGGTCGAAATTGCCTCATTAATGGCATATTATGAATATGATGTTGCATTGATAAACTTGCTATCGGTTTGTGGTATTCCTCAATCGTTTGACCAATACTGCAATAATGGAAAAACCGAACAGTATATTTTCAATCGTTAATTATCGGATTTTATCAAAAAGAAAAAAATATAACTATGGATAAGCAAAAAAAATATTTGATTATAGCCTTCATCTCAATCTTAACGATTGTCATCATTGTTTCTACAGTAGGAATCTTTTTGTTAAAGGATAAACCGACTATACTACAAGGACAGATAGAAGCCACAGAAGTGCGTATCTCAGGAAAATTACCGGGACGTATCGAATCGTTTTCGGTGAAAGAAGGACAAACTGTAATGAAAGGAGATACTCTAGTTAGTATTTATTGTCCGGAAGGATTTGCTAAGCTATCGCAAGTAAATGCACTGGAGAGTATAGCAGTCTCTCAAAACAATCTGGTTGACGAAGGAAACCGTAAACAGGTTATCGAATCGTTTCTTCAACTTTGGAACAAGTCTAAATCGGATTTGGAGTTAGCCACAACAACTCACAGCCGCATATCGACTCTTTATAAGGAAGGGGTTGTAGCATCTCAACGAAAAGACGAAAGTGAAGCAATATACAAGGCTGCCGTAGCTGCCGAACGTGCGGCTTATCAGCAATACCAAATGGCGCTTGATGGTGCTCGTCATCAGGAAAAAGCCAGCGCACGCTCTTTAATAGATGCTGCCAGAGGAACTGTAACTGAAGTAAGTGCAACTCTAGAAGATGCTGTATTATTAGCACCTGACAATGGTCAAATATCAACTATTTATCCTAAAGTGGGCGAGCTTATAGGCACAGGAATGCCTATCATGACACTTGTGGTATTAGGTGATGCCCATGTAGTATTAAATGTGCGGGAAGATATGTTGTATAATTTCAAGATAGGAGGTAAGTTTAAAGGAGATGTTCCGGCCTTAAATGCCAAAGGAATTACATTCGTAGTAAACTACATCAGCCCATTAGGTAGTTATGCAACCTGGAAATCAACTAAAGAAACAGGCAGTTACGACATGATTACTTTTGAACTGCATGCACTACCCGAGTCGCCGGTAGAAGGACTACGCCCGGGCATGTCTGTATTAGTAAATCTTGACGATATAAAATAAATAAAACATGAATGAGATTTCTAAAAATAGTAGCCCTTTTTACTCAGTATTAAAACGAGAATTAATACGAATGACTTCCCGCAGACTATATTTAGGAGTTTGTGTAATATTACCCTTGTTCACTGTTTTCTTTATGGTTACTATTTTCGGGACAGGACAGATGGAAAATATACCGATAGGTATTGTCGATTTAGATCAAACCGCTACATCCCGAAATATATCCAGAACGGTAGCAACCGTCCCCACTTTTAAAGTGACAGAGTATTACAGCGATATGGAGTCGGCACGAAAAGCAACACAGCAGAAAATAATTTACGGATATTTAGTTATACCCCACAATTTTGAATCCGATGTTATGGCCGGTAGGCAATCGACCCTTGCGTATTATTATCACTATGCTTTGCTAAGTGTGGGTACAGAAATATATGGTGCTTTTGAATCTCTGCTCCAAACATTAGCTTTAGGACCTATTGTTACCGAAGCTGTAGCGCTGGGCGTAGGAGAAGAGCAGATCACAACCTTTCTTGTTCCGGTAAATACCCAAAGCCACCCACTGTATAATTCGAGTTTAGATTATTCTATTTACTTAACAAACCCATTCTTTTTTGTTCTATTTCAGGTTCTCATTTTACTCACAACAGTATATGTTGTTGGCAGCGAGATTAAATTCCGAACAGCCGATAAGTGGCTGGAAGCAGCAAATCTGAATATGTTTACGGCTATAGTAGGTAAGCTTCTGCCCTACACTATTATATACTGTATTATAGGTATATTTGCCAATTACATTATTTTCGGGGTTATGGATATTCCTTTTTCATCTGGATTTTTACCATTGAATCTGGCTACAATCCTTTTTATTATCGCAACTCAGGCTTTTGGAGTATTCCTATTCTCATTATTTCCTGCCATCGGGATTATCATGAGTGTAGTATCTATGGTCGCATCATTAGGGGCAACTCTTTCGGGAGTTACTTTTCCGGTACCTTTTATGTATCCGGCAGTATACTATGCTTCTTTTTTGTTCCCTGTCCGCCATTTTGTTGAGATCAACCAGAATCTACTCTACGGGAATTATGGATTTGCTTACACGTGGCAAAATGTCAGCATTTTATTCTTATTTCCATTGGTGACTCTTCTTATGTTGCCACATTTAAAAAATGCAATTTTAAGTCATAAATATGAAGATATTGATTAAAATGAAAAGCAGTCTAAAAGATATTGTTGAATTGATAATTCAGGAATTCAAAACAATTGCATCAAGCTACTCTATCTTGCTTGTATTGATCGGAGGTATTTTCATTTATGGTCTCCTCTACAATTACATGTATCAACCTAATGTCATAAGAAATGCCCCGGTTGTTGTAGTTGATAAATCAAATAGCAAATTAAGCAGAGAGTATACCCGATTGATAGATGCTGCACCACAAGTAGAAGTTTATGGCACTGCGGTTGATTTTATTGCAGCTAAAGAACTTATGAAAAAGAATAAGGTTGCAGGTATTATATACATTCCTAAAGATTTCGATACGAGAGTAAATCGGGGTGAAGAATCTATATTTATAACCTATGCAGTAACGCAAGCATTCCTTTACTACTCGTCTATACAAGAAGCTTCAGCCGGAGCTATGCTGGAGTTGGATGACAGATACCGACCTAACATGGTAGTCTTCTTACCTGCGAAAGATGTACTGCAAATAGCGGCAGCCACGCCTATCTCAGTAAGTGGAACACCTCTTTATAACTATACCGAAGGATATGGTACTTATCTGATACCGGCTGTAATAATGATAATTATATTTCAGACTTTAATGATGGTAATATCCATGATTAGCGGTAAGGAGCGCGAATCGGGATCAATTCGCCATTTTGCAGAACAAGGAACAACTCTCAAACGAGTATCACGCATTATTATCAGTAAGACATTTGTTTACTGCATCCTATATTCTATTTTCGGATTATTCTTAGCAGGATTAATTCCGATCATATTTCAGTTACCCAATATAGGGAACTCTTATGAAATAATTATGTTATTCATTCCGTATTTGTTAGCCACCTGTTTTTTCGGATTGGCAGGCTCTGTATTCTTTACCGACTCCGAAGCACCGATATTGATGATTGCATTCTTTTCGGTAGGTCTGGTATTTCTTTCGGGCATCTCCTACCCTCTTGAACTAATGCCTTGGTATTGGCAAGCCACTCATTTTATTATACCTGCTGCTCCGGGTACACTGGCATTTGTGAAGGTAAATAGTATGGGAGCTTCTATGGCCGATATACAAACTGAATACATTACTTTATGGATACAATGTGCTGTATACTTTATTTTAGCATGCTTGGCGTATCAATACAATATAAAGAAAGCTATAAAATAACTATTCATAGTATGTCTAGCATAGTACAGCCTGTTGTCAACAGAAAATAATTAATTAAATCTTTACAAAAAATACTCATGTTTTTAGCGAAGAGACATGAGTATATGAATAAGTTTTATAAAAGTTATTACTTTTGTAATTCGTTTTTATGCTATTTTCTATACTCATAGGATAATAAGCCTGAGAAAAACTTATTAGAAATCCCCAATTAGATTAATTCAAAATAAAGATGGAAGCATATAAAGATTTTAAAGGTAATAAGTGGAAGGAAGAAATCAATGTAAATGATTTTATTCTTAAAAACTATACTGAATACACTGGTGATGAATCTTTTCTGGAAAATCCAACTGAAGCAACCCAAAAACTTTGGGATAAATTGAGCCAAATGTTTGTTGAGGAGAAAAAGAAAGGTATTTATGATGCCGAAACTAAATATCCTTCTCAAATCGATGCCTACGGAGCCGGATATATTGATAAAGACTTAGAAAAAATAGTAGGTGTACAAACCGACAAGCCTCTAAAAAGAGCCATATTTCCTAACGGGGGATTGCGCATGGTACAGCAAAGTTTAGAGGAATACGGCTATAAATTAGATCCTATTACTACCGAGATATATACTAAATATAGAAAAACTCATAACGAAGGTGTATTTGCTGCATATACAGACAGTATCCGCCGTGCCAGAAGCAACGGTTTATTAACAGGGCTACCGGATGCATACGGTCGTGGCCGTATTATCGGAGATTATCGTCGTGTAGCTCTATATGGAGTAGACCGCCTGATACAGGAAAGAGAAAAACGTTTCAAAGAATGTGACCCTATTGTTATGACGGATGATTTAATTCGTCTTCGCGAGGAATTAAGTTCTCAGTTATCGGCTTTGAAAGCTTTGAAAGCAATGGCCTCATCATACGGATACGATATATCTCAACCCGCTAGAACTGCACAAGAAGCCATTCAGTGGACGTATTTTGGTTACTTAGGAGCGATCAAAGATCAAAATGGAGCAGCCATGAGTCTTGGACGCGTAACCACATTCCTTGATATTTATATAGAACGAGACATACAAGCCGGATTGATTACTGAAGCCGATGCTCAGGAGTTCATAGATCATTTTGTAATGAAATTGCGTATTGTCAGGTTTTTACGTACTCCCGAATATGACGAATTATTTTCGGGTGACCCTGTTTGGGTAACAGAATCGATAGGTGGTATGACCAATAACGGACGTTCGCTGGTGACTAAAAACAGCTTCCGTATGTTGCATACACTGTATAATCTGGGACCTGCACCCGAGCCAAACCTCACTATCCTTTGGAGTGATCGTCTACCTGACGGATGGAAAAAATATTGTGCTAAAGTATCAATTGATACTTCATCTCTTCAATATGAAAATGACGATATAATGCGTCCTCAGTTAGGAGATGATTATGGTATTGCCTGCTGTGTGTCTCCTATGCGTATCGGTCACCAAATGCAATTTTTCGGAGCCCGTGCCAATCTGCCTAAGGCTTTGCTTTATACGATAAACGGTGGTAAAGACGAAAAAACAAAGGCACAAGTACTGCCTAAACACTGGATAGAAAAAGTAACAGGTGATTATCTGGAATTTGATGAAGTATGGGAAAAATTTGACCGTACACTGGACTGGGTTGCGGAAACCTACGTTAAAGCATTGAATATTATCCACTATATGCACGATAAATATTCTTATGAAGCACTGGAAATGGCTTTACATGATGTTGATATTGTTCGCACCCAAGCATTTGGAGTATCAGGATTATCTATTATAGCCGACTCATTTGCAGCCATTAAATATGGTAAAGTACGCATTGTGAGAGATCAAGATGGAGATGCTGTAGATTATATAGTTGAAAAAGACTATATTCCTTTTGGAAATAATGACGATAATACAGATAAGTTTGCAGTCGAAATTGTCGAGAAGTTTATGAATAAGATTCGTAAGCGTAAGATGTATAAAGATGCCATCCCAACACAATCGGTACTGACTATAACCTCAAATGTTGTTTATGGCAAGAAAACCGGGAATACACCGGATGGACGTCGTGACGGTACTCCGTTTGCTCCGGGAGCCAACCCAATGCACGGACGCGATACAAAAGGGGCAGTTGCTTCGCTCTCTTCTGTAGCTAAACTTCCGTTCGAACATGCCAATGATGGTATCTCATACACATTTGCTATAACTCCTAATACTTTGGGTAAAAACAGGGATGAGGAAGCAGCAAACTTATCAGGCTTATTGGACGGGTATTTCCTTCAATCGGGACATCATCTGAATGTGAATGTGTTTGACAGAGATTTACTAATTGATGCAATGGAACATCCGGAACAATATCCTCAATTGACAATACGCGTATCGGGTTATGCCGTTAATTTCATAAAACTTACACGTGAGCAACAGTTAGATGTGATAAACAGAACTATAACAACTGCATTTTAATTCATATACATTTATATCATTGAACAGAGAATCGTAAAATGCGATTCTCTGTTAATTTTATTTTCATGAACGGACTTATTCATTCTTTCGAAACCTTTGGCACAAAAGACGGCCCCGGAATACGCTTTGTTTTATTTATGCAAGGCTGCCCGCTCCGTTGTATGTATTGCCACAATCCCGATACATGGGAAATGTGTAATGCCAAATATGAATTGAGTCCTCAGGAAGCTTTTCACGAAATTGAAAAAGTAAAAGCATTTGTACGTGGAGGTGTCACCGTTTCGGGAGGAGAACCCTTACTGCAAGCACCATTTATATTGGAGTTATTTAAGATCTGTAAAGGGCATAACATTCATACTGCAATTGATACATCGGGCATATTATTGAACGAGCAAGTGAAAGAGGTACTCAATTATACCGACTTGGTTTTACTCGATATCAAACAAATTAATCCTGAGAAATACAAAACTCTTACCGGAGCAGCACTTGAGCCGACTTTGAAGTTTCTGAACTATCTGGCTTCTATAAATAAGGCTGTATGGTTACGCTACGTTCTAGTACCTGACTATACCGATGACGAACAAGACTTAATTGAATGGGCAAAGTACACATCGCAATTTAAGAATGTAGAACGAGTGGATATTCTTCCTTTTCATCAAATGGCAACTCATAAATGGGAAGAATTAAACATCAAATATAAACTAAAAGATATAGAGCCCCCAAGTCCGGAGCTGAAGAAAAGAGCAGAAGCAATTTTCAAATCTTATGGGTTACCGGTCTAACACACAATAATCTTCAACGCATAGCTAATAACATATTTGAACTTCAATAATCTAAATGATAGATAAAATAATACAGGCATATTAAGTATCTATTAATAAAACAATTAAAAACACAAATATGTTATATTGTATAATAACTAATATGAATTAAATGGCAATAGACAAAGACAAAATGGAGTTACTGGATACTTTAAGGTATGTAAAGCGAGTTCTGGATTCTGATGAGTACATATGTAATTTTGACGATTTATATGAACGTATATCAGCAGTAATCGCTAAATATGAGTAATAAATAAAGAAGCCCGTGAGTGTACGAGCTTCTTTTATGTGAGTGCTCAGTTAAGAGAGTTTGTTTATATCTAATAAAAAATAATACTTCAAACAAATTATAACTCCATGATGTTTAGAATATAGGCACATAAAATATTATGTTGCACAGAGAGGAAATTTATAATTGTAGAAATTATAGGTTTCCTCTTGACTATTTCGATCTCCTATTATTGGTATTTTTCTATATCCACAAGCATAAAGTATGTAACATATGTTACACAGAATATCTAAGTTAGATCTGTACATTTGTACTTAATTATAAAAATAGAAATACAAGATGGAACAAATACATGCACACGCAGTCCTACACATGATGGAAGGAAATAGTTATACGGAAACCTCATTAATTGAAGCTATAAAAGAGACATTTGGCGAGAATCAAACATTCTATGCATGTTCTGCGGAGAATATGAATATAGATGAACTAATCATATTCCTCAAGAACAAAGGAAAATTCATGCCCTCCGATAGTGGGTTTACTGTAGATATAAGTAAAGTTTGCAATCATTAATATTGTAGCCACTTATATTTTAGATATTAATTTATTAGCCTGACTTAACAAGATATTAGTACAGGAGATCATATTCCTGAACACTTAATAAATGATGTCAGATATTCTATTAATTCAGAATATCTGACATCATTTATTGCCCTCATTTTTATAAAAACAAAATAATAAAACCTAACAAAGCATCTTATAATCAAAAAACAGAAAGAAAAATAACAATTTTCAAACACAACTATATTATCCTATAAAATAACACATTACAGAACAAAGTCTCACTAAACTACAATTATTAGTCTGCTTATATTGATAATTTACCCTTAAATTGTCAACAAATGCCCAAGATCGTTGTTATATATACTGTTAATATATGTAGCATTTATTTAAATTATTCAATTATGAAAAAATTAATTTTATTTGCCGCACTCCTATTCGGAGGAGCAAATATCGCAAACGCTCAGATAAACGAAGGTAATGTTATGATCGGAGGTAGTCTAACTAATTTAAATCTGGAATTTGATCGCCAAACAACATTTCAGGTGACACCTACAGCTGCATGGTTTATCAAAGATGGATTAGCAGTCGGAGGATACGGAAAATTTGGACTTAATCACGTAAATGGACAAGACGGAAACTCTTATAGTTATGGAATAGGTCCTCTTGCTCGTTACTTTGTCAGTGCAGAAAAACTTCCGGCTTTCAGACAAACCAAATTCTTCTTAGAAGCTAATGCCGGATTTGAAGGTACAGATAATAGAGTAAACAGAACAACTACTAATGGTCTCGGCTTTGGCTTTGGTCCTGGTATTTCTTATTTCATCACTCCAAGTATAGGTCTTGAAGCTATAGTAAAATACGGCGGTATCGTTGGTTTTGGTTCAAGTGCATATAGTCAATCACTTTCATTCGGAATTGGATTCCAGGTTTATTTGCCTTCAAAAAAATTGATCAAAGAAATCAAAGAATTCTAAATCAATGAAATCTTAGAGAGTTCTAAAAAACAAATGTGTAGGTAGAAAGATTATTAAATAACACAACTCTTAAGAGAAATTGTACACAGAAAATAAGTTAGAGTAAAGCCCCTTTATCAGGGGCTTTACTTATAAATAGCCATTATTTACATGGTGAATGGGGTTTCAATTATCATTTGTTTTATTACTTTTGAGGATGCTATTATTCGTATCTATTCAGGTTTTATTAAAATGGACTTTTATAGTTAACTTAATTGCTCTTGGTCTAGGATTTATCCTCAGCAAATTAGGTTATATAAAAGCAGGAAAGATATTGTCATATATATCACTGGCAGCAGTATCATTAGCCATTATATATATGATTCTTATTTTCATCATATACTACCGATAACGTTCCTTTTCAGAAATGGTCAAATGTATATCCTTTACTTTTCAGATTTCTAATTATTTCATCCAAATGCAGGTATAACTTATCTTTTCGGTCTTTATGAGTGCCCGGATGAATTAGAATTACAGCTCCATTCAAACCTTGTTCTTTCTCAAAAGCATACAATAAATCGATCAACTCCTGCGACGACTTATAGTTTTTCATATCAGGAGTAGTATAATCGGCAGCAGTCCTTATACCGGGAGTAAAATTGATTACCTTTTTCCCTTCCAATTCAATTAACTTTACATTTTCCGTATTGTACCACTCCGAAGGAGGAAGGTAATAATTTACCTTGCTTGTATCTACCCCTACTCTAGCTAATTCATACATATTCCGCCGAAGATCCTGTACCAAGCTATCAGAGGAAACCAATGTATGTTGGCGATCATCCCACGAAGCATACAAAATATGCTTATCGGAATGTGCCCCGACATAATGTCCTTTTTTAATCAATTGTTTTATAATATCTTCATGCTCTTTTGTTCTAAGGCAATTACCCGTCAGAAAGAACGAACCTTTGATATTATGTTTGTCCAATGTTTTCAGGATAACAGGAGCTCCTTCAAAAGCAACATCAGCAGAAAAGATAAGTCTGATAACTTTCTTATCGATATCTTTTCGAACAATTGCTCCCTGACTATCTGTAACCATCTTTGCCTGATCCTTACCTGCTTTTTGCATTGCCGATAAATAATAGCTCAAACTGGCTGTGCCATCCATTGTAGGTTCATTTGAAGAATAATCTCCCGGATCATCGTGATACACAGCCTCCCCGAATTGAAACGGAGCATACTCATCGTCATAAACCAAATGTATACCAAGCAACGATTCGTATATGTGCCTGTATATGGGTCCGTCTACCAATCCGCCGTATGGAATATCTTTCATAATATCAACGTATGCCGAATGCGGACGTGTTGATGAATCTCCACTCTTCGGAAAACCACAGATCATAGATGTTCCCCAAGGATTACAGCCTAACAACCAATCTCTCAGAGCTGCTTCCATTTCAGCATACGAATTATCTCCCGATGCCTCTTGATACAAATGTGCTTGTGTAATAGCGGCAGCAACCAGATTGTTCGAACACCAGATAAAAGGTATGCCATTCATAAACGGATCATCCTGCTCTTTTGCTCTTTTGGCAATAGCTTCCAATCCGTTTTTCATAAACCGGATGTATTTAGCTCTTACAGAATAATCATTTGATTGAGAGAGGTAATAATGTCCTAAATTCACAAACGGATAAAACTGATAATGGCGCGCCCTACCCAATTCCATCCACGGAGTTACCTCCTCCAGTTGCCCCCAATAATCGGCTTTTTTAAGCCACGATCCATCTTTTGACAAGTTATATTTAACAGCCGCAGCTAGCTCTACATCATCCACAAAGTTATCTTCTTCGTAAAAGTAGGGAGACTTCAAACAGGCAGTCTGAGTATTGCCCAATTTAGTTTCGGCAAAATTATAAGCTGCACCCGCTTTGCCTTTCATCAATGTTGAGAAAGCAGGATCAATGTCCTTAAAGATATCCGCACCAAGAGCAAAAGCCGAAGCAAACTTACCGGCACTCGACGATACGCCTGTTGTCCGGTTTATATGCTTACCAAGCCCTTGTCGTTCACCTGTTATGAAGTAAACTGGACGACCTGTGCCTGCTCCCCATCCATAATCGACCTTATCTTCTGTCGGTAAACGCATCGAAGCATGGTCTCTGTCGTCTGCTATCTGGTTGAACATGACTGCCGAGTCGGGATTCATTTTTACCATCCAATCCAATCCCCATCGGATCTCATCCAGAATATCGGGGATGCCGTTTTTGCCTTTTTTACCCAAAGCATCATATTCGTCCGCAAATATTGTTTTATCGGGATTTTGCTGCCATGCAAACATCATCTGAAAAGTAGCATTAGCCGAAGTTGTGAGGTATTGCAAGTAATCCGAAGCATCGTGCCATCCTCCTCTTACATCGATATATTCGCCTGTACGTGTGGGATGATCTACAATAAAGCCATCCTTCTGATGACATTCCGCATCCAGATAGGGATTATATCCGCAACGTTGCTGACGCATATATGTAAGCAGAAAATCGGCAGAGCCATCATATACATTCGTGTTTATTTTGAAAGGAGGAGATTTTACCCCATTCGATTCGATATAATATTCGCCATCCTTAATCACTTTAGAGAAATTCATACGGGCAGCATGTTTCATTCCCCATCGTTGGGCGTTTGCAGATACACCTTTATTCGTAAATACAACCGTGTTATTAACTGCATCTTTCACTTCAAAGTCTAAAGTCGCCAGATCTTCATTGGATATAAAAACCGCCACTTTAATACTGTTAGGCAAATATCCCAACTGATTGATCCGTATCCATGATTGTACTTGCGCCCCTAGTGAAAGACAACACAAAAACAGAAAGCAAAAAAAGATAGAAACTTTCTTCATCGTATCAGATTTAAGGTTTCAAAAACTACTATTACTTTTTCAGTAGTCCCACTAATCCGTGACCACTTACAAATATACATTCCGAAGCACTTAAAGGATATACTGTTCCAATAAGCGAATTACCCACTTTATGTTTCCACAAAAGCTTGCCTGTGACACCATCTAAGGCGAAAATTATTCCGTTTTTGGTACTGCCAAAAACAACACCGTCTTTTTCTACAGGCATCGAAGCTGCATGATCGTAACCATACCCTACATGAGTTATCCAGAGCCTTTTCGGTTCGTTTCCTAAGGTAGAGTAAGAGACTACACTATCTTGCATCGTTTTGCTGTACACTCTTGTTTGATCTTCCGATAAGCCGATTGTTTCTCGAACCATCGATTCTTTTGTTCGCCAAACAGTTTCACCTGTTCCTGCATCTATAGCGGTCATCACTCTATCGGGAGCAGTAAAAAACACTTTCCCCTCTGCTGCCACAGGCCATACTGCTGCGGGCGAAAAATGCATTCGGGTAAGACCTCCATCCCAAGTCCAAAGAAGTTTACCTGTTGTCTTATCTAAAGCATACATCGTATTATCCCATGCACCGAAAATTACTTTATCATCGTATATAAGCGGACGAGTCTCTATATATCCTTTTACTCCTGTATATTCCCATACTAACCTACCCGTTTTAAGATTCAAAGCACGAAAAGTATGATCGCTTGCTCCAATATACACAATACCATTGTCGATAGTTGCACTTCCCAAAACAGGTTCTTTTGCGGAATATTTCCAAATAAGTTTACCTGTTTTACTGTTTAACGCATAAATAGTGGCATCTGCCGAACCAAAAACAACTACCCCATTGTCAACAGCAACAGTGCCCACAATGCGGTTGCCTGACTGAAAACTCCAGTTTATTTTTCCGTTTTTAGCAGATATCGAATAGAAAGTACCGGTATCATCACCTATAAATACTGCATTATTCGACACTATGGGAGATGCATATATAGTTTTACCTATATTGGTTACCCAAACTTCTTTAACCGCATTATATTCTTTATTAACCGAAAAGTCGGGACGGTTGTAAGTCGAATTGTCTGCAGTATAGTATTGCTCCGTAAGAGAATATCCACCCCATCGGCGAGGCTCCTGCCCTATCTTTTGTTCCGAAACCACAATAGAATCTTTCGTTACATCATAAATAGAATATCCTCCCAAACCATCCGTTTTATCACGTAGGTTCGAACGGTTTATAAATGCAGGTATTCCATCATAGAAAAACAATCGGTTACTGTGATAATGCCCTCCCAAAACAGCTTTTATATTGTATTTGCGAACAGCGTCCGTTACTTCATACCAATTGTCAACATCGGTAGGCAAAAGAGGATAATGTGTTACTAAAATTGCAGGTTGATTCGGATCTTTACCCAATTCTTCTTGCAGCCAAACAATGTCCTGAGGTGCTACGTGTCCATCCATCATACGGATAATAGGCCCTGTGGCAAACCCCAAGAACTTAAAGCCATTGTATTCAAATTGAAAACGTTCCGATCCGAATACATGGGCAAAATCAGTAGAACCCGATTCGCTCCATTTGGTTTCGTGATTTCCCGACAGGATATAATATTTTACTTTCAATTGATCCAACAGTTCTTTAGCTTTGAGTAACGAAGCCCTGTCTCCCTCTTCGGTGATATCTCCCGTAACCAGTATAAAACTAATATCAGGTGTTTTATTCAACTGATTGACTGTACGCTTCAAATCGTTGTATGCCAAAGAATCGTTACTTCTCACATGTAAATCCGTTATTAAAGCGAAACGAAAGTCCTGTGCCGAAACAACACCGGCAAACAATAAGAAGACAAATAACATTAAATGTTTCATAGTATTAGAGTTATTTGAAGTCAGCTAATAAACACAATTTAGTTTTCTGACCGGTAAGCGTCAGTCGCTTTCTTTACAGAACCATGTAATAACAAAAGGCGATTGGCTTCTTCATAATCCAAGCCCAATTCATCAATAAGCATACGTGTACCTCTGTCTACTAATTTATCGTTCGATAATTGCATATTTACCATACGGTTACCTTTTACCCTACCCAACTTAATCATAGTAGCAGTGGTAATCATATTGAGAATCATCTTTTGTCCCGTACCCGATTTCATACGAGAGCTACCCGTAACAAACTCAGGTCCTACAATCATTTCTATAGCTATTTCGGCTTCCTGAGCTATAGGAGAATCGGGATTACTAGATATAGATGCAGTCAAAATACCATGTTTACGAGCTTCACGCAAAGCCCCTATTACATAAGGTGTTGTGCCCGATGCAGCAATACCAATCACTGTATCTTTTTCTGTTATATTATGTTCTTTCAACTCTTCCCAACCACGCTCCATGTTATCTTCGGCTTTCTCAACAGGATTACGAAGTGCTGTATCTCCTCCTGCAATAAGTCCTATAACCAGCGTATTAGGCATCCCGAAAGTCGGCGGTATTTCCGAAGCATCCAATACACCCAGACGACCGCTTGTACCTGCTCCCATATAGAAAATACGTCCGCCTTGCTCCATTCTCGGAACAATCTCGGAAACCAGTTTCTCGATAGCAGGAATCGCTTTTTCGACTGCCAATGCTACCTTCTGGTCTTCTTTATTTATATCTACAAGAAGTTCGTGTACCGATTTCTTTTCCAGATCGTCATACAGTGACGATTGTTCTGTTATTTTGATAAAAGTCATATCTGTTCTTATTTTCGTTACAATAGTTACATTCACTTACACAAAGGTGACATTTTCAGGGTGACAACTATCCCCTATTTTGTCACTTTTTGCAATCCTATTAACAATCTAATATTCAAGAAGTAAACCCTAAAAAGGTGACAAAAGTGACAAAAGTTACACCTATTCTTTTTTATTCTTCCTTTTATACATACCTACTCATCTAATCGTATAATAGATAGATAAATAAGCCTCTATCATTCTTACGCCTGAACGTAATGTTCCGAATGATATTTTATAAGACCCTCCATAGGCAACTGAACAATAGTTCCGATCTTTATACCTAAGTCCTCTCCTACTTTACGCAATACATCCTGATAATGATAAGATAACGAGCCTGTAAGATGTACTTCGTTATTCTTATAATCGTATTGCATCACATTCTTGACAAAGAAATCCTTGAAGGCATTATATACCAAAGCGTATATGGACTCATCTTGAATATTTTCTTTCAGAAAAGGAGACAAACTTGCCAGAAAACGATTGGGTAACGGTTCTTTATAAACCTTCTCCAAGATAATGGCCGGAGTAAGTTCGAACTGCTCCAGAAATTTTTCTTTCAGTCCGGCAGTCAGTTGATTCTTAAGACACGCCCCTAAAAACAGACGTCCTAAAACTGCACCACTACCTTCATCTCCGAGTATATATCCTAAGGGTGAAATATTTTGGGTTATCTTTTGCCCGTCATAAAAGCAAGAGTTAGACCCTGTACCGATAATACAGGCAATTCCCTGATTTTTACCACAAAGACCCTTAGCTGCCGCCAACAAATCGCTACCCACTTCGATACTCGAAGCTTTTATATGATCGGCTATTGCCGCTCTTACTATCTCGTTTTTCTCAGGGAATGCACATCCGGCTCCATAGAAATACACTTTATCAATGGTATAACCGACAAGTTGAGGTAACAGTGCCGTTTTTATTTCTTCACTGATATCTTCACGCGATCTGAAAAACGGATTTGCTCCTTTAGTAAAAACCTGTTTTACCAGCTGCCCTTTATCAACTAAACACCAATCAACTTTAGTTGACCCTCCATCTGCCAATAATATCATATCTTAATATAAATTTGTTTTTTATACAATACATTACCTATTACCCAGTTGAATCCAACAAAGAGTAACGCAAAAATCAACGAACCAAAATAATCGCCCAAATATGGTTGAAGGCAAATTTTATATATAAACGTTTTTATTGTTATATCTGCTCCATCATACGCAAATGAGATATTACCCATCAGAATAGCAAACACTCCTGCGGCTACAAAGATAAAAAGAGGATTGACTCCGAATGACTGAAAAAAGACACTCCAACGTTTATATCCCTTAATATCAATAATCCAGATCAGAAGAGCCAATAGCAACGAAGCTAGTCCACAAGTAGCCAAAACATAGGTGGGTGACCATATTTTTTTATTTATAGGACAACCGTAGCTTAACAGAAAACCTGCAAACATAAGGATTGTACCTATTATAAAAAGCTGCTGTATCTTTTCATTATTATCTTTAGTATCTAAAAGTATCTTACCACAATAAAAGCCTATCAACACATGAGCTACGGCAGGTATGGTACTCAATAATCCTTCGGGATCAAGTACAACTCCACTGTCCACATACATATGATTTGCTCCTAAAATAGCTCGGTCAACTACCGATACTATATTATTTTCGCTGAACTCAAATCCATTGCCAAACAGCAAGAGTAAGAAATAACCTACCAATGTTATCAGAATAATATACGGGATATACTTATGCTTTACAAAAATGGCTATCAATGAAGTAATACCATAAGTCAGAGCCAACCGTTGCATCACGCCTAAAATCCGAAGATTTTCAAAATTAGTGACCGATTGTATAAAGCGATCCATAAAGCCTAATTCTTCAACCGATAGTTTATTGAAGGTTCTCAACGAAAGTGAGAACCATCCTAAACCCAAACCGATAAGAAATATAACTGCCGTCCTTTTCAAAATCTTGAATAAAGTAGGTTTACTAAATTCAAAATTGAATTTGCGAAGCGATATATAGGTAGATATCCCCATAATGAACATAAAGAACGGAAAAACCAGATCGGTAGGCGTAAGACCGTTCCATGAGGCATGCCCCAAAGGAGCATAAATACTCCCCCACGAGCCCGGATTATTTACCATAATCATTCCGGCAATGGTAATCCCTCTCATTACATCCAGAGCTAAGAGTCTTTGGTTAGATTGCTGAGTCATACTTTATTTTATTACTATTTATACAAATAATATTTTTTCGACAATTGCCTGAAAGGAGCTACCGCATCATCCCAAAAACCTGATATATCTGCAAACTTGTTACGCTTGGCAAAGTTCAACCTCACATAATCACTTCCCGCTACCTGATCGAACATCCGGAAACGTTTATCGTTTGCATTCTCAAATACAGCTTTATCAGGATATAGGCTTGCAACTTCCTGCATTACATAGAACTGAATCTCAGATAATCGGGCTTTCTCATAATCCATAATATGAACTTGTACGCCTTCGAGTTGCTTGCCTTGTCCTACCGAATAAAACGGTTTCAAATACATCGGTCTGAAATAAAGACCGGGCAAATGCAAATTGTTAAGATTAGCAGCCAAATCTTCGGCTTTTATCCATTCGGCAGCAAACATCTGGAATGGTATAGTATATCCTACACCGATAGACATATAACTCAATTCGCCCAAGATACCGGACACAGGATAAAAAATAGCCGAAATAGGTTGTGGAATATGAGGAGATGAAGGAATCCATTGCAATCCGGTTTCTTCATACCTCATTTTTCTTTTCCATGACTTCATTTTTACCACCTGAAGTTTACATTGTTTTTTCAACATATTCTCTCCGTTTAGTAACAAAGCAAGCTCTCCACAAGTGAGCCCGTATACGTAAGGAATTTTAAATTGACTGACAAACGAAATGAAGCCATCTTCAACTAAGCCTCCTTCTACTTTTATTCCTCCCAGAGGATTGGGTCTGTCCAGAACCACAAATTCGATTCCTTGCTCAGCAGCAGCCTGCATAGCCAATCCCATGGTACTGATATAAGTAAACGAACGGCATCCTATGTCCTGAATATCATATACCAAAACGTCAATACCCTCGAGCATTTCGGGTGTAGGCACTCTGGTTTTTCCATGCAAAGAATAAACAGGTAAACCTGTCTTCGGATCGGTCACATTATCTACATGATCGCCGGCATGAGCATCTCCACGCACACCATGTTCGGGTGCAAACAGAGCTACGAGGTTTACATTCGGAGCTTCGTTCAAAATATCAATAGTCGATTTCATACTGTTATCAACTCCCGTAGGGTTGGTAATTAAACCCACTCGCTTTCCTTCCAATATTTTGAATTTCTGTTCTTTAAGAACTTCTATTCCTGTCTTTATCGTTATCTTCTGTGCATTAATATTTACAAATACAGCACAGAGAATAAGTAATATGGTTAATCCTTTCTTCATATTCTAAGTAATCTAAAATATTTATTTCCGTATTCTCTAAGGATGGGGTTTAACTCCACCCACATATGATTTTTTATTTAACGGGCAGGGCAGAGCCCAGCCCCTACACTAAAAAAACTATTTCTTTTCTTCTTTCGCTTTACCATAATTAGGGTCAATTTTCAATAACGAAACGGCTATAATCGGAATAATACTGCAAATCATAACCCATACAAAGAAATGATTGTATCCCAGTAGTTCCTGTAACCATCCGGCAAACATTCCCGGAATCATCATACCCAATGCCATAAATCCTGTACAGATAGCATAATGAGCTGTTTTTTGCTCACCATCAGCATAATACATCAAATATAGCATATAGGCTGTAAAGCCGAATCCGTAACCCAATTGTTCTATAAATACACAAATATTGATAATAATCAGGCTTTCTGTTTGAGAAAAACTTAGGTAAACAAATGTCAGTATGGTAAGCAACATACTCAGAGTCATAGGCCAAAGCCATCTTTTAAGACCTCCCCGTGCTGCTGCAAAACCTCCGATAATCCCCCCGATAGTAAGCCCGATAATACCGATTGTTCCATATACCAAACCAACTTCGCCCGTTGTAAGACCTAAACCTCCAATCTCTCGGGAATCGAGCAAAAACGGATTTATCAGCTTAAGTGCCTGAGCTTCGGAAAAGCGGTATGTCAACATAAAGAATATAGCCGCAAGTGCCTGTGGCTTCTTAAAGAAAGAAACAAAAGTTCGCCCAAATTCTTTAAATATAGAACTAGCCGTAACATGAGTATGCGTAATATCAGACGCCGGTTTTGGCAAAAATACCCGATGATAAAAACTAAAGAATATAAACAAACCTGCCAATACAAAGAATGTGATAGACCAGGCAAAAGGAATATTTCCCGACAAACCTTTATATTCGGCAGTAGTGACTTCGGTCAGCTTAGGATCTGCCTGAAAAACCACATATGCCGGTTTATTCCAGTTCTTCTCATTAAAAGATAACCTCTCTCCCGATATCAGTGATACACTCTTGTCTCCTTTATTCATCGTAGTATTCAGCACCATTTCTTTGCCCGATTCAGGTTGCTTCGAAAGCCTTATAGCCACCACAGCTATATTACCTGCGAGCTTTGAGGTCGATTCTTCAACCTCCCTTTTCTCTCCGAATGAATGCTTGATCCAATTACCTAACGGTTGAGAAACATGAGATGTCCACCAACTTGCTTTATCTTTTTCTGCTTCAGCTTTATGAGCCTCTGTTTCTTTAATTACAAAGCCGTTCTCCTCATTAGCGGCAGTTATTTTTTTTAGAAATGCACTCAAGCTATCTTTATCAACTCCTTGAGTACCCATTTTAACGGTCTCTTTATCTACAACAAAAGTGATTTTACCCTCTTGCACCTCTGGAATAATTTCTTGAGGGATATACATCGTCGATTGTGTATATTGTGGAGATACATCGATATTTATTTTAACAGGTTCACTTCCTGATGTACTTTCCAAAAATCCGGCTAATATGATAAGAACCCCTTGTCCCATAATGGTAGCTACACGGTAGAAGGTACTCCTGATTCCCACATACATAGCCTGCTGATTGGTATCAAGTGCCAGCATATAAAACCCATCTGCCGCAATATCGTGTGTAGCCGAACTAAATGCTAAAAGCCAGAAAAAAGCCAGTGTAGCCTGAAAGAAGAAAGGCAAAGGAATAGTGAAAGCAATTCCGGCAAACCCCGCTCCGATAAGTAACTGCATAATAACAATCCACCAACGTTTGGTTTTCAACAGATCGACAAACGGACTCCAAAAGGGTTTGATAACCCACGGCAGATACAACCAACTGGTATATAATGCAATATCGGTATTAGATATACCCATACGTTTGTACATAATCACAGCAATAGTCATTACGGCAACATAGGGCAAACCTTCGGCGAAATAAAGCGTAGGAATCCACGCCCAAGGCGATTTTTGTTTCTTTTCTTGCATAGTTTATCTCTTAAGGTATTCCTTTATTATTAAAGTAAGTTTTTTATTTTACCGATCAATGCTAGCATATCACTATCACTTATACACACTTCTTTCAATATCGTTTGTATATCTTCGGTAGTAATTTTCTTGAAATCTTTTTCGAGTGGTGTAATAAATACTCCTCCTAAATCGACCGATGCAGGGCTGATCAAGATATTTTCATCGCCTTCTGCAAAGAAGCAGCTTGGACGGTGTTTCTCACGAGGAAAAATACAACTGAACCATTTCGAGTCCTGATACCACGAAATGATATTCATCATCGGTTCTTTTTCACCTTCTTTTATCTCTAATAAAGAATACAGCGTTTTGAAGAAATCAACAGCCTGTTTTTGATCCTCAGCCTCTATCAGCAGTCCATTCCTTAAATAGTTTCTGAAAGCATATACTGTTAGACCTTCTCTTTCAAATACCTGTTCTTTATCGATGTGTTTAATATCTTTTTCGATAGGTAAAAATCCTTTGTTTCCTGCTTGAAAGTGCGCATGATCGGGAGCAGAAGCTCCGCATTTGGGTCCATTATAAAAAAAGGTATACTCATCCAAGTCCTTTGCCAGATCCAACATATCTCCATACCTGTTCAATATTAACTGATCTACATGCTGGTAAGTAGGTATTGTAAAGTGCTGTGGAAATATCGGAAACGGATTGACTAATATCTGATAAGTATTCTCAAACGGTATACCTTTCTGTACCTCCGGTAGATTTGCCGGACACAAGAAACATTTTCTTTCCTGGATAGATTTTGCATCGACTTTTGCCGCCGACGATTGAATTCTTGCAGGATTAAATTGTACTTTAATGATAAACTTACCAAAAGAAAAATCTTTCGATTCGACCTTTGCCAAAGCCTCATAATTTAATCGGGCTTGCTCCCACTCCCGCAATTGTTCCGAAAGTAGATTTTGAGCATTATCAGATGTCACAAGTGTTTTCATTCAATGTTTCTTTAATAGAATAATAAACAGGAGCAAAAGCATTCTGTTATGCTCCTGTTTGGTCAAATTAAGTAGATAAGTTAAAGCGGCTAAAAACTTAATTCTTTTTATTGTAATTGATACGTGCCTGTACTTCCCAAGTACGTATTCTGTCTTTATACGTATTATGTGCATTCATTTTCACGATATCCAACGATGCATCCGAGTTATCATCCCAGCGACGGCATAAATACAGGACATCATAAATACGTCCGATCTGGTACTCTCTCGAAAAATACAATCCCAGTGCATAATCTTCACCATAACTTGTATTGGGTACTTTAATTTCCCTCAATACAGGTGTATAAAAAGCTCTTGGAGCACCAAGGCCATTGATACGAAGGGCATTGTTACGTCCATTTTCGGGAGTCCATTCTTTATGATCGATAATACCGGGAGGAATCATCTTCATTTCGAAATCGGTCAACATATATGTACCAACCACCATTGCACAGTTTTGCTCGTAGAAAGCATCAACGATTTTTTGAAGCGTATTTTCATCTGAATATACATCGTCACTATCTAATTGGACAGCAAACTTTCCACACTTCGGATGATGTACACCTGCATTCCAACAGCCACCAATGCCCAGCTCTTTATTTTCGGGTATAACATGAACCAAACGTTCATCGGAAGCAAATTTGTCAATAGCTTCACTTGTTCCATCAGTAGAATAGTTATCTACGACAATTAAGTTAAATTTGAAGTTCGTTTTCTGGCTCAATACCGATTTTACAGCATCCGAAATGGTACGTATACGATTACGCACAGGAATAATAACGGATGCTTCGAACTCAAAATCAGCTTTATTAAATTCAATCTTTTTAAACTGAGGAGTAAGATAAGCACCTATTTTCTGTAGGTGATCGGTACAAGCTTTTTCCATTTCTACCTGTACTTCACGGTTTTTAGGATCTACATAATCAAAGATTTTCTCACCGCTTTTACGCGTATCATTTTCAATTTCTGTATACAAATATTCGTTGATATGTACCAGTTCGGCAGCTTGTGACACTTTTAAACGAAGATCGTACAAACCTGCAAACTTATAGGTCACATCCATTTGAGATGCAGCCTTTTTCAGATCATCCGATTTATAAATAAGTACAGATCCAAAGTTGAAATCGTCTCTTAAACTTCCTTTTTGGTATGCTATTACGGGACAATTCTTTTTATCGTCACCTACAACCTGATAATGATCTGCATAAATAAGCCCTGCGTTAGAATCTTCAGCTATCTGAATCATACGATCCAAAGCAAAGTATCCTAATCTGAGGTCTGCCGATTTGGTATAGATCAGCGTATATTCGGCATCTGCTTTTGCTGCTATCTTTTTAATTGTTTCGGTCGATTTAAGAGAGTCTATTGAAATGACTTCACAACCGTCAATTTTTTCTTTACAATCATTATCAGTCAGTAAATAGATTTTATTTACCAGATGTGATGCTTTCAAAGTCGCAATTGTTTCTTTTACTTGATTTGCACTTTGAAATGGAATAAAGCAATTGATATTTACTTTCATGTTTTTTAAAATTATATTTTTATATATTTTTTCATTGTAGGGGCATATTGCATGTGCCCTTTATAGTCTTCTTTATTTTTCGGGCGTATGCAATACACCCCTACCTTTCTTAACCAATAACAAAAGCCCAATAAAAGTAAAGAAAGCATTCATGATAAGCAGCTCGTAACTAAACTGATATCCATCGAACCATTCTTTAGAATTTTTATCTATTATAAAGCAAAGTATAGGCGCTGCTATTGCTACAAGGGGAATAAATTTGTCTTTCACCGCCTTTTTGGTAAAGATGCCAAAAGCGAAAAGTCCTAAAATTGGTCCGTATGTATAGCTGGCAAGAATATAAACGGCATCGATAACAGAGGTGTTATTTAATACATTAATTAGTATAATGACAATACCCATTACGGCAGCCATACCAATATGCACTTTCTTGCGAATTTTTGCTACCTGATCTTCGCTTTTCGTCTTGGGGCTTTCCAATATATCCACTGTAAAAGAAGTGGTTAGTGCGGTAAGAGCCGAACCTGCTGCTGCATAAGCGGCCGATATAAGACCTATTACAAATAGTACTCCTACAATAATGGGGAAATATCCTTTAGTTGCCAACATGGGGAATAGTTCATCGCTTTTAGCAGGCAAAGACACATTATTCTGAGCTGCAAATGTATAAAGCAAAACTCCCAGCATCAGAAACAGTAGAATAATAAACAGTTGCAATACTCCACTGGTTACCATATTTTTTTGAGAGTCTTTGTAATTCTTACAACTCAACGTTTTTTGCATCATATCCTGATCAAGTCCGGTTGTAGCAATAACCGTAAATATCCCTGCAAGGAATTGCTTAAAGAAAAACCGTTTATCATTAACATCATCAAAAAAGAATATTTTAGAATAATCATTTTTATAGATGGTAGAGAATGTAGTTGATAAATTGAGTCCTAAATCAGAGGAGATATAATAAATACACAGTCCAACGGAAAAGATAAGACAGAACGTTTTCAAAGAATCAGTCCATATCAGCGATTTTACTCCCCCTCTGAATGTATAAAGCCAAACCAAACCTACTGTAAATAGTACATTCATACCAAATGATAAACCAAAAGGCTCGAAAACCAGAAACTGCAGCACCAGACAAACCAAAAACAGGCGTACGGCTGCCCCCAACATTTTCGATATAAAGAAAAACCATGCACCCGTTTTATAGGTTGATATACCGAATCGGGTTTCCAGATATTCATAAATAGAGGTCAGGTTCATCTTATAAAAAAGAGGAATCAGCACAAAGGCAATAATCAATTGTCCTACTACAAATCCCATTACCATTTGCAGATAAGCAAAACCACTTGTTGCAACCATTCCCGGAACAGACACAAAGGTGACTCCCGAAATAGCCGAACCTATCATTGCAAAGGCAACAACGTACCACGACGATTTGCGGTTACCCGTAAAAAAGCCCTGATTATCGGCTTTACGTCCCGTAATATAAGATATTCCGAAAAGTACACCAAAATAAGCGGCAATGGTTAGTAATACTAATATAGGATCCATAGTTTATATTCTTATCAAATTAAATAAGTAAAGTAAAGATATTTAATGATCTGTTCTATACTCACAACTATTTATTGTTTTGTACTTGTTTATACTAAATCAAAGGTCTGTAGTCCTTATTCTTCATATAATAAATAGGGAGCCCGTTGTTCTTTAAACTTAGCAACATCGCCCTTCCACATTTCTTTTATTTCTTGGGCTGATTTTCCATCTATAATCATTTTTCGAATGTAGTCAACACCGACCAACTTTTCGAAGAAAGGACGAAAAAAATGATCATCCAGATTAAGATTTCTATAAGCATCAATCACATAGGATAAATCGAAGCCGTTTTTAAATATTTCTTCATCCGGAACATTCCTCAGATCGACCCCATAGCACAATCTGTTTAATTGTGGTGGATTTTTTGCACCTTCGATACTTCGCGGAGTAAACGAAAAAGTATAGCCTTTCATATTAGGATGCCCATAGACTTCGAATGGAAATGAAGTTCCACGTCCTAAACTGACAGGAGTAGCTTCAAACAAACAGGTTGAAGGATACAAATAAATAGCCTTCATATCAGGCAAATTAGGAGACGGAGCTATCGGTAATTGATACAATGTTTGATGTGTATAATTCTTACACTTAACTACTGTTACATCACAGATGCGTGATTCGGGTAACCATCCTTCGCCATTTATCATCAGAGCCAATTCGCCCAGAGTCATACCATGTACCACAGGAATAGGAAGCCAACCCACACCCGATTTATATTTCATGTCCAATATAGGACCATCCACGTAATGCCCGTTGGGATTAGGTCTATCCAAAATGATCATTTTCTTATTGTATTCGGCACAAGCATCCATCAACTTGGCCATAGTAATATAATAGGTATAAAAACGTAAGCCTACATCCTGAATGTCAATAATCATAATATCGAAAAGATCCATAGATTCTTTACTCGGCTTCCCTGCGTCACCATCATACAATGAACGGATAGGAACTCCTGTTTTTTGATCTACCGAACTCGATACATGTTCGCCTGCATCAGCATTGCCTCTGAAACCATGTTCGGGCGAAAATATGGCAACCACATTGTACTTATTTTTTACCAACAGATCAACCAGATGCTCATCACCTACCATACCTGTATGGTTAGACATCACCGCTATCCTCTTCCCCTTCAATAAGGGAAAGTATTCTTGGGTAGATTCTGCTCCCACCTGTACTTTTGCCGGTTGCGAATAAGTTTGCAGAATACTACAAAACAATAAAATAACAAGTACTTTTATTATTTTCATATCTATATATCTTTTGATCTCTAAAATCCATTAAATTAGGGGCAGGGTTTTACTCCACTCTCATGTCAGTCTTAATAATTCAAATAAAGTAAAGTGCCACCCTTACCCTAAAATAAGTATCTATTCGAAATAAACAATTGCACTTTCAGCATGAGTAGGACTCAGACTGGTTACACCATAACGGTATTTTTTCAAGTCCTTATTGTCTTTATAAGGTAGTTTCACTTCTGTCAAACCTGTTACCGCAACAATATTTTCAGCGTTATCTTTATTTACCAGTTTATCTTTTCTGAATTTATATATTACAAAACGTTTGGCATTATCTCCCCTATCCCATTTCAGATGCAGGTATTTATCTTTTTCTAACTGCATAGAGACATTCTGAGGATTTTGCGGTTCAATTCTCGCTATCCGATTATTTTCGGGAGAGATGGTTAATGTTTTATATTCTTTACGAACTAATTCCGGAATATTGTATGCGGGATTAAAAAATGATTTTGCACTGAAATATATCTCGCCCTGTAAATTAGGATCAGACATATTCCGGCGAATCTGCTTTACCAATTGTTTAGGGTTGTGCCATTCTTTTTGCTTGGCTGTTTTAGAAACTCGATAAGGAGCTAAACCGGCATATACATTGGCTCCATAATTATATTTAGACCACCAATCGGCTAATATCGCATAATCGGCAATAGGATATCCAATATTAAAATACAGTTGAGGAAGTACATAATCTATCCATCCTTTCTCCTGCCAAAGCAGAATATCGGCATACAGCCCATCGTAATTGGTCATTGCCTTTGTTTCAGATCCTCTGGGATCTTCGGCTTTGTTACGCCAGATGGCAAATGGAGATATTCCAAACTCAACCCAAGGTTTCTCGGATTTAATTGCCTCGTTTATTTCCTTAATAATCAGATTTACATTGTTCCGTCTCCAGTCTCCTTTGTCGGTAAATCCACGCGGATGGTTTACGAAAGTAAGTGAGTCAGGAAATTCTTCACCTGCTATTTTATAGGGATAAAAATAATCATCCATATGAATAGCATCTATATCATAATTGGCTACAATGTCTTTTACCACTTTACAAGTAAAATCACGTACCTCATCTAATCCCGGATTAAAATATTTTGCTTTGCCATACGACACTACCCACTCGGGATGCGTGTTCATAATATGGTCTTTTGCATATGTATTGTAAGCAACAGTATCATTGTTTACACGATATGGATTAAGCCAAACGTGTATATTCATTCCTCGTTTATGACATTCATCAATAGCAAATTGAAGGGGATCATATCCCATATCTTTGCCTTGCAGACCTGTTAACCAGTGGCTCGATGGCTCGAAATGCGATTTATAAAAAGCATCGGCAGTAGGTCTGATCTGAAAAATAATTGTATTCATATTGCATGATTGCATCTCATCCAATAGAGTTATCATCTCTGCCTGTTGATTTTCGGCAGGAAGTCCGGGAGCAGTAGGCCAATCAATATTGGTTACCGTAGCTACCCACAATCCTCGCAATGCCCGTTTGTTGGTCTGGGCCGACGAGTAGGCTACAAAACTGCACAGTATAAGCAGTAAACTTATGGTCTTTTTCATGGATAATAGGCTCTTTTAAGGTCATAGACCCTTCTAAATTTCGGGTTAGCAAATCAGTTATAATAGCTGACAATAGTGCATAAAAGATAACTTTAAAAGAGCTCTTCTTTATCTTCTGTATAAAGAAGAGCCTTTTACATTTATTGCTTGTGGTTATTCACCCCATCCGGCTGTTTGGGTAAGAGTATATCCTCTTGATTCGTAATCATTTATTTGATTCAATCCAATAGGAGCCAGATATACATTTACACCTGCTACATTCTCAAACGGATCTCTGTCGGCAACTGTCGGCGGACTAAAGTAGCCAACCATATCAGCAGCATTGGTTCCATCGTAAGTCACTCGGGTTCCGTCTGCTTTTATTACCGAAACCTTACCTGAGTTGGTTGGAGTCAATAATTCCGGTAATTCGCTTTGAATATCAATCCAGATACTTCGCATAATATCAGGGTACTTGGTTCCATTCATATAGCTAAGCTTTTTCCAACGTCTAAGATCTCCTATACGTGAATGCTCGAAGAAGAACTCCATACGACGCTCGCGGCGTATTTCCCAGATTAGTGGTGGTACATCTGTATCGCGAGCAGGGTCATAAGAATCGGTGATGGCTCCTAAAACCATTGCTTTGGTTTTAGTTACGCCTTTCGATATCGCCTCGGCATCCAATGGACGATTGCGTATCTTGTTTATAGACATATCTATATCAGACTGAGTAACAGCAGCTCCTCCCAACGTAGCAAGCTCTGCTTTAGATTCGATCCAGTTCAGAAGGATTTCCGAGTAACGGATAATCGGATAGTCGTTCGTATTATTAGTTGAGGTAAATTTAGCAGGAACATTAACCCCTCCATAACTTGTACCCTCTCTGCTGATAAATTTACATGCATATATAGCCGTCTTAGACTGTATTCTAGCTTTATCATAGAACGTGGCTTCAAAACGAGGATCACGGGTTTTAACCAAATTAGCAAGATTAAACTGATCGGCATTAGTCGCTTTCGAGTTTTGCCATACATTACCATCATTACAAATAAATGATTTGAGTAACGACAAATTTGCTCCTACACTAAGTTCCGACATAACCAAATTTGAATACGTTGCTACAGAATGCGTTACCATCTTTGAACTACTGTAATGACGATACAGTATACAGTCTTTATTACCCTTAAGATCTTCTGAGCCAAACAAGCTGCGAAAATCTGTTACAATATCATACTTGCCACTATTCATTAAAAACTCCGATGCTTCCTTAGAGAACTCTAAAAACTTCTGAGCTCTTGGCGTATTATTATAGTGGTATTTTTGCCATGTTCCTTCGATCAACATCAAGCGACTTGCAAAACCTGCAACAATGTACTTGTTAACCGATTGTTCTCCATCATTGAGGCGAACTTTTTCCATGGCAAACTTAAGATCATCATACACAGCATCCATTACTTTATCTCTTGGAGTTCTGTCTTTATATAGCTCATCCAATTCAGTATCCAGTACAAGATGATCGTAATAGGGTACATCTCCAAATACCTGCACCATGTTTGCATACCACATAGCTCTGAAAAATTTGGCAATACCTATCCAATGGTCTCTTTGTTCTTCATTGAGTATACTGCCCATTCTCTTCTCAACACGATCAATCATCAGGTTTGATTTACGCACCCAATAAAAATTCCATGTAGGTCCTGTATACTTTGCCTGCCAAGCCGGAAAATCGTTGTATACAGTAGATGTAGGAGGAGTAGCATTACCTAACGAAGCAGGAATAGAGGTATCAAAATTAGTTTGCTTTACCGCTGTCATTACATCATCACTAAAGGCATAGCCAGTCATAGGTGTATAATTGGTTCCCCAATTGGTATTATAACCGACAAAAAGATAAGGATAATATTCATTCATAAAGAGACGAACATTATTTTCGTTCACCCAGTACGTATCGTCATTCGCCGACGACAATTGAGGTCGGTCCAGTACATCTTCACAACTCGAAAAGAGTATAAAGACGATGGATGTAAGTAATAATATCTTTGTTTTCATTGTATTTATAGTTTAGAGTTAGAAACTTAGTTGAACCCCCACCGAAGCAGTCTTAAATGTTGGAACACCCGTTCCGGTACGACCACCGTTATAATTATTCTCATTAAACATAGAATAACCTGTAACAGCTTCAGGATCGATCGGTAAACCTCTTAATTTGTCAAAAGTCAACAAATTTTCGAATGAAACATAAAAGCGTGCTTTAGTCAAATACACTTTTCGAAGTGTAGCAGCCGGAAGTGAATATCCAAACGTAAGGTTTTTCATTCTCAGATAAGCCATATTTAACAAGTAGCGAGATTGTTGTTGCATGTTATATACATTAGCACTACCCGACAGATTAAATGCACGAGGATAAAATGCATCGGTACGGTCTTCTTTCCAAAAATCGCCTGCAATAGCCTGAGGCATAGCACCATCATTGGAGTTAAAACCGGCAATAGCCAATGGACCTGCTCCCCAGATATCGCGTTTACCAACTCCCTGGAAAAATACCGACATATCGAATCCTTTGAAATCGGCACCTACACGGAATCCATATTCGTAACGTGGAGTTGAATTACCAATTACAGTAAGGTCACCCATATCTCCTACAGTTCTTGTTCCATCGTTAATTGCTCCATCGCCATTAAGGTCTACATACTTCACATCACCGGGACCAAATTTAAAATTACCACTTTCGAGCTTCGCCTGATATACAGGATCTTCACCTTTAAGTTTATAAACCGTTTTGTCCACACCATTTACTTTCACAGTTGTAGTCACCAAGTTACCATTTGCATCAGTCTCGAAATCAGACCATTGATACAACCTATCGGTTTTATAACCATAGATATCACCATAACGTCTTCCGGTAAATTGCTTATCAATAGACCTGTCTTCTTTCGGAAGTAAATAGTCTGCATTTTTAGTAATATAAGTTGTTGCATCTGAGAATGTAGCAAGTCCGTTTATCGACAAGCCATTTGCAAATCTGTGATTAAAATCTACAGCAACTTCCCAACCTCTTGTTCTAAGATTACCATAATTGCCTTGAGGTGCTGGTGTTCCGAATGTATATGGTAAAGCATCTCCTTCAATAATCATATTATTGGTTTTACGCTGAAACCAATCTACCGAAACTCCGATTTTATCTTTCAAAAATCTGAAATCAATACCGATATTTAAGTTTTCGATATCTTGCCAGGTTATATCCGACTGAACGGCTAGAGGATTACGGAACGACTCGAATTGTGTATCTCCATTCAACCAAGTAGTTGTATAGTTAGTTAAGATAGGCACATATAAATTGTTTGGTACAGACTGATCACCTACCGATCCCCATGAACCTCTCAATTTTGCAAAATTCATTACTGAATTTAAAGATTCCATAAAACGCTCGTTACTAATTACCCAACCTGCCGAAAAAGAAGGGAACCATCTCCATCTCAAATGTGTTGGGAATTTAGAAGAACCGTCGTAACGTAAGTTACCTTCGACAAGATATTTATCTTGAAAAGCATAGTTCACACGTCCGAAATATCCTAACTGACTTTCCCAGTATTCTTCACCACTTCCTGTTACAGTACCTGTAGCTAAAGGAAACTGAGGATTATTAAAATTCAGCAAACCTGTTTTCTGAGTCCAGTTTTCAGCATATTTCTTAGTTACACGGTTCATCCCCAACATAAATTTAAATATATGTTCGGTTTCCTTGCCTAATTTCAAATTATAGGTAGAATAAGCATTAATAATACCTTCATCTGTATTTCTCGATTTACGATAGATATTATTCTGAGTATTTCCGGCTCCTCCGGGAGGGTTATATGTAATCAACGATAACTGATATGCAGCCATAGCACCGGGAGTATCACCAGAAACAGGTTGTCCTGCAGTATTTACATAGATCTGATTTCCCTGTGCATCTTTTCTCAAAACAGGAGCAGCAGTACTACCCCAAGCATCTCTTGCCGTAAAGTCAACCAATGCTTTGCTGGTTATATCTTGTTGATTGGCAAAAGTGTAATCAAATTTAAAATCCCAGTTTTTGGTAATATTAACCGTTGCTCCCAGATTTATATTGTGATATATATTTCTGATACTTGCAGTTTTTGTATTACGTATTTCAGCAGTAGGTTCTCTCAAATCTACACCATCTTCTTGAACACCAATCGGAGAAATAGAACTCCAGCGATACATATAATACCAAGGATCGGATGTTGTTGCAGCAGAACCCGGATAACGTTTCGTACGATCTGCAAAAATTGTTCCGGCTCTTACCGTCAAGTATTTATTAATATCGGTAGTAACGTTCGCAGAAGCATTATAACGCTTAAAGTCATCATGTTCTGCCGGTTTAGTCATACCATTTTGAAGCAAATAACCAAGCCCAATGTTATAGCCGGTTTTTCCACTTCTTCCATTTACTGATAAATTATGAGTCTGAGCAGGTGCCCACTCTCTAATCATTACTTCATACGGATCATATATGCGTACCCCCATATTAGAAGATCCTTGTCTGTACCAGTCACGACCATAAATCATCGGATCTGTAGCCTTTACTGATCCTCCATATTGAGACATCCATTCTTTCGATCTCTCGTAGCTGTTTCTGTCTACTTTCCAAAATACCCCGGCTGTAGTCGAGCCAATTCTTTCGGCAGCTAGCAAACTATATTCCAAGCCATCAACACCAGCCATATCTATTTTCTTAGCTACATTTTGCCAAGAAAAATTATTCGAGTAAGTCACAGATAAAGATTCGGTTTTAGCACCTCTTTTTGTAGTAATCAGTATAACACCAAATGCAGCTTTAGAACCATAGATCGATGCCGAAGCAGCATCCTTCAAAACTGAAATAGATTCTATATCATCGGGATTTATCATTTGTATACTAGGAACTTCCACATTATCAACCAGAAGTAAAGGAGCCGATGACGATCCTGTCACCAAAGAACCTACTTGTCCACGAATCTTCATGGTAGGGTCAGATCCCACCTCTCCACTTGGAATAGTAACCGTAAGACCGGGTACTGCACCTTGCAGTCCACGTCCCACATCGGCAATAGGACGGCTTCCCAGTGTTTCATCTACTCTCACCGAAGAAACAGCACCTGTTAAGTTTTCTTTCTTTTGAAGACCATACCCTACAACTACAACCTCCGACATCATTTTAGAATCTTCATCTAAAACGACATTCAAAGTTGTTTTGGTAGGAGTAATAGATTGTTGTTTATAACCAATATAAGAAAATACAACAACTGGATTAGAAGTATTAATATTCAGCGAATATTTACCATCAAGATCGGTAACAGTTCCTGATGTTGTGCCTTTAACAACAACACTTACACCTACTAATGGTTCCCCTGCTTTGTCTTTTACAACCCCTTCGACTTTTTGAATTGTTTGTTGTAACTCAAAAGGAGTGTTGGATCCTCCAAGATTAGCTAATACAGGCTGAGTACCCCATATTAAAGCGAAAAAGCAAGAAAACAGCAAAGACAGCCATTTCTTCGACAATAAATTTGTCTTTTTTCTAAATGCATTCATACACTAGTTGATTTAATTTTAATAAAATTATAATTCCTCGATAGCAACATAGAGAAGGTTTATTTAAGGTTTAACTATTTAATGGTTACATACAAAATAAAGTATTTATTAACAATAAAAACAAGTCAATATTAATATATAAAGAAGAATATAGCATTAATACAAACTGATTATTGGAAAAACAAAAAACAATAAAGATCAAAGCATATGGTTTAAAAAAGATATATATAAATATATTCTAAAACCATTATGATCAGACATAAAGATTAATACACAATATATGACACAGGCAATATAATATTAAGCATTATAATTTCTAAACTAATATAGAAATTAAGTACCCCTCAAATGTATAATAAATTTTTGTAACTAAACCTTAAAAAGTAAACAAAGAACAGCTTAATTAACTTTTATTATATTTTATATATTTATTTTAATATAAACAAGAAGGGTAACTACAAAGCATATATGAAGAGACAATAAGAATATATTAAAATAAATTCTATTTAAGAATAAATTCGCTTAGTAGATAGCATTTATGACCTACAAGCTCGATAGAAAACAGAGTAAAGATAAAAAAGAATAACACACAAACGACATAAAAAACTAGCAAACAAACACATACTAAATACAGATAAAAAGGATTATCGGTTATTTGCAACTAAAATAAATCAATAACGCTTTAAACAAAATTGTAGAATATTTGTTTAAAATAGTAACAACAAAAAATAATATCGTGTGACTCAAATAACAAAATAAATAAACTTAAGCATACTCCCTGCATATCATGAAACAGAAACTGACAACAATCTGCATTGCCTATATGCTATGCACAGTACAAAACTACGCCTCGGCCACCGAAATAGAAGCCGACAGCGTAAAAATAATTACTCTAAATGAGGTTATTATAGAAAGTAATAACGACAAGAAATACAGGACTGATAAACTATCCAGCAGCTTAAGGATTCAACAGCAATTGCTCGAAACTCCACAGAATATACAACTAATCAGTGCAGAAGTACTGAAAGACCAATTTTCGCTAAATGTAAACGAAAGCATAACCCGTAATGTCAGCGGAGCTTTCAGAGAAGAGCTTCATAACGGAATTTCGGCAGATATTTATATGCGGGGCGGATATATTTCGGCACAACGCAACGGCGTAGATTTACGCCCTTTGTTAAAAGGACCCATTGGCGATGATGTAGCCATAATAGAAAATATTGAGTTTATAAAAGGACCTGCCGGATTTATGAATTCGCTGGGAGATCCTGCCGGTTCGTATAATATCATCACAAAAAAACCGACAGGTATCAATAAGAAAACATTCAGCGTTATACAAGGTAGTTTCGGGCTTATAAGAGCAGAAGCCGATCTGGGGGGAAAATTAGATAACAAAGGCAAGCTGTTGTACCGCTTCAATATTATGGGTATGAATAAAAAAGGATTCCTTCGATTCGATAGTAACGAGCGTATTCTGATTGCCCCTTCCCTAAAATATAAGTTTGATGAAAATACTACACTAACGGTCGAGTATATTTATCAAAGGCTCAACTATATGATGCTTAGTGAAGCACAAATATCACCCAACGGATTTGGTTCGCTTCCGCGAAACTTCAGCATCACCGATCCCAGTTCGAGACCATATAAAGCCAATGATCATAATGTTTTTGCGAACTTTCAGAAAAAAATAAACAAAAACTGGTCTTTTACCGGTCAACTATCGGAAATTAACAGTCAATCGGCAGGAACTATATTCTGGGTTTACGGGAAAAACGAGACCAACCCGAACATCCTTGACAGATATTATGTTTATGATGGCATGAAATACAATATTTTCTCGGCACAAGCTTTTACTCAAGGTAATTTCTCTACAGGAGAAGTAAAGCATTCTTTCCTTGCCGGAATCGATTTCAATCACAAACACAACAAAACACAAGATACATGGAATACTGCATCGACTATTTACCCACTGGATATAACAAATCCGGTATATGCAAATGTGATTAACAATAACGGCACAGGTGGAGATTTTGATTCCGAAAACCAGATTAACTCTCCCGAAAATCTAACCGACAGTAAGCTTTACTACACTTCGTTTTACGTTATGGATGAAATTGGTTTACTACATAACAAACTTAAAATTAACGGAGGGATACGGTTAACTCAATTTGAGGCAGACTTTAATCAATACGGAGAAAAAACCGATGCTTCGGATTGGATTCTCACTCCTAGAATAGGAGCTAATTATCTGATCACGAAATCATTCAGCATCTACGGATTATACGATAATTCGTTTATACCGCAAGCAGGTATCGATTATCAGAAAAATCCTCTAAAACCTATTCGAGGCAAGAGTTTCGAAGCTGGACTGAAAAAGGATTGGAACAACAAGGCACTGAATACAACTCTATCGGTCTATCATATTACCCGAAGTCAGAACATAGTAAAAGATCCTGTTAACAATGATATTTATCAATCGGGTGAAAACGAATCGAAAGGGATAGAGTTTGACCTCAGAGGACAAATCGTCAAAGGGCTTAATGTCATAATAAATTACGCGTACACGGACTCGAAAATCACAAAAGACGACAAAAATCCGGCTTTAGTAGGCAAACCGACTCCGAACCGTATCAGGCATATACAAAACACTTGGCTCGATTATGCACTGCCATTTAAAAGCATAAAGGGTTTTAGCCTGTCTTTAGGATACCAATACATGGCTGGCAGAGCCGAAAGATTTACATCAAGTGATCCTCAGGATCTAAAAGACTTTTTCAGACTGGATGGAGGTGTATCGTATTCCAAAAGAAAATTCAGTATCAACCTTATGGTAAATAACATTTTGGATAGCCACCAGTATTCGACGGCATGGAAAAGAAATGACATGTATTATTGGGTGCAATTGCCACCGGTAAATTATCGCTGTTCGATTACCCTAAACTTATAATTGAAGGTATAGTTTATCAATATGGGAAATTACAGTTAAAAAGTAACATTAAAAACACCCTCTTTTATAAAATATTATGCGTCTACTTTATTTATTCATAGGAATGATCTTCGTAACGAGTTGCAGCAACTCTACCGACAAAAGATCCGAAAATACCAAAGAAATATCGGTTACCGATATTCAGGGAAATGAAATACATATCTCTAAACCTGCCGAACGCATAGTATGCCTGTTCGACCCATCGGTAGATGTTATATATATGCTTCAAGCACAAGATAAACTGGTAGGTATTCCGGCTGAAACTTATTTCGATAACGAATTATACGACTATTACAAGCATATCGACTCACGCATTCTAAACAAACAACTGGCAACACCGGGCAGCAACGAGCTTGCCAATTTAGAAAGCATCATACAACTAAATCCCGATTTGGTTATTGCCCAGCAATTACCTGAAAGTATTGTAAGAACGCTTCAACAAATGAATATACCTGTATATATTGCAGCGGCTGCCAGATACGATGATCTCAAAAAGGAAATGAACGATATTTCGCTCCTTATCGGAAAAGAAGAGAGAGGCAAACAGTTAATTACTTATGCCGAGAATAAAATAAAAGAACTGGATGAACGTACTTCTTCCAAAAAAGACTCACTTCCAAAAACTGTATATTTCACATGGGCTAACGGTCGCATTTTTTCGACCACAGGACGCAACAGTATGATGAACGATTGCCTCGATTTAGCAGGCGTAGAAAATGTTTGCCCATCGGAAATAGATAAACCCAACATCAATCCCGAAACACTAATCGAATGGAATCCGGATATGATTGTTATGTGGAATGATAGCCCCGATTTATTTTATAATAAAAAGGAGTTGAGTGGGATAACCGCTATACAACAAAAGCAGATTCATAACCTGATACCGATGTTTTTTTACAATCCTCATACATTCAAATCACTCTGTGCAGCAGTAGCAATTAACAATTGGGCTTACGGCTCGAAGGGAAAGGATAGTAAAGAAGAAATCAAAGCAATACTGCTGGAACTTTATGGTGAAAACACAGGAAAAGAACTTATAAAATATTTATAATGATTACAGAAATAGCAAAATATTGGGATAAACAGAGTGCCATCTGGCGGGAGGAGAAACAAGAGGCTTGGACTCTACCCGAAACACAATATTGGTTAAATCACTTTAAATCGCTGCTCCCAAAACTATCGGGAAATAAAGTATTGGAAGTCGGCACAGCATCAGGATATTTTGCCAATATATTATACTTGGCAGGATATGAAGTCACAGCCGTTGACCTCTCCCCTAATATGATTGACGAAGCTAAATCGGTTTCCGATAATTTAGGTACTCACATTCATTACCGCATAATGGATGCACAGGACCTACAATTCCCGAAAGATAGTTTCGATTTAGTCTTTACAAGATTAATGACATGGACAACTCCCGATGTGGAAAAATTTTACTCAGAAAGTTTCAGAGTATTAAAATCGGGTGGAATGCTTCTCAACTTCGACGGTGATTTCGGCGATATGCAATTCAGTCAAGAAGGACACGAAAAATATCCTGTGGGAATCATGGAGCAAGCCAATGTGATCAAAAGTAAGTTAGATATCAGCAAACACAGCCGTCCGCAAAGAGATATTGAACTGCTCGAAAAAGTAGGCTTCAAACAAATAGCAGTTGACACAAAAGCACAAAACCGAATTTTGCGTCAGCCGGAAGTCGCTTCGTCACTATTTCAATTGACAGCTTTTAAACCCTAATATAAATTACCGCATAAATACACGATCTCTTGAGTAAAAAAATTGCAAATATATTATGCTTCGGCTTACCTCTGCCCATGCTGATTATATCTTTATTTATAGGATCGTCGGCACAAGTCAACGCATTTGATTATCTGCCACTATTATATAAAAAAATCATGGACATCGGCTTGAACATGGACGAAGCTGCACGTTATCAGATGATCTCAAATATACTTATCAATGTAAGGATGCCACGTATTTTGCTGACTTTTCTGGTGGGTGCTGCCCTTTCGACATCAGGAGCTGTATTACAGGGAATTTTTCGTAATCCATTGGTCGATTCGTATATCTTAGGTATTTCGTCGGGAGCCGCTTTCGGGGCATCATTGGCAATTCTATATTCATTGGATTTAGTAAACACCTCTGCATTTATTGCTGGTTCACTGGCTGTTATTCTGACTTATCTGATTGCAGGTTCCAATAAACAAATGTCGACCATATCGATTGTCCTTTCGGGAATGATTGTTTCGGGAGTATTCATGGCTTTGCTCACCGTTGTGCAATATATCAGCAACCCCTATAAACTGCAAGCCATTGTACAATGGACTATGGGAAACCTGCATGCTGCATCGTGGATCGAACTCAAACGGGCTTTTCTTCCAATACTGATTTCAATAGTTATTGTTTACCTGTACCGATGGCGGATTAACCTGCTGGCACTGGGCGATGATGCTGCCAAATCGGTAGGAGTAAATCCGTCTTTCGACAAACTTATTTTAATCGTATGTGCCACATTGATGACTACTACAACCGTTGCTGTAGCGGGAATCATTAGCTTCTATGGTTTGTTCCTGCCTCACATAGTCAGGATGTTATTGGGCTCCGACAATAGTAAGTCTATCCCCGGAAATATTTTTCTGGGTGGTAGTTTTCTTCTGTTGATTGATAACTTATCACGCGCTTTATTTGTTTTTGAGGTACCCATCGGTATTTTCACCACAATTTTGGGCGGTGCTTTCTTTGTTTTTTTAATGCGAAAAAATAAATTGAATTGGAATTGACAATGAATGCTATACAAATAAAAAACCTGCATTACGCATACGGAGACAAATGCATACTAAAAGAGGTTAATGCTGTATTTCCCGAAAACAAGTTTTCGGTATTACTGGGAATCAACGGGGGTGGAAAGTCGACCCTGTTTAAAATCATAGCCGGATTGTTGCAAGATTACCAAGGAAGCATCAGTATTTGCGGCAGGGAAGTTAACAAGCTTCGTTTCAAAGACAGAGCATCTTTGATAGGCTTTTTGCCACAATTTACCCAATCGGTCTTTTCGTTTACGGTAGAAGAAATTTTACTGACAGGGCGAACCGCCTTTTCGGGTTTTTCCCCTAAAAAAGAAGACCGTGAGCTGACTCACAGAATTCTGGAAGATTTATCGATCACCCACTTAAGGCATAAACCATACACTCAGTTATCAGGAGGTGAGCAACAGATAGTAATGATTGGTCGTCTGCTAATGCAGAATCCTAAGATTTTACTTTTAGATGAACCCACCAATCATTTGGATGTATATTATCAGCATTATCTAATGGAAAAACTGAAAGAATACTCCGAAAATAACTTCACCGTTGTCGCCATTATGCACAACCCTACTCTGGCCTTTCAGTATGCCGATCACTTTTGCTATTTACACGATGGCTGCATACATACACCCAATAATCCGGCAGAAGCAAACATTAACTTATTGGAAAAAGTATATAATATGAGCTTCATCGAATTTGTGAGGGATAATAAAAAATTCATGTTGCCTTTTGGTGAAATTGGCTAACCAACTTGTTTAAATTATTGCATTTGCGACACATTATTAATTAAAACTAAGATAGATGAAAGTAGTTCGATTTGGAGTATCCGTAGAAAAAGAAGTATTGGATTTATTAGATAACTACATAGAAGATAATAAATTTCCAAACCGTTCGCAAGCCATCCGCCATTTGATTAAGAAGGTAGAGATCGAAAGCCGAAGAAATTCCGATAAGATTGTAGGCGGCTCTATCACTTTGTCATTTGACCACCACAAAAGGGAGTTATTGGATAAAATAACAGAGATACAGCATAAGTTTCATCATGTAATTTTATGTTCTCAACACATTCACCTCGATCATGATATGTGCATGGAAATAATTGCATTAAAAGGTCAGGCTTCTGCTCTAAAAGAGTTAGCCGACGAACTCACCGCTGTTAAAGGTATCATTCATGGCGATTTAACCATTACCATGATTTCATAAAACGAAAAAACATCATAGTATTGAATACCTGAATACTATGATGTTTTTGAATTATTGTATCTTCTTCAATCTACTTTAATAGTAATTTTGGCTGACGTTAGCCCCTTCGCTTGTGCTTCAAATACTAACTCACCTGCTTCTTCGCCTGCCTGAACAATAGAAGTCAATTGCCCATTGAAAAGAGGCATTTGAGGCAAATGAAACAAATCGAGACTGGTAGGATCTCCATTTGCAGAAGCCCGGTACTTTCCATCTCCCGTTACCGAGAATTTTATTAACCGCTGATCGTTAGGACATAGATTTCCGTCTTTGTCAACTACACGAACATTGATATAAGCCAGATCTTTTCCATCTGCTGATAACTGGGTTCTGTCGGGAATCAGTTCGATATGATGGGGTTTACCTGCCGTACGAATTGTTTTTTCTTCTACAGCTTTTCCCAGAGCATCATAAGCAACCACTTTTACTTCACCGGGTTCATAAATAGCATCCATCCACATCAAACGATAACGGCTTTGTACCGAAGAATCATTCTTGGTTTGCTTACCATAGCTTTTGCCATTGATAAATAATTCTGCACTCGGATAATTAGTATATACAAACACAGGCGTTTTTTGCCCTTCACGTCCTTCCCAATTCCAATGAGGCAGAATATGAAGTGTATTATCATTCTTGTTCCAGATACTTCTATACAAATAATATCTGTCCTTAGGTATGCTTGCCAAATCTATTATTCCGAACATCGAGCTATGGTTAGGCCATGCGTCTGTATCATAAGGAGAAGGTTCTCCCAAATAATCGAATCCTGTCCATACAAATTGTCCCATAGTCCAATCGTGATCGTCTGCCAAAGCTAAATCATCATCGGGCAAGTTAGACCAGTCACAATATTCGAAATCGTAAGACGACGATTGATGGTCGTCATATACAGCATTGGCTTTTTTCTCCACCGGAAATTTGTATACTCCACGTGAACTCACGGTTGATGATGTTTCGGTACCAAGCACCAGATTTTGTGGCAACTTATTGTATGCTTCCTCATAACGATGTACTCTATAATTAAATCCCGGAACATCCAGCATGGCTGCAAAGCCATTATTAAGGACACAAGTTACCTGATCCATTCCACAAGTAACAGGACGGGTAGGATCTTCACGATGGCAGATATCTTGCAGAAATGACGCTACTTTATAACCTTCGGGGCTACATTGTGTAGGTACTTCATTTCCAATGCTCCACATTACCACACTTGCATTATTTCGATAGTTACGAATCATATTTACCATGTCTTTTTCTGCCCACTCATCGAAAAAGCGATGATATCCATTGGCACATTTGGCTATATCCCATTCGTCAAAGGGTTCTATCATCATCATGAAACCCATTTCGTCACAAAGCTTAACTAATTCGGGAGCAGGCATATTATGTGCCGTACGGATGGCATCGCAACCCATATCTTTAAGCATAGTCAATTGTCGACGAAGTGCTGCCACATTGATAGCTGCACCTAATGGTCCTAAATCGTGATGATTACATACTCCCTGAAACTTTCGTTTTTTACCATTCAGAAAGAATCCTTTATCTGCAATCAGTTTTATATCTCTGATTCCGAAACGTGTTGTATATTGATCGACCTTATTATTTTTTACATAAACTGTTGAAACTACTTTATAAAGATATGGTGTTTCGGGCGACCAAAGATTAGGATTATTGACTATAAAATTCTGCTCGAAAGGTTTTCCATGATTGATTTTTAAAGTATTATCCTTAGTTGCTACCACTTTGTTATCAGCATCCAATATCTCGGTTACTATTCGCACATCATTATTATCGGAGTTTTCGATTTCGGTTTTCAACTTAACCGAAGCATATTCTTCCGATACAAAAGGAGTGGTAATGTAAGTACCCCAAACAGGTACATGCACCTCATCGGTTACAACAACATGTACATTTCGATACAATCCTGCTCCGGGATACCATCGTGACGATTGCGGCTTATTTTCTAAACGTACCGCTAGAATATTGTCTTTGCCATCGGCATTCAACAAGTCGGTCACATCGCAATGAAACGAATTGTATCCCAATGGCCAGAAGCATGCTTCTTTACCATTTACATACACTCTGGCTTCACTCATTGCCCCATCGAAAAGAAGCGAAACCCGTTTTTCTCCTTTTTTGAAATGATCCACATTGAATGTATTTCGATACCAGCCTATACCTACATAAGGCAGTCCGCCTGTACGACCTGTTTTTATAGTGGCTTTGGTTTCTCCATTCTGAGTGACAGCTACCTCCTGTAAATCGTGCTTGCGGTCGAAAGGTCCGTATATAGCCCAATCGTGAGGGACTGTAACCGATTGCCAGCTTTTATCATTAAAATTATTTTGTATGGCATCAGGATAATCTCCCTTACTGAATTTCCAGTTTTTTTCCAATAAAAACTCTTCCCTTGCTGTTTGTGCCTGTAGCACCGTAACGCAAAATAAGACTAAAAGGGATAAAGTTATTTTCTTCATAATATTGTGTTTAGTGATTTTTTCAAAAATATCACGCTGTAGAGGCGTATTGCATACACCCGAAAGAAGAATTTACCAAAGGCGTATGCAATAAAACCCTACAGGATTGATATAAGATATTTCAATTGCGGAATGCGTCTAATGCAATGGTTGGCTTGCCTTCGTCGTCAAATGCACCAAGTGTATACGACTGCCAACCGCCATAGGCTTGAGGTTCCCAATAGAATACACCCAATCCTTTATCGTTAGGTAATGATTTGGTTTTAGCAATAAGATCCGTGAGGAATTCTTTTGAAGCCTCGGCTTCATCCCAACTCATACCTACTTCGCAAATCATAATTTCAGAACCGTATCTGCTTATCATATCTGTCATATTAGCGAGGCAACTGTTATTCATATCTTTCCAGTTTTCGGCAGTCGGATAAAGAGACATTCCTATAACATCCCATTTAGCACCGTTTGCTTTCAGTCCATCAAATAACCATCTGAATAAACCGTTATCTTGTCCGTTTTGAAGGTGTACAATTACTTTGGTATTGGGGAAAATTGCCTTCACCGCATCATATCCCGCATTTGTGAGTTCGGCATATCCTTTCATATTTATATCGGCTTTGCCATCATTCCATAACATGCCATTGCCTGTTTCGTTACCAACCTGTACCCATTCAGGAGTTATTCCGTTCTCTTTAAGGGTGCTTAAAACTTCGGTTGTATGAGCCGTTACCGCTTTTTTCAAATCATCAAAACTCAAGTCTACCCAGGCAGCAGGCTTAGTTTGTTTCGAAGGGTCTGCCCACGTATCGCTATAATGAAAATCGACCATAATACGCATGCCCAGATTTTTAGCTCTGTATGCTTTTACCAAAAGATCGTCGGTATCACACCAACCATCCGCAGGATTTACCCATACTCGAAGACGGATAGAATTTGTACCCAAACTCTTCAGAAGTTTCATCCCCTCCATTTCGGCTCCTGCTGTATTATAGAATTTCTTACCTGATGCTTCCATTTCGGTAATCCAACTTACATCGGCTCCTTTAGCAAAAGTATCGGTTGAAGGGTTGGGAATAGACGACCCGTTGTTATCGTCACTGCAAGAAACAAATCCTACCAACGCACATAAACCGAGTGCTACTATTATTTTGTTTATTGATAATTTCATAATTCTATCTATTAGGAGGGTAACTCTACGTAAAATCACCCTCCGGGGTTTCATTTTATTGTATAAGTATATTTTTCAGGATTGCTCAAATCCATAGTAATGGTATAAGTACCCGGTTCATTGATTACTATATTGGCTCCGCCGAGAGTCAATTCTCCATTCTTATTATCATCGCCGTATGCCATTGCCCAATCTCCATTTGCCAATATTTGGATACCGTACAAAGTAGTGGTAATATTACAAGTGATAGTCCATCGTTTTTTAGCAGAATCATACGTCATCGCATTGGCAGTCGGATTCCATCCATTAAATTCGCCTGTAACATAAAAGCCTGTGATTGCTGTTTTACTCCACTTCATGGTATTGGTATTTGCTTTAATAAGGAAATAGCCTCCTTCTTCGAACCATATATTCCATTGATCTTTACTATAATCAAGAGCATAAAGGTCAGTCGGAGACGATCCATAGGTAATACCCGAAGTACTACTCATTTCGGTAGTGAACTTAAAGTTATTCCATTGAGCTGCTTCCACAAAGCCCTCGTACTCACCGTTTCCGGCACGAGAACATACTTTAGTTGTATATTTGTCCCATCCACCACTCAAATCTCCCGGCATGTATAAAAATGCGATTTCCTCATAAGGAGTAACTGTCAATTCAATCACATTACTGAATAACGGTTGTATATTAGCTGCAATAGAAGATTTTAGCCGTATAAAGATAGTAGCTGCTTTACCTGTTTCCAAACCCAGACTCAACGCCAAAGAGTTTAGAGCCTTACCTGTGTATGATTTAGAACTGGATGTTTCGACCACTTCTTTCACTTCGCTAAATGTATTCTGAGTTGAAAACTGAAGTGTAGTTGTCAATGCTGTTGCCGAAATACCATATCTTTCGGAATAAGTATTTTGCAATTGCCCTGCGTCCCACATCAATGAAAAGACTAATTTTCCACTGTTTTCATTCGATAATACAACATTAGTTGCAGTTGCTTTCAATTCGGCTTCCTGAAAGCCCGAAAGTACAACCCTATCTCCGTCATTCTCGCAGGACATACCCAATAAAGTAGCCAGCAATAAGAATATATATAAATTTAAAGATTTCATAATGTTTCGTTTTAAAATTTTGAGGTTCAGACTTACTTAATAACCTTCGTTTTGTATCAGATTAGGATTTGCGGCTAAATCTGCTACAGGCAGAGGGAATAGATTGTACTTATTATCAGTAGCTTTTCCATCCCGTACTCCACCTTTCCATTGCCAGATGTAAGAAGAACCTGTGAACTTCCCAAAACGTATAAGGTCGGTTCTACGTGTACATTCCCAAAACAATTCACGACCTCTTTCTGCCAGAATAAAATTAAGAGTCAGATCATCAGAGGTTATATTTCCCGAATCGTTTCCATAAGCTCTTTTTCGTATCAGGTTGATATAATCTAGAGCCTGAGCTTTACTTCCGCCTGTTCCGCCTCTTACTACAGCCTCAGCATACATCAAGTATACATCTGCCAGACGAATCATCGGAAAATCCGTATCCACCAATCCTTCGGCAAAGTTCGAGCCGTTTTGTCCTGTCGATGTTTTATTGACAAACTTCACAATAGAATATCCTTGTGTTTGAATAGTCGGATCATCAATGTCCAACGTTTGTCCTTCTGTAAAGAATGCACCCCGTTTATCGGTCTTTCCCGTTACATCATTAAACAAGCCCACAAATTCTTTACGGGTACGAATACTTCCCCAACCCGATTGTACTCCATAATCAGAAGCAACCATAGCTCCTACGATAGGTCCCGAAACCATATAGGTGGTCGATCCCCAAGTAGTTATTTTTTGCCCGTCTGCTTGTATCGGATATATAATTTCATTTGTTCTCAGATTGTTATCTGCTTTAAAGAGGTTAGCATAAATAGGCTCCAAGCTATATCCTCCGGCAATAACTTTAGAGGCATAGGTTATGCATTCGGTATTTTTATCCGTACCTATATACACTTTTGCATTGAGATATAGTTTTGCCAATAACGACCATGCGGCTGCGCGGCTTACTCTACCAAATTCATTTTGCAGAGGTTCGGGTAATTGAGTTTCGATATCTTTCAATTCAGACTCAATATAATCAAACAGTTCTGCTCTTGTTTTACGTGGAGGAAAAAACGCTCCTACAGGATCGGCTTCTGTTACAAATGGAACATTACCGTAAAAATCCAAAGCATGGTAATAAACCAATGATCTCAGGAATCGGGCTTCGGCACGATATTTTCGGATCTCTTCTTTATCGGCTTCTGAAAATCCCGAAATCCTACTGTCGGTAGCATTACGCAGAAATTCGTTACACAATGCTACTGTATAATAAATACGGTAATACATAGCCCCTGTCCATTCGTCAGAAGAGTTCCACGACATAAATTGCACATTATTCAGAGCATCGCCCCCACCCCATGTATAAATAGCTTCGTCGGTAGGCAATTCCTGCAAATTGAAATAAATACGCATATACCCCCTGTAGGTTTGTCCTCCGAGGTCAGTATTGGCATCTCCTTTTTCCTGTCCTGCAATAGCTAGCGAAGCATATAGCTTGGCTAGTACCTGTCTGATTCCTTCGGGTGTACTATAAACCGTTTCGGATGTTTCCTCTATTCGGGGAATCTGATTCAGATCGTCGAGGCATGATGAGAACAAACCTAGTGTCATCACCATCATACTTATATATAATAATTTTATCTTTTTCATTTCTTCAGCTTTTGATTGATTAAGTATTAGAAAGTATTTAATGATATACTTTTAATTCATAACAGGCTCCGGTCGTTTCACTTACCAAAGTCATAAAAAGGTCTGAGACCTTAGAAATCAAGATTAACACTCAATGAGAATATTCTTGGTCGTGGATAGAACTGACTGTCAAATCCATTTAATATTTCGGGATCGACTCCTTTGTATTTTGTTATCGTAAATACATTTTGAATCAATGCTCCTACTCTCATATTCGGCCCTCTGAATACTTTACCCACATTATATCCCAACGATATATTATCCATTTTCAGGAACGAAGCGTTTTGCACATAATAATCGGAGCGATATTGACGGGTTTGAAATCCTGTATTCAAAAAATCTGTAGACAGGTTGTTTATAGCAGATGTTACATACTGCATTGTTTCCCATGCACCCAAACTTGCCGCCATATTATTATACACATAGTTACCAATACTGGCTCTAAGCACAAATCCTAAAGACCATTTTTGATATCTGAACTGAGAGTTGAATCCCAATAAATAATCGGGCATAGGCGAATGATAGCGATACAAGTCTTTTTCGTTGATCACACCGTCGCCATTCAAATCGGCGAACATGCCTTCCAAAGGTTTTCCACTCTCATCGTATATTTGTTTATATACATAAAACATATTAGGAGCATATCCTTCGGTAAGAATTTGCAAACCTTGTCCTCCCACTGTCGGACCGGTATATGAACCGGGTGAATTTGCGTCTTTTACCAACGTAAGATTAGTAATTTTTACTTTCTGATAAGTTGCATTAAATCCGAAAGACCATGTCATGTCTTTGTTATCAACAGGGATAAAGTTCAAGGCAAATTCCAGCCCGTTACTCTCTACATTACCCACGTTAGTAGTTGCAGTTTCGGAAAAATTTGTACCTGCCGGAACGGCTACTGTTGCCAGTAAGTCTTTCGTTTTACGATTGTAATAATCGAAAGTACCATTGATGCGATTATTGAGGAATCCGAAATCGAAACCTGCATTATAAGAGCTTGTGGTCTCCCATTTCAAATCGGAAATATAAGTGGTTGGACGGAACAAGTGATAAAAATTATTTCCAAACTGATATTGGGCATAGTCGTTACTTAATGTATAAATAGGCAGGTAAGAATAGTTTCCAATACCATCCTGTTGTCCTGTTACACCATAGCTTAAACGTACTTTCAAATCGCTTACTACAGGATTATCCACAAGGAAAGGTTCCTGTGAAGCTCTCCATGCTATGGCTGCCGAAGGGAATACACCCCATCTGTTATCAGGATTGAAGCGTGACGATCCGTCACGGCGGATAGTTCCTGTAAATAAATATTTAGAATCGTATGAATAATTAACCCTTCCGTAGAAAGAGATTAACACGTGTGTCTGGTCTTGTGCGGCAGATGTACTTACCACTTCGCCTGCCACATTGGTGTTAAAAAACTGAGGGCTTTTTGCTCTCCAATACTGATAATCGTATCCTGCTGTTACGTCCAATGTGCTTTTTATACTTTTCAGGTTTTTGTTGTAATTTAAATAACCTGTAAATAATTTATTTATTTTCTCCTGTGAGTATTCATTATCTGTACCTCCTACTTTGTAAGCAAAGGCTGCTTCTGCAGGAATATAGTTGGTTCCCTCTCCTTTGGCATAATCGTAGCCTAAAGTAAGATGGGCTTTCAGTTCGGGTAGAAAGTGAAGTTTATAATCCACATCCATGTTTCCGATAGTACGTTTTACGGTACTGAAATGTTCCTCCTGCAACAATAATCCTACGGGATTCAGCAAAGCTCCTGTTGCCGGAACTCCTGTATTATCTAAACTTTCGTAAAAACCTCCAAAAGCATCATTCCCCGAATAAACGGGTTGAGTAGGATTAAATGCTGCTGCATTCCAGATAGCTGTAGTATTGGCAAAGCTATTTTTATTGACAGACCCTTTTACATTGAAATTAAATTTCAGATGGTCTTCAAGAAATGAAGGACTTACCACCGCACTTCCTGTATAACGTTTCGTATTATCGGTTCTCAAAATACCATCCTGATCATAATAGCCTACTGAGAATCGAAACGGAACTGTTTTTGAAAAACCTCCTGCAACACTAAGATTATTATCTGTTCCGAAAGCTGTTTTATAGATTTCATCGTTCCAATTAGTAGAGTAATCTCCTAATAAGCTTTTTTGCTGAGTATTTCCTCGTTCAGTTATCAAATCTCTGAATTGTTGAGGCGAAAGAGTTTCTGCTACTCTTGTTTTATTCTGCAACGAAAGAGTTGAGCTGAAACTAACATTCAACTTATTGGATGATCCTTTTTTAGTAGTTATGATGATAACCCCATTAGATGCTCTCGATCCGTAAATAGCTGTAGAAGAGGCATCTTTAAGTACGCTCATACTTTCTATATCATTGGGGTTAATCAAACTCAGGAAGTTGCTGCTGTTACCGCTGATACCTCCGCTTTCCAAGGGTACTCCATCCAATACAATCAAAGGATCGTTGCTGGCATTAAGCGAGGCACCTCCACGAACACGGATAGTACTTCCTGCAGAAGGCGAACCACTGTTAGACATAATCTGAACACCGGCTACCTTTCCATTTATCAACTGCTCGGGTGAATTTATCAAACCTGGGTTAAAATCTTTAGTTCCTACACTGGTAACTGTACCTGTAAGGTCTTTTTTAAGCTGCGTACCATAACCCACTACAACAAACTCGGCAATCTGCTGTGATTTAGGTTGTAGTTGAATATTTACAACATTTTTGCCTGTTACTGATACCGTTTGTGCATCGTAGCTCAAAAAAGAAAACTCCAATTCAGTCTTACCCTCAGGTAAAGCAATCGAATATTTTCCGTCTATATCCGTAACCGTTCCCAATGTTGTACCCACCACTTTTACCACGACACCAATCATGGGTTCTTTAGCTTCGTCAATCACTGTTCCGGTTATCGTTTTACTCGCCTGTAAGCTTTCTTGCTCTATGGGGCGAGGTGTCGCATTTACAACCAATGGCGCTAAAATCAATAGTGCTATTATGGAGTGTAAATGAACAAGTTTCTTCAAATTAATACATCTCTTCATGGTTTAAATATGTTTTAAGATAAGGTTTTGTTCTTATAGGGATAATCCCCACATTTTTAATGACAACTATCTTTGGTCATAATACTTGCCAAAGTGGTAAAAGGGTATGCGATCTTATTCTATCCATACGCTTCCCAATTCTATATTTGCTTTTTCAGTTATATTATCTGTTGTTGATATTTGCAATATTTCGATGTCTCCAATTTTGAATGGTATTTGAGTGTCAGGAATAAAAGTCCGTTCTAAAAATGTCGGATAAGGAGACGGAAGTAAAGTAGTTACGTCTTGTTTCAAGTCTGATAATCTAACCCTTATTACACCTTTATCGTTTAAAGAAACTTTCGATGTATAAGTGAATCCGTTACTAGTTACAAAACCAATTTTCAAATTGTCTATACCTTCTGTATTTTTAATATCGACACATACATATTGGGCTTGTTGTAAACGCTCTCTTCTGGTTGAAACGTAATCTCTTATATATTTTCTCCAAAAGAAACGTGCGTCTGGGTCTTTTATTTTGAAGTTAAAGTTCAGCGAATTACTTTCAGTTAAATTACTCACATTTAATTTTCGGGTTATATATGAAGTTTCAGGTACTCCATAAGCTTCAATATCACTATACTCATCTGTGATCTTTGCCAATTCAATTGGACTGGTAGGTGACACTACCCTGCTTTCGTAATATTTAGACTGATAGAAATTCCAATCAAGAGGGTTTCCTTCTATACCCGCAGGAAATGTATAATTCTTACTGCCCTCGCATACTATAATATTGTATCTGAATACTCCTTCCCCGATCATCACCGCAGGAATGGTTGCTTGATAAGTATATCCATGCGTACGATTCATTTTTATATAGGGATTCTTATCTGACCAAAACGATACTTTATCTGTATAAATAATCACCGAATCAGGGAATGCAGGTCCTACAATATTGGCTTCTATCTGTAAAGATTTATCAGCTTCTATTACTTTATCAGGATGATGAACTACTGAGAAAGTTTTTGCACGTGCTTCGGGAGCAACATATTCTCCTAAAGTGATGTTCTTCCATTTAGTATTTACATCCCATTTATCTTTAGGCATATAATTTGCTTGAGTCAGCAAATACACTCCCGGTTTTATAGCAATACTTGTTCCATTGGATATTTTATTGAAATGGTTTCCTTTGTTAATAGCTGCTACTTTAAAATTTTCGCCTAATTGAGATAATTTAATATTCATATTCCATTCATTCCAAGCAATAGTTACTACCTCTTTATCCAAAGATGGCTTTTCGAAAGGATCTTGTATCTGAACTGCATCGGGCATTACTTCCAATCGCCAAACTCCATCTTCTAATTGGTCGATAAAATAAGCGCCTGTTCCTTCGTAACTAACTATGGGAGAACTTCCACATCCGGCAATCGACTTCAACTGTTCGGGAGCAATTGGTTTAGCTATCGTATTATTAGAATAGAAAAATCTATCACCACTGTTCAATACACTCAAATCCTGCAAATAACTTACTTGAAATTTATCGAAAATAGTGTCTTGTGGATATGTATTGAATTTTTGATTTCGGGGAATTAAATAAGCTACTTCGGCAGCTATTTTCATGCTGATCGCCTTATTGGGTGTATATGCCAAGTTCAGAAAGTGAGTCTGATATTCGGTATTAGCCCAAGCCATATCCATAGGATCATAAGCAAATTGAGTAATCCACTGAAACCCTTTACTTCTGAATGTACGAGCCATGGCAGGGTACATATACGAATAGGTTATATCAGCAGGATCGAACTCATATACGGCTTTTGCCTTCTTATCGAAGTTCTTCAAATTCGAAAAAGGGATATCATATTGATCTACATAAGGCAGGAAGTTTCCTTTGCGTGTATGCCCTGCAACCAATCCGATAGGATACCACTGATAGGTAGTGCCTTGTATATCGGTTTTGTAATAGGCTTCTGTGTGTGACATATTGTGACTCACATTATAAAAGACGGGCTTCTTATTTCCTGCTTTTTTGAGTACTGCCAGCATCTTGTTTATATATTCTTCGGTTTGGGCAGGAGTTCCCGAGTGGCAAGGCTCATTATTAATCTCAAACCCTATTATAAACGGATCGTCTTTATACGATTGTTTAGTATATGGGTTTAAGTGTTTTACCAATTGCCCGATATAATTCTCCTGAGCTGCAATAGCTTCGGGATTGTTATGTATCTGGCATTTATCATATAGATAGGTAAATGCTCCTGTATTCTGATTTCGTTCGGGATAACCATTGCCAAAATTGGTCATAGTAGTAATCAATATCCGAATGTTTCGTTCTTTCAGTTTTGAAATCAGATAGTCCAACAAGTTCAGGTGTTCATTTTCCAATAGTTGCCCTCTAGCATCCGAAATCTCAACATCCCACACATGTATGCGATACGCATTAAATCCTAATCGGGATAAATGATATACATCTCTATCAATGGCTTCTTTATGGTCTTTCCCCAGATAGTTCATCGCCCTGTAAGCATGGGCAAAAGGCAATGTATAATTTACACCATAGAAAGATGCTTCGGAATGAGAGTCCGACCATCGCATGACTCCGTCTTTGTCTATATAAATAGTTGCAATTTTATCCTCCTTTTGAGCAAATATCGGATACGAGAATAGCAAGCACATTAAGGCTATAAAAAAAACTTTCATGGTATATTTCGTATTAACGGTTTTAGATCAGGCTCGATTAATAGCAAATATAGGCTCTAATAACCATTAATGACCGTCACAAATTGGACATAAAAGGATATAAAAAGGACATGGGAAAGATTTAACCTATCGACAAACTATATCGTATAACACTGATAAACAGCAACAATCAGTATTGTAATTATATTATATATCCGTTTTTCCTAACGCGTAATCAAAGATTACTTGTATTTCTTTTACCCAAAGGAACAAAAGGAATCAAAAAAGCTTTGGGCAAGAGGACAAACAAACCCGATAGGGTAAATTAGTAAAATAGAATATTCATATACATCTAACTACTAACTGGCATTAATATTTTGCAGTATTTTGGTTTGTAACAAACAGGAAAGTAAATGTTACAAATAAAGAAGCTGAGGTTGCGTACTTGAAAGGATGTGTAACAAGAATCTTTTGAGTGTTATTGTACTCACTCTACATTTGCATATCATCATATTTCTATCATATTATGCAGAAAATTTTAAAACTAATACTGGTTACGACTATCGGTTTTCAATTTACGCCTTTAGCGAATACAAATGTTCAGGCACAAACTAATCAGGCCAAATTTGATTATTTTGAATACAAAGGCAATGACAGCCGATTTAATCGAAAAATTGATCCGAAAAATGAGTTTTTTAATCCGATTGTCAGTGGGTTTTATCCCGACCCCAGTATATGCCGCAAGGGAAACGACTATTACATGGTACATTCTACTTTTTCGTACTATCCCGGAGTACCCATATTACACAGTACCGATTTGGTGAACTGGACTCAAATTGGTTTTGTATTGAACCGTCCTTCGCAACTCCAATTGGATGGTGTTCGATTGTCAGGAGGAATATATGCACCCGATATACAATATAACAAGCACAACGATACTTTCTATATGATAACTACAAGTGTAGATGGTATCGGTAACTTTATAGTAAAAACCAAAGACCCTAAGCTGAACGATTGGTCTGAACCGATACTACTTCCCAACGTCGGAGGAATAGACCCCTCTTTATTTTTTGACGATGATGGCAAAGCATACATTATACATAACGATGCACCCGAAGGAACTCCCGAATGGAACGGGCACAGAGCAATATGGATACATGATTATGATACACAAACCGACAAGACATTCGGAGAGCGTAAATTACTGCTAGACGGAGGTGTAGACCGCAGTAAAAAGCCTGTTTGGATAGAAGGTCCTCATATATATAAAGTAAATGGTAAGTATTATCTGATGGCTGCCGAAGGAGGTACAAGCGTAAACCATTCGGAAGTGATTCTTCGTTCCGACAATGTAAAAGGTACTTATGTTCCTTATGAAAACAACCCTATCCTCACCCAGCGAGACATGGCAGAACCTCGTCCTGATATAGTAACCAGTGTAGGTCATGCCGATTTGATAGAAACTCCCACGGGAGAGTGGTACGCCGTATTTTTAGGATGCCGCCCTTATGAGGGAAATCATTATAATACAGGACGTGAAACGTTTCTGTTGCCTGTAAAGTGGAAAGATGGCTTTCCAATAATTCTGGAGAAAGGGATTCCGGTTCCCACTGTTGTGAAGAAAAAAGGGCTTGCCCCGAATGGTACAAACTTTTTCTCAGGTAACTTTACTTGGAGAGATGACTTTGAACTAAATACGTTGGCAAACGAGTGGTTATCTATACGTACCCCTCGTGGCGAATGGTGGCAATTGAAAAATGGTAACCTTATACTGGACGCTATACCCCGAAGTATTTACGATGTGGATAATCCGGCTTTTATTGGTCGCCGTCAGCAACACCTTGTTTTTGAGGCTGAAACAGAAGTACTGTTTATACCTGAAAACTCTCATGATCTAGCAGGACTGGTGTGTTATCAAAACGAAACATTTAATTTTGTTTTCGGGAAAACAATAGATAATAGCAAAGCGGTACTTGTATTGGATCGTTCGGAAAAAGAAAGAAAACGCATAGCTCAAATTCCGATACCTGACAAATATTTACAAACCCCTCTAAAATTAAGGATTACAGGAGACAATGATAAATACAGCTTTTTCGCCTCTTTCGATTCAGGAAAGACATGGCAAGCAGTTGCTGAAGATGTAGATTCCAAAAATCTGAGTACACAATCGGCGGGAGGCTTCACAGGAGTAATGATAGGCATGTATGCTTCTTCGGCAAATGTAATTCCTGCCTTGAAAGAAGTGTATAAAGATGATTTTCAAATGGGTGTTGCTGTATCGATGAATCACCTTGCCGGTCAGGAAGCTGCCATGGTAAAGAAGCAGTTTAATAGTCTGACGGCAGAGAATGATATGAAACCTGCCAATTTACTGGTAAAGAGTGGAGGATACAATTATAAGAATGCCAATCGCATTGTCGGTTTCGCTCGTGAGAATAATATGAAGCTGCGTGGACATACTCTTGTTTGGCACAATCAGACGCCCGAATGGTTTTTCTTAGACGATAATGGCAATCCACTTGATTCAACAGCACTCTACAATCGTATGGAGAAGTACATGACCGATGTGATGACTCATTTCAAAGACGATGTGTATTGCTGGGATGTAGTAAACGAAGCATTATCTGACAAGCCTGATGAGTTTTACCGAACAGACAGCCCTTGGTATAAGGCATGCAAAGAAGCATTTATAGAGCGTGCTTTTAGAACTGCTCATCGTATAAACCCCAATGTAAAGTTATTTTATAATGACTACAACCTTGTTCAGCCTCAAAAACGAGAGAAAGCATATCAATTGCTTAAACGATTGAAAGAAGCGGGAGTCCCCATTCATGGAGTGGGTATGCAGGGACATTGGAGTATGCAGGACATTACACGTGAAGATATTCAAAAATCGATAGATATGTTTTCATCCTTAGGACTTGAGATTCATATAACAGAGCTAGACCTTACGGTTTATACGACATATCACGGCGAAGGAGTCAAAAATCAGGTAAAAGAAACCCGTGCATGGACTCCCGAGTTGGCGAAACAACAAGCTGATGTTTATAAAATGATATTCGAAGTGTTCCGTGCCAATAAAGGAAAAATCAGTAGTGTTACTTTCTGGGGATTGGCAGATAATTATACATGGTTGCACAACTTTCCTGTGCCGAATAGGTATGATTATCCCCTTGTTTTTGACAATGAATTAAATACGAAGCAGAGTTTTTGGAATATAGTGGAATTTTAATTGTTAATTTCAGGTTTATGTTTTTGGGAGTAAGGGTTATCCGGATGGGTAACCCTTATTTACACAATATCAAAAAGCGAAGTAATATATTTTTATAGATAGATTTGGTTTGATCTACGGTGAAAAATAGAATAAACTGTTTTTCTTTCGCTACAAACCTTTACCTTTGTTTTTATATGAAAAATTAACTCCTACATTATTATATTATGATTACAAGAAAAAAGATAATGTTATTTTTGGTATTTGCGATCTGTTTCTTGCCGCAGATATTGGCTCAAGAAGCACGTTTACTGCGTTTTCCTGCCACAAATGGTCAGGAGATTGTATTTTCGTATGCCGGCGATTTGTATAAAACATCCATCAATGGAGGTGAAGCTCAACGTTTGACTTCTCATGTCGGATATGAGATGTTTCCTAAATTTTCGCCCGATGGCAAAACCATTGCCTTTACAGGACAATACGATGGTAATACCGAGGTATTTACAATACCCTCATCGGGAGGAGAACCCCTTCGCCTTACGTATACTGCAACCAATAGCCGCGATGATATTGGCGACCGCATGGGACCTAATAATATTGTTATGGCATGGACTCCCGACGGCAAAAACATTGTGTATCGCAATCGCATAAGCGATGGATTTACAGGAAAACTGAAGCAGGTAAGCAACCAAGGTGGACTGTCGGAAACTATTCCATTACCCGAAGGTGGCTTTTGCAGCTATTCGCCTGATGGTAAAAAGCTAGCTTATAATCGTGTGATGCGTGAATTCCGTACATGGAAATATTATAAAGGTGGTATGGCAGATGATATCTGGGTGTATGATCCTGCTACCAAATCAGTTGAAAATATAACGAATAACGACGCACAGGATATTATGCCTATGTGGATTGGTGATGAAATTTATTTTATATCGGATAGAGACCGTACCATGAATATTTTCGTTTATAATACGAAGACTAAACAAACCTCTAAAGTAACCAACTTCACGGAGTATGATGTGAAATTTCCCACATATCATGGTAATACAATTGTATTCGAAAACGGCGGATATATCTATAAGCTGGATGCCGGAAACAAACAGCCGGTGAAGGTTGATATCACACTGTCTTCGGATAATATTTATGCACGTAGCGAAATCAAGAATGGAGAGAAATATATCAGTGCTGTAAGCCTGTCGCCCGATGGAGAGCGTCTTGTTGTGACAGCTCGTGGAGAAGTATTTAACCTTCCTGCCGATAAAGGTGTAACTAAAAATATGACACGATCTCCCGGCGCACATGATAGAAATGCACAATGGTCGCCCGACGGAAAATCCATTGCTTATATTTCGGATAAAACAGGCGAAACCGAATTGTACATACAGGATGCAACAGGCTCGGAACCTGTACAACTGACCTCTAATAATGATACTTATATACGTGATTTCAGTTGGAGCCCCGATTCAAAATCAATAGTATATACGGATCGAAAGAACAGGATTAATTTGTTGAATGTTGCGACAAAACAAAAAACGGTACTATTAACTGATCCAGTAAGTGAGCCTCGTGGAGTGTCTTTCTCTCCTGATAATAAATGGCTGACTTATACTCGTAGCGAATCGAATGAATTCAATGTAATATATGTATTCAATATTGCAGAGAAGAAAGAAACTGCTGTTACCGATAAATGGTATGAATCATACAGTCCTGTTTTCAGTAAAGACGGTAAATATCTGATATTTGCTTCCGCACGTGGCTTTAATCCAATCTATGGATCTAAAGAATGGAATCATGTATATCCAAATACAAATGGTGTTTATATGGCTCTTCTATCGAAAACAACCCCTTCGCCTTTCTTAGAGAAAGATGCGGAAGTTAAAGTAGATAACAACGCACCAAAATCAGATAATACTACAGGTTCTAAAAAAGCAGGAGCCGAAAAGAAAGATTCTACAAATTTTGTAAAAATAGACTTTGACGGAATAACAGACCGCATTATCAAACTACCTCTCGAGCCTTCTAATTATTGGGGATTTTATTCGGATGGTGCTAAAGTATACTATAACAAAGGCGGATCGGCATCCGTATTTGACCTGAAGACCCAAAAAGAAGAAACTATTGCCGAGGGTGCTTCTATATATATCGAAAATCACGATAAGAAAGCATTATTCTTAAAGAACAAACAGGTATTTATAACTGCTATTCCAACAGGGAAAACCGATTTGAAAGACCCTGTTAATCTTTCGAATATGAAAATTACGACAGATTATCCACAAGAATGGAATCAGATATTTAATGAAGCTTGGCGTGTGTATCGTGACGGATTTTATGTAGAAAATATGCATGGTGTAGATTGGAAAGCAATCAAAGAAAAGTATGCCGTTCTTTTACCTTATGTAAAGAACCGTCTCGATCTGAACTATGTAATAGGTGAAATGATTGGGGAGTTGAACTGCGGACATGCGTATGTTAACCCCGGAGAGGTAGACCGTCCCGAACGTATCAATACAGGCCTGTTAGGTGCTGAAATATCGAGAGATAACAGTGGTTTTTTCCGTATCGAAAAGATTCTGCAAGGAGCATCATGGAGCAAAAATCTGCGGTCACCACTAACAGATGCAGGTATAGATGCCAAAACAGGAGACTTTATAGTTGCCATTGATGGTATTCCTACTAACAGCGTGAACGATATGTATTCGCTACTAGTCGGAAAAGCGGGTGTACCTACCGAGATTTCATTGAATAGTAAAGCTCAGTTGGCTGGTGCACGTAAAATAGTTATCAGTCCATTAGCAGAGGAATATTCGCTATATCATTACGAATGGGTTCAAAACAACCTTAAGAAAGTAGAAAAAGCTTCTAACGGTAAGATAGGTTATATCTATATTCCCGATATGGGAGTGGAGGGATTAAATGAGTTTGCACGTTATTTTTATCCTCAATTAGATAAAGAAGGTTTGATTATTGATGATAGAGCAAACGGAGGAGGTAATGTATCGCCCATGATTTTGGAACGTTTGGCTCGTGAGCCTTACCGTTTGACTATGCGTCGTGGCTCGACTCGTGTAGGTACTGTGCCCGATGCAGTTCAGGTAGGACCTAAGGTATGTTTGATCAATAAATATTCGGCTTCCGATGGAGACCTTTTTCCTTGGGGATTCCGTGCCCTGGGCTTAGGTAAACTTATCGGTACACGTACTTGGGGCGGTATAGTTGGTATATCGGGTTCTTTACCATTTATTGATGGAACGGATATACGAGTACCATTCTTTACAAGTTACGATGCCAAAACAGGGCAATGGATTATCGAAAATCATGGTGTCGATCCAGATATTTTGATAGACAACGATCCTGTTAAAGAGTGGGCGGGCGAAGATCAACAACTTGATAGAGCAATTGAGGAGGTGACAAAAGAGCTTAAAAACAGAGAGCCTCTTAAACCTGTTCCTGCTCCAAGAGTATGGAATAAGTAACAGTATTAAGAATAGTATATATAGAACAGGCTTGTATCTCCATACAAGCCTGTTTTTTTGTCGGAAAATTAAAGGAATTATTTGCTGATGGGCTTTCCAAGAAACGATATGTGTCATGTTTTGGCAATTGGGTTCAATAGATGATATCGAACAAAACTTTGTTTTATATTGTTTTAATTGTAGTTGATTTATTTATCACAAAGATTAATGTCTAAATCAATATTAATTAAAACAAGTATATTATGGAAGGTTATGGAATTATTTGGTCAATAATTATAGGAGTTTCGGCAGGAGCTATTGCCGGTTGGTTAATGAAAGGCAATGGTTTCGGCTTCTTTATTAATTTAATAATCGGTTTGATCGGTAGTGTTTTGGGTGGATGGCTTTACGGCTTATTGGGTATTACCACGGGCGGCATCATCGGAACACTAATCATGTCGGTAGTAGGAGCCGTTGTTCTACTTTGGATTATATCGCTGTTCCGAAAGAAGAACGTCTGATAAATTCAATATAAAAAGCGAGTTCTAAAATATAATCTCGGCAAATATAATTAGTAATACGGAAGGCAGAGATATCTGCCTTCTTCTATATAAAATAGATTATTTATCAATAGAGAAATTAAGTTTTTAGAACTATTTATTACTTTGGTTATTAAAGCAGCGATAAATAGTTGTATTTTTAAAATATATCATTAAATATTTTCGTTTACTTAAAATAGTTCGGATTATGAAAAATAGAGATTTATTAATTGGCTGTTCGGTATTAGCTGTGGGGGCAACGTTGGCTTTTGCACTCAGTTCGTGCAAAACAATCCCCAAAGGTGTTGTGGCTGTAAAACCATTCGATAAAGAAAAATACCTGGGTAAATGGTATGAAATAGCACGTTTGGATTTTCGCTATGAGAAGAATATGAATAATACAACCGCTGAATATTCTGTAAATGAAGACGGAAGTATTAAAGTCGTCAACAGAGGATACAATTACGTAAAAAATAAAGAACAAGAAGCAATTGGTAAAGCTAAATTTGTAGGTTCGTCGGATGAAGCAAAACTTAAAGTTTCGTTTTTCGGTCCATTCTATGCAGGCTATAATGTAATTGCTATTGATTCCGATTATAAATATGCTTTGGTAGCAGGCAAAAGCCTTAAATATTTATGGATACTTTCCCGAAAACCAACCATGCCCGAAAAAGTAAAACAAGCCTATCTCAAGAAGGCTGAAAGTTTAGGGTATGATATTTCTCAACTGGTTTGGGTAGAACATCGTAAATAGAATCATCTATTATAAATCTACTATCTTAAGTTTTGTCTATTGATAATTGTTGTTAATAGACATCAAAGTAAATAATATATGGACTATCTTTATATGCCGGAAGGTGCATAAAAGGATAGTCTTTATATGCTTAATGACTTAATAAAAAGGTCTTTGACCTTATAACAAATAAATAAGAATACAAAATGTTGAATATAGGATGTCATTTGTCAATATCGAAAGGCTTTGAAGCCATGGGTAAGGATGCACTAAGTATTGGAGCAAATACTTTTCAGTTTTTCACTCGTAATCCACGGGGAGGAAGTGCAAAAGCAATAGACCCGAAAGATGCCCAAGCTTTAGCTCAATTAATGGAAGCAAATAACTTTGCCCCCATATTGGCACATGCACCATATACTTTGAACCTGTGCTCTGCCGAACCGCGTACAAGGCAGTTTGGGCGTGAAATGATGACCGATGATTTACTAAGAATGGAACAACTGCCTTGCAAATTGTATAATTTTCATCCCGGCAGTTATACTTCACAACCTATAGATATAGCCATTGGTCAGATTATAGAAGCATTGAACAGTATTATTACTCCCGAACAAACTACTATCGTATTGCTCGAAACCATGGCAGGTAAAGGTAGCGAAGTGGGCAGAACTTTTGAGGAGTTGAGACTGATATTAGATGGTATTCATTTACAGGATAAAATGGGAGTTTGTCTTGATACCTGCCATATATATGATGCCGGTTATGATATTGTAAATGATCTGAATGGGGTACTTACTCATTTCGATAAAGTAATAGGATTAGAGAGATTATATGCCATACATTTGAATGACAGTATGAATCCTATGGGAAGTGGTAAAGACAGACATGCTACCATTGGAGAAGGATCGATAGGACTCGAAACCATGAAGCGTATAATTAATCACCCTAAACTGACTCATTTGCCTTTCTATCTCGAAACTCCGAATGAATTGGATGGTCATGCAAAAGAAATAAAAATACTCAAAGAGATGTATCAGGAAACTGAATGTGTTTCTACAAAAAGTATTTAATAGGCAAATAGAATATAAGGATGGGATATGATTGTAAGTGTAAGTAGACGTACAGATATTCCTGCTTTATATTCCGATTGGTTCTTTAATCGTTTGGCTGAGGGGTATGTGCTTGTACAAAATCCCCGTAATCCTAACAGATTCAGTAAAGTACTGTTGAACCCCCATGTGATAGATTGTTTGATCTTCTGGTCGAAGAATCCATATCCGATGATTGCTAGGCTTGACGAATTGAAGGAGTACAAATACTATTTCCAATTTACACTAACGCCTTATGAAAATGATATTGAAGCAAAATTGCCTCCGGTTGCCAAGCGTATAGAAATATTCAAGCAATTGTCGGATAAAATAGGACCTGATAAAATTGTTTGGAGATACGATCCTATTTTCATTAATGAGAAACACTCTATTGAATTTCATCAGGAAGCATTCTTTCAAATGGCTTCGCAGTTAAAAGATTACACAGGTAAATGTATAATCAGCTTTATAGACCATTATTCCCACATAAAAAACATCTTCAATAAATTTCATATAAGCCCGATGTCCGAGTATGAGATCAGGCAAATAATGAAATCTTTATCTCAAACAGTATCGGGAACTCATCTCAAACTTGAAACTTGTGCTGAAGATATTGATTTAAGCGAGTTTGATATTTTACATGGTGCTTGTATCGATAAAGAAATGATAGAGCAAATTATAGGTTGTCCGATTGTTTCAAAGAAGGATAAAAATCAACGGCTCATGTGTAATTGCATTGAAAGTATAGACATTGGCACTTATGATAGCTGCCCTCATGGCTGTATTTATTGTTATGCAACTACCAATAACGATAAAGTATACCGAAACATGAGATTACATGACAAAAACTCGCCTAAACTTTTAGGATACCCTCATGAAAATGATATTATCACAGATAAAGAGATGAAGCTTTTAAGAACAAATCAGAAAACATTGTTCTAAATAGGATGAAAGTAATTATACAAATCAGTTTTTAAAATAATATATCATTTCATCTTTAGAATCCACGAACCCAAATTTAGTATAAATTGGTCTTCCTAAATCAGTTGCATGCAGTATCACTTTAGTATAACCCAAACCTTTAGCTTCGTTCATAATTAACGAAAAAATATGTGAAGCAATACTTTTTCCCCGGTAGTTGGGTAATGTATACATGTTGCTTATATAAGCCACCTTACCATCGGGGCAGCTTCTGTTAGGAGGTAATGAAAACAGAGTTAAGCCACTTGTTGCTGCAATTTCATTATTATCAAAAGCTATCCATGCAACAAAACTCTTGTCCTGAAAAGCCTTTTCGAAGTATATCTTATTATTGATAAATAATTCTTCGTTATCATCACCTGTACTATTACTATTTACTTCATTCAGAAATTGAACCCTTGTTTGTGCCAGTAAAGAGGCATCATCGGGTGTCGCTTTGCGATATTCTATCATATTCGGTCTGTTATTTTGGTTGTTGTATATATGTATAGTCATAAATTGTTTATTGCAACAATTTATGATTATAACAGTTCAAAAGCAATACAAAGTTTGAAACCTTAAATATAAAGAAATTCGTAGAATTATTTAAAAAACTGCGACATAGGGTTGTCTCTATTCCCATTTATATTTGCTCTCGATAAGATAATGTGTACAACAAAAATAAATGATTATGAAACTTAAATTACAACTGGTTTTTTCCGGAACATGCGAAGCTGCATTCAACTTGTATAAAGATGCTTTTAATGGCGATATTGTTTTTCTATTCAGAAAAGCAGAGGATAAAAGCATTCAGGTGAACGAACAGGAGGGGGAAAAAATTTCTCATATGGTTCTAAAAACAAAGTATTTCGAAATTGGTGGGCAGGATGCTGATAATGGACAAACAGTCAACGGTGGAAATAATGCTAAGCAAGTGTTAGTGTTTACCGATTTGGAAGAATTACACCGTACTTTCGATCTTTTATCTCAAGGCGGAGAGGTTATAACACCTCTAGAAAAGACATTCTTCTCGGAAGCTATCGGCGAGGTCGTAGATAAGTTTGGTATCCGATGGCTTATTATGATGACTGACGACGACTATTCGGCATAAGATTACATTTGATTGATAATAAAGAATATATTGGACGAAAATGAGTTATTCTTCCAATATATTCTATTTTTGCATATTATACTCAAAGATAGAATATGAATAGAATCGACCGCCTGTCTGCTATTTTGATTATGCTTCAATCATCGTCATCAGTGAATATGAAGCAAATTACCAATCGTTTTGGCATCACTCCCCGAACAGTCTATCGGGATATGAAAGCGTTGGATGAAGCAGGTATCCCAATTGCGGGAGATTCACGTATGGGTTTTTCTTTAGTCGAAGGTTTTAAATTACCACCGCTTATGTTTACTGAAAAAGAAGCATTTGCCTTTTTGGCAGCAGAGAAACTGGTAGACCGATTTTCGGATGCCGGTTTTAAGGAAGGGTATAAATCGGGGATAGAAAAGATTAAATCGGTTATGCGATTGGCGGATATGAAAGCTATGGATAATTTTACTGATAATGTATCTTCTCTTGATCTCCAGTTTAAAAATCCTTCAGACTCTCAGAATATCCTGCAACTCTTAATGTGTGAAATATCTAAGCGTAAAAAGGTTCAGATCTCTTATTTCTCATATAACAGGCAAGAAGTAAGTATTCGAAAGGTAGATCCGATTGGTATCTTTTTTTCGATGTCTCATTGGTATCTTATTGCGTTCTGTAATACTAAGAAAGATTATCGCACGTTTCGGGTAAACAGGATTCAGGAGATTATTAACACAGATGAAGATTTTGAGCAGGAGCATCCTCCTTTAAATTCATTATTAAAATCGTTGAAAGATAAAGACAATTTACTAGAAGTGATTCTTGAAGTTAGTAAGAACGATTTGACTTTTATTGATGATAGTAAATACTATCAGGGATTGATTGCCGAAAAGGATAACGAAGATAAGGTCGAACTACATTTTATGATCTTTTCGATAGATCGATTTGCCCGATGGTATTTGTCTTATATTGATATTGCAAAAATTATTTCACCCAACAATCTGGAAATCGCTGTCAAAGAAATACTTCAAAAGTCAAAACTATGAAAATGGAGGATTAAAAGGCTATTATTCTTCTACAGGATTTCTGTAGCCTAAAAGGTTTTATCTTCTCATCTGTTTTATTTGAACTTAATCAAAAAAACTTACATTTGTAGAAATCCTTATTCTTCATACTTGATGTACAGAAAATTTTCGTTTAGTCTCTTCTTTTTTATTTTTACCTGCATATCTCTTTGGGGGCAAAAAATAAATTATCAGGCTTTTAAGAATATAAGCTTAGGTGCTGAGACATCTGTTATCAATTGTTTTGCACAGGATTCACAAGGGTTAATCTGGATTGGTTCCAATAAAGGACTTTTTAGCTACGACGGGTATTCTTCTCAAGCCCACTTCACGACTAACGAAAAATCGAATACGTTAATATACTGTATTATTCCTTTAGATGACAATCATTTATGTTTGGGGACAGACAATGGTGTACTTTTCTACAATTACAAGACAGACCAATACGAAGAAATACCCAATATTCAATTTCCATCGGATGTCAGGGCATTAGCCACGTTTGATAATGTATTATGGATAGGTTCGCTCAATGGGCTATTCCGTTACGATTTAAAGGATAGGAAGCTCGAAAATGTGAGCGATAAGAAAGATACTGGCTTGCCTCATAAAACGATTTACTCTATCATAAAAACAAAAAACAACACCCTTTATGTGGGTACATATGATGGATTTTGTCAGTATATACCACGCTCCGATAAGTTTCAGAAAATAAACTTACCTACTGATTTAAGAAGAAGCAATCTGTTTGTCAATTCTTTATATGAAGATGTTGCACATGATTGTATCTGGATTGGAACCGAAGGTGCTCTGTTCAGATACGATCCTAAAACGAAATCTGCGGAAGAGATAAGTTTTTTTCATAACAATTCGATAAAATCATTGGCGATAGATTCCAATAATCAGCTTTTGATCGGAACCGACAATGGTTTATACATATACGATCAACAAACGAAAGAAGTTCAACATATTGTCCATGATTCACGAAACGAAAAATCACTTATAAATAATATTATCTGGGGTATATTTATTGATAAAGAGAATAATATCTGGTTGGGAACAGATTATGGTGTATCATTGGCAAGATTCAATAAAATATTTCAGCCGATACCCATTTCTCAAATAACGGGAGTGGGCGATGGTAACCGCTTTTATGCCCTTTATAAAGATTCCCGAAATAATTATTGGCTTGGAGGTACGAATGGGTTGATCCGAACTTCTTCTTTAACCGATGAGCCTCAAAATGCGATTTGGTATCGGATGGGAGATAAAAAATATCCGATATCGCACAACCGAATCAGGCAAATTTATGAGGATAAAGACCACAATCTTTGGATAGCTACCGATGGCAGCATCAACAGGTATGACTACAATACAAAGCAGTTTGTACATTACAATATTATAGACAGTACGCATACCTATAATTCGAATTGGGCATACCATATGTTTGAGGATGATAATAATCGTTTGTGGATTGCAACTTGCTTGGGGGGAGTATTTGTGGTAGATAAGCAGAAGCTTCTGAAATCATCGGGTACATATATTGCCGAATATAATTTTTCGACAACTGATGGACTTTCGGGAAATTTTATAAATCAAATAATACCCGATCATCGGGGTAACACATGGGTATTACTATACAACAATGGTATTGATAAAATTGATATCAAGACAAAAAAGATAACTAAAATACCTATTGAATACAGTACGAAAAATAAAAATCCCAATTACATAATCTGTGATAAGGAAGGCTTTATCTGGGCAGGATTCAGAGGGGGATTAGTACGTATAAATCCTGAAGATGATACTTTGGAGTCTATTCGGTTTGATGCTTTTGGAGATAGTGAAATACTCTGTATGATTGAGGAAGGTTCGCACATATGGCTGTCTACGACCGATGGTATTTGGGTGGTTGATAAGTATACTTATAATGTACAGAGGCTCAATGCAACGGGCAAGTCATTCACTAGCGGATTTTTTGATAGTCAGAATAATAAGATTTATCTCGGAGGCGTAGATGAATTGGCGATTTTATCTCCCTATATGCTGAAAGGTGATCACTCTTATTCACCTATTGTCTTAACGGCTTTGTATATAAACGATCAGCTGTATAATCTCGAAGGCAACAGCATCAGGCATATGAAGGGTATAGAGTTAAACTATAAACAGAACAATCTGACTTTTGAATTTTCCGATTTAATCTATTCGGAGGAAGAAGAAAATAAGTTTGTCTATAAACTCGAAGAGGTTGATAAGGACTGGAATATATTGAGCCATAATACAAACAGAATATCGTATTCTAACTTAGAATATGGTAAATATCATCTGATAATAACTAAACTGGATGTATCGGGTAAGCCATCAGATGTTGAATATTCTTTCACTATCCATATTACTCCGCCGTGGTATTATACATTTTGGGCGAAAAGTTTTTATGTATTACTTTTTGTGGCATTGATACTGTGGGTGATAAACTTTTTCAGGGTAAGAAATAATCTGAGGATAGAAAGGATCGAAAAAGAGAAGACTCTTGAACTATCGAATCTTAAAATAGACTTCTTCACCAATGTATCTCACGAGTTTAAAACTCCTCTGAGTTTGATAATAGCACCTGTCAGCCAATTATTACTCGATATAAAAGATTCGCAAAAGAAAAAGCAATTAGAGGGTGTGCAACGCAATGCTTTGAAATTAAACTCACTAATCAGGCAGGTACTCGATTTTAATAGAACCGATAGTAGTACAAATTCGAATCTGATATTCTCGAAGGTTGAATTTGTCGAGTTTGCAAAGAGTCTTTTTTCTATTTATGAAGAAGGATATAAGGCGAAAAATATCAATTTCTCATTCCATACCAATAAGGAGAAAATATATATACGGATTGATGTCCTGAAAATAGAATCGGTACTGAACAATTTACTTTCGAATGCCTGTAAATATACCTCTGACAAGGGCAGTGTTGTATTTTCTTTGACTTGTAAAGAGGACGAAAATATACTCGAACTATCTGTAAGCGATACAGGTATTGGTATTCCGCAACAAGAAATACCGTATGTGTTTAAACGCTTTTATCAATCGTCTAAAACGGCAAAAGATAAAGACGGAACAGGTATTGGCTTGTATTTGGTGAAAACATATACCGAGCAGCATGGTGGAAAAATAACCGTAGAGTCAGAAGAAAATAAGGGAACTACAATTACTATATCACTTCCTCTGAAAAATGAGGCTGCAACTGACAATCAATTCTTGATTGATGAGGGTGAGAACGATGAATCAAATAGACCTCTGATTTTGATAGTCGATGATAATGCCGAAATAGCCGATTTTATCAGTCAGGTACTTACTAGTAAATATCGAATTGAAATAGCTCACAATGGAAAAATGGGTATGGAGATGAGCTTAAATCTTCATCCTGACTTGATTATTGCAGATGTAATGATGCCCATTATGGATGGATTGGAAATGAGCCGTCGCATACGTAAGCATATACCGACCTCTACTATTCCTATTATTCTGCTGACGGCCAAAGATGATAAAACAACGGAATTGGAAAGCATAAATATTAATGTAGATGCTTTTATTCCTAAGCCGTTCGATCCTCAAATATTATTATCGAGAATAGAGCAACTATTAAAAAGTAAGCAGCAGATAGAGGATAAATTGAGAATCGAAAATATAACTACTCCGAAAGTTACAGAGGTTACATCGCTGGACGAAAAATTCCTGTCCGAAATTACCCAAATAATAGAAGATCGCATCGATGATTCAGATCTCAATGTAAACCTTTTATGTACAATTTCGGGTATCAGTTCCAAGCAGGTGTATCGCAAAATAAAACAATTGACAGGTATGTCGCCTGTTGAATATATACGTTCTATCCGTATCAAGAAAGCTGCGATGCTGTTGGCTCAAAAGAAATTTACCATAGCAGAAGTTATGTACATGGTCGGATTCTCTAATCATTCGTATTTCTCAAAATGCTTTCAAGCCGAATTTGGGAAAACTCCCCGTGAATACTTAGCTGATATTTAATCTATGTTTTGTTTCTTAACGCTTTCATTCGCCCTGCGAGTACCCCGCACAATCGACAAGGTCGGAAGCCTGACGGATGATGAGCCGTTTAGAATGCAAGCTTAAATCAAAAAGGCTTTGTACTGAGCGTAATGAAAAATAGAACATTTGTTCCATCATTTACATTATCATCTATTAATCAGACTCCGGCGAAAGATTCGCATTAATATACTCCGAAGGCGACATTCCATAGAATTCCTTAAATGAATTAGAGAAATGCGATAAGTTGGAAAATCCCGTAGCATAAGCCACTTCCGAAACAGACAGCTTTTTACTTGTCAACAATGTAGCCGCCTGCTTAAGCCTTATTCCCCGAATAAAATCACGAGCCGATTGGTTCGTTAGTTCCTTTAGTTTTCGGTGCATATGCACACGGCTTATTCCAACACTGCTTGCAAGCATTTCCACATTCAGATCGGGATTGGAAAGGTCTGCATTGATAACCTTCATCACCTTTTCTATTAAGATTTCATCGGCAGACTTCATTTCTATCTTATCTATCTTATCTTCCTGTTGCTGACTACCTGTAAATTTACTTTTCAACCGCTCCCTATTTGCAATCAGATTGCTTATCGTTTGCTTTAAAATATCGGTATTAAAAGGTTTCACCAGATAGGCATCTGCACCAATTTCTAACCCTTCGAGCTTATCCTCGGTTTTCGATTTAGCAGTCAACAATATAATGGGAATATGATTTATATTGATGTTTTGCTTTATTCTTCGACTAAGGGCAATACCATCCATTTCGGGCATCATTACATCGCTGATAATTAAATCGGGCTTCTCTTTCAGTATGTATTCGAGAGCTTCTTTCCCATTCTTACATTCCTTAATACGGTATTCAGACGATAGCTCATCTCTCATATATTGTCTTATTTCGTCTTCGTCTTCAACGATCAGAATACGGTATTTTGTCCTCGATTTAGTCCTTTTGGCTGTATCTTCCTCAAACTCTTCTTCGAATTTATTACTTGTTTCAGTTCTGATTGCTGCACGATTTTCAATCAAAGATTCACTTTCATCGAAAATCTGAAGTTCTTCCTGATTAAAATGAGCACAGCCTAAAGGCAGGCGAATAACAAAATGACTTCCATGCTTATCGGTTCTGTTTTCGGCATATATAACCCCATGATGTAACTCGACTAACAAACGTGAGAGATGCAAACCTATACCCGTACCAAAATTGGAATTAGTCTGATCGTTGTTTATCTGGTAGAATCGTTCAAATATTTTTTCTATTTTGTCCTTATCAAGCCCAATACCGGTGTCCGACACACTTATTTCAAAGTACTCTTTCAACGGACCTCTGGTTGAAGTGGTTGTACCTGTTGTCAGTTTTACGGTAATCTTTCCGTACTCAGGAGTATATTTAAAAGCATTCGAAAAGATATTCAGCAACACTTTATCGAAATTATTCAGATCGATCCATACTTTCAGCAACTTATCCTCATGTTCAAATGAGAAGTCAATATTTCTCCGTTTCGCCTGATATTCAAAAGTCAGCATTAAGTCATCAATAAATCCGACTATATCCGTTTCACGGCATTTAAGCCGCATCTGTCCTTTATCGAGTTTTCGAATATCCATCAATTGATTGATTAACCGGAGTATACGTTGCGAATTTCGATAAATCATCATATACACTTTTTGCTTCTCCACATCCTTATTTTCCGAAATCAACTTCTCCAATGGATTAATAATTAATGTCATTGGAGTTCTGATCTCATGCGAAATATTAATAAAGAACTGCAATTTAGCTTCACTGATTCTTTCAGCATGATCTTTCTCCATCATTTCCTGCTTGTAACGAATCCTCGAAAAAAGATATCCCACTATTCCATATACTAAGAAAATAAATAAAATTGCATACGCTCCATACGCCCAAACGGTTTTGTACCAGGGAGGAGTAATGATAATACGAATGGTTTTGACAGGCGAATAATTGTCATTATCGTAAGCTCTTACCTTAAATGTATAAGTCCCCGAAGGCAAATTATTGTATGTTACTCTGCTGATTCCGGGAGAAGTACTCATCCACTCTGAGTTTAAACCCTCAATCATATATTGATAAGATATCCGTTCGGGATTAATAAAATCAAGAGTCGAAAACTCAAAGCTGAATGTATTATCCGAATAAGATAATGTAAATGAATCGGCATCTAAAACGGACGTTGAAACAATCTCATTACCTCCCGATTTATCACCCTTTTTTATCGGCTGATTAAACAGATAGAAGTTCGTTAATAAGATATTTAACTCCCGCTTCTCCTCCACTATTTCTTTCGGATTAAAACTTGTCACTCCATTGATACCTCCAAAGAATAGTTCCCCGCTGTTATCATTAAATACTGCCCCTCGTGTAAATTCGTTGCCCTGCAACCCATCGCTTGCATAATAATTGATAAAACGATTATCCTTACTATTAAATTTACTGATCCCATTATAAGTACTTATCCAGATATTATTTTGGTCGTCCTCTGCAATACCGCATATCACATCGTTTGACAATCCGTTTTTGGTAGTATACGATTTCATTTGCTGAGACTGTTTATCAAAACAATATAAGCCGGACGAGGTTCCTATCCATATTTTTCCGGCTTTATCCTCCAATAAAGACAGTACTACAGTACCTGGCAATAAATTATTCTTACCCAAATAGGGCAGAAATGTTTTGTTAGAGGGATCAAAACAACTAACTCCTTTATAATGACCTATCCAGATGAAACCGTCTCGGTCGCAAATCATATAATTAACCCAATCATTTGATAATTCATCAACCGAAAGGCTATCATTTTCATTTTTAGAGGATTCGTAATGGTTCAGTTCGTTCCCCTCTTTATCCAAAACTAAAAAACCCGAACCGTATGTACCGATAAGGAGATTCTTATTTTTGTCTTCGGTTATGCAATACACTTTTTCATTGCTAAAACGTTTAATATAGTCACAATATCCTGTTTTTTGATTAAACTTAGCCAATCCGTTTGCATAAGAACCCAACCATATATCGCCCGATGAATCTTCGAAAATAGAATGTATTATATTAGGAACCGAATTGGGAGAAGCTGTCCGATAGAAATGAGCAATCCTTGCCCCATTATTATTTATACCGTAAATACCATCATTGTCGGTGCCTATCCATGTAATCCCTTCTTTATCTTTATAAATTGCAGTAACACAACTAGATCCGATAGGATTATTTTTGAATGACTTGTAACCGTAATAATTAAACTTATTCTCTAAAACGGGAATAAAAATTACTCCTTTCTGAAAAATCCCCAACCATAAATTCTGATCCTTATCCTGTAAGATAGAATGGATCTTACCTTTAGAAAAATCAAAAGGAGGAGAGTTGACTTCATAATCTTCTATTATATTTTTCTCGCGATTGTACATCATCAAGCCCTGCCCGTCTGTTCCGATATATAGCTGATCCTCCTTATTTATCATTAACGAGCTGACAAGCAACTGTGTGCTCCCCTTATATAAAATAGGATCAAAAGTTTGTGTCTTCGGATTGTATTTGCTGATCCCCTGCGTAAGCGTGCCCACATAAATATTTCCTTCAATATCTTCTTTTATAGCCGATATATTGTTGCTATTAATACCATGCGATGCTTTAAATACAGTAGTTTTCTTTGTTCGGGGATCATAACAGTTGAGTCCGTCATTTTCGGAACCTATCCATATATTGAACTTGGAATCCTGAAAAATACAATTCAGAAAATTACTACTCAAAGACTTGGTCAATACGGGGTCAGAGAAAACATCATCCGTTCCTTTTTTCAATATAAAAACGCTTTGCCCCGAAGTTGTCAGCCAAATATCTCCATTATGAGTTTCAATAATAGAAATTACATGAGGACGTACAAGCTTACCTTCACGATACATCTTTATATCTTTAAATGAATCTGTAGCCCAATCGTACTTCATAAGCCCCAATATAGTACCTACGTAAAAATTACCTGAACTGTCTTCAAATAAAGTGCGTACATAGTTATGTTTAAGCGAAGTAGAATCTCCGTCAATATGCTTATAGATTGTAAAATTAATACCATCAAACCTATTCAGACCATATTCGGTAGCAATCCAGATAAAGCCTCTGCGATCCTGATAAATCTGATTGATAAGACTGTTAGATAATCCATTGTCGGTAGAATAATATTCACGGTTCTGGGCAGTAAGCCCCTGATTAAATAGAATACTTATTAGAAAAATGAGTAATAAGGTTGCCGGTTTTTTCATTGGTAATAGATTGATTCTTTCCATATTTCCACAATAAACCTTTCAATTTCAGGATAAATCAAAACTGTAAAGATGGAGGGATATTAGATTTCTTAAGAATGTATAAAAGTATAGCTTCAAATATAAATGAATATTCTAAATATCAAAGAAAAAAAGATGCTTAAAGTCTCAAAAAACAGGACTTATCATACCATGAACAATAAGATGTAACACATACGAAACAAAATGTAACGAGCACATAAAACATGTTACAGCATCAACATAATAAGATACATTTTAGACGATGCAATAACATATTTATTCATAATTTCGAAACGTTGTAAAAAATGTTAAATCTTATAAATCTAAATCTCTGTAAAAAATAGCATAACACATTCCGAAATATGTCCTTATAAGTAAAAGAAAATATTTAATGATATATTTTAAAGGTATAACAACCTATCGCTGTTTTGCTTACCAAAGCAATAAATAGTTCTGCGAACTTATGACCCAATAACCTCTCAATTATTAATTTTATTACCAACATCATGAAAGACATTATTGTTTCGAAACCCATTCGGGTTTTACTTTTATTCCTCTTTATTCCCCTGTGGCTGTTTGCACAGAATATATCCGTAAAAGGAATAGTGAAAGATGCCAAAGGCGATCCGCTTATTGGTGTAAGTGTGATTGAAAAAGGAACCTCCAATGGCGTTGTCACCGATCTGGACGGACAGTATACATTGAACGTTTCTTCTAAAGCTAAACTTGATTTTTCATATTTAGGATATGTCTCCCAAACAGTGGATGTAACAGGAAGAACCAAAATTGATATTGTATTACAAGAAAATGTAAAGGCACTTGATCAGGTGGTAGTTATCGGTTATGGTACTCAGCGAAAAGAGGCTGTAACAGGATCTGTGGCTTCAATAAAAGGAGATGCAATTCGTGAAATGGCAGCCTCCGATGTTTCGTCGGCGTTATATGGTCGTCTTGCCGGAGTAGATATGTCGCAAACATCATCTAAACCGGGTGCTTCGATGCAGATTCGTATTCGTGGTACACGTTCTTTGAGTGCCAGTAATGACCCTCTTATTGTTCTTGACGGTATTCCATTTGCCGGAAGTATGAGCGACATTAACCCCAGTGATATTAAAAGTATCGATATCCTGAAAGATGCTTCCGCAACAGCCATTTACGGTTCACGTGGGGCAAACGGGGTTCTGTTGGTTACAAGTAATAAGGGGCAAATGGGAGCAAAAGCAGCGGTAAATTACAATGGATTTGTCGGGATGAAAACTCTTTTTGCCAGATACCCGATGATGAATGGAGAGGAGTTTGTTAAACTTCGTGAGTTTGCAGGAATGTTTACTCAAAACGGAGAAGACGAATCTAATAATACGAATACCGACTGGCAAGACCTTATGTATGAAAATAGTATGGTAACCAATCACGATTTAAGCGTTTTAGGTGGAACCGAACAAGGAAGTTACAATTTCAGCCTTGGTTATTTTCGGGACGAGTCGTTATTACCCCAACAAAACTTCACCCGCTATTCGATGCGTGGTACGCTTGATCAGGGAATAGGTCAAAACTTGAAATTCGGATTCATTACAAATAATAACTATTCTGTCTCCAATGGAGGAAATTTAGGCTTGTATAATACCCTAAGTGCCACACCAATCTCTAATCCTTATAACGAAGACGGCACATGGAGAAGAACCATAAGAATGGCTAGTGACGAGCAGTGGGTATATTCAAGAGAAACAATAGATGCGCTTGGTGACAAATGGATCGATCAGACCCGTGCATTCGGATCATACAATACCATCTACGGAGAAGTAAAAATTCCGGGTGTGGAGGGTTTGAAATACAGGCTTAACTTAGGCTTGAACTATCGTCAAAACAACGGAGGAAGTTATACAGGAGAAGGTGTATTCAGTGCCACTCCCACAACACCTTCAACCGCATCGGTATCTAATACACATACAACCAACTGGGCAGTCGAAAATCTGGTAACTTATGACCGGGTATTTGCTGAAAAACATTCGCTAAATGTAGTTGCATTGTATTCAGCCGAAGAAACTCAATATAATAAATCGCAGATGTCGGCTCAGGGTATTCCTTCAGATGCCTTTCAGTTCTATAATTTGGGACATGCAACAGGCGAAATTGCTGTTAAACCGGGCGATCAGGACTATTACAGAAGTGGCTTGATGTCATGGATGGGACGTGCCATGTACTCTTATGATGACCGCTATATGCTAAGTGTTGCATTTAGATCCGATGCCTCATCAAGATTGGCTCCGGGAAATAAATGGCATACTTATCCTGCTGTATCTGCCGGTTGGAATGTCAAAAAAGAAGTATTTATGGATGGTGTTACTTGGTTAGATAACCTGAAATTAAGAGTAGGATATGGACAAACCTCCAATGAATCTATTTCGTCCTACAAAACTCTTGGACGTTTAAGTACCAGACCATACAATTTTGGTGAATACAATACCGTGGGGTATTATGTTTCGGAACTTCCAAATCCGAATTTAGGTTGGGAATATTCTGAAACATGGAACTATGGTGTAGACTTTTCTTTTCTGAACGGCCGAATTTCAGGTAGTGCCGAATATTATATACAAAACACAAAGGATCTTTTGCTTAGCGTAAATCTTCCCTCAACAGCAGGCGTAGGCAGTTATATGGCCAATGTCGGAAAATCGCAAAACAAAGGATTTGAGCTTACACTCAACGGAACTGTATTGGATAATTATAACGGCTGGAGTTGGGACGTTGGTGTCAACCTTTATGCCAACCGCAATAAACTAGTTTCACTAGCTTCGGGGCAAACAAGAGATGAAAGTAACTGGTGGTTTGTTGGTCATCCCATTGATGTCATATACGACTATGAGAAAATAGGTCTCTGGCAGGAAGGCGACAAGTATCGTGATATTTTGGAACCCGGAGGAAATGCGGGTATGATTAAAGTAAAATACACGGGTGAGTTTAATGAAGATGGTTCACCCAAAAGACAAATTAATGCCAGCGATAGACAAATAATGAATGTAAATCCTGATTTTCAAGGAGGTTTCAATACCCGTGTAGCTTACAAAGGATTTGATTTAAGTGTTATAGGTGCTTTCCAAAGAGGAGGTATTTTGATTAGCTCTATCTATTCTTCAGCAGGATACCTGAATATGTTGAGCGGACGAAGAAACAATGTCAAAGTAGATTATTGGACTCCCGAAAATACAGACGCCCAATATCCCAAACCCGGAGGTATAGAGAGTAGCAACAACCCTAAATACGGTAGTACTCTTGGTTACTTCGATGCATCATACCTGAAAGTACGCAATATTACACTGGGCTATAATTTCAACTCACAACTAACCAGAAGCCTTGGTGTTAACAAGCTCTACATTTATACGACCATACAGAACCCGTTTGTACTATTCTCTCCGTACCACGATGAGTCGGGCATGGATCCTGAAACCAACTCTCTTGGTGACGAGAATCAGGCAGTTACTACTGCATACAAAAAACGTCTTCTGGTTATAGGAACCAATAGTCCATCGACCCGCAACTACCTGATAGGCTTAAATGTAACATTCTAAAAAAGATCGACATGAAACGAATACATATAAAAAAATATATTTCAACAGTTCTTTTGGCATCTCTCCTTATAGGATGCTCCGATATTCTGGAAGAAACCCCACGTGGTATTTATACCCCTGAATATTTCAAAACCGAAAAAGGTGTTATTGGAGGAGTAACCTCACTGTATGCTAATTTACGATACGTATATGGAAATGGGTATTGGCTTAACGCTTGCGAAACCGGAACCGACGAATATACATACGGACACGGTGCAGATGGCAACTACAAAGATCTCGATCTTTCGGGGGTAGGCTCAATTACACCCTCCAGCAGCCGTGCGGATGTACTATGGAACAGGGCATATTCAGATATCAACACAGCCAATGGTATTATCGAAAACGCAGTCGAAGTAAAAACTATTTCGGCAGCCTTAGTTGCTGAAGCCCGATTTTTCAGAGCATTCGATTATTTCATGCTCGTACAAACTTTTGGTGGAGTGCCTTTGGATTTAGGTTCGGGAGAGCTGAAGTTCAATGTATCCACTTCACGCTTTTCGGCTCGCAATACCGTGCCCGAAGTATATACCAAAGCAATATTTCCCGACTTGGTAATCGCAATAAACGATTTGCCGGATGCAGGACGTGTTACCGGAGGTATCACCAAAACTGCTGCCCGATTGTTCTTGGCAAAAGCTTATCTAACGTATGGCTGGTGGCTCGAAAATCCGAAAAATATACCTACTTATCCCGAAGCAGCCCGAACAGATCTTGATGGACATGATGCACAATGGTATTATCAGCAAGCATATAATGTAGCAACAACTGCTATTGACAATCCGGGACCTTTTGGTTTGCAACAAACATACTATGATGTCAACTTAGCTCAAAACGACCGGAATAAGGAGATGTTATTATATGCAGATCATACCGAGTCAAGCGAATATTACGATGGCGAGTCGAGCCACTCCTATAACACCGGTACATCTCCCGGAAATTTTGCTGTCTGGATGGTTACATGGGATTACACATTCCTCGAAAGTGCACCTAATACGGATTGGAGCGGAACTAAAATAAGATCCGTTCAGCGTGAAGCAGCACAAGCTTACGGACGTCCATGGAAATGTATGGCTCCTACTATTGACGTCGTGAAAAAGACATTTAACGATAAAACCAACGACTCTCGCTACGATGGTACATTTGTCACTTCTTTCCGCGGTAACTGGGATAAGGGCGGCGTAAAAAATGAGTTTTTGTATAATGCTAATGGCATAAAAGTATATCCGGGCGATGCTATCCTTTCTTTTCTTGACGAAGAACCGGCTACAAATATCGATTACTCCAACTCTGTTTACAAAAGCAACGTAGGTGCAGGTATATTACCGGGAAGAGCGGACTTTGTGATAGCCCCAAGCGGCATCAGCAGATATGCTTACCCGAATCTTTGGAAAATAGGTACTTATCGGACAGATAATGGAACCGGACTCGGACAACCGAACGGTAGTATCACTCGTCCTTTTCCTGTAGCCAAGTTCTCCGAACTTTATCTGGTAGCAGCCGAAGCTGCAGTAAAAGGTGCAGTTACAGTAAGTGGAAAAAGTGCCAGAGAATTGGTTAATGTACTTCGTGCACGTGCAGGTATCTGGCGTTGGAGTAACAACGGTAATAAGGCTAAAGTTCAGGACAATAGTGCTGCAATGATTGCCGCAACTCCTGCCACAATCACCATTGACTACATTTTAGCCGAACGTTCTCGCGAATTTTATGGCGAAGGTTATCGCTGGCACGATTTGGTACGTACTCAAAAATGGGGTGAACTTGCTGCAACCTATGAAATTTGCGGTACCGCTGTTGGAGATCATACTCCTGTGAAAGTAACCCGCGATATTCAAGCATATCATTACCTACGTCCGATTCCTCAAGGTCAGATTGACGGTATGGAGATGCCTGCTGCCGAAAAAGCGGCTTATCAGAATCCAGGCTATAAATAACTATCCTGTAAATCAGCCGGACGATTCGGTTCGTCCGGCTGATTTCTCATTACATAAAGAATCTGTGGTCTCAGACTTTTTATTGCTTTGGCAAGCATCAAAAAATAGAGACAGTTATGTTGATGAAATATCGCATTAAATATTTAACGCTACTTAATACTATGAGAACAAAATATATCGTTTTAGCATTATTTTTCCTTTTTACGGTTGTTTCTCAAGCTCAGAAAACACCCTATCTGCAAAAGAAAGGTACGGCTACACAGCTAATCGTAAAAGACAATCCGTACTTAATACTAGGAGGAGAATTGGGCAACTCAACAGCCTCTTCTTTGGAAGACATGCAGTGGGTATGCGAAAAACTCCAGAAAATGAAATTAAATACAATGCTCGTGCCCGCCTATTGGGAACTCATAGAATCAGAAGAAGGCAAATACGATTATACACTGGTCGATGGTATTATCGAACTGGCACGTAAACACGACCTGAAAATTGTATTTCTCTGGTTTGGAGTCTGGAAAAACAGTATGTCGTGTTATGCACCAATGTGGGTTAAAGAAAATTATCAAAAATATCCGCGTGCCGTTACAAAATCGGGGCAACCATTGGAAATATTAAGTGCTTTCAGTCAAAATAATCTGGAGCTTGACAAACGTGCATTTAAACATTTCATGAATCATTTAGCCGAAGTGGATAAAACGCAACAAACCGTTATTATGGTACAAGTCGAAAATGAGATCGGTATGATTGAAGATGCCAGAGATTACAGTAAAGAAGCCAACAAACTATTTACATCGGAGGTTCCTAAGCAATTGGTCGATTATTTAGTAAAAAATAAACAAAGCCTTCGCCCTCAGCTTTTGGATAGATGGGAAAAGAACGGCTTTAAAACAAAAGGAACATGGACTGAACTTTTCGGTGAAGGACTGGAAACTGATGAAATATTCATGGCTTGGAACTACGGCTTATTTATTCAGGAAGTAGCACAATCGGGCAAAAATGCTTACAATTTACCGATGTATCTGAATGCAGCACTCAATAGCAGAGGACGCAAACCGGGAGCTTATCCGAGTGCAGGGCCTCTGGCTCACCTTCTCGATATTTGGCGGGCTTCTGCTCCGGCAATAGATTTCCTTGCTCCCGATATTTATGACCCCGGATTTACCGACTGGTGCAAACAATACCATGTAAACGGGAATCCTTTATTTATACCTGAAATCAGATTGGCAGAAGAAAATGCCGCACGGGTTTTCTATGCTTTCGGAGAACACGATACTATGGGCTTCAGCCCATTTTCAATAGAAAGTGTAACAAATCCCGAAGAATATCCTTTGACTAAAAGTTATAAAATATTACGCCAGATATTACCTCTTTTATCCGAAAAGCAGGGAGAAGGAAAAACTAACGGATTCTGGTTCGACAGTGAACAAAAAGAACGTACTATCGAAAGAAACGGATATACATTCACATTTAAACACGATTATACATTAGGTTGGAATCCACAGGCAAAAGACGGAAATAAATGGCCCGAAACAGGGGCTTTGATAATAGAACTCTCAAAAAATGAATATCTTGTAGCGGGAACAGGCGTAGTTGTTACATTTGGCAACACAAAAAAAGACGGTACACAAACGGGAATCGGGATTATAGATGAAGTAGAATTCAACGATGGTAAAATGAGACCTCTGCGTCGTATGAACGGAGACCAAGACCATCAGGGCAGACATTTGCGTATTCCGGCAGGTGAATGGAGTATTCAATACGTGAAACTGTATGACTATAAATAAAAAACTATGACGAAAAAGAAATTATACCTGATTATATGCTTACTGATTCTTGTTTTTCAAACAACGATATCAGCTTCCGATAAAGAAAAGTTTGTCTCTACTCAAAAGAATGCTTCTTACTTTCCTTTGGCTGTGGATGGCAGACCTGTTTCTATTCTTACTGATGATTCGGACTATAAGGGTGTGCTGCGTGCGGTAAATGATCTGAAAGAAGATTTTCGGATAGTAACAGGAAATACACCTCAACAAGGGGCTGCAAAATTTGCCTTAATTATTGGCACTGTCGGTAAATCGGCTACAATAGATAAACTGATACAAACAGGAAAAATAGAAGCTAAAGACTTAACAGGAAAAAACGAAAAGTACATTCTGAAAACGGTAATGAATCCCATAGACGGAGTAGACGCTGCCTTAGTGATTGCAGGCAGCGACAAACGGGGAACTATATACGGTGTTTATGAATTATCGTCACAGATCGGTGTGTCGCCTTGGTACTATTGGGCAGATGTACCGGTGGTAAATCAAAAAAACTTATATGTAAAACCCGGAACATATACCGAAGGAGAACCAGCCGTACAATATCGAGGTATCTTCTTGAATGACGAAGCTCCGGCTCTATCAGGATGGAGTAAAGCTACTTTCGGGGGATTCAATCATCAGTTTTACGAAAAGGTATTCGAATTGATTCTTCGCTTGAAGGGGAATTTCCTATGGCCAGCCATGTGGGGAAGTGCATTTTATGACGATGACCCTCTTAATGGACCTTTAGCAGATGAATATGGCATTGTGATGGGTACTTCGCACCATGAACCGATGGCATTGGCTCAACAAGACTGGAAAAGACGTGGAGAAGGTGCTTGGGACTATAAAAAGAACGGTGAAGTTCTACGTAAATTCTGGACATCGGGCATCGAACGGGCTAAAGATTGGGAATCACTTATTACGATAGGCATGCGTGGTGATGGCGACGAACCGATGAGTGAAGAAAGTAACATCGACCTGCTTCAAAAAATAGTAAAAGACCAACGCACTATCATTTCGAAAGTAACTGGCAAAAAAGCTGAAACTGTTCCACAAGTATGGGCTTTGTACAAAGAAGTGCAGGACTATTACGACAAAGGAATGCGTGTTCCCGATGATATTACATTGTTATTATGTGACGACAATTGGGGAAACGTTCGTAAACTTCCCGACCTCAATGCTCCTAAACGAAAAGGCGGATACGGAATGTATTATCATTTCGATTACGTAGGCGGACCTCGCAATTATAAATGGATTAATGTCAGCCAAGTACAACGTATCTGGGAACAAATGAACCTCACTTACCAATACGGTGTCGATAAAATATGGGTCGTAAATGTAGGTGATCTTAAACCCATGGAATACCCGATCAGTTTCTTTCTGGATATGGCTTGGAATCCCAACCGATTCAATGCAGATAATCTCGTACAACATACCGAGGAATGGTGTGCACAACAATTCGGCGAAAAATACGCTAAAGAATCGGCACGTCTGATAAATCTCTACACGAAATACAATCGCAGAGTTACACCCGAATTATTGAACGAAAAAACATACAGCCTCGCAAACTACAATGAATTTGAAACTGTTGTCAACGATTACAGAAATCTGGTTATAGATGCTATGCGTTTATATAATGTGATTCCGAATAATTACAAAGACGCTTTCGATCAATTGGTATTATTTCCTATTAATGCCTGTTCTAATCTGTATGAAATGTATTTTGCCGTAGCTAAGAACCGATACTATGCCGAAAAGCAAGACATTCAGGCAAATTACTGGGCAAATAAAGCGAAAGAATGTTTCGAAAGAGACTCTATCCTGACAGTTCATTACAACCAAAGTATTGCAGGTGGAAAATGGGCTCATATGATGGATCAAATCCGTATTGGATATACTTATTGGCAACAACCCGAAAAGAGTGTAATGCCTCGTGTTGAATATATTATGACAACAATGGAGATGAAAGAAAAAGTATTCTCTGAAACGGATGGTTATGTATCTATCGAAGCTGAACATTTTACACGTCAAAAAAACGGTAATAATATATCGTGGAAAGTGATCCCCGATTTGGGAAAAACGCTTTCGGCTATAACTACTTTTCCTGTAACGGCTATCCCTCAAGAAGGCGATAACGTATATCTGGAATACGATGTCAACCTGACAAGTACGGGTAATGCCCGTTTGATTGTTTTACTATCCCCTACCCTCAATTTTAATTCAAATAAAGGGTTACGTTATGCGGTATCTATTGATGGAGGTGAGGAACAAATCGTAAACTTCAATCAAACCTTTACCGAAAGGGAAAGAGAAAATTGGGTTGCCAACAGTATTATTGAGTCCATAACAAACTTTCGAATCGACAAAAGTGGATTACATACCATTCGATTTAGAGTATTAGATCCTGGAATTGTTTTACAAAAAATAATGCTCGATTTAGGTGGATTAAAACCCAGCTATTTAGGTGCTCCCGAAAGTAAGACGTTAAAATAATATAGAATGAAAACAATAAATAAATACAGACGAATAAGACGGGTAGCATTTATAATGCTGCTCACCTTACTTTGCGTTGTTAACGGTAGAGCATCTGTAAAACTCCCCGCACTGATTAGCGACGGTATGGTTTTACAACGAGATACGGAGCTAAAACTTTGGGGATGGGCATCGAAAGGAGAAAGTATTGAAATTAGCTTTTTGAACAAGTCATATAAAACGACTACTGATGCAAACGGAAAATGGGAAGTTACACTACCTCCTCAAAAAGCAGGAGGCCCCTACCAGATGCAAATTAATGATATTTCGATAAACGATATTCTGATTGGCGATGTCTGGCTATGTTCGGGGCAATCGAATATGGAAACACTTATCAGTAGGGTATTAGATTTATATAGGGATGAAGTCAGTCAGATAAATAACCCATATATCCGATATTTAAAAACACCGTTAAAGTACAACTTCACAGGAGCGAGTGACGATATAAATGGCGGTTCGTGGAAATCGGCAACTCCTGAAAACATACTCGATTTTTCGGCAGTGGCCTACTTCTTTGCCAAAGATTTATACGATAAATACAAAGTTCCGATCGGACTACTCAATTCAAGTGTAGGAGGTTCTCCCATCGAGGCATGGCTTAGCAAAGATGCGTTGAAGCAATTCCCTACTAATTTGCAAGTAGCTCAGCAATTTGCTCAACCCGGCTATATAGATAGCATCCGAGCAGAAGAGAAAAAAATCACAGAACAATGGTACACGACCTTAAATCAAAATGACAAGGGCATATCCAATTGGTTTAAAAACAATATCGACATATCAGACTGGGGTACAATCAGTTTACCCGGATATTGGGCAGATAAAGGAATCGGAAACATAAACGGTTCGTTCTGGTTTCGCAAAGAATTTGAAGTTCCAGCTTCAATGGTCGGTAAACCTGCCGTACTTCGCTTAGGCTGCATTGTGGATAGTGATTCGGCATATATCAACGGACAGTTCGTAGGAACAACCTCGTATCAGTATCCTCCACGTATTTACACTATCCCTTTGGGGCTTCTTCACGAAGGTAAAAACTCTGTAACAGTGCGTGTTATTAACTCCATAGGAAAAGGCGGTTTTGTAGAAGATAAACCCTATCGGATTGTCGTAGGAGACAAATTTATCGACTTGACAGGAAATTGGAATTATAAAGTAGGTGTGGAAATGGCTCTTCTTCGTCCTCAGACTTTTTTTCAGTACAAACCCATGGGGTTATACAATGCAATGATAGCACCATTACTCAATTACCCTATCAAAGGTATTATATGGTATCAGGGCGAATCAAATACATCCCAGCCAGCAGAATATAGTACTTTGCTGACAGCATTAATCAACGATTGGCGGATAAAATGGAACAGAACTGATCTGCCATTTATTATAGCACAGCTTCCCAATTTTATGCAGCCGAAAGAAAACCCTTCCGAAAGCAACTGGGCTATGTTGAGAGAGTCACAATTGAAGGCTTTAGCTCTTCCCAATACAGGAATGGCTGTTAATATCGATTTGGGCGAATGGAACGATATTCATCCTTTAAATAAAAAAGATGTCGGGCATCGCTTAGCTCTTATTGCTATGAAGATCGCATATGGAGATCCGAATGTTATAAGTTCAGCTCCCATATATAAAAGTATGGTTGTAGAAGGCGATAAAATAATCCTTTCGTTTACAGAAATAGGAAATGGTTTCACCCCTACTGAAAAGCTCAAAAGCTTTGCTATTGCAGCAGATGACAAACAATTTGTTTGGGCAGATGCTAAAATTGAAGGGGATAAAGTAATTGTGTGGAGTGACAAGGTGAGGAATCCCGTTGCCGTAAGATATGCTTGGGCTGATAATCCCGAGGGAGCTAATTTACGGAACAAAGAAGGTCTTCCATCAAGTCCGTTCAGAACAGACAATTGGTAAAGTCACAGACCTTTTTATTATCCATATAGATATAAACAGTAAGTAACAATAGGTCGCAGACCTTAATAATGATAATTATGAAAATATTAAAAAACTTAAAACCCTTCTTGCTTGCTCTAAGCATCTTAACACTGACGGGATGCAACAGCAAAAAGATTGAACCCTATCAGGATACCTCTCTTTCTTTTGAGGAAAGAGCCACCGATTTGGTATCGCGAATGACGTTGCAGGAGAAAGTCAATATGCTGCGGTACGATTGCCCCGGTGTAGAACGTCTGGGGGTGCCTGCCCACAATTTCTGGAACGAGTGCCTGCATGGTGTAGCCCGTTCGGGTAAAGCAACCGTTTTTCCGCAGGCAATCGGTATGGCTGCCATGTGGGATAGCGAAGAAATGTTTGGTATTGCCGACGCTATTTCGGACGAAGCACGTGCCAAACATCACGAATATGCCTCGAGAGGTAAGCGTGGCATTTATCAAGGATTAACCTACTGGACTCCGAATATCAATATTTTCCGTGATCCACGTTGGGGAAGGGGAATGGAAACATACGGAGAAGATCCTTATTTGACTGCTGAACTGGCTGTTCCTTTCATAAAAGGATTGCAGGGCGATGATGATAAATATCTTAAACTGGTAGCTACAGCTAAACATTTCGCTGTTCACAGCGGGCCCGAATCGACACGACATTCGTTTGATGTATGGCCTAATGATTACGATTTGGAAGAAACCTATCTGCCTCATTTCAAAAGAACTGTACAGGATGCTCATGTATATTCGGTGATGTGTGCTTATCAAAGTTTCAGGGGAGCTCCTTGTTGCGGAAACAAATTTTTGGAAAGTATGTTGCGTGAAAAATGGGGATTCAAAGGATATATAGTTTCCGACTGTTGGGCAATTCGTGATTTTTATGAAGAAAAAGCCCACCACGTAGTAGCTACCCCCGAAGAAGCGGCAGCCATGGCAGTAAAAGCAGGAACAGACCTCAACTGTGGTGATACATATATACACTTGGTTGCTGCTGTTGAGCAGGGTTTAATTACCGAAGCCGAATTGGATGTTTCGGTACACCGTGTACTTATGGCGTTGTTTAAACTAGGAATGATGGACAACGATAAAGATGTAAAATACGCACAAATACCTTATGATGTGGTAGAAAGCAAAGAACATCAAGCCTTGTCGTTGGATGCTGCACGCAAATCGATGGTACTTTTGAAGAATGAAAATAATCTTTTGCCTTTCAGCAAAGAGGTGAAAAAGGTAGCTGTTATAGGACCCAATGCAGATGACTTAGAGGTACTGCTAGGAAACTACAACGGCTACCCTACTAACCCTAAGACTCCGTTAACAGGATTGCGTGAAAAACTACCCAATGCAGAAGTCGTTTATGCTCAAGGGTGTGCTTTGGCTGAAAAATTACCTTATTTTGAGGCTATCCCTTCCGACTTTCTGTTTACGGATGCAAGTAAATCGCAAAAAGGTCTTAAAGCTGAATACTTCTCCAATATCAAATGGGATGGAAAACCTGCACACTCGCAAGTTGATCCGAATGTAGATTTTATTTGGTGGACAACTGCTCCTTTCAAAGACATGAAATACGATCAATTCTCGGTACGATGGACAGGTGTAATTGTACCTCCCACATCGGGTGAATATGCTTTGGGAGGTGAAGGATTCTCGGGATTCAATCTGTATTTAAATGATTCGTTAGTAACTAAATGGAAAGACGTACACCATCCTCGTAAAGTATACGAACTGATGAAACTGGAGGGTGGAAAAGCCTATAATATCCGCTTAGAATATGTTCAGGATAATACAGAATATGCTATTATGCGTTTGCTTTGGGGTACACCGAAGCCAAACCTGAAACAGGAGGCTATCGACTTGGCTAAATCGTCTGACTTAATTGTACTTTGCATGGGATTAAGTCCCTTGTTGGAAGGCGAAGAAATGCCTGTAAAAATAGAGGGTTTCTCAGGTGGCGACCGTTTGGACATTAAACTGCCAAGTACGCAAACCGATCTGATTCGTGAGATACACAAATTGGGAAAACCAACCGTATTGGTATTTCTGAATGGTAGTGCACTAGCATTCAATTGGGAAGCCGAAAATATGCCTGCCATTATCGAAGCATGGTATCCCGGACAAGAGGGAGGAGCTGCTTTAGCCGATATTATTTTTGGAGACTATAACCCTGCGGGACGTTTGCCATTGACATTCTACAAAGACATCAAGCAAATACCTGCTTTCAGCGATTATGATATGACAGGCAAAACATACCGTTATTTCAAAGGTGATCCTTTGTATGAATTCGGATATGGATTGAGCTATTCCACTTTTGAATACGCTATCAAAAATGCACCCGAAACAATCAAGTCTGGTGATAATATAACTATTTCGGTAGATGTGAAAAACACAGGCAAGATGGATGGTGACGAAGTGGTTCAGCTATACGTTTCTCTACCGGACAGTAAACTAAAAACACCGATCAGAGCTTTACAGGGTTTCAAACGTATTCACCTAAAAGCAGGCGAAACTAAAACCGTTGAATTTACTATCACTCCAAAACAAATGGCTGGACGCGACAAAGAAAATTTGGCTCAGGTTTCCAGCGGAAAAGTATTGCTTTCGGTAGGTGGAAAACAACCTGACAGCAAAGCTATCAATTTAAAACAGGTGGTTCAGAAAGAAGTTCAGGTTACAGGAAATACCTTTTACATTAAAGACTAGTTCCGTTTAATAGTCTAAGAGGGCAGATAAATGTCTGCCCTCTATTTTCAATTTAAAAGGTTTAAAACCTTAATGCTTATGAAATATATTATAAACACATTTATTTTTGTTATGTTCTCCTTTTCGCTTTTTGCCGAAGACGGGAGTAAACTATGGTTAAGATATGCACCTTCCGAAACTGTTTATGATTTTTCGAGAGTAACAATAGATGAAAATACTCCAACTTTAGAAAAAGCACTGAAAGAACTCAGTATCGCCTCCCAATCTTTTACAGGAAAAGACATCGAAGCGAGTAAAGCAACCGATAACAGCTCTTTGATTATCGGCACTGTAAAAAGCAAAAACATTGCTTCTATAATACCTGCAAAGGATTTTCGCGGTTTAGGTAACGATGGATATATTATCCAGACTATAAACAAAGGAGGCAAACAAAGTACTGTTATTGCATCAAACACAGATATAGGTGTACTTTACGGGGTGTTTCACTTTCTGAGATTGATCCAAACAAATCAACTGCCGGAATCGGTTAATATCAAGGAAACTCCCAAATACGATGTCAGAATACTCAACCATTGGGATAATCTAGATGGAACAATCGAGCGTGGCTACGCAGGATATTCACTTTGGAAATGGAATGAATTACCCAATACCCTATCGCCTCGATACGAAGGCTATGCACGTGCAAATGCTTCGGTAGGAATAAATGCAACTGTTTTAAATAATGTAAATGCCAGCCCACAGATATTGAGTAAAGAATATCTCTCCAAAGTAAAAGCCTTAGCAGAAATATTCCGCCCTTATGGGATAAAAGTATATCTGGCAGTCAACTTCTCATCACCCAAAGAGTTAGGGGGATTACCTGATTCAGACCCTTTAAATAAAGAGGTGATTAAATGGTGGAACGACAAAGCAAAAGAGATATACAGCATCATTCCCGACTTTGGAGGCTTCTTGGTAAAAGCCAATTCCGAAGGATTACCCGGCCCTCAGGATTACGGACGTACCCATGCCGATGGCGCTAATATGCTGGCTGATGCCCTAAAGCCCTATAACGGTATTATAATGTGGCGTGCATTTGTTTACAACCCGAGCAGCGAAGACAGGGCAAAACAAGCCTATCTCGAATTTATGCCTTTGGATGGACAATTCAGAGACAATGTAATCATCCAGATTAAAAACGGTCCGATAGATTTTCAACCTCGGGAACCGTTCAGCCCATTATTCGGAGCTATGCAGAAAACACCCGAGATGGTAGAGTTTCAGATTACACAGGAGTATCTTGGATTTTCGAATCATCTGGCTTATTTAGCTCCCCTTTTCAAAGAAACGCTCGATAGTGATACCTATTCGAACGGAAAAGGCTCTACCGTTGCTAAGATAACAGATGGTACTTTACGACCTCACCAACGGACCGCCATTGCTGCCGTTGCCAATATCGGCGAAGATACCAATTGGTGCGGACATCATTTTGCACAGTCCAACTGGTACGCTTTCGGGCGTTTGGCTTGGGATCATCAATTGACCTCGGAGCAGATTGCTGATGAATGGATAAAAATGACTTTCTCGAAAGACAAAAACTTTGTGAATCCGGTAAAAGATATCATGCTCGCATCTCGTGAAGCGGTTGTCGATTATATGATGCCGATGGGCTTACACCACATATTCGCTTTCGGACACCATTATGGTCCTGAACCTTGGGGAGATGTACCTAATGCCCGCCCCGATTGGATGCCCTGGTATTATCACAATGCAGACTCTATCGGACTTGGTTTTAATCGTACCTCAACAGGAAGCAATGCTGTTTCGCAATACTTTTCACCTTTGAAAGAAATCTATAATGATCCATCACGTTGTCCCGAAAGTTTACTACTTTGGTTTCATCATATACCTTGGAACTATAAGATGAAAAACGGACGTAGTATGTGGGACGAGTTGTGTTATAAATACGATTCGGGAGTGCAGCAGGTCAGAGGTTTTCGGAAAACATGGGAACAGATGCAGCCATATATAGATGAACAACGTTTCAGCGATGTAAAATCTAAATTAGAGATACAATCAAAAGATGCTGTTTGGTGGAAAGATGCGTGCCTGCTTTATTTTCAAACATTTTCTAAACGTCCTATCGCTTCTGATATAGAACTGCCCATACATAAGTTGGACGATTTGAAAAAGATAAAACTCGATATGAAACATCATAATTAGAGTTTGTCAAACTTACTTATCGGTAAATACACATAGATCGAAACTGAATAATGCGAATGGGTAGTCGCCCCCTTTTATCTATCAATAAATGAAGCCAATAAGTAGTTGGAATTATATGTTCTATTTAGTTGTCTTTTTACTACGCGCAATCAAAGATTGCTTGTATTCCTTTTGCCCAAAGCCGCAAAAGGAATCAAAAAGGCTTTGTGCTGCGTGGCTCGCCTGTCTGACTTAAGCTTGCGGGCTAAACTAAACTTATTGCCTTACGGCACGTTTAGTTTTACGCCCGCTTCGCTTGTCAGCCAACGGCTGTGGCACTGATGCACTTGGGCTGACGCACGAAAGTGGCTTTCGCCCGTCAGGCTTCCCCGACCTTGACGGTTGCACGGGGTACCCGTAGGGCGAATGAAAGCGTTAAGAAACAAAAGGATATCAACGATAAACGTTTTTCTTTTGTTTTAGCTTTCGAGTCCGTAGCGGGTCGGGCAAAGAGGCACAGTCTTGATCTTTTGTTTCGTTTTGTATCAAGACAAAATGAAAAACAAACCCAAAGGGTGCGTTAGAATAATTGAATATTAAACATAACAGATCAACTACTGATTCACATAAATGATATAAATTGATGATATAAGAGGAAGAAAAAATAAGCTGATAAAAAGTGTCACTTTTGTAACCTTTGTAACCTTTTTATTTTTACACTCCTATTTTACAGTCATTTACAAAAACAGAAAAACTAACACTGATAGGTCACTTTTGTAACGTTATTGTCTACTTTTTTGTAACGAATGTAACTTTATTGTAGTACTGTGTTTACTGCCTATTGATATAAATAAGTTCGTAGAACTATTTATTGCTTTGGCAAGCAAAACAGCGATAAGTTGTTATGCATTTAAAATTTATCATTAAATATTTTCTTGTACTTAATATTTAAACTTTAATATGGAAAAAACTTGGAGATGGTTTGGAAAAAAAGATAAAATAACCCTATCGATGCTCAGGCAGATAGGAGTGGAGGGTATTGTCACCGCTCTGCACGATGTGCCCAACGGCGAAGTATGGACTCTAGAGGCTATTCTCGATCTGAAAAAGTATATAGAGGATGCAGGGCTTCGGTGGTCGGTGGTCGAGAGTCTACCTGTTAGCGAAGCCATAAAATATGCAGGAGAAGACAGAGACAAATTAATCGAAAACTACAAAACAAGTCTCGAAAATCTGGGAAAAGCAGGTATTAAAACAGTGTGCTACAACTTTATGCCTGTGATCGACTGGATTCGTACCGATCTCGAATATCCTTGGGAAGATGGTACTTCATCCCTTTATTTCGATAAAACTCGCTTTGCTTATTTCGACTGCTATATTCTTCAACGTGATGGTGCAGAAAAAGACTATACAGCCGAAGAGTTAGAACGGGTAAAAGAACTCGGTCAAACAATAACCGAAGCCGAAAAAGACGCTTTAATAGACACTATTATCGTAAAAACACAAGGTTTTATAAATGGTAATATCAAAGAAGGAGATAAAAATCCCGTAGCTATTTTCAAGCGTCTGCTTTCGCTATATGAGGGTATAAATCGTGATACATTACGTCAAAACATGAAATACTTCTTAGAACAGATAATGCCTGTCTGCGAAGAATACGGCGTGAATATGTGCGTACATCCCGACGACCCACCCTACCAGATGTTGGGCTTACCTCGTATAGTGACCGGTGGCGATGATATTAGCTGGATTTTAAAAGCTGTCGATAATCCACATAACGGACTGACATTCTGTGCAGGATCGCTAAGTTCGGGTATTCACAACAATGTACCCGAATTGGCTGCGAAATTTGCTTCACGCACGCACTTTGTGCATCTCCGCAGTACAGATATTCTTGAAAACGGCAACTTTATAGAAGCTCCTCATTTGGAAGGCAGAGGACATTTGATAGATGTTGTAAGGGTATTTGAGAAAGAAAACCCGAAATTACCTATGCGTGTCGATCATGGTCGTTTGATGTTAGACGATGGGGAAAAAGGATATAATCCCGGTTACTCTTTTTATGGGCGTATGTATGCCCTAGCCCAATTAGATGGTGTAATGGCTGTTGTAAATGAAAATTTAAAGAAACAATAAATAAAATAAAAGATGAACGAAATATTTAGTATCGCAGGCAAAGTAGCTGTTATTACAGGAGCCGGAGGTGTTCTCGGTGGCAGTATAGCCAAAAGTTTTGTAGAGGCAGGAGCCAAAGTAGTTGCCATAGACATTCGTCAGGAGCAATTGGATGTAAGAATCAAAGAGCTTACGGACTTAGGAGGCGAGGCAATCGGAATAATAGGCAATGTGCTTGATATAGAAAGCCTCGAAAAAGTAGCACAGGAAATTCTTACCAAATGGGGACGCATCGATATACTGCTGAATATAGCAGGTGGAAATATGCCTGGAGCAACATTAGCCCCCGACCAACCTTTTCACGATATGAAAATTTCGGATTGGGAAAAAGTAACCAGCCTCAACCTCAATGGTACGGTTTATCCGTCTATGGTATTCGGAAAAGTAATGGCAGAACAAAAAAGCGGAAGCATTATAAACATCTCCTCTATGGCTGCCTATTCGGCTATAACCCGAGTACCCGGTTATTCGGTCGCCAAAACAGGAATAAGCAATTTCACTCAATGGTTGGCTACCGAAATGGCTTTGAAATACGGAGACGGCATACGAGTAAACGCTCTCGCTCCCGGTTTCTTCATCGGAGATCAGAACAGAGCGGTGCTCATTAACCCCGATGGCTCATTAACCGAACGAAGCCAAAAGGTTTTAGCAAAAACACCGATGAATCGTTTCGGAGATATTACAGAGTTGAACGGAGCTGTACAATTTCTTTGCAGTCCGGCAGCGAGCTTTATTACAGGAGTGGTTCTTCCTGTTGATGGCGGATTTTCGGCTTTTAGCGGTGTGTAAATAAATTATCAAGAAGCTACCTTCCATTACCGGTCGCGATTCTACCGGGGCTTTTATTTTTCGTTTATTGGCATTCTATTTGAAGTATGCACAAGGAATTCAAATATTATGTTATTTTTGCATCGAACTAAAAATAGTACAAATGGATTTAGGAAATCTTCTAATTTTTGCAATTATAATTATTACAGCCATTACAAGTTATATTGGTTTTAATAACAGACAATTCTTTGATCGATATAAGTTTAGTACTTATGCTATCCTCGAATTGAAACAATACGACAGAATGCTTACGGCTGCTTTTCTGCATGCCGACCTTATGCACCTGTTATTTAATATGCTTACGTTGTACTTTTTTGCACCTACGCTGGTTTTTCAGATTGGTCCTGTAAAATTCCTTATACTATATCTGGCTGCTATTATAGGAGGTAACACAGTATCGTTGTGGATGTATCGCAGAGATTCAATTTATACTGCCATAGGAGCTTCAGGAGGTGTATGTGGCGTATTATTCGCTTCTATTGCCATGAGTCCTAACAGCCTTATCGGTTTCTTCTTTATCCCTATGCCGGGTTGGGTATTTGGAATACTATACTTGGCATATTCGGTATACGGCATGAAAAAATCATTGGGAAATATAGGACATGCTGCACACTTAGGAGGTGCTGTTGTAGGTTTACTGCTAGCCATATTATTTATACCACAGATACTGCTTGTACACGGCTATTTTATTGCATTAATGTCGATGCCTATTATTGCTTTAGGGTATTTCGTATATAAAGAAAAATAAGTCACAGCCTTTTTATGGCAGAGAAACAAAAATCCCGATCGAGTTAAATTTGATCGGGATTTTATTATATTGGTACTTATAGCTTTAATAAGCTAAAGCCTGTATAATATCTTTCTTCAAGTCTTCTATATCTTCAAGACCTACCGACAAGCGCAACAGATTATCTTCGATACCCATCACTTGCTTCATTTCGGCAGTAAAAGTACCATAGATAGTAGATTCGGGATGTATAATCAAAGTCTTATTATCAAACAAATTGGTTGCTCTGCGAATAACTTTCAAACGATCCATAAAACGGTAACAATCTTCTTTCGCTGCCAGGTTAAAAGTGAGCATGGCACCCGGGTTAGAGGGAAACAATTGATCGGAAATCTTTTTATAAGGCGAACTATCCAATTTAGTATATCCCACCTTCTTTACTTTATCAATATCCGAAAGATATTGAGCCAACTCATAGGCTGTCTGCGACATATGGTTGAAACGCAATTGTAGTGATTCCATTCCCAGAGCCTGCAATGATGCCGTTTCGGAATCCATGCAAGCACCCATATTACGGGCAATCTCGCGTTTTATTTTAAACATAAATGCCGACATCGAAGCAGCAGGTATTACTTTCGACAACTTCTTATTTTTCGACCAGTCAAAAGTTCCATAATCGAGAATAGCACCACCAACACTCGTTGCACCACCCGATACGTATTTGGTAGTGGAAACAACCTCGATATCTACACCCTGTTTCTTAGCAGAGAATCCGCACCAAGGTACAATCGTAGTATCTACAATTAAAGGAACGCCTTTTGCTTTGGTTATGGCAGAAATCTTAGGAAGATCTGCTATCTCCATATGAGGATTGGTTATCAACTCACAAAAGAAAGCACAAGTATTATCATCAATAGCAGATTCTATTTCCGATAAGTTATCTGTATTTACAAATCTTACCTCTACTCCGAATTCTGCCAATGTAAATTGAAATAAGGAGAAAGTGTTGCCAAATAAATGAGGAGATGTTACAATATTACTACCTGCATAAGCCAGTGCCATAAACGTATTTGAGATAGAAGCCATACCCGAACTTACGAGCATCACATTTTCGGCACCGGATGCCGCTTTTATTCTCAACTCCAGATTTTCGACCGTAGGGTTAGATATACGGGTATACGTATGGCTATCGGTTTTATTTTGAAAAGCATTTGCAATTGCTTCCGAAGATGGATATTCAAATGCTGCATTCCGATAGATAGGCATACTGATAGCTCCATGTGCATCTTCCTTTTTAAACTTAGCCCCAATTATACGAGTAGCAAATTTCTCGCTTTGACAATCTTCTAATTCCATAATAACAATACTCTATATTATTTCTACTACCAAAGGTAGTATATTTAGAAATAAACTTTCTCTTTTAAAGAAAATATATCGAAGTTTTATATGAAAATAAATACCTGAAAACAAAGTATGTCTCTTGCTGAAAAATACAAAGGACATCTCCTCTTGTTATTTAATTACAAAGATAACATTCATATAAGTATCATAATCAGCCTTTTTTATTATAGAATAACTAACCTTCCCGTCATCACTGATATTAGTAATATTCATTACATTCTTATCGTAATAGGTAACATAATAATATAACTGATCGGCACTCGTATAATAGGGTATATTAGCAGGTGCTGTTGGATTTTTACCTGCCGGAATATTAAACTGTTTCTTATATTCTTCATAAAGATCCAGCGGAGTAGATACAACTCCTAAATTAGGTGTCGGAATATTTATTGAGGGCATATAAAAGAAGCGTGTCTGATTTTGGGTCAGACAAATCCATTGAGGATTGGTTTCCGTGCCAATATTCTGAGATATACATTGCTTATCGGTGTCATAAACCAGTAGTCCATTTGCAGGTGTAGCTATAGATTCTTTATCAAGAGTGGTAAGCCTCGGAAGAAGAACTCCCTGGTTAGGGCTGTTGATTTCGAGGGCGGCAGTACTATGAGGGCTTTCGGTATTCACTCCGATTTGGCTATGAGCCAAATGAGAAAGAAACAAGGTAAGCGTAAGTAATATGATTCTATTCATCTTGGTTATTATTGTAGATTAATTAGGTAAGAGGTCACTTCTGATCATTTTATTGGTAACTATTTTACATTCGGCTATAGTAGAGGCTATAGTGGTAATTTTACTATTTTCGGGTAGGCCATTAACCATATAAGGGGTAACCCGAATAGTATAAATACCTTTATTTTCATATTTATGGATTTGTTTATATGTTGTTACCGAAGCACTCATATTATAATCTTTTACGACAGGTGTTCCGTCTCCGAAATCCCATTCGAGATAAGCTATTTGCTGGGTTCCACTGCCAATAGAGGGAATCTCGACACTGTATTCGGCATCATTACCTACACAAACCAACTCTTTCCCTTTTATCGGTTTTATATTAAAGAAAGAGGTTATGAAGGGAGGAAGTCCCAACTTTGGCAAACGAGGAGATACAAACTTATTGGGAACTTCGGCTATTTGTTTTCCGCCGTTATCAGGATCCAGAATAATCCATAAAGAAGACTGCATATTTCCAATAGCATAAATTCTATTATCGGGTCCAAGTTGTACATTATCTATATTAGATAAGATTTTTGTAAATGGAGCTGATATATTATTAATCGGCTTAACATAAAGTCCTCGATGTTCTCTCTCAATAGCCGTAAAATAAAGATAGTTAGCAGTGGGAGAAAATTCGAGACTATATAAATGCTCCAGAAAAGTAGACACGAACTGAAAGCTTGAAGCTTTACCCGTAGAGGTGTCAAAGTTTCCTATAGTTAGATAATGATCCGATCCAAATCGGTAATCGGCATGAATAATGCGTTTACCGTCAGGTGAAATTTTAATCGCCCCTACCCCTATACTACTGGGTGCAACTGTTGGAATCCCTAAATCCATTCCAATTTCTGAAATCACAGGATTAACATTGATCCCCGCAGAGGTAATCAGCCAAGCAAATATTTTACTTCTGACACGACTTATCACCCAATAATCTTTTCCGTTGGCGTGCCCTACGGCAGTTAGGTTTTCATATGCATGATTAATGGGATAACCGGAACTTCCAAATGTGAGAGATACGTTTTTTAATACCACAGCTCCCAGTCCTCCATTGGCAGACATATTTACTGTCGAATAACAAAGACCCGGTGCTGTATTATTTCGATCGGGAGCCGTTACAATATAATATAAGGCCGGATTATCGGGCACAGGAATGACAATACCCGAATTGGTAGAAGATGGATGCCCGAAAAGCCCGGTACCATTTTGCATAACTGCCAGGTTCTTATTATAAACGGTCATTCCATCGGAAGCAAACAAAAAATTACCATTTTTATCTGATATGGAAAAACAACCTTCAAAAGTATTTATGGGCCCCTGAACAGTATTTGGCACTCCTAAAACATTTCCCAGCGAAGTTGATTCTGTATGAGTATTAGAAAAATCTAGACCTGTATTAGTTCCGAAATACCAGTGGTACGCTTCTTTTTGAGAATAAACCTGCTGGGTAAGTATTAGCAATAATATGAGTATTATTTTTTTCATTACAATAAAATTAATATGCTTATTTCACGACAAACACAACGTTCATAAACGAATTATAATCAGCCACTTTTATAATTTCATAGCTCACTTTTCCATCATTGCTTACACTGTTGATCTTAATAACATCCGAATCATAATAAGTAATATAATAGTGCAGATCGGCTGCCGCAGGAAAATAAGGAATAGCCACCGGAGCACTGACACTTTTGGCCATAGGAGTAGCAAATTGTTTTTTGTATTCGTTATAAAGATCTAAAGGTGTGGCAACTACTCCAAGCGTTTTGGCACTGATTGCAACAGAAGGCATGTAAAAAAAACGTGTCTGATTCTGTGCCAAGCATATCCAAACAGGATTCGTTTCACTACCTACATTTTGAGAGAGGCATTGCTTGTCGGTATCATACACTAACAGTCCCGAAGCCGGACTGGCAATAGCTTGTTTGGAGGTAGTATTCATGCGGGGTAAAAGCACACCTTGATTGTTAGTGGGACTAGTTATCTCCAGAGCAGCACTGCTATGAGGGGTTTTGGTATTGATTCCGACCTGGGGGTAAAGGGGAATTACGATAAAAGTTAAGATCAGTAACAAGATAGTTTTCATTTGTTTATATGAATTAGTTAGTAGATTTTCCGATATTTTAGAGAAAAAGCAGCAGCCTGTAATCACTACAAGCTGCTGCCAAACATAGCTGTGCCATAAGTAAACGCATAATTCATACCAATTTTGAACGACAACAAAAAACAAATCGGTAATACGGAAACGTTTACTCAAACAACTATCAATGTATTTATAGGGGAAATATTGTTTACAACAAATTTGTGTGTATAAAAGACACACAAACAAAAAAAGACGGAAAAATCCGCCTAAAATATTTTTATTACCAGCACGGTTGCTAGTTAACTCTCTCTCTCTCTCTCTCTCTCTCTCTCTCTCTCTCTCTCTCTAATATTTCAACGCACATTACCAAACCTAAATAGTTAAAATTTAGATTATTACAGGTCAATATGTTTGTTAATTTCGTTGTCATTATCAGCGTAAAGAGTTATTTTACAAGGGCAAAGTTAGTATTTATACCGAAAGAGACAAACTTTCATTTATAAAATTTGTCTCTTTCGATTTGCATATAGTATCAAACAGCAACTTCTCCTTTTATATGAGGATGCGGATCGTATCCTTCTAATTTGAAGTCTTCGTATTTAAAATCGAATATGCTTTTTACATCGGGATTAATGATCATTTTAGGTAAAGTTCTCAAATCACGTTCTATTTGCATTTTCAACTGATCGATATGATTAGTATATATGTGTGCATCTCCCAAAGTATGCACAAATTCGCCCGCCTCAAGTCCTGTAACTTGAGCCATCATTTGAAGTAGTAAGGCATAAGATGCAATATTGAAAGGTACTCCCAGAAATATATCCGCACTTCGTTGATACAATTGCAGGCTTAATTTACCATCAGCTACATAAAACTGAAAAAATGCGTGACAAGGAGGCAGATTCATATTCTGAATGTCTGCTACATTCCACGCACTAACAATCAGACGACGCGAATCGGGATTATTTTTAATAGAATTTACAACCTCAGTAATCTGATCGATGTGCCCTCCTTTATAATCGGGCCACGAACGCCATTGAAACCCGTAAATATGACCTAGATCTCCATTCTCGTCAGCCCATTCATTCCAGATACGGACTCCGTTATCCTGCAAATATTTAGCATTGGTGTCTCCTGCCAAAAACCACAACAATTCATAGATGATAGATTTTAAGTGCAGCTTTTTAGTCGTAACCAAAGGAAAACCATCCGCCAAATTATAACGGCTTTGATGACCAAATACACTTATGGTTCCGGTACCGGTACGATCTTCTTTCTTGACTCCTTCGGTCAGAACACGTTGTACTAAATCTATATATTGCTTCATTTTTTTCGCTATTAAGTATTATTAAAGTTTTATTGCCGCATTACAAAGTTATAAGAAACTTCCATTATGACATTTTGAATAGCCATAAATGAGAATAAATTTGCAAAACATGCTTTATAAATATGTTCAAAAATAGCATAATTTTAGATCATTGTCAATAATATATTTCATATATTGTGACCCTTAGCCAAAAAAGTCAAATACTTTTTTAACGTCAAACTTTAGTAACATTATGGGATACTGTATTTTTTCATTCGCTGCCGATGTCGAGAAGGTTAAACAAGTTTTTGATTCATGCGATTCTTTATTATTCGATCAAATTCAAGATAATGAAGTATTTAAAAACTACGCAAGCCAAGATTTCGAAAATCACATATCAACCAGAGAAGCTCTGCGTCACATTATACATGGGGAACCTTACCGCAAACATTCAGCTCATGCCTATTGGTATGCTCTAATCTCTATTTTTGCTTTTGTCGGACATCAGCTACCATACAATCAGGATATAGAATTAGACAACGAAACCGAACTGATAGATAATTATCTGAGATCTGACTTTGGAATCGAAACCACTGTTGCAGAGATATTACTCAATAATTTCCCTGATTTAGGCCTACCCGATGTAGCTACATTTCCATTAGCCGGAGCTATAACCCATTCCGATATAAGTCAGTTAAGCAATGACTTACAGGAGGTGGTATTGTCAAACAATCAAATAGAACTTTTATGGCATACCCAAAGCGAAAAAGACGAAATTAAAGCCTTTGTATACAATAGCATCAAAGGCTTTAAAGATAATATAGACTTCTGTTATGAAAACAATCTGAGCCTTATTTCATTTTGTCACTGATGGACCTTATCTGCCGCATTCAAAAACGGAATATACTTAAAGCGGTACTCCGAAATAAACATGGAAAGAAGAATAAGACTTCCTCCAATAATGGTACGAATAGTGATAGGTTCGCTAATCAGCACATAAGCAGCTATGGTTGCAAAAATAGGTTCACACAAATAAGTTAAGGCTACTTTTTCTTCTTCTATGTATTTTTGGGACACATTTTGCATTCCATACATATAAGCTGTAGCAAATATACCTGTAAATAAAACAGCTCTCCACACATTCCAATCCATAGGTAACACTAAGTGGTTAACATCAACCGTCATAAAAGCAAGCACAGCATATACTATTGTGCATGTATACAACTGTACAATTACTAATGATATGGTTTCGACCTTACGATTATATTTTCCGACCAGTAGCACATAAGCAGCAAAGGCAATTGCCCCGCCTACGGCATACATATCTCCCCTATTGAATCCACTACCTGCCGAAGCCATAGCAATTACATACAAACCGATTAATGCCATTGTACATGCCAGCCAAGTTTTTGGCTTGATCGATTTACGAAATACAAAGAATTTCAAAATGGGTATCAGTAGTACGTCCATACCCGAAATAAAAGAAGCGTTAGCTGATGATGTATACTGCAAACCAATAGTTTGTAATAAGATAGCCAACAAAAGAGGTATACCTACCCACACACCATATTTTATGGTTTGCCAATTGATTAGTTTCAACTGCTTAAAAAACAAGACAGATAAAACCAGTGCAGCCAGTAAAAAACGATACATTAAAAATGAAAACGGATGTACAATAGAGATGCCTTCCTTAACAAGTGGGAATGAGATTCCCCAAAAAGCGGTACCTAGAATTAAAAGAGCTAAGTAAATTCTACTTTTCTTCATTACTCAAATAATTTAAATTTTACATTAAACTATTAGGGCATGTAAAAACTAAAAATTTACAAAAGGTTGCATATATCCCCAATTCTCTTCCCTAATGTTGGGATACAGCGCGAAAAACCTTATCTGGGGTGCAAAGTTATAACACTTTGATCAAAAAAACAACCCTCACAGTAAAAAACTGCAAGGGCTATTTTTATGAAAGAATATATTTACCTTACTTATTCGGGCCAATCGGCAATCACAGTCTTACGATCGAAAGTATAAGCACTGAAATACCCTAAAGCACCTCCCACAATATTGTTTGTAGGGTTAGTTTGAGAATTACCTATGCGTCCCAAAGTTTCGAAGAAAGTGTATGCACCTTTGTCTAATAACTGATGTTCTACTGTAATAGTATCTCCCTTTTTTATTGGATCCTCGTCACTGCCATTTTCTTTAAAAGCCGGAACTAGACGACTAAGATAAAAACCCTCACGATCATCGGTATCAGTAGCATCTTCGTCTAGTTTTTTACGTTTGCCATTTATATAAAGTAACTCACGATAATAATTTTTAGACCCTTTAGGATCCTGAAAATGAATCATCGGACAAGCATATTTAAATAAAGGAATATAATACATGGTAATAGAATCGATCTTCACCGTATGCGGAGACATGGTAGATGATGCCGTATATTCTTGCCCATCGACATTTATTTTGAGATTGTAAGTACGTCCGGGAACACCTCTCAAATTTTGTGCTTTATAAATGCCCGAAGTGTCAATCTTTAAGATTTCAGTATTTCCTTTATCATCCGAAACGGAAACAAGAGCACCCAAAACAGGATCGAATGTATTATTACCGCTAAAGTCCTTCGACATAGTAAGCCTTACCGTAGCAAGCGAATCGGCGGCTATAAGCCCTTCGATCACCAGCTTAGGCTCTGAGGATTTAAGATCCACATCTATCTCCTTTTCACAAGATGTGAATATAAACGCAGATGCTATTGCAACAATGGTTAGTATATATTTATTGATACTCATTTTTATCTGAATTTTTAATTTATAAATAATGTGCAATCTATAATTAGAACCTGAAATTCCAAGAAATAGATGGAACAAAACGGAACAAAGAATACTGATAAGCTGTAGATTTAGAAGGATCGTCATCATTGGTTCTGAATTCAATCATATAAGCATTTTCACGTCCATAGGCATTATATAAACTAAATGCCAATTCGGAATAGAATTTCTTTGTTTTCTTTAGAACACAAGTTGCACCTAAATCCAGGCGATGATAATCGGGAGCCCTGTAACCGTTTCTCTCCGTATAATATACCACTTCTTTACCATCAACCTGGTATTTTCCACTTGGATAAGTAACCGCATTTCCTGTATAATATACAAAGGCAGCCGATAAGTTCCATTTTTCATTCAAACTATACATAGCTACAAACGAAATGTCATGTGTTCTATCCTGAACGGCATCATACCATTTATTATTATTGATCCCGTCAATCTTTTTTTCAGATTTAGATAAAGTATAACTAACCCATCCTGAGAATCTTCCAACACGCTTCTTCAACATCAATTCAATTCCATATGCCCTACCCTTACCAAATAACAGCTCGGTTTCCACATCATCATTAGTAAAAGTCAGTGCATTGTCTTTAAAATCGATCTGATTTCTCATGTCTTTATAATATACCTCGGCACTAAATTCAAACAGATTATTGGCAAAATTACGGAAATAACCCAATGTAAATTGATCCGCAATCTGAGGTTTTATATTATTTGAAGTAGGTACCCATCGGTCAAAAGGCGAAGCAAATGTAGGATTAGAAAGCAAGTGCATACTTTGAGTAGTGCGTGCATAAGCTGCTTTTATAGAAGATACCTCATTCAAACGATATGCCATAGAAAGACGTGGCTCTAAGTTGAAATATGTTTTCACAAACTCGCCCGACTTATAAGATACAGTATCAATTACCTCGTGATTTTCATTCAGATTATAGAAATCTCCCGCTCCCAGAACCGAAAAAGCAGACAATCTCAACCCGTACATTATTTCGAGACGATCGGTTGCTTTCACCGTATTCGAAGCATACAATCCATTTTCCCATGAATATTTATTTTTCAGATGTTTAGAGACACCTTTATCTTCTGCTACATCAAACTTTCCGGGAGCCATATCATGATAAGTAGAATGTACTCCGAATTTCCATGAAGAAACGCTGTTTTGCGTAAAAGTAAACTCCTGTTTCAAAGCATAATCATTTATTATAGATGATATACGCAAATCCTGATTCATGTCTACTGCCACATTGTATGAATATCTATTGTAGATTAAAGCTGTAGAAGAAGTCCATTTATGCCCCATCAGTCTGGTCCATTTAAGCGTCCCCACAGTGTTACCCCAATCAGTATCCACCACATCGGTTATACCCAGCTTATCCATACCCGAATATGCGGTAAAAGTCAAACGATCTTTATCCGATAGGTTGAAGTTTAATTTCATATTCAAGTCATAAAAATACAATGTAGTATTTTTCACATCTTCCGATCCAAATGCACGAGCTATCACATCGGCATAAGTACGTCTTGCTCCTACTATAAAACTGGATTTACCTTTCTTAATAGGACCTTCAACATTTAATTTCGAAGAGATAAGACCCAACCCTCCATTTACATGATAATCCTGATTATCTCCGTCTCGCATTTGCACATCAAGAATTGAAGACAAACGCTCTCCGTATTGCGAAGGTAAAGCTCCTTTATACAAGGTAACATCTCTAACCATATCTGAATTGAAAGCCGAAAAGAATCCCATCAAGTGAGAAGCATTATATATACCTACATTATCAAGTAAAACAAGATTCTGATCGGCACTACCTCCCCGAACATAAAAGCCGGTTCCACCCTCTCCGGCCGATTTAACACCGGGCATCAATTGAATAGCTTTTACAACGTCGCGTTCTCCGAAGAGTACAGGCAACTGATTAATTTCCTGAATACTCATTTTCTCTACGCCGGTTTGTACTCCGGCTACATTTTCATCGGCACGTCTCGAAGATACCACCACCTCATTCAAATCAATAGAAGAAGATTTAAGCGACACATTTTCGATAATATCCTTAGTCAAAGATATCTTTACTTTTTTATCCTCATAGCCGACATATTTCACGACTAAAGTATAGTCCCCCTTTGGTAAAGTAATTTTATACTCACCATCCTGATTCGTAAAAACTCCGGTAGATAACTTTTCGGTTACTGCTACAGGCACCCCTATTAAAGGATCTTTTGTCCTTTCATCTGTAATTTTTCCTCGTACAGTATAGTTTTGTGCCACTGCCACAAAAGGCAAGAAAAACAATAATGTAACCCAAAAACTCAACCTAAAAATTTTGCTCATTATAGTATTTAAATTAGATGTTGTCTGTTTTATATTTTTTCGCGAGCTGCAAAGATATTAAGTAACTAAAAAGTATTTAATGTACGTTCCTATCCCCATATACCCAGCTCTAATTGTTTAACCTATAGCAACACAAAAGCTCTATGAGTTTAAAAGCTCCGTCTTTAACAATAAAATAATGCAATAATCTGTCTTTTTGATTATAAATATAATCAAGGGCACAAATGTATGCTTCTTACTGTTTTTATGGCGCAAAGATATGAGGCCTATAGGCAATACAAATACGGAATAAGTTTTTTTAACTCTTAAAAGAACCGGTAAGTCTATGAAAGTCTATTTGATATACATTAATCATTTTCTTTACCACCCTATTTTATCACAAAAGAATAACAAATAACCGCAATAGTAAAGAGATTAATGACGAACTACACTTTTAACAGGATAAACTGCAAGATTATTATGATATGTCACAAGTAAGGAACCTGTACACCGAAATGATCCTTTGTTTTCGAAACCTCTATCTTTTTATCATATAGTGCATATTGTTTCTGAAGATTACTTAATCCGTGACCACTCTTTTCGACATTCAAACGTAGCTGAAGATTATTTACAACTTCTATATTTTCTGCAAATATATTCACATCAACAATTAATGGGTGTTCTACAGAAGCAACATTATGCTTAATTGCATTTTCGATCAATAACTGTATACTAACAGGAATTATCTGCTTTTGGATGTCTGTATTTCCATTTATATTAATTTTCAAAGCGTCCTCGAACCTTATCTGGAGTAAATAAATATAAGACTGAAGGAACAATATTTCCTCTCCCACCGATACACTCAATCGTGTGTTAGTAGACAAAAAGTACCTATATATATTCGATAATTTCTTAGTATATATATTAGCTCTTTGAGGATCTTCGAATATCAACGAAGACAAGACATTGAGACTATTGAATAAAAAATGTGGATTGACCTGAGTCTTTAGAGTCGCATATAAATACTCTACACGCTCTTTCTCTATAATTGCAATGTGCTTCTCCGATTTTAATTGCCGTTTATTATAGAAAAACAACTCAAGTAGCAAAACAATAAAAAAATTGCCCAGAGCCACCATAATAGCAGATTCCAAATATGTCGGTTCGCAACCGTCATCAAACAAGGGGGCTAAAAAATAATTAACGGATATTGAATACACAACGGCAAAAGATACCGCTATAAACAGTTCGAAAGGAACACGTATATATACATTATCTTTATACCTGAAATACTTATTGGTACTATGCACAATTAAAAAACTCACCAACGACATAATCATAACAAAGGGTAAATCAAGAAGAAGCCGTTCGAGCATGTCTTCACTCTCCAAACCTGTCATAATATCATATATCCACTCAAACAAGAGAGACATAAGTGCAACCAATATTACAAAAATGACAATAGGGTGTTTTTCAGTTTTCATATTTATTCCGCTTGTGTTATTCAACATCATCAACCCATTTCAAAAAATCGGAAACCCGTACCCTGCTGACTAAAACTTCGTGAGGGCATTCCGGTTGAAAAGAGAGTTTAAGACGGCTATTAAAAAACTTCGAAATATTTCTGATTGCCTTTATATTGGTTATGCAATTGCGCGAGACTCTAAAAAATATAGATTTCCCCAGAAGCTTATCCAATTCATCCAACGTATAATCAATAATGTAGCGTTTATTATCAAATGAATGAAGAAATACAGCTTTATCCTCACTATAAAAGAAAGCAATGTCCTTAGCCTCAATATAAAAATAAGAATCGCCCTTCTGAATCAAAAAACGGCTCTTTACCTTTTGTGTTATTATTTCGCCCAACTGTTTATAATCAAAAGATGATTGTTTCGATTGATAAAACTGCTCATATTTTATCAAAGCACTTGTCAGATCATTCTCTTCTATAGGCTTCAACAAATAATCGATACTATTTAATTTGAAAGCTTGCACCGCATGCTCGTCATAAGCTGTAGTAAAAATAATAGGCGTATTAATCGAAATATAATTGAATATTTCGAAGCAATCTCCGTCCGCCAATCGTATATCGAGCATAATAAGATCCACCGTATTGTTTTTCAGGAAAGAAACAGTTTGCCCTACAGTCTCTGTCCGTTCGGAAAGAACATATTCAGGACGCAGATGAGTAACCATACGTTTCAACTCCTCGTACGCCAATCGCTCGTCTTCTACAATCAGATACTTTATCTGCTGATGAATTTGCATCATATTTTAGGAAAATAGAGTTTATTGTCAAAGGTATAACATTATAGATATTTTTTTTGCACAAAAATTTTATTTCGGACAGACTTCAATATTCTACTGATAAATTTCAGAAAATAGAACCCTGTATTAAAAATTTGATGCACATTTCTATTTTTTTTATACTTTTAAGTTCGATTACGAGCTATTTTTCATTGCTAATATATACCGGAATACCAATAAACAAAACATGAAAACATCAATTTTAAAGGCTTTATTTATCTCTGCCCTTCTTTTTACAACAGTGGTGCTGCACGCACAAAACCGCGATTGGGCAAATATTAACCGTTATAAAACCAATAACAAAGAACTTGTGGAAGCTAAAAAGCAAATCGAAACAGTATTTATCGGAAACTCCATTACCGAAGGTTGGGTAACTCTTGATCCTGTTTTTTTCACGAACAATAATTATGAGGGAAGAGGCATCAGCGGACAAATAAGTGCCCAAATGCTACTCAGAATGAGAGAAGATGTAATTAAACTAAAACCACGCGTAGTTGTTATAAATGCAGGTACAAATGATATTGCAGAAAATGCCAACGTATATGATCCTGAAATTACATTAGGGAATATAATATCAATGGTTCAATTGGCACAAGCTAATGACATTAGAGTTGTTCTGGGATCGGTACTTCCGACCAATCATTTTCGTTGGAATCCCGACATTACAGATGTAGCCGGTAAAGTAACAGACCTGAATAGCAGAATTAAAAATTATGCCGATGCAAATCACATTCCCTATATCGATTATCACACAGCACTCAAAGATAAAGACAATGGTCTTGACGTAAAATACGGAGAAGACGGTGTGCATCCCAACATAGAGGGATATCATATTATGGAACCTTTGGCTAAAGAAGCTATTAATAAAGCATTAAAACAATAAGTAAGCGATAATGCGATATATTGTCTGAGCATAGCCACATAAGGCTATGCTCTTTTTTTATCCAGAACTCTAAATCTGACATTTTGACACAAAACAAGCTATGGCAAATAATTTGCAGATCAATTAATAAACAAAACATAAACGAACTAAAGAAAGGAGATATAATATATGAATTTCAATAACTTTACTATTAAATCTCAAGAAACTTTACAAAAAGCAATTGAGATCGTCAGAGAGAGAAATCAACAATCGGTAGAAACTACACACCTATTATTATCAGCCATTTTAACAGGTGATAATATTGTCAATTTTCTCTTTCAGAAACAAGGAGTAAATCCTCAAAACTTAAGTATACTTCTCGAAAGGCAAATAGACTCTTATCCTAAAGTAACGGGAGGAGAACCCTATCTGAGCAGAGAAAGCAATGCTGCATTGCAAAAAGCAACTGATCTGGCTAAAAAAATGGACGATCAGTACGTATCCATCGAACATATTCTATTGGGAATACTTGCCGAAAAAAGTACAGCTTCTCAAATAATGAAAGATGCAGGTATCACCGAAAATGGTTTGAAACATGCTATCACCGAACTTCGCAAAGGAAGTAAAGTAGACAGTCAATCGGCAGAAGATACTTATCAGTCACTCGAAAAATTTGCTATTAATCTGACACAAAGAGCCAGAGATGGTAAACTAGACCCTGTAATAGGTCGTGACGAAGAAATCCGCCGCGTATTACAAATATTGAGTCGCCGTACCAAAAATAACCCTATACTAATAGGTGAACCCGGTACAGGTAAAACAGCCATTGCCGAAGGATTAGCTTACCGGATTATTCGTGGAGATGTACCCGAAAACCTCAAAAGCAAGCAAATCTATTCACTGGATATGGGTGCCCTGATTGCCGGTGCAAAATACAAAGGAGAGTTTGAAGAACGTCTTAAGTCTGTGGTAAATGAAGTAACCAAATCAGAAGGCGAAATCATCCTTTTCATCGACGAAATACACACTTTAGTAGGAGCAGGAAAAGGCGAAGGAGCCATGGATGCTGCCAATATATTAAAACCGGCTCTTGCACGTGGTGAACTCCGCTCGATTGGTGCTACCACCTTAGATGAGTATCAAAAGTACTTCGAAAAAGATAAAGCTCTCGAACGTCGTTTCCAGATTGTGATGGTGGATGAACCCAGTGAGTTGGATACAATCTCAATACTTAGAGGGTTAAAAGAGAAATACGAAAATCACCATCAGGTACGTATCAAAGACGAAGCAATAATTTCGGCAGTTCAACTTTCGAGCCGTTATATTACCGATCGTTTTTTACCCGACAAGGCAATTGATTTGATGGACGAAGCGGCAGCAAAACTTCGTATGGAGGTAGATTCGGTTCCCGAAGAACTAGATGAAAAAAGCCGCCGCATCAAACAGCTAGAAATTGAGAGGGAAGCTATCAAGCGTGAAAACGATAAAGATAAAGAAGCTGAACTAAGTAAAGAAATCAGCAACCTGAAAGAAGAGGAAAAAGACCTCAAAGCTAAATGGCAATCGGAAAAGGATGTCATCAATAAAATTCAGCATAACAAAATTGAGATTGAAGATGCTAAATTTCAGGCAGACAAAGCCGAACGTGAAGGCGATTACGGAAAAGTTGCCGAACTTCGCTATGGTAAAATAAAAGAACTCGAAGCCGAGATAGTCAAATTACAGACTCAATTGCATGACATGCAAGGTAGCACTGCCATGGTAAAAGAAGAGGTTGACGCCTTTGACATTGCCGATGTAGTATCCCGATGGACAGGTATTCCTGTGAATAAAATGCTCCAAAGCGAACGTGAGAAATTACTCAACCTAGAAGATGAACTCCACGAGCGTGTAGTAGGTCAGGACGAGGCTATTATAGGAATCTCGAATGCTATACGTCGAAGTCGAGCAGGCTTACAAGACCCAAAACGTCCTATCGGATCATTCATCTTTTTGGGAACTACCGGAGTGGGTAAAACCGAATTAGCAAAGGCTTTAGCTGAGTTTTTGTTTGACGACGAAAATATGATGACCCGCATCGACATGAGCGAATATCAGGAAAAGTTCAGTGCAACCCGCCTTATCGGAGCACCTCCCGGATATGTAGGTTATGACGAAGGTGGACAATTGACCGAAGCTATTCGACGCAAGCCATACTCTGTCGTACTGTTTGATGAGATAGAAAAAGCACATCCTGATGTATTCAATATACTGCTGCAAGTATTGGATGATGGTCGTCTGACTGACAATAAAGGTCGTGTAGTCAATTTCAAAAATACGATTATCATAATGACTTCTAATATGGGATCGGGACTGATAAGAGAGAACTTTGCAACTATAACCCCCGAAAATCATGACGAAGTTGTAGAGACAACAAAAAAAGAAGTCTTAAGTATGCTGAAATCGAATATCCGTCCTGAGTTTTTGAATCGGATTGACGAAATAATTATGTTCCAACCATTGACGGAAAAGGATATAGAAAAGGTTGTGAAGATTCAATTAGAAGGTCTAGTCAAACTACTCCGAGGAAATGGTGTGAGACTTGAATTTTCGGATGCAGCCATAGCATGGATTGCTCATAAAGGATACGATCCTGAATTCGGAGCCCGTCCTGTGAAGCGTGTAATACAACGTCAGGTACTTGACACGTTATCAAAACGCTTATTAGCTCAATCCGTAGACAAATCAAACCCTATCACCGTCGATATAAAAGATGGTGAACTGGAGTTTAGAAACTAATCAGAAACAGACTATTACAAAAAACGCTTTGCTGAATTATCAGCAAAGCGTTTTTTTCTTTATCAGGAAATCAATCATCAATCTTTCTGATGAGATGAACGCCCCAAATAATAAAAAGCGATTAAAGAAGTGATCTGTAACGCAGTAATAAAAAGCATTCCTCGGCGACGTCGGTTCTCTCTCTTTAGTTTTCTTAATTCCTCTAAGGTTTGTTTTTCAACAAAATTATCTTTCTTTTCAGACATATGTTATATTTTTTGAGTTGTAATCAACAGTTTATATACATAAGAACAATTGTAAACCATCGATAGTTCATATTATCACTAAATGACAAAATGATTTTTCTTTAGAAATACCTCTTTGTATAAAACGATATCTAGTTCAATGGTATTAAAACAGATTCATTAAACAGAATACATCTACACAGATAAACAGCTAATGAACAATAGACTATATCATATACTATAGCTACATATACAACTGTTATTAACAACAACGAGATAAATAATACATCTGTATAGAACGACGTAATAGACTATTATATTTAGCAAATAAAAAATAAAATTATGAATCCAAATAAGTAAAATAAGAAATAACACATAATACACCGATGAAATCGACTATTTAAGCCTATATTCTACTGTAAAACAAAGAAATACAAAGAAGACAACAAATCATTTAACACATTATAAAACAGATAAATAAACACATATTAAACATATACAAGTATCCAAATATTAAAAATAGAAATACCCCTTTTCATCGATACAAGAAATAGACCAGATAATCAATAATTAAAAATAAAGATATAAAACTATATGCTCAGAAATATGAACCATTTTAGTACTAAACTAATAAATAACAAAGCTTTGCTAAAAAATCATATCTATAACAGAAGTATTTAGGGCAATAAATGAACCAATATGACTGATTTCAACGGGGCATTTTAACAACCAAGACAACTAATTCACTAATATTTTTTAGCAAAACTACATAATCAACATAAATAGCTCATTATAAACATTAATACACATATATATATAAGTATATCAATTATATACATAACGGTGAAATGGGACAAATTAAGACTATAAAAAAATACAGATAGCAAAAAAAACATAAAACACTGATAAACAACACACTAAAACACTTCATATGCGATTTTACTGATAAATAATAACAACGAAGATTTATGCCTATAAGAGTTTACCTATATTTGTCATATTATTACAATAATAGAAGGTATGGATATAATTACGCTAACCAATCAGAATATAGAAAAAGAACATCTTTGTTGTGCTATTGACAGCAAAGCTACCAACATAGGTGTAACAGCCAAAAAATCATGGCTTAAAGACAGAATAAATGAAGGTTTAAAATTAAAAAAATTAAACGCAAGAGGCAAAGTCTTTATTGAATATATTCCCGTTGAAATGGGCTGGATGCCTATCGAAGCAAAAGGATATATGCTAATAAATTGTCATTGGGTATCGGGCAGTTATAAAGGAAAAGGTTATGGTGCGGAATTGTTGAAAGAATGCGAAGACGAAGCAAAAAGGCTTAAAATGAAAGGAGTTTTGCTTGTAAGTTCAAATAAAAAAAAGCCATTTTTATCAGACAAATCATTCTATTTAAAATCTGGTTATGAAGTTGTTGACTCAGCCCCACCCTACTTCGAACTATTGGCTAAACGCTTTGACAATAAAGCAGAATTACCTAAGTTTACCCAATCTGCGAAAAAAGGATTTCCTGAGGAGATAAAAGGCGTGGATATATTTTATACAGCACAATGCCCATTCACCACGCCATATATAGAGCTTCTAAAACCAACTATCTTAACTTCGAATATTCCGATACGGATTCATCAAATAAAATCAAGAGAAGAAGCTCAATCTCATTTTTGTCCAGTGACAACCTACAGTGTTTTTGTTGATGGAAAGTTTTACACACAAGAAATACTTACAGCGAAAAAATTAGAGCAACTGATATCGAAATTATAAAATCAAAAAAATCTCTGTATCTTTAATACAGAGATTCTTCTTACGATATATTGAGAGCCATTAATCAAATTATACCCTGAGCGATAGTAGCCCTTGCAACCTTCATAAATCCGGCGATATTCGCACCTTTTACATAATTTACATAACCATCGGCTTCTGCTCCATGCTTTACACATTGATCATGTATACTGTACATTATTTGATGAAGCTTTTGATCGACCTCGTCTGCTGTCCATTGGTAATGCATAGCGTTCTGAGTCATCTCCAGGCCCGATGTTGCAACACCTCCCGCATTTACAGCTTTACCGGGTGCAAAAAGGATTTTATTCTCTATAAATAATTTAATCGCCTCTTCGGTACATCCCATATTCGATATTTCGGCTACACATTGTACTCCATTTGCCAGAAGTTGCTTTGCATCATCTTCTCCAAGCTCATTTTGAATAGCACATGTAAGAGCAATATCCACTTTTTGCTCCCAAGGACGTTTTCCTTCATAAAATTTAGCTTCGGGAAAAGCTTTTGCATAAGGGGCAACAATATCCTCTCCTGTATAACGCAATTCAAGCATATAGTCTATCTTTTCAGGAGAAAGACCTTCGGGATCATGAATATATCCATCAGGACCCGATATAGTGACTACTTTAGCCCCCAATTCCGTAGCCTTGAGAGCAGCTCCCCATGCAACATTGCCAAAGCCCGATATAGCAACCGTTTTACCTTCAATAGTAGTTCCTTTAGTGGCAAGCATTTCTTTTACAAAATAAAGACCTCCAAAACCCGTAGCCTCAGGACGTATAAGCGAACCGCCATATTCGAGCCCTTTACCTGTAAAAGATCCGGTATTTTCACGTGCTAATTTCTTATACATTCCATACAAGTAACCAATTTCGCGAGCACCAACGCCTATATCTCCGGCCGGCACATCAGTATTAGGACCAATATTACGCCACAATTCGAGCATAAAAGACTGACAGAAACGCATCACCTCACCGTCTGATTTTCCTTTACAGTTAAAATCTGAACCACCTTTGGCTCCACCCATCGGCAGTGTAGTTAAAGCATTTTTAAAGGTTTGCTCAAAACCCAGAAATTTCATTATGGAAAGATTTACAGAGGGGTGAAACCGCAAACCTCCTTTATAGGGACCTATTGCATTATTAAACTGAACCCTATAACCGGTATTCACATGGATATTTCCTTTATCATCCACCCATGGAACCTTAAACATCAATACACGATCGGGCTCAACAAGTCGCTCTATAATCTGAGCCTTCTCGAACTGAGGGTGTTGTTCATAAACATCTTTTATAGAGATCAATACTTCTCTTACAGCTTGTAGATACTCTGCTTCACCCGGATGCTTTGCTTCCAGCGATGACAAAATGTTGTTAATATCCATATTACGCCAATTTTTTAAGTCATTTTTCTATTCCAAATATACAAATAAAGAGAATAAAGTATCATTATAACAATACAAAAAAAGATTGGTTTTCAAGAAAAAAATACATTTCGTTTAGCCTGTTCCTTCGTGAAAACAAATTACGGCTATCCACAAAAGCAAAAGAAGGATATCTCCTTTGGAAATACCCCTCTTCTTATTACTAAAAAGCTACAACCTTAAAAAATATTCTTTTTAGGGGTAGTAGCTACAAAATCTTTCAAATAAAAAGGTTCGAAATAAGCAGTATCAACAAATTGTTTATCGGCATATGCTGCATCCGACAGGCGAACCATATATTTTGCCGATGGATAAACTCCTTCTAAAAAGCAGGCATTATCATTTACAATCGCCTCCTTACATTTATCGGCACCATTCCCGAAGAATAGCACTTTCGACTTAGATAAATATTCCTTATATGAACCTTCATCTACAATATCGGCTGCAATATCCCTTACCACATTAAGCTCTTTATCATATAAAGCAGCATATACCTCCATCCGGCGGGCATCTATCATTGGACACAAAAGTGTATCAACTGCAATTTCGTGTGTTTCGATTATCTTTTGAGCCATCACCAAAGGAGTTTTTATCGCAATAAGAGGTATACCCAAGCCATAGCAAATGCCTTTCGCCTCCGAAACACCAATCCTCAGACCGGTATATGAGCCGGGTCCACAACTAACAGCAACAGCATCTAACACATATCCCTTTAACCTGACCTCTGCTACAGCTTCTGCTACAAATACACCTAATAAACTTGCGTGCGAAGGTCCATCAGTACTCTCGCGTTCAAATATTATTTCTCCATTCTTTGAAACTGCAACCGAACATACGGGCGTAGCAGTTTCTATATTTAAAATACACGACATATATCTATTTGTTTTTGAAGATGCAAAGTTAAGATTTTCCGAGTACATTAAGAGTGAAATAAAATCAAAAAGAGAAATCAGGATCCGAATGAAAACTTTTTCACCGAATATAAAACATCATACAGTAAAAATTAATATATTTGTTATCAGAAAAAAAATGTAATGAGAAGTGACCATCCACACCTATATGTAATGCATTTACAAGAATCATTCTTTAGATTGAGTTGCTCCCTTATTATTTTATAATACACCCTCGGAAATTTTATTTTTCGAGGTTTTTTTTGGAATAAACAACAATAAGTATTGTAACACTACATTCAGAAAGCAATAAGTTACACAAAATACTTACTGAAATAACAAACAGGTCTGAGACCTAATTTTATAAATTCGGCTGCATATGGAAAATAAAAGTTTAGTTTCGATTACCGATTATACAAAAGAAGATATAATCAGAATACTTCAATTAGCTGAAAAGTTTGACGAAAACCCCAATCGTCGTCTTTTGGAAGGAAAAGTATGCGCAACGCTTTTTTTTGAACCATCGACACGTACCCGATTGAGTTTCGAAACTGCAGTGCATAGATTAGGCGGACGCATTATCGGATTTTCGGATGCCTCTACTACCAGTTCAACTAAAGGAGAAACGCTGAAAGATACCATTGCAATGGTTAATAACTATGCAGACCTCATCATTATGCGCCATCACCTCGAAGGAGCCGCCCGATATGCATCGGAACTATCGACCGTTCCGATCATCAATGCCGGAGATGGAGCCAACCAGCACCCTACACAAACCATGCTGGATATGTATTCGATATACAAAACGCAAGGTACTCTCGAAAATCAGACCATAACTATTGTAGGAGATCTTAAATATGGAAGAACGGTACATTCTCTCATCATAGGAATGTCACATTTCAATCCTACATTCCGCTTTGTAGCTCCCGAAGAATTGAAGCTGCCCGATTCTTACAAACGCTTTTGCGATGAACATCATATTAAATACGAAGAATCTTCTGATTTTTCGGAAGATATACTTAACGAATCCGATATTCTATACATGACCCGCGTACAACGGGAACGTTTTACAGACTTGATGGAGTACGAAAAAGTAAAGAACGTATATATACTCCGCAAAGATATGCTCGAAAATACCCGTGACAACCTCAGAATATTACATCCGCTGCCTCGTGTAAACGAAATACAACAGGATGTAGACGATAGCCCTAAAGCATATTATTTTGAGCAAGCCCGCAACGGAGTCTTTGCACGTCAGGCTATCATTTGCGACAGTCTAGGTATTAATGTTCAATAAATTAAAAAAGAGAAATCATGAGCAAAAAAAGAAAAGAACTTCAGGTAGCAGCACTTTGCAACGGAACTGCTATAGACCATATACCCTCCAATCAAGTATTCAAAGTACTATCCCTTCTTAATCTGGGTGATCTTAAAAATCCGGTTACAATAGGGAATAATCTTGAAAGCAAAAAAATGGGTACCAAGGGTATCATTAAAATTTCAGATAAATTCTTTGAAGAAGAAGAAATTAACCGCATTGCCCTGATTGCTCCCAGCGTGGTATTAAACATCATTAAGGATTATCAGGTAGTCGAAAAAAAGAGAATAAGTTTACCACAAACTATTTTAGGAATAGTAAAATGCAACAATCCGAAATGCATAACCAACAATGAGCCGATGCTGACACGGTTTGAAGTTTTAGACAATAATAAAGTAGTGCTAAACTGTCATTATTGTGATATAAAAATACAGAAAGAGGATGTTATTTTGAAGTAAGATATCCTAAATAAGATCTCTGCCTATGCATTATCCATCCGAGTATAATCTCATTGGTATTGGTGATACTAAAATGCGTCATTAAATACTTTTTCTTAATTAAGACAGAAAAACAAGCATATTATTCGTAAATAAAGAATCTTGATGGCATTAATTGAGATTTTCAAGACTTTTTCTTTTAACTACAAAAAGAAATTGCATACCTTTGTGTTAACGAACTCAGCGACATACTAGACATACTATATTACACAGACCTATTAAGTAGATAATCACAGGTTAAATTCGTAGCCTCGCAAAGATTAGTAGACTGTATATAAAAAATGATATTCTGCAGTATATATTAATATAGGAATCAATTTATATTGAATCATATAATATATATTTGCTGAAAGTTCTTGTATAAAAGTCCTTGGGTATAATTTTATATAGATTAAGATGCCTGCTTCAAAAAAATTATTTAATATATTACCGACCTTTATTCAACGAATATACCATTCAAGAAAGAATAAATTGCAAATCGCAAGATGGGTTAAAAAGGGAAAACCTATGCCCACACCTCATGCCATAAAGCAAGAGCTGGTAGCACGATATGGTAAGAAACATAATATTTCGACATTCGTCGAATCGGGTACCTACTTGGGAGATATGATATGGGCTCAACAAGATAATTTCGAAAAGATTTATACCATTGAATTAAGTAAATTTCTACAGGAAGCAGCCAAACATCGTTTTCGGAAAAGTTCGCACATCGAATTTATTCATGGCGATAGTGGTAAATTAATGCCTACTTTAATAAAAGATTTACCCGAAAAATCACTATTTTGGCTCGATGGACATTATTCGGGAGGAATTACCGCCAGAGGCGACAAAGATTGTCCTATAACAGAAGAAGTAAAAGCAATCCTCTCTTCTGATATTGAACATGTATTGCTGATTGATGATGCCCGCTACTTTATAGGCGAAAGAGATTATCCGACCATCAATGGATTATCCGCATACATACTCAGTGTATATCCCAAAAGCATAATCACAATAGAAAGTGATTGCATAATAGTCGAACTTCAAAAGTAAAACGAAATCATATGTATAAGCTTTGTGTAGTTCTGTTTACCATATCTACCATTTGTATTTTCATAAATATGATTCTTATATTTAGGGATATACATAATGGATACCATTACGCAAGAGCATGTACATTTATCCTGCTGTCTGCATCATCGTATTATCTGATGAAATATTACAAATCGAAGAAAAAGTAAGCTTTCTACCAGTCATAGTCAAGACTTTATAACATTAACCAAACACAAGCCTCCCTAATTTTGTATATTTGCCTATTTAAAATTTATCCGAATCAGGCAAAATATGCAAGAACTGTTCACAACATTTTCTAATGATCAAGTATACTTCGATCAGGAAAGCATCATTATACACTTCAACGGACATCGCAATGTCGTAAGCACCTGCAATCACAACGGAGGATATAGGGAAGACCTCGAATACATATACAACAACAGCTGTGGAAAGAGAATAGAAGCAGGGGATATAGTCATGATGAAAGGCGATAATATGCAGGAACACTACCAAGCCCTCACAGCAGAATTAGGCTTACCTCTTAATACAACAACAGGAATGTGTACTGCTGCCCTTATGGAAAACATGTCAGTAGTGAGCAAATCGAAAGAATCGATAACCGTAACCGCAATGGTAACCGCCGGAATAGACATTAACGGAGGACGGGCAGGAGATCCCGCTCAATTCAATGAATTCACCAACGAGCCTCTTGACATTCGCCCCGGAACAATTAATATATTCCTTCTTATTGATGCCAAGCTTGACGCAGGAACCCTTACCCGATCACTGATAACAGCTACCGAGGCCAAGAGTGCAGCACTTGAGGAATTAATGGCAAACAGCTTGTATTCCGAAGGGTTAGCAACCGGATCGGGAACAGATAATATAATAGCAGTAGGCAATCTTGAATCTTCGATACAACTATACAATGCCGGCAAACATTGTATTCTAGGTGAACTTATAGGATGGACAGTAAAAAAAGCCGTACAGGAAGCTCTTGAGAAACAATCAGGCATGAATACTTCACGGCAAGCATCCATTCTCTGGCAAAACAAACGGTATGGAATTACAGAAAAAATAATTTACCAATGCTATCAACAACTAGCAGACTGTCCAAAAACATCTTTAGAGGCTCTCTCGCCACAAATCAAAGAAATAACATCCCATAACGGGCTAACCGGACAAATAGCCGCTATAACTCATCTAATTGATCAAAACAGATGGGGATTAGTTACCGATAATACTTTAAAGGAAGTAGCTTTGAAATACTTGAATATAGCGAGAGTGGATTATGATCTGCCCAAAATCAATGATATCAATAAAAATGATAGTTTATATCCATTTTTATTGATATCATTCGTCTGATAAACGAAACCTTGGCAGATATACTTTATAGGAATGAGAAAAGGAACTAACATATTGCTAGTTCCTTTTCTTTTGAGCCTCTTGTCGGATTCGAACCAACGACCCCGAGATTACAAATCACGTGCTCTGGCCAACTGAGCTAAAGAGGCAGGTGGGTAAACTTACTATATCGCGCCGCTCAACCGACTACCCTTGCTGCGATCAAACCCTGGGGGATTAATCAGGAGCTGACCGTATAGGGCTTACCCGGGCACAAAGGTAGATATTTTTTTTACATTCCAAAATGCTAAGCACACTTTTTCCTTTGATTTCATTTTAGTATCTTTGTTGATAAGAAGCAGCCGATGGAATAATTATTTTAAAAGCAATTAGTTATAATTCTAAAAAAACTTTTCCGAGGCCAATATTTTTTTTGAATTTAATTTAAAACTTAGACAAAAACGATGAATGTAGTCGACAGATTTATCAAATATGTAAAATTTGATACCGAATCAAATACAACTACCGGCACTACTCCAAGCACTCCGGGGCAACGAGTATTAGCTGAAGAACTAAAAAAAGAACTTACAGAAATAGGACTACAAGACATATCGCTGGATGGGAACGGATATTTGATGGCTACTTTACCTGCAAATACAGATAAAAAAGTGCCAACAATAGGATTTGTTGCTCATATGGACACAAGCCCCGATTTGACAGGAAAGAATGTCAACCCACGCATTGTAAAATCATACGACGGAAAAGATATCTTACTGAATAAAGATCTTAATATAGTACTCTCTCCAAATGATTTTCCCGAATTATTAAAATTCAAAGATCAGGATATTATTGTAACAGACGGTACTACTTTATTAGGAGCCGATGACAAAGCCGGTATAGCCGAAATTATTACAGCGATGAAATACCTGAAAGATCATCCTGAAATAGAACATGGGAAAATACGTATATGCTTCACTCCCGATGAAGAGATAGGTGAAGGTGCCGATCATTTTGATGTAGAGAAATTCGGAGCCGAATGGGCTTACACCATGGATGGCGGAGAGTTGGGCGAACTGGAATATGAAAACTTCAATGCTGCCGGTGTAAAAATAGCGATTCAAGGACGCAGTGTACACCCCGGATCAGCAAAAGACAAAATGGTCAATGCACTTGTTGTAGCAAACAAGCTGGTATCGCTAATACCTGCAAATGAAAGACCCGAACACACTTCTCATTACGAAGGCTTTTTCCATCTTATGGGAATGTCGGGATCGGTTGATGCTGCTTCCGTATCATTCATCATTCGCGATCATGACAGAGCATTATTCGAAAGCAGAAAACAAATAATGAGAAATGCTGTTGAATACTTGCAGAAACTATATCCAAACAGTACAATCACGCTTGATATAAAAGATCAGTACTACAATATGCGTGAAAAAGTAGAGCCTGTAATAAAAATTGTAGACTATGCTTTCAACGCCATGCAAGAATTAGGTATAACACCTCTGGTAAAACCAATCAGAGGAGGAACAGATGGTGCTAGACTTTCATTTATGGGACTACCCTGCCCTAATATTTTTGCAGGCGGATTAAATTTCCATGGACGTTACGAATATGTTCCTATCCCGTCTTTAGAAAAAGCAGTGAAAGTAATTGTAAAAATTGCTGAGCTGGTAACAAAAGATCACAACTAAAAAAAAGACAAAAGCTCTATTGCTTTAAAACAAAAAATATGAGAAAACGATTAACTATAGCTCTAGTTGCACACGACCATCGCAAAGCCGATATGGTTGACTGGTGCTACTACAATTCAGATTTCCTATCGAGACATCACTTGGTATGCACAGGTACAACAGGGCACCTTATACGACAAGCCTTCAGCGAAAAAGGTATCGATGCAGAAATAACCTGTATGAATTCTGGACCTCTGGGCGGTGATGCCGAAATAGCGGCAATGGTGGTTCGTCAGGAAATCAACATGGCTGTTTTTCTGATTGATGACCTGAATCCACAACCTCACGAGGCGGATATTATGATGCTGCTGCGTCAATGCCGTGTACATAATGTACCCATTGCCTGCAACCGATATAGTGCCGATCTAATGATTACAAGTACTCTTTGGGATAATGATGACTATACTCCGACCAAACCGCGTTATGAGCGTTTCGATCGAGAAAAATTTGATGAAATATACGGTAAACTAAAAGGCTAAAGGTCACAGTCCTTATTTAGCATAAAAAAAAGAGAGACAGATAACTGCCTCTCTTTTTTTATGTAGATTTTCACCTATCGTTTATCTATAATCCTGTGGAGTGATCTTAAAACGATATATAGTATTACCTTTCAAGTCTCTATAAATATACTCGTTAGAAAGTCCATTATCGCGAATCTCCGCCATACCCGGATCGTTTTTTGTCAATTCTTTAGCAGTAGCTACAATCTCATCTTCGAATTGCAGAGTATCAAAAGCTGCAGTATCAGTATATGTATAATAATATTGCATATCATTATTTTTCATAAGTACACAACTATCAATACGAAGTGTTGTACTGATTGTTTGAGGACATTGCTTATTCAGAGCATCAACCTCTGCTTTTAATTGTTGCTGAAGTTTGTCACTACCGGATGTACATTGCCCAAAAGTCAATGCAATCAAAGATAACCCGGTACCAACCTTTAATAGTGCTGTAAGTTTCATATTAAAATTATATTATGTTATATAGGGTAAAAACTAAGAAGTTAAACAGATTCAAACATCAATTTACTTCTCACCTAAATACATAGAACAAATTCCGAAGGTATAAGTTTTACACTTCGAGTTACGGAATCCATTTTTATTAAGCACTCCTACCATTTCTTTGCCTTGTACAAAAACCTCAATGGATTTAGGCAGATACGAATAAGCTGCTTTATCTTTTGAAATAAACCGACCTACTGTCGGGATAAATAAACGGGAATAAAGCCAGTATGCTTGTTTCATCGGAAAGTGTTCGGGGCTTGACAATTCGAGTATCATCAATTTCCCTCCCGGCTTAAGTACACGGTGTATTTCTTTCAATCCTTTATCCAGATCTTCGAAATTACGTATACCAAAAGCGACTATTGCTGCATCATAAGAATTATCAGCAATATTCAAAGCCATACAGTCTTGCCTTTCGAAAACAATTTTATCTGATAAGCCTAATTTAGCCACCTTTTGGCGACCAACTTCCATCATTCCTTCCGAAATGTCAACACCTGTAATCTTATCCGATCCTAACAATTGGTATGCCTGTATCGCGAGATCACCTGTGCCGGTAGCTATATCTAAAATAGATTGAGGATTAAGATCTTTTAGAGTCAAAAGACCTTTTTTGCGCCATCCACGGTCAATACCCATAGATAACGTGTGATTCAGTGTGTCGTAGTTTTCTGCAATAGAATCGAACATACGCTCGACCTGAGCTCCTTTATTCTCGGAACTCTCATAAGGAACTACTTTTTCTGCCTGATATGTCATTGTAAAATTCGGGTCTAAGACCCTTTTATTTCTTTGATAAGAAGTAGAATGTATTTGCTGTTAGAAATACAGCAACGGGAGACAAGTTACTTAAATAACACCTGCTGATACAGCTTCGATGTTATTGCTCAATTTGCGAGCTTTAACTTTTACGATTTTTCCGTTTTTCGAGAAGATAAGATTACCATCTTCTATTTGTTTTTTTTCAATTAATCGAGTATATGAAAGACTAAGACCAACCAATAATTTGCTTCTCAAAGCCAATTCGTTACGATTCATATATTTTTAATTTTGTTTAAAATCTCTTCATTATGTTTCTCTATCATTTCTGACCTTTTACCTTCAGCCACTAAACAAAACGGATTTTCCGAATTATTTACAACCAGCCAATAATCGGCAATAGGTGTATACAGAGTAAACAAATTTTGTGCTCCCGCTGCATATCTCCGACGAATTACGTCCTGAGGCACATTATGCCCACCGGCTTTAACTCGATCTTCGACTCTTTTTATCGCTAATTCAGGAGAACTGAGCCAAAAATACAACAATGTTACGAAATAACCTACCTTTTGTGCTTTTTTAATAAATGATACATACGATTTGGTTGCGAGAGTCGTTTCTATCGCAAAATCTTGTTGAAGCCTCAACATCTCCTCCATTCTACGTATCATTATACGTCCGGCTTCGATTGCAGCCTTCTCCGGCTGAAAGGGCGAAAGCCCCTTGGCAATTTCATCGGCATTAATAAATTCTTTACACTCGAGCATCTCGGGTAACATAGTATATGAAGCCGTGGTTTTACCGGCACCGTTACAACCCGATATAATATAGAGATTTGGCATAAGTCAATGTTTTCTTATCTGATTTCAGGCACTTATTAGATACCTCCCAAGCAAAATAATGCCTGTTTATAAATAAAGGTAATAAATTATGTAGAAAAAACAAATTAAAAAATCGCCTGTCGAAATATTTACCCAAACTGACTTGGCTTTTCTTTGACAGGCGATCTGTATTTAGTAGAATTTATGACAATTAAAGTCACAAACCTTTTTATAGCTTTGGCAAGTAGAACAAATATAGATTGTTATAACTATAAATATACCAATAAATTTTATTCTTTACTTACTTCTTCAAATAAGCGGTTACGTTTTTATCAATACGTGCAGCAACATCTGCTACATCTGCCTTAACAAAGGGCTCGCCTACAATTTTCTCATAAAGTTCAATGTATCTTTCTGAAACCGAATTGCAATACTCTTCTGTCATTTCCGGGATTTGCTGTCCTTCTTTTCCCTGAAAACCGTTATCCATTAACCACTTGCGAACAAATTCTTTGGATAGCTGACGTTGTTCTTCTCCTTTTGCATACAAATCCTGATAGGTATCAGCATAGAAATAGCGAGAAGAGTCGGGTGTATGTATTTCATCAATCAGATAAATTTCGCCATCCTTTTTCCCGAACTCATATTTGGTATCAACCAAAATCAACCCCTTTTGAGCTGCCATTTCTGTACCTCTTTGGAAAAGAGCTAAAGTATATTTTTCTAATTGCTCATATTCTTCTCTCGAAACCAATCCTTGAGCGATTATTTCTTCTCTCGAAATATTTTCGTCATGTCCTTCATCTGCCTTCGTTGTAGGAGTAATAAGAGGCGTTGGGAATTTTTGATTTTCTTTCATTCCGTCAGGCAAGGATAAACCACACAGTGTACGAACACCTGATTTATATTCGCGCCAAGCACTTCCTGTTAAGTAACCACGAATTACCATCTCTACTTTATAAGGCTCACAACGCAGGCCTACCGTCACCATCGGATCAGGTGTTGCCTGTTTCCAGTTAGGAACAATATCGGCAGTGGCATCTAAAAACTTAGCTGCTATCTGATTCAACACTTGTCCTTTGTATGGTATCCCTTGAGGCAATACAACATCAAAAGCCGAAATACGATCTGTTGCAATCATCACCAACGTATCGTTGCCAATTGAGTAAACATCACGCACTTTACCATGATAAACATTGGTTTGATCTGAAAAATGATAATCTGTAGTAACTAAAGTATTTTTCATTATTTGGATATATTTTATTTTTATAAATTGGGTTCTGCAAATTTACCAACAAAATCTTACTTTTTCATCTTTTCGAGAAAGAGACTCTTAAAATTTCTACCTCTTTCAACAAATTAATTACAGCTTTGTTCTCACACTTAACAATTTCTTATTAATTCAAGTATATAAATTAACAAGCAACATTTAACCGACACACTCTAATCTCATAACAACCTAATAATATTCAACTTAGCACAAGAAAAAAACTAATGAACTTATTTAAGATTAATTCAGAAAGGATATAGAAAAGGGACTGAGTAATTAAAAACCGTCAGTCCCTTCTATTATTGAATTTTATTCTTAAACTTAAATGCTCTCATTGATATTATAATCCCCTATTCTTTAGATTCCGAAAATTCTTTGCGTCGTCTCTCATCCTCTTTTTCGTAAGCATCCACTATACGCTGTACAAGTTTATGACGAACAATATCTTCTTTCTGAAACTCGATCTTTTCCATTCCTTTCACGCCATCCAATACTCTTAAAGCATGCTTTAAGCCTGACAATTGAGAAGGAGGCAAATCAATCTGGGTAATATCTCCTGTTATTATCATCTTGGCATTCATACCTAAACGGGTCAGAAACATCTTAATCTGATGTGTTGTGGTATTTTGAGCCTCATCCAGAATAATAACGGCGTCACTCAAAGTACGTCCACGCATAAAAGCAAGAGGTGCTATCTGAATAACTTTATTTTCGATATAGTCCTTCAATTTTGCAGGGGTAATCATATCCTCCAAAGCATCATAAAGAGGCTGTAAATAGGGATCAATCTTATCCTTCATATCACCGGGGAGAAAACCGAGCTTTTCTCCGGCTTCCACAGCGGGACGACTCAATATAATACGCTTGACTTCCTTGTTCTTCAAGGCTTTTACGGCTAAAGCAATAGCCACATAAGTTTTGCCCGATCCTGCAGGCCCAAGAGCAAATACGAGATCATTTTTTTGAAAGGCATTCACCAGTTTTTGTTGATTATCGTTACGTGCCGAAATGGGTTTACCATTCATTCCGAAGATGATCAAATTATCTTGCTTCACTGCCTGAGGTGACTTTCCTTTGACGATATCTATAATATTATCTTCGGTAAGCATATTGTGATCTACACAAAACAATTCTAGCTCCCTCATCTTTTCTTCAAAGAAAGGAATCTCCTCGGCATTACCGATTACCTTTATTATATTGCCACGAGCTATTATCCGCAGTTTAGGAAAGAGTGTTTTAAGCAATTGCAGATTACTATTATTGATTCCAAAGAAAACAGCAGCATCTGCATTATCCAGTACAATTATTTGTTCAATCATGTATTTTCATATTCAGTTTGACAAAAATACAATTCTTTCTTTTCATATCGCAATTTATCAATACTATTATTTGGGCTTTGCTACAGATGAAGCATATACTCCAAATAAACACAGAACTGAGCAGATAATAAAAGTAATCCGCATACTATACATCAGTTCGGTATGCACAGCAGCAGAAAATTTAATATCGCCGATTAACAACGAGATGGACATCATAGCAATACCCATACTCAGCGATTGCCCTACTAACCGCATGGTTCCGGCCGTAGCTGAAGCAAAGCCGTAATGCTGTTTATCAACCGAGCTCATTAAAATATTCATATTGGGAGAAGAAAATACCCCAAAACCAAATCCTATTAAAACAAGAAGTGCTATAATAATATAAAAATTAGTTGACTCTCCGATGAAACATAACCCTATCAATCCAATAAATATGATAGACATTCCCAATGTAGAGAGAAATGAAGCCGACATCTTATCCGACAATTTACCGGAGGCAAATGATACTACAGCCATCATGATGGATTGCACGATGAGTATTAAACCGGCATCACGAGGAGATAATCCTCTTACATACTGGAGGTACAAACTCAACATAAAAGAAATGGCAAAAGTTGCAGAATAATTTATCAGTGCCGATAATGATGAATATTTAAACACCTTATTTTCAAAGAAAACCTTAATATCGAACACCGGATTTGTTTGCTTTTTCTCATAAACAGAAAACGCTACCATAATAAGAACACCTGCAGCCAGCAATATAAATCCGAGAATAGCAGGCAAAATGGTAAATCCGTAAATAATAGCCGACAAGCCTAAAGCATATAATACGGAACCTATTACATCAAAGGTTTGCTTTCGCTCTTCCTTCCAGTTTTCTTTAATGGCAAATAAAGCCCCTATCAATACAAAGAATGCGATTAATGCAGATATATAAAAGATACTTTGCCATCCCCAATATTGCGTTAATATCCCTCCTAGGAAAGGACCTGCCGCCAGAGAAAAATAAACTGTAGCTGCATTTATTCCCAAAGCCTGTCCTCTTTTTTGTAGAGGAATAGCCGACATAAGAATTGCAGCACTGGTTCCAAAAATCATAGCACTACCTATTCCCGATAAAAAACGATATATAATCAGGCTTACTACTGAGGATGCAACTCCACTTAAAACAGTAAAAAGAATAAATAAGATAAGCCCCCATATAAACACCCTTCTCCTCCCGATCATATCTGCTAATTTGGCACATGGTATCTGGAAAATAGCTGTAGAAAGCATATAACTCGTCGGAATCCACCCCGATAGTGAAGCATTAATCGAAAAATCCTCATTAATATAAGGTAATGCCAGATTTAAAGCCGATCCCATAAAAGGTACCAGCGAGGAGGATAAACAAATAACAAATAATATAGCATTTACACTACTTATTTTTTGAGGCATATTTCCCATAATTATCTCATCATTCTATTTTATTGTTTGGTAAATGTAAGTATTCTTTCTATATCTTTTATGAAATTTATATCCGATTAAGTATCTATAGAACAGAGAAGGCTTAGGCTTCAATCATTATAAATACTTAAAGTCGTAGTACCAATTCAATCTGTAATATAGACAATAAAGATTGTAAACTTTAGTATTATTGATTTGTTATATTTATAAAAATAAAAATGAGCTATTAGTACAAATCAAATAACACAACAACACCATGAGATTAGGAGGAAGAAGAGAAAGCGATAATGTAGATGATCGCCGAGGAAGACGATCGGCAGGCAAAGTATCTCTGGGTATTGGTGGCACCATCATTGTCGGGCTAATCATTTGGCTAATGGGTGGCAATCCGATGGACGTAATTACCCAACAAGTTGCAGAGGGTACAACTTCAACACAAAACTATACTCCTACCGAAGAGGATCAACAGCTTGCTAAATTTGCCAGTACAATTCTCGCAGGAACCGAAGATATATGGACCGAAGTATTTGCTCAAAACGGTATGAAGTACAGTCCACCCCGTATGGTTTTATTTTCGGGAGCAACACAATCTGGTTGTGGCAATGCCTCATCATCCACAGGACCATTTTACTGTCCGGCAGATCAAACATTATACATAGACCTTTCGTTTTTTGAAGAAATGCGAACACAGCTCCAAGCTGGTGGTGATTTTGCTTATGCCTATGTAATCGCCCACGAAGTAGGACACCATGTACAATACCTACTCGGCACATTGGACAAAGTACACCAAATGCAACAACAAGTGAGCGAAAAAGAAAGCAATCAACTCAGTGTAAGGCTCGAACTTCAGGCAGATTACTATGCCGGAGTATGGATATATCACGATAATCAGAAATTTAAATCGCTCGAAGACGGAGATATCGAAGAGGGATTAAATGCTGCTTCGCAGATTGGAGATGACCGCTTGCAAATGCAGTCACAAGGATATACAGTTCCCGATGCTTTCAATCATGGCACATCGGCTCAACGTAGCCGTTGGCTAAAGAAGGGAATCCAGACGGGTGATCTTAGAGGTGGTGACACCTTTTCGGTAGCCTACTCAGATTTGTAAAGTACTGCACAATCGATAATAAACATACGGAGAGCCGTAAATAGGCGTTTCTATAGCTCATCATCAAACACTATTTTCAAATTTAAACATATATATATAGTTTAAGGTGTATTTTCTTTTTACTACCTTTGCAGACTGTATTCACTAATAATAATTGACATGAAGTTTAATTTTAAGATTTGGTAGATCTATTCTTTTCCAAAAGATTACAAAGGATAAGATGCGAATCTTGTCGCTACACAGCTCGTGATATAAAAGTATCACCGATTACAAAAAAACAGTCAATTAACCACATAATTTAAGTAAGATAGATGATCGATTCAATGATATTAAGTGTAAAGAATCAGAAAGCCATTCTGGTAGGTCTTATCACTCAACAACAAACCGAAGAACAAGTAAACGAATACTTGGACGAATTGGCTTTTTTAGCTGAGACCGCAGGAGCCGAGCCGGTAAAGAAATTTACACAAAAACTAGAACATGCCAATGCGGTGACTTTTGTAGGAACAGGAAAGCTACAGGAGATCAAGCAATATATGGAAGAAAATGAAATCGGATTAGTAATTTTCGATGATGAACTTTCGGCCAAACAAATACGCAATATCGAACAAGAATTACAAGTTAAGATTCTGGATCGAACCAGCCTTATACTTGATATATTTGCAATGCGTGCTCAAACAGCATATGCCAAAACTCAGGTAGAATTAGCACAATACCAGTACCTCCTACCCCGCCTTACCCGTATGTGGTCTCACTTAGACAGACAAAGAGGTGGTGGAGCCATGATGCGTGGTGTAGGTGAAACTCAGCTCGAAAGCGACCGTCGTATAGTCCAGGATAAGATTGCCGATTTGAAAGAGCAATTAAAATCCATTGACAAGCAAATGATGGTTCAGAGAAAGAACAGAGGTAAAATGGTGCGTGTAGCTCTTGTCGGATACACCAACGTTGGAAAATCGACCATAATGACTATGCTTAGCAAGTCTGAGGTTTTCGCTGAAAATAAATTATTTGCAACCTTGGATACTACCGTTCGCAAAGTTATCATAGACAACCTTCCGTTCTTATTATCGGATACGGTTGGGTTTATCCGCAAATTGCCAACCCATCTGGTGGAATCATTCAAATCGACATTGGATGAAGTACGTGAAGCCGATCTGTTAGTTCATGTTGTAGATATTTCTCACCCCAACTTCGAAGAGCAAATAGAAATTGTAGAAAAAACTCTTTTAGAAATAGATGGAGAAGAAAAAGCTACGATTTTGGTATTCAACAAAATTGATGCATTTACATACATTAAAAAGGACGAAGATGATTTGACACCTTCAACCCGAGCAAATGTATCACTGGAAGAGTTACGCAGAACATGGATGGCAAAATTAAACAACAATTGCATATTTATATCGGCAACCAACAAAACCAATATTGATGAGTTGAAACAAATGCTATATGACCGAATTAAGGAAATTCATGTAGAACGTTATCCGTATAATGATTTCTTATTTCAAAAGTATGATGAAGAAGAAATTTAATTTCAGAATTAAATAAAGCAAAACAGGGCAGTTATTTTATAAATAACTGCCCTGTTTTATATTTTACAAAATATTTTTTTCGGTTCTCTTAAACGCTGTTACAACTTTTCAGAACCACTACTTTTATACACACTAAAAATAAATAAATCTGCATTGAACAAGAACATAATGATATCTGTTTATAAAGAAGGATTTAAAGAAAAATATATAAGGCCTAAATCTAACAAGAAAACAGTGAAGTGTAATCACTACACCTCACTGCTATACAGTTATGATTTGGTAAATAATGTTAGGATTTAACAGAACAACGACTATAGATTTACTTACCAACACAACCCTCTATTTACTACTAGATCTTATATCAATCACTGATATTTGTAACTCTCCTTTCCAGTAGTTTATATTTTTTACTACTATTTTTTATACTGTATCAATCGGAGAAGAAATTTATCCAAAATATCGTTCTATTGTCAAACTATATATAACAAATACTCTATTAAAATAAAAAAGTAAAAAAAATATATACTAAAACTCCTAAATGACTATTTCTTATGTATAATTATTCTCTCTTTGGCAAAAATACACTTTTTATAGTAACATAACAAGATTCATAGTGAAATATCTGAAATAAAATACAACACCAAACAAAAAAGAACATTTACCTCTATAAAACAGTATTATAGATTAAAAACAAACCAACAATATTAGTAAAAATAAAAAACCAGAAAAACAAAAGAGATTGAAAAACTGGAAATAATCTAAAAACACAGAAGAAAAACAAAACAACAAAACAACAATATTAGTTAACATTTATAGACATGCACTCTTTATAGTTAAATTATTTTTCGCTATTTTTGCACAGATGTTTATAACAGAACAAACAAACGCAACTTCCATATGCATTTAACAACTAAAGACCGTATTCTACATTTTATTGATTTTAAGGGAATAACCAAAACCACTTTTCTTAACGAAACTAATATCAAAAGAGGATTCTTAGACAAAGACAAGCTAAGTGCTAGTGTTTCAGATCTATTGTTAGAAAAAATAATAAGTACTTATCCCGAAATTGATCTACTTTGGTTAATAACAGGAAGAGGAAATATGTTAAAACAAGGACTCGTTTATGAATCTGATTCAAAATCAAGTTCTGAATATGAATCTTGTCCTATACCCGTTTACACATTGGATACTATTACGAACTCAAGCCATCCGGTGTACAATGGGGCTAAAGATTCCGAATCAGCATTATTAATTCCTCATATGCCTAACTGCGATGCTGCCTTATATATTCATACAGATACAATGTACCCCATATTAAGAACGGGTGATATTGTTTGTTATAAAAGAATAGCGGATGTAAATAATATATATTGGGGAGAGATGTATGTTATGGACATATCCCGCGAAGAAGATGAAAATTATTTAACTCTAAAGTATATACATCAATCGGAGCTCGGAGAAGACTATGTAAGCCTTCGTAGCCATAACCCGATATATCCGCCACAAGATATATTGAAAAAAAATATAAGACGCATGGGGCTCGTCAAAGTTTGCATACGCTACAACTGTCTGGTGTAATAGAAACAGGCTACTGTAAGCACTCAAATCAAGAGAGTAAAGAGAATAGAAAAGGGTTTCAAAATAAATTTGAAACCCTTTTCTGTTTATTGTACTTATTTATACAATTATGCTTTACCTGCACTACCTAACACAGCTTCGATTTTGTGTTTGTACAATTTTTTCATATTGTCACGAGCTGGTCCAAGATATTTACGTGGATCAAATTCTTCTGGTTTAGTAGCAAATACTTCACGAACTGCAGCAGTCATAGCTAGACGGCTATCAGAGTCGATATTGATTTTACATACAGCAGAAGCAGCAGCTTTGCGTAGTTGTTCTTCTGGAATACCGATAGTATCTTTCAATGCACCACCGTATTTGTTAATTATAGCAACTTGATCTTGTGGAACTGAAGATGCACCGTGTAATACGATAGGGAAACCTGGAAGTTCTTTTTCACAAGCTTCTAGTACATCGAAACGCAATGGAGGTGGAATTAGCACGCCATTAGCATCTTTAGTACATTGTGCTGGAGTAAATTTATTAGCTCCGTGAGAAGTACCGATTGAAATAGCTAAAGAATCACAACCTGTTCTGGTAGCAAAATCAACAACTTCTTCAGGTTTAGTATATGTGTGGTGTTCTGCAACAACATCATCTTCAACTCCTGCTAAAATACCTAGTTCGCCTTCAACAGTTACGTCAAATTGGTGAGCGTATTCAACTACTTTTTTAGTAAGAGCAACGTTTTCTTCGTATGGAAGGTGTGAACCATCGATCATTACTGAAGAGAAACCTGAATCGATACAGTCTTTACAAGTTTCGAAAGTATCACCATGGTCAAGGTGAAGTACGATTTGAGGTTTTTCCCAACCTAAGCTTTTAGCGTACTCAACAGCTCCTTGAAGCATATAACGCAATAAAATTGGGTTAGCGTACTGACGTGCTCCTTTAGAAGCCTGTACGATTACTGGCGATTTTGTTTCAGATGCAGCTTGAACGATAGCCTGCAACTGCTCCATATTATTAACATTGAACGCAGGGATTGCATATCCGCCTTTTACTGCTTTTGCGAACATGTCTCTTGTGTTAACAAGACCTAATTCTTTGTAACTTACCATTGTTTTAATTTTATTATAATAATTATTGATTGAATATTTAATACTCTTCTACAAAAGTAAAAAATAAATATGAATAAAACAGCTTTGGGCATAGCAAAAATAAAGAATCAGCCATCAAGTTCACCCATAAATAAAACACTCTTAGAGTAGAGGAATATACCATATTGATGGTATTGGCGCTTTATATAACAATCTTCATCTTTGTACGAATCTGTTATTATAACAGAAAATCAGATACAAAGTTCAGTCTGAATCCCCCCTTCAAGGCAAACCGTCAGATGATAAGAGGGTTATTAGGTTTATTAAAATCTCAACTATAAAAACGATACACATCGTATGGTCGTAAAAATGCAAGCAAAAATAAAAAGGTATTCAGAACTAGAGAAAACAATATTATCAACCTATCAAGTATAGCATTATCTACGATACTTATTGTTATATCAGTTTGGCATCAATATGCAATAGGTTTCGACCAAGATCAAACTTTCGCCGGTTTTGCAATAACATTAAGCACCGTTCACGTTATTATCTTTGGATATAGATTAATAAGAAGAATATAAAAAGGTCTCAAACCTTAACTTAGACCAATTATAAATTAGGCCTGAAACAGAAATAAATAAGTCCTGCTAATCATCTGAATTAGTAGGACTTATTTTCACGACAATCTAAACAGACTTTTCAGAATCAGAAACTCGTTTTTTTCCTCCATCATAATTTGGTAACTTTATCACTATCAACCAGAAAGACTTAAGACTGTATTCATCTACAGATTATCACATTAGTTATTATAAAAACTGATCAACTAAATAAAATAACTAAAACTATAAACTATTATGGAAAAGAGTATTAAAGGCACAGAAACCGAAAAATGTCTTTTAAAATCATTCGCAGGAGAATCTCAAGCAAGAATGCGTTACACCATGTTTGCCAAAGCTGCTAAAAACGAAGGTTTTGAACAGATTGCAGCCATTTTTATGGAAACTGCCGAACAAGAAAAAGAGCATGCTGAACGTATGTTCAAGTATCTGGAAGGTGGTATGGTAGAAATTACCGCTTCTTATCCTGCAGGAAGAATCGGTACTACAGCCGAAAATTTAATAGAAGCTGCTGCCGGAGAACACGAAGAATGGGCACAAGACTACCCTGCATTTGCAGATATCGCAGAAGCCGAAGGCTTTAAACAAATTGCAGTAATGTATCGCATGATCGCTAAGGTCGAAAACATGCACGAAGATCGCTACAAAGCACTTCTTGCCAGAGTTGAAAGCGGAGAAGTATTTATGCGCGAAGAACCTATCGAATGGCAATGTATCAATTGTGGCTTTGTAATCAAAAGCAAAACTGCACCTAAACAATGTCCGGCATGTTTGCATCCACAAGCATACTTTGAGCCTCTTAAATGGAATTTCTAATTTGAGCAGAGCCTTTCATTAATATAAAAGTTTGCCCTCACCCTGTGAAGGCAAACTTTTTCCTTTATAATACATGATTACCGCTTCACAATATTACTTTATTAACTACATTTGCAAAAATAACTTAATATCTATTTTTATGCGGTTAATACTAACCTTATTTTGTTTAATATTATTGATAAATATTGCCAAATCGGACGAATTACCATCGAGCGAAATTGTAAGTTTAATATCTCATCGACAAATAAAAGATAATAAGTTAACAATAAATGATACCATTATCATACAGATAAATAACAGGGATGGCGATAATGACGCAGCAATACAGATAGCCTATTCGAAAGGAGACAAACTATCCGTTGGCGATGCTTGGATTGAAGACATGTCGGGTAATATTATCCGCAAACTAAAAAGTAAAGAAATATTAGATCGGAGTTCTATTTCTGATATATCGCTCTATGAAGACGATTTTGTTAAAGAATTTGAACTAAAGCACAATCAATACCCATACAGAGTTATATATTCATACAAACTCACTTTAAATAAGTTTGTTCAGATAGCATCATACGATTACAGAAACAAAAGGCTGAAAATAAAAAATGCTAAGATTACGGTCGAAACGACCGAAGACCAGCCGATAAAATACAAACAAAAAAACATAGATGCTCCTCAGAAAGAAACAAGCTTACAAACAATACGTTACACCTGGCAATTCGGTTACGAACCCTTACTAAGGGAAATGAATGCTTCTGTAAACAACAGCAATGCTCCTTTATTGGAAATCGTTCCCCTAAACTTTATTTACGGTGTAAGTGGCAGTTTCGAAAACTGGCAGACTTTCGGAAACTGGATATATCGCTTAAATGCAAACAGAGATCAACTTCCCGAATCTGAAACAAAAAAAATAGACGGGCTTATCGAAGGGGTTACAAATGATAGAGATAAAGCCACAATACTTTATCATTATCTTCAAGACTATAACCGCTATATCAATGTAACGTTAAATGTCGGTGGGCTTCAAACCCACCCCGCCGAATATGTCGCGACCAATCGTTATGGAGATTGCAAAGCGCTGACCAATTACATGAAAGCGATATTAAAATATGCAGGCATACCATCCTATTATACACTTATCAATATGTCTGATGAGGTCGAAGAAATCGATCCTGTTTTTGCTTCTCAGGACTTCAATCACGTTATCCTGTCCATTCCATTTGGTAAGGATACCACTTTTTTAGAATGTACAACCAATAATCTACCATTTGGATACATACATTCTTCGATACAAAACAGAAAGGCATTGCTTATAACGGAAAATAACAGCAAACTGATTTCCGTTCCTGCCCAAAAGCCAGTAGACGTATTATGCAATCGTAGTATAAAAACAACATTGAACAACGACAATTCGGCAAATATAGCGATGTTGATAACCCGTCGGGGCGAAGAATATGAGAGCTCTAATTACCTGTCAAAAAACATCAACAAAAACGTTGTAGACAAATACATGCGAAACAATATACTTACAGGCTCATTTGATTTGATAAACTTCGATTTTATAAAAACTTCGAGAGATAGTGCTCAAATACAATTGGATGTACAATGCCGGATGCACAGCGTTTCCAAGAAATTCGGAAATAACATATCAATAACACCTTATTCTTTAAAGGTTCCTTTTTATGAAATCCCGGATAAAAGGAAACAGGATGTTCAGATTGACTATCCCCAATATTACGAAGACAGCCTTGTGTATGATATACCGAATACAACTATCAGCAAAGTTCCCTCAAACGTACAGATAATAACGCCTTACGGACACTATATCTTACAGTTTAAAGCAAAAGACAATCAACTGACGGTTTATAAATCGATGCTGATAAAAGCGGGTAACTATCCTCTTGCCGAATATGGCAAGTTTTATGAATTTATTCAGCAACTTAGAAATCTCGAAATTAAAAATTATTATATAGAAGTACTATGAGAAAAATAATCCTTTGTGTTTTAGTGGCTATCGCTCCATTATTTAGCAAGGCTCAGGAAAACTATTCGGAAGAATATGGCAAAATTACCCAGTACGAAGCATCTATGACTGAATATGCAGCCGACCCCGAAGCAGAGGCGGTAGTTATATATGACATCGGTACTAATTATTTTCAAGGAGACGATACAAAAGGGTTTCTTCTGCACATGGAGACCCGAACCAAAATAAAAATATTAAAGGCTGCGGGAACAAAATATGCACAGATAGAAATTCCTTTTTATAAAGATGGCAGAGATGTTGAGTCTATTATTGATATAGAAGCAACCGTATACAATAACGAAAACGGAAAGCCAACCAAAACAGTTCTTAATACTAAAAAGGTTTTTGAAGAAAAAATAAACAACGATGTATCTATCCTCAAAATCGCACTGCCCGATGTTAGAGAAGGTTCCGTCATAGAATATAAATACCACATTGTCACACCCTTTTTCTTTCATATGCGGAAATGGGAGTTCCAACAAAAAATACCTGTTATACACAGCAAGCTTATCTACAAGGCAATTCCTTATTACGAATATACTTACATAGTACGGGGCGTAAAGCAATTCGATGAATTTGATTCTGTCACAAAAAATCAGGATATAAGATTCGGATCTCTGCTTTATCAGGAAAAAATTTACTCCTTTGGTATGAAAAACCTCCCTGCATTCAGGGATGAAGAATTTATCAGTGCAGAGGAAGACTATATGGTAAGTATAAATTTCCAGATTTCTAAAATTTATTTTCCAAATGGGGGCTTTCAAAATTATATATCAACATGGCCTGCTCTTTGCGATGACTTCTTAAAAAGAGACGATTTTGGCAAATATATAAAGAACAGCGAAAAAGAAGGAAAGAAACTGTTGCCGACACTTGATCTTGCTAATAAATCGCAACTGGAACAAGCAATTGAAATTACCCAATACGTAAAAACCATGTATAAATGGGATGAAACGAATGGCAAATTTGCAACCGATAATTTATCTACTTTCCTAAAAGCAAAAAGCGGTAATTCGGCAGATATCAATTTATACCTGATCGGATTACTTAAAGCTGCCAATATAACGGTCAATCCGGTTGTTTTAAGTACCCGAAACCATGGTGCTGTAAGTAAAAGCCATCCGTTTCAGCAATTTCTAAATTATGTAATTGCCCAAATTGAAATAGGCGGACAAAAATATTTTGTTGATGCAACCGAGCCTCTTCGTTATTTTGACGAGTTACCTATACGGTGTACCAATGTTGAAGCACTAGTAGTTAAACCTAAAACCGAAGAATGGATTGTTACAACCCAAAAAGAAGTTGCAAAGACTCAAAAGGTGTTTAAGATTAAAGTATTACCTCAGCAACAATTATTGAAGGTAAATATCGAATATATACTTTCGGGGCAAGATGCTTATCAATTCCGCAATACTTACGATGGTAAAAATGATAATCTGGTAGACTATTTTAAGAAAAATAACAACGTGAATATCGAGGACAGCCTTACCGTTATCAATTATTCGGAAATGAATAAACCCTTTAGCTTCTCATTTAATTCAAGTACCTCTTTCGAAAGTGCTTCGGGTAAGTTATTCATTCATCCTTTCTGTAATCTGTCTGTTTCGGATAATATGTTCAAGCAAACCACACGAACACTTCCTATTGATCTTATCTATTTACGTAACGTAGAATATAAATCAGAAATAGAAATTCCCGAAGGTTATAAAGTAGAATATCTGCCCAAAGAGCTTACTCACGATAGTCGCTTAATGACCATAAATTACAACACAAAGAAGGTAGATAATAAGATAGAAGTATCTGCGAAATATTTCTTCAATACAAACTTATACGATGCTAAAGATTACGCACGTTTAAAGTATTCGTATGCAGAGATTATTAAACAGTTTTCCGATATGATTGTGTTGGTAAAAGAATAAAGATTTCAAACACGATGCTTATATGAATAAAAAGAGGCGGATGTTATTCATCCGCCTCTTTTCTATTGTTTTAATATTGTATCAGTTTAGAGACTGCTCTACCCTATCATCTTCTTTATACCAATCGACTTTACGAGATACATACATTACTATTGCCAGTGTTATAAATAATCCTGTACTTCCCAATAACAGAGCCATATCTTCTAGTTGAAGAATTACGTATAAGAAAACATACAATATACACAGGAATACTCCCATAAAAGATGCTTGTTTATTTGACTTAAATATCGAATACGAATAAGAGGTAATAAGCGATACAATAGCTAATGCCGATATCAGATATGACCATTCGAAGCCAATGTATTCGGACAATGCCAGAAGCAAGCTATAGAACAATACCAGAGCAAAGCTTACCAACAAATATTGAACGGGGTGTATGCGTTTTCTGTTCAGTAATTCAACCATAAAAAAGACAACGAAAGTGAGCACTATAAACATAATGGCATATTTAGCCGAACGCATAGTCTTTTGATACTGATCGACAGGTAGTAATAAATCCATGCCTAATAATGAATCACTGATACCCGAATTTTGCCCTATCCACATTTGAGCGTAATTTCTATTATAATCGAAAATCTCCCATTGAGCATCAAATCCCGATTGATCTATTTTTCGACTATTAGGTAAAAAGTCACCTATAAAGGTTACCGTTTTATACTCAGATTTCATATGTATGCTTGTATGCTTCCCGATAGGCGCAAAATAAAGTCCGTCAGTTCCGTTCAAAGCCAAATCGAAATTGAAGTTATAAGCCTCCTTGATATCTGTAGGATTTAAGGGCATTTTCACTGTCAGACCCGAGTTCATTAAATCATTCGGAGCAACACTGGCTAATATATCAAGGGACTTTCCATTCACATTGAAATCTATTTTATTTTTGATTCCTTGTAATGCCGGAACTCCGACTAATAAAAAAGCATCCTCCCATTGTATCTGGTCGGCACTCAAATTGAGTTTTTCATAATCAGGAAAATTGAACTTTCCCCTAACCTGCATAAGCGATTGATAGCATAAAACCTGATATATTCCCCGAGAACGTTCTTCGGGTTTTATCTCACCCTCTATGCTATACTCATCGGGCAAAAAGTAAGCATATTTCACAACTATCGGATTTCCTTCGGCAATTCTTGTCTTATAAGGCAAAACAAGTACAGGTCCAACTAAACGTTGCTGCCCACCCCACTTATCGCTGATTTCTTCCTGCACAATTGTTTTATTTTCCTCCCGCTCTCTTATCAACGATTGTACCATGTTTACAGGTATAAGCATCAATAAAGTTAAAACTGCGATCATACTAATCTTTACGATTACTGAATGTTTTTGAAAAAATGATTTAGAAGTTTCCATATTGCTTTATAATTTAAAAGAACTTTGAAATTCAAAGTGTGTAATTAAAAAAAATTTACGTTAAAGGATTAATTAATTTTTCGAGTGCATCAATATGTTCCTGAAATAGCTTCCGCCCGTGATCGGTAACACTATATGAGGTATTTGGTTTTCGCCCGACAAACTGTTTTTTCACAGCAATCACCTCCTCTTTTTCCAAAGCCTTAAGATGGCTTGCCAAATTACCGTCAGTCACTTCGAGCAACTCTTTGATAGTATTAAAATCGACACTATCATTTACAACCAATACCGACATAATACCCAAGCGTATCCTGCTATCAAATATCTTATTTAGACCTGATATTATATCTTTCATCATCCATTTGCTTTATCTGATTTTGCATCATACTTCATGTACATCACAATGCCATACACAATATGTAAAACACCAAATCCCATTGCCCACAATATCAGCCCGTTTCCGATGAATATACCTGCCAGCAAACCCAACACGATTTCGCAGGCTCCCAGTATTTTAATATCCCGATACGTTCTTGCTCCTGCATTAATCAATGCAATACCATAAAAGATAAGCATCGTAGATGCTGTCATTCCGAAATAGCCTTGATATACCAATATCAAACTGAACAGACCTCCCACAACGAGCGGAACACCTGCATCTTTTATCAATTGAAAAGTAACCGGAGTCCAAAACTTAGCTCCCATTTTCTTTGCTTTCCGTACTGAAAAATAGATCCCAACCGAGCATGCACAAACCAAAACAATAGCAGCCAGAATAAGAAGATCATATATGATAATACCTGTTACAGCAAACGATCTTGTCATTATAAGATAGGCAATAAAAGCACCACAGAGAGCAACTAAACCTGCAACGACTCCTGATATTCCACTCAACGAAAGGAATTTAGTCGAACGTTCCATTGTAGAACGAATGTATCTTAAATCATCAATATTGCTATCCATATATTTTTCACTTTGAATTACAAAGTAGATACTTTAATTTGGATTGTGCAATAAAATCAGATTCTTTTTTTTAGTCAGTCAAAGAAAATATTTAACGATACATTAAAGGGGGATAATTTTCTATGGCTGTTTTCCTTACCAAAGAGATAAATAGTTGTGTGAGCTTAAAAAAGAAAAAGCAGCAGAAACTTTCATTTCTACTGCTCTATAATTATTATGATGTAAGGCTTATGATATACTCTCTAAACCTTCTTTCAAGTCATTAAGCTCTTTTTTGATATCCTCCAATCTGTGAATCAAATCAATGCGACGTGTTTCCTCATCTTTTTTCAGTTTAAGAGTCTGCCTTGCCCCTTCGAGAGTCAACCCTTTGTTTTTAACCAAAGAATAAACCAGTTCGATAGCTTCAATATCTTCTCGGGTATACTGACGTACACCTCCGGGAGTTTTACGAGGCTTAATTTCTTTAAACTCGGTTTCCCAGAAACGAAGAAGTGACTCATTCACTTTAAAGTGGTTAGCTACTTCTTTTATGGTAAAATACAATTTCTTATTGTTACTAAAGTCTATCATACTTTTAAGTCAAAAGACAAAGTTAAATGATAAATTCAAAATCAAACCTCACAATGATAGCTAAATCTCAACAATCGACTTTAATCCATTACCTGACCATGGTTCGCTGCAATCTGCAACATCTTATCGTATTCTTCAGGAGTAAGATCCATAAAGTAGTACTTCGCAGGATTATCGGGTTTACCCTTCACGTGCACCTCGTAATGCAAGTGAGGACCTGTTGATTTACCTGTACTTCCTATTTTACCTATAAGCTCGCCACGTTTCACCTGCTGACCTCGCTTAGCAATATACGAACTCATGTGACCATATAATGTTTCAAAACCATAACCGTGATCGATGATAATACAATTACCATACCCCTGCCGCCATTCAGCCCAAGTTACTACACCATCGCCTGTTGCATAAATATCGGTACCCTCCTTAGCCGTAAAGTCCATTCCGGCATGGAATCTTAGAGTACCATACACAGGATCGATACGCGTACCATAACCCGAAGCTACACGCGAAAGATCTTTATTCGCTACAGGCTGTATACTGGGTATGTGCTGCAAACGGTCTTTTTGCTGTCTCGATAAATCTAGTATCTCATCAAAAGATTTAGACTGTACATATAATTGCTTCGAGATAAGATCTATTTTTTTAGAGGTCTGAACAATCAGATCCGGATTGGATAATTCCATCAGATAATCGTATCTTCCGATTCCTCCCGCCGTTGAGTTACGTATTGCAGAAGCAATAGGCTCGGCATGGAAAATGGCTCTGTACATATTATCATCTCGCTGTTGGATATCCTTTAACACTTCGGAGATATTATCCATTCTTTTGGACAATACATTATATTGTGTACGTATTAAGCGGTTTTCTTTTTTCAATTCCATCTCTTTGGGAGAATCCAGTACATAATACATTAGTGCCCAAAAGCCTAAAGCTCCCAAGATAATGCCCCCTAAAAGATTACGAATGATTATAAATATTTTTTTTCCCAGGCTCGGATAGACTCGCTCATACGTCAGCGATTGTGAATTATATATATAAAATACCTTTTTTGCCATTCTTTAAGATAAAGTCACCTCAATTTTATTCGCTGAGATGGGCACAAAAGTAAAGTTTTTAGCTTATTTTTGCAAGCTATTATTTATTAAGAATCTGTAAAACAAAATACATAGTTATAAATATCATGACTTCTAAAGAAATCCGCAATTCATTCAAAGAATTTTTTAGGTCTAAAGGACATCAGATTGTTTCTTCAGCTCCTATGGTGATTAAAGACGATCCCACATTGATGTTTACCAATGCCGGTATGAATCAATTTAAAGACATCATTTTGGGCAATGCACCTATTAAATATCCTAGAGTAGCGGATTCTCAAAAATGTTTACGCGTAAGTGGAAAGCACAATGATTTAGAAGAAGTAGGTCACGATACCTATCACCACACTATGTTTGAGATGTTGGGGAACTGGTCTTTTGGCGATTACTTCAAAGAAGAAGCTATTGCTTGGGCATGGGAATATCTGACTGAAGTTCTGAAACTGGACAAAGAAAGACTATATGTAACTGTTTTTGAGGGATCACCCGAGGAGGGACTTTCTCGCGACGACGAAGCTGCCGATTTCTGGGTACAATACCTACCTAAAGAACGCATTATAAATGGAAATAAAAAAGATAACTTCTGGGAGATGGGCGATACAGGTCCTTGCGGTCCTTGTTCCGAAATACACATCGATATACGTTCCGACGAAGAACGCGCCAAAGTTGACGGTGCATTATTGGTGAACAAAGATCCTGATGTTATCGAAATATGGAATCTTGTTTTCATGCAATTTAACCGTAAAGCTGACAAATCTCTTGAAGAACTTCCTGCTAAAGTTATAGACACAGGTATGGGATTTGAGCGTCTTTGCATGGCTGTACAAGGTAAAACTTCAAACTACGATACAGATGTATTTCAACCATTAATCAAAGCTATCGGAGAGTTAACCGACAGTACATATGGTGAGGACGAGAAGAAAGATATAGCTATGCGAGTTATCGCAGACCATATCCGCACGATTGCTTTTTCTATTGCCGATGGGCAATTACCTTCGAATGCCAAAGCCGGATATGTAATTCGTCGTATTCTTCGCCGTGCTGTTCGTTATGGATATACTTTCCTTAATCAGCACAAAGCATTTATGTATAAGCTGATCCCTACCCTTATCGAAACAATGAGCGAGGCTTACCCTGAACTATATCAGCAAAAAACGCTTATTATTAGAGATATTCAGGAAGAAGAAGAATCGTTCCTACGCACATTGGATACCGGTATAAAGTTATTGGATAGACAAATTGCTGAAACAAGAGCTAACAACTCAACAGTTTTAAAAGGTCTTGATGCCTTTACTTTATACGATACATACGGATTTCCTCTTGACTTAACTGAACTTATATTACGTGAAAATAATATGAGTGTTGATGAAGAAGGCTTTAAAGCTGAAATGCAAAAGCAAAAAGACCGTGCCCGCAATGCTGCTGCTGTAGAAACCGGCGACTGGATTGTGATACGTGAAGGCGAGCAGGAGTTTATCGGATATGATTACACGCAATGCGAAGCTGAGATACTCCGTTACCGTCAGGTGAAACAAAAAAACAACGAATTTTATCAAATAGTACTCGACCGTACTCCTTTCTATTCGGAAATGGGTGGACAGGTCGGTGATACAGGTTGGTTAATCAGTGATGATGAAAAGATAGAAATTATCGACACCAAACGCGAAAACAATCTGGCTGAACACATCACAAAAAAATTACCGAAAGATATTACAGCACATTTTGTAGCTCGTATCAATACGGAAAGGAGAACAGCTGTAGAATGTAATCACACGGCAACTCACTTATTACATGAGGGATTACGTGAAGTATTAGGTACACATGTTGAACAAAAAGGCTCTTTTGTTTCACCGGCAGTTCTTCGATTCGACTTTTCGCATTTCCAAAAGTTAACTGACGAGGAAATTCGTAAAGTAGAACGTTTTGTAACAGCTAAAATAAGAGAGAACATTGTATTGAATGAGGCTCGTAACATTCCTATTTCGGAAGCCCATGCAATGGGAGCAATGGCTCTGTTTGGAGAAAAATACGGCGAAGAAGTTCGTGTAATTCGTTTTGCCGATTCTGTAGAGCTTTGTGGGGGAACTCACATTTCATCAACAGGGCGAATCGGTTCGTTTCGCATCATTAACGAAAGTTCTATAGCTGCCGGAGTAAGACGTATCGAAGCAATTACCGCCGAAGCATGCGAAGAATATTTCTATGCACAACAAGATATTATCACCGAATTAAAGGCTTTGATGCACAATGCCCCCAACTTAACTCAGGCATTCCAGAAATTCTTCAGCGAAAGTGCTGAAATGCGAAAGCGTATTGAAGAGTTTATGAAAGAAAAGGCAATTCAGATAAAAGAGTCTACTATCAAGAACAGACAAATAGTCAATGGCATCGAAATATTCACTTTGAGAGGACATTTGCCTGCTGACATAGTAAAAGACATAGCATTTCAGATCAGAGGCGAATTCCCTGAGCATGCAGCGTTCATAGGAGCAACAGATATAGACGAAAAACCCAATCTCACCCTGATGCTATCGGATGATCTTGTTGCACATGGATTAAATGCGTCAACTATTGTACGCGAAGCAGCAAAAAACATTCAAGGCGGAGGTGGTGGACAACCACATTTTGCGACAGCAGGAGGTAAAAATTCTGATGGCTTAGCTAAAGCTGTGGATGAAATCTTAGAGAAGTTAAAATAAACCGATCTAGAAATTGGTCTTATAGCAATTTTCAAATTGCATATAAACTATAAAATGATTTACTTATATCTATTAAAAGTAATAAATAAATCGGAGGCATTACTAAAACGATTCAATATAAAATAAACCAGTATTGAATCGTTTTATTTTGTTAGCACATCACTCAACAAGGTGAAGAATATGGAGAAGGAACTAACTAACGCTAAAAATCGGGAATCGAATATAGAACTGCTACGGATAGTTCTTATGCTCATGATCATTATGCATCATCTGATTGTGCATGGATGCGATTTAAGCCTTATAAGTACCGGAGACTATCAGAAAACAAATAAAGATGCCCTATTTCTATTCTTAAATACATTTACAATAATAGCTGTTAACTGTTTTGTATTTATCTCCGGATTTTATGGTATAAAATTCAAAGTAAAAACATTAATTGCATTTGTACTACAAGCTCTGTTTTATTCTGTTTCATTGTACTTGTTAAAGTGTGTAATACATGATAGCCCGGTATCATATTCAGAACTCCGAAGAAGCTTCTTCCCCATCACATATGTAAACTGGTGGTTTCTTAATGCCTACATCGCACTATTTATACTATCACCGATAATAAACAAAGGGCTGGAAAACATCAGTAAAAAACAAACTATCATACTTATAGTCCTACTGTTTATTATAGGAGGAGGTTATCCTTTGGTCGGATATAATTTTTATACACAAGACGGGTATTCGTTTTTCAACTTATTAATAGTTTATATTATAGCCCGCTATTGCCATAGATACATTACAGAAATAAAAAACATTCTCCCTGTATACCTGTCCGTCTTCCTCATCAGTTTTATCATAATATACACATGCTTTAGTCAAGACAGGCAACTTCTCACATGGCGACTAATGGCATATAACTGCATATGGATTATAGCAGCTGCAGCTTTATTTTTCTACCTTTTCAAGAAAATTAAAATTAAAAACAAATTAATAAATAAAATTGCTCCTCTCACATTTGGTATCTATCTACTTCATGACTCAGGAATAATAAAAACTACAATAATGACTTTTATTAAGAGCATGAACAGTAAAATAGATAATAATTTTACCATGATCGGTATTCTATTACTAACAACACTAATTGTATTTTCGATATGTGCATGTATCGAGAAAATAAGGCAAATTATATTCAAACCAGTATTAAATTATATTTCAAAGAAAATAGAAACATATCAAATAGACACCTAATAAACAAACAGAGCCTGTCACACTCGAAAATAAACTGTAAAATCACTATGGCTTCAACACTCAACACTAACACTAAAAATCGTGAATCAAATATAGAACTGTTACGGATAGTTCTGATGATTATGATTATTATACATCACCTGATTGTACATGGATGCCAAAATAGCAGTCCTTCTAAAAGTACATTGCTTGTATCTTTGAATATCTTTACCATTATTGCAGTAAATTGTTTTGTATTCATTTCCGGTTATTATGGTATTAAATTTAAGGTAAAAACACTACTTTCGTTTATCTTACAGGCAACTTTCTATTCGGTAGCCACCTATATCATATATCATGGTTTTATAGCTAAGGAAGCTTACTCGACACCCGATTTCATTCATAGCTTTTTTCCTGTAACATACGCACAATGGTGGTTCTTAAATGCTTTTCTGGGCGTTTATATATTATCGCCTTTCATCAATAAAGGTATCGAATCTCTAAACATATACCAATCGGGTCTTATTGTCATTATTCTGGTATATATAAATAGTAGTTACCCAATAATGGGTTATAATTTCTATTCGGGTAGTGGGCATAGTTTTTTCACCCTTCTGTCAATATATATTATCGCCCGTTTTTGTGGTAAATATATTAAAGACCTTAAAAGACCTTTGATTCTGTATATATGCACTTTTCTCCTGACATTATTACTTGTTTATATCCTACTCTCTATCAATTATACAAATACTGCAGAACGGCTAGTATCATACGGATGCCCTCTGGTTATCCTTGGAGCAATTTTCTTTTTTTACACTTTTAGAAAAATAAAAATACAGAGTAATATAATAAATAAAATAGCTCCATTATGCTTTGGAGTATATATGATCCATGATACGACCGACACTCGTTTACTGATTAAAGGTGTTGTTGAACAAGTAAATAATGTAATAGCAAACCCTCTACTTTTTGGCCTGGCATTAATAGGAATGGCAATGCTTATATTTATACTATGTGCATGTATAGAAAAAGTAAGACAAATCATATTCAAGCCTATTTTAGATTCTATTGAGCAAAAAGCATCCACATTATTTGTAAAACTAAAACGCATCACACAATAAATAACACACATATACTGCATTGGCAGTTGGAAACTATCTTTGTTCTTGTACAAGAAAAGCTTTTCAATTATTTTTGTCACAGTATAAAAAAGTCTAAGACTTTAATATCTGAATAATGAATAAATTACTTTTTATAATTATATACTTTTACAGTTGCTTTGTGGTATCCTCCCAAGAAAAGGATTTCTACAATCAATTATCTGATGCAGCAATAGATTTAACAAGGTCAAAAGTAACGTACGACCCTACTTATTTCTCGATCCCTTATCCGAATGGAGATGTTCCCGCAAACAAAGGGGTATGTACCGATGTTGTAATAAGGGCATATCGTAAAATGAACATAGATCTTCAGAAAAAGGTACATGAAGATATGAAAGCCAATTTCAGCAAATACCCTAGCCAGAAAAAATGGGGACTAAAAAAAACAGATACAAATATAGATCATCGCCGAGTGTATAATCTCGAAACATTTTTCACCCGCAACGGTATTGCAAAGCCGATATCCACCAATGCGGAAGATTATCAGCCGGGAGATATAGTATCGTGGACTCTCGATAATGGATTGGCACATATAGGTATAGTGGTCGACAGAAAATCGAAAGACGGTAAAAGACACCTCATTGTGCATAATATCGGAGGCGGTCAGGTTATAGAAGATAGGCTTTTTGCATGGAAAATCGTAGGACATTATCAGTATAAATAAAGTCTAAATTAGCAGAATTATTTCTTGCTTTGAGTAAGCAAAACAGAGACAGACAATTACAGTCATTATATTTTTCAGAATATGAAATATGCTATTTATTTAAATACAGCTCTACCCATTCGTTCAGAAGCCAGTGAAGCATCTGAAATGGTGAGTCAATTACTTTTTGGTGACACTTGTGAATTAACCGAAGAGGCAGGCTCATTCATCAAAATAAGGAACTACAGAGATGGTTATCAAGGCTGGGTAGACTTTAAAGTTTTGTATGAAATAGATGAAGAAACTTATAACGAAATCAATACCGGACCGGTATTTCGAACATGTGTACCTATAGCTGACGTATTCTGCATGACTGATAAAACAGTATACAGACTATCTGCGGGAAGTATACTGCCACGCTACAACATCGATAAAAGTAATTTTGAAATTGGAGGAAAAGTCTTTCAAATTCACCCCACTTTTGTCACTTATCTTCCTCAAAGCAGCAACGAAAATATAATAGCTACGGCTATGCTGTTTCTTAATGCTCCTTATCTATGGGGAGGTAAAAACATAATGGGAATTGATTGCTCGGGACTTGCACAGGTTGTATTCTCTTTGAATGGTTTTTTACTACCTCGGGATGCCAGAGTGCAAGCTTTGGAAGGTACAAAAGTAAATTCATTGGAGGAAGCACAGCCTACTGATCTTTTATTTTTCGAAAAGAATAATCGCATCAATCATGTCGGAATTTTCTTAGGAAATAATAAAGTCATACATGCCTCGGGAAGAGTCAGAATCGACACGATTGATTCACAAGGAATTTACAACAAAGAGTCTGGCAATTATACACACACTCTTTCAACAATAAAACGAGTATAAACTCACTTTCAGTAAAAAATCTTATCTTTGCCACAAAGTCGAAAAGCAGTAAGGTCTCGGATCCTTTTATTGTCTTGGAAATCATAGCAAATGGAGATAGTTACTATGATAAAATGTAATAATAAATTATGTAGTTTTACTTAATTATTGATTATTTATAAAAAAAGAATGTCGGTAAGAATTGTCCCTATAAGTGATAAAGCATCTAAAAAGAAATTTATCAAATTCCCTATAAATCTGTATAAAGATTGCCCCTATTATGTACCATCTTTAGTTTTAGATGAACTGGGTACTCTTGATTCGAGTAAAAATCCTGCATTTGACTTTTGTGAGCAACAACTCTTTTTAGCCTACAGAGGCGATAAAATCGTTGGGCGTATTGCAGCTATCATCAATCACAGATCAAATGAAATATGGAAACAAAAACATGCACGTTTTGGTTTTGTTGATTTTATCGATGACAATGAGGTTGTAGATGCACTCTTCAATACGGCAGAAGAATGGGCACGCAATAAAGGAATGGATGCGATACAAGGCCCGATGGGATTTACCGATCTTGATCACGAAGGTCTTTTGGTATTCGGTTATGATAGAATAACCACTATGGCAACAACTTACAGTTACCCATATTATAAAGATCAAATAGAGCGGATAGGATATGAAAAAGATGTAGACTGGCACGAATTTTATATACCCGTTCCAAAAGCTGTTCCCGAAAGACATCAACGTATAGCCAATATAGTTGCCAATAAATATGGATTAAAGCTTCTGAAATTCAAAAATTTAAAGCAGATAACCCCTTATGTTGATAAAGTATTCAACTTACTGAACGAAGCATATGCTCCACTATACGGATTTGTACCTCTTACTCAAAAGCAAATTGATTATTACGTAAAGATGTATGTTCCCCTGCTTCGATGGGATATTGTTTCTCTTATCATAAAGGAGGAAACAGACGAACTTGTTGCTTTTGGAATCGGAATGCCCAGTTTATCACTGGCTTTACAAAAATCAGGAGGGAAATTATTCCCGACAGGTTGGTATCACCTGCTTAAGGCTCTGAAATTTAAAAGCAATAAAGTAATTGACCTCTTATTAATCGGTATTGCACCCGAATATCAGGGAAAAGGAGTAAATGCAATGATTTTCAATGATTTTATTCCATCTGCACACAAAAGCGGTTTCCATTTTGCTGAAAGTAATCCAGAATTGGAACAAAACAATAAAGTCTCGGCTCTCTGGGATGGTTTTAATGCCGAACACCATAAGACTAGAAGAGCATATACGAAAAAGATATAAAAGAAAAAAACAGAGGAAGTAGCATAAGATTAATTATGCTACTTTTTTTGTGCAAATATTTTAGATATAAATAAATACCCTTTAGAATCATAATACGCTTAAATACCTTCACTTTCTAAAGCAATAAAAAGATCTGAGACCTTAATAATAAATTTCGCTTGATTCATTTTCTAAAATTTCACTATCTTTGCTTGAAAGCTGATTTTAGATACGCAAATATTTATGGAAGAAGAATTAGACATCAATTTACCTCAAGAAAATTACTCTGACGATGACATTAAAACTCTTGATTGGCAGGAGCATATACGTCGACGCCCTGGTATGTATATCGGAAAACTTGGCGACGGTACTTCTCCCGACGATGGAATATATGTCCTTCTGAAAGAAGTACTTGACAACTCTATCGACGAATACATGATGGGGTTTGGAAAAACAATAGAAGTAACAATAGCAAACGGTGAAGTATTTATACGTGACCACGGTCGAGGTGTACCTCTCGGTAAAGTAAAGGACGTGTCATCTAAAATGAATACAGGTGCCAAATATGACTCCAAAGCATTTAAAAAATCAGTAGGTCTTAATGGTGTCGGTATAAAAGCTGTAAATGCTTTATCATCTTATTTCAAGATACAGGCATTTAGAGAAAAACAAACCGTTTCTGTCGAATACAGCAAAGCGATAGTTACCGGAGAAACTCCCATAGAACCCACAACTCAAAATAATGGTACGCTGGTCGAATTTATTCCCGATGCAACCATATTCGGAGAATATCTATATAGAGATGAGTATGTCGAAAGCTTACTCAAAAACTATGTTTACCTAAATACGGGGCTAACAATAATTTACAACGGAAAGAAATTCTTATCGAAGAATGGTTTAGTAGATCTTCTGAATGAAAATATGACTTCGGAAGCCCTCTACCCTATCATACATCTCAAGGATACCGATATTGAAATTGTAATAACCCACACTAATCAGTACGGAGAAGAATACTATTCGTTTGTCAACGGACAACATACAACACAGGGAGGAACACATCAATCGGCTTTCCGGGAGACAGTCTCACGTGTTATCAAAGAATATTATGCAAAAAACTTCGACTATGCCGACATCAGAAGCGGTATAGTTGCAGCAGTCAGCATAAAAGTCGAAGAACCTGTTTTTGAGTCGCAAACAAAGACTAAATTAGGGTCTAAGGATATGGGACCCAATGGTCCATCGGTTCAGAAATTTATTGGTGACTTCATCAAAAAAGAGCTAGATAATTATCTGCACAAAGATTCGGAAACTTCCGAAACTTTATTGAAGAAGATTCTCGATTCTGAGAAAGAACGTAAAGCAATTGCCGGAGTTACAAAGCTGGCTCGCGAACGTGCTAAAAAATCGAACCTTCACAATAAAAAACTTCGTGACTGCCGTATCCATTACAATGATACGAAAGGTGATAACTTAGACGAATCGTCTATCTTCATTACTGAGGGAGACTCAGCTAGTGGATCTATCACCAAAAGCCGTAACCCCAATCTACAAGCAGTATTCAGTTTGAGAGGTAAGCCTCTGAACAGTTTCGGACTGACCAAAAAGATTGTATATGAAAACGAAGAGTTTAACCTTCTGCAAGCCGCTCTCAACATAGAAGATGGCTTGGATGGTTTAAGATACAACAAGGTAATTATAGCAACCGATGCCGATACCGATGGTATGCACATCCGCCTGTTGTTGCTTACTTTTTTCTTGCAATTCTTCCCCGATCTGGTGAAAAAAAATCATGTATATATATTGCAAACACCTCTGTTTCGTGTACGTAACAAAAAAGAGACGATCTATTGTTACAGTGAAGAAGAGCGTGTCGCAGCGATCAATAAACTAGGTGTTAATCCCGAAATTACCCGATTTAAAGGATTGGGAGAAATTTCGCCTGATGAGTTTCAACATTTTATAGGAAAAGATATACGCCTGGATAAAGTGACCATGAAGAAAGAAGACTTGGTAAAAGATATGCTCAACTTCTATATGGGTAAAAACACACCTGAACGACAAGTATTTATTATTGACAATCTTGTTCAGATAGATGATTAAAACAATTCAGTTCACTATCGTATTCTTGCTTTTATTGTGTAACAATAAGAATACAATACAAGCAAACCCTTCAGGCTCGGAAAAGCAGACGAAGACAACATCCAACAATGACCAAATTTCAGAAGTAGAGAAAGCTGGCTTATCGTTTTACAAATGGTATTTGAGTGCCATTAATAACGATGATGTTACAATACCTTTTGAAGTAAGCATTATAGAGGATGAAAAGGGTATGTGCAAATTGGATTCCGAACCATACTTCAATGAACTTAAAAAGCTAGGAACCATTTCTGAGAAATTTATAGAATCGGAAAGACAGAGAAATTCGATGTGCGAAGACTATGTGAAGACGGTTCACTATAAAGTATATGAAAGTGGCGACGCTTACGGCTTCAATGGCTTTTGTCCTCAATTTGAGTACCTGTACTGGATCTCAAGCCAAGACACGTATCAAGATGTAAAAGCCATTCAAACCCACATAAACAACGATGGTTTATCGGCTTACGTAGATGTAGCATTTATATACTCCGACTTCGGTGTAGCACCCGTAATTTCGAAAGATCGTAATGCCAGAGTGTCTCTCGAACTGGAGCAAGGCAAGTGGAAAATTGTAAAGATTGAACTTTTTGACGAAAATGGACAAATACTAACGTATTCTCAAGAATATGATAATATAATTGATTACGATAATAAGAATACAATTTTCGGATCGTGGTCAAACGAGGAGGTAGACATAGCTATTTCGGAAAAAACAATCGCTTTTAAATACCACGGGCAGTGCGTCTATTTCTATCCGACACAAGTTGTCAACAACAAAGAGGTAATCCTTATATGGTCAAACGATATGGATTGCAAATTTGATAACGGAACTTCTCAAACATTTGGTCTAAAAAAACACCCCGTATTAGGCAAACCTTTTGCAAAATATACAATGGAAGCTGGTGTTTTATATACGGAATATTTCTATGAAGAATGGGTAGAAAAATACAGGGAGAAGGTAGATCGTCAAACATTTACCGACCTATATTTCTACGGTGGCAATGATTCCAACTAAAAATTTAATAGTTCATCTACTATAAAATACGATTCGTACAATGAAAGATTCTCGTGCTATTATTCTGATTTATTCTCCCGATCAGCCGGGTTTAGTAGCTGCCGTTACTGATTTTATCTGTGTAAACAGAGGAAATATCATTCAACTCGAACAACATGTAGATAAGCAAGAAGATATTTTCTTTATGCGGGTCGAATGGGATATCGAGAATTTTTTGATTCCCAAAGATAAGATTGGAGAATATTTTCAGACCATGTATGCCAATAAGTTTGAGATGACTTTCAGACTGTATTTCAATGATTATACACCGAAAATGGCAGTATTTGTATCTAAAATGTCACATTGCCTTTTCGATATTCTGGCACGTTATACTGCAGGCGAATGGAACGTTGAGATACCGCTTATTATAAGTAATCACGAAGATTTACGCTGGGTTGCCGAGAAATTTGGGATAGAATATCAGGTAATCAAAATCACCAAAGAGAATAAAGAAGAGATGGAAGCCAAACAAAAGGCTCTACTCAAAGAAAAAGGCATCGATTTTATTGTTTTGGCACGTTATATGCAAATTCTGACAGACGAATTCATCAAAGAATACCCAAACAGGATTATCAATATACATCATTCATTTCTTCCAGCGTTTGTTGGAGCAAAGCCATATCATGCAGCTTACGAAAGAGGTGTGAAAATTATAGGTGCAACAAGCCATTATGTTACAACTGAACTGGATGCAGGTCCTATTATCGAACAAGATATTACACGCATATCGCATCGCGACAGCATCTCCGATTTGGTGCGTAAAGGACAGGATTTAGAGAAAATTGTATTGTCGCATGGTATCGAATACCATATCAACAGAAGAGTGTTAGTTTACAAGAATAAAACTATATTATTCTCATAACTCTATCTCATCAGCAGAAATATATCCGTGGCTGATACAGTAGAAGATTAGCCCCGATACTGTTTTGATACCTAATTTAGCTGTAATATTTTTGCGGTGAGAAAGAACCGTATTAAGGCTGATATTAAGGCGATCTGCTATTTCTTTGTTGAGTAAACCTAATGCTACAAGTTTTAAGACATCCAGTTCACGAACCGAGATGGCAGAATCTTCTTCTAAGAGAAGATTTGTTTTGGGTTTACCGATCAAGCTTTGCCAGTCATCAACACCGGCCTCTGATAATTCGGCAATCATTGGCTTTAGGATCTTTTCTCTTATACGGTTGTGCTTGCTTAGATCGTTCAACAAACTATCAACCGAAAATACAACTGCATAACAAAGATTCTCATTGAAACTACCCGATATATGTTTTATCAGAATGTTCTTCAAATCCAATAATAACGCCTGAGAAGTATCATCATCCAACAAACCGTTGTTGATCCGGTGGATTAATGCATCTTTAAAGCGAAAAAACAATTTACGGATAAGCTCCAATTGCTTATTATTGGGATCACTCGTAGCGATGAGAGCATTGAGGTGTTTTTCTATATTGGGAATCTGACCATGCATATAATACATATCAGTTCGTTTCAAATAATCGGTCACCAAATCAATTTCAAATTCCTGCAATTTTTTTTCAGGAAAATAGTCTTCATTGAGATAAGTATTCAGAATAGTCAGAAAAAAGTCAATATTCTGATTATATTCGGTGCAGATGGTTTTTACCGATTTATCCTCCAACCCTAATTTGATACCGAAACGGTTGATAACCGGTATCAGTAAATAATTTACACTAACAATTTCGGACAAAATAGATGCAGGAGTCAGAAAAGCCATAAATTAAAGAATATAATGTTAAGGTCTCAGACCTTTTTTATTACTCTGGTAATAATGAAAATAACTATCAACTATCAAAAAAATGAAGCGAGAAATAGTTGGACATTATCTAAATAGTATTGTTCTTCAAATTTACTCAAATTTTCCGACATCTTCTTTTTAGTGAAGTTAAATTTAATACCACAAGCATCATGTTTGTTCAATCCGTTTTTGTTGAGTACTTTTGAACCTAATTCTAACCACATATTTATATTAGATGAAACCCGATAGTTTGATTTTTGACATGGACGGTACTCTTTGGGATGCCGTAGATACTTATGCTTATAGCTGGACACAGGTTTTGAAGGAAATGGGAATAGACAAAACCCTTACTAAACAAGACATCCAAGGCTATATGGGCATGGAAGCAAAACAGATATACAAGGAGATTTTTCCTCAATTACCGGAAGAGACTATCGAACAAATATATCGAAATATTATCGTCAAAACAGACGAACTGCTACCTAAAATGGGTGGTAATATTTATCCTGATGTATTGGAAGGTATTGAGCAATTATCGCGAAAATATAAATTATTTATGCTGAGTAATTGTCAGAAAGGAAGCATTCGTGACTTTATGGTATATACCGAAACAAAACCATACTTCTGCGATTATATCGAATATGGCTCTAATCATCAGCCTAAACACATCAATATGAAAACATTGATAGACCGATATAATCTAAAGGCTCCGATGTATATAGGTGACACCGATTCGGACAGAAAGCAATCTGATCTGGCTTATGTTCCTTTTGTCTTCGTATCCTGGGGATTTGGAAAAACAGATTCTTATGCTCATAAGTTCGACACAATGAAAGATTTAACCGAATATTTTATGAATCTGTAATCTAATCATAAAGACTTCAGATCTCTTTATTACCAATAGGCTATGATAGCTACAACCATTTTAATCATATTTGCCGCTTACTTCGGAATATTATACCTGATATCGGTTCTTATCAGCCGGGGAAGCTCCGATAATGATGCATTTTTTGTTGCCAACCGCAAATCGCCCTGGTATATTGTTGCTATCGGAATGATAGGAACAAGTGTATCGGGCGTTACGTTTGTTTCGGTTCCGGGAATGGTTGGAGCTTTTAATATGTCATACATGCAAATGGTATTCGGATTCTTTTTCGGATATCTCGTCGTTGCCTATCTTCTTTTACCGCTCTATTATAAGCTCAACCTTACCTCGATTTATACTTACCTCGATCAACGGTTCGGCAATTATTCATACAAAACAGGAGCTTCATTTTTTATACTTTCACGCATCATAGGTTCTGCTGCCAAACTTTATCTTGTAGCTCTTATTTTACAGACATTGGTCTTTGAAGCATGGCATATTCCCTTTTGGCTTACGGTTAGCGGCATTATCTTATTTATATGGATATATACCCGCAAAAGTGGCATTAAAACAATTGTATGGACCGATATGCTGCAAACGCTTAGCTTTGTCATAGCAGCTATACTTATTATATGGCAGGTATCTTCGCTATTAGACTTTAATCTGAAAGAAGTTGTAACAACCGTAGCTGATAACCCTCATTCAAAGATATTCCATTTCGAGTGGAAAAGTCCGATGAACTTTTTCAAGCAATTTTTCAGTGGTGTATTTATAGTTATTGTAATGACCGGACTCGATCAGGATAATATGCAAAAGAACCTGACTTGCAAAAACCTGAAAGATGCACAAAAAAACATGCTTACTTACGGGTTTTTATTTACTCCGATAAATCTTCTCTTTTTGGCATTGGGTATTCTTTTATTAGTATTTGCATCACAAAAAGGAATAACATTGCCCGAAGTTTCGGATGAGATACTACCCTATTTGGTTAGTAATTATTTGGGATTACCTTGCCTCATTTTTTTTACTATTGGAATAATTGGAGCTTCGTTTGCCAATGCCGATTCTGCTCTGACATCGCTTACAACGTCTTTTTGTGTCGATATACTAGGAGTAGATAAAAAAGACGATAAACAAGCTAATACAACCCGTAAAAGGGTTCATATCGGGATGAGTATTGTATTTGTTCTTGTGATTCTTTTTATCCACCATATCGGTCAGGAAAATGTACTGAATACTATTTATAAAGTAGCCTCGTATACTTATGGACCCCTTTTAGGCTTGTTTGCTTTGGGCTTATTTTCTAAGATAAATATCAGGGATAAACATGCTCCGTTTGTATGTATTACAGCCCCTATTATATGCTATTTCCTGGAAGAAATGCTTTTCTCTTGCTTTAATTATAAGGTAGGGTATGAAATACTTATGTTGAATGGATTACTCACAGTAATTGGTCTACTAGCCATCAGCAAAAAGAGTGAATCATCTGTGTTCAAATAAAAAGCAGATGCTATATCAAATAACACCTGCTTCATATATAATATAAAAATTTACAAATCATCTATTGCTTAATGCGTCCAAGGCATTAAATGCACTCCGCCATCTTTAGCTTCCTCGTATTTTTCTTTATTGAACGAATACAAGTAAGGAGCTTTATGAGCACCATTCTTACGCTTTTCGTTGAGTCTATTTATTAAACCGACTGATAACATCTTACGCTGAAAATTACGTCGGTCTAACTCCTGACCTAATATTGCTTCATAAATTAAACGAAGCTCAGGCATGGTGAACTTTTCAGGTAACAACTCGTAACCTATAGGAATAATGCCAACCTGTATACGCATTGTTTTGATAGCTTTGTCTACAATCTGGTTATGATCAGCAAACAAAGGCGGCAGATCATTTAAATCGTACCAACCGACTTCTTCAACTGATTCATCTACACTAATGGATACCTTATCATATTCTACCAAAGCATAGTATCCCATCGATACAAATCGCTTTAGAAACCAATGATTATCATCAGGACTTACTCCCCAAGACTCTAACATCTTAAGGTTCTCTTCCTTCCGAGTTCTGTCGCAATTTCCAAATAAATGAAATTGCTTTAAATAAAGATTATCAAGACCAACTCTCGCTCTTATGATACGATCAGCTGCATCGTCTACATGCTCGTCAATATGGATAAAGCCACCAGGCAACATCCATTTATCACTTATCTTAAATTTATTGAGTAAAACTTTTAAATTTCCTTGATGAAAAGCCAAGACCACACAGTCGACAGAAACACTGTCCAAGAAAGTATCATTAGCTTGTGCAAGAACTTCTGCTGTTGAATACCGCTTTGTCATTTTTGATATGTTTTTTGTCTACTAGTTAATAATTTATTCTGATTTTATCAGAATATGCTATTGTGTTATATCTACAAAGATAGCATTTTCATCATTAAATTAACTTATTTATCAACAAAAACTCCATCTTCCATTCTTTTAGGGTCTGCAAAGATCATCATTCCTGTCTTCATTTTCTTAAATCCCAACTTTCGATAAAAGTCTTCTTTTCCTGGAGACGCATATAAAACAAAATTACAATCAGGGGTAGCATCTAGAAGGATATCAACAACTTTACGTCCAATCCCATGACCTTGATACGTAGGATCAATGGCAATATCATATAAAGCTGTTTGTCGTACTCCATCAGAAATACTCCGCCCCAAACCAATCATTTTTTTCTCATCAAAAACAAATACTACAGCATAACTATTTTCGAATGAGATACGATGCTTGTCTGCATCCACAGATGACATCCCTACTTTATTTAATAATTCGGGAACCCTATCCCAATCTATGTTAGTACAATCTTTTTGATATGTTAATTCCATAAGGTATATATTTTATGATCAAAATTCACCAAAGTAAGCAGTCGAAAATATTTAATGATAGATTAAAGAAGCATAACTAATTGCTATTCTGAGAACTTGCTAAAAAAAGGACTGAGACCTTAATCATCGTCAGCATCTATCCCTTTTATTTCTCGGGCAATCATCAGATGTCTTTGAGCCAGTTCTTCATTGCCTATATTGGCATAACATTGAGCCAAATATTCATGACATGGAGCATGATCAGGTTTTACGACAGATGCACGATCCAAGTCCGTAATAGCCAATTCATACTCTTCCATTGCTATTCTGTTTTTTCCTCTGTTATATAATGCTTTAAATAACAAAGGACTAAGACTTACGGCTTTATTGAAACAGACATCGGCTTCGTAATAATCCTTCATATCATACAAAGTTACGCCTTTGCGTACCCATGCATCTACATACATGGGGTCCAGATCTAATGCTTTATTAAAATTGGCCAATGCTGCTCTTGTATCTTTATAGGAAACAATACATTCATTACCCAGCAAATAGTATTCTTCGGCATATTTATGAAGAGCCGTGCGTTGCTCCAGCATCTTAGTGATTAAAAGCTTATTTTGCTGTTCTAGTTCATTTATTACATTTAATTTCTTTCGTATAAAACGTTTCGACAAAGGCTTTTCAATATCATAACGGGCACGTATGGCCTTAAAAAACGTTTCGATACAATCTTCGAAGTTACCCTCATCAAAGTCTTTTATCGTTTTAGAATACAGATAATCGGCATCGGACTCTTTCAATGCTTTTTCGATCAATTGCTGATTATTGAACTGACGGCTGAATTCTATAATTTCGGGTCGAACAAAGACATCCGATCTACTAATCATTTTCCGTAAAACCATACCTTCCAAAGAGGTACATCGGCTCAAAGCAACATAGGCTTGACCGCCTGCAAATACACCTCCATTGAAGTCAACAATAACCCTGCTGAATGTCAAACCCTGACTTTTATGTACAGTGATTGCCCAAGCAGCCTTAAGGGGTAACTGAGTAAAAGTACCTATAATTTCTTCCTCTATTTTCTTTTCAGCCTCATTGTATTTGTAACGGTAATTTCTCCAGGTTTCAAGATCCACCAAGACTTCTTTTCCATCTTCAAGCAGCACATATACATTGTCCATCTCATCAATGTTAGACACTACGCCCAATGATCCGTTTACCCAGCGTCGAGGCCATTGCTGATCGTTATGGATAAACATTACCTGTGCATGCTCTTTCAAAAGAAGATTTCTGGCTGTTGGAAGACTCGATTCGGGAAAATCTCCATCAATTGTACCATTACTGATAAATTCGGGAGTTTCGAGTTCAGCCATCTTCTTTTCATTGATGTAATCGACATTATCACGCTTTGTTGCTAAGGTGATATACATTTCATCTTCGGATGGATTAAAAGAGGGTTGAAACCGAGTATTAAGAGTCTGCATTTCTGCCGATCCTACTACACCTGTCCTTATTTTATCGAGAATAGAAATAAAAATACGGTCGGTCTGCCTGTATATCTTGGTAAACTCGATAGGAACAAGTTTAGCTTCCGAAAATACTTTTGCTGAAAAGAAATACGGATTCGGATAGAACCGACTCAGTATATCTTTAGAATCGCTTGTTACTACAGGCTCTAACTGAAATACATCCCCCACAAAAACCAATTGTTTTCCACCGAAAGGGGTACGCATATTGTTCGAATATACACGAAGAATACGATCGATACAGTCTATCATATCGGCACGCACCATCGAAATCTCATCTATGATGATAAGCTCAACTTCCTGAATTAATTTTCTGTGATCTTTTTTATATTTAAAGAATTCGAATATACGTCCGTTTACCAGACTCAAATCCTGATCATCGAGCAACATCGGTCGAAATGGCAGTTTAAAAAATGAGTGAATGGTTGACCCATTGGCATTTATAGCTGCAATACCTGTTGGTGCAAGTACTACGTATTTCTTTTTCGTAATATCGCACAAATGCTTTAAGAATGTCGATTTTCCGGTACCGGCCTTACCTGTCAAGAAAACAGATTGGCGGGTGCGGGTTATTAAATCGAGTGCATTCTTAAATTCCGGATTGGATGTATCTATTGTTGGTATCAAAATCTCCTTTTTTTCTTAAATACAAAAATACAAAAAAAGCCTTGAATCGGCATCCCAATTCAAGGCTTCTCTTTGTTAATAAAGGTCACATACCTTTATATCATCGATAGTGTAATCATTCGAAATCGGCATCTACAACGCCTTCATTGACCTTTACATCTATAACTTTAAACTCAACTTCCATACCTACATTTATAGTCGAAGAATAAGGTATTTTCACGCCCGATATCTCTCTATAATCACTATAAAATCCTAATTGATCCACTTGCTGACCGGGAGCAACTTCCTTTTTAACTCCTTCGCCTACTTTTAAACCGGTATTCACATCGTAATAAAATGCATTATCGCCATCAACCAATTTATAGACATCTACACCATTCAAATTATCTATTCCGGCTAATTGAATTGTTGACGAATTAATCATTAATAATTCAGGGAAAATAGCCGAATATTTCATGTCAGCCAATTCTTCACTTGTCATGTCTTTTCGCTGTCCTTGTACTTCTACAAATCCTGTTTTACCATTATAAGCAGTCTTTAGTAAAGTCATTCCCATACCGGTTATCAGTTGAAATGATTTTCCATCGGCAGTATTTTTTTTCAGCAATGTTATTTCCTGTCCCTGTATACTTGCTGTTGATGTAGTCGAAAGAGTTTTTATAGCCTTTAGTGCTGCTTCTCCCCCTATTGCATTTATATATTTATTTAATATATTCTGTACAGTTACACCTGCTTCTACCGTTTTAGTTTCGGGCTTAGTAGTCGGATTTCCATACTTATCGAAGAAATCAATAGGAATACCTAGTCTTTCGAGTCCGGGTAATACGTCGGAAGCTTTACCGGCTATAACAATACGTGCTGCATCATCCGAAAAGTACTTCTTAGCAGCAGCCTGAACTTGCTCTAAAGTAACAGCATCAATATTCTTGATGTAGTTTTCGTAAAAATCGGCAGGTAACGATTGTGTTTTTTCACGAAGAGCAAAACCGGCAACGGTTTGAGGTTTTTCGGCAGTCATCACAAAATTACCAATATACTTAGCCTTAGCCAATTCCAGTTCTTTAGCCGAAGGAAGAGTTGTGCGTATTCTTTTTACTTCTTTCAACATTTCGACCAATGCACTATCTGTTACAGCATTGCGAACGGCAGCGGCAGCAGAAAAATCAGTCGTATATTTATCAGCTGCTATACCGGAATAAGCCCCATAAGTCCAGCCATGTCCCTCTCTTAAGTTCATAAACAGATAACCGTCGCTACCTCCACCCAAAATATAATTGGCTAATAAAACAGCAAAATAATCAGGATCAGTCATTTTCAGATTGACTATGTTATTTACCGATATTTCGGACTGAACTGCATTAGGCACATCAACAAAGCCAATTCTGGTCTCTGTAAGATTCACAGGTTCGTTATAAACACTTTTAGGTGCAGAAGCTTTTTTCCATGACGAAAAATTCTCTGTCACCAATTTTTTCACTTCATCAAACTTCACATCTCCCACTATTACCAGGTAGGCATTTTCAGGTACAAAATACTTTTGGTAATAATTATTTATATCTGCCATTGTAATCTTATTGATAGATTCTTCGGTCAGATATTCTCCTTTGGGATGATTTCGTCCATACAGCAGAACATCTTGAACCCTGCCTGCAATTGCACTGGTACTTTTCTCATCCACTTTAATAACATCCAATAATTTAGCTCTTTCGCTTTCTAACTCCTCTTGTGTAAACAAAGGATCAAGAGCTCCTTTTGATGCTAAAGAAAGCACCTCCGGGAAATATTTCGATAAAGTGGTTCCTCCAATACTGTGTACACTAAAACCGATAGATGCTCCAAAGAAATCGAGTTGTTCATTATACTCGTCTTTGCTGATTTTAGAAGTACCATTACCCAACAATGAACTAGTCAGGTTATCAACTCCTTTTATGTCTCCTTCGAGCGATGGCGGATTATCTAACGATAAAGAAAACGTTACTCTGGGTAACTTATGGTTCTCAACTACCAAAACTTTCAGTCCGTTAGGTAAAGTAAAAGTCTGGGGTTTTCCCAAATTTATTTTAGGTGCCGGTCCGGGTTGGGGTTGCACCGATCTGTCGACCTGAGCCTGAACAGACAGAGACATTACAAATGCAAAAGCTATATATAATATTTTCTTCATTTTTTGTTTATTTAAAGTAGTGTGAAATTTTATTTTTTAGGAAGATAATCGAGAACCAATCGTTGGTTTGGCTGTAAATATTTATTAGCCACCTCCCTGATTTCTTCTCTAGTTATCGATCTGTAGATATCTATTTCACTATTTATCAAATTAACATCGCCATATAATAAATAATATTCGGCAAGGCTGCTTGCGACCCCTTCACTTGTTGCATTCTGACTTACATAAGCATTTTCAAACTTGTTTTGCAGTTTTTGATACTCTCTTTCCGAAATAAGTTCTGTACGTATTTTAGCAATCTCTTCATCTATAACTACCTGAATCTCTGATAATGTTTTACCTGTCATCGGCAGTGCATAAACCACATAGGCACTGTAATCTTCTTCTCCCATATTAAATGATCCTGCCTCTAAGGCCAGCTTGTCTTTATCTACGAGCCTTTTATATAATCTCGAACTTTTTCCGCCACTCAAAACCGACGATATCATATCCAAAACCCTTGCATCACGTTCCTTCATCGAAGGCATACGATAGGCATTCAACAACATCGGAAGCTGAATATTAGGATCTTCGTAAGTATCATTAATTTGTTTTGCAATAGGGTCTTCCACAAATTGGTTCTTCACCACATCTGCACCTCTTGGGATGGTTGCAAAATATTCGGTAATCCACTCTTTTGCTTGTTTAGTATCGAAATCTCCGGCTACTACCAGAACAGCATTATTGGGTACATAGAACTTCTTAAAGAAAGCTTTAAATTCATCTAACGTAGCTGCATTTAAATGTTCCATCGAACCGATTGGAGCCCAACGGTATGGATGTTTTGTGAAAAGATTCTTTTTAATAACTTCCCATATTCCGCCATAAGGCGAATTATCTATTCTCAATCGTTTTTCTTCTTTTACGACTTCGCGTTGAGTATCTACACCTATTTGATTGATCACCGGATGATACATACGTTCCGACTCCATCCATAAAGCCAATTGCAGATTGTTCGAAGGAAAGGTTTCGTAATAGTACGTTCTGTCATCATTCGTATTTGCATTACCTTGCCCACCATTGGCTCCTAGAATTTTATCCCATTGTCCGCGAGGAATATTTTCTGTTCCTTCAAACAACAAATGCTCAAAAAAGTGAGCAAAACCTGTACGATCAGGGTTTTCGTCCTTTGCTCCTACATGATACATAACTGATGTTGTAACTACAGGAGCCGATTTGTCCTGTTGTAAAATAACATGTAATCCGTTATCCAGAGTAAATTCCTCAAACTCGATATGTTGTGCCATAACAGCCACTCCCGAGATGAGAAACAGTCCGAATGCTATAAAAATCTTCTTCATGCTTTTTATTTTTCTATTATTAATATCATAAGTCGACATTTGTCGATAATAATCACACAATCTTGTTTAAAATTCGATATTAGTCTTGCTTAGGATACATACTATTCCACCACGACGAATCGTCTTGTAACCATTTTGCAAACCAAGCGTAAATGGAGTTATTCCACTCGATACGCTTTTTATAATCTCTTATTCCGTGATTTTCGCCTTTTACCTGAATAAACTCAACCGGTTTTCCCAATATTTTGAGAGCTGTATACATTTGAATACTTTCGCCAATAGGCACGTTAGTATCCTCTGTTCCATGCAATAACAGAATCGGTGTTTTCACTTTATCAGCCTGAAATAATGGACTTTGTCCCACATACAACTCAGGATTATTCCAAGGATAACTGTTTGCACTGGCTCCCGAACTATAGGTATATCCCCAAAAACCTTCGCCCCAATAACTTGCCAAAGAACTTATTCCGGCATGAGATATGGCAGCTGCAAATAAGTCGGTTTGAGTCTGTAAGTACATGGTCATAAACCCACCGTAAGAAGCACCTATACATCCGATTTTACTTCCATTCACAAATGAATGTTCTGCCACAAACTTTTTGGTTCCTTCTATAATATCATCAGCCGTACGTTTACCCCATGCATTCACATGACGGGCAGCAAATTCTTGACCGTACCCTGTAGTTCCGCTTGGTTGAAGTACATACACTACATATCCCAAAGCTGCATATACATTCGAAGGATAAGGAGCCTCCATGGTTCGTGGCGTTGGCATAGTTCCGCCATAATAATAAACAATCATCGGATATTTTTTGGCAGGATCGAAATTAGGCGGTAAATAATACCGACCATCAATGGTTGTTCCATCGGAAGCTGTAAAGCTCCAGTCTTCGACTTTCCCGAGATTCAAAGAGTTTAATCGGTCTTTATACGGATCGGCAACCAATGTCGAACGCTGACTTTTCAGATCCAAAGCATAAGCACGTGTCGAATTTGATGCACTTACTCCGAAATAGGCAGCAGCCGGATTACTATTTGCAAAAGAAATCGAGCGAATTACATCTTCATTCAATGGAACTAAGCTGAATTGTTTTTGTTTCGGGTCGTATTTATAGATACGCTCGTAATCTTTATCGGTTACCGAGAAATAAATAAAACCATCTACAGCATTCCAATATGATTTGTTGATACTTGGTTTAAAGTCTCGTCCCAAAGCTTCTACTTTGCGGCTTGCGATGTCCATAATAAAAGCCAGATTGTTATAACTGTTTGCCGTTTGCCCCTCTTTGATATTCTGTCCGATTCCATTAAAAGCTTCTGCTGAACCTACTATAAGAATACTATTTCCATCGGGCGAGAAAGATGCCGAATTGGCAAACCCTTCATTAGTCCATAATGTATCAACAGCTAAAGTTTGCACTTCGAGCCTATACATGGATGTTTGAAAAAACGGACGCACTGTTGGCGTATATTCTGTTACCGAATAAAGCAGATAACGAGAATCTTGACTTATATCATTCAAATTGGTTGAATGTCTCCCGAATGTCAAACGCTGTTTCAATCCTGTTGAAAGATCATAACGAGATAAGAAATAACGATCCTGATTATTAGGCTGCCTGCTTTCGGGTGTAGTCAATAAAATAAGATCACCTTTGGGAGTATCGGCAACCTCACGATCTGCATAAATTAAATATTGCTCGTTAGGTGCTATTTGAAAATCTCCGGTCGGAATATTAGAGGCAATCACTTGCTCTACCATCGTTTCAGGATCTACAACTATCAGTTTAACCTCACCACTCGCATTATCGGTATAATACAGCTTATTGGAAGTAGGCATCCATTCATATTTATTACCTGTACTCAAAGCTATACGCTTATTTGTTTTCAGATATAAAAGCTCTTTGGAAGAAAAGGTTTTTCCATCACTTTTAGTTGTAGTATAATTTAGCAGAATATACTGTCCGTTGGGTGAAATTGAGGTCGATGTTACACGCTCACCGTCCAATATATCTTGTATCGTAATATTTCTTTTACCTCCATTATCAAAAGTGTAATTTACTGTCGATTTTTTATCTTCGGGCTCAATGGTTACTTTTATTCCCTCTGGACTTTTATTCGATGCCAGACTCATATATTTAATCAGAACAGTATATGTGCCTGGGGTAGCAGAAAAGTTTAACTTTATTGTCTTAGAGCTTAACAAGGTATCTTCGATAGAAGTTTTAGAGGCTTCTTTATTTCCATTAATATATGCTTCAAACATACTTGGAGCTGTAATTCGTATATTGGTTTTCGCATACTTGTCTGCATTCAACCGAAACGATAATAAATGAAACCGTGCTCCTTTTTGAGGTTTACTGACAAAGAAATAATTAGACAAGTCGGGTTTTAACTCCTCTATAAACGATTTTTGATCGGGAAAAGAGATAAAAGATTCGAGGATATCTTTATTATCGAATTTATTCCCTTTCAGATTTACAGAATCAATCATTACAGGATTTTCGACATCGTAAAACCGACCTGTCGAATACAATTTTTTCAAAGTAATAGTTTGTTGTGCCAACATAGTCTGGCAAATAAGTGCACAACATAGAATTAAATAAAATTTGGGCTTTGTCATAAATACTTTAGGGCTTATATCTCATTATTACTTTGGCGAGTGTAAATACTCAACACTATCTATAAGGTAATAAAGGTAATAAAACAACTTGTTCGAAAAGAAAAAAAACAAAAAAAGTAAGAGGATATATTTCTACATCCTCTTACTTTTTCATTTTTATTGAAGCTAAATAAGCTTATTTCACAATTTCTTTCTCGGGTTCCATTTCAGACTCAGTTTTATCCAAAGCTTTTTGGACATTTTGCCACGAACCTCCGTTAGTCACATCTGTAATGCTATTCTCTTCAAGTATTTTCTTCGCTTTTCCGGCACGGTTTCCACTTTTGCAAAAAACAATAATGTGTTTATCAGTTGGCAGTTTTTCAATATTATACTGTAAAAGATGCACCGGTATATTTATAGCTCCGTTCACACTTCCTTCTGAAAATTCTTCATTCGTGCGAACATCAATCAGTACCGCTCCTTCTTTTATCAATCGGGGCAATTCTGATTCCTTTTTTATCTGGTTACATGAATAAAGTATTCCATTCACCAGAAAAACTATTACAACCAAGAAACCTATTCTGAACATATGTATTTAAGAGTTTTTTGCTTTAAATGCCATCGCATAAAATCGCATCTGCTTCACCATCGAAACCAATCCATTCGAACGGGTTGGTGAAAGATGTTCATTCAAACCTATTTTATTAATAAAATACAGATCGGCATTTATTATTTCGTCGGGGGTATGGTTTGTTAATACTCGTATCAACAAAGCTATAATACCTTTTACAATTACGGCATCACTTTCGGCCTTAAATGTAATAATACCATCTTCGTAATCGGCTTGTAGCCATACACGGCTTTGGCATCCTTCTATCAGATTCGATTCTACTTTATATTTCTCATTTAATGGTTCTAATGAATTCCCCAATTCGATCAGATAAGCATATTTATCCATCCAATCCTCAAATATTGAAAATTCTTCTATTATTTCGTCCTGTATATCGTTTATTTTTAGCTGACTCATTTTCTATTATCTATATATATTTATTACTGCCTTGTAAGGCAACAAATTTATTTTTCTTTATAAACTACTTCCAAAACCGTTTGTCCTACAGCCTTAAGTGTTTCTTTACTTACATTATTCATATCATCCTTTGTGGTGTGATGATACCATCCGAAATTCGAATCGGTATTTAAATCTAAATGAATAATATCAACACTGGGTATACCTCTATTTTCGTTTACAGGTACGTGGTCATCTGTTATACCTCCAACATTTTTATCTATAAAATATTTCCCATACCCCAAGTCACGAGCTGTACCCCATACCTTTTCAACTATACCTTGAGCATATTGTCTTGATATTGCTTCCTTATAAAATGTAGCATCAGGAGCACCCACCATATCGAGTAAAATACCAAAACGTGCTTTATATCCGGGGACATGAGGATTTTTAGACCAATATTCTGAACCTAAGCACCATCCTTCTCCCGAAGGAATGTCATGAACAAAAGTTGGAGTACCATAATCCTCGGCATCAAAGAAAATAATATCGACACCTAAATCGGGTGCTTTTTCTTGTAATATACGGGCAACTTCAAGTAATACCCCTACTCCGCTTGCTCCATCATTAGCTCCTTGTACCGGAGTGTGATAGTTTTTTTCATCCGGATCTTTATCCGAAAAAGGGCGTGTATCCCAATGTGCAAATAACAATATGCGGTCTGCCTTTTCAGGATTAAATGCTCCGATTATATTGCGTGCATGTAATATAGTTCCATCAAAGGCTTTCAGATCAGCTTTCTGCTGAGTAACTGTTGCTCCAAAACGTTCGAGTTCTGCTACCAGATAATCACCACAAGCTTTATGAGCCTCAGAGTTAGGTACACGAGGTCCGAAAGCCACTTGTTTATCTACAAAATGATATGCACTGTCCGAATTGAAATCGGGTGAAACTTGCTTATAATCTTGTGCCACAGACGACGTATTATTTACGGTTTTCTGTCCACACGAACAAGCTAATAAACCCATCATAAAACAGGCTAAAGCAGTATATTTAAAAGTCATGTTCATTAATTTCAGGTCGCAGACCTATTTATTACTTAGGGAATACAACAACTATATAGCGTTATAAACCAAAAATAGTTTATTAAATACTTTCGTTTTCTTATTACAAAGATATGCATTAATCAAGTAATGCTAATTATTTGACGGTTCATTTATTTAGGGAATGAACTTGCCAACCCCATACTATGATAAGTTTGCGATAATGTTTCTTCGTTATTTACCATTATCAAAAGCTTATCCCCCACATGAAGTTCGGTTTTTCCTTTAGGTACAAAGTATTTATCATTCCGTTTTACCATTACGACCAGAGCATCATCCGGCAAAGGCATATCCATCAATTTATTTCCATCTTTAACAGCATGTTCGGTAACTACTATTTCGGTAGAAAAGGATCCGATTTCTTCAGGTAACTCCATATCGAAATCATCGTGTCGACGATGAACCTTAGAAGGTCCCAGCAAGCCCAACCATTTAGCAACCTGAGTAAGAAAAGTTCCCTGTAATAAAATAGATAACAATGTTATAAAAAATACGATATTAAATATAAATTGAGCATGAGGAACCCCTGCCGTAAGTGGAAATATGGCAAAAATAATGGGAACAGCCCCCCGTAGTCCAACCCATGAAATAAAGGCTTTATCCTTATAACCCATCTTTCGAAAAGGCAATAAACTAATAAATACACTCAAAGGACGTGCTATAAAAATCATAAACAAACCGATAAGAAGAGCAGGAACCGCAACTGGCAATAATTCTATCGGGTTCACGAGCAAACCTAAAGTTAAGAACATAAGTATCTGGCTCAGCCACGAAATTGCATCAAACAACTTAAATGTAGTACGCTTAGTTACAAATTTAGAGTTACCGATTATCAATCCTCCAATATATACAGCCAAATATCCATTACCATTCACAAAATGAGTAAAAGAAAAAATGAATATACAAAACGTCAACACTATAATAGGGTAATATACCTCATTGCCTATCTTTATCCTATTTAATACATATACAGCAAACCGTCCAACAAAGTAACCAATTGTAGTGCCAACAATTATCTGCATCACAATCGACAAAATTATCATCGGGATATTAGGTTCGCCTCCCGCCTTTATCAAACCGATAAGGGTAATGGTAAGCATATACGCCATCGGATCGTTACTACCACTCTCAAATTCGAGCATGGGTCGTAGATGGTTCTTCAACTGTACATTTTTAGATCCAAGTATTGCAAAAACCGCAGCAGAGTCGGTAGAAGACATTACCGACGCCAATAAAACAGCTGTCAGTAAAGAAATACCCAACGAAGGCAATAACTCGCCACATAACCACCATGTGAATAATCCGGTAAAAGTAGCAGTTAGTATAACCCCCATTGTTGCTAGCATCACACTCTGCTTGATGATAGGCTTTATTTCACTAAATTTGGTATTTAAACCACCTGAAAACAGAATAATACAAAGAGCTAACGTACCGATACCTTCGGCAAGCCTGAGATCATTAAATATAATACCCACGCCATTTGACCCGAAAATCATTCCAACGGCCAAAAATAAAACCAATACCGGAATACCTAAACGTCCCCCGATTCGACCAACTACTATACTGATAAAAAGTAGTATCGACAATATCAATAAAATAGTCTCTAACATCATCTGCTGTTTTTCATTTTGACATTATTTTCACTGACTTCAAGCTCAACAGTAGCACCATGCAAAAGAGAGTAGTTTTCTATGACATGTCCCACTGGAAAGTTAAAGACTAAAGGATAATTATAGTCTTTAACTATATCTCTGATCGATTCATAAATTGTTGAACCCATTAATGGATCTTCCCGACAATCGGTAAATTGACCAACAATTAAAGCTGATATATGGCTGAGTATTCCAGATAATTTCAATTGCCACATCATGCGGTCTATCTTATAAGGAGATTCACCAATGTCTTCGATAAACAAGATCCCATTTTCGGGAACAACCATATAAGGAGTTCCTATTAATCCACTTAAAACCGCCAGATTCCCACCAAACAGTTTTCCTCTCACCAAACCCTCTCTATTTAAAGAGTGCGAATCAAGTGAATATTCCGGCATATCTATAAACAAGCAATCTTTCAGGTAAGAACTAGCTATATCGAGACTATCTTCGGTGAGATGACGAGCCATTGGTGCATGTAACGAAACAATTCCGTCCTGCAGTAAAGCCAAGTGTAGGGCTGTAATATCGCTATAACCAACAATCCATTTAGGATACTTTTTTATTCCCTCGAAGTTTAGTTTGTCTAATAAATGGACAATACCATAGCCCCCCCTTGAACAAAATATTAATCTCACATCAGGATCGTCCATTGCCTGTTGTAAATCGGTAATTCGTTGATCTACCGTACCACCAAACCTACCATATTGTCCTTCGGCGTGAGTAGCAATCTCTACTACCAGTCCCCAATTTTGTAATACTTGGCACGCACCGTTTATATATTGGAGATCTATATTTCCCGAAGGTGATATTATTATAGCTTTATCCCCACTGTTTAAGTTAGGAGGATATATCGTTTTATTCATCGTGAATCATTTGCGTTCAAACAAATGTAGTAATTATTAAGAAAAACGAATAGAAAAGCGATCTTTTTATGATTCGGAAATATATAAAAAAAGGGATACAATAAATTATTGTATCCCTCTTCAATATAAAAGGTTTAATTTATGCATCTATTTTTGCATAGGTTGCATTTTCCTCAATAAACTCACGTCGCGGAGCAACTTCTTCACCCATCAACATAGAGAAAATATGGTCGGCTTCTGCTCCATTCTCAATGGTTACCTGACGAAGTGTTCTATGCTCAGGATTCATGGTTGTATCCCATAACTGAGAAGCATTCATCTCTCCAAGACCTTTGTATCGTTGAGTATGAACAGCGCTTTCATTTCCTTCGCCATATTTATCGATAAATGCCTGACGTTGTCTTTCATCCCAACAGTACTCTTCAACTTTACCTTTTTTACATAAATAAAGAGGAGGCGTAGCAATATAGATGTATCCCAGCTCAATAAGGGGTCTCATATGACGGAAGAAAAAAGTAAGAATCAAAGTTGCAATGTGACTACCGTCAACATCGGCATCGGTCATGATAACCACCTTATGATAACGAAGTTTTGCTAAATTCAATTCTTTAGTATCATCATCGGTACCAATAGAAACTCCAAGAGCTGTATATATATTTCTAATTTCTTCACTCTCGAGCACTTTGTGTTGCATCGCTTTCTCTACATTCAGAATTTTACCTCTCAATGGTAAAATAGCCTGAAAACCACGGTCGCGACCTTGTTTTGCCGTACCACCCGCAGAATCCCCTTCGACAAGGAATATTTCACAAGCAACAGGATCTTTACTCGAACAGTCAGCCAATTTACCGGGCAATCCTCCACCTGTAAGCGGCGATTTGCGTTGTACCATCTCACGAGCTTTACGAGCTGCATAACGAGCTGTAGCGGCAAGAATTACTTTTTCTACAATTATTTTGGCTTCTTTCGGATGTTCTTCCAGATAATAACCTAAGGCCTCACCTACTGCCTGATCTACAGCCCCCATCACCTCATTGTTACCCAATTTAGTTTTGGTCTGTCCTTCAAACTGAGGTTCAGCAACCTTAATAGATACAACAGCAGTTAACCCCTCACGGAAGTCATCACCACTGATGTCCACTTTCACTTTATCCAACATCTTCATATCATCGGCATACTTCTTCAAAGTACGCGACAATCCTCTGCGGAAACCGGTTAAGTGAGTACCACCTTCTATTGTATGGATATTATTTACATACGAATATACATTCTCATTATAAGATGTATTATATGTTATGGCAACTTCTACAGGAACCCCTTGTTTTTCGGTATTTATATGTATAACATCCTCAATCAGAGCCTCCTTAGCTGCATCTATATATCTAACGAATTCTTCAAGACCTTTTTCTGAAAAGAAAGTATCCGACTTGTAAGAACCATCGTCTTTTTTATGTCTCAGGTCAGTCAATGACAACTTAATACCCGCATTCAGGAACGAAAGTTCACGTAAACGAGAAGCCAGAGTATCGTATTTATATTCTGTAGTTATAAATATACTGCTGTCGGGTGTAAATGTAATGGTTGTACCTGTTTCTGTTGAGTCTCCTAATATTTGAATCTCATGCAGTGGTTTTCCGCACGAAAAATCGAGCATATGTATTTTGCCTTCTCTTCGTACTTCGGCTTTCAGATAAGTAGAAAGTGCATTCACACAAGATACCCCTACTCCGTGAAGACCTCCGGAAACTTTATAAGTTCCTTTGTCGAATTTACCTCCGGCATGAAGAACGGTTAAAACTACCTCTAGAGCCGATTTCTGCTCCTTTTCCATGATTCCCACAGGAATACCACGCCCGTTATCCCATACGGAGATAGAATTATCTTCCAGGATAGTTACTCTAATATCATTACAATAGCCAGCTAAAGCCTCATCAATAGAGTTATCGACGACTTCATAAACCAAGTGATGTAAACCTTTTTCACCTATATCACCAATATACATGGCGGGTCTCTTTCTAACAGCTTCAAGACCTTCTAATACTTGAATATTGTCGGCGGAATACGAGCCGCTTGCTAGATTTTTTTCGTTATCTGTCATTTTATTTCATTTAGCGTGCATCTTCAAGTTATTTCAAGCAATGGTGCACAAACCTCCTTAAAAAAGCAAACAAATATACGAAAAATTACCCGTACAAACAAGCAAATTTACATATCATAATTTCAAAACAGGGAGAAGGAAAAACAGACGTATCTATATAAAAGAATACGCTAATAATCAACGAAATGACTACTAGCGCATCCATCAGATAAAGATCTGAATTTATTTCCTGCTTACTTCTTTTCTGCTTTTGCAGGAGCAGATTTTTTCGCATCACTCTTTGTCTCACCTTTCGATGTGCAAGCGGCTTTTTTATCTGTGCCTTTTGAGCAACATGATTTAGTTTCAGTTTTAGCTTTTTCTGCTTTTGCAGGTTTTGCATCCTGAGCCATAACTGCTGTTGATGCTAATAAAGCACAAGACATAACTAGTGACAATGCTATTTTTCTCATAATTCAAAACAATTTATTGTGTTATTCTTTTCTAAACATTAGAAAGACACAAATATAACAGATATCACAGAAAACTGTTCGAAACAGCATCCTTATTAGTCTTAATTAATACTTTCACCTCCACAAACCATCCATCATAAAAGATTTTAACAAAAAAGTGAATAGAAACCACCCAAATACAAGAAAGGTTGAACTTTTCAGTTCAACCTTTCATATTATTTCTTGAGTGATTTCTTATAAAGAATTCACGTGATGAGCAAGTTTTGATTTCAAGTTAGCAGCTTTATTCTTATGAATAACATTCTTTTTAGCTAATTTATCTAACATTGAAGATACAGATGGATACAACTTTTGAGCTTCCTCTTTATCAGTCAAAGCACGAAGCTTTTTAACTGAGTTACGAGCCGTTTTAGCAACATATCTATTGCGTAAACGCTTCACATCTGTTTGACGTATTCTTTTTATCGATGATTTATGATTTGCCATAATGACTAATCTCTGTTATTTTGTTTGTTTCTTAATTACTTGTAGTCCATAGGGGAGTCGAACCCCTCTTTCCAGGATGAAAACCTGGCGTCCTAACCGATAGACGAATGGACCAATTTTCGAGTTAATGCTTGACTTTTCAAGCGTTGCTTATCTCTCGATTGCGGATGCAAAGGTAGTGGATATTTCTATTCCTGCAAACATTCCCAACACTTTTTTTCAAAAAAAATAAGCATTCTGATCTAAAAAATTAGAAATCAGGAATATAAAAATACAACTTTTTTTCATTATTTCAAAGCTCGATATGCTTTTCCGATATATTCGATCATATCGGTGGGCAACATTCCTTGTTGAGATTTTGATTTTGCAGCTAAATCCCCGGATAAACCGTGTAGATATACTCCCAAAATCGCTGCATTTTGCGGAAAATATCCTTGTGCCAACAAAGAAGTGATCATTCCCGTTAAAACATCACCGCTTCCACCTGTCGCCATCCCCGGATTTCCCGTGGAGTTAAAGAATACTTTTCCCTCCGGAGTAACAACAGCAGTGCATGCACCCTTTAGTATAATATAAACATCATGGCTCCTAGCAAAATCACGAGCCCTTTTGAGCCGTTCGTAACCATTTTTGGAAACAGCACCTGATAGTCGATCAAATTCGACAGGATGTGGCGTTAAAATACTTTTAGGGGGTATTTTACTGCGGAGCACATCATCCTCTGCTATTAAATTAAGCGCATCGGCATCAATTACCATCGGTTTATGATAGCGATCAAACAAATCGTGCAATAAATATTTTGCCTTATCTCCGGTTCCAATACCGGGTCCGATACCTACTGTAAACGAATTAACATCCAACTCTACCTTACTTACATTTTCCGAAAACTCATCGGCATCAACCATCGCTTCGGGAACAGCAGTCTGCAATATATCGACTCCACAACGAGGCACATGCATGGTAAGAAGCCCCACTCCCGTTCTCAAACAGGCACGAGCTGACAAAACTGCCGCTCCTATTTTACCATACGAACCGGCAATTATCAGAGCCTTTCCATAAGTACCTTTATGCGAAAAAGCTCCTCTTGACAATGGTAATGTTGCCACATCTGCTTTTTCTGTAAAATACAGATCGGTATGCTCTTCGTTGATACACTTATCGCACAAGCCAATATCAAGAACGATCATTTTTTTACAATAATCGCCGCTATCGGGCAAAAGCAATGATAATTTGGGAAATTGGAAAGTAAAAACTTTTTCGGCTCGAATAATACCCTCTTGGTTATTATTAAGATTATCCTCAACAAACAACCCCGATGGCATATCAATAGAATACACTTTGTTATTAGACGAATTTATCGCCTCAACAACATTCAAAAACACCCCATCCAAGGGACGGTTCAATCCCGAACCAAACAATCCGTCAATTACAATACAATCAGGATATATATGAGGGATATCTTTCTTTTCTTTTATAATGGAAACATTTGTCAAACGTTCCAAACGCTCCTTATTTTCACGGCAATCGTCTGAAAATCGATCATCAGGAGCAACTATATATACATCCAGCTTATAATGCTTAGACAACAATATACGAGCTACGGCAAGAGCATCGCCTCCGTTATTACCCATTCCTGCAAAAACAAGAACAGGCTGATTGATATCTAAAACACGAATAAGTTTTTCTGAAACTGCAAGCGAAGCTCTTTCCATCAGATCAACAGATGTGACTCCCTGATTAACAACGGTACATCCATCTATTTTCTTTATCTGAGCTACATCAAAAATCTTTACCATAACTACGTTTTTATAAAAGATCAAAACCGATTAAAGTATTCCAATCTATTTCACACCTTATTATTCTTCAGATCTAATTCCAGAGAAAACTATTCTTTATGAAACACAGTAGCCGAAGCTTGTGCTTTTGCCATCAGCAATACATCTTGTACATCCACATGATCGGGAGCCGATACTGCATAGTAAATAGCATCTGCCACATCTTCTGCTCGAAGAGGAACAAAACCGTCATAGACTTTATCTGCACGACTTTGATCTCCCTTGAAACGAACTACAGAGAATTCGGTCTCCACAGCTCCCGGGGAAACCAAGGTCACTTTAATACCGTAATTAACCATATCTAAACGCATACCTTGAGACAATGCCTTAACAGCATGTTTGGTCGCACAGTACACTCCACCATTGGCATATACCTCTCGGGATGCAATAGAACCTATATTAATAATATGCCCCGATTTACGCTCGATCATACCGGGCGAAACGATACGTGTCACATACAATAGACCTTTGATATTCGTATCAATCATCCGCTCCCAATCATCCACAACTCCTTCCTGAATAGAATTTAATCCAACTGCAAGACCAGCATTATTAACCAGTACATCAATATTTTTCCATCTTTCGGGGAGATTGCCGAGATACTTTTCAACATCAGCATAATTACGTACATCAAACCCCAAAGAAAGCACTTCGGCTTTATGTTCATTTTGAAGTAATTTTTCCAGCTCAAGCAGTTTTTCTTTTCTACGTCCGGTGATAATAATATCAAAACCATTTTTAGCCAATACTTCGGCTGTAGCCTTTCCTATTCCGGAAGTCGCTCCGGTTATTAGTGCAATCTTTTTCATCTAATCTTATTTTTTTATTCTAAGTTCGCAGAACTATTTATTACTTTGATAAACAAAACATCTGTAAATAGTAGCACAAGTACTTCATTATACTTACTAACCCTTAAAGGTAAGATATTTTGACGTCAGGCTGAAAAACTATTCTATAAAAAAAACAAACGCACATTCAAACTTCACCTAGCTATCCGCTAAAATATTGACTTCAATACAAATACTACAAAAAAAGTCCTTGACATTTTACAACATCAAGGACTTATTCATATACAGATCAACCAATCAACTACCTCTGTAAGTAGAGTATCCATAAGGACTTAATGTTATCGGAACATGATAATGACTATTACCGTCTATTTCGAAAACCACTTGCACGAAAGGATAAAAAGTCTTAACGGCACGACTTTCAAAGTAAGATCGTGTAAAAAAAGTAAGACGATATACACCTGTATTTTTATCTTTTGAATTTTCATCCAAAAGTAAAAATGTACCTATACGACCATTTTCGTCTGTTTTCTTCTCATCTAACTTTTCCCATCCCGAGCCTTCGTCATTTTGCTTTTCGAGCATCACTAAAACATTTGCACTTGGCGTACCTGTTGTAATATCAAGAATATGTGTACTCAATTGATATTTTTGAGTTTGGGCTGATAACTGAAAACTACAAAACAATATTGAAATAAAAGCTAAGATATTTCTCATAATTGAACTATTTAATTGATCGATTAAAAACTTAAAACTATTTTATACATCCAAGCATAACAACGATTAACTGATATAGTTTAAGAACTCATTATAATTTCAAGTAAAAATCTTTCACCAACTCGGTGAAATCATCAGTATATACATGACGTTCTTTCTCTATAATTAAATCTGCAATTTCAGTGTCCTGCTTCACTTTAGAAAATTCGAGTAACACTCTTTTAGCATTTAAATGAGGCATCGGATAAACATTCGTTATTCGGGAAACAAATAAACCTGCATTTTCAGCCAAACCAATCAATACATCTTTCTCAGCATAGGGAAATATAAGTGACAAATAACCATCCGAAGATAATAAACGAGCTGAAATATTCATAAATTCGACCATTGGCAGCGAGTTTGTATGCCTTGCAAGTGTGCGTTGCCCATCAGGCGAATGCAGTGAAGACGAAAAATAAGGAGGATTAGAAACAATCATATCATATTTCGCATCGCATTTCTCAACATAATCCTGTAATGAAGAATGAATAGCCTTTACATTCTGAAAAGATGCCCTCTCCACATTTTCCGATGTTTGCAATACAGCATCTTCGTCTATATCGATAGCATCAATTGATATGAAACCTTCGGAACGCTGAGACAACATTAGAGCAATCAAACCCGTGCCCGTACCTACGTCTAAAACTCTCCTGACTTTACCTAATTTAACCCACGCCCCCAACAATACACCATCAGTTCCCACTTTCATGGCACATATGTCGTGATAAACTGTGAATTTTTTAAAACTGAAGTATGGATTGGACATATATAAATAACTTAAAGACAAATTGGCAACACCAATGCCCGAAACAGCTCTCTAAAACTATAGTGGCACAGTATTTGTAAAAGTAAAAATAGTAAAACAAAGTTAGGCATTATTATTAACTTTGTAAACCTCAAAAAACAAGAAATATAACAGGATAAAACGAAATAACATACAATGTTTGACAATAAAGACAGAGATTTTTTTAGTATGGACGGGAACTCTGAGCCTGTAATTTCTATCGTTTCGGATGAATTAGGCAATATCGATTTTGATATTGACGAAAAGTATCTGAAAGAAGAAATTCCGCTTCTGGCTCTTCGAAACACAATCATCTTTCCCGGAACCAGCCTTCCTATTACTGTAGCACGCTCCAAATCTTTGAAGGCTCTAAAAAGCCTGAAAAACGGAAAAGGCATAGTAGGATTGGTTTGTCAGAAAGATGCAGAAACGGAAGATCCCGAACAAAACGACTTATATGACATTGGTGTCATCGGAGAAGTTATCCGCATAATAGATATACCTAACGATCCTAATCTTACGGTTATATTACAGGGTAAAAAACGTTTCAGAATAGATCAGATAACCACTACCGAACCCTTTCTGAAAGCTAAATATACATTAAAGGAAACAACTATTGCCGAAAAAGACGATAAAGAGTACCAAGTACTTTTAGAATCGATCCGCGACTTGACTATACATATGCTACGTATGTACGGCGATCCTCCAAAGGATTTAGTAAGTAAGCTCAACGAAAATTCGAAATCGCCTTTATTGGTAAATTATTGTTGTACAAACCTGCCTGTACCCGGTTCTGAGAAACAAGAGTTACTCAATATCGATGATGATAAAAACAGGGCTTACCGTTTGTTGATGATATTGAACAGGGAAACTCAAATGCTGGAAATGAAAATGAATATCCAGATGAAAACCCGTGAGGAATTGAATCAGCAACAAAAGGAATATTTTCTTCAACAACAGATCAAAACTATTCAGGATGAATTGGGAGGCAACCCTCAGCAAGCAGATATAGATGATCTGAAAGAAAAGATCAAGACTAAAAAGTGGGATGAGAAAGTAGCTGAAAGCGTAGACAAAGAAATCAAGAAATTGGAACGTCTGCACCCTCAGTCACCCGATTATTCTACACAATATACTTATTTGCAAACTCTGTTGGAATTGCCTTGGAACGAATATACCAAAGACAACTTCAACCTGAAACATGCACAAAAAGTACTCGACAGAGACCACTTCGGACTCGAAAAAGTAAAGGAACGTATTATTGAGCATCTTGCGGTATTGAAATTGAAAGGCGACCTTAAGTCTCCGATCATCTGTCTGTACGGCCCTCCCGGAGTAGGTAAAACGTCTTTAGGTAAATCTGTAGCCGAAGCTCTCAACCGTAAGTATGTAAGAGTATCTTTTGGCGGATTGCATGACGAATCGGAAATCAGAGGACACCGCCGTACTTATATAGGTGCTATGCCCGGACGTATCATTCAGAATATACAAAAGGCAGGTTCATCAAACCCTGTATTTGTATTGGATGAAATAGATAAAATCGGTAACGACTTTAGAGGTGATCCCGCATCGGCTCTTCTGGAAGTACTTGATCCCGAACAAAACTCGGCTTTTCATGACAATTATCTGAATATCGATTACGATTTGTCGAAAGTTCTGTTCATCGCAACAGCCAATAATGTTTCGGCAATATCACAACCTCTGCTCGACCGTATGGAGTTGATCGATATCAGCGGATATATTATGGAAGAAAAAGTAGAGATTGCACGTAAGCATCTTATACCAAAACAATTGGAAAATCACGGTCTGAAAAAGGAAGATATTGATATTCCTAAAAAGACTATTGAGAAAATTATAGAAAATTACACACGCGAATCGGGAGTGAGATCTTTAGACAAGACTCTGGCTCAGATAATGCGTAAAGTAGCACTGAAGGTGGCTTTAAAAGAAGAATATCCTAAAATTCTAGAAGCAGCCAATCTGAAAGATTATCTGGGAGCAAACAGATTTTCGAGAGACGAATATCAAGGCAACGATTATGCAGGGGTTGTAACCGGCTTGGCTTGGACTTCAGTAGGTGGTGAGATTCTATTTATAGAAACATCGCTAAGCAAAGGAAAAGGCAGCAAACTGACTCTTACCGGAAACTTAGGAGATGTAATGAAAGAATCGGCAATGCTGGCTCTCGAATACATACATTCTCATAATCAAAGATTAGGCATTGACGATAGTGTGCTCGAAAACTGGAATGTACACGTGCATGTACCCGAAGGTGCTATTCCTAAGGACGGACCTTCTGCCGGTATTACGATGGTAACATCTCTGGCTTCGGCGTTTACACAACGTAAGGTGAGATCTAATTTGGCTATGACAGGCGAAATTACCCTTCGGGGAAAAGTGCTTCCTGTGGGTGGTATCCGCGAAAAGATATTGGCTGCTAAACGTGCCGGCATCAAAGAGATCATTCTGTGTAAAGAGAATCAAAAGGATATAGAGGAAATAAAAGAACTTTATCTGAAAGGACTTACTTTTCATTATGTTTCTGATATATCGGAGGTTTTGGATATTGCTCTTCTTAAGGATAAAGTAAAAAATCCTCTAAGTTTCGAAATAAAAGAAACTGAGAAGAAAAGCAATTAAAATTACAGACCTTTTTATTTCATATACTTTGGTAAGTATTGTTGTCACATTGAAATACAGTATCTATAAGTATGCTTGAACTGGTAAGAACCGATAGCGAAAACAGCGATTTCAGAGAACTGATTTGTAAACTCGATAGTGAATTAAGCATTCGCAATGGCGATACACAATTTCAGTATAATATTTACAACAAGATACCTTTTATCGAAACCGTTGTAATAGCCTATTGGAACGACAAAGCAGTGGGATGCTGTTGTTTCAAAGCATTTGAGAATAAAACGGTAGAAGTAAAACGGATGTACCTAGATACTGAATACAGAGGAAATGGTATTGCACAAAAGATGCTCTCGGAAATAGAATCGTGGGCTAAGGAGAAAGGTTTTTTGGATACGGTTCTCGAAACAGGTTATAAAATGATTGAAGCCATACATCTGTACAAAAAGATGGGCTACAGCCAGATACCCAATTACGGACAATATGCAGACAATCCCGAAAGCATTTGTATGAGTAAATCGTTACAATAAAATACAGATAACAGACAAAAGGCAGATAGTAAAACATCTGCCTTTTTCTTTTTTAGCAAGATTGGATAAGTAAACCAAAACAAGATATCCCTATCTTTGCTTTCGAATATAAACAACTAATAATTAACATCATGGAACAAACTTTTTGCCAAAGCTGCGGTATGCCAATGTCTGCAGAATTTAACAGCACAAACAAAGACGGATCAGTAAATACTACCTATTGCAGTTATTGCTATAAAGACGGAGAATTTACAGCAGATGTAACGATGGATGAAATGATTTTGAAATGTGCTGAGTATGTAGATGAGTTTAACAAAGACTCAGATATCAAATACACAAAAGAAGAAGCTATTGCCGGCATGAAGCAGCACTTCCCTACCCTTTTACGCTGGAAAAGCTAAATAAAAGTAAATGCGAATAATCATTCGCACGAGAAATGAGTGGGCGTATAATTATACGCCCCTACTGTATAGATGATACTTTTTATTTTTTGAAATTCTATGGAATATACTATTTGCCAAAGTTGTGGAATGCCACTGCATCAATTAAATGAATTCGGAACCGATAAAAAAGGTATCAGAGTAAAAGACTACTGCCAGTACTGTTTTAAAGACGGTCAATTCACATCCGATTCAACAATGGACGAAATGGTTGAGCTTTGTGCAAAATATATGACCGACATTTCCCAGAATGAAGCCGTAACGCATCTGAGGCAAAAACTTCCCACACTGAAACGGTGGGCACAAAAAGAAAACACGCAAAAAGAATATCATAAGTCGATCAATAAAGTGCTCGATTACATCAATGAGCATTTGAACGAAAAACCCGACCTCGCTACCCTATCCCAAATAGCCAATGTATCGCCTTTTCATTTTCACCGCATATTTAAAGCCATCATTGGCGAAAATCTGGGCGAATATGTACAGCGTTTACGGTTGGAATATGTAGCCGGAAAGCTCAAAACAACAGATTTAAGCCTCAATATACTAGCCGAAAAAACAGGTTACAACTCTGAACAGGCCTTATCTAAAGCTTTCAAGAAACATTTTGGAACACCTCCCAGTATGTATAAACTGGCATCAACCGAAACAAGAGATTACAGTCAGAACCAACTATCTCCTCAGATTTGTGAGATCGCACCCAAAAACATTATTTACATAAGAGTTATTGCTCCCTATGGAACCAAAGAAGTGTACGATAAAGCATGGAGCGAACTGAATCATTTTGCCGCAGATAATGATCTGCTACAAAAGCCAAACGAATGGCTAGGCATTAGCCTTGATGATCCTAATACAACACAAACCAATAAATGCCGCTTCTATGCCTGTTTGACAATTGACAAACCAATCGGTCCCATAGGAAAAATAGGCTGCAAAAATATAAAAGGCGGATTATACGCCATCTTTACGCACATGGGATCATACAGCGGATTAAATGAATACTATAAAAATATATGGTTCGGGTGGCTACCCTCTTCCGATTACCGTTTAAGACAAGCAACTTTCTTTGAAAAATATGTAAGCGACCCCGATAAGGTAAAAGCCGAAGACACCGTTACCGAAATATACATACCTGTATCACTAAAATAAATAAGATTACCGCTACGCTTCTCAAAGCAATAAAAAGGTCTGAGACCTTAAAAAAGTAAAACGAAAAATATCTCTTTGTTTGTATCTACTCTTTTTTTGCTACTTTCGCACTGTCATTACATGGATGGTTAACAAAGATTATGAGCGAAAATAAAAACAGCATGGTATCTACTGCCATGAATTATGCTATCCCATTGGGATTATTCTGGGTGTTCAAATATTTGTTTGTCATAGGCGGCGAATACACCGAAATAAGTAAATATATCAATAGCATTTTGGGTATAGTAACTCCCGTGCTCACCTATATGCTAATTTGCAGATACAGAGATAAGGATAAAGGAGGAAACATTCTCTACGGTGAAGCAATTCTATTCATTCTTTTGATTTTTCTACTTGCGTCACTCATCGAATCGGTAATAACCAGCCTACACCTCTTGGTCATCAATCCCGGGTTAGTTACACAAATGAATGAGCAAATATATGATGTAATAAGCAAAATGCATCTGCCCGATATATACTCAAAAACAGTTCTTTCTTATGGAGGGCTCTATTATATCTTTGCTATTGTTTTTCAAAATATGATCATAGGAATGTTTCTGGCTTTAGTACTCGGCTATTTTGCTTCACGCCAGAAAAACAATCCACATCAAAATATATAATCTATGGACTTATCGATTGTTATCCCTTTATATAACGAAGATGAATCGTTACCCGAACTATACAATTGGATAGAACGTGTAATGCAGGAACGCAACTTTTCGTACGAAGTTATATTTGTGGATGACGGGAGTACAGACACATCGTGGCAGGTAATTACTCAATTGAGAGAAAAGTCACCACACGTAAAGGGTATTAAATTTCGTCGTAATTATGGCAAATCGCCGGCTCTGCACTGTGCCTTCGAAATTGCACAGGGAGATGTTATCATCACCATGGATGCCGATCTGCAAGACAGTCCCGAAGAAATTCCGGCACTGTATGACATGATTATCAACGAAAAATACGATTTGGTATCAGGATGGAAAAAGAAAAGATACGATCCGATAACCAAAACATTACCCACCAAATTATTTAACGCCACAGCACGCAAAGTATCGGGTATTCAATTACACGATTTTAATTGCGGGTTGAAAGCTTATAGAAAAGACGTCGTTAAAAACATAGAAGTATATAACGATATGCATCGTTACATACCCTACCTTGCTAAGATTGCAGGTTTTAAACGTATAGGAGAAAAGGAAGTACAACATCAATCACGTAAATACGGTAGTAGCAAATTCGGTATAAACCGTTTCTTTAACGGTTACCTTGATCTACTCACATTGTGGTTCCTGTCTACTTTCGGACGCAAACCGATGCACTTCTTCGGATTATTGGGAAGCTTTATGTTCTTTATCGGACTAATTACCGTTATTTCAATCGGAGCATCTAAAATGTATGCAATGACACATGGGCATCCCTATTCGTTAGTAACCGATTCGCCTTACTTTTATATATCTCTTACAACAATGATATTGGGTACTCAACTATTTCTTGCCGGATTTATTGGTGAACTGATTTCTCGCAATTCGGCTGGACGTAATGATTATAAAATAGAAACCGAGATATTATAAAGTCGCCTATATTTTATTGCGTCGATAACTGAAATAACAGAGCAATTACGCCATTCTCACATGAGAAATACAGCGATAAACAGCTCACATTACAGATCTTTGACCGAACTGTAAATGTATACCGAAACACTACCTGATTGATGAAAACAAAATGATGTTAATAGGCAGGGATGGCACGCAGGTCTTTTACAAAAACGAAAAAACGGCTTATATAATAAACAATTTGATTACTTTTGCCGTTTGATTGTATGAATACAAAAAAATAACAACGAATGCAGAAAAATTTAGTTATAGTGGAATCTCCGGCTAAAGCCAAAACAATAGAAAAGTTTTTAGGCAAGGATTACAAAGTAATGTCCAGTTACGGACATATCCGCGACCTGAAGAAAAAAGACTTGGGTATTGATTTAGCTAACAGCTACAGACCTCTATACGAAGTACCGGCAGATAAAGAAAAATTGGTATCCGAACTCCAAGCTGCGGTAAATAAAGCTGACGTTGTATGGTTGGCATCCGATGAAGACCGCGAGGGAGAAGCCATATCTTGGCATTTATACGAAACATTAGGATTGCGTGACAAGCAGTATCACCGAATTGCTTTTCATGAAATAACCAAGAATGCAATATTCCATGCAATAGAAAATCCCCGTCGAATAAACAGAGATTTAGTAAACGCTCAACAAGCACGTCGTGTACTCGATCGTATTGTTGGTTTTGAATTATCGCCTATATTGTGGCGAAAAATCAAACCGGCTCTTTCGGCCGGACGTGTACAATCGGTAGCCGTTCGACTAATTACCGAAAGGGAACGTGAAATCGATGCATTCCAAAGCGAGGCTTCGTACCGCGTACAGGCAACCTTCTCTAAAAAAGAAGCTGATAACACGCCTTATCAAATAAATGCAGAACTAAATAAACGTTTAAAAACAAAAGAAGAAGCTCTTGAGTTTTTAAACAGGCTGAAAGGCATTCAAGATTTTACGATAGATAGTGTTATCACTAAACCCGCAAAAAAATCGCCTGCAGCCCCATTTACCACATCTACACTTCAACAGGAGGCAGCCCGTAAATTAGGCTTTTCTGTTGCGCAAACGATGTCGGTAGCACAAAAATTATACGAATCTGGAAAGATTACCTATATGCGTACCGACTCGGTACACCTTTCGAGTCTGGCTATCAATGCTTCAAAAGCTGAGATTGGAGATGCATATGGTAAAAAGTATATAAAAACCAGACAATTTTCGACCAAAGCTAAAGGTGCACAAGAGGCTCACGAGGCTATACGTCCAACTTATATGAATGCCCACCAAACAACGGGCACTTCGCAAGAGCAAAAATTATACGAACTTATCTGGAAAAGAACAATTGCTTCTCAGATGGCTGATGCCGAACTAGAAAGAACAACTGTTACCATAAATATTTTTGATGACGAAGATTTAAAATTCGTTTCAAGCGGTGAGGTTATCACCTTTGACGGATTTCTTCGCGTGTATCTCGAAAGTACAGATGATGAATCTCTGGATGGAGAAGAAAATACTCTGTTACCTCCAATCAAGAGAAAAGACATATTGGATTTGAAAGAATCGACAGCTACCGAGCGATTTACACAGCGTCCTGCCCGATATTCGGAAGCATCTTTGGTTAGAAAGCTCGAAGAACTGGGTATTGGTCGCCCATCGACTTACGCCCCTACGATATCTACTATTCAGAACAGAGAATATGTTGAAAAAACAAATATAGAAGGTACCGATCGCAATTTTAATGTTTTGCAATTGAAGAAAGGCAAAATTACCGATGCGATTAAAACCGAAAAAACGGGAGCAGATAAAAACAAACTGAAGCCAACCGATACAGGAATGGTTGTGAATGATTATCTGACCGAATTTTTCCCTCGTATCCTCGATTACAACTTTACGGCTGATGTCGAAAAAGAATTTGACTATGTGGCTGTTGGTGCAGAAGTGTGGACTGACCTTATAGATAGATTCTATAAGAAATTTCACCCCGTAGTAGAGGAGGCACTCAACACACACGAAGATCATAAAGTAGGTGAGCGTGTTTTGGGTACAGACCCTAAAACAGGTAAACAAATTTCGGCAAAAATAGGTCGTTTTGGTCCAATGATTCAACTAGGAACTCAGGATGATGAAGAAAAGCCCCGATTTGTATCACTTCGTAAAGGACAGTCATTAGGAACAATTACGATAGAAGAAGCTATTAAACTTTTTGACTTACCTCGTTTTATCGGTGAATACGAAGAGAAGGAATTATTGGCTTCAATCGGTAAATTCGGACCTTATGTTAAGTTCGACGGTAAATTTATATCATTACCAAAAGATGTCGATCCATATACGGTAACGCAGGAGGAAGCTATTGCCATTATCGAAGAAAAAAGAAAACAAGACAGAGAAAAAGTTATCAAAATTTTCGAAGGTAAAGAAGGCAAAGACGGTAAAGACGAAGTTCAGATACTGAATGGTCGTTATGGTCCGTACATTGCGTATAAGGATAAAAACTACAAAATAGCAAAAACAGTAGATGCAGCCGCTCTTACACTAAAAGAGTGTATGGAAATAATTAAAACTACTAAAAGCAAAACCAAAACTAAGGTAGAAAAGAAAGAAAAGAAAAAGACCAAAGTTTCGGAGAAGAAAAAAAAGGTATTGGAAGAAGAAGCGAAAGAGAAAAAAACTAAAGCGGCTAAAAAGTAAGCTTCGTACTTCGGCAATATTACTATTAAATGAACATTGACTATTATCAATTGTTATTATAATACTAGAGATTAAAAATTAAAACATAACTATCACATGAGTGCTGAAGTAGATCCAATTGGTTATGACGAAGATGATGCTGTAAAATTTATACAGAACTTTCTTCCTCAAGAGTTCAAAGGCAAATTTTCAAATGATGAAATAAATTATATCATTGATATTATATACGAGTTTTACGAAGACAAAGGGCTACTTAACGAAAGTTCGTCTGATGATGAAATTATAGATATTGATGAAGACGAATTGACCGAATTTGTTTTAAAAAACACTAAAAAGGATAAGTTAAAGGAGTTCTCAGCAGATGAGATAACCTTTATTATACAGGGAGAGCTTGCATATTGCGAGTCTATCAACCTTTTCGAATAAAAGAATTAAAATAAAATATTTTGATTATGAACAGAAACGTTTTTGGAGCATTAGCTCTTTCTGCAGCATTATTATTATCAAGCTGCGGTGCTAGTAATACAGTTAAAGGAACAGGTGTAGGTGCAGGCGCAGGTGGTGCACTAGGTGCTGGTATTGGAGCTCTTATAGGCGGTGGCAAAGGTGCTGCCTGGGGTGCCGGTATAGGTGCTGTTGTTGGTGGTGGAGCAGGTGCTATCATCGGAAACAAAATGGATCAACAGAAAAAAGAATTAGAATCTATAAACGGAGCTCAGGTAGAGTCTGTTAATGACGGACAAGCAATTAAAGTTACTTTCGAATCGGGTATTTTATTTGCAACTAACTCTAGCTCATTAAACTCTGCATCTCAAAATTCACTTAGCCAATTTGCTGCATCATTGAAAGCTCACCCTGATACAGACATACAAATTACTGGTTATACTGACAATACCGGTTCTGATGCAATAAATAATCCATTATCTGAAAAACGTGCTCAAGCCGTTTACAACTTCCTTTTACAACAAGGTGTTGCCGGAAACCGTATGACTTCGGCAGGTATGGGTTCTTCAAATCCGGTAGCCAGCAATAGTACAGTTGATGGAAGAGCTCAAAACCGTCGTGTGGAAGTATACATCCACCCTAACGAAAAAATGATTAGAGACGCTGAAGCAGGTAAATAATTCGATATTTATCACACAATAATACAAAATCCCTGATGTTAATTACATCAGGGATTTTTTTCGTCTACCAAAATGAGTAAATTTGTAAGATAAGTATTTTTTCAGTCCATGCTGCATAAGACCCAAGCCATAGTACTCAGTACAATTAATTACAACGACAAGTATCTGCTTGCCACCGTATATACGAATGCTTTTGGCCGGGTTACATACATGGTTCCCAAGTCACGAAGCAAATCGACCAAAGTACAGAAGTCTCTTTTCGCCCCCTTGTCGATACTCGATATGGAGACCGAGCATCAGGCATCACGCGATATTCAGCGTATACGAGAGGCTCATATACTATACCCTTTGTATTCAATTTCAGGAAATATGGTTAAAACATCCATTGTATTGTTTTTATCAGAATTCCTAAGCCGAATATTAAGAGATACTGATGAGTACGAGATCATATATAATTATCTGAGCCATTCGATACAGGTATTGGAAGAGAGCGAAAAAGGTCTGGCAAATTATCATCTGGTATTTATGCTGAAGCTGACACGCTTTCTGGGTTTCTATCCTAATCTGGAAGATTATCACCCCAATGATTACTTTGACATGCTGAACGGTATATTTGTAACCCATCAGCCGTTACACAATCACTATGTAAATAAAGTAGACAGCCAAGTTCTATCGCTTTTATCAAGAATAGGATACGAAAATATGCACCTATTTTTATTTTCGAGACAAGATCGTCAGAACATTATAAACCGTATGCTCGAATATTACCGTATTCATTTACATGATTTTCAGCCACTCAAATCACTGGATATTTTACACGAATTATTTTAAACTCATCGAGCTTTTTATAGCTTTGGCTGAGAATGACAATAAGAGACAGATATAACTATAAAAGATACTTGAAGATACTTAAATAAACATCTGATAAAAAAAACAAAAAGATATAAACAAATTACACAATGAATATCAACGAAATAGAATCTTATTATTCTAATATTATCACCAAATATCAAGGAGAATCAGACCAATTAAAGAAAGTAATATTTTGGGTAGGAACCATACGATTGATTATTGCGATAGCTGCCGTAGTTTGTGCATATATTTTATGGGGAGACACTTCAATCGTTATTGCTTCTATTATTATATTTTTCGTTGCATTTCTGGCATTGATGAAATACCATAACCGACTGTTCATAAAAAAGAGTTATTGCGAACAACAAATAACAAATGCTCAAAACGAGTTGAAAGGTATTAATTACGACTTTTCAGCATTCGATGGAGCTCCCGAAAAAACAGATGCTGAACATAGTTTTAGTCTCGATCTCGATTTATTTGGTAAAAGATCCTTCTTTCAGTCTATAAATCGCACCGTTACTTCATTCGGAAAAGATACACTTGCCAATATATTCATACATCCTTTCGAAAATAAGAAAGATATCTTAGACCAACAGCAAGCAGTAAAAGAGCTTAAACAAAAAGGTAAGCTACTGTCTCATTTCAGAGCAATAGGTCAAATGAGCGAAGCCGACAGCCTAAACTCGAAAGATTTTTCGGCATCATTTAAACGTGCTCCCATATTAAAGAACAGTATCTTATGGAAAAGTATGGTTTACATCATGCCCCTCATCCATATCCTATTTGGATTACTTGTATATTTCGATATGATGGCAGGCGGATATTATTCGATAGTATATATCCTCACATTAGGAATAAGCTTCGTTCCCGGCAAAAAAGTGATGCAGATTATGGAAACTTTCAATGAAAAATCGAAAGTATTGGATACATATTCCAAGCTATTCAAAATCATTGAAGATGAAAACGTTCAATCTGATAAGCTGAAGAATATTCAATCTCAATTAAAAGGTGTGGCCAATGCCTCATATGCTATAAATCAACTGAAATCATACCATAATAATCTGACAGTATCATATACATTTCCAGTCTTGATGCTGTTCAATCCCTATCTGCTTTGGAATGTGAAATATGCAATTAAAGTGGAGCAATGGACTGAAAAGTATAAATCGGAAATAGCACAATGGTTCGAAGCTATTGCCCAATTTGATATGCTCGTATCTATGGGGATTTTCGCATTTAACCATCCCGATTATACCTATCCGCAAGTTGCCGATAAATTTATATTCGAAGGCAAAGCTTTGGGACATCCCATGTTGCATAGAGATACTTGTGTACGCAATGATGTCAATATATCCAAGACTCCTTTCTTTTTAGTAATCACAGGAGCCAATATGGCAGGCAAAAGTACCTACCTGCGTACCATCGGTATCAATCATACGATGGCTTGTGCAGGAGTGCCTGTATGTGCCGAATCATTGACTTTTTACCCATGTCGGTTGGTAACTAATCTTCGCACTGCCGATTCTCTGGCTGATAATGAATCTTACTTCTTTGCCGAATTGAAACGTTTGAAGATGATTATAGACCGTTTGCAAGCAGGTGAAGAATTATTTATTATTTTAGATGAAATACTGAAAGGAACCAATTCGGAGGATAAGCAAAAGGGCTCGATGGCTTTGATGAAGCAGCTGATATCGCTCAACGGAAATGGTATCATAGCCACTCACGATCTACTGCTTGGAAACCTGGAACAGGAATATCCTGACAATGTAAAAGATTACCGCTTTGAAGCAGATATAACCAACGATCAATTGACCTTCTCCTATAAAATACGTGAAGGTGTAGCTCAGAACATGAATGCTTGCTTCCTGATGAAAAAAATGGGTATTACCGGACTATAAGGCATAAAACCAAAAATATGAATACGGATACAAAAACACGTTCTTCGAATATCGAACTACTCCGGTTGGTTCTCATGCTTATGATCGTAATGCTGCATGTATTTCGGCTCGAATTGCATAATAATATAAATAACACCGGATTGTACATATCCGAACTATTGTTAACCAGCCTGTTTTTTGTAGGTGTAAACTGTTTTGTTTTTATATCGGGGTATTTCGGCGTGAGATTCAAATCCAAGACTATAATATCATTAGTCATACAAGCATTATTTTATTCTGTTGGTATTTTAATCATTGCCATATTATTGGGCTATAAACCTGAGATTCGTGATTATGTGGAAGCTGTTTTCCCCATATCGAGCAGTCTTACCTATGGAACCTGGTGGTTCCTCACTGCTTATATTGCGTTATTATTTATTGCCCCTCTGCTGAATCATTCAATAGAGTATTTCAACAAAAAACAAATGACTATAATTCTGGCAGGAATGTTATTTCTCAATTGTTTCTCCGGCTTTATATTCAATAATACATATATTTCGGGAGATGGTTATTCGATCTATAACTTTATAACCATTTATGTTCTGGCTCGCTACATCAACAAATATCAAATCCTCATTAAAAAGCCCTTTTTAATATACTTGGCTGCATCATTACTTATTTTCGGTGTAACTTTATTCTTTAATATGGAAATGGGTAAAATGATAGAACCCGGAAACCGATACAATAATCCATTTTTGATTCTTGCCGCCATTGGCTTATTCTTTACTTTTAAGAATCTGAAAATTTCAAGTAATGCGATTAATACATTAGCACCTCTTGCATTTGGTGTATATTTGATTCACAATCATTATTTGATACGCAAGATTTTTTTAGAGGAAGCTATACAAAACCTTACCAATCTATATCGAGAAAATTATATATTATTGATAGGCTTACTAATACTCTTCTCTATTGCAGTCTTTGTGATATGCTTGGGCATAGAAAAAATACGTCAATTAATATGTACTCCTATAGTAAACATCATAGAAAAAAAAATAAGCAAATACGACCTAAACATACGATCATGAAAATAAAATTACTCGCCTGTGCGATGTTTCTGACCTCCGCTTCGGCTTTTTCTCAAACTGTAACGGAAAAAGATTTGCAAGAAATCAGAGGTAGTTTCAAGAAAGACGCTTCTACTACAGCCATTCAAAACATCCTTACCACCCAAAGCAGTATCAAAGATAATGCACTGAATCACGATCTACAATCGCAGTTAGATCACCTATTCAAATACCGTGTAGCGGTAAAGGGTATTACCAATCAGAAAAGCTCGGGGCGTTGCTGGATGTTCACTTCGATGAATGTACTTCGACCTTCGATTATGGCGAAATATAATATTGACAACTTCGATTTTTCACACAACTACTTATATTTCTGGGATATATTCGAAAAAGCAAATTTATATCTCGAAAATATAATTGCAACAGCATCGAATCCGATTGATGACAGAGAGGTTGTTGAATTCTTCAAATCGCCTGTAGGTGATGGTGGTGTTTGGAATTTATACTATAATGCCGCCCTGAAATACGGGGTTGTACCGGATGCCGTTATGCCCGAAACGGCCCATTCGAACAGTACCGGTCAGATGATTTCTCTGATTAATGAGAGACTACGCATGGGGGGATATAATCTCCGAGAACTGGCAGCAAGCGGCAAGAAGGAGAAAGAGTTAAGATCAGAAAAACAAGCTATCCTCAAAGATGTGTATCGCATGCTGGCTTTATGCCTAGGTGAGCCTCCTACACAATTCACATGGAGATATAAAACTAAAACAGGTAAGATTGAAGAAAAACAATATACACCAAAAGAGTTTTATAATGAAATAACTCCTGCTGATTATAGTCCTGAGAATTATATCATGATTATGAATGACCCAACTCGCAAATACTACAAAGTATATGAGATCAAAAATTACAGAAATACCGTTGAAGGCATCAATTGGGTATATCTAAATCTACCGAATGAGGATATAAAGAAAGCAGCCTTAGCTTCCATTAAGAATAATGAGGCAATGTATGCTTCGTGCGATGTAGGCAAACAGCATAACAGAGAGACAGGTATAATGGATCCTGACATGTATGACTACCAATCGTTATTCGGTGTAAAAATCAATATGGATAAAAAGGCACGTATATTGACTCGCCAAAGCGGATCGAGCCACGCCATGCTCCTCATAGGTTGCGATACGGATAATAATGATAATCCGATAAAATGGGAGTTTGAAAATAGCTGGGGAGCAAATGCCGGAAATAACGGATACCTGACTTTTACTGATAATTGGTTTAACGAATATATGTTCCGCTTGGTTATTCATCGTAGATATTTGGATGCAAAAGCAATCGAAAGTTTGAATCAAAAACCCATACAATTACCCATGTGGGATTATATGAATTAAAGTCTCTGACTTTTTAAATAATAAAGCCGATTCATAATGAATCGGCTTTATTTATCTTAATAACAGATCAATCTCTGTACTCATTATCTGGTAAAATGCGTTATTCGCTCGATCTTCTTGGCAAATTCCATCTCTTTGACACTCGTCTTACGAAATAAGAGTGCTGCTATACAAATACCGATAGCCAAAGTAAATAACAATGACATGGTAAGCGTAAGGTTATGTGCCATAGAAATAATAATAGACGGATCTTCATTGGCAACATTCAGATCGGTAATCTTAATTCCTGCTAACATCGTTTTATAAGCATACATTCCGGGAATCATGGTTATACAAGCAGGCATAGTAAATACCACTGGAGGATTGTCAACTCGATGTGCTGCAACTATCCCAATAAAACCAATAGCTACCGAACCCGTCAGCGTCGCCATAATAAGACCGAAATCCATCTGTAAAAGGATAAAACGAAGACAGTGCCCCATTCCGCCCAATAATCCGGCAACAATAAGTACCTTTTTGGGAGTACCAAAGAGAATACCCCAACAAACTCCTACGACACATGCTATTGCAAAATCGCGAATTACGGATAGTAGTATATCTGTATACATAGTTTTTTCGATTATAACTTAAAATTATCAATCCCCATAAGTGTAATACTCAAGGTCATTCCCGCAGCAATGCAAAGCAGAATGAAACCTGCAAACAAAGCCCTGTTTACCGCCGACGAAAGATATCCTTCGATCAGATCAATAACGCTATTGATAAGTGGTACTCCGGGAATAAGATAAAGCACTGCGGTTGCCATAGCCGATTGCGGATTATCTCCAATATTATAAACAGTACCTAACCCTGTAATGGTAGTAGTTATAAAAGCGGCAATACTGATAGAGATCATCTGATTATAACGTAAAGCTGCAATTTTATATCTGAATAGTGAACCGAAAAATGCACCAACCAAAGCCGTTAAGCCATTCAGGACATCGCCCATAGATAAAAAACAGAGCCCTGCACAAGACAATCCTACTGCGATAGATACAATCCACGGATTGTAGTGAGGCATTGCCTTTATCTTATCAAATTCTTTTTCAGTTTCATCAATAGACAGGTTTTCTTCATATACCTTCCATGTTAGATGACTCACTTTGGTTAACACTTCAAAATGAACCACATGCGTTGGCGATTCTTTAAACATGGTTATCGTATCGTCCTCGCGACAATGACTGCGTACTGTTACCAGTAAACCTTTAAATGTAGGCTGAAGATTCACATCAAATCCCCAGGTAAGAGCCATACGCCTGATATTGCTCTCCACACGCCCGCTATGAGCTCCCGATGCCAATAAGAATGTTCCGATATCCAATATCAGATCAGCAAAACGCTTTACCGGAATATTCCCTACTATAGCACAATCGTATTTTGTATCTGGCATATCAAAATATACTTTAAATAAAAGACGGAATTTAATATTGTATTATCTAATCAAGTAACAGAAAGTATTCAATGATATATTTTAAGAATATAACTAACTATCGCTATTTAACTTGCCGAAGCAACAAATAGTTATGCGAACTTAAGTTATATACTCTATTTACAGTTATAAAAGATATCAATAAATCTGATCTCCCTAAAATCATCACAAAGATATTAAAAAGTGGGTTTTCATCCATAAAAAACAATCAAGATTGCTACTTTAATATAACAATCGATAAGCTTATCTGTCAAGTATAGCTCACTCTATAAGTTTAAGACAAAAGAAGCGACAGTAATTTTTTATTACTGCCGCTCTTATTCTTATATCTTTTATTTAAAAAGAAAACTCAAAACTTATTCTAAATCCTGACTTCTCGATATCAGGATTATCCAGATAGTTAATTCGTTTCACATAATCAACTCTAAAGAACTTAAATATGTTCTCAATACCAACACTATATTCCATATAAGGAGTACTTCCCATCGAATACACATTATCGGGAAATACTAAAAGGTCTTTGTTATAAGTGGGATTATTGTCATTGGTCAAATGTCCCCAGAAACCTCTAAAACCGGCAACCTCCCTTAATTTAAGTGATTTGATAACCGGAATACGGTTAAAAAGCCATCCTCCCATACGATAATCAATATCCCAGGTTAATTGCGAGTCATTTAAAAATTCCAAAGGACTAAGCATATAGAATGAACCTCGTTGAATAGTAATCGAACTATTGGCATTAGCCGATAATAATAATGGGAATGGAACCGAACCCCAAATTTTTTCACCTTTCAATGTTAATCCAAGCCTTCCATAAGGAGCAATCCATAACTCTTTATCAAAAGAAAGAGAACTCTTATTGTATTTAAATTGCCCACCCAATACATCTTTGAAACCCATTATATGAGAATAAGTTATAGTATATCCTTTGGAGGGTAAGGCCTGACGCCTGCGTTTTTGTTGAAAGAATTTCTCTCCATGAGCATATCGTATATCTATTCCTGCTTCTGTGGTTTTAAGATTACCCATATCAATCAACAGCCCCTCTTCATTTCGTCTCTGAAACCTCAGTTCTCCAGCAGCTTGTTCATTATGCGTTCTTCCATATATATTATACGAGAAACCTCCATGATATTCGTGGAGATAATCTATCTCAGTCATCCTGTCATAGGTCATATTATTGTATTTTCTAGCCCTGAACGAAAGAAGTATATTATCACGCTCAGCTTGCAAGAATCTTTGCCCTAAGGGATTTACATCATATTTGTGAGCAATCGAGAGGTTATGTCTGGGAAATTCGTCTTTATGATATTTCTTTTGATTAAAAGACCAAGTAGCTTCTCCGTAATATTTCCATTTACCATCCTTTGTTCCATATGCCAAATATCCATACATAAAAAAGTGAGGATGCAAGTTTTTTGTAGTTGAAGCTGTCAGCCTGAAACGGTTTCCTTCAAGATGATTAAAACTATAGAAGGTTAAAGTCGTTCCAAGGTCGACCTTATTTTTCTCCTCGTTACTATTTGTCGGAAGATACTGACTGGTTAAAATATCTATTGTCTTAAGTGTAATATCAACGAGTTTATTAGCTCTGAATTCGTCCATCATCTCTCCCAGACGGTAATCCTTATTTACAATCTTAGGTCGGGAAGAATTCCAGTAACTCTTATCGTGTTTTTTGTAATCGGACAAATATACAATCGGAGAGGATGTACCAAATGCAGCATCAACGGGAAGATTAAACATGAAATTCTCAAAAGTTCTTTCCTTTTCCACATAAAACTTGGCTGCACCATACATTGACAGATCTATAGCCGTAGTAAATCTCAACGGAATCCATAAGTTAGGAGACATCTCTTCAAATTCTTGAGTTATAAGCATATTCTCCACATAATTCACATTAATTTTTGAAGGGACACGAAAAGATACTCGCTTAACGGCATAAGGAGCTTCGGGTTGAACATAAATATTCCCGATAAAACCAACATCGCGTGTATTGAATGGTACAAAACCCAGATTCACATACTTCTTCTGGTCTATCATCACCGTGTCAATAATATACCATTTATAGAAGTTTACGGACGAAGTACTGCTTAGCGGACTTACAAAATCCTGAAAAAGCATATTTATATTATTATCGGTAATATTTACATCTTTGAAAATCTCTTCGATGATAGTTTCCATCGACTCGGTATTCATTTGCTCATCAAGACCTTCTCGCTGATGTGCTACTACTACCCTACGGGTTCCCTGTGGATTCTTTCGATAATAAACATTCGAAAGTGTCTCTCTTATCGAAATCGGTAATATCGGCTTATTATCTATTTTAGAGGTATCGGCATATTTCGAAGCAAACTTAAGCCCTTTTAGTATTCCCTTATCGGCTTTATATTCATTTATGGCAAACATAAGGCGGTCATACTCATCATTCATATAATAATTCTGATTAGTAATCAGATAACTATATTTATTTTCTATTACTTTTTTGATAAGTTCTACTGCGGGATTATCTTTTTTCGAATACTTCTCTTTTTCGGGTCTTATGACTATCTCATTAAGTTGCACACCCTCTGCTCTCAATTTTACATCGATTTTAGTCGTTTGTTGTGGCGGAACAGTTATCTTTCGGGATTCATATCCCATGAGTGAAACAACCACTATACTACTTCCTTTGTTGTTACTTATCGAAAACTTTCCATTTTCATCTGACAATTTTCCGACATCGGTTCCATCAAAGCGTACGGTTGCAAATTCGATAGGTTCGTTAGTTACAGAGTCTCTTACAATTCCCTGCACAGATGTGTTTTGTGAATATATTGCGAGGTTAGAGAACAGCACCAAAAGTACTATCATCATGAAACGGAAAACTCTTAAGTTATATATGATGGATATCCTCATTCGAATCTTTTCATTTTACCTAAACTCCAATCTTTAATAGTGAGAACAGGGGCTTTAAGCCCCTTCCTCTCTTCCTATATAGATTACTTAGAAACAGATCTCCTGTTTTTGGGTTGGTCATAGACCTTTTTATTTGCTGCTCCAGAAATAGATTTTAATTTCGGCAACAACTTCAATGCAATACAATTTAGAAATGTGATTACATCAATTTACGATATCTCACACGTTTTGGCTCAACATTTCCTAGACGAGCTTTCTTATTTTCTTCGTATTCGCTATACGATCCCTCGAAATAGAATACTTCCGAATTCCCTTCAAAAGCAAGAATATGAGTACAAATACGATCTAAGAACCAACGGTCGTGGGAAATAACCACCGCACATCCGGCAAAGTTTTCCAGACCTTCTTCTAAAGCACGTAATGTATTTATATCTATATCATTGGTAGGCTCATCGAGTAACAATACGTTAGCTTCAGCTTTTAAAGTAAGAGCCAGATGCAATCGGTTACGTTCACCACCCGATAATACACCGCAAAGTTTTTCCTGATCTCCACCCGCAAAGTTAAAGCGCGACAGATAAGCTCTTGAGTTTATCTCCTTACCTCCGACTCTGATAAAATCAGAACCGTCTGATACTACCTGATAAACAGTTTTAGCAGGATCTATCGACTCGTGTGCCTGGTCTACATAAGCCGTTTTGACTGTTTCACCCACTTCAAAAGTACCTTTATCAGCGGTTTCCAATCCTTGAATCAAACGGAAAAGAGTTGTTTTACCGGCGCCATTAGGTCCGATAATACCAACTATACCGTTAGGTGGAAGCGAGAAATTCAGATCATCAAACAGTAGTTTATCGCCATAAGCTTTAGATACACCATGAGCTTCTATTACTTTATTTCCGAGACGTGGACCATTAGGGATAAAAATCTCCAATTTTTCTTCCCTGTCTTTTTGATCTTCATTCAAAAGTCTTTCGTAAGAGTTCAAACGAGCTTTACCTTTAGCCTGACGGGCTTTAGGAGCCATCCTAACCCATTCCAACTCATGTTGTAAGGTTTTACGGCGTTTGCTCACTTGCTTTTCTTCTTGCTCCATACGTTTGGTCTTTTGCTCTAACCACGAAGTATAGTTACCCTTCCAAGGAATACCTTCACCACGATCCAATTCAAGAATCCAACCTGCTACGTGATCTAAAAAATAACGGTCGTGAGTAATACAGATAACTGTACCTTTATATTGTTGTAAGTGTTGTTCTAACCAGTCGATAGATTCTGCATCCAAGTGGTTGGTAGGCTCATCAAGCAACAATACATCGGGCTCTTGTAACAACAGACGACAAAGTGCCACACGACGTTTCTCTCCTCCCGAAAGATTCTCGGTCAATTGCTCTTCGGGCGGACAACGTAAAGCATCCATAGCGCGCTCCAGCTTATTATCAAGATTCCATGCATCAGATGCATCTATTTGATCTTGAAGAACAGCCTGACGAGCAAATAAAGCATCCATTTTGTCGGCATCCTCATAATATTCGGGCAAACCAAATTTTTCATTGATAGCCTCATATTCAGCCAAAACATCCATTATGGGTTGAACGCCTTCCTGTACAATCTCTTTTACGGTTTTAGTCGGATCCAACTTTGGATCTTGTTCCAAGTAACCTACACTATATCCTTTGTCAGAAACGATCTCGCCTTGAAATTCTTTTTCAATACCTGCTATAATTTTAAGCAAGCTCGATTTACCTGATCCATTGAGACCGATAATACCAATCTTGGCTCCATAATAAAACGACAGGTAAATGTTTTTCAATACTTGTTTCTGAGGAGGGTAAATTTTATTTACCCCAATCATCGAAAAAATAATTTTTTTATCTTCTACTGACATATATTTTATATTTAATTTCTCAGAACTATTTGCTTTACTTCCTACTTTTTCTTTCTTATTTGCTGTATCATCAAGTTATTACGACTATCGTTATCTAACTCAATAATATTTCGGTTAAAATTTCTTCTACTTATCTTTATCTCACGAGAATTACCCGTTCCTAATTCTAATTGATTCAACTTGTTTAGGTCTTCAAAATCATCCCTAGATACGGTTTGTTCAAACTCAGTCAAAATAAGAGTATCGGGCATTAATTCTTTTATTTGAAAAACTATCGCCGGATCATAGTAATTATTATTACAAAGGATAAAATCTCCCTGTTGAATATTCTCTAACCATGCTTTTTTGGCCTCCTCACCATACGCTTTAGAAAAATTCTCTTTAGCATCTTTTACGACTTTATTATGATCTAAAACCGCATCAATAGTCGCATAAGATACTATTCCTATAAAAAGAGTAAGCAATAGAATAATAAGTCCAAATCTCTTCAAAAAAGAAGGTTTAAATTCTTTTTCCTTACTGGCTGCTAATTGAAGGATATCTGTATTGTGATATTTTTTTGCTATCTTTTTTGAACACCCTTTGCATACAACAACAGCTTTCACGAGCGTCATACTTCCTAATAAAACAGAAGTTTTTGTTTCTACAGTATCCAGCAGCCATTTATCGGAACCACATTTCGGACAAATAAATGAAGCATCTAATTCTACCTGATCCAGTAAACGTCTGTTATAGGTAATAAAAATTACTGACATTCCTTTTTATATAGTTTTTAATTTAATAATCACACCTCTAGTTAGTGGCTGCAAATATAATGAAATATGTCCTATCAAGAGAATTTCCAACATTTTATAGCAATGAATATTCGAATCTGTTAATAAGTTTGAATAAGCAGATACGACTCATTCTGTTTAAAATAAAAATAACCGCCCAATAATTTATTGAACGGTTATTTTTATTTAATCTAGCAATTGGATATTATCTCAATCTCAAAATATCACCTTCAACAGGTACATATTCAAAATCTTTTTTATTCTTTTTATATAGATTTTCGACCTTCATTCCGTATAATTGAGAGATACTATACATAGACTCACCCACTTGCACAACATGCTCATAGTAGGGTTTATCGGCCTTCTTCTTCTTTTTCTGGAAGTAAATCAGATCCCCCTCTTGTAATGGAAAATCTGCCGGCACCTCATTATATTCGCACAGATCTTTGAGTTTGAATCCAAATTCACTTGCTATGGATGCATATGTATCACCACTTTGAGCTATAACATATACCAATCCATTAGTTTTGTAAGGAGTATGTCTTACACCTGTTGATACGGGTGAAACTATTTGAATATCTTCTCTCTCCACATGGCGTTTTCCTCCCCCTTTTTGATCATACTTATATAACTCATAATCTTCAATAAGCTTTATCAACTTATTTGCATAAGCCCTATCGGTAGCATAACCGGCTTGCTGCAAACCTCTAGCCCACCCTTTGTAATCAGTAATATCCAAAGAGAATAATTGGCTATATCGATTTTTCTCACTCAAAAAACGAGAATGATCATCAAAAGAATCTTCTGCCTTCTTATACTTTCTAAAACAATCGTTTGGAGTATCATCGGCAGCAATAACAGACTCTCCTTTCCATCCGTTGTGACACTTTATTCCAAAATGGTTATTCGATCTCACAGTTAATGAGCTTCTGCCCGCACCCGATTCCAATAATCCCTGAGCTAGAGTAATACTAGCCGGAACTCTGTATTTTTTCATATGACTTATCGCTAAGTCTTTATATTTCTCAATATAATCATCATATAGTGTATTCCTCTTTTTATCCGCAGCCATCGTGGTGTACGGAAATAATACTAGTAATATTCCTAAAACCAGTAATTTTAAAATACCTTTTCTTTCAAATATGTATGACATCTCTATTTTTTATATCTTTGATTACTATATAAGGTCTCTGACCTTTTTATTACTTTGGTAAGTAGTAAAGTACAACTGGCATCTACCATTGAACCATGTTGCATTAAATACTTACTGTTACTCAATAAACATTAATAATTGATGGAAAGTTTAGAATTACTTACAAAAGTAAGAGTTTATAGTTTAATAGAATGCTCAAATGAGAAGAAAGATTTAATAGAAAAAGCTAAAAATTCTTCAAATTCAGCATATGCACCCTATTCAGGCTTCCATGTTGGAGCTGCAGTGCTTCTTGAGGATGGCACTATAGTCACTGGTAGCAATCAAGAAAATGCTGCATATCCTTCGGGATTATGCGCCGAACGAACTGCGTTATTCTATGCTAATGCCCATTATCCTGATTTGGCGGTTAAAGCAATAGCCATAGCTGCTAAAACAAAAGGAAACTTCACGAAAGACATTTGTGCTCCATGTGGTTCGTGCAGACAAGTACTTGTTGAAGTAGAAAACAGATACAACACGCCTATTCAAATAATCATGTATGGAGAAAATCATATATATGAGGTAGATTCTATACGCGATCTGTTACCTTTTTGTTTTGGAAAAGATTCTTTGAACGGATAAAAGTAGGATGTAAAAATATTAATTTATAAGTCTTTTTCATGATCACTAACACTGTTTCCCTAAAAGGTTTACAGTTTTACCAATGTACATGCGATTTATTCAACTCAAGAGTTAGTTGTCTGGCTTTTCCATCTGTTACACTATCCAATAGTTTCCAGAACCTCTCACCATGATTCATTTCGATGGTGTGACAAAGCTCGTGAAGTATAACAAAATCAATAAGATATTCGGGTAAGAGATTACAGAAATAAGAGAGATTAATTGATTTTTTGGAAGAACAACTCCCCCATCGTGACCTGCTCTTGTTTATTTTAAGGTCAGTATATGTAAAGTTATATTGCTTTGCCAAAGCTGCTAATTTATTAGGAAACAACCGATTGGCTTCGTATCTCATAGCCTTTTCCACATAATTCTTGATTGTATCCTGTACTTGGCTATCATTAAAATCAATACCTTCGGGACATGCTATATGTAATATTCCATCCTTAAGACTCATGTAATAGTTTTGTACTTTTCGAAGTTCAAGATTTAAAGAAAAGCTGAAAGTTTTAAAAGTAGATTGCGGGAAAAAGGTTATAACGGGTTTCTGAGGTAAAGATTCAAGACGTGGCTTCATCTTATCAAAGACTTCCAATATTTGCTTCATTGAAAATCTGGCAGGTACGGTAAGCTGGATAAAATCCGATTTACGACGGGCAATGACACTTTTTGCACGAACATTTCGAACTATCGAGATTCGCCCCAATTCTTTATCTATAAATTCATCACTCATTCTCTATTAATAAATCGCTATTATTAAAAAAGCTTGATCTTTTATACTAAAAAATCAAGCTCTTCTCTTTATATTAATCTATTTTTCGCAAAGTCGTAGCATCACAACTATTGTTTGAATGCTATACCGATCCTAGCAATAAAAAAGACTGAAATTTTTATTTTTTCTTATGGTTCTCTTTTATAAATGCCTCTAAAGCAGCTGTCATAGAAGTAACACCGGGTAAGGGAGCTTCACAATCAAGTCTTAAATTCGCATCGCGTACACCTTTCGCTGTAGTGGCACCAAAACTACCGATAGCAATATCACCTTGTACAAACTCCGGATAGTTTTTAAATAAAGACAATACTCCTAGCGGACTAAAGAACACAAGCATGTCATATTGCTTAATTTCGTCAGGAGTAAATTCGGTACTAACTGTACGATACATAACAGCTTTGGTATAAGCTATTTTTTTATCATCTAAGACATTAGTCATTTCGTCGTTATGCATATCCGATACGGGTACTATGAACTTGTCCTTGTTGTGTTTTACTAACGAAGGAGCCAAACCGTCCATTTTACCTGTAGTACTGAAAAATATTTTGCGTTTACGATATACAATATATTTCTGTAAATAAAGAGCTACAGCCTCCGAAATACAAAAGTATTTCATTGTTTCGGGCATTGTTATTCTCAACTCTTCACATAACGAAAAGAAATGATCAATAGCCACTTTAGCAGTAAAGACTACTGCTGTATAATCCTGAATATTAATACGCTGCTGCCTGAACTCTTTAGCATCAAGACCTTCAACTTTTATGAAAGGCCTAAAATCGATTGTAAGATTATATTTCTCTGCAATATCGAAATAAGGCGACTTTTCTGTTGCTGGTTTCGGTTGAGAGATCAGCACTCTTTTTACTTTCAAAGCCATAATAAACCAATTAGATCAACTTTATACAAATAAACCAATACCTGATACAAAATAATATAAGGTATAATTTCCACGCCACAAAGGTAGGCAATCAAAAAGAAAAAATTAACATCCTCTCGTAAAAAAAAAGTAATAATGCGATAAAAAAGTATCAACTGTGATATAATGAACAGTATAAGAAAAAATATCAGCAAATAATTATGGAAACTCTGCGAATATACCATCATCAAGGTAGGCACAAAAGCAATAATACCAATCATCGACAAAACTATCGTACAACTTCTCAGCCAGATTTTGACTTGGTCCTGAGAATTGAATAGATAGCCTAATATTTTATATAATAGATACTTAAAAAGAAGAAATGCAAATATAGTTAACATAAACAGAACAATAGTATAAAAGCTGTGCTGTGGCAGTTTATACTCATCCGATTCCAAAAAAGTATCAAATAGAATAATAGATGAAAGTAATATTGTCTGAAAAATAAGAATGAAATTAAACCAGAACTCAGTCACTGTAGTTTCACTAAATAAATTCAGATTTTCACGCGTAGAGAATAACAATCGGCTATTTTCTTTAAAAAAAGTAAAGCCACCTTTAAATATACGTGTAAATAAAAGAAAGCAAAGCACCAAAAGAGCTAGTACTCCATCATCTTGTTCTAAAGTAAATACCTTGCTTACACCTGCATGGCCATTGTTTAATTGAAGGCGCTCTGTTGTCAATTTCTGACGAGCCTCTACATGAGTCTTTGAGAAAAAAAGACTCGTATCTTTTTCGAATCCGAATAGCGACTGATGGATTGCAGAATCCTTTTTGGCTTCTACAATCTTTAAGCTATCTATCACATAATATGTTGCTAACTCAGGATCCAATCGTATCAAATTTTAAATTCGCCACAAAGATAGTTATAACAATGCATCCTTGAGATAAAATCATCAAGGATGCATTACATTTTTACTATTATTAAGACCTAAAGTTGCCTAAAGGCTTCGATCATCTTATTTCGCTGTAGATATTACAGTTTAAAAGCCTTTTTAATAAGATCTACTGAATCAAGTTTTTCCCAGGTAAATAATTCAACTTCTTTTTCCATTGGCTCAGGATTATATCTTGATTTGAACGTTTTAGTTACCACTTGAGGTTCACGTCCCATATGACCATATGCAGCAGTTTCAGAATAGATAGGATTTCTAAGCTTCAAACGATCTTCTATAGCTTTAGGCCTCATATCAAACAATTGATCTACAATCTTAGCTATTTCACCATCCGAAAGCTTAACATTGGCTTTTCCATAAGTATTTACATATATATTCATAGGCTTAGCTACTCCAATAGCATAAGACACCTGAACCAATACTTCTGAAGCAACACCTGCTGCGACCAAGTTTTTAGCGATGTGGCGACTAGCATAAGCAGCCGAACGGTCTACTTTCGATGGATCTTTTCCTGAAAATGCCCCTCCTCCGTGAGCACCTTTACCTCCGTAGGTATCAACAATAATCTTACGACCTGTTAATCCGGTATCGCCATGAGGGCCTCCAATTACAAATTTACCTGTAGGATTTACGTGATAGGTAATATTTTCATCAAAAAGACTGATTATATCTTCACGGAATTTATATTTTTCTTTAACTCGGGGAATTAATATGTTGATCACATCCTTACGAATCAAATCCTGCATTTCCTGATCACTGCCAAAATCATCGTGCTGAGTAGAGATAACAATAGTATCTATACGCAAAGGTGTTCCGTTATCGTCATATTCAATGGTAACCTGTGATTTTGCATCCGGACGAAGGTATGGCATCAAAGCCAATTCATTTTTGCGGATCGCAGCTAATTCAAGTAATAGTGCATGAGATAAATCTAAAGCCAGCGGCATATAGTTATCTGTTTCATTAGTTGCATAACCAAACATCATACCTTGATCACCTGCACCTTGATCCATTGGGTCAGCTTTTTTATCAACTCCTCTGTTGATATCATCTGATTGCTCATGTATTGCAGAAAGCACACCACATGATTTGGCTTCAAATTGATATTCACTTTTGGTATAACCAATACGCTCGATTACATGACGTGCAATTTCCGGCACATCTACGTATGCTTTGGATTTTACTTCTCCGGCTAGTACTACCTGACCGGTTGTTACCAAAGTTTCACACGCCACCTTCGAATTGGGGTCGTAAGCCAAAAACTCATCTAATAATGCATCCGAAATTTGGTCTGCTACTTTATCTGGATGTCCTTCAGAAACGGACTCCGATGTAAATAAATAACTCATATCTCTTAAGTTTTATTTTGATTAAAATAAAAGAGGAGCAAAATGTAGTGTTGCAGAAAAAAATGAAGAATAATTTATTTTAGCATTTTTTCTTGTGGTTGCAATCGTACAAATCTATCCACCGTAAACTGATACAAAGATATGTTTATTTCTTGAAACAAAAAAGATTGATACAAAATTATGTATCAATCTTTTATATATTAAGATAAATAAATCTTATTTGATAGCTTCTAACAATTGAGGAGCAACTGTATTTGCAGGATCTAACTCCAACATTTTTTCACTGTATAGCTTCACTTGTTCTTTATCAGATGCACTCTTAGATTTATCATACAATAAATAATAATAATAGCTCAAGTACTGGTAAGCTTCCAACAATTCACTTGGATTGCTTCCATCAGCTTTTCCTACTATTATATTTACGACTTGTTCGTAATATGGTTTAGCCAATCCTTGAGTTGTTTCAGGATCTAGCAAAGCATTTGTTCGTGCTCTCCAGAAATATCCCAAATAACTATCAGCGATTCTTTCTGTTACTGTAGCAAAAGCTTTATCTGCTCTAAGCAAAGATTCTTTACCCGCAGCTGAAATAGCTGGATCTGCATCTTTTAGAGCAGCACTACCATACATATAAGAATAACGACCTAATGTAAAGAAGTCTGTAGCTTCTAATACAGCAGCATCTGCTTTGTCAACATACTCTTGGTAATATTTAGCAGCATCTGCATATTGACCTGCATCTGCACAAGCAATAGCTATATCTTTATAAACAGCTGATTTCGATGGATCTAATTTAATAGCTGCATCGTATTGCAATAAAGCTTTATCTAACTGATTATTTTTGCTTAACAATTCACCGTAAGTCATAAAATCTTGTACAATGTACTCGCTATCACCTTTATCTAAAGAGAAGAATTTCTCAGCTGCAGCCAATCCATCCACATAATCTTTAGACTGAAGGTAGCTATACATCAAAAGACGGTTCAATACGAAGTTGTTTGGTTCTTTAGATATACCTTCATTGATTAGTTTTTTAGCCTCTTCATATTTTTTTGTAAAATACAAGGCAGCAGCATAACGGGTCAAATCATTTACATCATAAGATCCTTGTGCAAAATATTTTTGGAATGCATCAATAGCTTGTTCATATTGTCCACCGTGCGAATATATACTTCCTAAGTATTTATAAGCTAATGTATAGTTTGGATTGATCTCAATAGCTTTTTGTAACATTTCAACTGCTAGTGTTGGGTTTACATTTTCATAAACCTGAGCCGTTTTAATGTAAGCAACAGCAGAAGCAGGGTCGAAAGTATATGCTTGCGCATAGCTTCCTGCAGCTTCTCCAACATTTGTTTTAGCCTTTAAATCTCCTTCCAAGATATAAATAGCAGGTGCTTTTTTATCAGCTTTTCTTGCGTCAGCTAACTTCGCATCACCTTTCTCTTTCATATTATTATCGAAGTAAGCACGAGCTATGGCAACAAGTACAGCTACATTTTTCTTATCTTGCTTCAGTGCTATAGAAAATTGATCTTCTGCTTCTTTTGGATTAGTTTTCAACAAAAGTTTACCTAAGCCAACATTATTAAGTACAAAATCAGGTGATGCAGCCAATCCTTTTTCATAATTAGCTTTAGCCTCTGCCATATTTCCCTCACGATAAGCTACTTCACCTAAGTAATAATAAGCTTCAGCCGGAGATTGACTTATTTGCTTTTCAAAAATTTCTTTAGCCACTTTTAGCTCTCCGGTATTCAAATAGTCTGCACCAATATTGCTTTGTGCAAAAATTGGAGAACTAAGTAATAAACCCAGGAAAGCTCCTAATAAATACTTTTTTTTCATCTTTAAATCTTATAATATAGTTTATTTACTTTCACCGATTGCATAGAAACTCTATCTTGAAGTAGAGCTTTTGTTCAATTAGAAATGTTCTTGTACCGAAATCAGCCTCATAGGCCTTGTTGCTGGTACTAATCCAGCTTTCAAAATTATTCTCTGACCTCTGTCATCCGCTACGAAGTTTGTAAATCCGGCAGGTAACGTACCTCTTAAGTCTGATAGTATAATATATACATCCCGTCTCAAAGGATATTCTCCTAACGCCAAATATGCAGCAAATGGTTGAAAACTATTTTGAATAGTAGGTTCATCACTTTTACTGACAGACATTACTCTAATTTTATTTGTAAAACTCAAGTTTGTCGTATCTCCCGGATTATTAATCCAGTTTACACCTATCACACCCATCGCATTAGGAGTCTTAGCAACATAATCGAGCACTGCTCTATTATTATCCATAGCTTTCAGTGTTTCGGCTAGAGGCTCTCCTCTATTAATCGAATCTTTGATAAAACGAACTGTACTTGAGTTTGGATTATCAAATACAACCGATATTTTATCATATTTAGAATGCGGATTGATCAATTTCCAAGAATCAATCTCGCCTGTCATAATCTTTTTCAGTGCAGATACACTAATAAGTGAATCCGTATTTTCTTGATTAATTATTAATGCAATACCATCTATTGCTATTTTTTGTGAACGAGGTTGCAATTTCTTATTCAGCAAACCTTGTTTTTCCGCATCAGTAAGATCACGTGCAGCGATAACTAGTCTGACGCTATCTTTTAAAAGTAAATTTATAACATCTACTTCACTTGCAAAAATAGGAATGATTGACGCTTCGTCATTTAAAGCCTCAAATACATCAATTTGTTCTTGAATTATCGGAGCAAAGCAATCATCTACGGCTATTTCTGCTACGCCACTGGTAAGAGTATCAGTTCGTGTAACTTTGATTTGTCCGTTGTTGCACGCTGAGAAAATTATCATCAATAACAACACACAAAATAAACCAACTTTTCTCATAAATTTTGATAATTAAATAAAAACTTCGCTAAGTAAATCATTTTTTGTCTTTTAACACCCTGTACCCTCTGAAAAAAGCATAAATGGTAACTCCAGCACCTAAAATAATACGGGGAATTACAAAATCATCAGTTCCCGGATCGTTTGCTCTATAATTATAAGGTAAGAGCATTGGAGTAAATATAATTAAATAAGCTATAGCTAGATATATAAAGAACATCAGGGCATTCCAGATTAGCTTAAAAGTACTGCCTTTTTTATTATCTTCTTTCATTTGCTTATATTTTAAAAAAGAGAAGTGAATCTATATAAATATCATCAACTTCTCTCTTTTACATTATGTTTTATGTAAACTTCTTATTTGAAGACATACATATCTTATTTTTGTAATTTAAACAATACAGGTAGAGTGTAATACACTGGCACATTACGTCCATTTTGTTTACCTGGAACCCATTTAGGCATTGTTTTTACAACTCTTACCGCTTCTTTATCACAAGAAGGGTCTAGAGATCTCACTACTTGTACATCAGATACGTTACCATCTTTTCCGACAACGAAACGAATTACTACACGTCCTTCAATTCCATTTTCTGCTGCGATAGTTGGGTATTTCAGATTACTTCCGATGAATTTCATCAATTCAGAATCTCCACCAGGGAATTGAGGCATTTGCTCTACGCTGACGAAAGGTTTTTCTGGTTCCTTATCTTCAACGATCACTTTATGCTCTTTCAATTCTGCAATATCTACAGCGTTTTTGTCATTTGTACCTTCTACGGTTGCGATAGAGATTTGAACTTTCGTTTCGTTTAACTCCTCGATAGATTTCATTTCTTTATCTTCATTCACTTTACTGTCTTCTGTAATTACAGGAGGTGTAAACTGAATAGTCGCCTTCAAAGGGGGGGGAGGTGGTGCGGTTTCCTGACGTATAATATTTTCTTCCGGAACCTGTTCCTCTACATTGGCAATATTCGACAATTCAAAAGCCTCATCTATTCCAGCTTGGTGTTGACCAGCTTTCACAGCATCAAGGAATGCAGGTAATGCAGCCACAACTCCAACAAACACTAATACTACAATAAATGCAACAACGTGTCTTTTTGAAGAGGACTTGCGTAACTCATACGCTCCATAACTTTTATTTTTGCCTTCGAATACTATATCACGCCATTCAGAGGAGTTCAAATTAATATCTTTTCCCATTTTTATGTTATTAAATATGTGATTTATTTTCCTCCTGTCTGAGCTGACAATGCGCCTTTGGATTCATAATTCTGTACAAGGAAATTATCTCCATCAGCCATCTCTACAATAGCATATTTACCAATACTACAGATTTGCATTTCATCAAGCACATCTACTAAATTTTTATACGAAGCTCCATTAGTTGGTTTTATTACAACTACCTGACCATCTTTCGCATTTTTTATTTCACTAGTTTGCTCTTTAAATTCATCTTCTGTAATTTTCTTCTTTGCTTTATCAATCCTTAGTTCTCGTATTTTAGCCACAGCATCTGCGTTGCGTTGCAACAAAAGTGCTCTAAAACCTTCAGGAGAATAGTTTGTTGCTTTTAGAGTATTAAAATCCTTATAATCAGGCTCACCTTCATAATAATAAATTTTATCATTCTCGCCAAGTATCACAGTAATAGCCTTAGAAGCTTTTACCTGGTTTTTATCCTCTTCTGTAAGGTCTTTATCTTTTGTAGGCATTACAATGTCCATCGTCTGAGGCTTACTCAAAGTTGTACAGAACATAAAGAAAGTAATCAAAAGCATGTTCATGTCAACCATCGGTGTAAAGTCTACACGTAGATTGATTTTCTGGGGCTGACCTTTTTTATGTTCGCCGCCGCCACTATCAACACTTGCCATAATCTTACTGTTTTAATATTAAAGTTCTACCCTTAAACCCCTTCAGGCATTGTCTTAAGAGTTGTTATCAAACTATATCTGTTCTTTTTTAAGTCTTGCAACGTAGACATTACATTCTTCACCAAAGAATAAGGAGTGCCTTGATCAGCTTTTATAGCAATAGTCAAATTTTCATTCACTTCCGTTGCGGTAGTTACCCATACTGCCAATTGATTGTTTGGACTGATAATTGTATCAGTAGGGATACCAAATTTCTTCATCAACGCATCTTGTTCATCCATTGGAAGGTCAAGAAATGCCTGTAAACGACTGATAGGCACGCCTATGTGAGTCTGGTTTACAAAAGAATTAATTTGCTTTGGAGTAAATGTTATATTATATTGCTGTCCAATACTTTCTAGCACTTTCCTTTTATCATCGGGTCTGTCTAAGTTCATAAAAACCTGTCCTTGAGGGTCAATCAAAATTGTCATGACATCATATTCAGGAATTTTCACCTCAGATACCGAAGCAGGTGTCATCACCTGAATTGGTTCTTTAGGTATGAAGTTAGCAGTAAGCATGAAGAATGTTAACAAGAGAACAGTCACATCACTCATCGCAGTCATGTCGATGAACGTATCCTGTTTTTTTACTTTTACTTTACTCATTTCTTCTTGTTTTTCTTACTTATTAGAGTGGATCTTTTATTAGATTCCACAATCATTCATCATAAAAAATGATAATTATTTTCCGTGCTTAGAAGTATAAGTTTGACCAATTGCAAAACCAACTTCATTAACTGCATCTGTTACATCTTTCACTTTTCCTTGGAAATAGTTATAGAAAATAATAGCAACAGCACCTGTACCGATACCCATAGCTGTATTCATAAGTGCCTCAGAGATACCTACCGCAAGAGCTGTAGAGTCTGGAGCTCCTTCGTTACCCATAGCCTGGAACGATTTGATCATACCTAGTACAGTACCTAATAGTCCGAATAATGTACCTAGAGTCGAGATAGTAGCGATTACTGATAGATTTTGCTCCAAGTATGGAAGTTCCAATGTTGTAGCATCTTCGATTTCTTTTTGAATAACTTGAGCTTTTTCATCATTATTCATGTCAGTATAAGTTTCTACATCTCTGTATCTAACTAAACCAGCTTTAAGGATATTAGCTACTGAACCTTTTTGTGCATCACACAATTTTTCAGCACCGGTAATATCACCAGCTTCTAATTTAGCTTTAGCTTCTGCTACGAATTTAGGCACGCTACCTTTACCGCTAGCTCTGTTTAGTGCAAAAAATCTTTCAACAGATAAGCTTAATGCAGTTAAAAGAAGAGTAATAACGATAGGAATTACATAACCTCCTTGGTATAGAGTTGCAAATACGTTACCTGGATGTGGATGTCCTTTTTCATCAAATCCTGAAGGATTTCCGCAGACAAAAAAGAAAAAGCAGAAAGCAACGATAGCACAACCAACGATCACCAATCCTGCCGATACCCCTTTAGATCTAGATTTTGTTTTTTGTGGTTTAGTTTCCATAATAGTAATAAATAAATTGTTTAAATTAATTAGTAATATTCAAATATTTAATTTTTGTAAAAATCCTTAGATGTTTTAGTATTCAGACAGACATTATTATGACCATATCTAACTACAAATATATAAATTGATTCATTGATAGCAATCTTTTACCTAAAAAAACGCTTTATAACCGCCATTTTTATCCAAAACACAACAAAATCTAACCAATACTCTTTTTGGTCAACAATAGTAAACTCAAACTATGCTTTATTAGCTTATTTAGAGAAGTGTATTGATTAAAACGGTATTCTGCACCCAACACAATTGTCAGTTTATACATCAAGGCTCTCTTTGGTATCAAATTCTTATTTTCTACGACTCAATTATACTTTTGCAAAAGTAACAGTTATATTCTTTTATACAAGAAAGCTCAATAATTTCTTTCTAAAATTAACTAAACTTAATTCTATCTTAATTTAATCTTAATCAAAAAGCATGCTTTATAACATGTTTCCGTTATTTATGAAAGCATAAAGCTTCATTAAGAGCTATAACTGCATCATTATATCGCTCTCGACGAATAACAAACTGCATATTTACCTGACGGAGCGACTGACCGAAACTCTCGATATTTATATTTTGTTCATAAAGAGCCTTAGAGGCCTTATATAAAAAGCCCGGCATAGCAATATTAGTTCCCATCACACAAACAATGGCAACTGCTTCGGTCCTTACTTGGTAAAAATTTTGTTTTAGATCCAAAATCAATTCTTTCGACTTAGCATTCTCCCAGACAATCATTGTGATAGAGTTGGCATTAGTAGACTTTAAAATATAGCTCACTCCATATTTTGCGAAATGAGTCATAATACGTAAGTCAAAACCAACCTCACCGACCATCATAGGGTCATGTATCTCTACAGCAATTACCTTGGTTGTTCCCGAAACAATTTCCACTTTAGCATCAGGCGAAATATATTCACGGGTAATAAGCGTTCCCGGATGATTAGGTTCAAATGTATTTTTGATACGAATATTTATCCCCGCCAATTCAAGCGGCTTAGCAGCTTTAGGATGAATGGCTTCCATACCTATATCGGCAAGCTGATCGGCTATTACATAATTGGTATGCCCCACAGGCACAGCTTTATCTATGCCTACAATACCCGGATCGGCACTCGACAAGTGGTATTCTTTATGTATAATAGCTTCGTCAGCTTTTACTTGAACAGCTATTTTACTGAAAGTCACCTCGGTATACCCACGATCAAACGCTCTCATAATACCTTCTGTTCCTTTGGTATATCCGGTAGCAATGCACAAAACTTTATCAAATTCGATACCGTCAAAAGCTTTAGCTATACGCTCATCAATAGTCAAAGGGAGTGAGTCATTAAATCCGCAGAGATCAACAAAACGAGCTGTTATCCCATTATTATTTAATATATTCACCGAATTCCATGCCGAATGAGCTTCACCTATCGATGCAAGAATTTCACGGGCAGCCAAGCATATGTCTTCTGTATTTACATAGCCCGAAGCCAAAACCTTACTAAGGCTGTATAGCATCACTTTTGCCTGTTTGACCCGATATTCAATAAATTCCTTCGCTTCTGCCTGATTCAATCCAATCTCGGCAAAGCTTTTATTAATATGCACCAATCGCTGGCAAAGGCCATCAAGACCAATGCTATAATCTTCGTTTCTAAGAAATTGAACATATACTCCGGGATCTCCGGTTTTCTTATGCTCCAACAACCAGTTAGTTACATTGTTATAAGCTGAAACTACAAATATACGATTGTAATAATCATCGGGAGTACGCTCTCCTTTGATGATATTAGCCAAAACATCCTGAAACTGAGACATCGAAGTGCCTCCAATTTTTTCGACAGTGAGCATTTTTATTTTTTAGATCTATTTTGTTTTTAAGTATTCTAAACAATTATTCAATTATTGACTTGTTTGAAACATTAACAAAATTTATTTATAAATTTCTAAAATGGTAAAACAAGCAGATCGCAGAACTATTTCATTACTTTATAAGTAACAGCAGGTATTCTTTGCTGTTTTTCATCAAAATAATTTCTTTTTATTCTCTGATTATCGAAAGCAATAAAAAGGTCTGAGATCTTAATCTTTATGACACAAAAATAATAATAAATAACCAGTTGTAATACTATCTGTCAATTAATTTACAGTTTTCAATAGCAAACAAGTAGAGCTAATTAAAAATCATTATATATTTGTATTGATTCGCTTTCGAATGCTTTCGTTAATTAACAACTATTTTAAGACTGTAAGCTTTTCTCGTCTTATAACAAGTAAAGATTTCATACTTCTAATCTATATTATTGAATTACCTTGATTTATGACTTATATGCAAAAACTAACTATCATTATTTCCTTCTTATTAATTCTCCCGATGTATTGTTTGTCTCAAAATTTTAGAGGAAAAATTACCGACAACAAACAACAGCCTTTATATGGAAGTAATATATACATCAAAGAAATAAATCAAGGGCTTATCTGTGACGACAAAGGAGAGTTTCAGACTACATTGAGTAATGGTAAATATTCTATCATGTTTCGTTGTCTGGGTTTTAAACCGGTTTCACGTACAATCGAAATAAAAAACAATCAGGTAGATTTACTAATTGAGATGCAAGAAGAATCATATGAGTTGAAAGAGGTTACCATAACCAATACCGAAGACCCTGCATATGCAATCATTCGTAAAGCAATAGCTGAAGCTCCCAATTATCTGAATGCTGTAAACAAATACACTGCCGATGTTTATATTAAAGCCAACATGGAATTGTTTACAGTATCAAAGCTTGTAGATAAATTATCCAAGGAAGAAGGTCTGAAAATTTCGGATTTCAAAAATAATGTATTCCTGCAAGAGTCTTTTAATCAGCTCGAATTTACGGCTCCCGATAAATACACACAAACTGTAAAAGCTTTCTCAAGTACTATCCCTGATAATTTTGACCCGAAAGAGTCTTTCAGAATTATGAATGCTTCGGTATATGCTCCTCAGATAAACGATAATATATCACCTCTAAATAAAGATGCTTTTAAATACTATAAATATAAATACGAAGGATTTAACGAAGAAAATGGAATAATAATCAACAAAATAAAATTCGAGGCTAAATATAAAAATCCTCAACTAATTGACGGATACCTTTATATAGCCGATGAGACATGGCATGTACAATATGCAGAACTCTCGAAAGACATATTTGGTGTCAAGCAGAACTTTGTCATTTCATACGAAGAAATTTCACCCAAAGTATACTTACCCATGTCTTATTCATTGACCGGAAAATTTGATATACTTGGAACAAGTGGCGGCATGAATTATTTTTCATCATTAAAATACACTGATATTGAAGTCAACAAAGAAATTATAAAACAATTGACCAAAAAGAAATCACCTAAACGAAACTTCGAAATCAAGACAGATACCCTCTACACCAAAGTAACCGATAGCTTGGCAACAAAAAGAGAGGCAGCATATTGGAATAAGATAAGAACCATTGCTTTAGATAGCATGGAGATAAGAAGTTACGAAAAGCGAGACTCAATACAGCAATATGTTGATTCTGCAAAGAAAGGATTCCATTCGCCTAAATTCAAACCTATGGATATAGTAATGGGGGGACGTTTGGGCAGTGATACGGCAAGCTTTGATCTGAAATACGGAGGATTGATACGAGTTTTTCGTGAATACAATTTTGTAGATGGTGCATGGCTTGGGCAAACAGTAACAATGAATATCCGTTTCAACAAAAAGAGAAAACTGACGGTATCTCCATATGCGTATTATACAACAGGAAGAAAAAGAATTCTTTACGGCAGCGATTTTGAATATACTTATGCTCCGCTAAAGCTTGGGCAGTTAAACCTTTCGGCAGCATCGGTTTCGGAAGATTTTAATCCTGATGGAATTTCACGTCTCGATAATACTTTCAGTTCTGCTTTTTTTAGAAAAAGCGATAATGCTCTTTATCAAAAAGATTTTATTTCGGCACGAAATAGTATTGATCTGGCAAACGGATTACAACTGACAACAGGTATTGAAATTGCTAAACGACAAGGTCTGTATAATCATAGCAAATGGGGCATTTGGGGAAATCCCGATAAAATAAAACCGAACTTATATGCTAACGATCGGTTCGATGCAGTCTCCTACTCTATCAAACTATCTTATTCTCCATACGCATACTATTCCATACAAAACGGAAAAAAAGTATATCGCAAAATCACCTCTCCTACATTTACATTAGCATACAGTGAGGGATTTTCTTCATGGCTTACCAATAATTCAAGATACCGAAAATTACAAGGAAGTATATCTCAGAAGATTAAGCTAAGCTATTTTAACAATATAGACTACAAAGTAGAAGGAGGTAGCTTTTTAGGTAGCACACGCAGAACTCATTTTGCCGACTACCAACAATTTAATACATCCCGACAATATTCTCTGACAGACTTTCCATTTGATACATATACTCTCTTGGGGAATTACGAAGCATCTACCGATAGGTACTGGATCAATACACGGATCAATTACCGAAGCCAGTATCTATTGTTGAAACGTTTGTCCTTTATGCAAGCATTACCCATGACCGAAAATCTGCATCTCAAGACTCTTTATACACCCGATTTCAATTTGTATACGGAGCTGGGGTATTCTGTCGATTTAATCGAACTGCTCAATGTGGGAGCATTCAGCTCTTTCCGTAAAGGCAACTTCGATGCTTTCGGCTTACGTTTGTCTTTCAATCTGAAAGCAATTCTTCATTGATCAGATTTGTTCGGGTTTAAATTTTTATCTTTGCAAAAATATTAAAATATGGCTTCTTTAAAACACTGGATATCCGCATTACGTCCACGCACTTTATTTTTAGCAGTAGCCTCTACTATTTGTGCAAATGGTATGGCATACAGTACCGGACGATTTAATGTGAGTGTATGTATCCTGACGATATTAACTGCAACATTTCTTCAATTACTCTCTAACCTGGCAAACGATCTGGGCGATTACCAACACGGCACCGATATTACAGGACATCGTGTAGGCCCTACTCGTACGGTACAAAGTGGTGCAATTACACCACATCAAATGAAGATTGCCATTTCGGTTGCTGTTTTTTGTTCAATGCTCATAGGTGCTGCTTTGATTTATGAAGCATCACAATTTATGAATATTGTCTATATGGTTTTGTTCTTATTTTTGGGAGCAGCAGCTATCTGGGCAGCTATTAAATATACAGCAGGAAAAAACCCTTATGGATACAAAGGATTCGGAGATATTTTTTCTTTTATTTTCTTTGGTCCCGTTGCTGTGGTAGGAACTTATTTTCTACATGTACACAAAATGACTTTTCAACCTTGGCTTCCAGCAATCGGACTCGGTTTGTTTACGGCTGCGGTACTCAATGTTAATAATATGCGGGACATGGATAACGACCGAAACTCAGGTAAAATGACACTCGTTATTCATTTAGGACTAGCAAAGGCAAAGTTATACCATTCGTTTCTTTCCATTGGTGGAATAGCTTGTTTCATTGCATACAGCCTCATATATAGCAGCCAATGGTATAGTTATTTATACATGATCTTTTTTATTCCTTTCTTGATTATACTTCGTAATATATATAAAACGGAAGATAACCGATTATTAGATCCTTATCTGAAATTTACATCTCTATCGGCTTTTGTTTTGTCTGTAGCTTTTGCAATATGCATTAATATCTAAAAGTCTGATAACAGCATAAGCAATATATTAAAATGGAGAGTATAATGATTAGTTCTTTTGTAATCGATGCACTATTTCACATCACTCATCTGTCCATTTTAATCGCACCGAATTAAGATTGTAATAGCGTGCATACAATACATTCGTCCAATAGCCCTTATCATAAGACAAGGGTTCACCGAGTAACGAACCTGAAGGAAAAACCATCTGATCTGAAACTATAACATCCTTTATTCCTTTAGCTTTTTCTTGCTCAACAAAAAGCTCCCGCTCTTTAGATTTCACAGAAAAATAATCAACCTCTTTATATAATATCGTATAATGATTAATGAAAGCAGCAACCAAGCCCAAAAAGACTACCAAACGGCAAACTTTCATAAAGAGATTATCAAAGGGAATATTGACATACAATAGACCAATGGCCATAATAAAGAATATATGAATTCCGGTCCATACATCACGTGGGAAATAAGGTACCGGATATAATACTACAAAACCAACAAGTGCGGATACGAAAAAAGCGAAGGAAAGGAATAAAATCTCCATTCGATTTTTCACTTCTCCAATCTTCAGGAATAAAAATAAGAAAACGGCATAAATGGCAGTAAAAACTGATAGCCGCAGTGCTCCCGCGTTGTATAAGTTATAAAGCCTTATCTTTAACAGCTTAAAGTTTGAAACCTCCGAAAGTCCCAAATTATCAGAAAGCATCGAAGCTCTTACCGCATTACCGGGAGCAAGTATCATCATTGCAGCACCGACACAAGCACCTATTATACCCCAAATAACCCAATTAGGAAGTTTTATCTTTTGATACTTCAAATATCCCATTAGCATAACAAGCAAAGCGATCATCGCTAAAGATGAATTCTCGTTTGTCCATCCACAAATCACACCTGCAAAGAGAAACAGTATACTTTTGAAAAATGGGTCGTTTGAGCTTTTTTTGAGAAAAAATAAATAATACGGATAAATAAATAAGATAAGTAATAAGGCACCCCATAGATAGTTGGCACTACCGGTTAGCCATAAAATAACAATAGAAAAGGCCGGCTGTATGAGCCACATAATAATATTCAGGAAAATGAACAAACCTGCATTTGGCTTTTTCCCTTTATTTATAATGGCATATATCATAAAAAATAAGCCTATGTAAACAAAGCTGTTTAATAGCTTAGCGATACGTATATCAATAAAGAGGAGAAACTGTGCTATAAAATGAACAACAGATCTACCGCCCCATTCGAAATAATGATTGTATTGAGATACAAAAATATCAAATATACTATGTACTCTTACAGTGCTGTTATTAGCTGCATCAACAATAAAGGAATACCCCCAATCATCAGCCTGTAAGGGAAACAGAATGTTAAGGATGTAAACCAAACCAAAGAATAATGTAACAGCAAGATATAGCAATATCTTTTGGACACCTTTTCGTGATAAAAAAGAGGATACATTATTCATTATACTTTTCATCTATTCAGTACTATTTTTACTCTTCGAACTCTATTTTATTATCACCTAAGCTTTTTATTCTGACTAATGATTCTACATGAATATTCTGCTCACGAAGGCGTTTGCCTCCATCCTGAAAGCTTTTTTCGATAATAAAGCCCATTCCTGCTAATGTTGCACCCGATTTTTCAACCAAATCTTTCACCCCAACAGCAGCATGTCCGTTTGCAAGGAAGTCGTCAATAAAAACAACAGTATCATCGGGAGTCAAAAAATCGCTACTCACACAGACATCATAAGTTATATCTTTAGTAAATGAGTATACTTGCGAAGTAATCATCTTTTCCATTGTCTTTGGCTTTGCTTTCTTTACAAAAACAACCGGTAATTCGAGCAAATAACCTAGCATGATAGCCGGAGCAATTCCACTGGCTTCGATAGTAATTACTTTATTGATCGGAAGATTACCGAAACGGCGTACAAACTCCACACCTATCGACTTCATCAATATAGGATCCATCTGATGGTTTATAAAGCTATCTACTTTTAATATTCCTCCATCAAAGCTTTTTCCGTCTTTGAGTATTCTGTCTTTTAATAATTTCATGGTCTTTCCTCTATATTTAATGAAAGTATTTTATAAATAGGTCTGATACCTTATTCCTTTATTCTGATAACAATATTTGCTGTAATAGCCACGAGTCCGCCCGTAGTAATTCCCGAAGAGAATATACCCTTCACCCAATCGGGCATCTGGATTAAAATGTCAGGAGCAAGTTCCACGCCTAACCCACAAGCAAAGCTTACAGCCAGTACCAATATTGCTTTTCTGTCTATATTCTGAGATGCAATAATACGCACTCCCGATGCGGCAACAGTTCCAAACATCAACAAGGTAGCACCTCCCAGAACCGGTTCGGGCATCAATGAGAAAAGTCCTCCGATAAAAGGAAAGGCACTCAGCAAAATCAGGAATCCTGCAATATAATAACCAACATAACGGCTGGCTACTCCTGTCAGTTGAATTAATCCGTTATTCTGAGCAAATATAGAATTAGGAAACGAGTTGAAAACTCCTGCCAGCATGGAATTGAATCCATCGGCCATAACTCCTCCTTGAACACGTTTTACAAATTTCTCTCCTTTGATAGGTTCTCCACCGATCATAGAGTTAGCCGTAATATCGCCCATCGCTTCGATAGAAGTTATAAAATAAATGAGTGCTACGGCTATAAATGCCGAAAGATCAAAACCCAATCCATATTTAAACGGCGTAGGTATATTAACCATTCCGAGAGTTCCTAGCTGAGAAAAATCGATCAATCCCATAAAATACGAAACAACGTATCCTATCAAAAGTCCCAATACGATGGAACACATACGTATATATTTATTTCTGAAACTATTGAAAATCAAAATAGAAACCAAAACCATACCGGCTAATCCTAAATTACGATAACTGCCGAATGTACCGTCTTGAATAGCTCCGAATCCACCTCCACAAGCTGTAATACCTACTTTAATAAGACTCAGTCCGATCATTGTAACAACGATACCCGATACTAGCGGAGTAATAATTTTTTGTGTGTACTTTAATATTCTACTGACAATCATTTCCACCGGAGCCCCTGCAATGCACACACCGAATATAACAGGCAGGGCTGCTATACCCATACCATGAAAACTGGCAGTTAACGCACCTATAAAAGAAAAGCTTGTCCCTTGTACACAGAGCAAGCCACAACCAAAAGGTCCTATACGTCTACATTGAATAAAGGTGGAGATTCCCGATGCTAAAAGAGCCATAGACACCAAAAAGCTCGTCGTCTCCTTATCCAGTCCCAAACTGGCAGCAATTATCAATGGGGGGGTCACAATAGCGACAAAAATAGCAAGTAAATGCTGGAAGGCTATAAAGACAGCTTCTTTAAAAGGCGGACGGTCTTCGATCTGATAAATCAGATCAGTTTTCTGGATAGGTAGAATCGTTTCATCTAACCCTTCTTCGGTGATTGCAGACATAGTTGATTTGAAAAATTTGCTAAAGATAACTAAAATAAATATTTTTCTAAGTAGTTTCCGTATTGTTAAAGGTTTATTTCTCTATTTCATCACTAAAAATACAGTTTATGATAATTTTTCACTATTTTCAAGAAATTAACTTACTTATTAAAACTAATAGCTCATGAAAAACAAACCTCTTTATCTTGGAATAATGTTCATTATACTAATGAATCTACTCATTCTCTCGTGTGTATCTACAGACAAAAATACATTTCCCGAACCTAAAATAAAATCGGGTACAACTAAAGTTAGTGGTATAATTGAGAATTTTGAATTTAAAGAGGGAGAAGAAAAAGCTATAGTTAAACTGTTTGTACCCAATCCTGTTAGTGGTGTCCCTTTTAGACTGGAAACATCTTTAAACAAAGATGGCAGTTTTGAATTCGATGTTCCGCTGGAAGCGGATTATATGATTGGCATTATCAATATAGAAGCTCTTAATAAAAATTTAATCATCGGATTAGGCACAGCTAAAGAAACAAAGCTTACAATAATTGATAATAAAAATGGGAATATTGGTATTATCCTCTCTAATCCAATAGGATTAACTACGGAAGATGCATTAAATCTGGGAGAAGTTTTGACTCAAATGTACACTACACCTTCAGCCGACTCCACTTACTATAAAATGGCTCCAAAAGATTTTGCATCTGTTGCCATTAAAAATATGGAGAAAATTTTAAATATAGCAGCCAATGATACAACCTTATCCCTAAGCACAAAAAATTTCGTTAAGAATGAGTATAAATTATATTACCTATCCGGATGTCTCCTTGATTATGCAGGCTATATAGAATTAAATTATCAGAACTTCAAAACAAAAGAAGAACCGGATAACTTCACTCCGCAAAAACCAGATATATCATATTATAGCTTTCTTCAGTATTTTGACCTCAACAACCCTCAGTATATATATAATACAACCTATTCCGAAGTATTTCAAAAAATACTTTTTGACAATACTTTAAATATACCCAAAATCGAAGATACCCCGATAGACGAATGGCTTAAAGGAGTAAAAACTATACTAGCAACACTAATAGGTTCTGACAACGGCTTATTTTATGATATGCTAGCTGTTAATACCTATATCTCCCAGTTCGAAAATGAGTTAAAGCCTTTATCCGAAAAACAAATAGCAAATATTAAGAACTATTTCAAGAACAAAGACTTCTCAAAGATTCTATTAAAAAGAAATGAAGAGATTATAAGATTAGCAGAGCAAACAACAAGCCCTATCATAAGGAATACACCTAGCGTCGAAAATAAAGAACTGATGAATACTATTATCTCCCAATATAAAGGAAAAGCTGTTTTTGTTGATTTCTGGGCTACATGGTGCGGACCTTGCTTATCGGCAATGAAAGAATTCAGAGAAGTAAAAAGAAATTATAAAAATAAAGACATCGTATTTGTATATACAACCAATACTTCATCGCCTCTAAAACTTTGGGAAGAAAAAATAAAAGGCATAGGAGGAGAGCAATACTATCTATCAGGTGAGCAATGGGATTATTTGCTAGATAGTTTCGATTTTAGTGGAATACCGACTTACCAACTCTATGATGCGAACGGTATTTTGAAAGATCAAATTACAGGTTATCCAGGAAATATTAAGATGCAACAAATAATAGATGAAATACTTCCAAAGAAATAATTTACAAAACCAAAAAGGCTATTTTCGTAATAGCCTTTTTGGTTTTATTTTAAAACGGGAATAATAATGGCAATACCAGAATCATAACTATTCCCATAATTATTTGCAAAGGCAATCCAACCCTGATATAATCCATAAACTTATATTTACCTGCCGACATCACCAAAGCATTGGGGGCTGTGGAGAATGGCGAAGCAAAACACATACTAGCCGCTACTGCTACCGCAAACATAAATGGATAAGGGCTTACACCCATATTTACCGCCGCCTGCATACCAATAGGAGCAAAAAGCAAAGCGGTTGCCGTATTACTTATAAACATAGTTAAAGTAGAAGTTCCAAAGTAGATTCCGGCTAACAAAGCATAAGGGCCATAAGGTCCCAGCCCATTAACAAGAGTACCCGATATAATACCTGCCGCTCCTGTCTGCTCAAAAGCAACTGCCATAGGCATCATCCCTGCAATAAGTACAACACTCTCCCAATTTATATTTTTATATGCTTCTTCCATATTACGAAGGCAACCGGTTATAACCATCATCACGGCAGCCGTCAATACAGCAATTACGGGAGCTACAATATTACTCACCATAGCAATTACCATAAGTATCATTATAATAGCTGCCACGGGTGCTTTATGATCCAAGGTAACTTTTGCAGCTTCTTCCAAAGGCTGACCTACGAGTACCAGATCTTCCTGACGATTTCCCAGACTCGCAATATCGCCCCATGTACCTTGTATAAGTAGAGCATCGCCCGAATGAAGTTTTTCTTTCTGTAGATCGCTCATTTTGTACTCATTATTTCGTTGAATACCGAGTATATTCACATTAAACTCGTCTCTGAAGTGAGCATCTATAATTGTGCGATTTACAAGCTTCGAATTAGGCATAATGAAAACCTCGGCAATACCGATGTCTTTAAAGTCAAAGATATCTTTGCCAGTCCCCTCTTTTTCAACCAATGACAATTCTTTTTCTTCGATAAAACGAGTCAGGTTGCTTTTTTTACCGTAACAGACAAGTATATCACCCTTTTCGATAACGGTATTAGGCCCTGCCACAACTTCACTCACACTCTTATTGAATCGGGATGCGTTTACAATCTTTTCAACAGTTACTACACTTATGTTGTAAAAACTAGGTATACTCAAATCTCTCAAAGTTTTTCCAATCATATCCGAATGTTCGGGAATACTCAAATGCGTTAATTTATGCAACTGATATTCATCTGCCAGATCATCGAGTGTTTTACCTTTACTTTTATCATCATCTACTCTATCATCTTTTGACAGGAAAATTTTGCTTAAAAAGTATAAGACAATAATTCCTATCCCCAAACAGATTAAACCTACAGGGGTAAACGAAAAGAAACTCAAAGCTTCGAATCCGTTTTTCTGCAATTCTTCACTGATAATTAAGTTAGGAGGAGTTGCAATTAAGGTCAATATACCCATACTACTAGCAAAAGCCAAAGGCATCAAAAATCGTCGGGGGCTGATATTAGCACTCACAGCAATACTCACAACAATAGGCATCATCACAGCTACAGTACCTGTATTACTAACAAAAGCACCTATCGAAGCAGTCACCAACATCACTAATACAAACAGCTTGGTTTCGCTTTCCCCTGCCAAACGAAGTATCTTGGAACTTATCAGTTTTGCAAGCCCGGTACGAAAGATACCTCCTCCGACAATAAACAGTCCCACCATCATGAGGACAATAGAACTCGAAAAGCCCGACAATGCTTCCGCCGGTGTTATTATATTCGTAAGCACCAATGCCAGAAGCGCACACATCGCAACCAGATCTGACCTCACTTTACCGCTCATAAAGAATGCCGATGAAACAAAAAGTATTATCAACGTAATACTCATTGGTGTAAAAATCTCATTCAATGCCATATCAACTATATATATTATATCTTGTAAATACTGCTATATTATTTTAATAATAACAGAGCTTAATTAAAATTGTTGGTTAAGACAAAGAGGTCTCCAACATAAATTTCCCTAAACAACTCTTTACAGATCGAGAAGTACACAAAGATAACAACTTTGTATTTGTCTTAGAAACCCTCTAATCTTTAAAATTCGCTAAATTTCCTATCTTTGGCAAAGATTTTGTAAGAGTATATACTGAATGATATAAAAGACACGATCTGTTTATAAGAAGATATGTGTCTCACTTAAATAAAACGAAGTATTTAATAAAACAGTCAACACATGTAACCATCTATTTTTGTTTTGGTTACCACTGCAACAGATAGATATGTAAACTTATTTATATAACAGCAAACAGAAAGTAATTAAGATATGAAGGATACTAATAGAAACGAAGAGCTAGAGTCACTAGAAAATGATTTAAACATTGAGGATGTGACAAATGAACAGATTAATGACATAGATCAAGAGAAAGAGAGTGCCAATCTGGCGGAAGACTTCGAAAAAAAGTTTGAAGATTTAAATGATTCATACTTGCGTCTGCATGCCGAGTTTGACAATTATCGCAGACGAACCATGAAAGAGAAAGCCGATCTGCTGAAGACGGGCAATGAAAAAGCCATTTTAGGGGTTCTTACAATTGTAGATGATTTCGAAAGAGCACTACCTAATATACCTGATGATGCAAGAGAAGGTGTAGAGCTTATCTACAGCAAATTCTTGAATTTTTTAGCTCAAAACGGCGTAAAAGAAATAGATGCTTTAGGAGAAACATTTGATACAGAGAAGCACGAAGCGATTACTACTGTACCGGCTCAAAGCGAAGATCAAAAAGACAAAGTAATAGACTGCATACAGAAAGGGTACACACTGAACGACAAAGTAATTCGTTTCCCTAAAGTAATTGTTGCAAAATAAGGTTGAATACCTTAGAAAACTAAAAAGATGGCTAAGAAAAGAGATTATTACGAAGTACTAGAAGTTTCCCGAACTGCGACAATAACGGAAATTAAAAAAGCGTATAAAAAGAAAGCAATTCAATATCACCCTGATAAAAATCCGGGAGATACTACAGCTGAAGACAAATTTAAAGAGGCAGCCGAAGCTTATGAAATACTAAGTGACGAGCAAAAACGTGCTAAATATGACAGATACGGGCACGAAGCTCCCGGTGGTTTTGGAGGTCATGCCGGCGGAGGATTCTCTATGGACGATATCTTCTCGCAATTCGGCGATATTTTCGGCGGTCACTTCGGTGGCGGTTTTGGAGGATTCGGCGGAGGTGGCGGCAGACGTACCAACAGAGGTTCTGACCTGCGTGTCAAAGTAAAGCTTACGCTTAAAGAAATAGCCACAGGTGTTGAGAAAAAGATAAAGGTAAAGAAGTATGTTGCCTGTCAGCACTGTAATGGAAACGGCGCTGAAAACGGCACTGCATACACTACTTGCTCAACCTGTAACGGATCGGGAACGCAAACCCGCATCGTTAATACCATGCTGGGGCAAATGCAAACGCAAACAACTTGCTCGGCTTGTAACGGAGAAGGTAAAAATATCACAAAAAAATGCCCTCACTGTTCGGGTGAAGGTATCATCCGCGAAGAAGAGGTTATTACAATAAACATCCCTGCGGGAGTTGCCGAAGGTATGCAACTGTCGATGAGCGGAAAAGGTAATGCCGCACGTCATGGAGGTGTCAACGGTGACCTTTTGATTGTTGTTGAAGAAGAACCGCATCCGGAGTTACTTCGTGACGAAAACGATGTGGTTTATAATCTATTGTTAAGTGTTTCGACTGCTGCTTTGGGCGGTAATATAGAAATACCCACTATAGACGGAAAGGTTAAAGTGAAAATTGATGCCGGAACTCAACCCGGAAAAGTACTTCGCCTGAAAAATAAAGGATTACCAAGCGTTCATCGTTATGGTACGGGTGATTTATTGATAAACATCAGTGTTTACATACCTGAGAAATTAGATGATGCCGAGAAAAATATTCTTTCGGGACTCGAAAATTCGCCTAATTTCCAACCAAACAAATCAGTTAAAGAAAAAATATTCAGTCATTTCAGACGTATGTTTGATTAATAACGGAATACGTATAAATAAAAAGGAAAGGGAGCATCTTTAAATTAGATGCTCCCTTTTTACGTATTGTTGGCAAATACAAAAAAATAAGGGAAGCCATTTACGGACTTCCCTTACACTGTATTATTAAAATCGTAAGATCATTCTTGTTCCCAGACATAACAGTCTGCAAAATGATGTTTTAAGTCGGTTTTCTTATTAAAAATAGCATATACCGACGATCCCGATCCCGACATCGAAGCATATACCGCTCCTAAAGCATATAATTTCAACTTAATCTGTTCTATGGCAGGGTGTTTTGCGAAAATACTTTTTTCGAAATCGTTTATCATCAGATTCTTCCATTCCGAAACCGGTTTCTTTATGATCTCTTTTAAAGAGACTTCAGGTTGTGCCGGATTTATTAATGCAAAGGCATCTTTTGTGGCAACATTAATATCTGGCTTTATAAGCATCAAATAATAGCCTTCTAACGATAAGTCTACATTTTCGAGCACCTCCCCTATTCCACTTGCAAAACACGGACGGTTGTAAATAAAAAACGGACAATCGGCTCCCAACTGAGCTGCTAATGCAGATAGTTGAGCATCTGTTGCATCCAATGAAAATTTATTCCTCAATAATTTCAGCATAAAGGCGGCATCTGCCGATCCTCCACCAATTCCTGCACCAAAAGGAATCTTCTTTAATAGGTGAACATCCAGAAAAGGAATTTCGTAATGTGCCCGCATTAATTTCAAAGCCTTCATCACCAAATTATTCTCAGAAGATACACCAGTTTTTAATCCCGATTCGATAAAAGAATCCTGCTCTTGTCGCTCAGATATAATAATTTCCAGAGCATCTTTTATCATTATCGGATAAAAGACAGTCTCCAGATTATGGTATCCATCGTCTCTCTTCGAAACAATATTCAAACCCAGATTAATCTTTGCGTTCGGAAAACAAATCATAGTTTATTCAAGTAAATTTTATACCAGTTTCTTTATTAGAGATTCTCTCTCTCCGTAAATATAGTCAATAATTGGGACTTCTATCATTGTATATGCCCCAGGATTTTGTTTTAAAGAAGCACGAGCCGAAGCAACCAATACCTGAGCCGTTAGGGCAGGATTATTAATCTTCATATTAAAATCCAGCAATTGATTTTGTGTATCACCCGAAACTCCTTTACGTACCATATTTACACCATGTCCCATATCTTTCAAATCATCCACACAGTCAACCTGAGTTACATGCGTTTCGTCGTGTGCAAAATAGTCATCGGCCTTAATAGCTGCCGCTACATCTGCAAACTTGTGTCCTTCTTCAACTTCGATATATACCATGCGACGATGTATACTTGTTCCCAAAGGAATAGTCATAGACAATGCTGCCTTAACACCTTTGATAGCTTTTACCGCTACTGTATGTCCCATACTCATACCCGGACCGAAGTTTGTATACGTAACACCTTTAGGTGCCATAAATTCGAACATAGACCGAATCATCGAGTCTGTACCCGGATCCCATCCTGCCGATATAATAGATACTGCGTTGTATTCTTTTGCAGCTGCATCCAAACTACGACGAAGGTCTACAATACCACCATGTATATCGTAGCTGTCTACTGTATTAATTCCCAAAGCTAAACACTCTTTAGCATAAGCTTCAACGCTTCTGGTTGGTGTCGCCAAAATAGCTACATCGACTTTGCCCAGTTCTTTAACACTTGCTACTACTTTATAGCTTTTCAGTTCTGCAGGAACATCACTGGGGTTACGACGCACGATACCTGCCACCTCAAAATCAGGAGAACTTAAAATCGCATCCAGTACATATTTGCCAATATTACCATACCCTACGATTGCTGCTTTTATTTTACTCATATGTTTGTTATTTTTAGAAAATAGTATTTTTTCAATCGGATTGAGTTCACAAAACTACCCATTGCTTTGGCTAGCGCCACAACAACAGACAATTACCATTTTAAAACGTAACATCAACTATCTTCTGTTACTTAATTAGTCCACGCTATTTAATGGTGTGCAAAAATATAGAAAAATAATGAAATAATTAACATAAATCCATATTGATATACTCCGTAATAACAACCAATAGGCTCCTATATGTTTGACACAGTAATAAAAGTGTCTGCTACTTTACTTTTCACCTTTTTCCCTTGCTAACAAGAGTTTCTATAAAAAAAAATTACCTATATTCGTAGTTTATAAAAATTGTTGAAATGAAATTAAATATACCGAATTTTCCTGTATCAGAGATCGAAAATATTATATTCGACTTTGGTGGAGTCATTATGGATATAAACATAGGACGGACTATAGCTGCTTTTAGCAGCCTGCGTATCGAAGGGTTAGACTCCGATGATATTATATCTGCCCACAAAAAATTTCTACTCGATCTCGAATTAGGTCTCATTACCCCATCACAGTTTATAGACGCAATTCATACAGATTATCCGGCAGCAAAGAATGTATCCGAAAAACAAATATGGGATGCATGGAATGCTTTACTGCAACCTTATTTACCCGAACGCATAGCTTTACTTGAAAGTATAAAGAAAAATTACAGAACTTATCTACTTAGCAATACCAATTTTCCTCACAGAGTTAAATTCAAAGCAATGTACAGAGAGCAATTCGGCGAAAATTTTGATGATTTATTTATCAAATGTTTCTATTCGGATGAAATGCAACTAAGAAAACCTGATCACGAAATATACAGGCAGGTAATGGCAGACATACGTCTCAATCCTAAAAATACATTATTTATCGACGATAATGAACTTAACATAACCGAAGCTCGCAATTTTGGATTACAAGCATATCACTTGGCAGGAGGCGAAAGAATAACCGATTTATTTATTCCCGATTAAATCTGAAGATTACAATTTTACAATAAAACTACTCAATAAAAAAGAAAAAGGTCTCCGACCCAATCAATTAAAGAAACATTTATGAAAAAACTTATTTTCTCTATATTACTGATTTTTGCTACGAGCCAACTTGTTTCGGCTCAAGATTTAAGCAATTGGGTATCGGGGCTCGCATTGGTCGAGAACGCCGAATATCAATTGGTAGACCGACCTATGCTCGAAGCTTCGTTGGCAGCCGCTAAAGCAGCTGACTCTACAGGGATGATTTCATCACAAGCTCCTCCCTTTATGGAAAAACTTGAATCCATAGATGTAATCAATTTAAGTTCTTGCTCTTCTGAAGTAAAAGACCTCTTCTTAAAAGATCTGGACAATATACAAGACGGAAATGGTTATGAAACTTTAATCAATGTAATTGACGAAAACGATAAGGTACGTATCATTGCAAGGAGAGATGGAACAGTAATCCCTCAGATATTTGTTTTCGCGATAGATGGTGAAAACAACGAAATTGTAATTGTAAGAATGAATGGCAAAATGGATGAATCTGATATTACCGACATCATTAAGCAACAACAGAAGTAAAAAAATGACCAAAATATAAAAAAGCTCTAATCGAATGATTGGAGCTTTTTCTATGTTATTGAGGAATAAATACTTTTAAATGTAAAGCAATCACTCGTCTTTTAGAAACTCGTATAGCCAAACTAACGATTCGTAATCCTCTCGAATAACTTCGGCAAACTTAGGAGAGAAAACATCCTTATTTATAGGCAGATTTTTACCAACATACAAATTCTTACGCTGTATCCATGGCTGAAAATACTCCGATAACTCATTCGGAATAGGACGTTTATATTCATCACCGTATACCACAAATCCTCGATCAAGTATCTTCTGTGTTTGAGCCTGAAACTCTTTAGCATCATATGCTATACTATCTCGTAGAGCATCCATTGTTTTTTTCTTTGGTCCGAATAATCCCATACCATAAAAATAGGTATCGGCATTAAGCTCCATAAAAAAACCGGGAATATTTACCCAATCGGGTGTCGGAGACTGAAAACTCATCCATAAACAAGTTTTGTAAGGGTCTTTATTTTTAGAAAAACGCACGTCACGATAGATACGAGATAGTACCCTGTGAGGACGTAGTTCGAATTCCGGATCAATATTATACATCGTAGGAGTCAGCGTTGCTATAAGCCCCTTAAATGGCTTTACAAGTTCATTCTCATAAACCGAACGATGTTCTTCGAACCACTCTTTATAGTTGTTATCTTTCAGATCTTTGAAAAATTGTATTGTAGCAGGTGTAAATCCGTTAAAAGCCATAATTTCGCTGTTATAACTATATATTTATTTTCGACCAAAGTCAGCAGGAATTTCACCCCATTCCGAGGTTTCCCATTTTATAATTTTAGTGGTATAGGTATTTTCCTTTAACCAATTTTCGGCTCGCTCTATCATATAAAACAAAGATAGATTCACAGATGTTTTCTCCAGTTTTGTTTTACACTTTTTGTCTTTTACCCATTTAATGGCATTCGCACTATCTGAATAAAGAGGCATAGCCAGTTTTTTTTGTTTCAACAAAGCTAATCCATGCACCAAAGCCAAGAACTCTCCGATATTGTTGGTTCCCTGTTCATAGGGCCCCTGATGAAAAACTTGCTCACCGGTTAACACATAGACTCCTCTATATTCCATTAAGCCCGGATTACCGCTGCAAGCAGCATCTACCGCCAGGCTATCTTTTATTATAGCGGGATTAGAAAGTAATTTCTTGGGTGATTCTTTTTTTGCTTGTTTACCAACATACAACCAAGGGCTTTCATCGAAAGCCTTCTTTGCTTGTTCTAACGAAGGAAATGATTTATAGATTGCTCCATCGTAGCCCGAAACCTGAGCCTTACATTCATCCCATGAGTTATACACTCCCGGAATAACGCCGTTCCATACTACATAGAAGTTTTTTTTTGCCATTTATCTAAAGGAAGAATGTTTAGATAGCAAAGATAAGTATTTATCTAAAATTGTACTTCAACATTTGCACGCAAAGTTCCGTATTTCCACTTCGGACCGCTTTTCACAAGGCGAACAGCTTCTCTATCCAACGATCGGCAGAGACCTTTTGTTACAATAATATTGGTAGGATTACCATCTTTATCAACGGATAATTGCAAAACAACTTTACCTTTTACATTTTTACAATCATCATCTTGTGGACGAACCATATTATTTTGCAAATATTTCTTATATTCTTTTTTGCCGATTAGTGGCTCGGGTTCAGTTCGTTGAGTTGATCCTGAAGCAAATGAATTCGATTTTGCCTTAGGTCTGTAAAAAGATTCGCGTGATACTTTTCGGGTAGAGGTTTCTACCTCATTCAACTCAAGGGCATTTCCTCCCAATTCGTCAGCACCAACCACTTCAATTTTATCAAATCCGGCTTGTTCAGCTAATAAACGAGCTTCATGACTATCAACTTTTGGCATTGCTTTCGCCTCTGTTTCTTTTACTGTAGACCTTGTTGGTTCTTCAGCAACAGCCATCTCCATAACACGTTCATTCTTACCTTTTCCTGTGCTTTTATTTACCTCAACTATTCTGCTTCGGGTTACTTCAGTTACTTCTTTGGTAGTCCATGCATCTTTTAACTTTTCTGGCATTTGCTGTGCTTTAGTGTTTCCCGATTGAGTTACGGGAACTTTAGCTTCTGCGAGAATAGAGGATGAAGCATCGGCAATAAATATTTTCTTATTATCTTCTGTAGAAGTAGACATTTCTTGCGATTCTTCTTTCTTAAGATCAGCATAAGTTCCTGGTAAATATAAGGGAAGTACTTCTACCGGCTTGATTACATCATCGAGATTTGAAATAGGAACAACCGATTCTACGGATGCATCTTGTGATGGATCATTTTCCATCATTGCAGTAAGCTCCAGTCTTTTTTGTTCTATATATACTTCGGGAGCATATAGATTTATATATGAATTTTCGGTCTCATGAGCAAGAGCCATTGATGACTCATGATTCATAAGAGCAAAGTATCCACTAAGCAAAGCAATGACGGCAACAGCTGCAACAGCTATTTTCCATGCTCCTGACCTTGTATCATGCAAAGTAGTACGGGCAAGTATAGATGCCTGCATGCGTGCTATTCGAGCAGCATGATTCCCTTCGACAGAATCATATCCTTCGATAGCAGCAGACAAAAAAGGATCATTCATCGCTTCGTGTTCTATACGATGAGCGCCTTTCCCTCTACGGACTCCTTGTATGTAATCAAGAAACTTCATTGTTCAGTCTGCTTTCTATACACAATTTCAAATTACGTTTACCATTTTGAATGTAGCTTTTTACGCTTTTCAGATCATATCCTGTTAGTGCAACAATATCGGCATAAGACATTTCTTCATAGAAAAACTTATTTATCGATATTCGTTGTGGTTCGGAGAGCTTCGCCATGCAATAATTTAATGCATCTTCCTGCTCTTTTTCCACGTCTTCACTTAATAGAGTTAAAATTGTGTCAGATTCCATAACCGTGGAATCAAAATCTACAATTATTTCTTTTTTATTTTCCTTTAACAGATGAAAACAGTGATTTCGGACTACACTATATAGCCATGTTTTAAAAACTTTAATTTCGTAAGTGCCAACTCGGGGAAGTAAATTTTCGAATATTTCCATCACTGCATCTTGAGATTGATCTTCGTTTTGCAAATATTTCAAACAGAGACCATATACCAACGGAATATACCTGTTATAAAGCTGACCAAAATACTCGGAATCCCCAGTCTCTCGATATTGCCCTAACAGTTCCTCATCTGTATAATCTACAGACCGTTCTCTATTTTGTTTGAAAAATCTCAATTTTCGCTGTTTTATATAGCGGGCAAAGCTACATGATTTTATAAAAGTGTGCAACGATATAAAAAAAAAATGTTCTTTTTATGGAATTTTTGCTGACACATTCTCTATAAATAAGAGAATACAATGTAACAATTGACCACAGGGTCAGATAGACACATTTATTGAAATTCCTTTTATCTACTAGGATCTAGACGAATTGGAGGCAAAAATTAAAAATATCAAAAATAAAATGAGTAAAAAATGTTAAATCTAAAAACAGACAACAATGAAAAACATCAAAAGCCTTACTTACAATAGCTTTTACAGCCTTATTATATACTCTAAAAAAGTACTACTCAGATGTTAACAAACAACCTTATTATCAATTCTAATAAAAGAAACAATGAAGCTATTGTATTATATAAAAAGCAATTACAGTACCTCAATATAACCAAACAATAACATGGCATACTTATTTTAGAAATACGAAAACATGGAAGTAAAAATAAAATCACTTGAAATGCTAACAGTTTAAAACACCCGAAAAGCTGAACAATCTAATAAAAACATCTTACTGCTCATTTGCCCGAATCATTGACCCTAAAATTGTATTAAGAGTGACGTATAAATGGAATAAGTGCAAAGATAGAACCGGCTGTTTTAAGAAATAAAAAAAATGATGTATCTTCGAATATCAATTTGTATTAACAGTGAGTAACTTTGAGCAAGTAAAAAAGGTTAATCCGTTTCTTTAAAAATTAAATAACAAATAAAACGATAATCATGAAATCTAAATTAGGTATAATATTGGTTTTATTATGTGTTGTATCATTTTACATTTATGATTCAAAAGACATAAAAAAGACAAAGCAGCAGGAAAAAGAAGTACTCATAAATGGTAAAATTGTAAATACTGCGGATGACAAACCTATCGAAGGTGTTACAATCGCCATACAAGGCACTAACCCCAAATCTCTTTCGAATGCCAATGGCGAATATGCTATTATGGCAAGAGGCGATCAAGAGTTGGTATTTAAACATCCAAAATACAAATCGCTTGTAATAGTTGCAAAAGACGCTAAGGCTATAAAGATGGAAGCAACAAATCCGGATGATGTAAAACGTCTACAAGAAGATTTTGAGAAAGCAAAGTAAGACATAAAAAACGATAAAACCTTTAGCAATAAAAAAACAGGCAAGTCATTTAATGACTTGCCTGTTTTTTTATTGAGATTATAAATAATCTTATTTAGTTATAACACCTAATTCGGCTACAATATAATCTTTCGATGAAGCTGTCGTCTGCAAAGGTTCAAACTTCAAAAACTTCGCTTCTACCGCTTTATCAAACAACACATTTTGCTTTATAGGATTATTCTTTATGTTATTGAACGCAGCATTACTTTGCACCTTAGTCCAAGTCTTACCGTCCAAGCTAGTATATAAATTATACTTATAAACATTGTTAGCAGTCTCGCTTTTCAATGGATCGTAAGAAAACCCTTTAAGGTTTAGTTTACTGCCTAAGTCTATAACAACAGGTGTATTATCTTTAACTGCCACATAAGAGTTGGGGTTACCATCCACTATAAACGACAGATTATCTGCTACAGGCGATACAACCGACCACAGAACGGGTGCAATATCATATACAACAGATACAACTTCGCTCTGGTTCTTTCCCTTATCTATGGTTGCAAGAGCTTTTACAGTACCGCCTTCAGACAACTTAAACTCTCCTTTATACACTTTAGATGAAGTTGTAGGCTCACTGCCATCTGTTGTGTAATAAATAACAGGCTCAGGGGTGGCACATGCAATAGAAACAACTCCTTCTTTATTCCTCATAACAACAGGAGATGACAGCTTTTCAGGAGCGGCAAATAATCCGACCTTGTTTAATATCGGGCATGCCAGCGAACTTTGAATATTGATTCTCAACTTTTGGGTCGTAATAGTAGGAAACCTCAATATACGTTTATAACCTATAGTGGTAGCCTGAGCAACCTCTTCCCATTTATCGCCATTCAAGTATTCAACATTGAATTTTGCCACACGTTGTCCCAGTGGAATATATTCTTGAAGCACTAATCTGTTAAACGATTTTGCTTGTCCGAGATCTATTTCTAATGAAGCTGTAAGAACATCATCGTCTGTAGTCCAATAACTATCATAATTATCGTCCAATAAGTTCGAAGCAGCGTATTTAGACGAATTAGCTCTGGTCTTAGACGCTTTTACAGTTGCTCCTTTTGATAGATCGTTACTAAAGATAGATTCTATCTCTTTATGAAATTCCATCAAACGGGTAGAGTCATTGGCATGTATACGCCCTCTTCTATCCGGTGGGACATTCAGTAATAAATTAGAGTTCCGTCCAACTGATGTATAATATATATCCATTAGCTGATCGATACTTTTTACTTTATCATTTGTAGAGGGGCTGAAAAACCATCCCGGACGTATCGATACGTCTGTTTCGGCAGGCACCCATGCAGCACCATGTACATTTCCGATATTAAGTGTATCTGTAGGCGGAGCAGCTTTTCCGGGTCCGAAACCTTCGATATTCAAGCGTGACCAATTGGTTTCGCCTGCAACACCTCGTTCGTTACCCATCCAACGGCAGCCGGGACCTACATCACTGAATATTATTGCATGAGGTTGATTTTTATATACTATATCATGAAACATTTTCCAATCATAAACCTGCTTTTTTCCGCCTTCATGCTCACCATTAGCACCATCAAACCATTGTTCGAATATAGGACCGTAGTTCGACAAAACTTCGGTTAAAGTATTTGCGAAAATCTGATTATACTCGGGTGTTCCGTATGCAGGATGGTTTTGATCCCACGGCGAGAGGTAAACTCCGAATTTAAGACCATACTCTTTACAGGCTTCCGACAATTCTTTCAACAAATCGCCTTTTCCATCTTTCCACAAACTCTCACGCACGGTATGTGTACTATATTCGCTGGGCCACAAACAAAATCCATCGTGATGTTTAGCGGTGAGAATTATACCTTTCATACCCGCTGCTTTAGCTGTCGCTGCCCATTGGCGGCAATCAACGTCAGTAGGGTTAAATACTTTTGGATCTTCTTTTCCATTTCCCCACTCTACATCGGTAAATGTATTGGGTCCGAAATGAATAAACATGTAATATTCCATTTTTTGCCATTCGAGCTGATCTGCAGAAGGCAATACTCCATAAGGTTTGGGGGGATCATCATTAGTGCAGGATGAAAACATCCCACTCAACAGCAGACTTAAAGAAAGTAAACCTGCCTGATAAGTTCTTATACGTTTCATTTTATCAGATTTTTTAAAGTAACAAAAAGTATTTAATGCTGCATTTTAAGGTTATAACGATCAATCGTTATTGTACTCGGATGGATAATAAATAGACACGAGACCTTGAGAGTCACAAATTAGAATGAATAGTAATGGCTTACCAAATCAATTCATTTTCGCCTACAATCATATCCATCTTTATATCTCTTTCATCGGCTGGTATTTGATCTTTTAATTGAAAGTCGAAACAAACACCAACTTTAGGAGCCTTTATATTTGTCAAAAAACGATCATAATATCCTTTACCACGCCCCACCCGATTGCATTTCCGATCAAAAGCCGTTCCGGGAACAATTATCAAATCCACTTTCGAGAAGTTTGTGAAATCATCGCCAATGGGTTCATCAACTCCTATTTTCGATTTTTCGAAAGAGGTATTATTTTCTAATTTACGAAAGACCAGATGCTCATCTTTAACAACAGGCAGGTAGAAAGTTTTCTCCGATTTCCACTTTTCGATGAAAGCTTGTGTTGATACCTCATCTGCCATCGCATTGTATATAAATATGGTAGATGCATCTCTGAACATCCCTGTTATTTCGAGTACAGAGAATACTTCATCCGACATCTGAAGTAATTGTTCTGATGTATATTGACGCTTCTCTGCAGCAATTTCTTTTCTTAATTTATCCTTAGCGGAATCTAGTTTCGAATTCAATATTTCTTAATTTACAAGTTAAAAGTAGGTTATAGCACCATCACCCCCACCAAAGAGAAGGAAAAGTTTCCCTCCAATCAGGGATATTGGATGGAGTTAACTGGTAACTTATTTTTTTATATGCCTGTGCTTTTATAGCAGCCGGATATGCTTTCTTTTCCTGTATAAGCTCTATCGCTTTTTTCAGAACAATATCATCCTGAAGAATCATCGAGTAATAGCCTTCGTCTCCAAAGAAATTACGGATAATATTCGCTTTCAATTGTAGAGTCAATAAGTTACGGCATTCTGCTACCAAATAAGGCCTGTAACGAATACCCTTAGTATCGGCTAAGCTGATAAGGTTCGCAACCAAAGGCTGATACGACAAGTAAGCATCCATATCTTTCCAGTTGGTAAATTTCTCAAGACGCTGACGGTTTTTATCGGTATACATAAATGCATATTCGTACACTAAACCGTTATTCATCACCGATATGTAATAAGAATTAACTCCTACGGTATCTCTGGGAATAAACACATCGGGCATTATGCCTCCGTTTCCATGCACTAAACGACCTCCTAAAGTATGGAACACAGGTTCGTTTTCTTGCTTGATACTATCTTGTGAATCAAATTCGCCTCGTAAGTAGCGATTCATTAAATCGTCATTATAATCTTTCGATTTTCCTAGCTCATAGGGTTTTTGAATCGAACGTCCTGCAGGTGTATAATAGCGTGCAATAGTCAACCTTAGAGCCGATCCGTCTGTAAATTTTTGTTGTTGCTGAACCAAGCCTTTACCAAATGAACGGCGGCCAACTATCAATCCTCTGTCGTTATCCTGAATGGCTCCGGCAAAGACCTCACTGGCCGAAGCACTGCCTTCGTCCATCAATACAATCAACTGATCTTTTTTGGATGTACCCGAACCGTTGGCAATAGCATCTTCACGTTTAAAGGCTCTACCTTGAGTATAAACAATTAGTTCACCCTTATCCAGATATTCATTTACCATATCGATAGCAGCATTGAGGTAACCCCCTGTATTTTGACGCAAGTCTATAATAAATGATTCGCTTCCTTGTTTTTTAAGTTTCGATATAGCCGAAATAAACTCCTGAGTAGTAGTTCCACCGAATTTACTGATTTTTATATATCCTACTTTTTCGACGGGCTGATAAGATATATCTACTGTATTAACAGGTATATCGCCACGTCTGACAGTAATATCTATGGGCTTAGCATTACCTAATCGTACGATACCCAATTTCACATCCGTACCTTCTGCTCCTCTTAAGCTCCTCATTACTTTTTCGTTAGTCATATCCTTACCGGCATACAGACTATCGTTAACATATACAATTCGGTCGCCGGGACGAATACCTGCTGCCTGAGAAGGTCCTCCGGTGATAACACTTACCACCATTATGGTGTCGTTACGTAAAACGAACTGAACACCGATGCCACTAAAATGGCCTTCGAGATCATCGCCCATCAGTTCCATATCTTTTGCGGTAAAATATGCCGAATGTGGATCAAGCTCGGCTATCAAGCCGGGAATAGCTTTTTCAACCAATTCATCGGTATTCACGGTATCTACATATGCTTCATTGATGTATTGAAGTACTGCATCAAATTTATTACCTCCACTAAAAATAGTTTTCTGTGATGTGAATATTGAAAACCCGTTGCCAATAATAATGCCAATTACAATACCAAAAGCAATCCACAAGGGTAACCAAACAAAGTATCTCTTACTACTAGATGTTGATCTCATTGAAATCAAAAATTATATGTGTTGATATTAAGGCTTCAGGCCTTTTTATTAGTTTGAAAGTACAAATACAACAGTCGGTTCTGTCTTCGACATGTTATATTTAGTACTTATAGTTTATTTTTGTTTATTCTGTCAAATCTATAAAAATGGTTTCGATACCGGCTCTTTCGAGAAGCTCGCAACCATCCATATTATGATATTTATCACTATATACCACTCTTTTTATTCCCGACTGTATGATAAGTTTCGAACACTCCATGCAAGGCGATGTTGTAACATACATCGTAGCTCCCATACTACTGTTATGCGAACGGGCAACCTTAGTAATAGCATTAGCTTCGGCATGTAAGACATAAGGTTTTGTCAAATAATTTTCATCTTCGCAAATATTCTCGAATCCGGACGGTGTTCCATTATATCCATCAGAAATTATCATTTTATCTTTTACAATAAGAGCACCCACTTTGCGTCTTTTACAATAGGAATTTTCGGCCCAAATCATCGCCATACGCAAATAACGATTGTCCAACAAATGCTGCTTCTCAGTATCCATGCCTTTCTTATCTAAAAATATAAAGATTTTCGAATTTTACAAAAATACACATTTAAAGTTTATTTTAATAGCGAAAGTCAATAAGTTATGCATAAATATCAAGAGATTTCTTAAATTTTAAAGAAAATATATGCAAGGGAGAAGAAAACTGTCTTTTACTCGAATAAGTAGTTGATTTGTTATGTTTAATGTTCAATTATTCTAACGCACCCTTTGGGTTTGTTTTTCATTTTGCCTTGATGCAAAACGAAACAAAAGATCAAGACTGTGCCTTTTGCCCGACCCGCTACGGTCTCGAAAGCTAAAACAAAAGAAAAACGTTTACTATTGATATCCTTTTGTTTCTTAACGCTTTCTTCATCCTGCGGGTACCCCGTGCAAACGCCAAGGTCGAGAAGCCTGACGGACAAAGCCATTTGCAGGCGTCAGCCCCAGTGCATCAGTGGTGCAGCCGTTGGCTGATAAGCGAAGCGGGCGTAAAACTAAACGTGCCGAAAGGCAGTAGGTTTAGTTTAGCCTGCATGCTTTAGTCAGACAGGTGAGCCACGCCGCACAAAGCCTTTTTGATTCCTTTTGCGGATTTGGGCAAAAGGAATACAAGCAATCTGTGATTGCGCGTAGTAAAAGACAATTTAATTGAACATATAATCCCAACTACTGATTGACATAATTAACTGAATAGAATATATGGATCTTGTGAGGGTATAAAAATATATTGCATGGTTGATTACTCGTTAAATAGCTGTAACTTCATTGCCGGAATTATAATCAAAATTATAATTCGATTTACTTACAATTGCATGAACAGATTAAAACTTTATTATTAAACCACTTTTCGCTATGAATAAATTAGACATATTATCAGCTTCGTATAACGATACCCAAGACCTAAAATACGATTATGCTGTTTTGCCATGGGGGGCTACCGAACCCCACAATTATCATTTGCCTTACTTAACCGATTGTTATCTGGCACACGATACAGCTTTCGATGGTGTAAAGAAAGCATACGAACAAACTGATATTCTAGGAATGATATTACCGCCAGTTCCTTTTGGATCACAAAACCCGGGACAATTGAATTTACCTTTCTGCCTACATGCAAGTTACGAAACTCAAAAGGCAATATTGTCAGACATAGTGGCATCGCTTTACAGACAAAAAATAAATAAGCTGATAATCATAAACGGACATGGTGGGAATAACTTCAAGAATATGATCCGTGATCTAGCAGTAGATTATCCTGACTTTTTGATTGTGGCTGCAGACTGGTTTAAGGTAATTCCTACTAAAGATTATTTTGATGAGCCGGGAGATCATGCGGACGAACTGGAAACTTCGGTATTGATGCATTACCGCCCCGATCTGGTTAATTTAACGGTAGCGGGCAATGGAACTTACACACCATTTAAAGCAAAAACTCTTCGGGAAGGTATTGCATGGACTCCACGCAATTGGTCTAAAGTTTCACAAGATACAGGTATTGGTAATCCTCATAAATCAACTGCCGAAAAGGGTCGGAAATATGCCGAAGCTGTAACAGATAAACTTGCTGAATTATTTATAGAATTGGTACAGGAAGATATATACTAAGCCTTCAAAGCAGGGGGTATATCATTAAATACTTTCAATTACAAAAAAACGTAAGGGACGAAAATTATTCGCCCCTTACAGTATCTATTATTTTTCCCATTCGAAGCAACCTATATCAGGACCTTCGTCACTACGACGTGAAACACCAACCAAATCAAATGGAAGGGAGACTGCCGCCTGACGCGAACCTTTATGTATAGCCGGCGAATTTTCGGATAATCTGAAGTTATAAAAGTAATACAGGCTTGTATTTCCGCCAGCCGACTCAAACGAATATATATACTTGAAAGCCGGATCGACATTCCATACTGTATTTACAAAAACAGTGTCATCCGTTCCTTTATTTTTTATCAAGCAATTCAAAAAAGAATAGTTGAAGCCAAGCTCATTATTTTTTTTCAGTTCAAGTTCGCTGTTTCCTCTTCCTGCAATTATAGTATTTGTAAAGGAAGTATTTATCAAAGGATAGCTTACCTGCTTTTCGACAACATTCGAACCCGTATTGGATAATAACATAGCATTCCTACGAGGTAAAAATCCCCAGTTGGCATCCATATAATTAGCAATGGTGCATTGTAGAAAATCGTAACTACCACCTAACAATCGAACTGTGTATCCGCCCGAATTGGCTAACAAAGTATTCTTTGCGGTTATTTTACAATTGACAGCCCAAAGAACTTCCTTACTCGAATTCTGGATAACTGTATTCATAAATGTAGCCTTCTGCTTTGTAGGGTCTGAATCATGGAAAAATATACCATAAATACCATTACGTATTCTTACATTCTCAAAATTATTGTCGTAACTATCGGCTGCAACTTCTATCCCACCCCATTGTCCAGGAACTCGATCAAAAGGCACATTACCCGACTGATATAAATTATCCAAGCGATCACCTCTAAATACAACCGGCTCGGCAATTGTACCAACAGCATCTATGCGACCGTTAATTAACACTTTTGCTCCACTGTGGAAAAACATCTGCACATTTTTCTGAATATTTAAAGTTGCTCCTTTCGATATAGTCAATCCGTCAAATACAAGAAATGGTTTTTCGGAAGTAAGCGTAGTATCCGCATTTATAGTCTTCCCTCGCCAGAGAATTACATCCTGGCCTATGGCTTCGAGACGTACATACTGGGTCACTCCATTGAATTGAAAGCGGATGGAATCATCTACAAGCATCGGTTTATTTTGATTCAGCGGATCAACTGTTACCTCTACGAATATATAAATACTGTCTTTCCCTAAAATATCTACATTACTTATTTTGTTACCACTTACACCATCTACATTCATTCTGAATCCGGTATTTGCCGCATTCATCAATTCAATAGAGTTAATGTTTAGTGCATCTTTATTTCGATTGTAAATTTTCAAACGCTTGGTAGCTGTACCAATTGTCGTAAAAACAGTATCGAAACGCAAGGTATCGGTAGAAAAAGACAATCGAAGGCTGCTACTATTCGAAAAATTATCATCGTTACTACATGCAAAAAACAAGGAGAGTGATGTAATGAGCGCTATGATATAAACAACTAACTTCATATTCTATATCAATAGTCTCAAATTAAATACTACATGTTCCATCGGGAGAGCAAGCACGACCTTTGTGTCTGTCACCACCTCCACCTTTAGAAGCTCCATTTTGTTTCCAGAAGTCATACGATTTGTTCAAGACCTCCGCATACTCTTCGTCAGCTAAGGAACCTTGTATGATGTCTCTGCCATTAAACAAGTAAAAAGGAATATATTCGAGATCCAATTCATCTTCACTGAATCTGATATCAGCTTCAATATCTATAATAAACTCATCTCCATTCAACAAAGCCATTATGTCGTCTTCAGGCAAACCAATACCCGTTCCGAGACGCACCAAAGTAGCTTTATCACTAATATCTTCACCATCTACAAAATAAGCTTTAAAGAGAACTTCTTCTGCCTCATCAGCCAGTTTATGTTTTTTAGCCAACTTGATCAACCTTAAAGCATCCGAAGTATTGGCAACCACTAGTTTTTCGAAATGGTAATCCAAGCCAACTTCTTTTGCCAGATCGACCAATTCCTGCAAATCGGCTTTTGCCTCCTCCACTGTTGAATGATGTATACCGGCAAAATATTCATAATACGATTTTCCGAATGGCTTTTTAGGTAAATCGGGATTCAACTCATAACTGTGCCATACTAATTCGATCTCATCTGCATGAGGAAATTTAGCCAAAGCATTTTCAAATTTACGTTTTCCTATATAACAATACGGACAAGCTATATCCGACCATATTTCTACTTTCATTTTTCCCATAACATTTTAATTTTTTATTTCTATAATAGACAAATATAGGACAAAGTTTACCTTGTCCTATATCTTATTACATATATTGAAGGTCTCAGACCTTTTATTATTTGTTGACCGTAAAGCTTACGACCCCTTATTTCTTTTCAGGAATATTTTTCAATACATCAAGCAACAGCCTCCACCACTTATCTACCGATGGAATATTTACCTGCTCGGCAGGAGAGTGAGCATCAGTAATGGTAGGACCACAGGAAACCATATCCAAATGAGGATATTTCTGAAGGAACAAACCACACTCCAAACCGGCATGAATAGCTTTTACCTCGGGATCTTTACCATATAGTCTTTTAAATGATTCTTGTGCTACTTTTAAAATCTGAGAATCGGGATTAGGTTTCCATCCCGGATATCCTTCGCTATGTTCCACTTTTGCACCTCCTAAAGTAAAGGCGGCATTCACCATATTGGCAGCATAATTTTTCAGAGATTCTGTAGAACTACGTTGGCTGGTACCAATTACAATTGTATTATTCTCTTTCATTTTCACTGAGGCCAGATTTGTAGATGCTTCAACCAGACCCGGCACATCGTGACTCATAGCCAAAACCCCATGAGGGCATACACAAATAGAGTTTAATAAGCCACAAGTAGTTTTCTCATCTATTACAGTTTGAGGCTCGTCGGTAGACTCAATCTGAATCTGAACATTAGGATCTACCACTTTCAATTCGTCTTCGATTTCAGCAATAAATACATTCAATAATGCTACTACTCTATCTTTATCTCCAACAGGAACACCTACCACAGCCGAAGCCTCACGTGCAATTGCGTTGTGTAAGTTTCCGCCCGAAATAGTAGCTAGACGCACTTCCATCTTACGGGAGATAGTCCACAAGAAACGGTTCAATATCTTATTAGCATTGCCAAGTCCCTTATGTATTTCTGCACCCGAGTGACCTCCGTTCAATCCTTTGACATCCAACTTAAACCAGAACTGATTCATTGGAGTTTCGCATTCTGTATATTTAAAAGTGGCATTTGTACCTTTTCCTCCGGCACAACCAATGTAAAGCTCGCCTTCTTCCTCAGTATCAAGATTGATCAGAATATCTCCTGTCAGAAAATCTTGCCCCAAAGCATAAGCTCCAGTAAGACCAGTTTCTTCATCTACAGTAAACAGACACTCCAACCTTCCATGCTCTATATCGTCCGAAGCAAGTATAGCTAACGCAGCTGCTACCCCCACGCCATTATCTGCACCTAAGGTTGTACCTTTAGCCTTTAGCCAATCTCCATCCACATACGTTTCAATAGGGTCATTATCAAAGTCGTGTACCGTTCCACTATTCTTTTCACACACCATGTCAACGTGTCCTTGAAGAATAACAGTAGGAAGTTTTTCTTTTCCTTTAGTTGCAGGTTTGGTAATGAGCACATTGCCTACATCATCCTTTCTAACTTCAAGGTTATGTATTTTTGCAAAGTCAAGCAAATAGGCTATTACTTTCTCTTCTTTTTTAGAAGGTCTTGGAACCTGAGTCAGTTCATGAAAATATTTCCAAACAATATGGGGTTTCAGATCATTTATTGTCATACTATCTAATTTATTAAATCTTTCATGTAATACACCTTATTTATTACTATAAAAGTAGAGAAATACACAAGCATACACAAACTTTTTCACATCTTTTATAGTTAGTCTGAATACCATCTCCAACTATTAGGTCTATCTTTGTGCTTCGAATAAAAAACAGTTTTTGTGCTGCAATAAAGATTTTTAGGTCTTAATTTCATTTATTGTGGAATAAAATGATAGAAATTTAAAATTTGATTCTATTTTTGCGGAACAAAATAATAATAGATACTAGTAACATTATATTTTAGTCATCAACATTAAGTTATTTATATGAAAAATCTTTCTCTTGTAATAAATGGTATTTTAGCTGTTGCTATCATAATACTTTTTATTCTATTCTTTAAGACCAAAACAAATTCAGAGAATGTAACATCTCTTAAATTTGAAAATGACACTACTGTAACTTTACCTATTGCTTATGTAAATATTGATAGTGTTTTAACAAACTACCAATATGCTAAAGAAGCAAGTGATGCACTTATGAAAAAAACTGAAGCTTCGAGAGCTTCCATCAATCAAAAACAAAAACAATTGGTTAGCGAACAACAAGAGTTTCAACGTAAATACCAAAATAACGCATTTCTTAGTCAAGAACGTGCCGAACAAGAAGCTGCACGCATCCAAAAACTGGGAGCGGAACTTGAACAAACCGCAGGTCGTTTAGATAATGAATTGACTATGGAACAAATCAGAGTTAACAATCAGTTGGCAGATTCTGTAAGACTTTGCATAAAAGAATTTAACAAGACAGCTAATTATCATATCATCTTTAGCAATTCAGGTTTAGATAATGTTCTTTATGCTAAAGAAAAATATAATATCACGAACAAAGTTATTGAGATGCTGAATGCAAGACATGCGGCCTCTCCTAAAAAATAAGGTCACAAGACCCTAAAGTTTTAAATAGAAAAAAAGGTTGTGTCAATACGTTTGACACAACCTTTTTTTATTAATCCTATACAGAAGTTGCTCCTATCTGATGCAATAAACCGAGCAAATCAGGCTGTCCATATTCCTTAATGATTTTACCATTCAAGAAATAATAGAAATTCAATGCCTGAACTTTGATCTTTTTTCCCGTGGGTGCTATTCCAAAAAACACCCCTTGATGCGTTCCTTCCAAAACAAAACGCGCAGCAACAGTATTTCCCTCCGCAACCATCTCTTCCAATAACCATTGAACATCAGGAAAACCGCTACGCATCAATTCAATAATTGAAATATAACCTGCCGGTCCTTTTATAAGATCAGGACTTGTTGGTGCATAAAATATAGCATCCTCCGAAATCAACTCCTTTGAAAGTCTCTCGTCTGCAGTATTTATAAATTCTACAAAACGATACATTTTCGCTTTATTTATTTCTGTTGTCATAATGTTTGATTTTGTTTATCATTGTGTGGGCAAATGTATATATACAAAAATTCTCTTACAAGCTAGTTCCTAACATACATACCTGTTAGTAATACTGACAAACAACACTTTAAAACAACATATTTAACTATCATTTAACCATTCAACCCTTATTGAATAAGATAAGTATTGCATATAACCTTTCCAATGTATGCTTCTTTCCATTCTGACCTACCTCCAAACTAGGTCATACACTTGCTTTACTAATAGAAAAAAACATTCTGTCACTTTGTCACACTTCGTTCTTTCTCATTTTTTGGCACAACATTTGTTTATCCTCTAGTGTCGTCACAAAACGACATCTTATAAGTAAAGAAATAATAAAATAACAATAAATATATAATTTAAAAATGGGAAAGATAATAGGAATAGACTTAGGTACCACAAACTCTTGTGTTGCTGTATTGGAAGGTAACGAACCAATCGTTATCGCTAACAACGAAGGAAAAAGAACTACACCTTCTATTGTTGCGTTCATCGAAGGTGGAGAACGTAAAGTAGGAGATCCCGCTAAACGTCAAGCTATCACAAACCCTGAGAAAACCATCTTCTCTATCAAAAGATTTATGGGAGAAACTTGGGATCAGGTAGCCGGTGAAGTACACCGTGTACCATATCAAGTAGTAAAAGGAGACAACAATACACCTCGTGTAGATATTGACGGTCGTCTTTATACTCCTCAAGAAATATCGGCTATGATTCTTCAAAAAATGAAGAAAACTGCCGAAGATTATTTAGGTCAAGAAGTTACAGATGCAGTTATTACTGTACCAGCTTACTTTAACGATGCACAACGTCAGGCAACTAAAGAAGCCGGAGAAATTGCAGGTCTTAAAGTTCAACGTATCGTAAACGAACCTACTGCTGCTGCTCTTGCTTATGGCTTGGATAAAAAACACGAAATGAAAATCGCTGTATTTGACCTTGGAGGTGGTACATTCGATATTTCGATCCTAGAATTAGGTGATGGTGTTTTTGAAGTGAAATCGACTAATGGAGATACTCACTTAGGTGGTGACGATTTTGACCAAGTTATTATCGACTGGTTAGCTGAAGAATTTTTAAAAGATGAAGGTCTTGATTTACGCAAAGACGCTATGGCTCTTCAACGTTTGAAAGAGGCTGCTGAAAAAGCCAAAATCGAACTTTCGAGTGCAACATCTACTGAGATCAATTTACCATACATTATGCCTGTTAATGGAATGCCAAAACACTTGGTTAAAACATTGACTCGTGCTAAATTCGAACAATTGGCCGACAGCTTGATTCGTGCATGTATCGAACCATGTCGCAAATCTCTTCAAGATGCAGGATATTCAACTTCAGACATCGATGAAGTTATTCTAGTAGGTGGATCGACTCGTATTCCTGCTGTACAAGCTGAAGTAGAAAAATTCTTCGGAAAAGCTCCATCAAAAGGTGTTAACCCCGATGAAGTGGTTGCAGTAGGTGCAGCTATCCAAGGCGGTGTATTAACAGGAGATGTAAAAGATGTATTGTTACTTGATGTAACTCCACTTTCGTTAGGTATCGAAACAATGGGTGGTGTAATGACTAAATTAATCGAGTCTAACACAACTATCCCAACTCGTAAGAGCGAAACATTCTCTACAGCAGCAGACAATCAGCCATCAGTACAAATCAATGTATTGCAAGGAGAACGTCCGTTAGCTAAAGACAACAAACAAATCGGGGTATTCAACCTTGACGGTCTGCCACCAGCACAACGTGGTGTACCTCAAATCGAAGTAACTTTCGATATTGACGCAAATGGTATCTTGAAAGTATCAGCGAAAGACAAAGCAACCGGAAAAGAGCAATCTATCCGTATCGAAGCTTCTTCGGGATTAAGCGATGCTGAAATCCAAAGAATGAAGGACGAAGCTGCGGCTAATGCAGAATCAGATCAAAAAGAAAAAGAAAGAATCGACAAGATGAATCAAGCTGATACATTGATTTTCCAAACAGAAAAACAATTAGCTGAACTTGGAGATAAGATTCCTGCTGACAAAAAAGCTCCTATCGAAGCTGCTTTGAACAAAGTAAAAGATGCTCACAAAGCACAAGATATCCCTGCATTGGATACAGCAATGGCTGAATTAAATACATTATTTCAAGCTTTGAGCCAAGAAATGTACAATGCAACAGGTGGGGCAGCTGATCCAAATCAACAAGCTAACCCAAATCAAGGAGGCGCACAACCAAACAATGACGGAGATGTGACCGATGTTGATTTTGAAGAAGTGAAGTAATATTATTTTCATATAAGAGAAGGATGATTTCTAAAAGAAGTCATCCTTTTTTTTGTATATAATAAATTTGCACAACTTTAGATATCACACAAAATAACTGATTCTGAAAAAAAACATCTCTTTATACTATCTTAAACATTTCAGAGTGTATGATATCTTATTCAAAAAAAGTGAGAGCTATAATAACTATTTACAAATCGCCGAAATCCGGATATCTCAACATCCAATACGAAAAGAAGTAAACACAAAAATAATAAGATAATAACTCAGTCTATAACATAATAGATAGTCAAGATTAGCACTAGCTAAAATATGCGATTAAAATACCATATATATGGTATTTCTTAGGGAGAATGCGAATCTTAATTTTGTAGGATAAAAATAGCTGGCAAAACGCTGCTTCGGCAATTTCAATTATATTGATTTGCTAGACGATAGAAAGCCGGCACTCGATTACAGAATTAAAAAATAAAAGGTCTGAGACCTCAATTTTAGTCTCTTATGAAAAGAATTTTATCGAATACTACAGTAAAGCTGCTTCTTGGTGTTATTGGCGGAATAGTCATAGGTCTTGTAGCCAATCAAACTATCATATCAGTAATACTTCCATTGAAACATATACTGAGCCAAGTTATATTTTTTCTTATTCCACTTCTGATTTTCGGGTTTATCACTCCGGCAATAACCCGATTGAAGAAAAATGCGTCGAAATTATTAGGACGTTCATTGTTGTTAGCATATGGCTCATGTATCGGGAGTGCATCATTAGCAGCTTTAGTCGGATATAAGATGATACCTTTGTTGAATATCAGCCCGACTACAGATACTACACAAAAACTACCTGATATTTTGTTCCAATTAGACATTCCCCCTTTGATGTCCGTATTGAGCGCTTTAGTCTTTGCTTTTCTTCTGGGCTTATCTATCATCTGGGTAAAATCAGATAAAATAGAGGGGGCATTATATGAATTTCAGGATCTGGTTTTCGTTATGGTAAAAAAAATACTGATCCCCATACTTCCTTTTTTCATAGCTGCTAATTTCTCGATATTGGCTTATGAGGGAGCCTTAGCATCAAGATTACCTATCTTCCTGGCAATTTTACTTATAACTATATTATGCCATATATTATGGATGACCATTCTTTATGTTTCGGCCGGATTATATGCCAAGGTTAATCCATGGCAGGTACTTAAATATTACGGACCGGTGATACTAACCGCGTTAGGAACACAATCATCTGCGGCAAGTTTAGGGGTTGCTATCGAACAGACCAAGAAAATACCTGTATTGAAGAGTGATGTAAGAGATTTTGCGATTCCGCTTTTTGGAAACATACATTTCCCCGGGTCTATTCTTGATGTTGTTTTCCTTTCTTTAGCAGTTTCTCAATTGTTATACGGAACAATGCCCGACTTGAGCAAGATGCTCATCTTTATCCCGCTACTGGGAATTTTCGCCATAGCAGCTCCGGGATTGCCGGGCGGAACTCTAATTACTTCTCTTGGATTAATTCATGCAGTTCTGGGAATAGACGATGCAGGTATCGCATTAATGATTACAATCTTTGCTTTGTTGGATAGCTTTGGCACAACTCATAATATTACGAGTGATGGAGCACTCACCTTATTTCTATCAGCAAATTCGGATAAAAATAATATAAAAAGCGATGCTGAAAAGACAGAAGTGTCTGTCGAATAATAAAAAATGATATTCCTATCAGAGCAGACAAAAACAAAAAAAACGGTAATTAGAAAAATAGATTGAAATCGTTTTTTACATGACTTTTAGGTTTCATCACTGATTACAAATCGTAGTTTTATTTTTAGCAGGGGGCGAAAGAGTATAGGCACAGCATCCCATTACCTTATAATATCAAAAGTAAGGTATAAAAATGCCATATATATGGTATTTCGCTGTTATTAGCAAACCCTAACTTTGCACCACATTAACTATCAATGATGATGGCTATTGTCTATCAAAACAAAATAAATATATAGGTTATTAACACATTTAGCTTTCAACCATTCATCAGATAAAAACACAAATATTAATTTAATTACTCAACGTCTATCAACTATGAACGAACAATATCTTGCGAATCCAAAAGAAAAGCAATCAGTCAAATTATCCATAAAAAGCCTATCGAAAACCTATCAGGTGAAGGGTGTGGAAATTTCTGTACTTTCCGATATTAATTTAGAAATCTATGAAGGCGAATTTGTAGCTATTGTCGGCGGTTCGGGTTGTGGAAAATCGACCTTTTTAAGAATTGTTTCAGGATTTATACAGGATTATGTTGGTAAAGCACAAATTAATGGATCAGATATTCACGCACCCGGACGTGACCGCGGTTTTGTTTTCCAAGAATCACGCCTTTTTCCCTGGCTGACTGTTGAAGAGAATATAAGTTTCGGGCGTAAAAATAAGCATGAAAAAAATTCAAAAAAAATAGATGAGCTATTAACCCTTGTAGGTTTAACAAACTTCTCGAGAGCATATCCTCAACAGCTATCCGGCGGAATGGCTCAGCGATGTGCAATCGCCAGAGCATTAATAAATCACCCCGAAATACTATTGCTTGACGAACCCTTTGGCGCTCTTGATGCAATGACTAAAGTTACATTGCAGGAAGAGTTGCTTAAAATTCACGAGAAAGACAAAACAACGACTATTTTGGTCACCCATGATATTGAAGAAGCCATTTTCCTGGCAGACCGCGTTATCGTAATGACTCCACGCCCCGGCAAAATTCACAAAATTATACCTGTACATCTCTATCATCCGAGGAATCGAAATGAATCGGCTTTTGTAGAAATCAGAAAACATATTTACAATGAATTCTTTACCCCACCGAAACAAGAAATTGAATATAGCATTTAATCATGAAAAACTACTGACCTACAATTAAAACAAGCATAACGCACTCATAAATATGGACAAGAAACAAAAGAATTTCATTTACGCCGGAGCAGTGGTTTTTATAGCCTTAATTGTACTCATTGCCCTACCAAGCAAAAAACAAAAAGGGAATACTACGGAAGAAAAGATAACAGAAATTATTCTCGATTATGCTAACTGGAGCCCTATAAGCCTAGTCTTAAAAAATCAAGGATTTCTCGAAGAGGAATTAAAAAAAGACAATATATCTGTACGATGGGTATTCAGCCAGGGGAGTAATAAATCAATGGAACTGCTCCGAAGCAAGAGTATCGATATAGGCTCTTCAGCAGGAGTGGCTGCATTAGTGAGCTTTATAAACGGAAACCCTATCGAAACTGTGTATGTGAGTTCAACGCCCGAATGGACAGCTCTTGTTATTCCATCAGACAGCAAAATTACAGAAATCAAAGAATTGAAAGGAAAAACAATTGCAGCAACACCGGGAACAGATCCCTATGTATTTTTGGTGCGTACACTGTCCGAAGCAGGATTATCATTAGAGGATATAAAAGTTGTTACACTGCAACATCCGGATGGCAAAAACGAATTGATACGCCATCGTGTGGATGCATGGGCAGGGTTAGACCCATTAATGGCACAAGTGGAATACAGCCGACAAGGTAAATTCCTTTATCGAAATGTCGACTTTAACTCATACAATGTAATCAGTGTTCGCAAAGAATTTGGAGAAAAACACCCTCAACTTGTAACCAGAGTACTTGCTGTTTATGAAAAAGGGCGGCAATGGGCTATTGATCACCCCGATGAATATTTAGAGCTTATAGCTAAAGAAACGAAACTGGATATACCGGTTGCTAGCCTGATGTTACAAAGAACAGGGCTTAGTGATAACCGGTTAACAGAAAAGCAAAAAGAAAATATAACCAAAGCCGGAAAAGCTCTACAAAAGGCAAATCTACTTGATGTGGACAAAAATATCGATAACGCTATCTCCGAATTATTCAATACAACTTATTTTGATAAATATTTAAACAACAACTAATATGGGCTGGATTCTACCGATAATTATCATTGTCTTTTGGCAGATTAGTTCACTCAAAGGATTTATCCCCTCCGATTGGCTGCCTTCACCTTTCGAAATCGTTCAAACAATTTACCTGATGGCTATGACCGGCGAATTGTGGGGGCATGTACTCATTACACTACTACGTGTACTAATCGGCTTCCTTATTGGAGCCACAGCAGGAACACTCGCAGGAGCTATTACGGGCTATTCGCAGACAATAAGAAATCTGCTTGACCCTCTTCTTCAATCGCTTCGAAATATCCCGTCCATGGCATGGGTTCCTTTGTTTTTGCTGTGGTTTGGTATTTTTGAAGAAAGCAAGATTATTCTTATCGCCACAGGTGTATTTTTCCCAGTGTACCTCACATTGTCAACAGGAATTGAACAGGTAGATAAAAAACTAATAGAAGTGGGAGAAGTCTTTTCTTTGAGTGCAAAGCAGCAAATTACCCGAATAATTATGCCGGCTGTCTTTCCAACATGGATTACAGCATTGCGCAATGGATTGGGATTGGGATGGATGTTTGTTGTAGCTGCTGAGTTGATGGGTGCATCACAAGGACTTGGATTTTTGATGTATGATGCTCAGCAAACAAGCCGTGCCAATGTAATCATTGCTTGTATTGTTCTTTTTGCCATTCTCGGTAAACTGAGCGACTCGATAATTGCCAGCACAGGCAGATATATCTTACGCTATCAGCGTGCTTAACAATACATACACACGACAATTCTATAAAAGAAACAATATCAAACAGGAAAGAGAATGGAAAAGAAGCAAACAAATACAAATCTCAAACAACAGATTATCCGTAAAGTAAAACAATCGGGAGTGGATATCATCGGTTTCGCATCTGTTGACAGATGGGAACAGTACGGCGAAACTCCCCCATCTTATTTTCCACAAAGTATATTTCCCTTTTCCAAAACTGTTATTGTACTAGGGTTGCAAATAATGATTCCCATACTTGACACAACTCCCTCTATCGTTTACTCAGAATTATACAACACAACAAATCGGCTCTTGGATGACATCTCCTATCAGCTCTCGGCACTTTTAAACAGAAAAGGACATCGTGCTGTTTTCTTTCCTCGCGATGCTTATGGCGATATATCCGTATTGGTAAAAAAGCCCGAAGCGGCTTTCTCACATGTTTTAGCAGGAAAGTATGCGGGGCTTGGAACAATCGGCTACAATCACACACTACTGACTAAAGAATTTGGTCCGAGAGTAAGACTCGTTTCTATATTGACGGATGCAGAGATAGAGCCGGACAATATGCTGACGGAGGAGCTTTGCATAAAATGCGAATTATGCAATAAATGTTGCCCGACTTCGGCATTTACAACAACAGGCAATCTGATTGCCGACATGGACAAGTACAAATGTGCAGCATATCATAAAACTCTCAAAGATGATTATCATTATCCTTGCGGAGTATGCATAAAGGTTTGTCCGATAGGTAAAGACCGTAAACTCTATGGTATGACCACGAAAAAATACTTGGACGAAAAAGAGGCATTAGAAAAGAACCCGCAGGATGAAGGATATTCAAGTTGGATACATCTTCGGAGTTTTGGGTCAAAATAATACTGGTATAAGGATAGAAAATTCCCTTTCTGTTTCTACACTTATTGTATATTTCATTAGGATACAGCAATGCAATTATATTATCGATATCCGTAATCTTAAAAAAAAGCATCCTATATCCCTATTCAGGCTATAGGCACCCTCATCAACTCTATTCTGAAGGTAGTACCAACACCTATTTCGGAACTTTTTACATAGATACGACCTTTGTGATAATCTTCGATAATACGTTTAGCTAATGAAAGACCTAGTCCCCACCCTCTTTCTTTAGTGGTAAATCCGGGAGAAAATATACTTTTAAACATGGCTTTAGGCAACCCTTTTCCCGTATCGGTTATATCAATACAAACAAAACCGTTACGTTGTGATAAAGTGAAGGTTATATGTCCTTGCCCCTCCATAGCATCTACCGCATTTTTCGTAAGGTTCTCAATAACCCAACTGAATAAAGAAGTGCTTATTTTCGCATATAAAGGCTCAGCCGGAATATTAAATTCAAATTTGACTTTCTTCGAAATCCGCTTCTCCAAATAAGCTACCGATTGCATCATTTCTTCGCCAACCTGCCGTGTCTCTGGTGCAGGTGTAGAACCAATCTTAGAAAACCTATCGGCAACTACCTGTAAACGCATGACATCTTTTTCCATCTCATTAAGCGTCGATACATCTGTCGTTTTACTCTTCAGATATTCTACCCAGGCAAGCATAGACGATATGGGTGTACCCAATTGATGAGCAGTCTCCTTTGATAATCCCACCCACAATTTATTTTGTTCTGCATTTTTCGTACTCAATAATGCCAGGAATGATACACATATAAAGAAAGTCATCACCCCGATCTGAATAAAGGGATAATATTGGAGACGTTGCAATGTTGACGAATCACCATAATAAACATACTGCTTAAAATTAGGAGATTCAATAACAATAGGAGTATTCGACTTCTTAAATGACGCTACCTTATCAGCCAGATATTCAACACTATCTTGGACCGGTATATCAAGATTAGCCGTCATCATAACGTTATCAAACTCATCACATAATATAACGGGAATAGTTTTATTGCTTGATAAGATTTTTAAAGTCAAGTCCAATTCATCCACCACATCGTTATTTGCAGCCATATTAACAGCATCTGCCCACAATTCCATCTTTTGCCTCTCATCCTTCGCCATATCTCCTGCCATCTGGTTCGAAATAATGAGGAAACTAATAGCAATGGCTATAGCTACAGCAATAAAAATATATTTCGCCAACACTTTCTTATCAAAAGATCTCATTTTCTTAAATTAAGTCAATTTTAGAGTAGGAAAGGTACATAATCTTTATCAGATATTAAAATCGCGTTACAAGGACTCAATAATGTTATAAATTCGTTAAAGTATGCTATATAACATAAAATAGATTGCTTTTTATTTTAGAATCGTATATCTTTGAACTGTGTTTTTTCATGGTATTAGATTTTAAGGTTAACAATGAAGATTGGTTGTCGGGATGACAACCTTTTTCTTTTTATATCACCAAACCTTCTTTGATCATAACTAAATCGAATATCGCCTCTAAAATTTTAAATAAATATTAAATTCACAATACAACAAACCCACAATATCACATTATTGTTAAAAAACAACATTTAACATCAAATAGATTGATTTTTATTTTAAAATAAGATATCTTTGAACTGTGTTTTTTCATGGTATTAGATTTTAAGGTTAACAATGAAGATTGGTTGTCGGGATGACAACCTTTTCTTTTTACATACCCACAGAACACACAATCAAGATTCCCCTGAATAATATCTCAATATTATCTCAAAACCACTAAAAAAACATTAAAAAAAATCACCTCCAAACAACATAATACCACTTTTTTGTTAAAAAACAACATTTAACATCAAATAGATTGCTTTTTATTTTAGAATCGCATATCTTTGAACTGTGTTTTTTCATGGTATTAGATTTTAAGGTTAACAATAAAGATTGGTTGTCGGGATGACAACCTTTTCTTTTTATACACCCACAGAACACACAAATAGAGCTTTAGAACCACATAAAATTACTATTGAAAATACGTCTTCCAGTAAAACTTTTTTTACAATTAACTTGTTGTAATTAAAATAAAAACAAAAGTATTCAACTAAAAAAAACGAAATCATGAAAATCTTTTTATTTACATTAGGTTTATGCGGCATATTCTTTATGTCAAGCGTCCAATCCTCACAAGCTCAAAATTCTCAAAGTAAAGAACAAAGAAAAGAACAGAAAAAAGATCGACGAGCGGTAAAACAAGCAGAGCAAGCAGAAAAAAACATTGCAAGCATTGAACGTCTAAATTTTTCGTTCTACCCAAATTCGGTTGAGCCTCAATTTGGATTGCCAATAGAATTGGATGGTACTGGCGACTATTTTTTCACTATCGACAAGGATGTTATGAACATGAATTTGCCCTATGTAGGACGTTTTTATGTAACTCCTATTTCTCCTGAAAACAAACCCATAAATCTGACATCTACAAAATTTGTATATTTTGTGCATACAGATGACGAGATTACTTTTGAAGTAACAATTATACCTTCGGATCTTGCCAGTATCCTTAACCAAGGTATAAAATTCTTTTTTACTATAAACAAGCAAACTCAGGAAACTACATTAAAAGTTTCGGCTGAGAATAGACAAGATGTTACTTACAAGGGAGTATTCCAATAATGTAATACATAACTACTCAATAGTAAAAAAACATTTTATTTTCAACAAAGACCGGCAAAATCAATCTTGCCGGTCTTTGTATTTTTATTGTGATTCGGGTTTTCTATAGTTTGCTTTTTTAAACACGTGTATCCATCAATAAAACCAATATCACATAGACAGATTCTTTTTTTATCTTAAAATATTCTTCTCGTTCTAATTTATATTGCTAATTTTGTATTCAATCTAAAATTACTAACTTTTTTATAAGAGATCATGAATATTTCGCACATCGAACATCTTGGTATTGCTGTAAAAAGTATCGAAGACAGTCTTCCTTACTATGAAGGCGTTTTAGGCTTAAAATGCTACAACATAGAAGTTGTAGAAGATCAAAAAGTAAAAACTGCTTTCTTCAAAGTCGGTCAGACTAAAATAGAACTACTTGAGCCTACAAGCCCAGACAGTACTATCGCAAAATTCATCGAAAAAAAAGGAGAAGGTATCCATCACATTGCATTCTCGGTTGATAGTGTTGCTGCATCATTGGCTGAAGCAGAAAGTAAAGGAGTACAACTGATAGACAAAGCTCCTCGTGCAGGTGCAGAAGGTCTGAACATTGCTTTTCTTCACCCAAAATCGACTTGCAGTGTACTAACCGAGTTTTGTGAACACCCAAGCAAATAAGATATACATTAAAAGAGGCTTTACAATGTAAGGTCTTTTTTTGCGTTATCAACAGGTCTGTGACCTGACCAATTCAGTATTAAATTTAAGAATCAAAATATAAAAACATGAGCCAACTTGAAAAAGTAAAAGAGCTTATTGCACTTCGAGAAAAAGCACGCCTAGGCGGTGGTGAAAAAAGAATCGAAGCTCAACACGCAAAAGGAAAATACACTGCTCGCGAACGTATCGCGATTGTACTTGACGAAGGTAGTTTCGAAGAGTTTGATATGTTTGTAGAACATCGTTGTACAAACTTCGGAATGGAGAAAACTAAATTTCTGGGTGACGGTGTAGTAACCGGATGTGGAACTATTGGCGGACGCCTTGTTTATATCTTTGCTCAAGACTTTACTGTTATAGCAGGCTCGTTGTCTGAAACATTGGCAATGAAAATCTGTAAAGTAATGGACATGGCAATGAAAATGGGTGCGCCTTGTATCGGTATCAACGATTCGGGTGGTGCTCGTATCCAAGAAGGTATCAACGCATTGGCAGGTTATGCTGAAATTTTCCAACGCAATATATTGGCATCAGGTGTGATTCCTCAAATTTCGGGAATATTCGGACCTTGTGCCGGTGGTGCTGTATACTCTCCTGCTCTTACCGACTTCAATATCATGACTGAAGGTACTTCTTATATGTTCTTAACAGGGCCTAAAGTAGTAAAAACAGTTACAGGTGAAGACGTTACTCAAGAAGAACTAGGAGGTGCAAGCGTACATACAACCAAATCGGGTGTTGCTCACTTCTCGGTAGAAAACGAAGATGATGGTTTAGAATTGATCCGTCACCTAATGAGTTTCCTACCTTCTAATAACAGAGAAGAGGCTCCACGCAAAGAATGTACTGATCCAATCGCAAGAATGGATGATTTGTTGAATGACATTATCCCTGACAATCCGAACAAAGCATACGATATGTATGAAGTAATCGGCTCATTGATCGATAATGGTGAGTTCCTTGAAGTACACTCAGCATATGCTAAAAATATAATTATCGGTTTCGCTCGTTTCAACGGACAATCGGTAGGTATCGTAGCCAACCAACCTAAATACATGGCCGGTGTGCTTGATATCAATGCATCTCGTAAAGCAGCACGTTTTGTTCGCTTCTGCGATGCTTTCAACATTCCTTTAGTAACATTGGTAGACGTACCCGGATTCCTTCCAGGAACAGGACAAGAATATGGCGGTGTAATTGTACACGGTGCTAAACTTCTTTACGCTTACGGCGAAGCTACTGTGCCTAAAGTAACAGTTACTCTTCGTAAATCTTACGGAGGTTCTCATATCGTAATGAGTTGTAAACAACTACGTGGCGATATCAACTATGCATGGCCTAGTGCAGAAATTGCAGTTATGGGTGCTGATGGTGCTGTTGAAGTATTGTATGCAAAAGAAATTAAAGCTGATCCAGATCCTGTAAAACAAGCCGAAGCTTATGCAGCGAAAAAAGATGAGTATAACAAATTGTTCTGTAACCCTTACAATGCAGCTCGTTACGGTTATATCGATGATGTAATTGAGCCTCGCAATACACGTTTCCGTGTAATCCGTGCATTGGAGCAATTGAGAACTAAACATCAGGTAAATCCTGCTAAAAAGCACGATAATTTACCTCTATAATTTTCAACTGTAACACATAGAAATTATGAGTGATAAAAACATACCCACAGATGTATTAGCTGTTATAGCTATGGCTATATATGACTTTCAACATCAGCATGATGCAGAAAGTAATGTTCTGACCATTAAGCATGAGTCTCAAGATCATCTTCCTTGGGTTGACAGAAGCGCTACCATGCTTCAAATGCCAATAAGAAAATAAAAATTAGAGAAATTTATCATGAAACAATTCATATATAGAATTAACGGTCAAGACTATATAGTTGCCGTAAATAAATTAGAAAACTCTATTGCCCAAGTTGCAGTAAACGGAAGCAATTATGAGGTAGAATTAGTAAGTAATGAGGAAGAAGTAACTCTTGTTTCTCGTCCGGTAGCAAAAACAACTGCTGCTCCTGCTGCTCAAAAAACAGCTACAGTATCAGCACCAAGTGCACCTGCCAAAAGCGGTGCAGGAGCTGTAAAATCTCCACTACCAGGTATTGTTGTTGCAATCAATGTAAATGTTGGTGACGAAGTAAAAAAAGGTCAAACTGTTGCCGTTCTTGAAGCTATGAAAATGGAAAATGCCATTAATGCACCTCAAGCCGGTAAAGTAACTTCTATAAGTGTAAACCCCGGAGACTCTGTTCTCGAAGGTGTTACTATTCTTACCATAGAATAATATACGATAAACGTATTATTAGATAAGCCCCGGCTATGAGAATTCATAGCCGGGGCTTCACTTTATGATATGAACCATAATAATATATTACATCTCCGATATAGTCAGAGTATTGTACGATCCATCTGTGGTTGTCTTTACTTCGACATTCATACCATTCCAGATTGTAAAATAACACTTGTCACCCGTCTGAAGATATAAAAATGCTTTATTTACAAATGTCATATTCACAGACGCTCCCAAGAAGTTATTAGGAGCTGCAAACGCGCTCTTTACTTGTGAAGCCGTAACACTGGTAACCATCAAGTTTAACTCGATACGCAATACACCCGATGTGGTTACAATATTTTCGACCATACCTGTGCATGAGACCGAATATATACCTGCCCGCGGAGCAGTGAATACTCCCGTAGAAGCATCAAAACTGTTTGTTACATCTACAGCTTCAGTCCAGTTTTTCCATATAACACTTTTAGACGCAGGCACCCCTATTTGTACTGTATTCTTAGCTATCACATATGCTTTGGGAGGCAAAGCTGTTAACTTTATCCAGACATCCCCATCCGAATATTCTATTCCGTTGTTATACCTTATAGCTCCAGCCCTGGCGGCAGCAGCTGTCATTGTAGTTGTACCTAACCCCAATTCTCCATTAGAAAGGGCTCCCCTTAAGTCTACTCTAACCGCTGGATTGGCTTTTGCTATACCTAAATTCCCGTTATCGAGTAAGCGGATCAACTCTACGTTAGCAGAGTTACGAGCTAAAATTGCAGGTACTGTAGTTAACTCAGACTTCACTTCCAGAGTAGCAATTGGCGATTCGGTATTTATCCCGATCTGAGCAGGGATATAAAAGGGTAAAAGAAGAAGTATATATAGAATAATAATTTTTCTGTTCATATTAGTATAATACTTTATTGTATAACGATGGATATATTATTGAAGTACATATCTGAAGCGGCACTGACTGGCCCTGAATCCCCATAGATACGGAGATGCTTATCTGTTCCTGTATTGTGAAATACCTGAGGATATAGAGTATCGCCGGCATCTAAAAAAACTGTCCCGCTACAAATAATAGATGCCATAAAACCGCCCGGCAGAGGAAAAGAATTGGTACATTTAATAGTTTCTCCGTTACTGGCTATCCATTGTCCTTCGATGTAGCTTCCTGCTCCGACTGAAGTAATAGCCATGTGTACACTGAATGTAGCTGTATATAATCCTGTTTTAGGTGCAGTAAATACTCCGGTCGATGCATTAAATGTTCCGGTAGGATCATATACTGTATTCCAGTTTCCAAGTTGAGTCGTAGTATTGTCCGGACATACCATCAGGTTATAGGAATTATCAGCAATCACACAATCTCTGACCATATCGGCCTCTAATATCAACCATTGTGAACCATCCGAATAGTGCAACTCCTTTGTATCAGAAACATACTTTATTGCTCCGGCTCGAGCTGTTGATGCTGCCAAATTGGTATTACCTATACCTATAATATTATTCCCGGCTAAATCGGCTCTCAAATCAAGGCGTACAGCAGGGCTTATTGTTCCCAACCCCATATAACCATTGTTGAGCAATGTCAAAAGATTGATATTATTTGAGTTGTTTATCCTTATATTTTCAGTCAAACCATTATCTCCTTGTGAGAGTATATCAAGCGTAGCTGTTGGATTATTGGTATTTATTCCTACGCTCTGTGCATACACCATTACTATTGGCAGAGATAATAAAAAAGTTATAACCATCAGATATCTAAACATTTTATTTTTCATACATAAACTATATTTTAATATCATACTCTCAGAACCTTAGTTTTCTAAAATACTTAAATTACAATAACCTGCCTTAAGATATTTAAGTGATCCCATATTATGAGAAATAACAGATCGCAATGTTTGTCCAGCTATCAGTTGAAAGCTTCCCGAACATAGCACTGAAGTTTGAAAGGTAGCTGCATCATAATAAGTCGATTGACATTTAACTGTAGCTACAGGCGATACCAGTTCCATTTGCATATAACTGTTAGTACCAACCGCTCCATTGTCGAATGTGGCAATTACCGAGATGGTGTACGTACCCGTCCGAGGAGCTGTAAATATTCCGGTCGCAGCATTAAATGTTCCGAGCAGATCCTCCTTCTTACGCCAGTTCATAACCGTTGTAGAAGCATTATCCGGAAAAGACTGGCTGGTATTGATAATATCGGCAACCACATATGTACGTATCAGGTAAGCACTAAGCTTATTCCATACAGTTCCATCAGACAGATACAAAGCCTGAGACCCTGTATCATATTTTAAGGATCCGGCTCCAGCTGCTGCTGCCGTTTGATTACTATTACCGATGCCGATAATGGCATTATTGGCCCCATTTCGCAAATCGAGCCGAATATCAGGGTTCGTCACTCCCAATCCCAGGTAACCATGATCACGCAGCGAAAGTATCTCCGTATTAGATGTATTTCTGACCGAAAGAGCCTGTGTTGCACTGGTACTCCCCTCGGAGATAATTTCTAGTGCTGCCTTGGGATTTTGAGTATTTATTCCTACCTGAGCCTGCAACAGACTAAAGAAAAGAATACCAATTAACAATAAAAAAGTTATCTTCCTCATTATCTTCAAATTAATTTATATAGTTAGTTGTTTTAGTCAAATAAAAAAGCAGCAGCATGTAGTCGCTACACACTACTGCCTGACATAGTTGTGGCACAGATAAACAGATTATTCGTATCGATTTTGAACGACAACAAAAAAACAAATCGGTAACACGAAGATGTTTATCGAAACAACTATTAGTATATCTATTGGGGAAATACTCTAAAATGAAAAACAATATGTCATTAGAACACAATAACAAAAAAAGACAGAGTAATCTGCCTAAAATATTTTTATTAATAATGTATCTGCTAGTTAACTCTCTCTCTCTCTCTCTCTCTCTCTCTCTCTCTCTCTCTCTCTCTCTCTCTCTAATATTTCAACGCACATAGACAAACCTAAATAGTTAAAATTTAGTTTGTTATCAGCAGATATGTTTGTTAATTTTGTTATCATTATTAGAGTAAATAGTTATTTTACAAGGGCAAAGATATAAAATACTTTTAATATCGCTACTCAGTCAATAGAATTTTAATTAATAAAAGAAAGTATGAAGGATAATCTAAAAACACTGCTTAGAATCTTTTAGGTAATGCTTTATTCAGAACCTTCTATTACATTTATAAAAGCACTTTTATGTTTATCACCCCATCTTTCCAATTGCTCAAGAATAGGAATCAAATCTTTTCCGGCAGCAGTCAAATAATATTCAACCCGAAGAGGTAACACAGGATATACCGTTTTACCGACTATACCTTGCAACTCCAGCTCCTTTAATTGTTTCGTTAATACTCGTCGGGGAGCAATGGCAATACTATGATATAATTCGCTTGGTCTGGCTACCCCTTTATTTATTTCGAGAATAAGCCATATCTTCCAACTTCCTGAAATAATGTCAACTGGAATACGAATCGAACAATCAGAATAATCCATCGGATTCTTTCTTTTATACATAACTTTCAATTTCGGTTTTAATCAAAGTTAAGTATTTATTTGTCAGCAGGAAACTCTACAACAGCAATACTTTACTAAATTAATGATAAGACGTTCTATAGTATTTTACAATTACGAAAGCTGTTTTTTCAAACCGATAGATACCGATAAATGAATAAGAAAGCCTTACTTATATTCGTATAATAATGGCTAGAAAAATCTAATCTCTTCAAATCCAAATAGCGATTAATTTATCACCCCATGACTTATTAATCCCTTATTGTCAAGAAGATAAAAGAGATGTACTTTTGCTTTTATAGGATAGAAAAAAAACAGTTATGGACAATCGATATATTATCATAAAAGGAGCTAGAGAAAACAACCTGAAAAACATTTCAGTATGCATTCCCAAAAAGAAAATCACTGTATTTACAGGAGTTTCAGGTTCGGGTAAATCGTCTCTCGTCTTCGATACAATTGCTGCTGAATCGCAACGCTTGCTCAACGAAACCTACAATAGCTTTATCAGACATAGGCTGCAACAATATGGTAAACCCGATGTAGACAGCATGGAAAATTTATCTGTATCTATTGTTGTAGACCAGAAGCGTATCGAAGGTAATGCACGATCAACAGTAGGTACCGTTACAGATATTTACTCATTGCTCAGATTAATATATTCAAGAGTTGGTAAACCATTTGTAGGCTATTCAAATGCGTTTTCATTCAATAATCCGCAAGGGATGTGCCCCCATTGCGAAGGGTTGGGAAATGTCAACACTCTTGACTTTGATAAACTTATCGATAAAAACAAGTCTCTTAATGAGGGAGCAATCAATTTCCCGACATTTGAAGTTAATGGCTGGAGGTGGACACGCTACGCTTATTCCGGACTATTTGATAATGACAAAAAAGTTAAAGACTATACAACACAAGAGTGGTATAACCTTATTTATGCTGATAATATTAAATTGACCAATCCCGATCCCCGATTTCCGAAAACTTCACCTTATGAAGGATTATTACCCAGATTTGAACGGACCTTCTTCAAAAAAGACTCAAAAGAAATTACGGGAAAGAATTCAAACAGATTCAAAGAAGTCGTCATGAAGAATACGTGTCCACAATGTAAAGGAGCTCGTTTAAACCCAACTATATTAAGCTGTAAAATCAATCAGAAAAATATAGCAGATTGCTGCGATTTACAAATTGACGAATTGATTAAATTCATCGGAGGTATTGATCAAGCAGGCATACGTCCGGTTTTAGATTCTATCATTACACATTTAGAGAGTTTAAGATCAATCGGTTTGGAATACCTCAGCCTCAATAGAGAAACATCAACATTATCGGGAGGAGAATCGCAACGGGTAAAACTCATACGTCATTTAGGCAGTAGCCTTACCGATCTCTGCTATATTTTTGATGAGCCAAGCATAGGACTTCATCCCAGTGATGTGCACAGGCTGAATAAATTATTGATTGAGCTTCGGGATAAAGGGAATACTGTACTGATTGTAGAGCATGACCCTGATGTAATTGCGATAGCCGATCATATTGTGGATATGGGAATAGGTGCAGGGAGAAACGGAGGTAAAATTGTGTACGAAGGTGATTTATCCGGATTAATATCCTCCTGTACCTTAACCGGAAAATATCTATCTCAAAAAGCATCCCTTAAAGAGACTTACAGAGTCGCCACCGATTTTCTTTCGTTGCATAATATTACGTTGCATAATTTAAAAGATATATCAGTCCGAATCCCCAAAAAGCTAATGACCGTGATAGCGGGTGTTGCCGGCTCCGGTAAAAGTTCGCTGATTAAGGCATTACAAAAAAACTATCCTCAGATTGTAATGATAGATCAAGGTGCCATAAGAGGATCTAAAAGATCTAACACCGCCACTTATACGGGAATTATCAACGAAATACGAAAATTGTTTGCCAAAGCAAATAACGTAGCATCTTCTCTATTCAGTACCAACTCTGAAGGAGCTTGCCCTGCATGTAAGGGATTGGGCATTATATCAACCGATCTGGCTTTTATGGATACAGTCGAAATTCGTTGCGATGTCTGCAACGGCAGCGGATACAAACCTGATATTTCGCAATATAAACTGCAAGGAAAAAGTATTGAAGAGGTAATGTCAATGACTATATCGGAGGCTAAAGTATTCTTTTCTGAAAACGACATACAGCGCATACTTGAAAATCTGGACGATGTAGGCTTGGGTTATTTAACTATCGGACAAGCATTAAATACTCTTTCGGGAGGAGAAAGACAACGTCTCAAACTGGCAATAGAATTAGGAAAACGGGGACAAATTTATATTTTTGATGAACCAACCACGGGTTTACACGGCTCCGACATTTCGAAACTGTCAAAGCTATTCAATCAATTAATTGACATCACCCATAACACGGTTATTATCATCGAACACAATCTGGATATTATCAGTCAAGCAGACTGGATAATAGAGATGGGACCACGAGCAGGTAAGAATGGAGGTAAAGTAATATTCGAAGGCTATCCAATAGAAATTATAAACGAAAAGAAGTCTTTAACGAGTAAATATTTAAGCACATACATAAAAAAATGAATCCATAAATCTGTTATTTAAAGGTATATTAGTAAAACGAATATCAATCAAAAAATACTACAGCCCTGTTGGAAGAAGCAACACGAATGAAATTCGTATATTTGCACTCAATTTGATTTAAACCTTCCGTAATGACAAAACAAGACTGGAAACCCGGAACAATGGTCTACCCCCTACCCGCTGTAATGGTGAGTTGCGGCAGTACTCCCGATGAATACAATATCATAACCATAAGCTGGACCGGAACTATATGCACTAATCCCGCCATGTGTTATATTTCGGTACGCCCCGAAAGACATTCGTATGACATCATAAAGCGTAATATGGAATTTGTCATTAATATCACGACTGAGGATCTGGCATATGCCACCGATTGGTGCGGAGTTAAATCGGGCAAGAATGTGGATAAATTTAAGGAAATGAAACTTACAGCCGGAAAAGCTTCTATAGTAAAGGCTCCTATCATCGAAGAATCGCCACTTTCGATTGAATGCAAGGTAAAAGAGATTGTTCCTTTAGGCTCTCATCACATGTTTATTGCTGATGTGGTAAATGTAAAAGCTGATGAAAGATATATTGATCCTCAAACCGGTAGATTCGAGCTGGATAAGTCAGGAATTATAGCTTATTCGCATGGCTTTTACTATGCTTTAGCCGAAAAGATAGGTCGCTTCGGATGGTCTGTAAAAAAGAAATAAAACTTTCGGATTATAAAAAAAGGGTATTCAGTAACTATATTGTGAATACCCTTTTATTTTTATATAACATCCTGTATAATTATAACATAAAGGCTTAATGAGGATTTATTCCGCTCACTGCTGCTTTTTTGATAGCCCATGCCACTCCGTTTAACTCTAAAGCCGAATTATAAACGTACTGCGATGGAGCACCCGCAGGCTGAGGATAATTACCATAAAATTTAGACTGAGGAAAACCTCCTGTAGTATATGATGATGGATAATCATTCTGCTGACTTATACTTGTAGTAGTAGCGACGCTATCCCCGAAATACAAGAAATTTTTACTGTCATTATACCATATTATAGAATATTCGGGATTTACGGTTGGTTTACCATACGGATTATATGCCGAAGCTATCTGTATCGAATTTGGCGGTAATGCCGTCATTATTACAGAGCCTGTAGAAGAGTTATCTTCCCCCCAATGCCTGCCGGATACATTACCAAACGGACCGTTAACTATCGGATCATTGGGTAAGTTAGCAACCGGATAAGTATTATCATCTACCGTCCCACTACCTGCTATTTGAGCTTGTGCTGTTGACATACCAAATATTCCATTCATGAGAATATTTACCGCAGCCGAAGTATTATCAGCAGATCCGTAGATCACACATCCCCCTTGGTTTATATAATTTATTAATGCTGTTGTTATCGCTGCATTAGGGGCTGCACCATAAGCAAAATATAATACGACATCAGGCTGTTGCCCTCCCGTAAAACTACCATTCAGATAATTAGCTGCTGTATTAACATTAGATGTACTCCACAATTGTTTAAAGCTTACAATCTTCACATTACCATTGGGGCCAAAACTTAACCCTCCATTGGTCAAAGCATTGAGTCTTTGAGTCGAAGCCCAAGAATAATCTCCTGTTCCTATAATGCCATAAGTCATCGGAGGTAGCGTAAGTGGTATTGTGGTAGTACAAATATTATTACCCGAAGGTGAATTCGTATTGATCGTTATTGGAAAATCAGAGTTTACAGTAGGAGCACCTGTACCAATAAGAGTGATCAATTGGGTTCCTACCGTTAAGTTTCCGCTTGCACTAAAGCTAACACCATTTGTAAGCGGTGTAGTAATGCTGTACGATCCGGCTCTTGAGACATTCACACTCAACCTGATCGTATTGCTTAAAGTCAGGTTGGTTCCTTTTATATATTGCCCGTTAACAACAATGCTTGAACAGTTTATTGAATAAACAGCAATTGAACTCAGCACAGGAACTTTTACCAAATTAGCACACTTTGCATCTTCTCCATTTTTTGTAAGAGCGACAACATCTACCCCTACAGCCAAAGGCGTTCCTATACCCTGAGCATAAACAGTGTACGTTCCATTTTCAACAAAAGTGCCCGAAACGTTAAAGAAATATCCGTTAGAAGTTGTTCCCGTAATATCATATGTTCCCGGTTTAGTGACAGTCACCAAAAACTTCAACTGATTAGAGGGAGTCAACTCTTGGTTTTCGATATAAGTACCCAATACAACTACAGCCGAACAGTCGAAATCAAATTGAGCTTTTCCCAATTTACCACATAAGCTCCTCCACTCTCCCTCAATTTTAGAATAATAATTGTAACAGTCTTCATCGATATTATATACCATCAGACTATTTGTGGAAGACGCATTAGAGACATCAATCCGGTCTCTCTGAACCTCTGTCATACGTGGTATCATAATCCCTTTAGGGATCGTATCAGTTCCATTAATTAAGTTACGGACATCCAATTCTGTTAGTGCATTCGGATTTTCGGTATTTATACCAACTTGAGAATAAAGCGTATTCACAAGCGTCGAAAATATCAAAAATAATAAGATCTTCTTCATTGTCATTTTTAATTTAAAAAAGTAAAGTCTAATATATTAGTTAATGTATATCCTTAGATAAAGGCAGCAGAATATAATCACTACAGACTGCTGCCGGAAATAATTGATCCGGATATAAGCCCTTAATCGTGAAACAGCTAAACAACAACAACAGTTCAAGAATGAAATTACACGATAGGTCTTACCTTCACAACTAGTATAGTATGAATTAATAGAGGCTAATTTTGTTTTCTGACTGATCATCACATATAATGCGTTTATCTTAAAAATATTATTCAGAAAAATTATCTTCAATAGAAACATTATGTCTCTGTATTTACCCAAAAAGACTCTTAATGAAATAAAATAGTCTTGATAGTTTTATTTTGATGTCGTTATCCTTTTCTCCTCCAAAAGTAGTATCAAAGAGTTTTATATTCCAAAATTAGATGTAACGCATAAGTGATATCCCTTTAAAACAAAGGAAAACAAGACGAAAAAAGAAACTACATAAACAATTAATAATAAGGAGATAAAAGAAGTAAAATACAGTATATCACTTATAAATTTATGTTTTTACCTATACTTTAACTCTATAATAAAAAATGATTAGAGTATACCTCATATATAAAATAGTTATAGCGTATCAGATCAAATTAAAGACATACATAGATACATTAAAACAAAAAAGTGATCGGATAAAAATCCAACCACTTCTATGATAGTATTATTGTAAAGCCACTCTATAACAAGAGCAGTATTAACAATTGCTAATCCAATGCTGCTTTTTCGCCCTTATGGCGATCTAACTCCAGTTTTTTAATGTATTCAGATGGGGTAACACCCGATATTTGTTTGAATACCTTATTAAATGTTGATTGATGCCTGAATCCTGAAGATGTATAAATATATCGCATTGTATATTTATTCTGATAATCATTATTCAGCATCTCTTTTACCATATCTATCCTATAAGAATTGATAAAAATATTAAAATTGACATCCTTATTTAGTTTTATAGCTTTCGAAATATAAGTTATATTACTATCTATTGCCTCTGATAATTGTGATATTGTAAAATCAGGATCACAATAAGGTTTTTTCTTATGCAGATACGTAGTAATGTTATCATATAATTTATTCAACTTCTCTATATCTTGGTCAGTATGAATATTTTCAACAACATTATCAGATCCTAATGAGTTTGACTTTGTGATCTTAACCTGATTTATAATATTCATACAGTATAAGAAATAAAAGAACAAAGCCAAAAAACATATAATAGTAAGAATATTTATGGTAGAAACCTGTTTACTGGTTACGGATATAATAGGCAGGTCAGGAAAAAAAAGTGATACCAGAAAAACCGAACATATCAATACAAAAATATAAATACTCCAAAACATAACCGCTCTGACAGAATAGAATATCATAGAGGCGGTAGGAATTAGAAAGAACCACAAAAATGTGGTTATCTGCCCAAGTTGCCAGAATAAAAGCACCAAGGGATATACTATAACCGAAATAGAAAACAAATATACCGTCACCAAAGGTCTAAATACATTATAATTTAGCATCAGAGGCACAAAAAAACAAAAACAATGGAAAAAAAGACCTACGGCCATTATATATTTAAAAGGACCTATGGATTCAGACCAATAGTAGCCTGAAAATATAATAAAAATGGCAATAATCGCATAAAAATATCCAATGGATATATTTTTCCGTATTCTATCTAATTCAAGTAAATCAGTATTCACTGCTCTATTCTGTATTTATATTTGTTGTCGTTCTTGAGGATATAAGAGACTAAAACCATCTCTGGCGATAAAATTACAAAAACAAATTGATGTAATTGGATCGAAGGTCGGATAAATAGTAAAAAATGACGCATTGCCTACAATAGTCGGTTTGCTATATACAACCCATAAAATACAATTGAAGAATATCTTTACCTTCTTTTTCCTCCAAATGGCACAGATAATCCTATCTGAAAATTCAGAGCATTGCTTGACGTCGGCAGAAATTGAGGTGAAATTTTAAAAACAGTATAATCACTTGCCAGAAAAAAGTTCAACCCTCTGGCTGGAGCAATGTGAACTGCCAAACCAAATGTATTGAATGCACTGTATGCAGCAGAATAACTAAAACTGGTGGCAAGCCACGATTTAGGCATGTAGTTTGCCGAAAAAGTAAACTCATTAGTGGTAATATATTTACCGAATTTGGTAGAATAGAGAAATCCTGCTGTCATTTTGTCTTTCCAAACTTCATATTCCAGTCCTACATTCATATTGGCACGTAACGAGGTCGTATAACCTCCGGGAGAGGCATCTTCATGTAAATTGATTGCCTGTCTGATATCGTCAACTGCATTATTAAATATATCGTTAATGGATGTATTTCCGCCTATTATCGTATAATTATGTGGAGATACGGTTACTTCTGTTTCCTGAGAGCTCAACTGTACAACATTGCTCTTAGTCCATGATATAAAACCAATATCGTTTAAAGCATATGAGACTTTTAGTTTTTGCAGAAAACCAACAGGAACATCTTTCAAGTCATATACACCACCTACATCAAGTCCCATTCCATAGCCGGGAATATTGAAACTTCCATAATGAAAACCGTCAAAATTTCGTCTTTCAGGATTATAATCACTATCTGAATAATAGGCATATATACCGGGGCCTGCACCTTTTAATTTAACACGAGACTTTGCTGTCCAAAACTCGTTTCCCGCCGTTATGCTTAAACTTTTAGCATCCAAATCAATATATGAAAGACCTAAAAGTAGTTTAGCTCTGGCTCCTACTGTAAGGCTATTGTTCAGAAATACGCGTGAATGAGTAGCACTTATCTCAATAAAAGCATTTTGATCAAGACTCAGATCTGAAAGATCATGTGTAACAGTTTCATTTTCTTTAAATCCAACTTTCAATAGTTCGAATACTGATTTCGGAACATTGGCATCTCCATCTGTCCTTACCCCCAAATCAAAGCTCCAATGCGAATCGCCTCTGAAAAACCCTGCCGAAAATATACTAAGTCCTATATTTGCTGTTACATAATTGTTATTAGAAATATTCTCCATCACTTTTTCTACCGGAATCTGGGCATGCATAAATGTTACCCTCTCCCCATCCAGCGGAAAAGTCAAATTGTTAAGATTAAAAGTATTGGTCCGTGCATCTAAATAAATATTAGACATAAACGGAATACCTATATAGGACTGGTCGGGTCTCAAAGCGGCATTAAGGCTGGTACGGGCATAAGACGTCTTCATAAAATAAGAAGTACGCGACGATTGTGCTGTACCATCTAACGATAGCAAACAACATACCATAGCTATAATAAGCCCCGAAGAAATAGAATTTAGTTTCATTTTGTTTCTTTGATCTGTTATTAAAGCTCAAGCTGCATACCTCCGGCAAAAAGAACTGCCTGCCTCAAATAAATATAATCTTGTCTAGTAAAATTAATAGCACCTACTTTTATTCCGAATATAAAATGTAAATCACGCGCATTTTTCATATACTTCATATACTCAGGCCCTATTCGTATCTCAAAATTCTGATTCTTAGCCGATACTAATTTCTGTGGTGGTATCTTCACAAATTCGTTTCTGGTACGATCCCTATTGATTACATTCAGAATAACCTCTATCTCTAATCCTGATTCCAGAGGCATTACCATTGCATCTACTTTTGCAGAAATAACCACTCCTGTTGATCCGACATAAAAGAATCTAGAAATCGTAGAAGTATTAAACAACCCTCTGATCGTATCACTCAAAGCAATTCTGGCTCCAAGAACAATTTCAGGAGGTACAGAGGGCAAAAAATTTACATGAATCGTATCAAACCCTCCCAATGGAACAGGAGGAATATTGAGTTCGACCTCTGTATTTAAATTATCTGAATCATACTCCTTTTCTATACAGGATTGCATAGATAAAATCAGAAAAACAATTCCGATTAGCATATAACAAACTGAGGATCTCATACCTATGCGTTTTATTTCTGTGAATAAGTTAAATGTGTCACGATGCAAAAATACATATTTCAATTTATTAACAAATCTTAGAGCTATAATGTTCTCAAAGCTGACACCGAAACACAAATTGCATCTTCGAGATCTATCATTGCGTTAATCAGGTAAACCTTAGAGAAAAGTCGTATATCCTCGTGATTAATAACTAATTCATTAATGATGCCATTTTGCAAAAGAAACTGACGCTTTATTCCTCCCAAAAGATAACTTTTGGGGGTATACAATCCGTTGGCATTTTCAAACACAACATTTGCATAAGACGTATCGGTAACCAGTCCATTTTTCACAATAAGAATGTCATCACCATCTTCTTTTCGGGAGTAAAGTGAGTTTAAAGAACTTCTGTTAACCGCTTTATACGTATAATCAATATCATTATCCTCTACTAATGTTAGGCTTGATAAATGCCGAAAAACATAAGGTTCGAATTCAACAGAGATTATTTGAGATGAATAAGTTACTCTACACTTTACGATTCCGATGCGTAATGCCTCGGGAATCATGCTTTGTGACAATTCTAAAGAAGGTGCAACTCCAAAGAAATGAATTGCGGTTCTTTTGAGACGGGCAATATGTAAAGGTAGATTGTAAAAAACTCCATCCTTTACCTTTATGGTTTCTATAAATAAGGGCTGATTCATATAAATGGAAAATATATTTTATTCAATACCTCCTGATACTCGTCCTCACACTTACTGTAAGCAGTAATTCCACCTCCGCTTCTAAAGTACATCCGGTCACCTTCTTGTTCTATAAAGCGAATCAATACTGCCGAATCGAAATCGGTACCATCGTAATAACCGAAAATACCTGTATAGTATCCCCTATCCTCCCTTTCTGCCGAACGTATCAGATCCACGGTAGCCGCTTTGGGTGCACCCGAAATAGAGCCGGCAGGCAAAAGTTTAAAGATAATATCACCGAGATGCGAATGATAATCGTCATTCAAATCGCCTGTAATTTCGGAACTGACCTGCAATATCTCCCTATCTCGGCTTTTTATACGGTCTATATATCTGAATCTTTCCACCCGAACATTATCGGCAACCATACTCAGATCGTTACGAATCAGATCAACAATTGTATTATGTTCGGCAGTTTCCTTAAAATCATTGAGAATTAGTTGCTCCGCATTTTCAATGCCGGCATCTATAGTACCCTTCATCGGATTAGATGATATCGCTCCGTTGGTTATCCTCACAAATCGTTCGGGTGAAAAACAGACGAAACGATCGGGCAAACAGAGTTGATAAGGAGACTTACTTCTCTTGAAAATATCAAGTAATGAAATGTTCGTTTCAATCGGTGTTTTTATAGTTAGATTGGTCAAAAACGAATCGCCACGCCTTAACCCTTTATGTACCACATTAAATTTATTCTCGTACTCAAGATAAGAAATGGGATTCGAACCAAGATGTGCTTCTACCTTTTCAGACTCATCTGATGACTTATTTCCTGCCTCTTTTATTTGAAATAATATGTCGGTTTGCAAGAGAGGATTCGGCACAAAAAAGCCTTCCGACATTTCATAGTTAATGCCAAACAAGAAAGGTTCATGAACAGAACCTGATTTATTCATATCCAATCGAATATCATCTATATTCCGATAAAACATCATTCTATATAAATTAAAATAAAAAAGAAACTGCTTGCTATAATAACAACAAACAGTTTCCAATATCTTTATGGGTGATTTTTTATTTTTTACTTAAAAAATTACCATTCGAATCGAAAATTAAATCAATATCGTTATTTAAATCGACTTCATATCCACCGGAAACCAATCTATCTATTTCAATAACTATAGAAGTTGCATAATTATCCGATAAGTACTTTTGAGTTACATTAGGTAACAATTTCACTACTGATTGAGGCAAGGCATTAGTAGCATGTTCTACACTCACCCAGTCTCCTGCTTTTTTGAAATCAATTTCATAACCACCGTTCAGATAAACCATGTAATAAGTACCATCTGTTTCGGCTACATAGCGTTCTTTGGCCAGACTTACTGTTGTACCCGGAAAGTGGGTTGATACAAACGCTTTACTTGCTGTTGGTAAAGATTCATAATCTACAATAAAATCTTCAGAATCGTCATCTTCAGTACACGCATTAAATGTAAAAAGCGCAATTACCAACAATAAACTAATCTTCAATAATTTTTTCATAAGAAATATTTTTGTGTAAGTAAAAGAAAATATTCAATGATACATCTTTGTTGGTAGGGGCAGACCTCTGTGTCTGTCCGAAATAGATGAACACACAGGTTCACCCCTACAGCCAAAGCAATAAATAGTTATACCAACTTATCTGTGTTCAAAAGTAATAATTTATTTTTATTCAAATTTAATCGATTTTGCAGGGGATATTCTGGCTATAAGATAAGAGGGTCCTATCATCATTGCCAACGAAATAACCAATGCTCCTATATTTATCAAAATAATATACAATGGGTTCAGGTCAACCGGCATCTCTGAAACATAATAGGTTGCCGGATCGAGTTTGATTATACCAAACAATTTTTGCAATATACAAATTCCTAAAGCTATAATATTACCCCAAAGCATTCCCTTTAGAATAAGAAACGATGATATGTAAAGAAATACCTTTTGTATTCTGAAATTGCGGGCACCTAATGCCTTTAGTATACCAATCATGTTGGTACGTTCAAGAATAATAATCAGTAACCCCGATATCATGGTAAAGCCCGATACGGCTAACATCAATATAATTATCACCCATACATTCATGTCGAGCAGACTGAGCCAACTGAAAATCATCGGGTTCATTTCTTCAATCGAACGGGTATACAAGGCTTGCCCGTCCCCATCGTGTGAACCTGCCATTTGATAAAACAAATCGTTTTTCACTTCAGCCAAGCGATTATAATCTTTGACTGTCAACTCGATACCGCTCACCTGATTTTTAGTCCAGCCATTTAATCGCTGAACCATATTAATGTCGGTTACAATAAAAAGTTTATCATAATCCTCAAAGTTGGTACTATAAATACCTGTAATTACAAATTTTCGGGCTTTAATCGGATCTTGTATAAAATAAGTGATAAAACTATCTCCCAGCTTCAAGTCCAACCTGTCGGCAATATATTTCGAGATGATCGTCTGATTTACGGTTGAGGTATCCGATTTGTGAAGGATGTCTCCCTCTATCATATTTTGTTTGAAGAAAGTCCAGTCATAGTCGGCTCCTACACCTTTTAACACTACACCCTGAAATTCGGTATCTGTTTTTACAATACCCGGTATAGTAGCAAAAACCTCTATATGTTTTATCTCCGGATTATTCTCCAATTCTACGGCAAGACTGTCTGTCATACTAATTGGACTAACCTCGTACGACATATTATTGCCAAAATTGGTTATCTGAATATGTGAACCAAAGCCAATAACCTTGTCGCGTATTTCTTTTTTAAAACCCACCACAATACAAACCGACAGCACCATAGCAGCCAGTCCGAGTGCAATTCCCGCAACTGCTATTTTTATAGCCGGAGACGATACTTTTTGTTTTATACCTCCTCCGAAATATATTTTTCGGGCTATAAATAGTTCTAAGTTCAAAATATATTATTGAATAAATTTGTACTGAAACAAAGGTATAAAATTATCTCTTAAGGTTTCAGAGCTTTTAAATATTTTGCCAAGTAACTTCACCGAACCATATATTGCTTTGGCTAGTGAAAAGCTATAGGCAGTTATCTTTTATCTACTTTAGTAAGACCATTATAAAATTCTTTCAAAAAAGAAAACAGTAAATATGGAATTAATAGTCATTTTTTCATCTATATTTAAAATTGCTAACAATAAAATTATTTATACTCAACATGTACACAACTAATAATGTTTATAAATTAAGAATACTAACTGCAACTATACTCTTTTTCGGTATCACTTGTTATGGTTTTTCGCAGGAGGCTGTTACATTTGACACCAATCTGCTTAGAAGCACATTATTAGAAAAACTGCCTACTGAAAACCGAAATGCCGACAATCAGGAAGATATCGAAGATCTATATGACGATCTACAAATCGCTGAAATATATACAGTAAATGATCTGACAAATCTGATTGACACGTATCTGAAAGAAGTTTTAATTATAGAAAAAGAAATATGTACTCAGATGCTAGAAAGTGAGGATGCAGAGTTAACAGCTTCTGTTTCGACAGGCACATATTCGGCAACCTTTGAGGATGCAGAGCTAATCAAAGAAGGTATTTATTTTACTACGGTCGGACTCATTCGTACGATGATCGATTTAAGTCATCAGACAGAAGACGATACGGATCAGGAATATTAAGTAGATAAAAAATAGATAGAAAGCAGGACATTAAAAAAAGATGAATCCTGCTTTTTTCGTTTATCTCCAAAAAAGGAAAAAATTCATTAACATAAAAAGGAGCTACATATTCAAAAGAATAAAATTATCTTTGCAAAAGGTCAACGACCTCTTTTATTAAACAATATAAAAAAATATTGCTTTATTTTACAATTATAACTGCGTCTGGTTATATCCGTTACCAAAGCAATCAAAAGGTCTTGTACCTTAACTGAATAGTGCATGAACATAATAAGAGCTTGCATTGCGAGTATTATTTGTACAATAACCTTTTTTCAGGCTTCCGCTCAGGAAGGTGAAAAGGTATTTCGATTTCTGGAACTGCCTTCCTCGGTTCGTGCCAATGCATTGGGAGGAAACAATGTTTCGGTTATCGAGAACGATATTTCTCTCGTATTCCTCAATCCGGCTGCTCTAGGACGTGAGATGAATATGAATGCCAATGTCAATTTTCTGTCTTATATAGCCGACATTAAAGTAGGTAGTGCTATTTTCGGGAAATCGATTCGCGACAATAATTCGTTTGCCGTAGGTGTAAATTATATTGACTACGGTGACTTCAAAAAAACCACCTCTGAGAATGAAATTATCGGAAATTTCTCAGCTAAAGACATTGCTGTAAACGGAATGTACAGCCACGTGCTTACCAACAGATTAAGAGGAGGTGTTACTGCCAAATTTATAACATCTTCGTACGAAGATTACTCGTCAGTTGCCATAGGATTTGATGTGGGATTGAGTTATTACAATGAAGATCAAGAATTTTCGGCAGGATTGGTACTTAAAAATATGGGAAGCCAAATATCATCCTACAACGATAAGCGAGTGGGTTTACCTTGGGATATACAATTGGGGGTGAGTAAAAGATTACGGAGTGCTCCTATACGCTTTTCTGTTACAGCGGTGTATCTCACTCAATGGAATTTCGCCAACATAAATGAGGCAAATGGCATAGACACGAGTGACGATGGGTTTCTCAAAACCGCATTCAAACATACTATATTAGGTGTAGATATTATTCCTTCCGAAAACTTTTGGATAGGTGTGGGTTTTAATCCTAAAGTTCATTATGATATGGCTTTGCAGGATGGTAATAAATTCGGCGGATTTAATGCGGGAGCAGGAGTCCGAATTCAAAAGTTCAATATAGGTTTTTCACTTGCCCAGTACCACCCATCGGCTACTACATATCACTTTAGCGTAGGTTTCGATATCTCTAAATTTTAAGGTCTCAGACCATTTAATATAAAAGGCTGGTGGCTCCGATATCAAATCAACGAACATTTTAAAGACACTATTGTTGTAAATATAGCATATATGAAAATGATTACAATTGCAATTGACGGGTTTTCGTCATGTGGAAAGAGTACAATGGCTAAGGATTTAGCCAAACAAATTGGATACATATACATCGACAGCGGAGCCATGTACAGAGCTATTACGCTGTATTGTATTCAGAATAATCTGTTTGACGGTGATCAGTTAAATGTCGAAAAGTTAAGTCAGCAAATCAGTAATATACATATAAGCTTCAAATTAAATGAGCAAACAGGACTTCCCGAAACATACCTCAATGGTGCAAATGTAGAGAAGGAGATCCGTACAATGGAAGTTTCCAACAAAGTTAGTTATGTGAGTGCAGTAGGCTTTGTACGCAGAGCGATGGTACTGCAACAACAGAAAATGGGAAAAGCGAAGGGTATAGTAATGGATGGCAGGGATATAGGTACAGTTGTATTTCCTGAAGCCGAACTTAAATTTTTCGTTACAGCAAGTCCCGACATCAGGGCACAACGCCGTTTGGACGAGTTGCATGCTAAAGGAGATACTAAAACAACGTTTAATGACGTTTTAGATAATATAAAACAAAGAGATTACATTGATCAGCACCGCGACGAAAGTCCTTTGACGCAAGCCGAAGATGCCTTGGTGCTCGACAATTCAACACTAACCAAGGAGCAACAAATGAAATGGCTCCTTGATAAATTCAATCATATCACATCACAATGAAGAATACAATAGAAATAGATTCAAAATCGGGCTTTTGCTTTGGTGTAGTCAATGCCATAAAAAAAGCGGAAGAAGAGTTGGACAAAGGCGGTACATTGTACTGTCTGGGCGATATTGTACATAACAATCTGGAAGTAGAGCGCCTCGAAAAGTTAGGTTTAAAAACCATTAACCACGAACAGTTTGCCGAATTAAAAAATGCAAGAGTACTGCTTCGTGCACATGGCGAACCACCCAGTACTTACGAGATAGCAAAGAAGAACAATATCGAAATTATTGATGCCTCATGTCCTGTAGTGCTTCGTTTGCAAAGACGAATAAAGGATAAGCACAATAACGAAATAGATAACGATACACAAATTGTTATTTATGGAGAAAAAGGACATGCCGAGGTAAACGGACTAATGGGGCAAACCGACGCTCGAGCCATCGTCATCGAGAAGAAGGAAGAACTGGACAAATTAGATTTTTCAAGAAATATTTGCTTATTCTCTCAAACCACTAAACCGCTTGACGGATTCAGAGAAGTTATCGACATTATCGAATCAAGAATGCAAAACGGTGCTCAGTTCGAGTATGTAGACACCATTTGCAGACAGGTTTCGAACCGAATACCCAACATCAAAGAGTTTGCAACCAAGCACGATATCATACTTTTTGTAGCCGGACAAAAAAGTTCTAACGGAAAAGTGCTTTTTTCTGAGTGTAAAAAATACAATCCAAATTCTTATTTCGTATCTTCGCCTGACGAAATTGATCCGGCGATTATCAAGAAAGGACTTTCCATTGGGGTATGCGGAGCCACTTCGACCCCTAAATGGCAAATGGAAGAAGTTGAAAAGAAAATCGACGAAATTTCATCACATTTAGCTGAATAACTAAGGTTGCAGACCGGTTTATTACTTTGGCAGGTACAGGTTCTAGTGACAGTTATTACTAAATAATATTGAATGAAATGATTACTATTATTTAAAATGATATAGTCTTAAGAATTATGGCAAATATTAAATGTATTGGTGTTTTGACCTCGGGAGGCGATGCCCCTGGAATGAATGCAGCAATCCGTGCTGTCACTCGTGCTGCTATATACAATAACATCGAAGTTAAGGGAATCATGAGAGGCTACAGAGGTCTTATATTTGATGAGATCGTCTCTTTTAAAACCAACAGTGTTAGTAATATAATCCAGCAAGGCGGTACCATCCTGAAAACGGCTCGTTGTAAAGAATTCATGACACCCGAAGGACGTCAGATAGCGTATGAAGCAATGCAACGCGAAGGGATAGATGCTTTGGTAGTTATCGGAGGAGACGGATCTTTAACAGGTGCACGTATTTTAGCTCAGGAGCACAATATTCCTATCGTAGGCTTACCTGGTACAATAGACAATGACCTCAACGGAACCGATACAACCATCGGTTATGATACTGCGCTGAATACAATAATGGATGCTGTTGATAAAATCAGAGACACAGCCAGCTCACACGAACGCCTGTTCTTCATCGAAGTGATGGGACGTGAATGTGGTTACTTAGCTCTCAACGGGGCTATTGCAACAGGAGCAGAAGCAGCTATCATTCCCGAAAGAATGTTTGAAACCGATCAGCTGGGAGAGTTAATCTCCAACGGATTCAGAAAAAGTAAAAACAGTAGTCTTGTTCTTGTTACCGAAGGTGATATCACAGGAGGAGCCATTGCCATGTCTGAGCGTGTAAAAAAAGAATATCCTCAGTATGATGTACGTGTAACTATCTTAGGACACGTTCAACGAGGAGGTTCTCCAACGGCAAACGACCGTATACTTGCCAGCCGTATGGGAGCAGCAGCTATCGATGCTTTACTTGACGATCAGCGTAATGTTATGATCGGAATGCAAAACGATCAGATAGTATATGTTCCATTCTCTAAAGCAATCAAAAAGAATAAACCGATAAATGAAAATTTGGTGAATACTTTAAAAATACTATCTATTTAAGACATCTGCTTAATAGATTTTTAGAATATTACGGAAAAGGGAGTCATTGAAGAATGCCTCCCTTTTTGTATCTGAATAGTTAAGAAAGAAAAACATTTAAGAGATTTTCACACTCCAATCGTTCTATTTTGATTATTTTTGTAACTTTCGAAATTAAACAAAGGCATGAAAAAGACCATTATTATTATTCTGCTATCCGTTTTAACATACGCAAGTGCTAATTCTCAATCTTATCTGGGAGTAAGAGGTAGTTTCAACATATCATCCTTAAGTACAGGAAGTGCAAAAAGCAGACCCGGATTTAGTGTAGGAGCTATGTATAGTACCCATCTATCTGATTATTGGTATTTTCAACCTGCCATCTTATACAATCTCTCAGGTAGTAAATCGGTAAGTAAATTCAAGCCTGCTTATTCAGGATACACTTATAATCTGGAAGTTCCACTTATTGTATCGCGCCGTTTTGGAGACGATGATATCAGTTTCGGACTCGATTTCGGTCCTTTTATGAAATATGGTCTACATGGCGGATATTGGGTAGATGACCTTACCACCGGAGAAAGAACCAGACCTAATATATTTGACCATCAGAAAAGATTTGACATTGGCCCACAAGTCGGGTTCAGTGTGATCGTTTATGGTCTATACTTAGGCTACTCGTTTCAATATGGGATGATCAAAGCTTGGGATGACAGAAGAGGTAACTATTACAACTCATGTATGACCTTTGGATATTTATTTCAGGTACGATAGAAAAAACGAAATACTACATACAAATTCATTGTATTAAGAATAACTTTATTATATTTGCCCCTGTAAAATAACTCTTTACACTAAAAATGACAATCGAATTAACAAACATAACTAACATCAACAGCTTAAATTTTAACCATTTAAGCTTGGTTATCTGCGTTGAAATATTAGAGAGAGAGAGAGAGAGAGAGAGAGAGAGAGAGAGAGAGAGTTAACTAGCAAACACGTTAGTAATAAAAATATTTTAGACGGAATTTTCCGTCTTTTTTTATTTGTGCGTACCAAAGACGCATTCATCTTCATTTTCATATATTTCCCCAATAAATATAATTCAAGCTGTGCATACAAGGGCGTTTGTTCGGACAATTTGTTTTTTTGTTGTCGTTCAGAATCCGAACAAATAAATCAATCCCCTAAGGCACAACTATGCCCGGCAGTAGTGTGTAGCGATTACATGCTGCTGCTTTCTTTGATTTTAAGACAAGAACTAACTATATCAATTACCTAACAATGAAAAAGAGCTTAATATTTATTCTTAGTCTGTTATCTATCGGCTGGTGTAATGCACAAGTCGGGATAAACATTAAAAATCCGTTGGGAGCATTGCACATAGATCCCAACTCTGATACGCAATCCGACGGTAGTGGAGATGCCGATGATGTGATAATCACCAAAGATGGATACATGGGCATAGGAACCAGTACGCCTTCAACCTATTTGCATATAAAAACTGCAACGGCGGGTATACCGACTTCAACTCCGGCATATGGTTTGAGATTGGCAGATGGAAACGAGGCAGACAGACGTGCTCTGATATCTAACGCCAACGGTTTGGCAACTTGGGGCGATGTTGTACCCGAAGGAGGAATATCAGCCGTTAAATCGAGTGTAGGTATTACTCAACCTGCAGTGACCAATAATATTCTTTATAACTCGAGTACCAATTTGACTTTACCTCAAGGGAAATGGCTTGTACAAGTGGCTATGTATATTGTTCTTGGCGGTGCTCCTGCAGCACAGTTTAATGATCGTATAATTCTTAGCACTACGTTTTCTGAAACAATAATAGCTCAGACTACAGCCGATATCGCTTCTGCACATATCGAAGGGGCAAAGTATGTTTCGGGTATATTCTGGAAATACGGATCAGGTGGTATACTCTATGGAACCTTTATCATCAATAACCCTCTGGCAAGTACAACCTACTATTATTATATGGGGAGGGCTACTGTCTACGGCACATCCGACCCATCGGTTCTATGGGCTCAAATAGGTGGCACAAAGGGCGAAGACAATATAATTGCTTACCGTTTACCACAAAATCTATAAAAGATGTTCTTTAAAAGCATCTCTGTTTATTGAAATATATATTGATCAACAAAGAATCAAAATTAAAGTGTAGATATGAACTCAATTTATAAATGGATATTCTTTTTTTTGTGCATAACCATAAACTCTTCAGCACAAGTGGGTCTAAATACCTCCAACCCTCAATCGGGAGTTTTACATATAGATGCTAAAGGCAATAATAATGCAACAGAAGCTCCGGCTAGTGACCAAACGATTGATGATGTAATGATCTCTCCAGCAGGAAATATTGCAATCGGGCATACTACTCCTTCTTATAAATTAGATATTTGGGTCAGACCTTCGGGAACATCAAAACCTGCATTCCGTCTCGAGGATGGCACAGAAGGAAATACAAAAATATTATTATCTGACGCTTCGGGCAATGCCTATTGGGGGTATCCTGGCGAAATTCCTCTTATACGGGGAGTTTATACAAGAACTATAAACTATACCATCCCCAGTATATCGCCATCTCTCATATATGCAAATATGTATGCTTATGCTTATATAAAACTACCTAAAGGACGTTGGGTGGTTATGGTAGACCAAAGAGTAGATCCGGCCTCGGGTAGTTACGGAACTTCGTATCAGGAAAGATCTTTCTTCAGGCTTACCTTTTCCGATAACAGCCTATCGGGAGATGGTACATTATATCCCGCAAACGGAGCGGGAGTATCAAAAGATATTGAAGGATCACTCAATGGTACTGCAACTACCGGAAGCTTAATATCTTCTAATGTGAACTTCAGAACTGCAAGCATAGTTTCCGGATTTATAATTATTAATAACCGAACAAATGGTATTAAAACTTATTATCTGAAATTAGTAAATGCTGCCTATCCGAATAATCTCAACCTTGCAGGCAGGGTACTGACAACAGCCAATCCGGCACATGCCGAGAATCGGATTATTGCTATGCCACTCCAGTAAATCATCTGCATCCATAAATATATATTTTGCAACATCATCCTACACGTTGTCATAAGATAATCATTAAACAAAAAACTAAAATGAAATATTTATTTTTATTGGCATTATTACTGATAATCCCTCTTACGGTTTTTTCGCAGATCGGAATTCAAACCGACAATATAGCTACCTCAAATATACTACTCTACATAGATCCGGCAAAGGACAATGCGACTTCGGGTACACCAACTGCATCTCAAACAAAAGAAGATATTGTTATAGACAAATCGGGCAACGTAGGGATAGGAACAACTACCCCGACCGTAAAACTTGATATTGTAACAACAGGAACTCCCATATCTCCCGTAAAGGGGTTTTCGATCAGAGACGGTTATCAGGTCGATAAGTATGTTTTGACAAGCGATGCCACAGGAACTGCATACTGGCAAGCTTATGTACCGGGAACCGAAAAAGGAGTGATGGGCAGTGGCATTAATATAGCCAATACCTATACAAATTATATAAATACAAATTCAAAAATATCGTTATATCCGGGAAAATGGATTGTATTTGTATCACTCAATATTTTAGGGAACGGAACTGTTGCCGATTTTTCGTGGATGACTTTTGGCTTCGCCGATGATTCCACATTACCTTCATCTGCATTGTCACCCGACACACAAGGAGCTGTATCGGCAGCCTTACTTAATGATATAAACACCTCACCGGGATCGAGTGTAAATGGTAAAATATTTATAACGAATAATTCGTCTGTAAAAAAAGATTATTACTTGCTGGCAGGTAAAGTGATACGCAATACAACTTCGCCCAATAGTGCGACTTTTCTGTCTGTAGGAAGTACAGGAAGCTTATATGCGTTCAGGATAAACGATATCACTTCGCCTTAAAATATACTGCACAAATTATTGCTGTTATAATGATCAAAATAAAAAATCTAAGAAATTATTCACCCTTCATATCGAACAATTTCTTAGATTTTATAGTTTAGTCTCAACGAATCTTATTCTGAAGTATTAGATTCATGATGATGACCTTTTAAAAAACCGAACAACACAAACAACGATCCTGTAATTATAGTCAGAATCCCGAATAACCAATAAAGATTTGCCAGCTCCATATTACCGTTATCTCTCAATCCATCAACCTGTAAAAAAAAGAATAAAGAGAAAATAGCTAAGCAAACACCAATAATGGTAAATGTTTTACGTCTCTTCCTGGCTTCCATAATATCTCTTTTTAAAGATTCATATATTATTTAAACAACAGCATTAAAGAAACGTTCACATAAATAAGCCATAATTTAGTTAAATTTCAGACTTTAACTTATAGTTATTGCGATTAGAGCTATAAGCCTTTAATTAAGGTAACAACTGTATTCAATTAATCAAAAGCAGGAATCCTTACACGAAAGATTCCTGCTTTTTAAATATATTTTTCTCAGATAAAAATCGCTATTATACTGAATCAATCCTCTTTAAAGAATCTAAAATATTAATCTCTTAACTGAGGTGTAGCAAAATCTACCGGCACCCATTTGTAGCTATCATTAGTAATTTGTCTGATGTGCCCAATTCCAGGATAAGGTTGATGGTAACCAAATATCAAAGCATTCTCAGAGCTCAATTTCTTCAATACAGTCAATCGGGTTTTTATACCCAATTCAAAGTCAGTATCGAAACTTGTTCCCCATTGGGGATTGGCAAACAAAATATTACTGGCATGTACTATATCTGCCATGGCTACTAATTTCTCGTTATTCGAAAAAATAGTAGAAATAATATGACCCGGAGTATGCCCCGGAGCAAGCTCCACCTCTATACAATCCAGAAGAATATCTTTATCAGCGACTAATTTTATTTGCGGCTTCAGCGTAGTGAGTATATTCCGAATATATTTAAGCATAGTTGCCACCATGGCAGTATCCTTTGATTTAGATCTCGAAAAATCGGGATTTTCACTCATCCAGAAATCATACTCTATTTGGGTCATATAAATATCGGCATTCGGATATATACTTTTTCCGTTTGAATCTAAAAGACCTGCAACGTGGTCGATATGAGCATGTGTAACTACAATATCCGTAATCTGTTCGGGAGAGACACCTATTATTGCCAGATTATCTTTCAACCATCCACCTGTAGGCCCCATATCGCTGCCCGATCCTGAATCAAATAAAATAAATTTATCGCCTTTCTTCAACAATAATATATTCATAGCCAAATCAATTGACTGTGTATCGTTGCTATTTCCCTTCAGAAAGTCACTTAATTGCTTACTTGTAACATCAGGAGCCATAGATGGCTGTATAGGAGATATCCGTATATACCCATCCGATAATACAACAGCTTCGATGTCGCCAATTTTCATTTGTTGAAATCCCTTTCCTTCTATTGTCATAGCCTGTGCATTTGAGAGCAAAAAGCTCCAGAAGATAGCCGAGAATAGCATCCCCATTAATTTTTGTTTCATGTTTTGTTATTGTTAAATTTCCTTACAAAAGTAATTATATAGTATATTTGTGTCAAGTATGTACTTTATTGTATCATACAGACCAAAAAGTTTCTAATATTGATTATCAACAAATAAATAAGGAAATGAAATTTAAAATAAATGAAAATAAAGATATTTGTGCTGTCGATTATGCCTTTCAGCGAGTCGGAGGTAAATATAAAGGACGTCTTCTTTGGAGGTTAAGTCAGAGTGAAGTAATGCGATACAATGAGCTGGCTAAAGACATGGCAGACATAAGTACTAAGATGCTTACCCAAACCTTACGCGAACTGGAAGCCGACAACCTTATTCATCGAAAGGTATATCCGCAAGTACCCCCTAAGGTCGAATACCGCTTAACGGAAACCGGCAAAGAGTTGATTCCTTTTATAGAATACCTTTTTCACTGGGGATGCAAGCAACTAGGCAGAGATAGTGTGAGTATTCTTGAAGGATGCCATTCATAAAAAATACCGCAGCGAGGACGAGCCTTACTGCGGTATTTTTTAATTATATATATTTTTCAATGCTTACATCGAACTGCAACCCGTATTAGGTTTCAATTGTTTGAAGAAATCATTTCCTTTATCATCCACAAGAATAAATGCAGGGAAATCTTCCACCTCTATTTTCCAGATAGCTTCCATACCTAATTCAGGATATTCAACACATTCTAGGCTCTTGATATTAGTTTGAGCCAATATCGCAGCAGGTCCACCGATACTTCCCAAATAGAAGCCTCCATGCTTGTGACACGCATCAGTTACCTGTTGGCTACGGTTACCTTTTGCAATCATAATAAGACTACCACCCGCAGCTTGGAAAGCATCCACATACGAATCCATACGACCCGCAGTAGTTGGTCCCATCGAACCACTAGCATACCCCTTAGGTGTTTTAGCAGGTCCTGCATAATAAATCGGATGATCTTTGATGTATTGAGGCATACCCTCACCTTTATCCAAACGTTCTTGCAATTTAGCATGGGCGATATCACGTCCTACGATAATGGTTCCAGTTAATGACAAGCGTGTAGAAACAGGATATTTACTAAGCTCAGCCAATATTTCGGGCATAGGACGATTCAGGTCAATTTTCACACCACCTGCTTCGCCTGCTTTTTGATATTCGGCAGGAATTAAACGTGAAGGATTATCCTCCATTTTTTCCAACCAGATACCTTCTTTATTGATTTTACCTTTGATATTACGGTCAGCCGAACAAGAAACTCCCATACCCACAGGACAAGAAGCTCCGTGTCGAGGCAAACGGATTACACGCACATCATGAGCAAAATATTTACCGCCGAATTGTGCTCCTAAACCAAGTTCCTGTGCAGCTTTCAGCAATTTAGCTTCCATTTCGAGATCACGGAACGCTTGTCCGCCTTCGTTACCCTCAGTTGGCAAATTATCGTAATATTTAGTAGATGCCAGTTTTACAGTTTTCAGATTACTCTCGGCCGAAGTTCCACCTATTGCAAATGCAATATGATAAGGAGGACATGCCGCAGTACCCAACGATTTCATCTTTTCGATCAGAAAAGCCTCCAATTTACCGGGAGTAAGCAATGCTTTAGTTTCCTGATATAAATATGTTTTATTGGCAGAACCTCCACCTTTAGCTATAAATAAAAATTTATATTCATCACCTTTCGTAGCATACAAATCGATCTGAGCAGGCAGATTACATCCTGTATTTACTTCATCATACATATTCAGAGGAGCATTTTGAGAATATCTCAAATTATCTTCCACAAATGTATTGTATACACCTTTCGATAACGCTTCTTCGTCGTTACTGCCGGTCCATACATTTTGCCCCTTTTTACCGACAATTATGGCAGTTCCTGTATCTTGACAGAATGGTAGAATACCACGTGCCGATATCTCAGCATTGCGAAGAAAAGTGAGTGCCACAAATTTATCATTATCACTAGCCTGAGGATCGGATAATATTTTTGCCACCTGTGCCTGATGCTCGGGACGTAACAAAAATTCAACATCGTGAAATGCATGTTGAGCCAAGAGAGTCAAAGCTTCGGGTGCTACTTTCAAAACTTCCTGACCTTCAAAGGTAGCGGTAGAAACATAATCCTTAGATAGCAGATAATACTCGGTAGTATCTTTACCCATTGGAAATGTATCCTGATACTTAAATGATGGAGTTGCCATGTTTATCAGTTTATAATTAGTTTTTTATGTTCGTTTAGTTTCAACAAAAAATAGAAAAACAGATATTTTTTTGATCTTTACAAAAATAACAAAAATAATCTGAAGCAAAGGAATCTTAGTCGTAAAGAATCGGTTCTGACATTCACTAATACCTATTTACTGAATCGAAATAGGTATCGAAATCTTATTTCAACAAAATCCACAAAAAACAGGATAAGCATATAGCCTACCCTGCAATCTATTTTAATTAAATAGCCTCTACTTCAAAATTCATTATCGGCAGGAAACACAACTCCCAATTGTTTTCTGATCTCATCAAGAATTTCCATAGTTATCAAAGAATTTTCGTGACTGTTTATAACAGACTCTCTCCTACCCGATTGCACAAGGTCTATAAATTCGGCAATCTCATGAAGATACTCTTGATCATAGTCAAAATGGCTTATATGCTGCTCTTCCTTATTTTTAATACAAATCCGAACATCCCTGATAGTATTGATTCTGTCGAGCGAAATCAAACCTTCTTCTCCCTGAATTTCGGTCGACAATTGCGAATCGGCAATCTTAGAATAAAGAATCGTTGCATTCATATTCTCATATTCGAAATTTACCGCCCCCTGTCCGTCTACACCTGTCGACAATAATATACCCGTAGCACTGATCTTTTTAGGACGTCCAAAAAGTACAACCATCGGATATATAGTGTATACACCTATATCGACAACCGCTCCATTCGACAGGGCAGGATTAAACGCATTCAAAACAATTCCCTCCTTCAAGCTGTCATAACGAGACGAATATTGGCAGTAACTGGCAAAATAACGCCTGATTGTCCCTAAAGCTGAAATATTTTCCATTACAGCCTTAAAATTGGGAGTAAGAGTCGGTTTCATCGCCTCCATCAAAGTAACGTTATACTCTTTAGAGGCAGCAATCATCGCTTTTGTTTCTCTAACATTCGAAGCAAAAGGTTTTTCACATAAGACATGCTTACCATGTTTCATAAACTGAATGCTTTGTGAGGAATGCAAAGAATTAGGAGATGCAATATATACAGCATCAATCAACGGACTTTGTGCCATTTCTTCGAGCGAAACAAAAGTATGAGATATACCATGCTTCTGGGCAAAAGCATCCGCCGACTCCTGAGTACGTGAATAAATTGCCGTAAGCTCGAAACGGGGATCTAGATGAGCAGCCCTCAATACATTATCTACTATAGAGCCGGTTCCGATGACTCCAAAACGAATTTTAGTTTGAGATGTAGTCGACATAGTTTTTTATTTAGATGAAGGTCTACGACCATTAAGTTACTTTAGTAAACATAAATATAGTAAATCTTTGATTGTGTGTAGTGAAAAAATCAATAGAACGTATATTTCAATACTGATTCACATTAATAAATAATATATATTCATACCTATCTACTCGAATAATTAAAAAAATAAAGGCACTTAACGTTTAGTTAAATGCCTTTATTATATCTAAGCAGTTTTAATTTCACTCAGCAACAGGCTGAGACAAAACATCACTGATATACTTTTTCAACGAATCATTCTTAACCATTTTCGCATACTTTTCGACCTCTTTGTTCTTAGCTAACGACTTGCGGTTTCTATTATAGAAATTCACAGCATTGGTTACAGCAGCAGTCGTACATTCTACAGGATCAGCCGAATAATTATGTTCTAACGAATATTTAGTCCAACCCATCATATATGCCATCAATACCCAAGGTTCTCCTCCTTGAAAAGTAACGATGCGGTCATCCATACCGATTTTTACGGTTGGAGATCCTGACATCCACATTAATACGAAACGATTTTTATCATCACGCAAACTTTGCTGTTCATCCAATGGATAATAATTCAACCAATCTATATCAGCCAGAACCTGAGGCTCAAGTTGAATATAAGCAGCCGAAATATGGCTCTCCGTAGAATCTATTTTTTCTACAAAAACTTCTTCGCCTTCCCAAGTTCCTACTACCGGCTCGGCTTGATTCTGAACTTGACTAAAAAGATTTGTTGACAGACAAATCATTATTGCCAATGATAGAATTTTTCCCATATTACTTTTAATCTATTTTTTATTAATATTTGATATACCAAAGATAATGCAGTTTTGTGATAAAATGAATTTTCACAAATAGAAATTGACTTCCGCTACATTAAAAGAGTATCATCGTTTTATAAAGTTACTACTTACCTGTAAAGTTTATTTTGAATATAAAAATCACCAATAAAATACTATTCTATAACAGAGAAACACCCTATTCTTAAATTAAAATACTATTATAGATCAGTAAATCACGAAAAAGACAAAAGCTAATTATCAACGGATTAAAACTCCTCCGGTTATCATTCGACCTGATTGAATGCCTTGTCTGCGAGCTGAGAAAAACTGATCGCTATGATAATAAGTGCACAGACCTGCAACCTCAATATTGTCGAAACGAACACCTGCCTGACTCAACAACAGCTCATTTGCAAACCATAAATCAATATGAAACTTACTTGTTTCAAAATTATAATATCCTATATCATCAATTAAAAAACCGGCATGAGCAAACTGGTCGACCACTTCGTCTCCTACTTCAAAGTAATCAGGAGAAATAGAAGGAGCTATTCCAACCTGTAAATCCGATGGATCACTGTTGAATTTAGTTTTCATAATTTCAACCACCTTAGGGCCTAATTTTGCAACAGTACCTCTCCATCCTGCATGTATTGCAGCAAAAACTTTATTTTTCGGATCAAAAATCAGAATAGGTACACAGTCGGCTGTTCCAACTCCTATACAAACTCCTATCTGATTAGTTATCAGAGCATCTACACCATTCAATAATTGTAGCTGCTCATCCTTACTTTTAGAGGTAAACTTTTTGTCAATGATGCAAACCGAATCTCCATGAGTCTGGTAAGGAAATAATAGATTTTCAGAAGGTATGCTGAGCATTGAAGCCAACCGGCTTCTGTTTTCCGCAACATCCTGCAAATCATCACCCGAATACATCCCCAAATTGAAAGAAGTATAATTACCGGTACTTACTCCGCCATCAATAGTCGTTGAAAAATGCAAAAGAGAGTCAAAAGTATTAAGACTCTCAAATTGCAATAAGTTTGAATATGCTTTATGGCTTACCATCTATATTTTATAAATTATCGAATGGAGGAACCATTATTTAACAGTATCATCTTCTTCTCCTTCTCGGTAATAAAAGTCGGCATCGAAGTCGGGATCTTCATCCTCATCCCATTCTTCTTCATAATCGTCCTCTTCATCCTCGAAATCAAATTCTTCGTCCTCATCCAATTCAATGGCTTTGATATCAAGCTTTCTGTGAACAATTACATTATCAGCAGCTTTAATATATTCACCGTCCTTATTAAGTTCTGCCCAAAGCAAATCTTTCAATTTCTGAAGATTTAAACTTGTAAAAGACGAGATAAAGACATGAGGTACATCCGGAAGATCGGCACTCAATGCTTCAGTCAATTCCTCATCCAACATATCAGATTTAGAAATTGCCAATACTCGACGTTTATCCAACAATTCGGGATTATACTTTGCCAATTCATTCAACAGAATGCGGTATTCTTCATGAATATCATCGGCATCGGCAGCAATAAGGAAAAGCAGCAGCGAGTTACGCTCAATGTGGCGTAAGAAACGAAGTCCCAATCCTTTACCATCACTTGCACCTTCTATGATACCGGGGATATCAGCCATCACAAACGAGCGATGATCGCGATAACTTACGATACCTAAATTAGGCTCAAGCGTAGTAAATGCATAATTTGCTATCTTCGGTTTAGCCGTTGTCATTACCGATAAAAGCGTTGATTTTCCGGCATTAGGGAATCCAACCAATCCAACATCGGCAAGTACTTTCAGTTCCAATACAACGCGGCGTTCCTGAAACGGTTCGCCTGGTTGTGCATAGCGTGGAGCCTGATTGGTAGGTGTTTTGAAGTGATTATTACCACGTCCACCTTTACCACCTTTCAACAAGATTATTTCTTGTCCGTCTTCGGTTATATCACACAAATAGTCACCAGTTTCGGCGTCATATGCAACAGTTCCGCAAGGCACATCTATAATAATAGTTTCACCTTTCTTACCCGAGCATAATTTACCTGATCCTCCGCCACCGTGTCCGGCAAGCAGATGTCGTTTAAATTTTAAGTGCAACAACGTCCAATAGTTACGATTGCCACGCAGGATTATATGTCCCCCATCGCCACCGTCGCCACCATCCGGGCCTCCCATCGGAATGTATTTTTCGCGTCGAAAGTGGGTAGAACCTCTTCCGCCCTTTCCCGAGCGACAGTATATTTTTACGTAATCTACGAAATTTGTATCAGACATATTATCCTTTCTTCTAAGGTCTAAGACCTATTTATTAGTTTAGCAAGTATAGTACAATGGATGCGTATATCAAAATAATGCTGCACAAAATCATACTATTGCTTAAAAGATTCGAAACCAAGAACCGAGTTTGATGTGTATATTCAAAACTCAATTCCTGGCTTCAAAAACTCTATATTTTTCTTAATTTACTTTATCTATCACAGACGAAATACGAGCAAAAATATCTTCTACAGAACCAACTCCTTCTACAGAATACAATTTGCCATCTTTCTCATAAAGCTCTTTGAGTGGTGTAGTTTGATTGTAATACACATCCAAACGAGCTTTTATTGTTTCATAATTATCATCGTTACGACCGGTTTGCTTTCCTCTGTTCAAAAGGCGTTCGATCAACTCCTCTTCGGGAACATCAAGACTTACAACGGCTGATATTTTTTGTCCTCTTTTCTCCAACATTTCGTTCAATGCTGTTCCTTGAGGAATGGTACGCGGAAATCCGTCAAAGATAACACCTTTGCATTCGCCGCTTTTTGTTTTTTGATCGAAAACACTAGCCAAGATATCTATCATAAGTTCGTCAGGTATCAATTGACCTTTCGACATATAGCTGTCAGCCAGTTTACCTAGCTCTGTTCCTGCGGCTTTTTCGGCACGCAATACATCTCCTGTAGAAATGTGAGCCAGTTTATACTTCTCTATAAGATTTGTGCTTTGTGTGCCTTTTCCTGAGCCGGGAGCTCCAAAAATTACAATATTCAACATTACTCTATCGTTTATGGTTTGGGGTCTGAGACCCTTTTATTAGTTGATGCAGGAGTGAATCGGTCTGTTCACCATTCATTCAGATACAAAGATCTGTCTCCTACTTTATTTTATAAATATCAGGTAGATTACGACCGTATCCGTCATAATCAAGACCAAAACCGACGATAAAATCACTCGGTATTTCCAAAGCTACGTAGTCGATTTTAACTTCACACTTCAAAGCCTCAGGTTTAAACAGCAAAGTGGCTACTTTGATTTCTTTGGGTCCGTCACACGCCAATTGATCGAGTATCAAAGACATGGTATGCCCTGTATCTACGATATCTTCGATAATAACAATAGTACGGTCTTTAATATCTTCTTCGAGTCCATAAATTTCCTTTATCTTGCCCGACGATTTAGTTCCCTGATACGATGCCATACGCACAAACGAAATCTCGCTGGGTACGGTTACACGTTTCATCAGTTCGGCAGCAAACATAAAAGAACCATTTAATATACAAACAAACAGAGGATCTTTTCCATCCAGATCTTTGTTCATCTGCTCAGCTATTCTATCTACAGACTTTAATATCTCTGCTTCTGAGATAAATAATTCGAACTCTTTATCCCTTACCTTTACGCTTTTCATACTTGAATGCTTAAAACTTTTAAGCTTACAAAAGTACTACAATTAGATGAATCACAGCAATAAGTATTCCCTTTTTTTTCCTTAACAGCTAATTTAAAGTCTATCAAATATTTATTTATAAAATCAAAAGATCATTTTCCGATTTCGATATACCTCTTTACTCCTCACGCAAGTAGCATACACTGATACTATTCTTTTTCCGCAGCAGAAATTCGAAAAAATCTTTTTATTACCAATAAGTAGTTTTATCGAACTCAAACTACAGATTTACTACAGATTCTCTGCATAAATTTGTCTAAAAGTTACAAAAAGCGATATATAACCCTTAACTTTGGGTTAATAACCAAATAAACTCATACAGTATGGATCAAATTATTGATGAATCTGAATTTACAACCTCCGCAAATTTTGTAACCCATTTTACGCACGACTTTCTTAAAAACATGGGGGTATCGGAAAGATGGATTGATTTGGTCAATCTCATCATTGTACTCGCTGCCGCTGTCGTTATAGTATATGTACTACAAAAGGTAGTACGCATTGCACTTTCATTTGCCTTTAAGAAAATAGAAAAAATCACTAAACTTTCGTTTTTCAAGCATGCTGAGAAAAACAGGTTACCTCACTTTTTGGCACTGAGCGTACCCTATACATTTATCATAAATGCTATCCCCACCATATTCGTTGATTATAGAATGTTCATAAAACCAACACTCAAAATAACCGATATATACATGGTTTTTTTGGTTATATGGATATTAATGGCAATTATAAAATCGTTTGCCAATGTGATTCACGAAAAACCGACATTCCACAACAAGCCGATGAAGAGTTATCTGCAGGTAATACAAATTATCTGCTACATTTTCGGTGCAGTAGCTATATTTTCGATACTTACCGGCAAATCGGCAACCGTATTTTTTACGGCAATGGGAGCTGCCTCAGCTGTACTGATGTTGATGTTTAAAGACACCATCATGGGCTTTGTAAGCAGTATACAAATATCTACAAATCAGATGGTAATGATTGGAGACTGGATTACCATGAACAAGTACGGAGCAGATGGCGACGTTCTCGAAATAAACCTGACTACGGTTAAAGTTCGCAACTTCGATAAAACCATCACGACAATACCTACCTATGCACTCATATCCGATTCGTTCCAAAACTGGAGAGGAATGCAGGAAAGTGGAGGACGTCGTATAAAACGATCGTTCAGCATCAAACAATCTGATATAAGAACACTTACTGATAAAGAACTGGATGAATTCGAAAAAAGTGAAGTATTAAGTTCTTATATAAAAAGCAAACGTAAGCAATATGCAAGTCAAAACGAGCAATTGAATATCGATAATAATTCGCTCATAAAAGGTTTCCAGATAACCAATTGTGACCTGTATATACGCTATGCAACCTGGTATTTGCGGAACAACCCCGAGATACATCAGGAGATGACGCTTATTGTTCGACAACTGGCTCCTACCAGCCAGGGACTTCCTATAGAAGTATATGCATTCACAAGTACTACAGCTTGGTCTGAATACGAACGCATTATGAGTGAAATTTTCAACCATCTCATTTCGAGCGTAGGTACATTCGGTTTAACCATCTTTGAAGTTACTGCCGGAACCGATGGATATAATGTAAAGATAGAGCAAACTCCTGTGACAAATAAATAACCATGAGTATGTAATATAAGATCAATACAACCATCCGTTGTACTGAATACTTGACAAGATAAAACAAACAGGTCTCAGACCTAAAAAACCACTAATTTAAAATAGCTAATATGAAAAAAGTATTTTTTTTATTAATAATGGCAATAGCCTCATTTACAATACAGGCAAAAGACATTCTACCTGAAAATGTCCCTGCCAATGTAAAAGCATATGTTTCGAAACATTATCCCAAAGCAACCCATGTTGAGTGGGAAGATAAATCGAAGAAAGGTTATTACGAAGCCGAATTCAGATACGAGGGCAGAGAAGTAGAGTTGGATATTTCGACTAACGGCACTTTAATATCATCGAAAGAAGATATGCTGATAAAAGATATTCCTTCATTTGCCACTGACTATGTAAAAAAGAACTACAAAAACGCACAGGTTTTAGGTGCAAACAAAAAAGTTCAAAACGGATCGATAACTTATTCGGTTGGTATAAAATTCGAAAGTAACAAAGGTTATGATCGCCATCGTAATATAGTATTCGACAGTAAAGGCAATGTTATAAAGAGATAACAGGACACATAAAGTAGATACGTAAGAGAAAGACCGACATTCAGATAAATGCCGGTCTTTGTTGCTTTATACAGATATCCAGGCTAAAAATATAGAAGCCTAAAATAATTTTATTAGATTTGTATTCGGTACAAATTCAGAAAATACAGATATGAAACAATATTATATAGGACTATTATCATTGCTATTAGCTAGTGCTTTACCCGCTCAGAATACAGTAAAAATGAGTGCTGTAAAAAGCAATGACTTTGGAGTTGCATACTCGCTCCCCAAAACGACGATATTGATTAAAGCCGATGCGACTAAAACAGTGCGTAAGGCAGGCGAATTTTACGAATATGCAGAAAGATACCTCAATATATCAAACCCCATCATTCAGGACGAAACGGTATATACCATGACCGGCTTAACAGCGTCTACAGGAGGGGTACCCGATAAAGAAAAAAGCTATCTGGTAGAATTCAGAAGCGGCACAACTGCCCCCTTTGTTACACTTACCAAAGATGGTCTTATTTGTGCCATTAATGCCGATGCACAATTTTCACCTGCGGATGAAGCTACGAATTCTGCTGCGGACGAAGGCAATAAACCCCTACCCAACCCTAACTCGTTTCTTTCGGAGGAAACATTGCGTGCAGGCTCTAAAGCCAAACAAGCCGAACTGATTTCGAAACAAATATTCTTGCTTCGCGAAACCCGAAACAATATATTAACTGGCGAAGCCGACAATATGCCACCCGATGGTAATGCTTATAAACTGGTTATGGAGCGTCTCGACTTACAAGAAAAGGCTTTAACTTCGATGTTTACAGGAAGCGAAACGGTAGAAAATATCAGCAAAACATTTACGGTATTGCCTACCACTAGCGATTTAAACGATCAGGTTGTATTCAGATTCTCATCTAAATTGGGTTTTGTGGACGGTAACAATATGGCAGGTGCACCCGTTACTCTTACGCTGATCAACAAGGAACCCGCAGGCGAGCCTGCTATACTAAGTCCTAAAGATCAAAAAGCTTGGGACGAGAAATTTGCAAAAGGCATCATATATAATATACCTGCCAAAGCATCTTTACAAATTGAGTTTGCAAACAAAACTTGGGTTAATAAAGAAGTGGACGTAGTGCAATACGGAAAACAAGAGGTACTCATACCCAAGATGTTCGATAATAACAAACTGCCAATCAAAGTGATATTCTTCCCCGAAATGGGAGCTATCAAGCAAATTATACAATAAGGGTCACCGACCTTTTGTTGCGTTTGTATAAAACAACCGATAGATATAATTGAACAACCTGGTTTTAAGCAAGTTGTTCAATTACTATTTTTTTAAGTAGAAAAAAGACACCCTAAACTATGCCGAATATCGAAATAGAACGTAAATTTCTCATCACAGGCGATTTTAAATCCGAAGCCTACCAATCTGAACGGGTTACGCAAGGCTATATGGCTTGTAACACCGAAGGGCGTGCGGTACGCATACGCATAAAGGGCGATAAGGGATTTATTACAATCAAAGGGGCAGGTAACGATTCGGGATTGAGCCGTTTCGAATGGGAAAAAGAGATCTCGGTAGAAGATGCCGATCAGTTAATGAAACTTTGCGATCCGGGAGTGATCGATAAAGTGCGTTACCTCATTCAAGCAGGAATACACACCTACGAAGTTGACGAGTTTCACGGCGATAACGAAGGGCTTATAATGGCCGAGATAGAACTTAAGTCAGAAGACGAGAAGTTCGAAAAGCCATCTTGGCTGGGACAAGAAGTAACGGGCGATGTTCGCTACTATAACTCGCAGTTGGTAAAGAATCCATATAAAAACTGGAAAGCCTGAATGATTGATGTAAAGGTAAAGATACACGACAAGTTTTCTTTTGAATTTAAAATATCATTTATAGCCACCCGAAAATCAGCAGAAAATGATATAAACGAATTCAGTATCAACACGTGGATGTTTGTACCCAATAGCCTCGATATAAACCGTTCGACCTATTCCAAAGAACAGTTCTATAAAGATACACAGTCTAATGTGAGGCTTATCACACCCATCTATCGGTTAAAGGATATTTATGCTTCGGAGAACAGCCCGCTAAGCAGATTGGAAAGAGCTTTTGAGAACCTTCTGGTCGATACCACTTCGGAAGAAAACCTCTCAAATTATACGTTCCAGATCAAGATGTTTTCGTCTATATTTAAAAGTGCCTCACGCGACAGAGCCTATTTTATTATAGAAGAGAAAGATGAAAATAAGGTAGCAGAGTTAGTACGTGAATATATTCACGACATGACATCTATTACCCGCCACTACCGCAAGCTCGAAACCATAGTCAACAATTCGTCGGTCACCGAAGACGAACGGCAATACTTTATGTTTGGCGATGACTTTATTGGCAATATCGTTCAACAGCAGACTTTCAGAATGATGAGAGGACTTGAGAACAGGCTTGTATATACAAAAGTTAAAAATTCACTCTTGGAATTAGTCAATTCTGAGAATCAATACAAAAAAGAAAAAGGATATTCGCTGCTCGATACCACGGACACATCTACAAACTATCTGGTGGTAATGAGAAGGGGAATCCTCAAAAAATTTATAGAAAGCGACCTCTTTCTGTATACTAAAAAGAGAAAAGATGGAGCCTTAGCCGAACAATTCTATTATGGAATAGCGGCTGCCACATCTATGATTTTTGCCACCGTTGTATCGTTTTCGGCACAATTGCATTATGGTAATTTTACAACACCGCTGTTTTTTGCCCTTGTGATAAGCTATGTATTCAAAGACAGAATAAAAGACCTGATGCGATACTACTTCAGTACTCAATTGGGTAAAAAGTATTTTGATACAAAACGAGAACTTGAGATACAAAACAAAAAAATAGGCTGGACTAAAGAGGCTTTCGACTTCGCCATCGAATCGAAAGTACCTGCCGAAATAATGAGTATACGCAAAAGAACTCCTTTGGTAGAAGCCGAAAACAAGATTTACAACGAACAGATTATCCTCTACAAAAAGCTGGTAAACTTATCCTCATCATCTATCAACAGGTATAAGGGCTATCAGTTTGTCGGTATAAATGATGTCACCCGATTCAACCTCACCCATTTTATACAGAAAATGGATAATGAGTATATTCCTATTTACATTCCCGACGAGCAGGACGGATATATAAAAATGACAAGCGAAAAGGTGTATGCCCTTCATTTTATACTACGATGTCAAGGACACGAGAATCTGTATTTCAGGAAGTTTCGTCTCCTGTTTAATCGTGGGGGGATCAAAGAGATTACTGAGATTTACGATTAAAAACGTTGGCTCGTTTTCTTATCTTGACAACAAGAATATCTCCGAAAAGATATAAACTTCATCTATAAAAAAGAATAAGAGTTAGCCCAAACAAGGGCTAGCTTTTTTGTTTATCACATGCTTATAATTATCTTTGTCGGACGAAGAGGAACAGCCTTTTCCGTGTAGCTTAGGATAAACCACGTAAAAAACAAAGTAATTAAAAAATGAAATCAAAAGAATCTGCCCTAGTCTTATTTTCGGGTGGCCAAGACTCCACCACATGCCTGTTTTGGGCATTGAAACATTTCGCATCAGTCCGTACACTCTGTTTTACATACGGACAACGCCATTCGCAAGAAGTTGAAATTGCCGAAGGAATTGCACAACGTGCAGGAGTACCCTTCCAAAAGCTGGATGCTTCTATCATCAGTCATCTATCGACCAATTCACTGACCGATAATTCGGTAACAATGGATAAGGAAAAACCTGCGGATGCTTACCCAAACACTTTTGTTCCGGGACGTAACCTCTTGTTTCTTACCTTTGCGGCAGTAATTGCACGCAGCCACGGCATCCGTCATATTGTTACGGGAGTTTCGGAAGCCGATTACAGCGGTTACCCCGATTGCAGGGATACGTTTATCATGTCTGCCAATACAAGTATCAATCTGGCAATGGATGAACATTTTCAGATACATACCCCACTCATGTGGAGAGATAAAACAGCCGTATGGAAACTATCGGACGAACTGGGCGTTTTTGACCTCATCAGAAACGAAACGCTTACCTGCTACAATGGAGTACCTGCCGATGGTTGTGGCGAATGCCCGTCATGCCAGTTACGTAAACAAGGTTTAGAAAATTATTTAAAGGTTAGAAAACAAAATCTCTGATTTTTTTGTTTCTTTGGAATCCCAGCCTTTATATTAAAATATCACTCATAATAAATGAAAAAAATTCTGCTCGCATTCGGTATATTCTGCTTTAGCATTACATGCATGGCACAAAGTACTAAAACAGACTTGATATTCGATGCACTGAATCTTAAGTTTTCCCCTAAGGCTCTTGCCGAAGCCAAACACGATTACGATCTGGCTAACGATACGATTAAAGCAATCATGCTGAAAGTTTATTCGATGCCCATGAGCAGCAAAGCCGAACTTATACAAAATTATGAGGAAAGGTCTGTCGAAATCGAGAATCTGGCAAATGAATTCAATAAATCGATTCCTAAAGATTTTATTGTATCTCTGGAAATCAGAACGAAGGATGATATCCTTCATACCGTAGAAGGGATAGACCTGCAGATATTTAAAAAGAATCCTAAGGGCGACCCTATATTGGTTGATGGCGACTGGGACATAGAATACGATTCGGATACATTGTATAATCTGCTAAAGGTTATTGGTTGGGATCCGATGACATTCAGTGGGATTAAAAATATGATGCAAATGGCAAACTGCATATCGCTTCAGAATGGAGATCAAACCGAAGTGGGTTTTGCCAGAAGCGGATTGGGTAAATATTCGTATCTCATCTTCCCTACTCCCTTGTTAACTGTTCCTCAGATCAAGGAATTTAACGATGGGTGTCAATATGTGTATTATAAAAAGAACGTAGTATTGAAATATACGGGAGGAATGGCAGGCCCTCAATGCTTTACCGACTAAGACCTTAATGCCTTGTTTCATTTTACACCAAGGCAAAATACAAATCACCCAAAGGTTGCACTGGTAAAAGGAGAACCTTTATTTTCAATCATATAAAACTCTAAAAGTAGAGTAAATACATTTCGAAAGAAATTATCAAAAAAGAAAGATTATGCATCAAGATAAACAATTGGAAAACCTTTCGCTATTGGGAGGTAAAACCGAATATAAAGACAATTATGCTCCCGAAGTACTGGAAGCTTTTACCAACAAGCACCCCGAAAACGATTATTGGGTAGCATTCAATTGTCCCGAATTTACAAGCCTATGCCCGATTACAGGACAGCCCGATTTTGCAACTATCCATATCAATTATATCCCCGAAATAAATATGGTGGAAAGCAAAAGTCTGAAACTATATCTTTTCAGTTTCCGCAATCACGGGGCTTTTCATGAAGATTGTATGAATATCATTATGAAAGACCTTATCAAGTTGATGGATCCTCGATACATCGAAGTTATTGGTGTATTTACGCCACGTGGAGGTATTAGCATCTATCCGTATGCCAACTACGGTCGTCCGGGTACAGAATACGAGCAGCTGGCAAAGACAAGACTCTTCAACAGAAATCCGCAACAAGATTACAAAGGATAAAAAAAGAAAGAGATACAATGTAATTTGTATCTCTTTCTTTTTTTATCCCATATATACATAACAGAAAGTACCCCATCAATTAATCTTCACTGATATTACAGGTTGTTGTTTTATCTCATCGAGAGGTACGGCACGGTATTTAACACTATTAAAATCGATATCTTTCAAGTCGATACTACGAATAGCACTGTTGTACATCGTACGGTAATAGATGATACGGTTTGCCATATCCGTAGACGCAGTCCACTGAGTAGCACTCGGTATATTGGCAGGAACTTGCCCCAAAGGAAATTCAATACCCACAGGTATATCAAAGTTATTCAATATCTGAAAACTCTGCAAGACGGTTTCCTTTGCAGTAGCTTGTTGAGGTGCTGTCGATTGATAGAAAGCCGCACGAACAAAACGTGAGGGAGGAGTTACATCGCCCGGTATACCTAAAAAACCACTGCCCGATCCAAAAGCCATAAGCTGTATATTTCCAAGCAATTTAGGTTCTGCTGAACCAGGAAAGAGGTTAACATAGTTGTTGAGGTTTGTTATTTGCCATTCAAAACCCGGTGAGTTAGTCAATACACCCAGTTCATTCTCATAGAAATACGGTTGACCATCCACAATCTCCAGTACCAATTGACGACCGGAAATATCGGCAATACGCCAATGTACAGTCGAAGCACGCGGATCAATACCTATAACATGGATATCCTTAATTGCATTTTTAACCTCATCAACGGTTCTAAAATTCCCTAACATCCATGATACTAACTGCAAATCGGCAATGCTTGATGTAGTGTGAGCCGAACTGTAATCTTCATACTTTCCATATCCGGGGAAATAAAATAATCCGGCAGATAAACCAACTTCGTTTAGCCCTTCCGCCACAAATTCCTTTTGTTCCACAGCTAAACCCACATAGCCATAACGTGCGGTAAACTCCATGCCGGAAGAAGTTCCTGCGGGCGTATAAGAATTTTGTTTATAACCACGTGGCACAATAACATATTGGCTATTTAATTCACTACCTCCCCATTCTATTGTCCGTGCCAGAATGCGAGTATTGTCTTTTGCCGTCAGAGTAATACCTGTACAGGCCTCTATGGAATGATACTGAGGAACAACGGCAGATGTTACGATCAGTAAGGTTAATAATTTCTTGACCATAATTGTCTAATTGTTTTTTATTAAAAACAATTTATTCGATAAATAGTTTTCTCGCCCCCTCATTACTAAACAAAAAGACACAGACTTACAAGCCTCTCCCTTTTATATTATCCAGAATAGTAAATCGATTAATTATTTCTTGTTATTTTTTTATTCCTGATTTTCTTTCTTCTGGTCTTTTACCTGAGTTTTCAATTGAGCATTTTCGACTTCCGACTTTAAAAGCCTTTCGTAAAAACTCGACAAACCATCATTATCGCTAGTCCATTCTTAATTTTACTCTTAAAGTCTCAAAACTATATTTTTAATAAAAGAAAATATTTAATGAAACTCACAGTTTTAATATCTAAAATAATTGATTTACCTTAAAACCTGATCTGCTATTATGGTTTCACACAAGCTAACATCGATAACCTTACTAATACACTTACCAACACTACTTATTTATAATCGACCAATACCGAAATTAATCTTCGGTCTGAAACCTTAATAACTAACTACAGAACTCATATATCATAAAAAAATCCTAGTTTTTCCAATAGAGTTTAAATCTTATTCGATAAGTTATCCCCCCAAACATCATTTGTAAATCAGCATAGTAGTCTTCTGTTTCCCAGATGCTTTCTCTTGTATAAAATTTTCCATTTACACCTTCTGTTAACTGAGGAGAAAGATCTGATGATATTGGGTTTCCAAAAGATTCAAATAACATATGTTTTATCCGGTCGTACTCTTTATTATAGGTTTCAATTTTTCGACTTTCATCCTCCCACATTATCTGCTTTTTAAAAACATTCCCGAAACGATCTTTTTCCCAATTATACGACACTAGCCTCACAATAGAATCTTTGGCAGTATAAAAATATTCGGCATACATTGGTAGGTAAACCAATGCATCCCGATAAGCGATAATGGGTTTATGGGTGGTTACATATTTATCGGCCAAAGGATAGAAATCTTTTGACAGACTCACATTTTGATCAAAGAACGTAACCATATCATTAATATTTTTCTCAAAATCAATCACTTCTGCAACTTTAATTTGTTTTGTTAACAACTTCTCTTGTCCAGAAACCTGAATAATTGGTAAACAGATAATAGACAGTATAATTGATTTTATTTTCATAATAGTATAAATTAATTTCTATATATATTTGCGATATGGATAAACTAGGCTTCATATGTGTTATCGGTGCTGTCATAAGGCTACTTTTCTATAAAATTTTAAGAAAAAAAGATATTACCATAAAACACCTGACAGGAAGAAAAGACGATCAGCAAATGACTAGCTTAGGATTTGGGTTTGCTGTAATATTTTTATTCGCTTTTATTATTACCAAACTATTGTAACCCCGGTTGCTCCGTTTTATTTTCTTCATCGATTTTATAAAGATAATAAGATTGTTACTTAATCACTAAGTTTATATAATATGGACACTATTCGAATAGAACTGTACAAACCCGAATATAAAGAAGCTTTTATTCTTTTAAATACGGAATGGATTACTAGATATTTCCGTCTCGAAGAATCAGATGTATATACTCTCAACAATATAGAAGAGTATATATTAAATAAAGGGGGACAGATATTTCTGGCAATTATGAACGGTAAAGTAGTTGGTTGTTGTGCCCTGATAGCCCATCCCGAAGACCAAACATTCGAAATGGCTAAAATGGCAGTAAGCCCGCAGGCACAGGGTTTGGGATTGGGACGCAAATTAGGTGAAGCTCTCATACAATATGCCAAAGAGAGAGGTATAAAACGAGTCTTCCTTGAAGGAAATACCCGTCTCGAATCTTCCATCATATTATATCACAAACTAGGCTTCGAAGAGGTAACCGTAAGTAATTCGGTCTACGAACGATGCAATATTATGATGGTACTCGATATTGAATAAGATTACCGCTTTATTTCGATTCGGCTTATTTTAAAACCTCCCTTTATAAAATGTAGCTTGATGGTATTGATTCCTTTTTTTAGATTCACATTTTTCACCTCCAAGATACTCCAGTCGGTTGTATTGTCTGAGGTTGTAAACGTCTTGGTTTTTCTTCCGTTAACTGTCAGATAAATCATTCCTGCTCCATCCACAGCTTTAGTTATGATGTTTATAGTACAATTCCCCTGCTTTCTTACGCTGATAGTATATTGTACCCATTCGTCGGGTTCTATACTAAATAGGCAATACCCGTTGGATCGAGGATCGTCCGATGGCATGATATCCACCCCGTCATTTCTGTACACACGCCCTTTGTTGCCATATCCTTTAACACCGCTCGACACCCAATAATCGACAGTATCTTTATCGAAATATGCATAGCCGTTGCGCCCTAAATCAAAATCGGAAGCATTAATTACCAGCGGAGTTCTTTCTTTAAACAAATAATTATTGAATGGTTTGGTAGCAGTTGTCTTTACCTTTCTGAACAGAGCATCCGTAAAGTCTTTTTTGAACAGGGTATTTTCCACTTTATAATCGTATGCCAGTTGCATCAGTCCTTTATAAGCCTCATCGGAAGTTGGTTTTGTGCCCTCCCCTTTCCAATAAGCTTTTATTTTTTCGTATTCGGAATTTGTGGGTATCTCCATCATGCAGTTGAATCCCATTTTCTTATATGTCCACCAGCACCAGCCAATATCGTTTTGTTCGAATAATTTAATGGCATTGGTATGCCACGTATTCGAGTTTTCGCCCGATTCACTCATCCAAAGAGGAGCATTGTATTGCTTTCGGTATTCCAGAAATTTAGCTATCGACTGATCGTCGTTATACGTCCAGTATTTATGGAAACTGATTACCATATTATCATCCCATAACGGAAATATTCCATTATAGTTATTTCCCCAAGCGTTACCAGAAATCACAATAAAATGCTTTTGGTCAACCTCTCTTATGGCTTTAGTTATATCTATATATAGTTGACGCAATGGAGCATTCAATTCCTCCCGGTTACCATTCATATCTTCGGAGTCCTGAAATCCCCAATTAGGTTCGTTGAGAATATCATAACCACCTATCCATTCTTCGTTCTTATAGCGTTCGGCAAGCTTACGCCACAGAGCAATGGTTTTCGCTTTATTTTGAGCGCTGTTCCACAGTTTCACGTCCGAAGCATCGGATATAGCCAGATCATTGCCCTGTCCGCCCGGAGCAGCATGCAGGTCGAGTATCAGGTACATTTCATTAGCTTTACACCAGTTGAGAATAGAGTCAGTAAGAGCAAAGCCACTTTCGATCCATGTATTTTCGCCTTTTATCGGTTCTTTTTCGATAGGAAGAGTATATAAATTATAATGCATCGGCAGACGGATACTATTGAATCCCCATTTAGCAAGCGAATCAATATCGGCTTTCCGAATGCCATTCTTCACCCATGCAGCATAAAATTCGGACGTTCTCTCCTTCCCTATCAAATCATATATCTTGCGTTTAATATCTGTCTGATTTTTAGCAAGTCCCGATAATTGCAGCATATAAGGTTCTTGGAGTACCCATCCGCCAAGACCTATCCCACGCAGAAGTATTTCGCTATTGTCATTTACAATCTTCGTTCCGTCGGTTCTCAGAAACCCTTTAGCTCCAATCTGGCTTATCGAAAAGATAATACATATCGAAAATAAAAGACTCCATTTTTTATATTTGAAGATTGTATTTTTAGCCATATTATATATTTTTATTTAAGTCTATATTATACAGAAAGATATGATCGCTTGCTGATACTAGATAATCTTATTTTTCTACTAAGTTAAAATAAAACTTGGAAATAATATATTATTGTAGTATTTTCGCATCCGATTTCGGGATGTAGCTCAGCCCGGTTAGAGTACACGTCTGGGGGGCGTGTGGTCGCACGTTCGAATCGTGTCATCCCGACTGAAATCATAAAGCACTTACAAGTAATATTGTAGGTGCTTTTTTGTTTCCGTTGAAACTATACGCCAAACTTAATACCACAAGACCGAGTTAAAGCAACTACTACTTTGTAAAACTTATACTTCAAAATTAGATTATTGAGCTAGAGATTCTCATTTAGGTAATTATTAAATAAACCTACTGTAGAAATAGCTTTAAATTCCATCAATCCCATTTCTCCACACTCCCGATTTCAAAGAGTCTGCCATCTGAAGTAATAAAAACAGATTCATACTCTTCACCAAAAAGATCAGTGTAATATTTTAAGTACATGGCTTCAATCCGATCCGGGTTGTAAAATAATTGCATGTTGTAGGTTTTTCCTGTTATGAGTGGCTTCATGTTGCAAAGATAATAAGCACTTCCATTCAATACAAAAGAATCCAAAGTGCCTATTAAGTATGTAAATAAGTCGGGGCAAGTTTAGCAAATTAATTTACACCCGTTCCATTATACTTGGGTTATGTGGGTTTCCATTTAGAAACAAATTTCGGTCAACTGCATAAGCATCCATCAGGGAAGCTTCAAAAGGTTTTAGCATACTTTGGATATCGAGCTTATTCAACTTCGGATCTAACCACTTTTCTTCATCTTGTTTATTTATTATCACAGGCATTCGGTGTGGATTCTTTCCTCCATTGTGTATTTCATAGGTCAGCTCGTTGGCTTGGGTCGTTATCATTGAAAAGGTATTATATACTTTCCCTGTTTTCGGGCTTATCCAACTATCATACACACCAGCCATCGAAAACACCTCTTCATCTGGCAGATAGATAAGATAAGGAGTTTTAGTTTTATCATTATTGTGATGATACTCGAAATATCCTGTACTCGGAATTAAACATCGACGGCTTAAGATGGGTGTCCTGAATGATGGTCTTTCGAATATCGTTTCGCTTCTTGCATTATAAGTGCCTTTGCGAATGGAAAAAGCGTCTTTTTCTGCTTCATCCCTGCCTTTCTCTGTATCTTCTTTGGGCTTTACCCAGAAGGGTATTAAACCCCAGTTTAGGGCTTGTATTTCGTCGTCGCTAGTTATGATCGGATAGGCAGGATTAGAGAACGCATTAACCCGGGACTGTTCTTCGATAATCTCTTTTACTATTTCAATTATATCTGTTTTACGACCGTATCGAACTGCCAGTTCTTTGGCTTTCTTTGACATACTATTATAATAACACATAGTTCCTGCTATTTTGTATATCTTTATAAAACAGTTGTCATTAGAATTAGTTCTGAGCCTATTTTTTGCAATTGATACGTATAAATTCTTTCGGGTTTGTGGTATAGCCTTTCATCAAATGAAAAACTTATTTTTATGCCCTTATAGGCGGAGTAGCTTATAATCTTGGTAATAGGGTATAAAAAATGGTATTTAATCCATCTATACATTTGCTTTTTCTTGTTTTATAAACCGCTGGTAACCTCTTATACTTCTAAATCCGGCTTTAATAATGAGTGATTCACTGTCATAAGCAGATAGTTTAGGATCGTTTTGCATACGTTTCAACTCTCTTAACCGACAGGTATTAATATAGCGACTGAAGCTCATAGAATAAGTCTTATTGATATAGCCCGAAAGATAACTACGGTTGGTACACAACTCACGCATGAGGTCGGTAATTCGAAGTCCCGGATTTAGATAGGGCTTTTTCTCCCGCATAAACTGTTCAAAATGGTTCTTATCGATTTTGACTAAAACAGTATTTTCTGTTTCCGGATTACTTCCTACCGGGTACATGATCACATAATTTTCGGTAAACATATTATATGCTAGCACAACCAATTGCAGTTGCAGTATAAAATTAGTCATTAAGGAAAAGATAGATACCAAAACAACTTCATTTCTTAGAAAAACATATAAAAATGTGGGTGGTATCAATGCAATTGTACATATAATAACCGTATAAAGCCACCTCATTGAAGAACGGTCTTCATCGGCCGAATAATTCATGATGATTTCTTTATACCTGATAATCCTCTGTAAACCAGACAGAGAGTAAACAGTTCCATAGACAATCCAAATACCCAGTTTAAAAGATGAAACAGCAAGAAACCAATAACTACTATAAATAATTACCGGATCAGTTTTCAATATAAAATAATATGACCAATAATACTGTACTAAGGTAACAACAGCTGGTGTGAGATAATGTATAAACGAAAAAGGTTTTGGTTTTCCCGTAGCCGTTACCAAGTGGATGATATGAAATATAATGACTATCGAATACAGGATAGACAGCATAGAGAGTGAATTAATCAACACATATACCGGACGCAAATAAACAAACGAGAAGGATGCAAAACTAACACAGATAATCGTTGTATAATATATCATTAACAACCTTAAAAGGATGGTACGGGTATACTCGTCCCTTTGACTGTAGCGGACTATAATGAGAACTAGGCAAAACAATGCAGTAATAAACGGTCCACTAAAATTTATTATTGAAATAACTTCTCTCGTTTCCATTATCTTTTTCTCTTCTTTTTATTTGCTTCTTCATCCTCTATAAGTTTGGCTCTCATATAACTACGGTAGCTACCAAAACCGGCCAATTTAAGTAAATCCTGAAGACTTTTCCCTTTGCCTGAAGGTAGAGACATCAGCACTTCGAGCCTCTGCAGTCTGTAACGGTTTACATAACGACTGAAATTCATCCCATATTCAGTGTTTACAAAGCGTGATATATAGGTACGATTAACTCCGAAAGGTTCTATCAAGTCAGTAATGCGAAAATCAGGATTCAGGAAAGGCTTATATTCCTTGAAATACTGTTCAAATTGTTTTTTTCTCAGTCCGCCACCCATTGTAAATTCGCTTATTTTAAACTGCTTATGATGTCGTGTATAAGGTCTTCTCGGAAGATTTGCCTTTTTTGATGCGGGTAAACCTATATCTGCATTTTGCTCTGGACCGCTTTGTTGAATAGAAATTTTTTTTTCTGAAAATATGAGGTAATAATTACGCCGGATAATATTGTATACCAATACGGCATGTGCCGTAGCTATCACCAATACAATGAAAATATTGCTGAGGAATTTATGAATATGTGTATAAGGAGATAAAGCGGTGATGATGCTTACTAATATCAATATTATGCTTAATCCCAGAATGTACCATAGCCAAAAAATGTATTTTTTATATTCCGCCCCATAATAGTTGATAACTACTCTGGAATAGAAATAGAGCCTGCGTACACTAAGAAAAATATATACACTCAGATAAATAATACGCAAAGCATGCTTCGATATATAAAACATCGAGTAATACTTGTATTCGGGAACAACAGTATCGTTACCAGAGACGATAGCATACTGCACATCATAAGGAATAAAAAAAGACCAGATGAAAATGATTAGAAAAATAACTAGGGGAGGCAAGTAATGCCACATCGAGAAATGCTTATCTTTTTGGGTAGCCGTCAAATAAAAGATAAAATGGTATAATGTAACAGAGGCAAGAAGTAGAGAAAGATAAAAAAATGGGTTCAGGTAAATAAACAAAGACTGGCTGAAATGAAATGCGATAGTACCCAACCAAATAAAGGAGGCGAATATATAATAAAATATCAACAGAAATTTAATTCTGCTTTCGGAGTAACTTATACAGTCGCGGTATGTAAGCATCATCAACAAGGCACCGGTTATCGATGAATATACCGGAACCGAATAAACAACTATGGCTAAAACATTTTCTAAATCCATAAACTATCTGGACCATTTTAGTTGAATACACTACTCTATCAAACTGAACTAGCAGTTACTTTATACACAAATATCACGAAAATAAACAAATAAAGATATCCAAAAAGTAAATTTAACACTGGCGTTTTTGATTTACATTTTTGACTATTAATTTACAATACGCCAAGATCTAATTTGTTCCTTAAATTTACTTTCCGAACAGATAAAAAAGATCGCATATTTTATTTTTTCTCTTCTAATAAATTAAAAATAAAACCCAAATACTCTCCAATTAAACATTCATAATCAGACAGTTGAACCTATTCGTAATTGATTTACATTTTGTCATAAAAATAAATATAAACTTTTACAATTCACCTATTTTAAATATACGATTTGGTAAAACCAAACAAAATAAATCATGTTTTATTTGCAATATAAAAAGCGAAATATACCATACGGAAAAGACTGATTATAATATACAAAAAAACAAATTCAAATGAATAAGACAAAAGCAAACACAAAGAAAAAAGCATTAGTGCTTCTTTTAGTCCTGCTTCTGATGTCACTGACAACTTACGCACAAAAAGCTTCATTAAAAACCAACCTGCTCTATGGTGCTACGGCCACGCCGAATCTGGCTTTTGAAATAGGGCTAAGCGACAAAACCAGCCTGGAGTTGTATGGAGGGTATAATCCCTGGGAATTCAGTGATAATAAGAAATTAAAACATTACCTGATACAGCCCGAATTCAGATGGTGGTTTTGTGAAACATTTAATGGCACATTTGTAGGGGTTCACCTGCTTGGTGGCGAATACAATATGGCAAAAATAAAATTACCATTCGGAATGTATAAATCTTTGCAAGATTACCGCTACGAAGGCTACTTCTATGGAGGTGGTATCAGTGTGGGACATCAATGGATACTCAGTAAACGCTGGAGCATAGAGGCGACCCTTGGAATGGGATATATACGCACACATTTCGATAAATACCCTTGTGAGGAATGTGGTAAAAAAATAAAATCGGATGACAAAAATTATTTTGGCCCCACAAAAGCCGGTATCTCCCTTATTTATTATTTACGGTAAAATACGAAAACAATGAAAAAGAATATTTTAATCATAACCCTAGTGGCGCTGATAATCCAACCGGGTATAGCAAAAAAAATATACAAAGGAGAAGTATCAGTTGAAGTTTCCACTTATGCCAAACAGAATAACAAGGTGATTGTAAATGCCGATATCATCTTGGATAAGTTAAAGGTGGCAGCAAATGATATGTTTACTATAACCCCAGTAATCAGGTCATTGGACGGAACCGATCAAATGGAGTTCGAACCTCTGATTATTAATGGAAGTACACGTAATAAAGTCAATCAGCGTGCTATAGGTTTCGGTAACTACAGTTATCCCGAAAATACAGCGGGCATCGTTAAACGCAACAATGGCAAATCCCAACAGTTCTCTTATTCAATTGATGCAGATTACTCTTCATGGATGCGAAGCAGTGAGTTGGTTTTTATAGAGTCGGTAACCGGTTGTAACTGTGCAGATAAGGGAAACATCACACATCCGGGACAAAAATTAGAACTTCCACCACCTTATACTCCACAGTTTGAATTAGCCTATCTTATTCCAGCCGTGGAAGCTGTAAAACACCGTGCCGACTCTTACTCGGCAAGCTTGGATTATGCTATCAGCAAATCCGATATAGACCGAAATTTCAAGAATAATGATGCTGTTCTGAAAGAAGTGGATCGGATTATTTCTGAAATAAAAAATGATCCTAATATCGTATTGGATAAAATAGTTGTTACCGGATATGCTTCTCCCGATGGAGACGCTGCATACAATATGTTGCTATCCGAGAAACGTGCTAACACTTTTATGGCTTATCTAATAAACAAACATAATCTGCCTCAAAATCTGATCACAACAAACTGGAAAGGAGAAGACTGGCAAGGACTGAGAACCCTGATAAGCCAATCGGATTACTCCTACCGGAATGACATATTGCAGATTATAGACAATACCAACGATATAAACAAACGTAAAGCCGCTTTAAAGAACCTCCGAAGTGGAGCTATTTATCGTAATCTTCTCGAAACTGATTTCCCTGGTTTGCGGCGAAACAGCTACGATATATTTTACACTGTCCGCGGATTGGACATCAACCAATCAAAAGCTTTGATAAATGTAAAACCTCAACAGCTTAGTCTCAATGAGATGTTTATGGTGGCTAACAGCTATGAAAAAGGAAGTAAAGAGTTTAAAGAGACTTTCAATATAGCTGTGAGATTATACCCTGAAGATGCGGTAGCTCTATTCAACAGCCTGACTTCGGATATCGAAACCGGCTCGTTCGACAATCCCATAACCGGGTTGCAGCATACCGACAAACCGGAGGGTTGGAACAACATGGCGGTGGCACTATTCCACAAGGGTGATTATCAAAGTGCCTTACACTACTTTGAAAAAGCCTCGCAGACAGGTTTAAGAGAGGCTCTAGATAACCTTTCGCAATATAAGCTGTGGCTCGAAAGTAAAGACAATTAAAATAGTATCCGTACAAATTATTTATTAATCAAAACATGTATTAATTAAAAAAAGAATTCATTATGAAAACCAAAGCATTTTTAATCGCAACATTGCTTTTTGCTGCCGGATTATACAGTTGCAGTGACGAGAACAATGAAAATACAAACTCGGGAGGTGAAGATAAAGGCCAACCAACCTATCTGGACGTTTCATTCTCCTTTCCAAAAGGAGATGTGGTAACAAGAGCAGCAACAACCGAGGACAATAATGCTTCTCTGTTAGAAACAGCTGTTAATACGGTCGATGTATATATCTTCAATTCAAATACCGGCATGATGTCTAAGCATCAGGCACTGGCTGCATCTGATTTTGTGCAACAAATTCCGGGAGGTGGCAACGCAGACGTTTGGAAAGCCAAAGCGACCATCGGTACCACTACAGGGGCTAAAACAGTATTTATCGGGATTAACTTACCCACAACATTTGCTCAAGGGCTAAAGAATACCAGCTTAGCTAATTTCAACGACAATGTACATTCGTTGACTATGGGTCAGCTTGTGACAGGAGATGGGGTTGCCATGTTCAGTGCCAACGGAGTAACCAGTGAACTCAAACCTCAAGGAGATCCGGATTATGGAACAAATAACACAGTGAAAATACCTGTAAAAAGACTTGTGGCTAAAGTAACCGTCGAAAAATCATCAACGATGACAATTAATGGGCCCGGTAAAATTGATAATCTTGCTTTTGCAATAAACAATATCAATACAAAATTCTTCCTGGTTCCCAAAGCTGATGGTTCGGATCCCAATTACCTACCCCATTCGTGGTTATCAACAGATTTTATCAATGCAGTGAATACTCCCGATGCTCCCGGTGACGGATATGTGAAGGTCAATGAGGCGAATGTTCCATTAGTAAAAGACCTCAACACCCTTTATACTACCGAAAATACGTCTGTAAACCACTGGAAAGAAGAAATCACCCGTGCCACAATACGTGCGACTTTTGTACCTAATAAAGTAACACAAAAAAATGGATCAGAGTTCGTAGAAGTAGCCAACCCAAATTTAACTCCAAAAACCTTCTGGACTGTTATACTTCAAAATGGCTATAGATATTATTTTCTGGATGAAAATACTGCTACAGCTTTTAAAAACGCCAATCCGGGCAGTATTAAACCCGCTGAATATACAAACGGATATTGCTATTACGATATGTTCCTCAACAAACAAGGGTATTTTAATGGCTATCCTGTAACGAGCAAGAAATGGGACGTATTCCGAAACGATTACTACCGCTGCCGCATTACCAGTATCTTTGGTCCAGGTCGTCCTGATGTACCCCCATTAGATCCCCAAACACCGCCTGACACAGAAACTGATATAAAATATGAAGTAGATATCTTGTTCTGGAATGTGGTTACTGATGATTATGATTTGGAGCCTTAATTTTATAATAAAAGCCTGTAAGTAGTTTGTTAGTTAGTTGTTGTGTGGAGAGGGAGTAGAGGGAGGATTAAAACTCCTCCCTCTTATTTCTAAAAATTATATGTGAATTTTAAAAAAAAGAATTACTAAAACGTAGTCCGATGAGAACCTATAGATATACTTTATTAAAACTGCTGATACTCGCGTCAATGGTATCTTCTTGTATCAGGGACGACCTTTCGGACTGTCCGCCTGAGTTACATAGCTTTCAGGTTGTTTTTACCTACGATACACCTCAAGGCGAACGCAGTTTTGATCCTGCCGAACTGAAAGTGGCTTATCTGTATATCTTCGATAAAAACGGGGATTATATAAAGACCATTCCATTTCAAAACCCTGAATTATACAGGAACTATCCATTGAATATAGAACTACCTCCTGATAAATATGAATTTATTGTCTGGTTCAATCAATCCGAAATATTCGATGTGGCTTCCTACAATTCGAATGAAAAAATTAGCAATCCGCTAAATCATCTGGATATCCTACGACTGGATATTCCTGTGGAGGGATATATAACATCTGCTATACCTCTCATACTTTACGGAAATATAGAAAATGTGCCTATATCGGGCGACAAATCGCAGATTGTAGCGATACCTCTCGAACAAAATACCAATACGATCAATGTTACTGTAAAAGGGCTGCCTAAAACAGGGCATGCGTATTTCAATACTATTACCGATCGCAACGGCAATGAGACATTTCTCAATAAACCGGCTCCCGGCAAAGACTTCAGCTACGTTGCTCCGATGAGTCTTAAAGGTGAAATACCCGATTTGTTTTCATCTCTCAGGGTACTGAAATTATACAAAGAAAACCGACCCAGATTAGTTCTATGGGATGAAACGGAAAAAAGAGATTTATATCCCGGAAACAGCGGCTTACCGAATGATTTAATAAAGCTTATACTGGATAAATATCCGAATGTGGATTTTAAAACCACGCATACTTTCGATATCATCCTGATTTATGATACCGATATGAATGTAAAGGTAGATATACAATACTGGAGCGACCACGATACAGATTATGAAATAGAACCCAATTGATATAAAGTGGCGATAGTGTAATATTAAATAGAAAATATATGAAATCAATATATAATTACCTGCTGATTATCTTATTGACGTCCTCTTTGGGAGGATGTGTTGATAATAATACCGACATCGTTGGACCTACAAACGTGGATGAGGTAGCGGTAAGCTTCCATGTATCCGTACCAGTGGACAATATACCTGTCACCAGACAAGCTTTGGGTGAGCTGTCGGGCAATGCACAGGAAAATATGATTCAAAAAATCGATATTCTGGTATTCAAAGTTAACCCCGATAATAGCGAATACTTCGATTATTATGCAGAAGGTAAACTTATCTCAGGTGCAGGAACTCCTAAACAGACATTTCATGCCACAATGAGGATAAAAGATTACAAACAACGTTTTGTAATCATAACTAATGCTCACGATGAAGTAATGAAACTGATTAGCTCGGTAGAATGGGGGCAAGCACCTAAAGACGAGATGCTCAAAATGCTGGAGTTTGCCAATAAAGCATCCGGGCATAAATGGAATGCATCCAATACTGGTGTGTTCACTCCCTTTCCCATGTGGGGAGAGATGGAGGCTCCGCAGCTAATAACCTCTTCCACTACAAGTGTAAGCAGTATTCCTATATTACGTATGGTAGCTAAGATAGATGTGGTAGTAGCCGAAAACGATGCTGTCTCGGGTAAAAAACCAAGGGATAACTTTAGGCTGGCAGAGGTCTACCTTTATAATGTGAAGGATAACGGGCACGTTGTTCCTGACAGGAGTGCTTTGGTATTTACTACTCCCGCGAATCTCCTTGTAAATAAACCCACTATCCCTGTAGCACCTGCAAACTGGGTAGGTCCTCTTAAATATACTACCGATGATGAGATTTCGTTAGCCAACCAGATTTATACACTCGAAGCAGAAGCAACCGACCTCTCCAAGAATCGTCTGGATGCCACAGGATTGGTCATTGGTGGATATTACAGCAAAGATGGCGTAACTTGGGATAATGCACTTTCTTATTACAGGCTCGATATGATGACATCCGACAAGACAACGACTCGCGATGTTTTACGAAATCATAATTATGAGGTTCGTATCATAGAGGTAAAAGGTCCGGGAAACCCGACCCCTGAGATAGCATGGAGTTCATCAACAGCGATGGATCTAATAGTTGCTGATTGGACTGTACAGACAGTACAGGGTGATATGGGTAAAAGGCAGTTGAATACTTCTACAGCTAAAGTGTCGATCACCGGGGTAACATCTTCAAGGATTTATTTCTGGACCGATCAAAAGTCAGTTAAGATCGAAGACAAAGGTTTTATCGGAACAACCGGAAATACTTCTTTCAATGTCAATGACTATTTTGATGATCTGGCAGGTGGTTTCGATACATCTATGTTTCATTACAATCCGCAAACAGGGGAAGGCTATATGGACATTGCCACACTCAGTGTAAACCAAACAAACAATGATGTTCGCCGAATATATCTCAATGCAGGTGGTTTGAGACGTGAAATTATTGTTGATACCGAAGTTAAATATCAACCCCAACCTTTTAATATATTTCCATGGGTGGGTACATTCCACCGTAGCAATGAAGTCGGCGAACGCATTATTTATTCGGATCATGTAGGAGAGTGGAGTGCAGAAGTAGACGATCCCAGGAAGAAAGGCAGTTTTGTGATACTAAGCAAAGTGCCCAGCGATAATAAAAATATAGGTACCGATTCTCCCGGCAACGCCGAAGACTATCCGGTACATAATGGAGAGAAGGAGGTTTATGGAAAAGGGCGTATTTATTTTAGAGTGGGTATGACATCCAAGTATACTCCCACTGCGGCTGCACCGGCTCGTTATGCTACCATTACCGTGAAATACACCGGAGGTATAGCTAAAATATATGTTAGACAAGGCGAAGGTGCCGATTATTTGATGAGAGATACAGATAAGCCCACCGGGCAAAGCTCATTGAAAGGTAGACGTACAATGGCTAAAAGGTTTAGCCCCTACAATCTGACAGACCCAAATAGACAATCTGGCAGAGTGGGTAACGAAACTAATTCTAAATACGTATTCACAGAGTATCCTACTCAAGGAGGATATTATATTCAATTTGGTCGCACCTATGCTTGGTATCCTGATATCTTCTTGCCGCAAGATTGGATGGGAAAGGGACAAGATCCTGTAGGTTTTTGGGAAGATAATAAAGCCAAATGGGAGTGTTCGCCTGCTGGATATCGACGCCCTAGAGATGGTAATCCGGGTGATTTCGACAACTCTCCCAATGCAAACAATTCGGAGGTGCGTCAATCTTTATGGTTAAACCCTCGTGATGGCGAAGAAGAAAGTAACGATAATATCCTGTGGGGCTATTATGCCGATGGTTTTTTCGACCGCAGGCAAATTCGGACAAGCCACAATGGCGTAGCTGCATCTGTGGTGGGTAGTGATGCCGAACTGGCTTATATCGGTCAATTATATTTTAATCCGTATAACAATGCTTCTCTGTTTATACCGGCTTCGGGTCTGCGTCTAGATCACGACAAATACCCGGTTCCCAATGTTAGAGGAGAGTTGCAATACACTGGGCTACGTGGGTTCTTTTGGTTTACTTCCAAATACGATAGAAGTAATGCCTGGTATATAAGTAATGATCAAGGAAGGTCAGTAATATTGTATGCAAGCCTTCGTTACGGTTTTCCAATCAGATGTGTGAAGGATGAATAATACATTTAAAAAAATAGAGTAATGAAACAGATAAGAATCATTAGCCGCTATTTGCAAGTGGGAATTATACTGTTCTTTTTAGCGGCTTGCAACGACGAATATATGCCTGATGGTACTACACCCCAAGAAACTTCCGATGGTGTGGCACAGATAGAACTTTTCACCGATGCCGAGGAGTTCGAAAAACCGGTTACCCGTGCCGCAGCGACCGATGAGAACAGCCTCCAAGGTTCGATGCCCTGGATATTAGTATTCCGGGGCGACAATAATAATGCTGTATTTTTCGAAGTATCCCGCGCTATCCTATCAAATGGTAAGCTGGCTGTACCACTTACCAAAACTAATTCTAAATCGCGTTTGATTATTATCACCAATCCACCTGCCAAGTTTTTTGACGGAGCAACAGATAATCTGAATTTAGATAAAACAATAATCAATGCCGCTCTATCCGGAAAGACGTATGGCCAAGCATTGTCAATACTGAATACGCAGAAACTAAGTTCGCCACAGGTTACTGTTCCATATGCAGGAGGTTATCTTCCTATGAGTGCATCGAGAAATCTGAACAGTATCAATGAACAAACAACTATCGGCACACCCCTAAACAAGGTACAGCTTAAGCGTATTGTAGCCAAAGTAACAGTAGAGAATACTGCTACAGGATTTACTTTGGAGGGATTTACAGTCGTCGGAGCTAAACAATATGGAAGATTGTCAGAAGCTGCTCCGATTGTTGTCGGGAATAAGGTAAATTATTTTGCACAGCTTCCTACAGATCCGGTCAGTGGTATTTCCAATGGTAAAGACCCTGTTTACATCTACGAATCGTCGGTAGGTGAAACTTCCGTGATAGTCAAAGGTAAGTACAATGGTGAAACAAGCTATTACCGTCTGGCATTTAAAGACAGTAATAATGCTCCAATGAGTATTGCGCGTAATAAATGGTACCAATTCAAAATAAAGAACGTAAAAATAGCCGGATATAAAACGCCGCAAGATGCTATAGTTGCACCGCCGTCTAATATCATGGCCGAATTGCTGGTGATTGATCAGAGTTCAATGGAAATTAGCGATAATGGACAATATTATATTGGAATGAGCAATTCAGAGTTCTATGTTTATTCCAATGCCGCACAGAACAATCTGACGGCAGGAACCATCACAACCAATGCGCCTGCAGGAACATTGACAAAAATAGAAGCCATGTCTGTAAATCCGGCTAATTCCATGACTATTTCTTCCGGTAATATTGTACCTGATGGCACGGTTAAGGGTATGGATGTAAAAGTCAATCTGACCAGCCTATTTACAACCGGTACTTTGAGAATAATAGTGGGTAACTTGGTACGGACTGTAAAGGTAGAACGAAAACCAATCATATCCTGGCAGGAAACCAAGTTAACTTTTAGCCCGGGTTATGTATCGGCAAAAATAGAAAGTCAGGGTAATGGAGGTGACAAGTGGCTTACTTTATCGACCGATGGTATCAAATACTCGGATTCAGAAGCGGTACACCCAGACAGTCCGGGAACGATTTACCTGAGAGTAAGCAATAACGGATCAGGAAATCTTCCCCGTAGTGGAGGAGTCATCTATCTCGGTCGCAAAAATTCTGAGGGACATTTGAAATTGTATGTCAATCAAGTTTCCAATACTCCAAGGTAAAGGTTGTATTTCCATAAATAAAAAAAGGGTAAATAATAATATTTTTCTCATAATTTCTATTTTCGAAGCTATGCATCCTCTGAAATTTTCAAACCCTGCTTTAGTATTAAAACAGGGTTAAAAAAAATATTTAATAGAAATTAGTATCCCGGATTATTAGGTAATAAGTTGTTATTCTTATCGATTGAAGATTGAGGAATAGGCAAATAAATATTTTTGTCTGCAAATTTTCTCTTTTCCACAAAGAAGTTAGCACCATTCAAATTTACTTTCCTGTCCCCATTGGGTAAAACATCATCTAAAATAGTCCCTTGACGACAACCTAGTGCATCTCCATTCATCACTTGGTGAGCAAGTCCCCAACGGATAATATCATAACGTCTTAGCCCCTCGAAAGCAAATTCGGAACGACGTTCGCGACGAACTAATTCTCGTAATTTATCTTGTGTATTGTATTTGGTTCTGTCTACGGCTGGCATTGCGGCTCTTGTTCTGACTCTATCTAAAGCATCATACATTTCAGCATCTAATTGGTTCAATTCTATTTTCGCTTCGGCTAATGTCAGAAGAACTTCGGCATATCTGAAAATCATAATGCTTCGCCCCGTATTCCAAAATCCGGAAGGGAATTGTTCCAAATTATTGAAATACTTCTTGAAATTATAACCCGATTTAGTTGAATTGTTCTCTTTAGTCGGATGATCTGCATTTCCTGAAACAACAGAACTGAATATCTCTCCTTCCCAAAGTTGTCCGGGATAAATTAGAGTCTGTCTTAAGCGGGGATCCCTGTTTACGTAAGGATTGGTATCGTCATATTTGCCTGCTGCCTTAGCTTCGGCTATCGTTAAACCATCAGCGGTTTCATAATTATCAACTAATGATTGCAAAGGGACTACCGACGACCATCCTCCTTGACTGTTAGGAAGGAATGGGGTTAAGTCCATAGAAAGATTATTTTCGATATGTTCGTATTGAAGTATTGCTTCTGAGTTCGTATCTCTGTTTGCCATCAAAAACAGACCTTCGTATGAAGGGAATAAGTCGTATCCTTGAATTGCTTTTGCTACTTCAATGGCCTCCTTGTACATTCCTTTGAATAAATACATGCGCATTAACAAAGCTTGTGCCGCACCTTGGGGAATGCGTCCTGTTTCGCTGGACGAATGTTTTTCTACAAGACTGGGAGTAATTTCTTTTAGCTCAGATATTACAAAATCTTCTACTGTTGCTTTGGGATCTCGACCAACTCTGGCTTCTTCGGGAGTCGCAAAAGTTTTGGTAACCAAAGGTGAATCGCCATACCATTGAGTCAGTAAAAAATAACGGTATGCTCTGATAAAACGAACTTCGGCTACATACTTTGTTTTTAAACCTTCGGTTCTGAAGTTTACCCGATCGATATTTTCTAGAAACTCATTACACTTGCGAATAGTAACAAAAGAGAAGATAGCTGTAGAACCGGGGTCACCGGGAGACATCGTTCCATCTCCAATAGCTTGATAGCCTTCGTGGCGGTGAAAATTATAAGCATTATCGGAACCACAATCGCGATACATAATACCATAACTATCCTCAAAACCTCTGTAACAACCGGTCAAGGCCAGTTTTGCATCGTTTTCTGTTTCCCAGAATGTACCTGGAGAAAGGGCATCACCCGGCGCTCGGTCAAGAAAATCCGAACAAGAAGTAAGAGCAAATACCGAAACTAAAAATAATATATATTTTTTCATGATTTAATCCTCCTTAAAATGTAACGTTAATACCAAATGAATTCACCATCACCTGAGGATAGTGGCTACCTCTTCCAACCGGAGATTCAGGATCCCAGCCTTTTACAAAGCTTGTAAATGTCAACAGGTTTTGAGCACTATAAAATACTCTGACTTTAGATATTTGCATATTGTGAGTTAGTTTTGCGGGAAGTGTGTATCCTAATTGTAGATTTTTCAAACGTAAATAAGTACCATCTTGTAGCCAATAAGAAGATATTACACTGGGCATACTAGGTCCGCTTTTACCCTGACTACTCAAACGGGGTACATTCGTATTTGTATTTTCCGGAGTCCATCGGTTACGCCAAAAGGTGGTAGGTTTACCGTTATCTCCATTCAGCTCTCCAATAGCTTCTGATTCCATATATCCTTTACCTCCTGCTGTTCCTTGAAAGAATAGGAGCATATCGAACCCTCTATAAGTTGCTCCTAGATTAAAACCAAAGACAAATTTAGGATCGGTACAACCTATTATCACTCGGTCGGCAGCATTCAGCACTCCATCACCCGATACATCTACGTAACGCAAGTCACCCGGTACTACAGTTCCTTGTATGTTATTTGTCGGCCAATTGTTTATATCTTCTTGTGATTGGTATAAACCGTCGGTTTTATATCCATAAATACTATTTAAAGAGCTTCCTACTCGTTTAATGTCTTTTCCATCAATAATTTCGTTTTGTCCGGCAAGTTTCAATATCTTGTTTTTATTGTATGCAATATTACCACCGAAAGAAAACATTACGTTCTTCAATTGCTTATTATACTGTGCCGAAAACTCGATCCCCTTATTGGATACTTCACCTACATTGTCCCAGAAGTTTTCTAAAGCATATGTGTCAGGTGTAGGCACTTTCATAAGGATATCCGATGTTAGTTTGTCATAATAGTCAACGGTAATATTAAGATCGCTAGTAATACCAACATCAAGACCGATGTTCCATGTGCGTGTTTCTTCCCATTTAAGGTTTGGATTCTTGGCATAAATGGTTGCTCCACCGGGTACTATTTTACCTCCGAAAGCATAATCCTGATCTTTTAGAGATAAGGTAGGGATGGTAGGGTAATAATCGTCTAAAGCTGCTTGGTTACCCAATTTACCCCATGATGCTCTCACCTTCAAATTCGTAATAGAGGTTCTTAGAGGTTCCATGAAGCTTTCTTCCGAAATACGCCATGCTCCCGAGAATGAAGGGAAAAATCCCCAACGATTGGCTTCAGCAAAACGAGATGAGCCATCGTAACGGAAGTTAGCTTCGAGTAAATATTTACCTGCATAATCATAATTAAGGCGACCAAACCATGATAACATAGCTAGTTCTCTGGTATATCCTTCGTTTTTCATACCTGCGGTACTACCTCCGTTTAAATCGCTCAGGTTATTACTAGGAAAATTTTCACGATAGGCATATGTATATTTGTAGTGGTAATATTCGGAGTGAAAGCCTCCTAAGAATATGAAATTATGATTACGATTAAAGCTCTTACTATAATTTAAGAAGATATCACTTGCGACTGTTTCGTTCGAATAGTCTCGTTGGTGCATCTTGTTTGGACCTTGGTATTTATAAGGATTGTATTGAATATCTTTTATAAATTCGTTTTGGTCTTCGGTGAATGTTTTGTAAGAGAACACTCCTTTTAACGACAGGTCTTTTATAAACTCGTACTTAATTGTTCCTATTCCTAAGAAGTATGCTCTTTTTTTCAAAATCTGCTGTCCCAAATCTATCCATGCAATCGGGTTACCATCACTTATTGTTCCATAATCACCGTTCGATTTACGATAGGGAATCCATGGTGAAATTAGATTTACTTGTCTGAAAATCTGGTCTGCCCCTCCTCCTACATACGAGTTTGTAGCTTCTTCTAAGTCCATACGAGTATAAGATAGATTGACGCCAACATCAAGTTTCGAGATTGGGTTGATGTCCAGGTTGGTTCGTATATTGTATTGTTTCTTACCTGTTAATTTGATCACACCGTCTTGTTGAAGATAACCTACCGATGTCATGTAACGGGCTTTGTCTGTACCTCCGCTTACGTTCACACTATGATTAGTCTGAAATCCCGAACCTTGATAAAGTAAGTCTTGCCAATCGGTATCTGCAAAATTATCAGGATCAGATCCATCTCTGAATTTTTGAATTTCAGCTTCTGTAAATTTTAAGCTTTTACCATCATTTTTAAGAGCTTCGTTATACATTTCAGCATATTCTGCCGATCGTATATACTTGGGCAGTGCCGTAGGTGTTTGCCAACCAAAATTTCCGGAATAATTGACTTGCGACTTACCTGCTTTTCCCTTCTTTGTAGTGATTAAAATAACTCCATTTGCCGCTTTTGCTCCAAATATAGCCGAGCTTGCAGCATCTTTCAAAACAGTTAATGTTTCGATGTCATTAGGATCTATATTGTCCATTGTGGCTTCTACTCCATCTACAAGTACCATCGGGTTGGCATTGTTTAAAGTTCCTACACCACGTACCCTTATAGTACCTCCATCACCACCCGGCAATCCGCTTTTTTGAGTAATGGTAACACCTGGTAATAATCCGGCTAAACCTGCAGACACATTGGTAAGAGGTCTATTTTCCAGCATTTTGCTATCTACAGTAGCCACTGATCCTGTCAGATTTATTTTTTTCTGTGTACCAAAACCAACTACTACAACTTCATCCAGTAATTCGGTGTTTTCTTTCAACTTTACGTCTATTACTTTGCGTGAGCCTACGGGTATCTCTTGTCTTTGGTAACCGATATATGAATAGACTATCACTGCATTACCGTTGGGTACGGTTATAGTGTATTTACCATCGATATCAGTAGATGTTCCAATTGTTGAATTTTTAACAGCAATTGTAATCCCAATCATGGGTTCGTCCTTTTCGTCCAGTACTGTACCTGTGATGGTTATTTGTGCATGGGTCGACATCCCCAAGCCAAGCATTGCCATCATTAGAATTAGCACTTTAAAGAAACCACATTCTCGTTGTTTCCTTTTTTTTAGTTTGTTGTTCATGTTTTTAATTGATTTAGGTTAAACATTATTGTATAAAAAAGTTTGGTTGTGAGTATTGAAGTGAGTATACGTAAAAAAGACCAAGCCGATTATATCGGTATGGTCAAGCATCGTTTTAAATAAATAGGCAATATTAAGCTTTGCTCGAAAACAAGGTTTCCAGAAAATTTGTTGCTAAGAAAAGAATAGTTTATTTTATAGCTCTCTCTCTCTCTCTCTCTCTCTCTCTCTCTCTCTCTCTCTCTCTCTCTCTCTCTCTCTCTCTCTCTAATATTTTAGCACAATTGGCCAAATCTAAACAGTTAAAATTTAGATTTAAATATACATATACATTATTTTGTGCTAATAATACCGTCATTTCTTTTGTGATAATTAAAGGATTACATATAAACCGAAGTTCATGATAAAAGGAAAGGCAGAAATGCTTATTAGTAATAGTATTCTTGGTTAATTATTTTACTCTTATAAAAAAACATCTTATTTTATCGGTAGTAAATCTCACTGTGAACAAATATAATAATTAAACTGGAAAAATGTTATTTACTTCAAACAAATTTATTAAATGGGTCGCCAATAATTGCAAACCGAGGTTCTTTCCGCAAAAAGGAAAAAATATTTTGTATGTATTTCATTCATGTACTTTACTTTCCTACTAGTAACAATACTCACATTGTCGCTTTTCAAAATTGTTTCTTCTCTAAATTGAAAAGCTCACTCATTTAAAATAAATAATTTGAGTGTTTTTCCAATGTTGCTTAACACAATGGTGATCCATCGAGTGGAGCTACTTTAATTGTGAACCGAAAACCATTTCACTCATAATAAATGCATAAATCAGTAATTTAGTATAAGCTCTCCCCCTTTTCTTATTTCATGATGAGAGACCGACATATCATTGGCTTTCTTACCATTAATAAAAACACTCTTTATAATAAAATTATTGTCGTTTTTCTTATTTATAGCTTTTATAACAAAGTCTTTACCATTATCTAAATGAAGCGTAATAGAATCGAAATTGGGTGATACTATTTCATAAACAGGTTCGCCAACCACAAGTGGATATAAGCCTATGGAGGCAAAAATATACCATGCACTCATTGTTCCATCATCCTCGTCCATTTCGGGCATATATCCCTCAGGTGATAGTTTAAAAGCTTTGCCATAATATGGTACAGGATATGCGGCATTTCCTCCATATATATGAATCATATCATCGTTAATAATCTGCTTAACGAGTACCTGCGACTTTACAGGATGTCCCAACTTATTATAAAGGAACGGAACTTGTATATCCGGTTCATTCCCTTGATTGTACATACTATTCTTGAAAAATGTATCTAACTGTTCTGCTAAAATCGATTCACCCCCAACTTCTTCAATCATTTTATTCAGATATTGAGGTGATGCCCATCTGTATTGCCAGCGTGTACCCTGATACAAGCCATTGTTTTTCATTTGCGAAAAAGTGGAATCTATATTCTTAAATTCTTTATTCCATGTTTCAGTAAAGAGGCTTTGAGATAATTGGCTATAATGCTTAGAATCTTCCTCATGTCCCAATAGCTTGGCAAGGTTAGCCATCGCCCAGAGATCGTTGCAGGCTTCTATTTTCTGATCGGGAGATTTCATTCTGAGAGTATTAATCTCGTTCTTCAACCCTTCATAAGCCTCGTTTATATATGTCGGTTTAATACCTTTCATATAAGCATCAAGCAATAAAATAACAGTATGTTCGGTGCGTACAGATGGTGTAGATTCATGGTCTGTCGACCAATCTTGCTTACCGTGTACATAAAGTTTGCAAAGAGAGTTGCAAAAATCGGACATTGCATTAGCATCTATCAGAGTAAGCAGTGGAAATTTGGTGCGGTAAGTATCCCATATAGACCAGGAACTATAATACGAAAAATCGGTCGCTTTGTATACATTTCCATCTGTGCCTAAATAGTCTCTGTTCAGGGATGTTACATTAGCCGGACTGAGGAATATACGATAAAGAGATGTGTAGAACAGCGTTTTATTGTCTTCGCTGCCTTCTACATCTATTACAGACAATTTTTTCTGCCATACAGATTTAGCTTGCTCTTTGAGTTGCTCGAAGCTATATGCAGTTATATTTTGATTTTCAGCTCTGGCAGTCTCTATACTGATGGGCGATACGGCAATTCGCATCTCAAAAGGTCTATCTGCAGTTTCGCCAAAAGATAAATCAAGTACACCGTTTTCTTCGGATAACAGAGAGCAAGCCTGATTTGCTATCAGGTTAAAATATAGCTTATACGCACCCTTATCGCAAGTATTAGCTGCTTGTATATAACCAACTATTTCGGTCGGTGAAATAATCTGATACTCCATTGCCAAGAGTTTGGTTAATGACGAACGTAGGTCAACCGATATATTTTTATCGGATTCGGCACTATAAGTAAATCGCTCTATAACGACATTATGGGTTGCCGTGAGTTCGGCTTTTACTCCATTGCTCAAACCTGTTGTATAATAGCCGGGTACAGCAAATTCGGATGATTTATCAATAAACAGCGAATCGGTAGATCTGCTCGGCTTTATACTTATATTACCGCCAGCACCACTACACCCAACTCCCGAAAGCCTGTTGATCGAGAATCCCGATATTCGAGTAATATCAAAGTCATAGCCGCTATGGCTTCTGGGATCAGAATCGGGACAAGCCCTTACCATACCATACGGTACTGCTGCTCCGGGATCTACCTGCCCGTTATCGCCTGCCGTGCCAATAAACAAGTTCACATATTTACTGTTATCAGAAGCAAATACCTGTGCTGATAGTATTAGAATGAGTAATAGGGATAGTAGCTTATTCATGTAATCCTTTATTCTTTAAGTACAGTAACAATTCTTTAGGTCTGTCGGTCTGAATCATTTTAACGCCCTGATTCAGCATCCAACCCCACGTTTCATCTTCTTTGTTTTGTTCTACCGCCTTATCGTCGTGCCTGCCTGCACACAAGCTTGCCCAAAGGGAATTGATCCAAACTTTTGACCCATTCTTACTGATTTGGGCTATCAGATCTATCACATCCGTGTTTTCTTCGGAGAATACACATTCAATTGCAACAGGCTTATAATCTGCAAATTTATTTATTTGAGTTTGTGCACCCTTACTATTCAAATCTATTATAGGCATATAAACTATCTTATTAAGTATGTTTCGGTATTTACTTAATAACTCTTCATAACCTGTGCCCGATTTAAGGATTACCTGATTGGTAGTTCCCGTTTTTTCCAATAAATCATATACCTCAGCCATATATTCGTAACCTTTATCTATGTTTATCCAAATCTGACCTTTACATAAACGCAGAGCCTCCTCCAATGTCGGTATACGATGTTCTGTAACTGCTCCTGCACCGTTTCTCAGGTATAAGTTTTGGATATCTGACAAGTTATAATCCGATACTAAGCCTTTACCATTGGTTGTTCTGTCTAAGGCTTTATCGTGCATAACAATCAATTGTTTGTCTTTTGTCATTTTGATGTCGATTTCAACAATGTCTACACCCATCTCGATAACGTTTTTGATTGCTTGTAACGAATTTTCGGGAGCATTACGCCAATCTCCACGATGAGCGATCACAAAGACTTTCTTTGAGTCACGATTTAATAACTCTTTAGAGCTTTCTGCAAATCTGTTCTGAGCATACAAAACAGATGTAAAACATATGAATATAAGAAGTGTAAAGGTAATTTTAGTTTTAAACATATAGCTGCTTTTTATTTTGAGTCATCGTATTCTTATTGAAAAATAGTATGGCAGAGGCTTAGCGGAACTCTGCCATACTACACTATTTTAGTAGCCTTCGTTTTGCCACATTTTCTCGGGGTCTAATTTCCATTCATCAAAAGGAATGGGGTAATAATAATCTTTTTTACCAAAATTAGCAAGACTCGATACTCCATAATCATCCTGAGATTTTGTTTTGAAATATTGAACCAATTCGTCACTGTTAAAAAAACGAAGCAAATCGAACCATCTTTGATTTTCAAATGCCAATTCTACTCTACGTTCGTGTAGAATTGCAAGTTTAAGAGTCGGATATTTCGATTTATATAAAGCATCGTTTTGCATTTCCTGATAAGTAGGTATGCCGGCTCTTTCTCTTACCTGATTAAGATAAGAAATTGCCTGAGCCTCGTTTCCTAAATACATATTCACCTCAGCAAGCATCAATATAATATCAGCATAACGCATCAAAATCCAGTCGTTACCACCATAACCAAGCGTTCCGGCTGCATCGCTTGTGTCTCTGAATTTGGTAATAAACCATGATTTTGCATTCGCATTATCTGCATATTTTACCGAGAAGCTCTTTCTGGTATCTGTTTCTTCGTATTCTTTGACTAAGTCGGGTTTTACAAAAGTTCCACCACCTTTCACTTTCTTTTGTGAATTGATAGTCTCACCCTCTGCCTGATTATTTGCTGCTATGGACGAAGAATAATCTTTGTCTCCTTGTTTGTAAACTATCTGAAAAATTATTTCGGGGCAAGTACTTTTCTTTTTTACGTCAAACACATCTCCGTAAGGGATCTCTTTAAGTAATCCGAATGTTCTCATTGCATAGCAGTCCGACAAGTACTTATTGGCATTTTGCAAATTCCCTTGTTTGTTGCTTTCGAAGCGAGTAGCCATTGTCAGATACACTTGTCCTAATAATCCATTAATAGCAGCTTTGCTTGTATGTCCTTTACCTGCTTCATTTTGTATATTTGGCAATTTACTATCCAAAGCATCTGTCAGATCCGCTATTATTTGAGCATAAACAAGTTCTTGTTTTTCTCTGTATGTATTGTTTTTGACATCCTGATAGGTTTCAAAATAGGTTGTAGCCAAAGGCACATCTCCCCATTTGCGTACCAATTGAAAGTAGACTAATGCTCTTAAGAATTTCGCCTCTGCAATGTATTTCTTCCTGTTATCCGCATTTTCTATTTTAGCCTGATCAATGTAAGTAAGCACATAATTGGCTCTCGAAACAGCATCATAAAGTGCTACATAGTGTTTTTTCAAATATGAATTGCTTGGCAGTAACGAAAAATCGTTAAACTGAAACGGTTCGCCGGCATTCGATTGATTATCATTTCTTCCGGTATTGTCCGAACGTTCTTCGGTATAAAGGGTGCTCGATTCGCCTAGACAATCGTTATGTCTGATAGCAAGGTACACTCCGGCAAGGGCTTTGCTTACATCATTTTCGGTTTTAAGGTATTTATTTGATGCTGTCGAGTTAGGATCTTCTTCGTTTAAGAAGTCGCTGCATGACGAAAAGAGTGTTAGTAAGCTCAATAAAATGAGCGAATGTATATAATTGATTTTCATATTCATATTGCTTTAAGACATTTGATTAAAAAGTAACTTGAACTCCGAAGTTGTACGATTTTGCCAATGGGTATTTTCCATAATCTACACCGGGTGTAAGGTTAGCACCGTTATTATAGTCAACATCAGGGTTATATCCCAAATAGTTGGTTATCGTAAACGGGTTGTTGGCAGAAGCATAAAGGCGTAAATTTGCAATGTTGTTTCGGGTTATTTTAGCAATTGCCGGAAACGCATAACCGACTGTGACATTCGTACATCGCAAATACGATCCGTCTTGCAGATAAAATGTAGAAAGGCGTGTACTATTACTTTGAGTAGATCCTCTGGCTGCTCTGTAAACTTCGCCATTACCGGGGTTTTGTGCATTTCGGTATCTGTCGTTTACAACTGAGTACTGATTGCCTGAGCCTTCCATATTGAAAATATAATAATCCTGTCCATCCAGAATCTCATTTCCTACCGAGCCGTTAAAGGCTGTTCTTATATCCCATGTTTTGTATCTGGCACTAAGCATGAACCCGAATGTAAAATCGGGATGTGGCGATCCTATGATGGCTTTGTCTTCGTCATTTACAACACCGTCGTTATTTGTATCTTCAAAATAAAGATCGCCGGGTGCTAATTTTGTTGTAGATGACGTAGAACGGGCAGGTCCTTGTAGCTTATATCCTTCGGGGAAAGATTGGGTCGCCGCATTGTAAAACTTATCATCCTTGGCAATATTTGCCATATCAGCTTCTGTAACCATACCTTTTACTTTGAACCCATAAAACATACCTATAGGTTGCCCCTCCATTGTTATATGCGTTTTGTATGATCTTTCCGCTCCATTGGTAATAATAGTACTGGCTCCCCCCATATCAATAACCTTATTTTTATTGATCAGAATATTTCCACTGGCATTCAAATCAAAATCTTTTGAAGAAATGATTCGTCCGTCTACTTGAAGATCGAGACCCTGATTGCGGATTTTTGAATCGGGAAGGTTAGTCAACATAGACGTAGAACCCGAAATAGCAGAGATAGGTTGGTCAAACAATAAATTGAAAGTATGACTGATAAAATAATTGGCTGATAAAGACAATCTTCCGTTCAAAAGTCCGAGGTCGGCTCCGAAGTTGAATTGAGAGGTCGATTCCCATCCCAGATTTTTGTCTTTAAATCCACCGGGATACATCGATGTGTTGATAGTTCCGTTACCAAATACAACACCAGTCGGTTTAGACATGGTTTGCAAAAAGTTATAGTTACCAATATTATTGTTTCCGCTCAATCCCCAGCTAGCTCTTAGACGCAATGTAGACGAATTACCCAACATATTTTTATAAAACGCCTCATCCGAAGCATTCCATCCTGCCGAAACGGAAGGGAAATATCCCCAACGATTGAGTGTGCCAAATAGCGAACATCCATCTCCACGGAATGAAGCAGTTAAGAAATACTTGGAGTCAATGCTATAATTAAGTCTTGAGAAATACGATAAAAGACTCCAATTCGATTTCTTAGTGCCATTGTTTAACGTAAAATTAGACGGATCTGCACCTTTTGCCGTAATCTCTTGGATATAATCATCCTGAAACCCTTTTGCAGTAATATCTATTATATCTGTCAGGTTTCGTTGCATCGAATAACCTACTACACCATTGAGCCTTTGTTTGCCAAACGTCTTATCAAAGTTGACTGTAAATTCTCCCAAATAGTCGGTATTCCTTTTATTGGCAACCCGTGCAAAAGCGGCAGCCATAGCGGCATCAGACGAAGGGGCATTAGTACCTGTACTTAAAGTAGTAGGTCTGTAATGCTCAAATTTTTCATTGTAGTTATACATCGCCAGATTAGCTTTAGCTTGTAGATATGGCGTAATTTTATATACTCCGAACATATTGTAAGTATGTCTGTCTGCCGTACGTTTTATCTTAGTTTCGCTCGCTATTGCCAACGGATTTTCAATTTGTTGAAAACCGTATTCTGATGATAAATTAGACATTTCAAACTTAGAAAACGAGCCATCTTCGTTGTATGCTTTAAATATGGGGGCATATACCAAAGCTCCTAAGATAGGACCTTTGTCGAAACGACCTTCTTCCACCTCATTGTTCCAGTTATTAGTCATAGCCAGATTAGTACCAACTGTAAGTTTATCGTTCACATCAATGTCGATATTAGCCCTTAAGTTTAAACGGCGTTGTCTGGTGGTGATGATGATACCTTCTTCATCTTGGTAGCCTGCATTTACTAAATAACGTACCGATTTTCCTCCTCCGAGTATAGACAGATTGTATCTGGTAGTCAGTGCATTTCTATATAATTCATCTTGCCAGTCGGTATCTTGCTCGGGGCTTATTACTTTTTGATTTTTGAAATCATACAAGAAATCGGGAATCTTAACTCCAGAATTGCTACTACCAATATTTTTTGTACGGGTAGCATTATCATGGCTATACATAGAGTCATCCCACGATTTTCCGGCATTAATAATCATATCTTTGTATGTGTTGTTGCGTCCGTCAACAAGCAATTCTGCAAACTCCTGAGAGTTGAGCATATCTATTTTCTTACTCAGTTGATTGACTCCTATCTGGTAACCGAATTCAATTTTAGGCTTTCCTTCTTTTCCTCGTTTTGTGGTAATCAAAACCACCCCGCCTGCTGCTCTCGAACCATAAATGGCTGCCGAAGCGGCATCTTTAAGAACTTCGATCGATTCTATATCTTCGGGGTTAATAAATGGGTCGCCGTTAGACGGATAGCCGTCTATAACATATAGTGGATCGGAGCTGGCATTAATGGACGCAACACCTCTAACTCTTATTTTCACACCATCGTAGGGAGCACCGCTTGTCTGTGATATTTGTACACCGGCTACTTTACCAACCAGACCTTGTCCGAGATTAGGTGCTGTTGCATTTAGCTCTCCCGCTTTTACACTTGACACAGCTCCTGTAAGATCGCTTCTACGCATACTTTGATAACCGATAACGACTATTTCATCCAATAGTTTGTTATCCTCATCCAATATTATTGTTAAGTTATCAGTTCCTGATATTTGTACTTCTTTTGATGTATATCCAATCAACGAGAATATCAGTGTCGAGTTTTTGTTTTCAACCTGTAGCTCGAATTTGCCATCTATATCACAGGCTGTACCTTTGGAAGTTCCTTTTATCGTTACAACAGTACCTATCAGTGGCTCTCCTAGTTTGTCCGTTACTATACCTGTTACTTTCCTATCATTTAGTTCGTTTGCAGAAAGGCTTTGCGAACTCAGGTAAAATATCCCTGTCAGAAACAGGATCAAATGATACATTACTTGCTTTTTCTTCATTTTAGTTATTTAGTTATAAGTTGTTTTATTAATTCAGATTGTTAGAATGATTACTTTATATCTATAATATGTAGGTTGTCTTTTCTTGATGAAGTAGTAGCCAAGGCTACCGATATATCGTTGAGTAAGCAGAAGCCTTCGAGTTCGTCTTGCCTGTCAAAATCAATCACTTTTAAAACTTGTTCTTCTCCGGCACTTATCGAAGCCGGTAAATCTAAGAAGGTCAACCTCCATTTACGCCCCTCTATTTGGTTTTGGACTAATACGAGTATATTTTCTTTTTCAATCCAATGCAGATTCTGTACCCATGGACCGCATTTGAATCTTGTGACTAATACGCCTTCTTCACTTGTTTTCGATGCTTTTGCGAGTTGCTCTGGATTATATAATCTGACCTCATTGCGGTTATTGCCATAATCGGCAGTTGCGATATAATAATTGTTATTGAATTTCACATACTCGGGGCGAGTCCCTTGTATGGCCAGATCGTCCTCTATTCTGTTTAGAATAGCATTGTCCAATACTCTATCATTGAGTAAAATATTCCAGTCTAAAAGGTAAATTTCTGCTATCCAATGATTTTTATTTTCCGGCAAACGCACACTATTTCCGATAAATGTTTTGCCATCTTTATAGGCAATACCTGTAGGGTGTTTAATGATATTCTTACCTCCTATTGAAAATTGACACTCCCGACCTGTAAAAATCAAAGTATCAGTATTGAATTTATATTCTCTGATTACGCCGACTTCTCGGTCTCCATACGCATATACTTTACTGTCTAGATAGGTTATGCCTTGACATGCTCCTAAAGAATCTAATGTAAAAGATTTTGATACTTTACTTTCGGTTAGAGGATTTATCAGATTTAATAAAATAAATAAAAGTGTATTCATAGTTCTTTTTTTTTAACGCTGCAAAGAACATGACAATATGTTACGGATATTATCTAATCAGGTTAATAGATAATGAATTTATATTCACTAAAACGTAATCAAGTAGGAAGATACAGAACGAGAAGATATTATTAAATTTGTCCAAATTTATTATATTCCATTATGCGAAAGATCTTATTTCTTATTTTAACTTCATTATTCTTTAGCCAAGGGGTTGATGCTTTTGAAACTGGTCTGTCTCTAATGTTCATTCGCAGCACAAATAATAAGGAAAAAGAGGCTTGGGCAAATGTATTGAATGACAATGGCTCTCAGGCAATAAGAGGAGAGTTAAGTGGCAATACACCTAGTAGTAATAGTCTTTCGGATTATACTTTAAAAACAGTTTTATCCAGATTATAGGAAGGTAACAATGAGGGTGAAAGAAGCTATTTGGATGTTAAATCTTATTATACACAGGCAACCAATGGTATTCTTTTGGATAAACTAAAATCATTCAACATAGAGCATAAATTTTATGCAAGAATAAATAATAGTATCGATTTCTATAGAGGAGGAGCTATGACAAATGGATGTATTCGGATTACAATATATGATGCCCGGCAGATTGGGAAATTTCATAGAGGAGAATTGGATATTGCAGGAACAGTTCGAGCCAGAGAAGTAAAAGTAGAGATCACCGCCAGAGACGATCATGTATTCAGTAATGAGTATGATTTAAAACCTTTATCTGAAGTTGAAGGGTTTATTACAGAAAACAAACATTTACCAGAAATTCCAAGTGAACAACAAATGCAAACCGAAGGACTTAATATGAATGAGTTTCAAATAAAGCTTCTTCAAAAGATCGAAGAATTAGCTCTGTATGTCATTCAACAGGAAAAGAAGAATATGGAACGAGGACAAAAATTAGAAACACTTCAAACAACTTTATACGAAAAACAATAACAGTTAAACAATAAACAACAACTATGAGATCAAAAGAGAGGGGCTAACCGGGAGGGATACTGATTATGCAGGCAACAAAATATATGAGGATGATGTTTTAAAAATCAATGCTTTTAAACTAGCAAACCTGTTTCCTGTTATCGGATGTATAATTTGAATTTTAGCTTAACTCTATTCTACACATCATACGTTTTATAACTGTTTTCTTTATTGTCATTTTCATTAGATTATATAAAAGTTTAAAATAGATACTAATATTATTCTATAATCATTATTTTTTTGATAATTTTATTTACTTGGTATTACACGTAATAATAACCGACTATAGACATAAAACATTAACTATAACTCATAATATTTTAAAGACATGGATCAATACAGCAAACGCAAAGTAATAGCCCTGTTGTTATGTATTTTTCTAATTTCAGCCTGTAGTAATGATGATGAACCAACTATAAAACCATCGGTAAGGTCGATAGAAATGGAAGGTGAAGGTGGTGAAACCGATATATCGCTAAATATCGAAGATATCACAATTGCCGGCGTAATAAACAAGAACGACAATATGGACATATTTGGGGAAGTATACACTGCTGATGGAAAAGTCACAAAAAATACGAAGCTTGAATTAACCGGACTAGGAAAAGTGGAAAGCATATGGAAGGACAAAGGTTTCCGAATTGTACGCAACACTCCATCACAGTTAAAAGTAATAGTAGAGGAAAATAATACCGGTGAAGATTTCAATTTTACCATAGTTTTGAAATCGGGTAATGAGCTGACTGAAATTACTATCCTGCAAAAAAAATCGCAGGGATATACTTTCGATAAAATAGAATATTCAATACAAAAAGACGATTCGGACTCTATATATACAACCAAAGGGAGCAGATCATATAACTTTGATATAGGTAGCCCTATGGAAATGTCAACTTTTCCGTTCTTAAATCTCAATAAGCAATCGTTTTTCGAAAGTAGCGACAAAAATGCTTTCACGTGGTATGACACAAGCAGAGTGGAAGTTAAAGTTCCATCTGGCATTTATAACAACGAAATTTACTACAACGGAGATAAAAGCAGATACAGCTACGGTACAGATACAAGACCAACCCAACTTGAAGAAGTGGAGACAAAAATCAATGTACCTATTGGCAAGTCGCATTTCTATTTTGAAATTCAATATCGCAAACGGAAAGTATCTTATCTTCTGACACTTATTAACAATCGAACTAAGAACACGAAAACCATAGAAGGTAAATGGATAGAAATTACACCCACCGGAACCTATACACTTATTCAGGAAAAAGCAGACTAAACCTGAGATTCTTAAGATTACTAAAACTATAACTGGGTTACAATAAATATGAAAAATCTGATGATCGCATTTTTAGTTATGTTTATTACTACCTCTTTTTGTTCTTGTGCAGTAGTGAACTCTCTTTTAGGTTATGATGAATGCAATTATCCTCATTGCTCTGAACAATGCGTTCGCGACTGTAATTACTGCATCACTCATTGCAATACGTATATCATTCCTGCAGATCTAGAAAAGAAAGCTGATAAGTCTATAAATGAACAAATGAAGCGCTACAAGTCAGATCAAAAACAAGATTGGAAAAAGTAAAATATTATTTACATAATACTATATACCTAAAAGAGGGTAGGATCTGCAGATCCTACCCTCTTAAACTATTTAATTAAAAATACGAACTCATTAATATGAGTATGAAAAAAGGTTTCCTTATTATACTTTAATTTTCAGACTTTGATCTTATACTCGGATTGACCGGAAGGTAACAAGGTGTGCTGTTTACTGTTATTGGATTACCATTAACAGTTCCACATCTGTCGGTTACTACTACACGATAATAATTCGCACCCGATTGAATCTTTACGGGAGGCATATAATTAGCGGCAGTAGCTCCGGAAATATTTGTCCAGCCTGTTGTACCATTCGCACTCGTTTGCCATTGATAAGTATACGCACCACTACCTCCTGTTATTGCACCACTCAGTGCATTTGCCGGAGTACGCACGCATACAGCCTGTGGCAATGCAACCGTACCTGCTGTCAACGGGGCATATACGGTAACATACGCACTGTCTTTCACTGCTTCGCCGCAAAATTCGGGCATAACCGAAACCTTATACCATCCCGACATGCTTGCTGTTGCATTGGGAATAGTCGGATTTTGAGCAGTAGAAGTGTAACCGTTAGGACCTGTCCAATTATAAGCAGTATTACCGAGTGTAGTACATTTCAATACTATGGTTTCACCAGTACAGACACTGCTCGGATCAGCATTTACAATACGGGCTGTACTCAGTTTAGCCAAAGTTACCTTTTGACTGAACTCATTACCACACTGATCTTTAATACGTGCGGTATAAGTATGCTCAGCTTCTCCATAATTAAAATGCACCTGACCTGATGATACCAAATCTGTTGCAACTAATTTAGTTGTATTAGCCTCATCCCATAACTGATAGGTGTAAGGTGCCACTCCGTTGATAGCTTTCAGGAGGATAATCCCGGTCACATTATCAACACATTCATAAGCACTCGTACCTGTATTGTCCAATGCCAATGGTGGAGCCGTATAAACAATCGTTTTAGTATTGATAACACATCCGGTAGCACTGTTGGTGTTTAGAATACCAAGCGTATAAGTTCCCGGTGCCGAGAAGATAAAAGAGCCTCCGGTAGTGATTACGGTTTTGTCGTAACCTGCCGGTCCATTTGTCAAACGGTAGTAGGTGGTAATATTCGCACTTTCGTAAGTCATAGATCCCGAGGGAGTAACCTTCATACCAGCACATGTATTCTCGGTGGTATATGCCAAAGCCTTTCCACTATACACACCTCTTTGTATAAGTTGGGTAACCACAGGTGTACCACAACCATAATCGGTTGTCAGCGTATAGTTTCCGGCAGGAATCGTTGCTGTTGGCCAATAATAATACCAAGCCGAACTAGTAGATGTATAGGTTTGAGTAGTATATCCGGCAGGACCGGTTATCGTAAATTTAGTACCTGCAGGCCAAGGTGTATTACTTGATACACTGGTATAAAAATACCCGTTATCTTCAATACATGCATTACTGGAGCTACGACTGAAGTTAACCGTTGTAGGCAGAGTTGATGCCACACTTTTAGTAGTAGTATATGTATAACCATTGCCATAAACAGCGGTAAAAGTATATGTTTGTCCGTAATTCAAAGGACAAGATGGACGATAACTGGTAGAGTTAAGAATCTCATCGGTACAGATAACCTTGCCCGTAGCATCTTTAATAGTTACATTAACCGGCCAGCAAGTATTAGCCGACGGAACGGCGTATTGGAGCTTGTAAGTACTACAATCGATCAGATTATTAGTAAAAAGTATATTACGATTTGTATTTACAGAAGATGTTATAGCCTTTCCGTTAGATCCAGTTATAGTTATTGTATAACTGGTATCGTAATCTAAAGTAACCGGTATACCATTCACATCATATGACCAACTCGGATTACTGTATATTACCGCTCCTCCGATTGTTTTGGTTACCGAAACCGTAGCCGGATAACAGATCATATTATAATAACCGACCGAATAAGGAGATACTTTATATACGTAATTATTACAGTCTCTACTAATATAGCTATTATTCATAATCGGATTATAAAAATTACTATTATAAAAAGTATAGCCTGTTGGACAACCTTTGAGACGAGTATACACGGATAAACTGTTAGCCGTATAAAAATTAGAATAAGTAGATGGAGATATATCTAATGTTAAATAAGCACCGGATACAAGATTTGCAGATGTCCACGGAGTCCATACAGTAGGCATATTACCTACAGCTGCTGCCCCCATCTCATACATTCCATCCTGATAATAACGGTAATAATCAGCATTGGAGTTACTAACCGATGATGCATAAAGCTTAATCTGATTACAAACACCATCCGTTAAGATAGGATAAAATCCGGTAGAGTTCGTATAATAGGGCGGTGGATATCCGGTTACCTGCCCCAATGTAAAAGTAGCTACTGAGGTATAACAACCGTCTTGTATCTGGATAGTATAGTTTCCAGCAGGGTAATTTTGTCCGGGCAATGTATATGTTGTTCCACTCTTGGTCGGTGTAATTACACCGGTGGCTACACCGGCAGGTGCAGATGTAAGATTAAAAGTAAAAGTTCCACTGCCATCCGTTACGTTCAATACAATAATACCCGTGTTACACACATCGTATGATTTACGTGAACTCGCAGCATTAAAAGAAGCTGAAGGCACTTTATAGTTACCTCCCACAACTACATTGCTTACCGTTTTTACAACGTTGTAATTGGCATCTACCTGACAAAAAGCACGCACACTAACGGTGTAGGTACCTGCAGGGATATTGGTCAGTACATTACTTTCCTGCGGATTGATAACCGCAGCACCGGTAGAAGTAGTCAGCCCGTATTGCACATTGGAAAGATTGGTTACATCGCCGTTAAGAGTTACGGTTATTGTTCCGTTTGCCTGGCAAGTAGACGGAGTAGATGTTGTACTTACTGTGAAGGTCGACGAACATGTCTGAGCGGTCACGCTTACGACCGAAAATATAAATAAGCAAAGAAAAACGATAGTATAGTATAGCTGTTTCATGATTATTTTTGTTTGGTCATGGTAAGGACTAATTTACCTTCTAAAGGAAAACTATATTGAGAATTTCCATATAAAAAACCGGTAGTAAATGTGAGTGTATTACCTTCAATTGAGAACGAATAAGGTGTTAGTTGTACCGGATAATTAGGTTTTGGAATACTTTGATCCGTTTTTTTGGAAGAAGCTTCTATTGGGGCAGGTATTAATTCGTTTAAATCTTTTACGATATAATTAATACTGTCGGACAACATGCAAGATGTTAGCTGTCCATCATTTATGTTCGCTTCCCGAAATACACTTCCAAAGAATACATCTTTCTCATTTGATAATGTAGAAAGGTCATTTATAGTGCGGGTATCAACCACTGATCTGGAGTTAGCGTTATAAACCGTAAGGGTTGCTTTTTGAAAAAAGTATGTCCCACTTGTCTTATCGTGATGCACCTTTTGCGAGTATGCAGATAAAGCACATAGGCATAACAAACCTATATGAAATAGTTTTTTCATAATTAATTATTGTTTAGTTGTAGTATGCTTATTACTTTACCTTAAAGACAATATTCATAAATGTTTTTTCGGAAATAGTAAAAGTTGCGGGTAGCTTATATGTTAATACGCCGGTATTAGTCAGTGCAATATTTTGATAAACCGTATTATCGTAATAAGTAATAAAATACTCCAGAGAATTGCTTGCCGAAACGGGTAATGCTGTGGCTCCGGGGCTTTTGGAGGTATTTGCGGAGTTAGTCAATTTGAACTGATTAGAGTAAGCCTGATACAGATCGATAGTGAATGTCTGCGTTGATGCATTGTAAGATGGATCTGAGGTATTAGTTGGCAGTACAATCGATGGCATGTAGAAAAATCTCAGAGCAGGATCTGGAGCCATAGCCTGCCAAAGAGTTCCATCAAAATAATAATAACCTGCGGCTATAACATTTCGGGTTTTTGTTGTTGCCGTACCCGTCATGCTTGTCACATAAACAATAGTACCGGTTTGATCTGAAGTATATTTGGCATCCTTTGCAGCCAATTGTGCAAGTGTAAGCCGGGGAGCTGTTAAGCCTTCTGCCGTAGTAGCATCAATAGTACCTGCTTGAATATCCAATGTCACCTTAGGATCGGTTGAATTGACTCCTATTTGCGCATGTACAAGACCAATACTAGAGATTCCCAGCATTAATAGAATAATCCTTTTCATTTGTTGTTGTCGTTGTCGTTAGTTAAAAAAATATCCCAATCAAGATACAAAAGTAACTAAATAAAACAAATAGACACAAATAACAGTCAGCTATTTTCGCTATTCATATGTTAATACTGATAATTCATACATAATATCATTTATTTTACAAAAACTACTACAAAGACAGCTCTTAAATATTTGCATTTATACTAAACCAAACAATCAGGGTGAAATACTAAATAGTATTTCACCCTGATTGTTTGGTTTTTTGTTATGTCATGATGCAGAAAGTATCTGCATACTCAGCTCTATTTTAACGCCCGCTTCTTGATCGGATATTTGGATTGACCGGAAGATAACAAGGTGTGCTATTTACCGTTATCGGATTGCCATTAACAGTCCCGCATCTGTCGGTTACTACTACACGGTAATAATTAGCACCCGATTGAATCTTTACGGGAGGCGTATAATTAGCGGCAGTAGCTCCGGATATATCTATCCAGCCGGTCGAACCATCCACACTTGTTTGCCATTGATAAGTATAAGTACCACTACCACCTGTTATTGAGCCACTCAATGCACTTGCAGCAGTACGTACGCATACTGCCTGAGCAGCAACCGCACCGGCTGTCAATGGAGGGTATACGGTAACATATGCACTGTCTTTTACAGCTTCTCCACAAAATTCGGGCATAACCGAAACCTTATACCATCCGGTCATATCTGCCGTAGCATTTGGGATAGTAGGGTTTTGAGCCGTAGAAGTATAACCATTTGGACCTGTCCACGTATAAGCTGTAGTACCCAATGTTGTACACTTCAAGACAATTGTTTCGCCTGTACAGATACTACTAGGATCGGCATTTACAATACGGGCAGTCTTTAATCTAGCTAGTGTTACCTTTTGGCTAAATTCATTACCACACTGGTCTTTAACACGCACAGTATAGGTTTTTCCTGCATCTCCATAATTAAAAATTGCCCTATCTGAAGATACCAAGTCTGTCGCAACCAATTTTGTCGTATTAGCCTCATCCCATAACTGATACGTATAAGGGGCTACTCCGTTGGTTCCTTTTACAATAATAATTCCTGTCACATCGTCCACACATGTATAAGCACTTGTACCTGTATTATCCAATGCCAATGGAGGAGCTGTGTAAACTATTGTTTTTGTATTGATAACACACCCCGTAGCACTGTTTGTATTTAAAATACCTAAAGTGTAAGTTCCGGGGGTAGATAAGGTAAATGATCCTCCGGGACCAATTACTGTTTGATCATAACCGGCAGGACCGCTAGTCAACCTGTAATAAGTGGTTGTATTGTTACCCTGATAAGTCATTGATCCTGTAGGAAAAATTTTCGTACCTTCACAAGTATTCTGCGTAGTATATGCCAGGTTCTTTCCGCTATATATTCCCGGTAGATTTACAACAGTCGTTATCGGCAAAGCACCGGGACAAGTACTATTAACGGTCAAAGTATAAGTTCCCGCAGGCAAAGCAGTCGACGGAAAATAATAGTAATACGACTGGGAGGTAGCTGTATATGTTTGTGTCGTATATCCCGCAGGACCTGTTACAGTCATAGTAGTACCTGCAGGGAAATAAGTTCCATCGACTGAAGCAATATATAATCGACCATAATCTTCAATACAAGAATTAGGCGAATCAATCAACACTCTATAAGCAGTAGGCTGATTGATATTCCTGATAGGTATCGTATAAGTATACGAGCGCAAAGGATCAGTTCCCACATATACTGCATCGAAGCGATAGGATTTACCATACTCCAACACAGTAGTTGCAGACGATGTAGAGGTAAGCCTATTCGTATATATAACAGTACCTGTAGCAACCTCTGTGATAGTCACATCAATAGGATAACACGGTTCATTAGAACTATACGTCAAATTATAAGTAGTACTACATGGCACATCCGAGTACGACAAAGACATATTCGATCTGCTTATGTTTGGTGCTATGGGTGACAGAGCTTTTCCGGCAGCATCAGTTATCGCGACATTATAGCCAACACCATATTGAAGAGCGATTGAACTATAAGATGAAGCAGAGGCAGCCGGTAAAGAACCTGTGTATATAACAGTACCTGCACCCGGATTTGTTGTTTGGGTTATAACTACAGAAAGAGGATAACACAAATTACCATCGAAATCGGTCCAAGGTCTATAATTAAACAAATAATCATCACACCTACGGGTATAACTTGTAGTTGCGTATGGCTGTCTAAAATTTGTCAACGAAGTGGTATAAGAATTAGGACATCCCTTTACCCGTAGATATACTACCATCGAGTTGGATGCATAGAAATCAGAGAGACTATATGGCGATAAGTCTAAGACATAAGGGCTGGCACTACCCGGTTTCCATGAATACCAATTGGTTGGCATTGCCGCACCTGCTTTAGTGATACCTATTTCATACATTCCATCCGTATAATAACGATAAAAATCCGGATCACTGTTAGACACAGTTCCTGGATTAACTTTTACAGAGCTACAGTCTCCATCGACAAGTGTCGGATAAAAGGAAGTATTAGTAATAGCAATAGGAGGAAATCCTGTGATCTGCCCCAAAGTAAAAGTAGCTACAGAGGTGTAACAACCATCTTGAATTTGTACAGAATAATTACCAGCAGGATAATCCTGAGTAGGGAACGTATAAAGAGTTCCCGACTTAGTAGGTACCACCTCACCAAGCGTTACACCGGCAGGTGCAGAAGTGATGTTAAAAGTAAATGTTCCACTGCCATCAGTCACGTTCAATGCAATAATACCGGTATTACAAGTACTGTATGATTTACGCGAAGAACCTGCATTGAAAGAGGCAGAAGGTACTTTATAGTTACCACCTACAATTACATTGGCAACTGTTTTTACAACGTTATAATTTTCATCCACTTTACAAAATGCACGCACACTAACCGTATAGCTACCCGCTGGAATATTTGTCAGAACATTGTTTTCCTGCGGATTGATAACTGCGGCACCGGCAGAAGTAGTCAATCCATATTGTACATTAGTAAGATTGGTTAAATCACCATTAAGAGTTACGGTTATTGTTCCGTTTGCCTGGCAAGTAGAGGGAGTGGATGTTGTACTTACCGTAAAAATTGAAGAACAAGTCTGAGCTGCTATGCTGCCTATTGAAAATATAAGGAGCAACAGACAAGTTATCCTTAAATAGAATTGTTTCATTGTTATTTCTGTTTAATCATAGTAAGAACTAATTTTCCTTCTAACGTATAAGGGTAACGCGAATCTCCGTATACATACATTACGGAAATTGTCAAGACACCACCGTTAACCGACATTGTGTAAGGCTCTAATTGGCCGGAAAAAACACGACCTACGGTAGGTTCTTTCTTTTCATCCTTGAAAGGAACTTGTGCCTTAAGTGCCGATAATTTAACACCATCATCTTTCACGGCGTAATCCTTTTCATCAGGTAATGTGCAATATAACAATGAACCGTTATTAATAATTGCTCGTCTGAAAACATTCTGAAAAAATATATCTTCAGGAGTCACTGATCCGGGATCTGTAATCACTCGTGTATTGACCTCTGCTTTAGAATTATAGTTATAGAGAGTAAATGTTGCTTTTTCAAATAGATACGTTTCATTACCACTTATGCCTTTCGAGGTTTGTGAATACATAGAAGTAGTATACAAACATAACATCAATATATATAGTATTTTCATAATTTTATTATCTTATTTAGCTTACTATTTTACCTTGAATACAATATTCATAAATGTTTTTTCGGAAATAGTAAAAGTTGCAGGTAATTTATATGTTAATACGCCGGTATTAGTCAGTGCAATATTTTGATAAACCGTATTATCGTAATAAGTAATAAAATACTCCAGAGAATTGCTTGCCGAAACGGGTAATGCTGTGGCTCCGGGGCTTTTGGAGGTATTTGCGGAGTTAGTTAATTTGAACTGATTAGAGTAAGCCTGATACAGATCGATAGTGAATGTCTGCGTTGATGCATTGTAAGATGGATCTGAGGTATTAGTTGGCAGTACAATCGATGGCATGTAGAAAAATCTCAGAGCAGGATCTGGAGCCATAGCCTGCCAAAGAGTTCCATCAAAATAATAATAACCTGCGGCTATAACATTTCGGGTTTTTGTTGTTGCCGTACCCGTCATGCTTGTCACATAAACAATAGTACCGGTTTGATCTGAAGTATATTTGGCATCCTTTGCAGCCAATTGTGCAAGTGTAAGCCGGGGAGCTGTTAAGCCTTCTGCCGTAGTAGCATCAATTGTACCTGCTTGAATATCCAATGTCACCTTAGGATCGGTTGAATTGACTCCTATTTGCGCATGTACAAGACCAATACTAGAGATTCCCAGCATTAATAGAATAATCCTTTTCATTTGTTGTCGTTATTGTTGTTGTCGTTAGTTAAAATCTATCCAAATAAAGACACAAAAGTAATTAAATAAAACAAAAAGACATAAATAACAGTCTATTTTTTTCGCTATTCATATGTTAATACCGGTAATTCATACATAATATCATTTATTTTGCTAAAGCTACAACAAAGCCCTCTTAAATATTTGCATTTATACTAAATCAAACAATCAGGGTGAAATACTATTTAGTATTTCACCCTGATTGTTTGGTTTTTATTATGTCATGATGCAGAAAGTATCTGCATACTCAGCTCTATTTTAACGTCCGCCTCTTGATCGAATATTCGGATTAACCGGAATGTAACAAGGCTTGAAGTTCACAGCCATACTGTTGCTGGTAACTATTCCGCATCGGTCGGTAACTATTACATGGTAATAAGTAGTTCGCGACTGAATAAGAGTGGGAGGAGTGTATGTGGCACTCGTTGCACCTGCTATATTAGTCCATCCTGTTGTACCATTTGTACTGGATTGCCATTGATAGGTGTATACTCCACTACCTCCTCTTACGGCGCAGCTTAAAGTATTGGCTACTGTACGAACACATACTGTCTGGCTGTCTGTAACCGCTCCTGTAGTCAATGGTTTATACACATTGATATAAACGCTATCCTGTACGGGGTCACCGCAAAATTCGGGCATAACGGTTACTCTGTACCATCCTGTCATAGTTGTATCTGCATCGGCTATCTTGGGGCTTTGCACGGTTGTCGAGAATCCGTTGGGACCTGTCCAGTTATAAGCTGTGTTACCGAGTGTGATACATTTTAATTGAATAGTATCTCCGGTACAAACATTATTGTCTTCGGCGTAAACGATACGGGCGGTGCTTAGCTTGGCCATAGTGATCTGTTGGCTGAAGCTATTGCCGCACTGATCCATGATACGTGCTGTATAGGTAGAATCAGCTTCCCCGTAATCAAAGTGTACTTGTCCGGAAGAGACTATCTCGGGGATATTGATCTGAACGGTATTGTCTTTGTTCCAGAGCTGGTAAGTATAAGGTGCTACACCGTTTATGGCTTGCAAAAGGATTACCCCTGTAGCTCCATCGGTACATTCATAAGCACTACTTCCTGTCTGGCTCAGAGCCAATGGTGGGGCGGTATAAACAATCGTTTTCGTGTTGATCACACAAGCATTAGCATCATTGGTATTTAAAATACCTAATACATAAGTTCCGGGAGCCGAGAAGATAAACGACCCTCCGGGAGATTTAACCGTTTTATCAAAACCAACAGGACCACTGGTCAATCTGTAATACGTAGTTGTGTTAGCACCCTGATAAGTCATCAAGCCTGAAGGAGTAACCTTCATCCCCGAACATGTATTTTCGGTAGTATAGCTTAGTGCTTTACCACTATACACCCCATTTTGTGTAATCTGAGTAGAAATAGGCGTACCACAACCAAAATCGACAGTCAGCGTATAATTCCCTGCAGGTATAGTTGTTGTCGGCCAATAATAATACCAATTGGAAGCTGTTGCCGTATAAGTTTGAGTAGTGTACCCCGGAGGGCCGGTTATCGTCAGCGTAGTTCCTACAGGCCAAGGTGTAGCACTTGATACTGTAGAATAAAAATACCCGTTATCTTCAATACACGCATTACTATAATTACGAGTCAAATTAACAGTTGTAGGTAAACCCGAAGCTACTGTTTTAGTAGTAGTATATGTATATTCAGGTATTGAGTTGGGGTAGGTCGCTTTAAACGTATAGGTCTGCCCAAAAGATAAAGGGCACGATTGACGTACAGAGGTTGTTGTTACCGAATCGGTACATATTACCTGACCTCCCGCATCTGTAATTGTCACCATAATAGGCCAGCAAGTAGTACCCGAAGGTGCATAATATTGGAGCTGATAATTATCACAATTAACAAGATTGGTAGTAAAGGTCATATCTCTGTTTGTATTTACAGAACTTGTAGCCACTGTACCATTAGGATCGGTCATTGTTATCGTATAACTGGTATTATAATCCAAAGTTACCACCTGACCGGTTGTAGAATATGACCAGCTTGGATTATTAAATACGACTTCTCCACCAATAGACTTAGTTACCTTAATGGCAACAGGATAGCAAAACAGACCATCATAATCGGTCCAAGGTCTTATGGTATATGTGTAATTTTCACATCCCCGGTTGGTTACCGAATTAGTCATAGTAGGCTTCTTCAGATAAGTATTGAAAGATGTATACGCTGCACTACATCCCTTGAGGCGAGTGTACACGGATATATTATTGGGAATATAAAAATCAGCATAAGTATTTGGAGATATATCCAACAAAAGTCCGGATGACACAAGATTGGCTCCTATCCAGGCAGTCCAAGCAGTTGGCATAGAACCCACCGGACCTGCTCCCACCTCATACATTCCATCGGCATAGTAACGGTAATAATCGGGGTTACCGGTACTTACCGTGCCTGTATACCAATAGAGAGAACTACATGTATTATCGGTTAAGGTAGGTCTTGGTCCCGTATAATTAGAGTATACAAATGGAGGAAATCCGGTAACCTGCCCCAATGTAAAGGTAGCTACCGAATGATAACAACCATCGTCTATTTCTACTACGTAATCTCCTGATGGATAATCTTGTCCGGGAAATGTATACAGGCTACCACTCTTGGTTGGGGTGATAACTCCTGTTGTTGCACCGGCGGGTGCCGATGTTATATTAAAGGTAAAAGTTCCACTACCGTCTGTAACATTTAGTACAATTATACCTGTATTACATACGTCGTAAGACTTACGCGAAGATGTTGCATTAAAAGAAACCGAAGGAACCTTATAGTTACCACCTACGGTTACATTAGTCACAGTTTTAACCACATCATAGCCTGCATTTACGCTACAAAATGCACGCACGGTAACTGTATAAGTACCTGCAGGAATATTTGTAAGTACATTATGTTCCTGTGGATTTATCGTAAAACCTGTAGTGGGTGAGGTTAATCCGTATTGAATATTATAAAGATTGGTCAGATCACCGCTGAGTGTTACCGTTACCGTTCCGTTAGCCTGACAGGTAGACGGAGTGGACGCGGTGCTCACAGTAAAACTGGAGGAACAATCCTGAGCTGTTACATGTCCTATCGAGAATATAAACAGGCACAAAAAGATAAGTTTTGAATATAGCTGCTTCATTGTTATTTCTGTTTAGTCAAGGTAACTACTAATTTACCTTCCAAAGGGAAATTATATCTGGAATCTCCATATAAATAGCGAACTGTAAACGTCAACGTATTATTCTGGATTGACAGTGAATAGGGTGCCAATTGCAAAGGCTGATTATTATCGGCAGTTTTATTCCGAACACGTTCGTCGGTAGGTGGCAAAACTTTAGTCGGAACCAATTCAGTTCCACCTTTTACTAAATATTCGATTCCATCGGGTAACATACACGACATCAACACTTCGTCATTAACTGTAGCCTGCAAAAACACATTTTGAAAAAACAAATCTGAAGCATCCAGTAACGACGGGTCGGTTATAACACGTGTATTAACTTCTGCCTTTGTATTGTAATTAGAGATGGTAAATGTTGCTTTCTGAAACAAGTATGTCCCATTTGTATTTACAGTAGTTTCGTTTGTTTGTGAAAATGCCGATAATGCACATAGATACAGAATCAGCGTATAGAATATTTTCATAACTATTATTGTTTATTTGGAGATTACCTTTTTATGACTTTGGCAGAATAACAGCTATAGCATGTTATGATTTAAAATCAGATCATTAACGATTCTCTAGAATTATTTTACCTTAAATAAAATATTCATAAATGTTTTATCTGTAACTGTAACTACAGCAGGCAATTGATATGTTAACACACCCACATTGCTCAGTGCAACATTTTGATAAACCGTATTATCGAAATAGGTAATCAGATATTCCAAGGCATTGCTTGCTGCTATGGGCAACGAGCTTGCTCCCGGACTTTTTGTTGATGAACCTGAATTAGTCAACCCGAATTGAGCCGCATAAATTCCGTAAAGATCAATTGTAAAGGTTTGCGTACTTACGTTATAAGACGGATCGGAAGTGTCAGTAGGCAAAACAATAGAAGGCATATAAAAGAATCCTAAACTTTTATCGGGACCAATTGTCTGCCAGAGAGTTCCATCAAAATAATAATAACCTACGGCTATTACATTTCGAGTTTTAGCAGAAGCCGTTCCTGTTACGTCAGTCACATAAACCAAAGCTCCGGTTTGATCGGCCAGATATTTGGAATCTTTCGATGCCAATTGATCTAATGTAAGTCGGGGAGCTGATAAACCTTCGGCAGTAGTACCATCCAAAGAACCCGCATATACATCTAAACTAACTTTTGGTTCATTCGTATTAACACCTATCTGTGCTTGTAGGAATCCAACACAGGAAATACCTAAGATAAATAAAATAATCCTTTTCATTGTCGTTATTTATTGTCGTTGTCTATAAAAAAACAAAAGTACGTAAAAAAAGAGAGAATTCCGAAAAACAAATTCATTATTCATCTAGAACAGAATCGTATAGTAGATTTAATTTCCGTAAACTCTTGATCAGAAACAGTTCATAGACAATTTAACATCTTCGGATAACTCATACTCTTTTTTTACATTTTCGGTTAAAGATAAATCCCTGTTAACTTTTTAAATATCAACATATTTTAGCATTCATTTCGATTTCCGACTTCAATTTAACATCCCGAGATACTATTTAGTTCAAATTCGTTGTCTTTTTATGAATTTAGAGTCAGCAAAACATCTTATAGTTCAGATTTGTGTTTAAGCCGAAGAATAGATTTATCTGTTCAAACAAATCATCCCCTCTCTGTGCTTTCACTCGAAGCTATCAAGCAGATACACTACATTCAAAATCAGAAAGGCAGACTATTTATTCTTAAAAAAAGAGTATTATTTTCAATATTTTTTTTGTACTTTTAATCAGTAATAACCTCTTAAAATTATCAACACATGGACTTTGAAGAACTTTCTAAACATTATATGGAAAAATATAATGAGTTGACCGAAAAACGAGACAATTCGGGTATTATCAATACCATTGAAGATATTAACGAAGCCATTCTAGGCTCGAATATGGAAAGGGTGAATGACGATTATTGCAAAATTCTGGATTGGAATTTTTATGTTGCCAATATCGAAGGGGCACGAATAGCTTTGAATGCTCAGTTTTCATTCTTACATTTGCCTTCAGCCATGCTGTTTTCAATCGCTTTTGATGAAGACGAAAAGAAATGGAAGTTTAATGCAGAGATTAAATAATCGTCAGCCATTACTTTCAATTCCGTTCGAGGCAAGCACTCACATTCTCACGAAAAAAGCACCTACAAATGTTTTTGTAAGTGCTTTTAAGGTTTATGCCCTATTTTTTATTATCCATCTGAGTGCAGCAACGGTTGATAGCTATGGCCTTAAAAGACAACGTTTACTACCGTCTGTTACTGACTAAGTATAGTCGGACAATTTTATAAAGGTATTTTTACCTCTATTTTCTTTGATTCGTTTCGTTTTACTGTTACGCCTGTGCTTCCTGCAACAAGAGTTTCACTTCCAACGGTATAAAAAACAGCAAAATAAAGAGTGGTTTGAGATTCCAGAATATTTAATTCGGTAAGATTCAAACTAAATTTTGCTACACCATTAGCATCGGTTACAATCATTTTTTTCGCATCTCCGGGTACAGTCGAACTTGTAACAGGGGTATCTTTATACAAATAAACGGTTTTACCCGATTGTACCATTCCCAACGCATTTGTTACCGTTACTTCAACATTCGCACCCAAAAAGCTAGCGTCATCGTCATCATCGTCACCACATGAAGTAAAACCTGTTACTGCAAATACAAGCAATAAACTTAAAAATAAAACCTTTTTCATAAAACCAATATTAAGTAAAGCCAATCGTTTGTGAATATGATTATTGGCATTATACACATATTCATTTTCATAGCGATAAGACAGCAACTCTGATCTTATCGATATTACTTATAAACAATAGAACCTTATAATAAGTTTCAATTTTATGCTTTTATCATTTTTTATAACAGATTAGCCTAAACAAATTGAAAACTACTGTTTTACGATTACAATTTCAGAAAAAAAACAAACCCGATATTTTAACTTAATCCCAAACGATAATATGATATCTCTTTCACATTTTCGAAACCGAGCTTTTGAGCCAATTGATATGAGCCGACATTATCTCTTTTACATGCCCAAACAGGTTCAAAGCCATTTTCGATACAATATTCGATAAGAGCCGAGCATGCTTTATAGGCTAAGCCTTTTCCTTTAAATTCGTCATAAGTTTCGATACCCAACTCCAGCTTATCGTCGTGAAGGTAAGCCGAAAAGGCTGTAGACGCCAGTTTACCATCATAATAGAGACTAAATGCAACTCCTTTATTTATAAAATCTTCGGCATCATTCCAAAAATTAAGCGGTACAACCGTCCCTGTCATTTTCTCAAATGCTTCTCTATCTGTTCTGAGAATTTCGACAGCGGGGTCTGATTTTTTATTAGCGAGTTTGCCTCTCAGAAATTTTTCTTTATTGAACTTGAAGTTAACTCTCACATTTTGCTCGATATCGTGAGAGGAAGTACTTTCGGAAGATGGAGAGACCAGATTATCTCTTAATAAATCTTGTAAAACGGCATCCCAATCGGCAGGGAATACCTGCATCCACTCAATTATCTTTCGGCTTCGATTTTCATTCAACACATATTTCTTAAAGGCTAGGTTGAATACCTCATTCTTAGAATCGCCGAACAGCAGAGACATCCCATAAGGATGAAGCAGATAAAACGATTTCGTATTTTCTACGTTATCCACAAATATCTCGCCCTCCACTACCCTTTCGGCTACTGCTCTGGCAAAAAGATTGTTGTTGGTTATGCTTTTTATGGGTTCCAATAATTTAGAGTACTGCTCCTTTTGTAAAGATATCATACATTTCGATTTAGTTTTCAGTAATATATAGTGTTATCCATTTCAAAAATACGAATATTCATTTAAACCAGACATCTACCAGCTACAGTTAGTATGTTATTAAGTATTCTTACATTGAAAAATAGCTTTATATTTGCAGATATTGTTCCATTAAAAAACCGATTGTGACCCGTAAAGATTTACAAACCATAAATAGCGACAGAGAGATTATCGACCTGAGGATGCAAGCCGAAGATCTGATCAATAATGTAGAATCGTTAAGCGACGAAGATTTCAGAAATGAGGCTCAACGAATAGAAAAGGAGATAGACGACCGCATTGCCGTTTTAATTCAACAAATGGAGGGGTAATGGACATTCGAAAAAAAGGTGCTGTTGCATTGTTTATTTATAATATATTGGGGCTATTAGCTATATGCTCAATTTCTCCTAGCGATCCATTATACAGTGAAGGATGGCTACCTGTGCTTTTATTTACATTTCCTATCACAATTATTAGCTTTGGATATCGTTATGGAGCTTCAGAACCTCTATATCCTGTATTTATTATTCAATTCATAATGCTTATAATTTCGACTTATTTTGTTGACTTAATTGTGAGAAATTACTCGCCTGCTTATTTAGATAAGAGAAGAACAAAATACATATCCAAAAAACAACGGGAATTTGAAGGAGCTGCAACCGCAGAACAAATCACCATCTACCTGAAATATAAACGAAATATAAACGACTTCAACCAAACAGCAACACCCGAAGAAAAAGCAACTTTATCGGTAGAGCAATGGTATACGATAGACAATCTGGCTGGTGATATTCTGCTTATCAAAAAAGGACAGGTCTCCCAAAGCACAATAAATTCGGTCAGAAAAAGAATAAAAGACAAATTAAAAGATCAAGCCGCTATGGATCTTTTACTTACCATCGAATAACTTTTAGCCGCTTGTTTTAACACGCAGGTTCACCCCCTACAGTCAAAGCAATAAAAAGGTCTGCGACCTTATTCCCAAACATCGAGTGTATATATTGCTGCAATTTCGATATTGAGTTCGATAGCCTGTTTAACGTATTCTATAATCGACGGAAGGTTCTCGTAATCCTCATCGGTTTGTGGCTCTATACTTGTCAGATATTCTAATTTTGCAGCAATAATTTCCACTTTTTGCCGAAGCATCAAAACTTCGGAAAATTCTTTTGAACTGTAAAGCTTCTGTAAGATTTTTTCCAATATATATTATTGTGTTATGATAATTCTGAAACAAAAATAGAAGTGTACCGATGCGTAAAATAATATGGTGTGTTGTAAAATACCAAATAAGGAGAGTAAAATACGCTCCGTGATTTCGGTTATTTTTGTATATTTGAAAAATAAATGATTTTAAGAACCGCTAAGATATAGAACATGAATACAGCTTTCGAAACAAAAAAGAGAAATGACGGATACAGCGTAAAACGTTTGCGTGAAATACTTGGGGTAAAACAAGAAGATTTAGCCGATAAATTACAAATATCGCAGCAAACCATCTCAAAGATTGAGCAAAAAGATATATTGGAAGACGATCTTCTAAACAATATTGCAAAGGCACTCAATGTTTCGGTAGAAGCTATCAAGAATTTCAGCGAAGATGCTGCACTCAATATTATATCCAATAGTTTTACGAGTAACGATACATCAACATTAAATGCAGTCAATTACCAATGCTCATTCAACCCATTAGATAAAATTATTGAGCTATATGAACGTATGCTAAAAGCAGAACAAGAGAAAGTAAATATCTTGGAGCAGATGTTGAAGGATAAGAAGTAATACCAGGAGATATCAATAAATTACAAAACCGAGGCTATTTATTATTATGTAGTTCTTTTATTTATAGATTGAATAGTTTGCACTACATTTTCTTTTCCAATAATATACATGCCCATTCTCACATCAGATATTCCTTTTTTCAAAAGGTAAGTGTATTCAGGAAAGCCTTTATCATTCAAAACTTCCATCTGTAAAAATTGTATAGAATGATTTTCCGAGAGACTCTCCGCAACTTCAATAATATGAGTTGAGATAGCAAAAAAGCACCCTTTTATTTCAGAAAAAGCTGATATAATTGCCAAAGATCCTTCATAGGCGTCTTTAACATTAGTTCCTCTGAATAATTCATCAAAAACAATAAGCATATTGGTCTCTTGGGTTAGCCGTTCGGCTATATGCTTTATTCTCAAAACTTCTGCATAAAAATGGCTGTAACCTAAACTCAGATTGTCGGAAATATTGATTGTTGTATAAATTCCGTTCAAAAGACTTATTCGTGATTTGGCAGCAGGAATAGGAAATCCAATATGTGCAAGATATACCGCTATAGCCATAGCCTTAAGAAGAGATGATTTACCTGCCATATTTGAACCTGTAATAAACAATAGGTTATTATCAAATGATAAATTTACATGGTTGCTTACCGGATCAGGGATAGAAGGATGAAATAACCCCTCTAATTCAATCACATGATCATCTTTTGGTAATATTTCCGAATATGAATATCCCCTTTCTGCAGCAACGCCTGAAACAGAAATAAAGACATCATAGTCATAAATAAGGTCGAGAAAATAACGAATGGTATCTCTATGGGTATACCTAAATATATAATCGAATTTAGCAATAGTAAGAGCACCCAGTTTTTTCATATCCTTTATTCGGGTTATCTCCTTAAATTCCGGTAAGCCAAAAGTCTCTATAATACGTGTATTGGCTTCCATTATAAGCTCGGGGCAATATGTTCCTTTGAGCTTTACTGAAAAATTATACAAATTATTCAGTAAATCGATTGTATAATCGACACCTCTCTCTATTATATAATAGCTATTCGACGATTTCATTTTATTATACAAACTCTTCTCTATAGTTCTTATAATAGAGGGAGGCTTAGTAGGATAACCCTCTTGAAGTAGATAATGTTCTATAAAGTCGAGAGTGTTTTTATCAATATCTAAATCGGACGTAAACTCTAGTTCTTGAAAAAATGCAATAGCATCGCTTCGTTTCTTTATTTCGGTACTATTTATTAATGGGTTTTTAAGATATGTATACAGACGATCTTTCCCCCCAACACAACGTGTCTGGTTGAATATATTGAATACTGAAAAGCTACTCTTATGAGAGTCTAATATTTCAATATCTTTCAGTGTTTGAGTATCAATTTCGAACTTCAATTTCCTACGTCTTTATTTGTCAAGTAATAAAATTGGATACAGAGCAATGTCTCAGACCTATCCACGACTTTGGAAGTAAAATAGAGAAGACATTCTCTCGATGAAATACTTCATCAGATATTCAGGTACAATATACTATTTTATAATAGTAACACTGAACCATAGCATAGATTATGTATAAAACAATCTACAATTTAAATATTTTTCAGATATAGTATAAGTCAAATTCTGTGTCATCGTCTTCTCGATTTCCCTTCTATTAAAATGACATTAAACATTTCACGGATACGGTCACGAATAAAATCGCCATATAAGGTTTCAATCTGAAGAGGATCGCAATTGGTGGTGACGAAGGTTTTAAGCCGTTGCGACTGCCAGAGCGAATAACGTATGTGCAGAATATGCTGCATAACGTTAAGCTTTGTTCCGAAATGATTGGCTGGAATGGTCTCACGTCCCAGTTCATCGAAGCACATCCACACAGGTTCGCCAATATATCCGTACTGATTGTAAGTGTATTCGTCTAAGTTGCCCGACCGACTGTAATCGTTTGATACTCCATCACAAATATGAATCTTAAAGCCATTGAAACCGAGCCGTAGATATTCAGCAAACACTCGCATCAACGAACTTTTCCCTGTACCAATATCGCCGTAGAGCCAAAGTCCTCTGTGGAGATCGTACCGTCCTTCAATCCCATTGAAGTAATTGAAAAGATCGGCAACCAGCTGCCTGTTAGACTCGTCAATCGTAAATTCGGGAATGACCGACATTGCAGCTTTCAGAAACTTTCGTTTGCGGTTGTGTATCTCGCCATCAGAGAGTTTACATGTCGACGGTGTAATCTGCCTGCTTTGGATAACCGTTCGTAAGTTTGTTACTATTTGCATCTTTGTGTTGTTGTAAATCAAATAAACCATTCCAATTGTTTGCCATAGACTGCTCGATAATGGCAACCGCCACACCGCAATCACCCTGCGATTTTGTAATCAAACGTTTATAGCACAGCTCGATAGACCTTCTATTTTTGTACATCTGCCCCTTGCTGGTCTTGTAATCGAGCCACTGAAAGAAGTGTTCTCTCAATCGGGTATCGAGAAAATCGAAATTCATCTTTTCATACTCCCTTGGGGGACTATAGGGGGAAATAGTAATTCTTTCTTCTTCTTTCTTTTCTTTCTTAAAGTTTGGGTTATCCGTGGGTTGGTCGCAGGTTAAAGACCGGGTTACGGGCTGGGTTTTAACATCAGACAATTCTCTAATTACCAACACCATAGATGGGCTTTCGGGTGAGATATTATCTGAGTTATGACCATTATAGACATCATATTTACAGAGAGTTACGATATTCATGCCTTGCGATTTTTCGACCTCAATCATTTTCTCGGTTCTGAGTTTCCTCATAAACGTTTTCACCTTCTGCTCTCCCCAACCCCACTTTCGGGCTAAGTATCGGTTCGATGCCGGATATTGCCCTCTACCATATTTTATTTCTCTACCTCCGATACGCTCAATGGTTACGGTTGCCTCAAATCGTGCCGACTGTATTAAGTCGATCCACGCTTCGCACTCCGAAAACGTACGGGCTGCTTCCCACATTCTATGAGAGAAAAATTTGCGGTTAAGTTTAATAAATCCTTGATCCATGTAATAACTTTCGTTGTTTTTATACAATTCATCTGATAGATAAATTTCTGTTCTAAAAAAAATAGAAGCCTGCTGAGATTATATGTTTTTTTTCTATGGTTTATTTTTTCCTAACGCACCCTATCGGATTTGTTTTTCATTTTGTCTTGATACAAAACGAAACAAAAGATCAAGACTGTGCCTTTTGCCCGACCCGATACGGAATCGAAAGCTAAAACAAAAGAAAACGTTTACTATTGATATCCTTTTGTTTCTTAACGCTTTTTTCATCCTGCGGGTACCCCGTGCAATCGGCAAGGTCGTAGAGCCTGACGGACAAAAGTTGTTTGCGTGCATCAGTGGCGGAGCCGTTGGCTGACAAGCGAAACGGGCGTAAAACTAAACGTGCCGTAAGGCAGTAGGTTTAGTTTAGCCTGTAAGCTTAAGTCAGACAGGTGAGCCACGCAGCACAAAGCCTTTTTGATTCCTTTTGCGGATTTGGGCAAAAGGAATACAAGTAATCTTTGATTACGCGTAGAAGAATCAACATTAAAAATAAAACAACAAATAGATCTAAAATTTAAGAACCGTCCTTTTTATCGAAAGTATGCTTTTTTAACACTAAAACAAGCCGAATACGGTCTTTTATTAGTAGATTCGAAAATCAAAATGAAGATCTTTATGAAAGCACAACTGATCATCTTATTTATCATTGTATCCGGTGTATGTTACGGACAATCCGTCGAAACAGACAGTACCCGATTGAGTAGAGAGAATAATAAACAATTACTTAACAACCATAACCTTAGCAGTAAAAGCCATCCTCTGGATAAAAATTCATCAGTAAATAATACATCCGAAAGAACCGACTATCGAATCAACGAAGACACCGAAGCTGCGGACATAAAAGTATCCGTTCCTAAATTTTATATCGGTCCCAAAAGCAATTACAGTGCTAAACCCATTACCAACCCTTATGTAGATGATTATAGCTTTTATAAACGAAATATTGTAATGGACGGAGGATGGATTAATACAGTCAGTTCGCACACCTCTTTTCCTGCACTGGGGTCGCTTACGCAGATAAGAGCCAACTACGAATATATGCTGTCGGAACATATCATAACATCGGTAGGTGCATACGGAGCAAGGTATTTTTACAACTTAAGTTCTTTTGAAGACTTTGGGGTAAATGCGTCATTAAGATATCAGGTTACAGACCGATTTGCCGTTATTGGTTTCGGACAATATTCTGCCAGAAGTAACATCAATAATATTGGCGGTGACAATGCGTGGATGATTCCCAATACCCATTACGGTGGTGCTGTCGAATTTAAAATCACCGATAATTTTGGTGTACAAGGAGGTCTAAAACGCGAACTTAACCCGATGAACGGCAGATGGAGAAATGTTCCTTTCTTCTCACCCGTCATCAGAATTAAATAAGTACAACAATCGTGTGCTAGAAAAAGAAAAGAGACCGCCTCTTCACGAGCCGGCCTCATTCTTATAAAATATAAAGTAGTAGATTAACAGAAAGAAGCGATCAAATTCCGTGATTGATTTGAGACAGGGGTTCGTTGACCGAGAAGTATTTACACTCTATGTCTTTAGCTCCCATTGCTTCGACCCGTTTTAGATGCATGGCAGCATATTTTTGAGCTGATGCCATATCTTTAAATAAATAGATACCTCCACTTTCTTCGGTTTGGGTATTTTCTATCCATATTTTCGAGACAAAGCCTTCTTCGTTATTAATACTTTCCGCCAGACCTTTTGCTCCGCTTGTAAGAGCTTCTCCCATCATTTGGGCAGGAAACCCGAAATTAATTTGCAGTAATACCATAGTTATTATTTTTAGTGTTTATTATTCATTTTTTGAGCCTCCACAAGCTTCCTTTACGAGATTGTATTTCGACTGCCCTACCCTCTTCTGCCAGTTTTCGCAATTTCTTTTCGGCCTCGGATATCGTTATGTCGGATAATACCAACAGTTCCTTTACCGTAAGACTTCCAAAGTAGGTGATGAGAGTCAATTCATCTTTCGAATACACTTGCTTTACAGCCAGAGGATATAATTTGAGTATAGCCTGCTCATAAGCTTCATAAGATTTTACGCCATAAACAACAGTCTGCTGTTCATTCTCATTATAAAACACAAGGGTAGGAAAGCCTCTTACTCCCGACTGACGGGATGTTTCGAGGTCTTTCTCGAACAATTGTTGTGCCCCATTATCATAATCATACTTCAGCCTTTCACTGTCAAGTCCTGCTCTTTGGGCAGCCATGCTAATATTCTCCCATTTGGCAATATTCTTTTTCTCCAAAAACAACATTTCACGCATTACTCTCATAAAGAGGGCTGCCGCCTCTTTGTCTTGCATCTCCGCAGCCTTGAAGGCTATCGAAGGCGGATAAGAAGACGATAAAGGGTCTTCGAGCCATACATTACCATCGATAGGCATGTGGTAATAATCGCTTATTTCATCCCAGTGATGGGCTACATCGGCAGGGTTTTGAATACCTCCCCCGTTGTAATTGACCCACGATGGCAATAAACCTCCCATACAATATTCTATCGTAAAAAGATTACCATATTCTAACCTCAGCTTTTTCAATTGAGGCTCTATTGCCCAACATGCCGAACATATAGGATCGGTAAAATAAAGTACTTTTACTCTATTATCTGAAACTTGCGACTTCAATATACTGCTTTCTTGCGTATTCTTATCGGGAATCTCACAAACTCCTGTTTGCGGATCGCACATTAACGGATTACTTTTATTCATATTCTTATCATTTGTTGTATTACAGGAATACAGAAATAGTATCCCCACGAGCCATATTAAATTTTTTATCATATCTATTTCACTATCTTTGAACAAAGGTCTTTAGATTATTCAACCTGTGCAATAAGTCAAAAAAATATGACTATGGATACTGAAAACAATATCAATGCAAATTGTCCTGCCGAAGGGCTTTTGAAGTCGCTTTCGGGAAAGTGGAAACCTCAGATTTTTCGGCTTGCCACATCAGGGGCTATCCGTTTCAGCTCGTTGATGCGTAGTATGGAAGGTATTAATAAACAATCTTTAACCACGGCACTCAGAGAGTTGGAAGATGAAGATTTATTGACCCGAATTGTAGTGAAAGAAAAACCTTTGCATATAGAATATATTTTGTCCGAAAAAGGAAAGTCTATGATTCCGATATTCAAACAGATAGAAGCACTCACTCAACAATAACTCCTACTGCTGAAAATACAGGTAAAACGGGAAATAAAAAAAGCCTATCCTTTTGAGACAGACTAACCAATTAATTATTGAAGCAAGGTAATAAAAGTACGGAACCTTATTTAGATACGAACCATTTTTCGTTTTTCAAAGGAACATACGATTTCATTTGAAGCAACAAATCATCGATATCGCTACTTACAATGAGTAGATCCAAGTATTCTTCCTTCAAAAATCCATCACGATTCATCACCTTTATAAACTGAAGCAAAGCATCGTAATATCCATCGACATTCAAAAGTGCTACAGGCTTTTTGTGTAACGACAATTGTGCCCAAGTCAATACTTCGAACAATTCTTCCATCGTTCCAAAACCTCCGGGAAGGGCAATAAATCCATCTGAAAGTTCAGCCATTTTAGATTTACGTTCGTGCATAGTATCTACCAGATAAATCTCGGTAAGTGACTTATGCTCCAACTCTTTTTCTGCCAGAAAATGAGGCAATACACCTATCGCCAAACCTCCGTTATTGAGTGTTCCATCGGCAACAGCACCCATCAAGCCAACTTTGGCTCCGCCATACACCAATTCTATTTTATTTTTTGCTAAAGCTTTACCTAATGTGAGGGCTTTAGTCTTGAATATTTCGTTCGAACCTGAACTCGAACCACAGTATACCGCTATTCTTTTCATATTTTCTATCTAAATTTGTTACTACAAATATAAAACGTTTTTTGCTGTTTATAGTTAAAATAACATGACATATATGTTACAAAATCATTAAGGGTGCAGGTCTTTTTATTGCTAAGATTATTTATAAAGAAGATAAATAATTTACCTATCTTTACTTTACAAACAGATCTCAGAACTTTAAGTTCAGCGAACTTTTTATTGCTTATGTCATTAAATATTTTCTTTTACTTATAAACTACTTATATGAAACAATTATTCGTTTTAATTATTGCAGTTTTGGCTCCTGTAATGGCTTGGGGACAAAGTGGATGGAAAGATCTGGCTGTAACCGAACATTTGGAATATTATATTGATTCGACCTCAGTAAAGATGGAGGAAGGTCGTATCTATGCGACTGTAAAAACGGTCTATATGACCACCGAAAGCAAAGAGGCGTATGTGAATAAGATAAAGAATGTATTCAAGAAAAAGGATGCTGACAAAAAGATCAGAAAATGGGACGATTTCAGCTACAGCATCACCTACGGTTTATACGATTGTACCAACAAACGATTCAAAATATTACAGGTACAGGACTTTACATCGGACGGAAAACAAATCATACAAACAAAAACCAAAGAAGACAAAGCCCGATGGATATTGGTGGATGCCGAAACGGTTGGAGATTTTGTTCTGTTTTACATCTGCGATCAAAATATAAGTGCAGAATAATACAATATACTTAACAATACAACAGCATGAAAAATATAGTAGAATTCTTAACTCAACTGAAAGAAAATAACAACAGGGACTGGTTTACGGCAAACAAAGATGCATATAAAAAGGCTGAAAAAGAATTCGCCGAATTTACAGAGAAGCTGATTGAGGGAATCTCTAAATTCGATCCTTTGATAAATAATCTGCATGCTAAAGATTGTACCTTCCGCATCTATCGAGATGTACGTTTTTCGCCCAACAAAGAGCCGTATAAAACGCATATGGCTGCTTATGTTTGCCCTAAGGGTAAAAAATCGGGATTGGCCGGATACTACTTTCATGTAGAGGCTCCCGGTTCGGATTATATTGGCGGACATCTTTTAGCAACAGGTATTCATATGCCCGATCCCAAAGTTTTACAGAGTATCAGAGAAGATATTCTCGATCATGGCGATTCTTTCGATAAAGCAGTCAAAAAGGCAAAAGGCTTTGAGTTAGATCAGGATTTAAAATTAAAGAAAGTACCTAAGGATTTTCCGCAAGATTATAAATACGGCGAATATCTTAAACTGAAGAGTTATACACTGGGTAAAGTGGTATCTGACGAATTTATATTGAGCGACAAACTACTCGAAAACTGTTTGACTGAATATAAAAAAGGATTAGACTTCAACAATATACTGAATAGGGCAGCCAATTTTGCATTTGAAGAAATCTGATTTGCTTATTCCACAAATTAAATAAAAACACAGGTTACTGCTTGGCAGCCTGTGTTTTTTGTCTTATATAATAAATGAAATTAGATATACTCTAAACGGATATATACACTTTATTATACTTACAGTAGCCTGATTTATCGCACCAAAAATACAATATTCATAAAAGCATCATAATCGGGTAGTGAATTTACCGTGTAACTTAAAACTCCTACATCGCTGATTCCTGTAACTGTAATACATGGATCACAATAGGTTATATAAAAATATAATTGCTCTTTATTGAAATAAGGGATGGACACCGGAGCTCCCGTACTTTTAATTGCAGGTGCATCAAATCTGGTTTTATATATATTATACAAGTCAACCGACCGGATTCCTGCGAGGAGATTACCCGACCCATCTGAGGTGGGTATATTTACAGATGGCATATAAAAGAAATGCCGGTTGAAAAGTGTCTGGCAAGTCCAACCGAATACTCCCGGATTAGACGGGGTATCTTTGTATTGCGATATGCAATTATAATCGATATCATATACCAATAGTCCCGGTGCAGGATTTGCAATTGCTAATTTTTGGGCGGTAGTCATTCGAGGAATCAGCAAGCCCCGGTAATTGTTATGGGCTGTAATATCCAATGCCGCCGAAGTATCGGGTGTGTCGGTATTCACTGCTATCTGAGACGATACAGAAGGTATGTATAGCATCAGGCTGAATGCTATTATTGATAAAATTTTATTCATTTCAATAGTATTAATTCATTGTGTGTACTTAAAATGTGCATTTTATTGCATCATCTGCTTAGAGTTATGTAAGTCTGATCGGGTCATATTATTACTTTTTAAAGAACAATAAACAATATTGGCCAACATCGTAATCGGAGGTAAAGCTGTTCCATCACCTTTATAGGGAGTTATGGTTATAGTGTACATACCTGCATCATTATACGAATGTACCTTCGAATATTTACTTTGAGTAGAAGACACAGCTTGATTAATGACCGGAGTACCATCTCCAAAGTTCCATTCTAAGCGACTCGGAATATTTCCTCCCGACAAATCGACCTCAACACTATATGTACGCCTGTTTGCAGCACATGCAAACGGTTGCTCTTTGGGAATTATGCGGATAAAACCTGTAGCAAACGTAGGCAAACCTAAAGCCGCTGTATTCTTCAGATAATCAGGGAAATATTTAATAATACTGCCTCCGTCATCGGGGTTCATTACTACTGCCAGATTTTTTGTCGGTATTTCGGCTGAAGTAACAATACTACACTGAATTCCATAAAGTCTTTTATCCATAGCAGCTCTTATATTCGCAAATCCACTGGCTAAATAAATCAATGTAGCCCCACTCCTTAAATTATCCCATGTATTTGAATACAGCCTTCCGCCATTTTCAAATCCGGTTCCGATATAAATGTATTTTCCATTAGGAGAAAATGTTCCTCCATAAGTCTGATAAGGGCATTCCAGCGTCCTTATATCAGAAATCACTCCGGTTGCGGGATTAAAATCTGCTGATATAACCTGTTTTCCGCCCCAGTTCACCGAAACTATCTTTTTATAATCGGAGGAAATGATAACTTCCCCCTGAGGTCCTCCCAAGAATATATTAGCACTTGCAAGAGTAAAATGAGGAGTTGTATTTATTCCCGTCGAAGTGACAGCATAAATATAAAACGTTTTATCACTGCGGTGTATCAGCCAATAATCTTTACCATTAGCATTAGGTACTGCTGATATATTTTCATATACATACCCGGCTTTGATAATAATATTCTTAGAAGTTACAGCACCAAAGCTACCATTATTTGTTTTCGATATATCAACAATCGAATAACGCAAACCATCGGAGCCAGCTGTACCACCCATCGCAGGTACAGTTATAACATAATATTCGGTAAGACTTCCGGGCTTAGGTATAGCAATACCCGATTGTGTTGCCGAAAAGTCCCCAAACAATCCCGTACCGTTTGTCATTACATTACCGTTTTTATCATAAACAGTACTACCATCGGATGAAAACAGCAATTTACCATCATAAGTAGATACTGTAAAGCACCCTTCCCTGGTATCTAATGGTCCAACTATTGCCTCAGGCATATCGGCTACAACAGTTCCGTCTGCTGCAGTCGCATTGCTGAGAGAATTGAAATTAAGACCACTTTTATATCCGAAGTGCCACCAGCTTGTTTCTTTTTGCCCGTAGGCAGCCGGTTGAGAAAAGAATACAATTAAAAGTATATAAATTATTTTTTTCATTTTTGCAGATAAGGTTTACTTAAGAACAAATACTACAGTCATAAAAGAATCGTAATCAGATTCGGCTTTCACATCATAAGTCATTACTCCCTGATTATTGATTGATATATTGCCGAGTACAGATGTATCGTAATTAGTGATGTAATAATAGAGGTCGGTTCGATTCGTAAAGTAGGGAATATTTGCCGGAGCCGAAGGATTTTTTACCGGAGCAGTGAACTGTTTTTTATATTCGTCATACAGGTCAATGGTTTTACCTGTTACTACAGTAGAGGCATCTATAGCAATTGTAGGCATATAGAAGAAGCCATTCTGGGCATCTTTTTGAGATAAGCATACCCAAGCCGGTGATGCGGCAGTACCAGCATTCTGGGAAATACACCTAAGCGTGGTGTCGTATATAAGCAATCCCGAAGCCGGATTGATTATTGCCGTTTTCTGGGACGTGGTCATTCGCGGAATCAACAGTCCTTTACTGGTACTTTCGATATCCATAGCTGCCGATTGATGTGGGCTGATGGTGTTTATTCCGACTTGAGCTTCTGCATGGAAGACAAACGACAAGGCTAGAATAGCTAATAACAGTTTTTTTTTCATTTTTCGCTTATTGTTTTAATTTATATTCCGGTTAGTGAGTTGCATAATAAAAAGCAGCAGCATGTAATCACTACACACCGCTGCCGGACATAGTTGTGCCATAGGTAAACGGATGATTCGTGCCGATTTTGAACGACAACAAAAAACAAACCGATTACACGAAATCGTTTACCGAAACAACTATCAATATATTTATAGGGGAAATTTTGTTGAAGGGAAGACCATGAGTCAACTATACACAATAAAAAGAAAAGACGGAAAATTCCGCCTGAAATATTTTTATTACTAATACGACGCTTGTTAGTTAACTCTCTCTCTCTCTCTCTCTCTCTCTCTCTCTCTCTCTCTCTCTCTCTCTCTCTCTAATATTTCAGCGCACATAGCCAAACCTAAATAGTTAAAATTTAGATCATTGCACACATAAAAATCTGTTAATTTCGCTACCATTATTAGAGTAAAGGGTTATTTTACAAGGGCAAAGATAGAAATAATATTAGAGCCTGTTAAAATTTTCAACAAAAATTTTATTATTATGTATTTCGAATCCATTTTCACCATGAATCAAGCTCTTTTTCCAAAATTGAAACTAGCTAATGATTCATTTCAATATTCCAAAAACCAGACAAATCTGAATTTATCTGCTCTTTTGAATATTGGAATATGCAGGTTCAATATAAAGTCATTGTATATTATTGCCCTAAATAGATAAAGGTATTTACTGCCATATAAGCTGCTCTGTTGTCCAAAGCAGTACTGGTTCCTCCTGTATCTACTAATGCTGTACCACTAATAGTATGGGTGTGTGCCGCTCCCCCGCTATCGGAAGTACCACTGAAAGTATGCGTATGCTCTGCACCATCACTGGCAACAGTACCGGTTACGGTATGATTATGAGCCGTACCGCCACTGGCTGCCGTACCTGTTACGGTGTGATTATGAGCTGCTCCACCACTGGCTGAAGTTCCGCTAAAGGTATGGGTATGTGCTCCGGCTGAGGTGGTCGCTCTGCCTGTTTGTTCAGCTTTCATGTTATAAAGAGAATTGAATGTACCAGCAAATGACCCATTGACCCTGGTAGGCATTACATAAGTGTGAGTGTGAGCACCATTGGTAGTCGTAGTAGCAGTAAAGCTATGAGTATGGTACGAATCGGTAGAGGTCAAACTCAATCCGTGTGTATGTGCTGTATTACTCGACGTCGCACTAAGCGAGTGGGTATGAGCTGTACTCGATGATGTAGCACTAAGGCTGTGTGTATGTGCTCCTCCGCTGGCAGCTGTACCTGTAAACGTACCTGCTAAGGAAACATTGGGTAAATTATCCTTAGTAATAGTCAGCGTATTAGAACCTCCGGTACTTCCTAACACCTCCGAGCCTGCTTTTGATTTCAACACCTTATCTTTTGCATTTGGTAAATTTGATGAAAACCCCAAGCTTACAGCTATAGCACGGATATTGGCAGGAAGGCTAGAAACCGCTCTACCATCCAACAGATACCAGCCGTTATGGTCTGTAGTTTTGAATGATTCTTTAATACTGCCCGATGCCTGTGCTGCGGTAAAGACGCCAAAGCCAATCCATTCCGCACCATCAAAATAATAATAACCAACCGATTTAATATTGGCTCTCTGTCCCGTATTGCCATTACCCGATATATCTGTGATATAAATAATAGTACCTTTTTGATCGGCCTTATATAACGTATTGCCTTTATCGGCCAGTTGAGTTAAAGTAAGACGGGGAGCTATAATTCCGGCAATATGGCTTGCATTTTTTATTGCCGTTACATCCAAAGTTGAATGAGGTGTCGATGTATTGATACCGGCCTGTCCCCAAACAGAGGTATTATTCAGAATCAACAGGCTTAAAAATATTTTTAGAGTAAGAAGAACTCGTTTTCTTTGTTTCATGATTTTACACTATTTCTTTAATAAATAAAAGGAAGTATTTAACTGCTTATCAAAATAATATACCGCCTTATATACTTTATCGGTTTATAATCCGAGATAAATAAAAGTATTCACCACCAAATAAGCAGATCTGTTATCCATAGCTGCCTGAGCACCACCCAACGGGAGTGTAACACTACCGCTTGCCGTATGCGTATGGGCTCCGGTAGAAGCTAAAGAAGCTGTAACCTCATGTGCATGAGCTCCATCTGCAGCAAGTGCTCCGGTTACAGCATGCGTATGACCATCGGCCGAAGCTAAAGTTCCACTAACAGGATGCGTATGTCTTCCTCCGGCTGCAAGAGTCGAACTTATCGTATGATTATGATTACCCGAGCTGCTAGTAGTATAAGTAGAGGTAGCGATATAACTCCACAACGTACCTGCACCATAACCTCTATCTACATCCTTAGCAGTACCAGGCATTACATATATTACCGGAGACAAATCGTGTAAATGTGTTCCTGCTGATGCAAGTGTTCCACTGAAAGCATGGGTATGTGCACCTCCGGCAGCAAGATTACCGCTGGTAATATGGCTATGCTCTCCTCCGGCAGCAAGATTACCATTGACTGTATGGTTATGTGCTCCTCCGGCATCGAGGGTAGAACTTGCCGTATGCGTATGGGCTCCCGCCGAAGCCAGAGTTCCTGTTATACTTCCAGATAAAGATATATCAGGAAGGTTTGCTCTGGTAATCGACATCGAGTTTGTACCACCGATACTGGCTAGTCCCTCAGATGTATCCTTTGTTTTAAGAACACGGTCTCTGGCATCCGGGAGATTAGTAGTAAACCCGAGGCTTACGGCTGCTGCTTTTGCTTTGTCAGGCAAACTCGACAAAGCTCTTCCATCCAGCAAATACCATCCGTCATAATCAGATGCTTTAAACGATTGCATTATATCGCCATCTCGAACAACAGGCTGTGGAGTATTTAATTTTTGCCATAATGCTCCATCGAAATAGTAATAACCCGGAGCAGTAATGTTTAACCTCTGTCCTGTATTATTACCTCCCGAAACATTCGTTATATAAATAATTGCTCCCGTTTGGTCGGCACCATACAGCGTGTTTCCTTTAGCTGTAAGTTCTGCCAGATCGAGGCGAGATCCCTGCACCCCTGCGACATCGGTTGTAGCCGAACCCGGAGATGTAATATCCAGAGTTGATTTTGGGGTTGAAGTATTAATACCAACCTGTCCCGAAACAGTGGTGTTATATGTAAATAATATACAGCCTAAAAGCAATATATTAAAGAAATTTCTTTTTATTTGTTTCATTATCAATAAGTCTCTTTCGTTTTTATTCTTCTATACATTTAATACTGCTGTTTCCTGCCTTTTTCTTTACAATCCAAGATAAACAAAAGTATTTACTGTCAAAAAAGGAGATCTGTTATCTAAAGCAGTACCAGATCCACCTGTTGGAACTGTTGCCGCTCCGGTAACAGTATGAGTATGTGCTCCACCTGTTAACGAAGTCCCACTAAAGGTGTGTGCATGAGTTGTGTTGGCTGAACCAGTACTAAAAGTATGCGTATGGCTTTCGCTCGTCGAAGCCCCACTGAAAGTATGAGTATGAGCATTACTACCTGAAGTCCCACTAAAAGTATGCGTATGAGCGCCCGAAGAGCTAGTTGATCTCGTTTGATCAGAATCTACGCTAATAGCTGAAGCACTGGGGTTTCCTCTATGCAAAGAATTTTGTCTCGGTGGGTTATTAAAAGTATGGGTATGAGCACCTGCACTGGCAGAAGTCCCACTAAAGGTATGCGTATGGGCAGCTCCTCCATTAGCAGAAGTACCACTAAAGGTGTGTGTATGGGCAGCACCTCCATTAGCAGAAGTTCCAGTAAAAGCATGTGTATGGGCAACTCCACCGATGGCCGAAGCACCACTGAAGGTATGTGTATGGGCAGTTCCACCACTACCCGAAGTACCACTTATTGTCCCGGGCAGAGATATATTAGGCAGGTTTTCCTTAACGATTGACAAGGTATTGGATCCACCCTTATTTCCTAACACTTCGGAATCAGCTTTACCTTGCAAAACACGGTCTCGGGTATCAGGTAAGTTAGTTGTAAATCCGAGTTCAGTTGCTGATATTTTCGCAGATGGCGATAGTCCCGAAACAGCTCTTCCATCCAGCAAATACCATCCGTCATGATCGCCTGTGCTAAATGAGTATTTGATATCTCCTACTATTTCGGATGATATATCGGATGAGTCAAAAGCTCCGAGTTTTTGCCATGATGCTCCGTCAAAATAGTAATAACCCGGCACAGTAATATTTGCTCTTTGTCCGCTATTATCACCACCTGAGATACTGGTTATATAAATAATAACACCCACTTGAGATGCTCCATACAACGAGTTACCTTTCGATGATAGCTCCGCCAGAGTGAGTCGTGGAGCCTGCATTCCGGCTATATGGCTTGTTACGAGACTCGCTTTAACATCTAATGTTGCTTTCGGGAATTCAGTATTAATTCCTATCTGAGCATAAAAAGGTATTGAAGTAAATAAAGTCAAAACCAATATATAATACTGTTTCATTGTTATGTATATGTTAGTTAAATCTGTTACCATCCTTTTGTTTGATTGTCTGAAAAAACAATTCAAAAAAATTCGCGGCAACACATCTATTATTATCGTTTTTGTTTCAAAAAATATTTTATAAATAACGGAGTGTAGCAAGAAATAATCACGACTTTTTGCTACACCATACAATGCAGCTTAGTCTTAGCTAATACGGGGCAAAACGACAACAAAAAGAAGATTCGTATCGACAAGAATAAGTGAAGACAATGTATTTCCGATATTGATGATATATGGATAGAATTATCCGGGATAATAAGTTATTGGAAGATTTTTCATTAAGGGATATATCAATCGCAGGTTTTCTCATATATAGGTCATTATTAAGGTTATAATAGTCAGAGGTTGCACTATCTAAAGAGCTTTCAAGCAAGCTTGTTGCAGTATTCGCCTCACTGGGTACCAGATCGTCACTACATATCTTATCTGCATGGAACAGAACAAAAAAGTGTTTTATATTTACCCAACTCGAAATGTCAAATTTATTAAAGTACCCAAAAGTCGAAGACAGAAATCTCCATACAATAATTTTCATAATTCTAACTTTATTAGAACAATAGTTCAATAAAAACAAGGAAAAAACGTTATATAAAGCAGTGAAGATTAATCGTCGTTTTAAGTATTCAAAATGCTTTATATATACAAAAATATTTTTTTGGTAGGACAAAAGTACGTATTTTTCAGGATAATAAGAACCTAACTTAACATTAAATATCAAATAATAATAACTTTTATCTCCCCAAACGACAGAAAAAAGTATAATGCAGTTGAGGTTAACTCCGTATATGGACATAGAAATGGATCTCAAAAAAGAATTTCTGAGAATTATTTTTTTTTTTAAAGAATGTAATTATATAAACATATGCACTTCTCTCTTTCTTTCTCTTAACATTTCAATCCATATAAGCAAACCTACAAAGCCATTAAAAAACTAACATTTTTCTCTTTTTTTTATTTTATGTTGCAAAACACATAATAATGTAATACTTTTGCACAATCACAAAAAATATTTTTATTGCATTTATTTGCACCGCATCACGGACATAGTTATGCCATAGGTAAGCCTTATTACCCGAAAAGTTAAACGACAACAAAAAGACAACCTATCAGCTTCCTGTTGATAGGTTCGTTATTTTATACAAAACGGATAAATAATAATCTATTTAACAAATAAAAATGGGCTCGATATTATTTCTTTACCTTTTTATAAAGAAACGAAAACCATAATGGCAATATAATTCCTTTACAGATACTCGATATGGCAATTGCCCACCAAACACCTACAATTCCCATTTCGGATGCCAGATAATAAGCCAGAGGAATACGCAACGCATTGAAAACAACGCTTATGATGGCAGGTTCTACAGTTCGGCCGATACCATTAAACATCCCCTGTGTAGTAAGCTCAAGCATCATAAAAATCTGCACAAGCCCCATTACCATCAGGTATTGCGAGCCGGCATCTATAGCATCCTGATGGGGAACTATCAGTCCGAAAATAGAGCCTCCGAAAAAGATAAAGGCAACACTCACCACAATACCTACCGACACCATTATACGAAGGGTGTAGAAATAGGCTTTTTTACCACGTTCTATTTTATTGGCTGCATAATTCTGAGCCATAAAAGCGCTTAAAGCCGTAGAAAAACCTTGCGAAGTATTCCATGTAACAGCCTCAATTTGACCACCTGTAGTTTGAGTCATCAACCCCAAATGTCCTCCATATATAGCTGCTACCCGTGCCAGATTCATGTTAATGATGGCATATAACGAATTCATCAACGAAACTGGTGTTCCGAGATAAAAAACACGCTTCAAAAAGACCATACGGGGTTTTATGATAAACCTAAAATTCCCCAAAATACGGTTAGCCGATTTGATCTGATAGAAAAACAGTCCGAATACAAATATTTGCGAGATAACACTCCCCACGGCTGCACCATGCAATCCCATATCGAAACCGAACATAAGTATAGGATCGAGAATCATATTCAGCACCAATCCGCAGGCATTGTTACGAAAAGGGATAAAACTACGCCCCGCCCCATTATATACTCCCGACAGGTTATAAGACTGAAACTGAAACGGTAAACAAATGGTCATTATCCGTAAATAAAGCACAGCTTCCTCAGTTATATCAGCAGGCAGTTTGAAGAATGATAAAATCTGTTCGGCAAACACAAACAAAATGAGCGACCAGATTATACCGAGATACAATGCTACGGTAGATGTATGAGAGGCGTATATTTTTGCCTGTTTCATCTTTTTTGCACCGATAGATTGCCCCACTGCCACCTCAGCTCCTATCATCGCCAGATAAGCAACCGATGCTGTAAGCCACAACAGCATACCGATAGCACCGATGGCAGCTTCGGATTTTGTGGCAACATGGGAAGCTCCATCTGCCCCCAATCTCCCTACCCACGACATAGCCATCAGGGTATATGCCATTTGCAGGAAACTTGTCCCCATAAGGGGTAAAGCCAATCGTATAAGAGTTGAGAATATCTTACCTTCGGTAAGATTCTGAATACCATTTCCTTTCATTAGGATATTTTGTTATCTATTTTGAGGTCTCTGACCTTTTTTATTACTTTGTTATAGGGCAGACCCAATATGGCTATCCTCGGAAAATAGATCATTACAAACCAAGTTGCTTATATTATATAATTACTCACAGCTCGATTTACCTGTTTTATGATTAATAGCTCCCTTTTCAATCAACAATTGGGCTACATCATCAAAACCTCTATCGCAAGCTCCACTTAATGGGCTTACATTAAATTTAGGAGCTATGACATTTAAATCGGGATTAAATTGCAATATAAATTTAACCGTTTCCAACCGACCATCTACTGCCGCTACCATAAATAGAGTTTCTCCATCCGACTCCACCGCATCCCAGTCCGATTCGTCTTTCAGCAAATTATAAAGGTATTTTACAACCTCTACATTATTACCCAATACTGCCGATTTTAATGTATTATAAACATCGGCCTTGTCTGTTGCTCTGATATCTGCACCTTGTTCCACTAAATATTCCACAATATCCATATAACCGATAAAGGCTGCCCATCCTAAGGCTGTTTGCCCTAATGAGGCAGTATCTTTTGCTTCGATGTTCTGACCTGCCGCTACCATTTTTTTGATATCCTCCAAGTTTCCTCTCTTTACAGCATCAAACCATACAGCATCGGGTCCCTGAGAGGGTTCTTGATAAAAAATGCGGTGTTTCAGCAAATTAGGGTTAGCTATTTTATACATTTCATCGTAGCTGAGTCTAAATTCAGACAGATCTACTTTCGATGTTTGTGCTTGCAGATTAAAACCAAAAACAAATAACAACACGAATGAACCGAGAAACGAAATAATTTTCATACACATATTCAGTTTAATAGTAAAACTTTTTATTCTAATTTGCATTAAGAATAATTTTAAATATAATTTATGGTCTCTGACCTTTTTATGGCTTTGATACAGGGGCACAGACCAACGATTCTGTCATATATCTGATGAAGAGACATAAGCTCATCCCTACAATCGTAAATGTATTATTAGATACATTCAACTACCTAACAAGGATTGATCTGTATACTTTGGCGGACAAAGATACAATCGAAATGAAAGATAACCTCAATCTTATATATAAAAAAAGCGACTACTTAACGTAATCGCTTTTTGCTCCTTGGAGCGGAAGAAGGGGCTCAAACCCTCGACCCTCAGCTTGGAAGGCTGATGCTCTATCAACTGAGCTACTTCCGCAATTGCATCATCAAAAGTGGGCAGTGATGGATTCGAACCACCGTAAGCTTACGCTATCTGAGTTACAGTCAGACCCATTTGGCCACTCTGGTAACTGCCCTTTTGCTTAAATGCGATGCAAAGGTAATCAAAAATATATTCTTCGCAAGTTTTGTTAATAATTTTATTGAAAAAATATTACTAATACCCCTAGCTAATCAGTTCGCACAGCCAATAGTTTGCAAAAGAAGCCTGCAACAATACATATTTTTTGTCTAAGATATAAAACATGCTGCTTTATCGAAATTACACTTTTCTTTCTTATAATTTCCAGAAAACCATATAGCTACGCACCAAATTATTACTTCCGGGTGCAGAACTTTTAAGAGACCAAACCCTATTAGTTGCACTTTCGTGACAAACGTAAATCTTCACGACATCGTTTTTCTTAAAGTTGGCATTTAAAAATACGGATGCAGTTTGCTCTGCATTGCTATTAGGACGCAAAGCTACAGTATAGGAATCGACAACAGAATGATTGGTATCGTTGACCAAAAACACATAATAGTAAGCAAACTCCGAACTTCCTGTTGATACATATCCCGACAAATGCATATTAAAGGAATATGCTCCGTCTTCTAAAATCTCGATGGATCCATTTTCTTTGGTTACAAATTTCAGCTCTACCCCAGAAGAATACAACTCTGCTGATAATTGTGCGGGGGTAATAGGCTTTGTTACAACATCGGGCGATGATAAATTCAACAGATTGATGAATGATCCTGCATATATATTAGTAGCCATTTTGCCCCATTGAGTATCGGAAAAGAAATAAACTCCATCATCTATTGCTGCATCTTTGTTATATACAACTATTCCATCGGTAGGATTGGGTACTGTTACTACATCAAAGCTACTAGCAAGAGTTACTTTATTTAGTCCTAATGCTTTATTGTTCGAATTCAAATACAATTGGGCACTATTGTAGGGCATAGCCCCTACCCCTAATATGGCTTCATTATCGGTAGATTTGCTGAACACTACATCGTTTTTTAATTGTGCGGGTGTTGGCGTAGCCGATATATTATCACCGTTAGTATCTATTATAAAATTCCCTATCGGAAATAAGGTATTGATGCCTACTTGTGATGATGCATAAACAGAACATCCCCAAAACGTTAATATTATAAATATTTTATTCATTGTTATACATTCTTTTCGTTATAGTTTCCAAAATACCAGACTTGTTCTGGCTGCCGATTTTACCGACACATCGCCTGTATCCAATACTCGTATATTCAAAGGACAATCTTCAAAGTCGGGTGCTTGCCCACGACCAATATAAAACTCCACCTCCTCATCCTTATTCAGAGGCGTACCCATTACTAAGCGATACGAATAATACCTCCGAGCTTTTTGCATAAAAGGAAACGTCAAAAGAGCTTTTTCCAATACTTTATTTTGTGTTTTAGAAACCATAAAAACATACAATAAAGCTTGAGAATCATAAGTAGCAGGCACGGCCGGATCTGAAACAGTTGAATAGAAATAAAAACGCAAGGCAAACACATAAGTTCCATCAGTTTTTGCTTTTATCTGGGTTGTTTCGCTGTTCATAAAAGGCATCTTTATAGCCGCCGAATAGATACCGGCAGTAGCATCGGCATAACTTACGCCGGGTATAATAACATCTGTCGCCGGCAGATAGGGTATCGAGAATTCATTTTTCAAAGTAGGTTCTCTCTCTGATTCCATTATCCTGTTCCACTTTACTCCATCGAAATAACACCAGCCTATTTCAACCTCTTCCGAAGCTATGGCAGTCGTGTTATAAACCACCATTCCGGCTCGGGGATTAGGCACAGTTACAATATCGGTCAATGATTGGAGCTTTACCTCATTCATTTTCAAAGCTTTTTTGTTCGATCCTAAATTGAGCTGTGCATTTGGTAATACTTTCTTGCCTAACCCCAAGCCAAAGGTCGATGTCTGATTATCGAGAGTTACAATCATGTCATCGGCAAGCCCTGTTCCGCTGTTTGTACTGTTATTTAATGGATCGACCTGAAAAATAGTTCCCGACACCAATTTATCGGTATTGATGGCTATCTGAGCTACAGATATCGTACTCATCAGAAAAAGGACACTTATAATATATGCATATTTCATAATTTCCAGTAACTTAAAGATGTTTTATTGTATCTGCCGAAAGTAGTAGCTGCTCCACCAAACAGCGTCCAGGGATAAGGAGTGTCTATATTATGACAAATCAAAAAGTCTAACTCATCACCGGCTTTCAATATCGAAGATAAAATAGCGGTAGCCGACTGCTTGTATTGCGGCGGATTATTCATCGCTAACGTACCCAATGCAGCAGCATCCATGATAACCATATCCGATTTGCGCATCATAAACAAATACATGTGAACTTCACTTGTTTCTGTTGTATTGACCATCCCCATCAAATTTAAAGCAAAAGCATAAGTTCCGTCCTCAGTTATCTTTATACCTGCTGTAGTAGAACCCAAGGGTGCAAATGGAATAGAGACCCCATCGTATCCTCCAGCTGATATAACTGCTGACGTTGCTCCGATAGTGGTAACATCGTGTAACGAAATGGCTATTTTCACATCGAAGGTCTCTTTGGTAAAAGCCATCTGATCCCACTTATTGGTCTGACCATTAAATACACAGATACCGGGATATAATTGGCTATTGTTGGTGGTATTATATACTATCATCCCACGTACCGGAGAGGGTACAGTTAGCAAATCGTCCGTTCCGGTTAATGCTACAACATTTAGTTGAAGCCCTTTATTCGAAGATATTAAATCGACAGAAGCTCCTTTTGCGGGTATAGCTCCAATGCCTATACCTACTTCGCCCATTCCATCCGATTTTACAATAATATCATCAGCTAACTGGGCTGCCGTAGGAATAGCCGAGTTATTGCCCGATGCATCTATATGGAAAATTCCCAAAGGCGATTTGGTATTCACCCCTACTTGTGCATAAATCGAGCCTACACAAAAAATCCCAAGCAGTATTAAAAACTTTTTTTTCATTGTTATGTTATTTGTAATATAGTTAGTTGTTTTAGCTGACTGAATAAAAAGAGCAGCAGCATGTAATCGCTACACACTACTGCCGGACATAGTTGTGACAGAGGTAAACAAATGTTTCGTGTTGATTTTGAACGACAACAAAAAAACAAATCGGTGACACGAAAGTGTTTACCGACACAACCAGTAATATATTTATTGGGGAAATATTTTTGCAGAAAAGATCCTGTGTCAACAACACACAGAAACAAAAAAAGACGGAATAATCCGCCTAAAATATTTTTATTACCAGCACGGTTGCTAGTTAACTCTCTCTCTCTCTCTCTCTCTCTCTCTCTCTCTCTCTAATATTTCAACGCACATAGACAAACCTAAATAGTTAAAATTTAGATCACTATCAGGATATGTGGTTGTTAATTTTATTGTCATTATTAGTGCAAAGAGTTATTTTACAGGGGCAAATATATAGAATATATTTTAACAGACAAATAAATTACAGAAAGAAGTAAGAATCGGGAAGTGATAATATCTTAGCATTCGATAAATAAATGAAGGGCTTATCAGCCCCTCATTTGCTATAATAGACTCAAAGATGAGTTGTGTGAAATAATTACATCATAAAAAATGCAATTGTACATCTGGTATGTGCAGTTGTCGCGGTTGTCCAGTTTCCAACCTGAGGTCTAAGCCCTATCTCCAGATAATCTCCTTTTTTACAATTAGCTGCCAGCAAAACTGTATTAAATGTAAAATAGGTAGACGTATTATAAACCGGTTCATAATGCTCCAGAGAATCTACCTCAACACCATTTTTATAAAGAAACAAAAATCCGTTTACGGAACCTGTACCACCAATAGCTGTTGACCTTGCCCAAAATCGAATAAATACGAGATAATTTCCATCGGCAGTCAAATTATATCGCGTATTAGATGATAGGGGCAATTTAGTTATAACGCCTGCATTATAGGTAGCTGCCGTCATCATTTGAATCTGCTGTCCACCACTACCGGGCATAGTTCCCCATGAGGCATAACCGGCAACATCCGAAAGCAAAACGCGATCTTCGCCCTGATTACCATCTACAATACGCAGGGCTGTACTTCCTGTGGGAACATTCAAATGTATTTTAGCTGTTGGAGATATTGTACCCAATCCCAGATTACCGTTGACATCCACAACCACATCGTCTGCTGTAACCGACGGGCTATTGATTCCCGGGTCAATATAAAAAACTCCTGTTGGCTGGGCTATATTAATCCCGACTTGTGCATTCAAACCAAAACTAAATAATAATATAAATAGTTGTATTATTGTAAATTGTTTCATCCTACTTAAATTTTAAAAACCAAAACACTTGGGTTATAGTTACGATCTGTTCCACTACCTCCAATTATCCAATTATATCTTTGACTTATAGGCGTTGATGGCGTAATGTACATCTTCAACCAGTTATTATCTTTAGATATTGTAACACGAAAAATAGTGGTAAACGAAAACACTCCATTATTAGTCGGATATTTCACATAATACTCAACAGCATCGCGACCAATATCAGAAGAAGAGGCTGTACCGGTTGTTCCTTCACGTGTATACAGATAAGCGCTGATTATGGGATAGGAAACATTTGCCCTTCCCCACCAGCGAAGAACCACCACGTATGTTCCGGCCTTGGGTATTTGGGTCGAGAATAAGAAAGATTCCGATCCATTCGGGAAAGATCTCGATCCCGTTAGATAGAATGCTCTTGCCCAAGAATAGGGAGGTGCAAGCCAAGTCATATTTCCATTAGCATCTTTACTGCCTAAAACTTTGTTAAGCCCTTCGGTTCCATCGGATAAGTGCATAGCCGGAAATCCCGTACCGGCAGTTTCGATGTGCAACTTGGTTGCAGGCGAAATTGTACCAACCCCCATATTTCCACTTTTATTAACCATTACATCATCCGAAACATTGGTTGACGATGATGTATTGCCTTTTGCATCAACATGAAGAACACCCTGAGGCGATTCGGTATTGATACCTATTTGTGCTTGTAACTGACAACCGAAACAGACGATTGCAGCTATGAATACATATTTTTTCATTCGTTTTCTATTATATACGGTAAACAACTATACTCGGATTCCAGGTGGCATTTGTAGTACTTGCAGTACCGATACGCCAAGGCCCCCCGACTGTTACTCTGATATAAAGCTTCAGATACGTTTCTGTAGTAATTTTTGCAGAAAGAGGCAAGGCAAAACAAAATGTTTCACCATTATCGAGATATACATATTTTTCGGCTTGATCTTTGACATTAGCCTGATCTGCCGTCCAGTTATTAGCCGTATTAGTTGATGTGGCCAAATAAAATATAGCTGCCGTCGATTTATTTCCATTAGAGGCAGTACTCACTCCCCACCAACGAACTCCAATCTGATAATAACCGGCACCCGATACCGGAATTGCTTTAACCAATGTGTAGGCATTATTTGCATAACTGATCAGTGATCCGGTTACATTATAGTTGGCTCCCATCGTTGTAGGCATATTGACCCACGAAGCATTACCTGCATTATCGGATCTAAGAACTTTATTTGCCCCCTGCTTACCATCCACGATTCTCATAAAAGGAGTAGTTGCAGTAGTTACAATATCGAGCCTCGCCTTGGGCGACAGCGTACCTATACCGATATTGCCATCCTTCGTGATTACGACATCATCGGATGTGTTTAAGGAGCCCGAAGTATTCCCTTTGGCATCTACATGCAACCAGGTTCCGGTATTGGGCGTTTTAATATTTATCCCCACCTGTGCCTGTGCCAAGAGTGACGATATACTAAATATCCATAATAGCTTACTTCTCAATACGATTCTTTTTTTCATCTATTATATACATGTTATTAGTGTTTCTTTCAATAAAAATCTGTTGTGCAAGTCTTTATAAATTTTATGTTGCAATTGGATGTGGAAGATATACTTCATAAAAAAGGCTATTTGAGTAAGCCTGCGTATACTGACGGAGAAAAACAGCAGCATGTAATCGCTACATACTACTGTCGGACATAGTTGTGACAGAGGTAAACAAATGCTTCGTGCCGATTTTGAACGACAACAACAAGATAAACCGTTTACACGAAACTGTTTACCCAGGCAACTATTAGTATATTTTTGGGAGAAATTTTTCAAAACAAATGAGCATATAAGATGCAACAAACAATAAAGACAGAATTTTCTGCCTGTAAACTTCAGGAATAAAGAATATTTTATGTGCGGAAAGGGATTAGATGCTCTCTCTCTCTCTCTCTCTCTCTCTCTCTAATATTTCAAAGCAATAAAGCAAATCCAAATTGTTAAAATTCAGATTAAAAATAGCCGAAATATTAGTTAATTCTGTTGTCATTTTTTAGGATAAAGAGTTATTCCGTGAGGGCAAATGTAGACAAAAAGATTATTAAAACAAACGATAAACTCTTTTTTAAGATTTAAAACACACCAAAAGGCCATATTCTTTTAACAAAATCTGACCTTTTATTGCTTCTACTTAAAATATTGTTAAATAACATTTCTTTTTACATTCTGAATACTGCTATCGAAGGATTAATCATTCCACTACCATTAATAGTCCACGCTTGCCCACCCACCGAAGGGGTAACATACACCTGTAAATAATTACCGGGCAAACAGTTGGCAGCCATCAATACCGTAGTGAAGGTAAAAGGAGTATTAGCCGTTGCAGGAACATAATATTCTATCGCATCAACATTAGTTCCATTCTTACGGAGATAAAAGTAAGCACTTACAGCCCCTGATCCACCTATTGCCGAAGTAGCTCCCCACCAACGTATAGTTATCAGATAGTTTCCTGCACTGACTATATTTATTTGTGTACTGCTACCTTCCAGAGGCATAAGTGCCCCCGATGCATTAGGGAATGTTTTTGCAGCCGTTACTCTAAACGCATACCCTCCACTCCCTTTTATAACTCCCCATGAGGCATTGCCATTGGCATCCGACATCAATATACGGTCGGCAGTCTGCGAACCATCCGTCATTCTGAAAGCCACATTGCCGACAGGTGCAGCTATATGTACTTTAGCTGCGGGTGCGAGCGTACCTAAACCGATATTACCGGCAGTACTTATAACCACATCATCGGTTACCGTTGTGGGACTATTTTTACCGGGATCGATATGTAAAACTCCTGTCGGACTTGCAATATTAACACCTACCTGAGCAAATAAAGTGGTAAAAGATGATATGATAATAAAAAAGAAAATACACTTTCTCATAACTTAAATTTTAAACAGTATAATACTAGGGTTCCAGTTCGAATTGGTTGTCGAAGCAGTGCCAACCGTCCAGTTAAACGAATCACCTCCGATAGACGGCTGTATAAAAAGTTTGAGCCAACTACCGGCAGGAACTGTAGCATAAAGGCTGGTTGTAAAACAAAACGGACTATTTGCTATGGTACGCACATAGTATTCAATGGCATCTTTATTTGTACCTCTGCTAGCTGATCCGTCGGTTCCCTGATCCAGAAAAAAATAAGCACTGGTTTCGCTATTAGTAGTCCCTGCGATTGTAGTTGTACCCCACCAACGCACAACTACCAGATAATTGCCGGCATCGGCAACCTGCATAGCTCTCACCAATGATACACGACCTCGGGGATAATTGATCCTTCCCAAAACATTGTAAATAAATCCACCCGATGCAGGTTGATCGGCCCAGGTTGCATTACCCGAAGCATCGGAACGTAAAATACGCGTATTAGCTTGTGTTCCGTCTACAATACGTAAAGCAGGAGTTATACCATCGCCTGTAATATGCAGTTTGGCGGTAGGCGAAAGCGTTCCCAACCCCATATTACCGGAAGCATCAATTATCATATCGTCCGAAATATTGTTTGCACCCGATGTATTTCGAGCGGCATCCACATGGAACAGTTTTTGAGGCGTTTCGGTATTGATACCGATTTGTGCCGAAGTAACAGCCCCCGTTAGCAAAGCTGTAAAAAGAAGAATGTATTTTTTCATAATCTTTAAACTCTATAAATAACAATACTTGGATTCAATGTTCCACTCCCGGCAGAAGCCGTACCTATGACCCAAGGGCCACCGATAGCAACTCGGATGTATACTTTGAGATAAGTTCCGGCAACAACCCGGGCAAAGAGTGATGTACTGAAACAAAATCGCCCCGTGTCGCCGGGAGGCATCACATAATATTCGACCTGATCTTGCACATTGGGACTGTCGGCACTCCACGTATTTCCCGATGAAGAACTTTGCAATACATGAAAGACAGCCGATGTTTGTTTAGCTGCATTCATTGAACTGGACACTCCCCACCATCTGATAGTCACCAGAAAATTCCCTGTATTGTTTATAGGAATTGCCTTTAACAAGCTGTATGTGCCGTTTGGGTAAGAAGTAGTAGTTGAACCTGTGATGTTATAAATAGCTCCATCGGTAGTCGGAGCTGTTACCCACGAAGCATTACCATTGGCATCAGTACGCAAGATTTTATTTAATCCCTGGGTGCCGTCTGCAATGCGCATAGCGGGAGTTGCTACGGTAGTGACAATATGCAATTTGGCAGACGGGGCTACTGTACCAACGCCTACGTTGCCTTTTGCATCAATCATCACATCATTTGATGCCTGAGCCACTGTCACCGAAGAAGCCGAGGTATTATCTCCTGCCCCATCGATATGCAGCACGCTTCCCGAAAGAGGTACTTTGGTGTTTATACCCACTTGAGCTACGCTTAGCCCGATGGATAATAAACAAAAGATGAATAAAAAAACTTTCTTCATTGTCGTAATTATTTATATGTGTTTGTTGCTGAATATAAAACTGTTGACTAGAAAAAGCAGCAGTATGTAATCACTACATGCTGCTGCCGGACATAGTTGTGACATGGGTAAGCGGATGTTTCGTGCCGATTTTGAACGACAACAACAAAACAAAACGACTGCACGAAACCGTTTACCTAAACAACTATTGATATATTTATTGGGGAAATATTTTAAGGAATAAAGTATAGCGTATTTTAAACACAATAATAAAAAAAGGCAGATAAGTCCACCTGAAAATTCTAATAAAAAGTAATATCTTAAATACGAGGAGGGATTAGTCTCTCTCTCTCTCTCTCTCTCTCTCTCTCTCTCTCTCTCTCTAATATTTCGACACACATATCCAAACCTAAATAGTTAAATTTTAGATTATTATCAGAATATACGGTTGTTAATTTTACTGTCATTTTCAGTGTAAAGAGTTATTTTACAGAGACGAAGGTAATGAATAATTTCAAATTATCACAAATTTCAATTATTTAATCTAAGGGACAAAAATAATTTGTCCCTTAAAGCAATAGATCAACAATTCAGTTCTATCGTAAATCACAATATTTTAATTGCACCAAAATGACTTCCTCCATATCTGTTATTCACGGTACCGGCTGCTTCATTACCTGCCCATATTTCGAGTTCTGCATTTTGAGAAAACACGATCAGCTTCATAAACTGAGGTTTCGCCCATCCTCCTCCGGTAAACTCATGTAAATTACCAACAGTTTCGAGAATAGCTCCGGTAGTTTTATTCCTCAATTGCATCCAAAAAAAGTTATTACCGATTGCACTCGGAGTACCCGTTAATCCCATAGAAGCATAAACAAGCCATGTTCCGGGAGTAACCTTTATTGATGTGCGTGTCAGATTAGTCCAAGTATTAATCTGGCTTGCAGACCAAGTATAGCTTCTTGCCGGATCGGCAGCATTCGGATCTGCCAACCCGGTCGGATCGCCATAAAGCAATCCTTTTGCTACTGCCTCTATCGGTTTCAGCAAATTATCAATTGATTTCCATGTTGCATAGCCATTGGCATTGGATATCAGCCTCATCTCCGGTTCTAAACTAGTACCTGCAAGAAAAAGCGCACCATTGACTTCGAGCTTTACGGAACTCATCGGGATAGCTCCCAAACCTACATTTCCGTTATTATCCACAATTACATCATCCAATAATTGTGAAGCGGATACAACACCCGAGGTCGGATTATTTTTTGCTCCATCGACATGAAGCAGATATTTGGGATTCTCTGTATTTATACCTATCTGAGAATAAGATGGCAATGTTATTATAAGTGATATAATAATGCTTAGATACGAAATTCGATATTTTAACATAAGGCTATGTCTATATTTTATAATATGTATAATTAATATATGCGTTTCAATTATTATCAACTTCAGGTAAATAACCCTTTATTGGAGTTTAATCGCATAAAAATATGCACCTGTAAGATCGGACGTTAGTTGCGGGCTCAGGTAAGTAGAGGACGGACTTTTAATCTGAACAAAATACTTCCGTTGTTTTTGAGCAAGTCCCTCTACGGGAATAGATATAAAACCTTGTACCATAGGCGTGCTGTAATATTTCTGATATACACCTTTTCGAATAGAATAAGGCAGTCCTCCTTCGCTCACATCAGTATATGTTTTTGCGCCACCAGCATCGGTTGTTTCCTGTACGATTTTGAGCCATACATATTCGGCTGTAGATAATGTTGTGCTCGAAACCGTACCTACGACATCGGCTTTGGCAACAATCATCCACAGACCTCCTGTTAAATCTAATGGTACAGAGGTTATATCCTGATAAGCTGTTGTCAGATTTTTTGTCGGCACAATTGTTCCCCAGACTACTCTCCGACCTATAAAGTTAGAATCATACCATGTACCTATTCCATTCTCATCCGATACCAAAAATGCACCTTCGCTTTGAGTGCCATCGGCAATACGTAAGGTTCCTCTGATATCGAGTCTCGTGGTTGGCGTATGAGTACCTATACCTACATTTCCATTCGATAAAATCACTACATCATCTGCTGTTCCGGTTATACCACTTGTATTTTTCAACGGATCTATTAGCAGCACTGAGCTTGCACTGTTATTTATTGTAACCGATTGCGATCTCAACAAGCAGACAGGCAACGCAAGTAAACAACAAACAGCTATATATTTTCTTATTTTCATTGTTCTTTCTTTATTATTACATCAATTTTATTGCATACAGATATGAGCCTCCGATACCACCCGAAGTGGAAGCAAATAAGGAGTGATTTTGTGCATGCAGCTCTATTTGTTTAGTCTGCCCCACAGCAACCTCTACAACCCCTGCTGTTTGAACAACACAGTACAAAGAGCTGTCGTATGAGGGGCGTGCTCCTGCTGCATTGATTGCCACGGCTGAGGTTTTATCGTAAATCTGCACCCATTTATAATAGCTCGATTCGGTTGAGTTTTTGGTCACAATCCGCGCACTCAGCAACCATTTTCCGGCAGTTATTGTCAGTGGTTGAGAACTAACGACAGACCAGCCTACTCCTAATAAAATTCCATTAGAGATAGTGCCACTTATGATCTTAAACTTAAATTCGGAATCCCAATATCCTAATCCTGTTCCGTCGGTAGTGAAAATATTACCACTGCCTTGTGTGCCATCATTAATCCGAATAGTTCCTCTCAAATCCAAAGATGCGGTGGGATTGGCCGTTCCGATTCCTACATTACCTTTCATATCAACAATTACATCATCGCTATCGTTGGTGGGCGATGATGACGTGCCTCCTGTATTTGAATTAGGGTCAATGTGAAAAGCTCCAAACGGGCTTTTCGTATTAATCCCCACCTGCGATTGGCATATGCCTATGCTCAGGAGAATAAAAATTAAGAAAAAACAGTTTTTCATTGTCGTCATCATTTATTATTTAGTTAGTTCGATATTAGTTAGTTCGAAAATAAAAAGCAGCAGCATGTAATCACTACATGCTACTGCGGACATAGTTGTGACATAGGTAAACGGATGTTTCGTGCCGATTTTGAACGACAACAACAAAACAAACCGGCTGAACGAAAGCGTTTGCCTAAACAACTATCCATATATTTATGGGGAAAATGTTCTAAAGAATAATACATAGCGTACTTTAAACACAATAATAGAAAAAGACAGATAACTCTGCCTGAAAATTTAAAAAATAAGTAGTATTTTAAATACGAGAAGGGATTAGATATTACTCTCTCTCTCTCTCTCTCTCTCTCTCTCTCTCTCTCTCTCTCTCTAATATTTCAACGCACATAACCAAACCTAAATAGTTAAAATTTAGATTATTATCAGTAATTATGTTTGTTAATTTTGTTGTCATTTATACTAAATATCTCGCATTCATACTTTGCAAAGATATGAATATTATTAGATTAAAGAACTATTTAACCTAAAATTTATAAAAAGTCAAAGTTCAATTTTATCGTTAAAATAAGAGTAATATAAATTTATGAGAGCAAATCCTCTCCATTCTATCTACGCACTAAAATAAGGTCACACTATACGATAACTTAATGTGACCTTGTTCCTTTTTTTTGTTAAAATTTAGCTTAAATAGAATATAAAATAACTTGAGGCATCAGATCGGGACGAGTAGCGTTACCATACAGTTCATAATGGACTTGCCCATCTCCACCAGAACCTCCGATAGAGGGAAATATCTCAACATCTATTATTTCGCCCGCTATGCAATCTCCCAAATACAGAGAGGTTGTAAAAGTTATTACCTGATTCTGATTTGCCAACAAATAATATTCAATTTGATCCAGATCCCCTGTTTTCCCGCGCTTAACTACGTACACATATATACTTACCTTTTTAGATGGACTATTATCCCATCTATAATATGACCACCAGCGCAATGTGAGCAAATATTTTCCATTCTGAGGTATTACCATATCAGAGTCTGTTACTAGACGAGCACGCACACGAGTTATAAACTTTTGGGCCGGTATAGCCGCATATGTTTTCGTGATAGATGGAGGTTGCTGCGACCAGAAAGCTATTCCGTCAGTACCAGACTCTAGCACTTTATTCTCCAACAACCCCGAGATATCTTGAATACGAAGCGACGACACTGTTGATAACGGATCTTTTTTTAAATCAACTTTAACAATAGGAGCTTTTGTGCCTATGCCCAAATTACCGGCAGCTGTTACTACAACATCATTTGCTTCCTGTGTTTCAGAGGGGATAAGTGATGTGTTATCTCGCCCACCATCTACATGAAATATGCCCAAAGGAAATTCTGTATTAATACCAATTTGCCCATAAACCAATACAGACCCACAGCTTATACTTAACAGTATTAATAAAATTTTATTCATCGTTTTTATTTTTTATGATTATACACGATACACAAACACCTGTGTTGCAGACAAATCCATAATCCATGAGATACCTACAGATTGAGGACTTGTAACCACATACAGTTTATCATCAGCTTTTACATTTATTGCCCGAAGTACAGTATAGACTGAAAATTTTTGTTTATCAATTACATTTGTATAAAACTCATAAGTATCTATAGCAGAGGTAGCCGGATTCGGATCATTTTTACATAAATAGAAATAACCGCTCATTCGAATAGGAGTTCCTGTATAAGTCATTGCAGAACGAATCATTACCAAATAATTACCATCGTCTAAAACAGGAATGTAGTTTCTATACAAAGTAAACCACAATGGATAGTTTACTCTTGACGCCATAATTCCTATCGGGGCTACAACAGATTCCATATATCCTCCACTTCCTTTCATCATTCCCCAACTTGCATATCCATCTTTGTCTCCAAATAATACCATACCTTCGGCTTCGTTCCCATCCTGAAAACGCATAGCCCCGTAAGGCTCCGAAGAAGTTATGTCAACCTTCGCCTTACCCGCAGGAGTAGCAGTATTCTGCCCTATTACAAGCGAACCGTTAGTATCAACCATTACATCATTTCCGAATCGGTCTGCAGAAGCACTATTATTATCTGCAGAGGCATCTATATAAAAAACTCCTTTTGGGTTTTGTGTATTGATAGAAACTTGTGAAAATACGGACATCACAACCATCCATATACAAACTTGTAATATTATATTTTTCTTCATCATCAGCTTTTTTTTTTTAAATATTATACACCATAATACTGGGGTAATAAACAACCATACCCTGTTGATCCGAAGTCAGCCCAGCTCCAACAGTCCAATCATTAGGTCCGGTTGGTCTTACATATACCTCCAGAATATCTCCGGCTTCTAAGCCAGATGCAAACAAACTTGTTGTGAATGTCATACGAGAACTGCCGGTTGCCCCTTGATCTTGAACAGGTGTGTATATTACAGTATTATCGACTAGAGTAGAGATTCCATTCCGTTTTCGATGCAATTCCAATTCTCCGGGCACAATTCGATATTCTCCTGTAGTAGTATTCTCCGCAATAGATACTGACCCCCACCAACGTACTGTTATTATATAACTCCCCTCATAAGGTATAATGATATCAGTGTTGTTCTCGGAATTTACCTCTACAAGTGCTTTCGTAAAAACACCTTTCGTAAACGTTTGGGGCGTTTTCGTATAGTAAACTACTCCTTGAGGCATCGGTTTAGGCTTCCAAGTAACCTTTCCCTCAAAATCAGAAAACAAATACTGATTGGGGCCTTCCGACCCATCGGCAATTCGAATAGCTTTGAGACTTCCTTGTGTGGCATCTATATGCAACTTCGTTGTAGGATTAACAGCTCCAACCCCCATATTGCCCTTGCTATCAATAACAATATCATCGGCAGCTTCAGCTGGAGAAACAGTGCCCGCCGATACGTTATTACCTTTTCCATCAATATGGAATACACTTTTTGTGTAGGGAACCGTTGTATTGATACCTACTTGTGCCTGTAGTAAGCTAAAGGCAAAAAGTCCTATCAAGATTAAAAGCTTTTTTTTCATTATCATTTCATGTTAGTTAGTTAAGTTATACCGGTATACAGCAAAGTGCAATCTCTGAACCTTGCTGCATATAATACAATTGCAGCTTATTGGATTTGAGGGAAAATGGGGAACGACAACAATAAAGAAATATCCCTAAACAATAATCCAATAAAGTAATACAAGGCATTTCCGATATAATATGGTGCATAAGTCAGTAAATTTATTTTGCAGATTAAGCGCTAAACGGATTAACAATATGCCTAATTGTTAATTAATATACCACAAAGAAGATATTTTGTTTAGCAGCGATTAATTACTTCCCTTTTATAATGTTGTCTAAATTAGTGTCGTTTATCGTTTATCCCCAGACTAAAACATAAGCCCAAGAAAACCAGGCACAAAAATATTTCATATTACTCAAACAGATGTCATTCATATGCAAAACCATGTCATCTATACGCAAAAATCCTTAATAAGAATAAATTTTTAGGGAAAAGAGAGGTAATTGGGATAATTTTGTATCGAACCAACAAAAAAGCAAACAAAGTTTAGTTATTATGAATATCAAAACAAAAAGAGGTTTAATCTTAACCTTGTTTTTCTTATCATTTATACCATTCTCTATTGTTGCCCAGTCTCAAGATGTACTTCAAATGAAGGAAGCTTTAATATCCAAGATAGACTCATGTAATAAGAATTTATTAAAACTTGATCAGAAACTGAAAATCTCGATGATGACAATGGCTAATAAATCACGTGAATATGATGCTATGGCTGAGTTCTTCAATCAGAAAAAATTATTTGGAGAAGAATATCAGATACTCATGTACAAATACATGTATAAAGATACATCCCCCAATAATCTGGATAGTATATATTATTATTTCAAGAAATCTGATAATCAATACTTAAACAGTCATGAAGACGTTACGCTACTCATCAATTCACTACGAGGACATTTTGTTGCTTGGTGCTCTAATAATAGCTATTCAGAACTTGCTATTCATACGCTAAAACAGAATATCGAATATAATTCGATTAGAAAACTCAATGATAACCTCTGGACATATCTGAGATTGGTACAAATCTACAGAACTACAGGTAATCACAAACAGGCAATCGAGTCCGGAAAGACAGGTCTAAATCAAGCAAATACACACAAACTTGCATTTGAACTGAAAGTATGTATTGCTTCGGAAATTGCAGAAAGCTATTATATACTGGGTGATTTTCAAAACAGCTTGGTATATTGTGACTCAATCCTCTCATATACCCACAATATTCCCGATAAATTTCAACCCGAACTTGGATCAAATTTCTATAATCTGGCTTTGATAGACTTTTATGCAATGACATCGGTTGCTTATTCATCAACAAAAAAATTTGAACAAGCACTAGTAATGCTCGGAAAACTGGAAGCAATTTTTCCAAAGGCAAAAATATTAGGCTATCCGGACAATGCAAGAGACCAGTTTTTAGCTCAAAAAAACTGGGTAAATATGGTTTATAACTATCAAAAAGGAGACTATGCTAAAGCAATGGAATATTTGAATAAAAATAAGGAACTGGCAATTCCTTTTGCTTTGACTCCAGATTATAAGAATACCCCTAAATGGGAGGCTCTAATTAATGAAAAGCTGGGTAATTATAAAGAAGCCAACTCCGCACTTAAAGATCAGCTACACTTTACCGACTCCATAAACCGAGCAAATACCGATAAAGAAGTCAGTTCTTTATGGGCTACTTTTGAAGTAGACAAAGCACAGCAAGCCAAAGAAAATAGCGAGTCGAAAGTCAGAATTATAGCAATAAGCACCAGTATCATTATTTTTATCTCTGCCATTCTCCTCATCTATTTTGTGGTAACCAACAGAAAATTAAAGAAAAAAAACCAACTCTTATTTAAACAACAGAAGAATCAATCATCTACTATACCTTTTGTAATAAACAGGAAAGAGGAAGCATCACAAGAAGAAATATCAGAAAATACTGAACAGACTCTCTATTTACGAATTATTGAATATCTGCAAACATCCAGGCAATATACAGATTCGGCGATCTCGCGCGAATCATTAGCTAAAGAACTGGGAACAAACAGACAGTATATCATCGATGCTATATCAAATAATGCTAATATGAGTTTCAATGAGTTTATCAATAATTTCAGAATTGATTATGCGCGAGATTTATTATTAAATGAAGACAATATACTGATCAAAGAAGTATATACTGAAGCGGGATTTAAGAATAGGAATACTTTTTCGCAATTGTTTAAAGAGAAGTTTGGTATGAGTCCTTCCGAATTCAGAGAGTGTGCCAATGAGGAAAAGATAAAAAGATAAAACCAATTGTACTGCCTACTGACTTTAGTAAATCATGAGGAAAGGTATTCTAAAGATACAAAGGCAATATGTTTTCGTGAAAAAAGTAAAGCCACGCAATACAATTGTTGCGTGGCTCTATTTTGCAAAAATATATTCTATTTATTATTGCTCTTTTTGAGCTCTTTTCAACTCTTCAGCTCTTTTTATACACCATGCCATAGAATTTGCCGTAAATATAGCATTATAAACATTCCATGTCTGTGTTGCCGCAGTAGGGCCAAATCGGGCACGATACGAAGGAAAGTTTGCATAAACCTGTCCGCTGATTGTTTTTGAAGTCAATTTAAAAGGACAAATGGTTGATGCTGCCGTAGATGTATTATTGGAATTAAAACCTCCGTCTCCAACCCAAACAAAGGGAAGTGTATTGTGTCGGAATGCTGTAGCAGAGTTCTCAACCAAAGTAGAGGATGCCCCCGCTCCGGATATATTCTGATTAGATGAATAAAGAGTAACCTCCTCCAAAGGCAGATTGGTAGCATAATAGGTTGTAGATGCATCCTCTCCCCAAGTCAATCCCGTCAAATTCCCAAAAGGACCGTTTAATATAGGATCGGTAATACTAGCATATCTATAAATAGATCCCGGAGGGCCTCCGGCTGAGATATCGATATCTGATTTATTAAATAATTTTCTCAAGAATGTTCTATTGGATGCCGGTTCTTCACAAAACATTAGAACAATTCCTCCGGCATTGAGAAAATCAACAAGAGCCTGTGCTTTATTGTCATTTATACCATTCCAAGCATAACCGATTGTAACGATATCGACTTTGGTATAACCATTTGTACCGAGTAAATAATTACTAAACATGGCATCACTCGATGCGGAAGCTAAATCGGCATCCCAAAAAGTCACAATAGATCCGGTATTATTACCCGATGTTTTTCGGTTACTGTCATACGCTGTTCCGGCATTCTTAAAACCGGAATATCTTATAATGCTATGCGGATAGGGACCGAAGTTATTCAAGTCTGTCAACATTGTATTGGAAGCCGATCCCACACGTCCTAAATTATATCCGTAATCAGCACTTGTTCCGATAGTCATTACCCTTTTTTGAGGAATGATAATATATACTGTAGCCACACATGTAGCAGTAGAAGACTCGCTGTTCGACTTGATATATAATCGCTTATCATTGGTACTATAGGGAGTGCCTTCACCATACAACCTCACCACCTGAGGTGAAGCATTTAATATTCCGCTGCCTTTGAATTTTATACCATCTACCTCACTCGTTTCTATTTCGTAAGTAGCTCCATACGAAGTTGGCTCGACATTAAGTACAACTTCAATATAATTGGATGCATCAAGCTGTACATCTTCATAATACTCACCGTATACTTTAGTTCCCGAGCAGTTCATTGTATAGCGAGGTCTTATTGCCGAATTTTTCACTTCCACATTAAATGTACAGGCACTATCATCTCCATTGGCACGAACTCCATTAAGAGCGACCGTAAAATTATCGAAGTTAGGAGTTGTATAATTGATAGGTGTTCCCATACCCGGAACCATTATAGTATATGTTCCATTAGATAGAAATTCGCCCGAAGCTGTGAAATAATATCCATTTTCATTGACCGGATCGGTTACTGTTGCTGTAATTGAGTATGTTCCGGGTTTAGTTACCGTAACTGCAATGGAGAGATAGTTGGCTCCTCCCAATTCCTGTCCGTTTTTGTATTCACCGACTACTTTCAGAGCTGAACAGTCGATAGTAAAGGTTGCTTTACCTATTTTACCACAGATACTTTTCCATTCGCCCTCTATTTTATTGTAATAATTATAACAATCTTCATCGATATTATAAATCATTACACCATTCCCTAAATTCACATCAGAAATATCGATCTGGTCTCTCTGAATAGTACGCAAACGAGGGATTACAATTCCTTTGGGAATCGTATCTGTGCCATTTACAATATTCCGAACATCGAGTTCTGTTAATGCATTAGGACTTTCAGTATTAACACCCACCTGAGCATAGAGAGTGCTAAATAAAGCTGAAATCAGAATCAATAAAAAAAACCTTTTACTCATCATCATCGTTTTTAATTTATAAGTAATATATTAGTTAATGTTGGTCTATAAACATAAAAAAGGCAGTAGCATGTAATCACTACACACCACTGCCAGATATAGTTTTGCCATAGACAAGCCTTTAATCGTGACGGTTTTAAACGACAACAAATAAAGAAACTCCCTACACGAAAGGCTTTATCGGCAACACTAAGATTATTAAATTTAATTGAGGAATATTCAAAAAGGGAAAACATTGCGTCAAAAAGAAGCAATGCATATGATGAAAAAATAATTTTACTTGAATATTTTAGGGAAAAGTAATATTTTAAATACGAGGAGGGATTATATATTACTCTCTCTCTCTCTCTCTCTCTCTCTCTCTCTCTCTCTCTCTCTCTCTAACATTTCAACACACATATCCAAACTCAAATAGTTAAATTTTAAGGTATTGTAAAAAAATATGGTTGTTAATTCTGCTGTCATTATTTGCGTAAAGAGTTATTTTACAAGGACAAAGATAAAACTATTTTAATTAAAAACAAAAGTATAAAAAACAATCGCGATTATGCTTCTAATAATACCGTTTACTTTTCATATCCTCACTATCACAATTTATATTGCAAACCAAATGTCCATCCCCAATAGATCTGTTTAAAAGAAGAAGAATCAAACTTTTTCCAGATACGATGCGTAGGAAACAAAGCCTCATTATCTAATGAACGGGTCGTAAGATAATTAATTGAAGGTCCTCCAAAAACCTCTATTTTGCGACTTATCTTATAGGATGGCATAAAGCGAATTGCATAACGATAAGCTTCTTTATAATCATAGTCATCATCTTTGTCATCTTTCTCGCCCCCCCAATTTACTTTAATATTTGTTTTACTCATCACATCAGCAATTAATTCTGTGTTGAATCTAAATTTTCCGGAAAAAGGTATATGCAAACCCAGACCACCTTCTAATACCATATGATGATGAGGCGAATCGAAATTATATCCTAATCCAACAATTCCATACAAATATTTACCGCCCGAACGAAAAGAAGCCAAAGTAACAGCCATATCATCTACAGTAAGCCCAACAGCTATTTCCCCATCGTTTATGATATTAATGAGCCCAACCGGAAAATCGTTATGCTCGGCACTATTTACAAGACCTATTTGCACACCTGATATTTTCTTTGACTCATTAAAAAATCCCACTTGTACACCTGACATTTGCTGAGCTCCATTAAAAAAGCCTATTTGTACTCCGTTGCCGGACATGGTACCATTACCTACACCAATTTGCATCCCTCGCATTACTTTCGCTTTATTAAATCCCCCAAGCTGCAAACCCGACAAAGCTTGCGTTTCATTATACAGACCAACTTGTACGCCCTTCATCGACGATCTCACGATATTAAAAAGTGAAAACGAAAACCCATTGGTATTTTTATTGATACTCGAAACCAAAGCCAGAGAAACATTATTGGTAGTCGAATCAGTTAATTCGCCATTGGTAGATAATCTATACCACAAACCCACATTAAAAAACGATTTGGAGGTAAGATCATTATCTTGAGCCGATAATTTAATGACAGCCAAGACAAGTAAACCGAAAATAAAACAAAATTTCTTCATAGTACTGGATTATTGTATTAGAATTGTTATACAATTTCTTTTTATCGTCAATAGAATATTCATATTTTTGTATAAATAACTAGAACTCTCATTCAATTAAATCTAATGAAAAAAAGCCTGTTACTCTTACTGCTTCTAAGTCTCGTTATTCAAATAGAAGCTAAAGATAAAAAAGATTTTAAAACCGTACGAATTACGTACCAAATCAGTTTTAATAATAAACCCGATTCTACGCTGACAACGGTGATGGAGATATCCGACAATGTTGCAAGGATTAACTCAACATCTACCCGTCAGGAAAAAGATGATGTGATTCAGAACATTTATCTCGATTATATCAATAATAAAGAAATAAAAGTTGCTCAATTAAATGGTGGAGAAACCATTTATACAATACGAACTTTCACAATCAATGAAGGTCTTACCCCTCAACCTGAAACCGAAAAAATAGCAGGATATAATTGTAAAAAAGTAACAGCAAGTATCAACTCAAATAGGCTCGAAATATGGTATACTACCGAATTGGGCGTTATGGGTTCGATGCAACCGGGTACGGCTATACCCGAAGGTGTTGTTCTGAAAATTGTACGCAACGGACAACGTGAAGAAAAAGCCACAAAAGTAGAGCTTCTGAAAGAGGAAACAAACCTACTCCCCTCTCTTACGGGCTCTCAGTTATCTGCTCCTGCTTATAATTACAAGATACAGCAAAGCAAAGTAATATCGGTAAATGTATTCGATAAGCAAAGCATTTACTTTAGAGACATTCCTAAACCGAATGATGTAAATACAACAGAAGTACTTCAGTTTGCCAACGGTTCTATTGTACTGAAAAAGGTTACATTGCCTGCCGATAATGCGGACTACTCTATTTTCGCAGAACTATCTCAGCATTCCGAAGGTGATGCATACGACCGCACGGGATCGGTATTTATTGTACCAACTAACCGCAAACAATCTTTCTTAGATGGTCTGTTGAAAGGAAAAGAGGCACTTCCTCAATATACCGACAAGCAGGGTACAAAGTACGAAGGGATGACAGTGACCAACGATTACCTACCTCCTCTCGAATTGATGCGCTTTTATACGTCTTTTGGTGTCAAAGGATTTAATCATATACAAGTTGCCGATTATAATTGGCCCGACTCGGTAGTATTCAAGCAAGAGATTACCGATTACGCCAAAGAATTGAAAGGCGAAGTATGGGTAGGTACTTGGATCGGAAATTATGCGGAAAAAGGACATAATGTTTCTCTTAAAATCAAATATTATCCAAACGAAAAGAAAGAACCAAAAGAAGTGTATCCATTATTTGCAACAGTAAATATTATGGAAATGGCAGGACAGGCTTATCCCGAAGGAATGTTTCGTAACGATTCGCTGACTGTTACTTTCAAGACCGATACCGATCTGAAAAATGCTTACATTCGTTACATCTCTACCGGTCATGGAGGCTGGGGCGGCGGCGATGAGTTTAACCCTAAGCTGAACGAACTTTTTCTGGATAATAACCGCATCATAGCTTATACTCCATGGCGTGAAGACTGCGGCAGCTACCGAGAACTGAATCCTGCTTCGGGTAATTTCTCGAATGGACTTTCGTCTTCCGATCTTAGCCGTTCGGGATGGTGTCCGGGAATGGTTAGCTATCCGGTTTATGTTCACATTGGGGACATTAAAGCAGGCGAACATCAACTTAAAGTAGCTATTCCGGTAGGTGACCCCGAAGGATCGAGTCGTAGTTACTGGTGTATTTCGGGTGCATTGGTTGGCGATAAATAATCGAATGATAAAAACTAAATTATATAACAAAAGCTGCTCCCGTAAAGAGCAGCTTTTTATTTATCAGATAAAGCAAATCGTATTTGCAGTATTTCACTTCACTTTTTTATATACAAGCATGGTCTCGGCACGAATAATCTTCGCAACATCAATCTTCAGGTATTCGGCAATTTCTTGTTTATTTCCGAATCCATAAGCATAAAGGCTATCGCCTTTAAAAAACTGATAGGCAACATTACGCCCGTCTAAATAAATGCTGTCACCTTTCAATTTATATGTTCCTTCAGTAAAGAAATCCTTTGGATATTCCATACCTGTCCCACACCAAGGAGTCAAACGGCTCGTACAAGTACCATTTTCTTTAAAAGTATAAGTTCCGACAGATGACCACGAAGAGTTTTTAAGCAGATCAAGTATACTTTGCTTCAGGCTAGGATCCGTAGTTTGTACATTAAAAGTAAATCCGGTGAATTCCCATTCACTCACTACTGGACTGTCAGCATCATCACTATCGCAAGCCGTAAAAGTAAATCCAATGATTAATGCGAATAACAGATAGGATAAGATTTGTTTTAATTTCATAGGTATTTTCATTTTTTAAGTTAATGTAATAAATGATAGATGCAAAATAAGTGAAATGCTGCATCACATGAAAATAATTAGAAGAAGCTATTGAATCGGTATTTCTAAAACTACTATCTTTACCATTAAGTAAATAGAAATATTTAATGATACATTTTAAAGGCATAATAAGCTATCGCTGTTTTGCTTGTCAAAATAATAAATAGTTCTGCGAACTTAAACTTTAAACCTTATACTATAATGAACACAAAAAACAAACTTAATTTTATCCGAAATTTAAGCCTTGGAGCTGTATTACTATTCTTATCTGCCTTTACTACTCTAGCGGCTCCTATTAACATTCCATTGGGAGGCAATGCGTATATCACTCAACATGTAGATGGTGCCGAAATCTCAGATAATGGAGTATCGAACTGGAAAGGCCTGAAGACGGTTATATCCTCTTGGTTCAGAATGAATCAAAAGGGCAAAATAAACCTTTCGCTCAGAGCCAAAGCATTTGCACCCGATACCAAGATACAGGTAACAATAGCAGGCAAAAGTTATCCGGTCAATTTATCGAGTAAGGACTGGACAATTGTACCTGTAGTTAATCTTCTTGAAATAGATCGACCCGGTTATTTAAGAATAGATCTACAGGGAATCAGCAAAAGCGGTGAATTTTTCGCAGATCTATCCGATCTGGTAATAGACGGTACGGCACTCGAAACAGCTCCTAATTATGTTCACGACTTTTCTTATTATTTCGGTCGAAGAGGTCCATCCGTACACCTCAAATATCCTTTTCCTGAAAAAGAAACTGTTGAATATTTCTATAATGAAGTAACGGTTCCTATCGGAAACGATGTGATAGGGTCATATTACATGGCAAATGGTTTTGGACAGGGTTATTTTGGCATACAGGTAAACTCGGAGACCGAACGCAGAGTTTTATTCTCGGTATGGAGTCCGTTTGATACTCAAGACCCGAAGGAGATTCCCGAACATCAGCAAATCAAAACATTGCAAAGGGGTAAAGATGTGCATATAGGCGAATTTGGCAATGAGGGCTCAGGAGGTCAAAGCTATCTCAAATATTCGTGGAAAGCAGGTACTACTTACAAATTTCTTACACGGATCTATCCCGATGGAAAAGGCAATACGATATATACAGCCTATTTTTATGCTACCGACGATAAAGAATGGCGATTGATAGCCAGCTTCCTGCGTCCACAAACCGATACATGGTATACCCATGCTTACTCATTTCTTGAGAATTTTATACCTAATCAGGGATATATTACTCGTGAGGTTCTATTTGGCAATCAATGGGCAGTTACCCATACAGGTAAATGGATCGAAATCAGTGAGGCTGCATTTACTTACGACGCTACCGCAAAAGCACAAGTGAGGCTCGATTATGCAGGAGGTGAAGTTAACAACAGGTTTTTCTTAAAGAATTGTGGGTTCTTCGATCAGAATACGGAGTACAATACTCCACTGAAAAGGCCTAAAACAAACAAACGCCCTGATATAAATCTTAAAAAGATAACTTCTATAAAATAAGGTATCAGAGCCTCTTATTGCTAGGATACCTTCAATGATTTAGTAAAGAAAAAGCTGTCCTCAATAAAACAGGACAGCTTTTTCCCTTTTTGATTACCTGGAAATTCGATAAAAGACCTCCACTTTATTAGCCTTAGCTATTGAATCGGGATTGATCTTCAAATCAGCAGCTGCTCTGGCTTTTACATCCTCTGTAGCCTTTAGCGTATCGCTCGCAAAAGTATAAGAGATTGCTGCATCCGTTTTATTATCTAAGATAATTTTATTACCACTCACTTTGTATTTTCCTTTTATAACCTCAGCACCCTCTACTCCTGAGTTATTCTCATAGGTACCATCTAATTTGAATACATATACACGTTTTGTTGCCACCTGAATAGTATCAATGTAATGAGTTACCGAATCGGTTAATAAAGAATCTTTGGCCTCTACATCAGCCGTTAATTCAGAAAACTTCCAAATACCATTTACTACTAAATTATCCGATGGATTATTCTTGTCATCATCATCACTACTACACGATGCAACACCCAAACCTAAGATTAATGTAAAAAGAAAAAGATTTACTACTTTTTTTAATTTCATGATTGATTGATTTAATAAACAAAATTGATGTTCTTACTTCTTACACAATTGTGCGAAAACTTCTTGACACACACTTGCGCCAAAATCCCGGGATGTTTCTATTAAAAGATTCAGTAAAACCTGATGCGTTGCAGTCTAAATATTAAAGAAATGTTAAGTAAAATAAGCTTAAAATCTTAAACACTGACTATCTGTTATTTATGGAATAAAAAAATATTGACAAAAAAAATGAAATTTTAGCGAATTGTCGAATTTTGAAACAAAAACACCCATATTTTCGATATCAGAAACATCATTTAGACGAATAACAACCATTAATCATACCAAAAAGACATTACTACTTCCACAAAATAGAAGTAAAAAGGTATCACATTCCGGGGGTATAAATCATATCCATAATTATGTAACATAACACAACCTGATCTGTTGTTACTTTGTTTTAAAATAAATGAAAGATTAAAGACAATGGAAACTCAAATAATAAAAAAGACTCTACCCGTACTCGGCATGACATGCGGAGCTTGTGCAGCAAGTGCCCAGAAAATACTCAATCGGCAAGAAGGAGTAGAAACAGCCTCGGTTAACTTTGCAACTGAAACTGCCCAGATAGAATACAATCCGGACAAAACCGATACTAGTAAACTAAAAGCCGCCCTACAAGGTGCAGGCTATGATTTGGCAATAGACGAAAGCGACGAAAGTACCGAGAAACTCGACAACTTACACGAAGAAAATTACAAAGCCCTAAAAAAGAAAGTTACAGGAGCTATTCTATTCTGTATCCCTTTGGTTATAATTGGGATGACTCCCGCATTGATGCATCTGCAATACAGTAACTTCGTTATGTGGCTGTTGGCAACACCTGTAGTACTTTATTTTGGGAAAGGTTTCTTTATCAGAGCCTATAAACAGGCCAAGAACCGCTCGTTTAATATGGATACACTCGTATCACTAAGTGCAGGAACGGCTTATATATACAGTGTTTTCAATACTCTTGTACCACAGTTCTGGCATTCGAGAGGATTACACCCCGATGTATACTTCGAAGCTGCGGCAGTAGTGATAGCCTTTGTGATGTTAGGTAAATTACTCGAAGAAAAAGCAAAGGGAAACACCTCATCATCTATCAAAAAACTGATAGGCTTACAACCCAAAACGGTAATTATCCTGACTGCCGATGGAACCCAATCCGAAATACCCATCGCCCAAGTACAAATAGGAGATGTAGTATTGGTAAAACCGGGCGAAAAAATAGCTGTAGACGGTAAAGTGGTACAAGGATCGTCATACGTTGACGAAAGTATGATCACCGGAGAACCTATTGCTGTAGAAAAGAAAGCCGACGACAAGGTATTTGCCGGAACGATCAATCAAAAAGGCAGTTTTCAATTCACCGCCGAAAAAGTAGGCAGCAGTACATTACTTGCCCAGATCATACAAATGGTGCAGGATGCACAAGGAAGCAAAGCTCCCGTACAAAAGCTGGTGGACAAAATTGCAGGAATATTTGTTCCCATAGTGATCGGTATAGCTATACTCTGCTTTGTGGTATGGATGGTTGCTGGTGGTGACAATGCTTTTACTCACGCCCTATTGTCATTCGTTACCATCTTGGTAATAGCTTGTCCGTGTGCGTTGGGATTGGCTACACCTACGGCTATTATGGTGGGTATAGGTAAAGGTGCCGAAAACGGAATTCTGATAAAGGATGCCGAAAGCTTGGAGACCATCCAAAAAGTAGACACTGTTATCTTGGATAAAACAGGAACTATCACCGAGGGTAAACCGCAAATAGTAGACATTAAATGGAATGTCGAATCGACCGATTTACTAAAAAACATACTGTTCAGCATCGAAAAGTCATCGGAGCATCCTTTGGCAGACGCTGTAAGTTCACACTTCAGCAAAGAAGCTAAGTATATCAATAATATACAAATAGAGAGTATTACCGGACAAGGAATTGTAGGTCTGTACGAAGGTGAAAAATATTACATAGGCAATCTTAAACTGATAAGTAATGCTAATATTTCACTGGATGCGACTTCTAAGGAATGGATCGACAAGCGTCTGCATGAAGCAAATACCGTCATCCTATTTAGTAACGAACAACAAGTGTTGAGCATAATAGCCATAGCCGATAAAATTAAACAAACATCTATAGAAGCTATCAGCCAACTGCAAAAATCGGGCATAGAAGTATATATGCTAACAGGGGATAATGAACAAACAGCTCAGTCGATTGCCCGACAAGCCAACATAGGTCATTACAAAGCCGGCTTGCTTCCTGCCGATAAAACCGAATTCATCAAACAAATGCAAGCCAAGGGTAAAATTGTTGCCATGGTGGGTGACGGCATCAACGACAGTGCTGCTTTAGCGCAAGCCAACGTGGGTATTGCCATGGGACAAGGCAGCGATATAGCTATTGATACTGCTAAAATGACTATTATATCGAATGATCTGACAAAGATACCTCAAGCTATTAAATTGTCGAAACAAACGAACCGTACCATCAAACAAAATCTTTTTTGGGCATTTATATATAATATTATAGCGATTCCGATTGCCGCAGGTATACTGTATCCATTCAATGGATTTTTACTCAATCCGATGATCGCAGGGGCAGCAATGGCACTCAGTAGCGTTAGCGTTGTGAGTAATAGCCTTATACTTAAATATAAAGCATTAAGGTAATATTATATATTAAAACTGATAACATACTATCGTATAGATAGATTAAGCAACTAGAAAAGTCGGAAAGCCTGACGGACAAAAATTTTCAGGAGCGTCAGCCTCCGTGCATCAGTGGCACAGCCGTTGGCTGACAAGTGAAGCAGGCGTAAAACTAAACGTGCCGACAGGCAGTAGGTTTAGTTTAGCCTGTAAGCTTAAGTCAGACAGGCGAGCCACGCAGCACAAAGCCTTTTTGATTCCTTTTGCGGATTTGGGCAAAAGGAATGCAAGTAATCTTCGATTACGCGCAGTAAAATGAATGTTAGTAAAAAAAGAACATTTATATTAAACCAAATAAAAATAATCACTTAAATAAAAAAATTATGACACAAGAATTAAAATTCAAAACAAGCATCAATTGTAACAATTGTGTGGCAAAAGTAAAACCTAGTATCGAGAAAGTGCAAGGTATCGAAAACTGGAAGGTAGATACCGATAACCCCGATAAAATTCTGACAGTAAAATCCTCCGGAGCAACTGTGCAGCAAATCATAGACGCTGTAGAGATGGTAGGATTCGATATCGAACAAGTATAAAAAGATTAAGCCTCAACGATTATTTATCGTCGAGGCTTATTTTTTTATTGCCTGATTATTCAATCAAAACTTATATCCTAAAGTAAGAGCAGCATTGCGGTTTTTATAATCCAAATCATTTTTCCCAATATCGGTTAAACCAAGCTCATATCGTAATGTAAGAACTACACTTGCAAACTCAACTCCGGCTCCTGTACCCAACCCAAAGTCAAATCTCTTTAAAGAATCATGCCCACCAAAAGTACTGAACTCACCGGTAGCCAGATAATTTTCGTTCCAGAATGTCACCTTACCGGGCACTTTACTTGTTCCTGCTATACCTTGTGCAATATAAGGTCCGGCATTGAATACAATCTTTGTACCAGGCATCACTTCTATTTTATAAGCTGCGTAAAGCGGAATCTGAATATACATCTGATTCATAGTTATTTCGCGATTCAAGTCACTGTAACCGCTACCTTCGGGACGAAAACCTTCAACTTTAGCACCTTTCCGGGTATAAGACAAGCCCGATTGCACATAAAACGCATCTGTAACAGGATATTCGACCATCATGCCCACCTGAAAACCAACTCTCGCTTTTTTATCTAAATCTCCTGCATCCCATGACGAGTTAGAAAAGTTGATACCTCCCTCAAAAGTAAATCTCACAGGAAGTACATGCTGAGCAGATACACTAAACCCGAAGAAAGACATCAATGCGACAATGCCAAATGTGTAAATAGTTTTCATAAATAGTTTGTTTTTTTATCAGATTCTAATACTTTTTTGAGATTAAGCACGCATACTATGGACTAAGTATCAGAATTGATATCCCAGAGTCAAATATGCATTTCTATTCTGCAATCGACCTACATACGAATCAACTACGTTAATAACTCCAAATTCATAACCTAATTTTGCTACCAAGTGACTAAATTCGACTCCGGCACCTACTCCAAAACCAAAGTCAAACTCTTTTATGACTCCTGTACTAAAAGAATTTACTTGTTGCTTTTCTACCCCATCTTTAATGGTCGCTTTTCCTCCGATACCATAGGCCACATAGGGTCCTGTCTGAAAAACGAACTTCGTATCAGAAGCTACTTGCATTTTGTAAGCTGCGTAAACAGGTACTTGCAAATACATCATATTCAGATTTACAAACACATCGTGATAACCATCTTCAAAAAAATCATTGAATGTAGTCCCGTGGTATTTAGCTCCTTTGGTGGTAAGTTCTACTCCACTGATGAGAGAAAATGCAGGATTAAAGGCATAATCAAATGTAACACCTCCCTGCAAAGCAACCTTAGTATCGGTATCGGTAATATCACCGGCCATGTTTATCAGATTAACCCCGGCTTTGACCCCGAATGTTACAGGATAATCCTGTGCCGAAGCAGTAAACCCGACGAAGGATAGTAATGCTACGATAGCTAATTTGCAATTCATTTTCATATCCATTTTTATGTTTTTTATGTGATATTTAATCTTTAATTATATAACTCTAAACATATATTAATTGTTCTCGGACAAAGAAAAACCGCAATGTTTATTTCGCATTGCGGTTTGAAAGAACCCGACCTCTTATCAGAATCTATATCCTAATGTTAGAGCAGCATTACGGTTCTTATAATCTAAACCGTCCTGACCGATATTTACTAATCCCAGCTCATACCTTATAGTAGCCACTATGTTTCCAAATTCGGCTCCAACTCCGGCTCCCAGACCAAAATCGAATCTCTTTAAGAAGCCATCCGTGCCGTAGGTATCAACATTTCCGTCGCCAGTTGCTATTTCATCGAAGATTGCAATGTCACCACTCACTTTGGTCTGACCACCTACACCGTAAGCCAGATATGGTCCGGCATTGAAAACAATCTTTGTACCCGGAACTACCTCTATTTTGTAGGCTCCATAAATAGGCAATTGAAGATACGATTGATTAACTGTTATCTTACCGTCAAACATCATATCGCCATCCGTTGTGCGACCTTCAACTTTAGCACCCTTGGTTGTGAAAGACAAACCCGATTGCAGATGCCATTCATCGGTAATTGCATAATCCGCCGTTATACCTATCTGGAAGCCAACACGAGCTTTTTTATCCATAGGATCTGCATCCCACGAAGAATTCGATAGATTAATACCGGCTTCGATACCTAGCTTTGGCAATTCCTGAGCTGAAACATTAAATGCCAATAAAGACATTAAGACAATTGTACTTAGTTTGAAAAGAGTTTTCATATAAAGTCTATTTAGTTAAAAAGAGTCATCTTCAATACTATATAACCACAAAACCGCACTAATTGTTCTGAACACAAAAACCAATAAACAATATAAATTTATCGTTTTTCGATAAATAATTTGCGAATATCAAAAAATATACATTCTTTTGCAATAAATAATTTCATTTACCAATACACATTGAGATGAATATAATAGCCATATTTTATGCAACACTAATTGCTTTTTTTAGTGGCATAGTATTTACCAATTATTCTAAAATAGAGAGATTGACAACAAATATGTTAATCAGCCTAGATGCCTATTCAATAGGATATATAATGGCTAAAATTATTTTAGGAGTTGTATACCTATCCCTTACGTTAACACTGTACAGACTAGTAAAAGCTAAAATGGACAATTCGATACATGCACAGAGCAACATTATAAGAATAAAGAAAACATTAATCTGCCTGATAGGTATTATCCTAATAAGCCAAGCAGTTTAAAGCACGAAAATTAAAAAATCATGAATAATAAAATTAAAACCTATTGCATTATACTATCCATATTATATTCGGTAGTAGTTATATGTAGCCTGTCCGATACAATAGAAAGCTTCAAGGCTGGATATAAAATAGGTCGCGAAAGCTCGCCAACCACCCCATGGTACATGCTTACACTGCATTTAAGAGTGTTACCGATAGAAGGCCTGCACACTTATCCCGAAAGAATTACAAATTCGGTCACAGGACAAGAAGTAAGAGCCGAAGCCAATAATTTCAAAATAAGGATTGAAAATTCGAACATAGATATACCCGTTTATATAAAAGTATTCAGAGGTTTTATCATTGTACTGTCGGTAGTATTTTTGGCAGGAATCATATACTTGCCATTTCTCTTCTTTAGTGTCATTAAATCTGCCACAAAAGGAAAGATTCTGGAACCGAAAGTTATACATAAAATACAACGCATAGGATATATACTAATCATTTATTACCTCATAGATTCACTTGCTTATTTTTCGGATTATCTCGTTGCCCAATATGTAATGACATTTGAAAAATATCGGGCAGTGATTGATGTTTCGGATTTCGGACTTTTATTCCTGGGGTTAGTTACCCTGCTGATGACCGAAATACTCAAAGTATCGCGACAAATGAAAGAAGAACAAGACCTCACTATTTAAACGAAATAAAGATATGCCTATTATAGTAAATTTAGATGTGATGATGGCCAAGCGTAAGATCTCTCTTAACGATTTGTCGGAAAAGATTGACATCACTCCTGCCAACCTATCTATTCTAAAGACAGGTAAAGCCAAAGCCATACGATTTAGCACCTTGGAAGCAATATGCAAAGAGCTGGCTTGTCAACCGGGTGATATACTCGAATATATAGACGAAAATACAGAAACCACTAAAATATAAAAAACGAGATGAAAAGCTTTTTTAAGACTTTACTAGCCTCTACACTTGGCGTTATAATCGGCTCAGTTGTCCTGATGGTTTTATCCATCATCATCTTTGCCGGAATCATATCTGCAATGGGAAGTTCGGAGACATATAATCTGAAAGACAAAACCATATTGAAACTCGAACTCGAAGGAAACTTAGCAGAGAGAAGCGACTCCAACCCGATTTCGAAACTAATGGGCAACCCCGAAACTATCGGACTCGAAGATATATTGGATGCTATTCAAAAGGCAAAAGACAATGACGAGATCAAAGGTATTTACATCAAAGCAGGAGCTTTAACAGGCGGTTTAGCTAACATAGATCCTATCAGAAACGCTTTACTCGATTTCAAAACCTCAGGTAAATTTATCGTAGCGTATGCCGACAGCTACATGCAAAACACATACTATATAGCTTCGGTAGCCGACAAGGTAATTATGAACCCCAGAGGATCATTCGATTTCAGAGGAATAAGCTCTAATCTGATCTTTACTAAAAACTTCAATGATAAACTGGGTATCAAGTATCAGGTTTTTAAAGTAGGAACATTCAAATCGGCAGTTGAACCTTACATTCAGGAAAAGATGAGTGACGCCAACCGTTTGCAACGCACATCGTATCTGAATGATATTTGGTCTCATATGCTAGCAGGAATATCCGACAGCCGAAAAATCTCTGTAGATCAATTGAATACCTACGCCGACAGATGCCTTACATTTATGCCTGCCGATTCTATCGTAAAATACAATATGGTAGACACCGTTATGTACAATCCCGGTGTTGAAGCATATCTGAAAACACTTGTAGATATAGAAGCCGACAAGAAACTGACTTTGGCTAGCGTACAAAATATGACAGGCGTAAAAGCTGCTAAAACAGGCGATAATAAAACTAAAATAGCGATTCTGTATGCCGAAGGTGCTATTGTGGATAGCGACGAAGGCGGTTTGTTTGCAGGAGGACCTTCTATTACTGCCGAAAAGTATGTAAAAGAGTTGCAAAAATTAAGAGACGATGACGAGGTAAAAGCCGTTGTGTTTCGTGTAAACTCACCCGGAGGAAGTGCCTATGCTTCGGAGCAAATATGGAATGCGGTAGTAGAGTTGAAGGCTAAAAAGCCGGTTATCGTATCGATGGGCGATTATGCTGCTTCGGGCGGATATTACATCTCATGCGCCGCCAATATAATTGTAGCTCAACCTTCAACCCTGACAGGATCGATCGGTATTTTCGGACTTATCCCCGAAGGCGAAGAGTTATCTAAAAAGATCGGTCTTACTTTTGACGAAGTAAATACCAACAAACACAGTTCGTTTGGAGGAACAACCTATGGTATACCTTTCCTTTTCGCAGGTTTCTCGAGAAGCTTCAACGAAGAAGAATCGCTCATACTTCAAAAATACATAGAATCGGGTTACGACCTGTTTATTACCCGTTGTGCCGATGGACGTTCTAAAACCAAAGCCGAAATAGATTCTATCGGACAAGGTCGTGTATGGACAGGTTCGCAAGCTCTTAAACTGGGTCTTGTCGACAAAATCGGAGGGTTAGAAGATGCTATAAAAATTGCAGCCGAACAAGCCAAAGTAACCGATTACAGCATAGCTAAATATCCGGCTAAGAAAGACTTGTTTGCACAAATATTCGAAGATTCGTTCAGTAATACCAAGATACAGGCTTTGAAAATTTTCATCGGTGAAAAGAATTTCGAGCAGAATATAATGAAACAACATATTCAATCTTTTGATATGCAAATGGCAATGATGCCTGATCGTATCAGCTACTAAACACAAACTATTTTTTACTCAATTAATAGTAATATTCTTTCAATCGGAGAAGAGCCGGATTTTATATCCGGTTCTTTTTTTGCCTTATTATCAGCCTCCGACAGATAGTTATCAACAATTCTTATTATTTTTGCAGCAGGTTATTAACAGGTTTTAGCCGGTTATTAACATACAAACATCACTTTATTAACATCATTTCAACAATTTCAGGTTATGAACAAAAACATTCTAATCCTTTTCAGCCTCATCACATTAAGTCTTATAAGCTGCAATAATAAAAGCAAAAACGACGATCCTGTTATTTTGGTGACAGAAAACGATAACGAAATAAATACGGCAATCAACAAAGCAAGGTTTGCCTTCGGACAGTTCGAAAAAGCATTTATAGAAAATCAAGAAACCAATGCATATTCTTATTTCTCCATTAAAGAAGGATTTCCGACCAAAGACGGTGGTGTAGAGCATATGTGGGTAAGCGAGCTTACTTACGATGGAACTAACTTTACAGGCGTACTTGTAAACGATCCTCAGTACGACACCAAGGTGCAATATGGAGATACTGTTACAGTTGATAAAGATCGTATCAGTGACTGGACTTATTTCGAGAATAGCTCTAACCTGACTTACGGAGGATATACTGTACGTGTTTTTGTAGATAGAATGAGCGATAACGAAAAAGCTGCTTTTCTACGAGAAAGCGGTTATGAATTTGCCCCTCTCTCCGAATAAAATATCAATTTACATAAACCTAAAGGTTGTAATTATAAGTGATTACCTTATAATTACAGCCTTTTTTAGTACCGAAATATAAATATTGTTTCTTAACTTTGGGTAACCAATTAACTTTATACCATAAAACGCACAATGACAGAGGGACAGGTAGACTATATTGCACATCTGCTAAAAGAAGCTAAGGATAAACAATACAACAAACCCATTGTATTTATAGGAGCAGGCATGTCTGTTACGGGAGGTATACCATCGGCAGGAGAGATTGCAAAAGAAATACTCGCCAAGTATAAGGACAATCCCAAAATAAAAAAACTCAGCAAGGAAGATAAAACGTACACCAATTTAATGGCTTGCCTTACCACTGCCGAGCGTAACGCCTTACTAAATCATTACATAGACGAAGCTAAGGTAAACGTTGGCTATATTTATCTGGCTCACCTCATTAAAGAAGGGTATATTGATTATGTGCTGACTGTAAACTTCGACAACTTGATATTGCGTGCCATGGCAATGTACAACATGTTTCCGCCGACTTATGACCTCTCGATATTGAAAGACCTGACTACCGACCGCATCGAAAAGCAATCGGTTACCTATCTGCATGGTACGCATCGTGGGCTATGGATGCTGAATACGGATACCGAGTTAAAGAAAATATCGAAAATATGCTCACCCTTCCTCAACAAGATAGCCGACCGCCGCACTTGGATAGTACTCGGTTATAGTGGAGAAGATAAGGTACTCGATCATATAGCCGACTTGGGAAGTTTTACCAACGACCTGTACTGGGTGACTTATAAAGATAATGACCCTATAGACAGGGTAAAAGAAAGACTGTTAGAGCAAGACAATAGCCACTCATACATTGTAAAAGGATACGATGCCGATTCTTTTATGCTAAAATTACATAGTGAAGTGGGTTTAAAAACTCCTGATATTCTTGATACCCCGTTTACTTCTCTAAAGAATACAATTAATTCGATTGTAGACATCAGTGACGAACACAAAAATATAAAAGAACGTCTTGAGATTGTAAAACGACAAATAAATGATGCGACTAAACGGTATGAAGAAGGTATCACCCCTAAAGGATATACTAAAAGGAAAAAAGATATAGACTTACTGAAGAAGGAGATTATAAAATATACGACAGAAAATACTAATTTGGAAGCCTTTGAAAATGACGCACAAAGAATAGAAGAGATAAGAAAAGAAGTTGAAGAAATAAATGATAAAGAATTAAATGAAATTTTGGCAGATTTATATTATCAATGGAGCTTCTATTTAGAAAAAGACCCAAACACAGCAATAGAAAAATGTAATATTGCAGAAAATTTGAGTATTAGTAATCCCATTTATTACCAAAAAGCATATTTCTATTCACTATTAGACGAAAAAACGAGCTCTCTAACTTACCTCAGAAAAAGCCTTGAAACTAATCCTAGATATGCAATGGGTATGATACGTTTTGATGATTGGGGCTCTCTCCGAAACGACCCCGATTTTATCGCACTCATAAAAGAATACAAAGAAAAAGAAGGAAAAGAGACAAAATCGAAATGATAAACCATATATACTATTACTAAATTAATTTTCCTATTTTTGCAATAGCATATAGCATTCAAAGAATCATTTACTTATACACAATATATAGATGGAAGCAACCACAATAAAAGGAAACAATCACGGAGCGAACGTAAGACGCTGGAGAGAATGGAGAAACGTTAAACAAGATGTTCTGGCAGATCAGATTGGTGTTTCGCAAGCCACACTGTCGAGCTACGAAAAAAAGGAGAAACTAGATATCGAGATTTTAGAAAAAGTAGCAAAAGCTCTGGATATTCCTGTGGAAGCAATTACCGAAATAGGCGAAAGTACAGCAATAAATATTATAAATGCTCATGATAATCAATCTATAGTTAATTATAGCCCAACCTTCAACCCTCTAGACAAAATTGTGGAACTTTACGAAGAAAAGAACGCTCTTTATGAACGTATGTTGAAAGAAAAAGAAGAAACTATCTCGCTACTGCACGAAGTATTAAAAGAAAGAAAATAATACAACAACAATATAGTAAAGAAAGTCAGGCATAAAACCTGACTTTTTTATTTCAGCTTTTTAAGCAGCATATTAAATATCTGCCCATACCTCTTGTGATCATCACTTAATTGACAAAGAAACGATTGATAGAAGAAATGATAAACCTGTATACTTTCATCAATCCGCAAAAGACGTTCTTCCCATTCGGCATCGGCTATCTCTGCCAAAGATTTGATGTGTTTACGAATTGCTTTGTGCCTCATCAAAATGAGACTCAAAAGAATGCCAAAATGATTTTCTTTTACCGAAAAATACTTAACCTCTTCATCGGTCATCCACTGCCGCACATTTTCAAAAATAGAATCAATAGGACGGTTATGGTGTGCGTCTTTATTTGTTTGTGAAGTCATAATTTGTGTATTTTATTTTACGACAAAACAACAAAACACCCTCTTTAAAACCTATCGGTTTTACTTATAAAATATCGGATGGGTTATGTATATTATCGGGCAGCAGTCGATCATATATTTTCTTATTTATTGTATGGCTGTATAACATACGCCCACAGATAAAAGAAACAGTCGGATGCAATACGCCCCTTCCCTGCAAATCTTTATTTTTAAACAAAAGAAAGCCGGATTTTGAACCCGACTTTCATTATTATATATAAAAAGGTTTGAGACCTTTAGTTCGATTTCTGCACGACGCTCGGTTATATATGCCGCCAATAATCCCAACAAGAAACCCCCAACCATTACAGCAAGGAATAAACCCCATCCTATAATCGGTTTCTTTCTTATAGCTTCTGATAATTTTCGTAGCATGGCTTTATATAGTTTTTTAGTTATTTTTCTTCATTTGTTTTTTCAACCATTCGGGTACAGGAGACTTTGTTAAGGGAACCAAAGCATTAGGGGCAGATACAATACTACTCATGGTACCATGCACAACATCACGGAGACAATCCCAGCACGCCTTTGCATTTCCGTCCTGAACATCTTTATAACATTGCAGTCCGGTCTTTACCATTGCTGTATTGAGATCGGTATGACATCTTATGCAGTTATCCATAATAACCCTGTAACTTTCTTCACGGGGACGTATCGCTATAGGCTCTTTTCGAAGCGTAAACACGGCTGCATGATACAAACCATCTTTGGCTTTAAATGCATATTTCTCCAAAACATTGTCATGAGGTATATGACAATCATTACAAGTTGCCCATTGAGCATGCACACTGTGTTGCCATGTTGCATAATAAGGTGTCATAATATTGTATAGGCAGTATGTGTAAAATTTTCTTGATGGTTAACAGTTGAGCATCTCTAGTGCATATAAGTGAATGTGCTAATAAACGTATCTTATACGCATTTATATATAGGTAAATCTAATATTCTATTTATCAAACATAAACAGAATCAAACACATCATAAATAATTAATAGATAGACACTTTACTCAGGACATGAAAACAACCTGAAAAATGTAACAAATATTACATAACATAGAAAAAAAGAGAAGATTTAACGATTCAATTTACAAGTTTCATCTCTTTTTTCATTGCGAGAAGTATAGAATCTAGTTTTTCGAGAACTTTCTTTCGAACCGATTCTTCTGACAGATATTTGTTGTAATCATAGAGATAAACATCTCTGCGATCGGTCAAATAAAGGTAGTAATTAAATGGAGTTTCGTCTCCTCTCGAAACAATATACATAATAGTGTAATCAAATTCTTTGTGTTTAGACTCATCACCGATAGACGGATTCAGATATATTTCAAGATTCATATCCTTCATCACATAATGCGGATTATCTGTATAATTAGGACAGTAAGTCTGCCGATCTCCATTCTTAAAGATGAAGCTTCTCATTTGCTCAAAATCATAAAAATTAAGAGCATCATTAATCTTAATCAGCATGGAAGAATCGGTTGCCTCCTGAGATTTTACAGGCAGATACACTATAAATAGAAGGCTAAACAAGAAGAAACGCATAAAAAGACTACTTTATTAATTAATTGACAGATAGATGTTTGTTCTTACTCAGTAATCAGGTTTCTTTTATAAATGCCTAGTTTGTTCAATAACAAAGATATGCCTTCTCCTATGATAACAAAGCCGAATAATAGAAATGGCATATACCAGACAATATAGTCAAGATGAAAATGGTTAGCCGAATGTTGTTTAAATACGATAAACCACGATAAAGGTGCTATTAAAGATATAAGTGTAGTTACGAGCAATGCCAAATTTAAACGCTTGCGGAATTGATCCGAATTTCGATTTAAATAATACACTACCACACCTAAAATGGCTATAATAAGAATTAAATAGGCAAAATAAAAAGCATGAGAATCGCGTGCCAGAAAATCCCACTGAAAGACATCTCCTTTCATATATTTTTTTAGAATAAACGAATAAGGATAATGTGCAAAATCGTCCTCTGCACTAAAAGACCTTCGGGTATAAGATGTTATTATATAGTCAATACCTGCAGCAAAACTGCCGGTTACAGCCCTAATTTGTGTTATCAGTATGGTCATTTGTGCAAGTACTGCAATAATAGCTGTTAAACTTGCTTTCATGAAATAAGATATAAACGGACGTATCTTTTGTTTTTCGAGAAATGCATAAAATATAATGGGACACATTGCCGAAACAAGAGCCGTCGAAATAAATTCATACCCATTAAAAACGCATTTTGCAAACACCGACAGAAACAGATAAAGTAATATCTTCTTCGAACTTAACTTTTTAGTCCTATGATTATATTCGAGTACCAGAAGCATGGTGATAAAAGGAATATAAGAAGCCCAAAGTCCCCACCATAAACTATTTCCAAAAAAAGTAAGCCAACTCGACATCGTTATCAAAACCAAGGTAATGATGCCTGTTATGAGTCCAAAATTACGGAATACCCATCCTAGCAATAAGGTGAAACATAGTGCTGATAGAATTGCATTTATGCAATGAAATATTTGCAGCTTCAAACCATTACTAAAGGGTAACACCTGTTGTATAATACTATATAATATAAACTGCCCTCCTGTTTGACTTTTATAAACATCGTAACTATCGGGGATATTATCAGTCACATAGTCAGGTCTTTGTTCCAAGTAAACTTCAAACCATATATCAGCATTGGCAGGTACTACCGAAGCATCATAATTTACTCCGGGTAAAGCTCCGTGAGAAAAAACGCCTTCTTTTTCGGATCTGGCTATTCGTCCTATAGCCAGACATTCGGAGTACTCATCAAATCCACCAAAGGCTTCCTTTCGAGCCGAACCCCAAAAGTTACTGTAAAATCCAAGGAAAAGAACTGAAAAACAAATAACTAAAAAAACATTCTGTTTAGTTAGTATTGACGTTTTCGTTACAAACATATATGTTAAGTATTATCTCTTTATGATTTGTCTAAGATTCTATATTTAACAGGAGTATATCGATGTAAAAAGTACAATAGTGATACTTTTAAAACCCCAAGTCCATATTTCGAACTTCTTACAAAATTAATTGATGATGCTTCTTCAAAGTATTTCGTAGGACAAGTTATTTCTGCAATCTCATATCCTTTTTTGAAAATCTGAGCAATAAATTGATTATCAAAAATAAAATCGTCGGAGTTTATATTGTAATTGATGCTTCTTAAAACCTCGCCACTATAAGCTCTATATCCTGTATGGTATTCGGATAACTTCTGCCCCATCAGCAAGTTCTGAGAAAATGTAAGAAAACGGTTTGCCACATATTTATACAGAGGCATTCCTCCCTTCAAAGCACCTTTTCCAAGTATTCGGGAACCAATAACAACAGGATATACATCATTGGCAATCAAATAACACATAGACTGAATAAGCTTAGGTGTATATTGATAATCAGGATGTAACATCACAACAATATCGGCACCTAATTCCAGAGCTTTATTGTAGCAGGTCTTTTGGTTTCCACCATATCCCTTATTTTTATCGTGTTTTATGATATGAGCAATTCCAAGACTTTTAGCTACTGCAATAGTATCATCCGGGCTATTATCATCAACCAGAATAACCTCATCTACAATATCAAAAGGAATCTCGTGGTAGGTCTGAGGCAAAGTTTTTGCTGCTTTGTATGCGGGAAGGACCACTACAACTTTTTTATCTGAAATCATTATACTGTTTTTTTATTATTACAGAGTCTCTCACAAAATATCCAGAGCCGCCAAATGTTAAGAAGGCAAGCTAAAAGATAATTACAAAATACAAAAATAACAAAAAAAGTCCAGCACCCCACATTTTAACAAATTAATAAACACTTATTCCTTTGTTAGGGCAGACAAATAAAACGAAGATAACTATAAATGGATCAAACTGTTTAGCAAATACACGGATATTCGTTTTAGCTAATACTCCAATAAGTCATTTAACTTTTCAACTTTATAGCAATAAAGCCTACTTACTGCCTTTGGATATTTTATATCCAGCGAGTTATATTTGTCAAAAAAGCTTGTCCATCAAATCCCGATTTGGGGACTTCTTTAGGTACTAGGACATTTAAGCCTTTATTTATAATTCTCACAGAAATATCTTTACCGGTCTGTATTGCATTTCCATCCAAATGCATTACTCCTTCTCTTTCTCTTTCAATCAAAACTTCGGAAGTAATCATTTCGACTAGTTTTGAATTATTTCCAATATTTTTCGACATCAACTGAATAGCTGTCTGAGTAGCATTCAAAACTGACAATGGTTTAAGAATAGCAATATTCATCTTACCATCCTGAATATCGGCATGAGGGGCTATAAAACTGTCATTCCCGTATTGAGACGCATTAGCACAGGTCACCAAAAATGCTTCATCCTCAAAGACCTGATCGTCGCTAGTTACCTTATATTTTTCAGGTTTGAAATTATAGAAAACATCAATCATACTCTTGGCATACATCAGCTTTCCACGGCTCGACTGATTCAAAACCTTTTCGCTTACCTGAGCATCAAACCCTACTCCACACGTACAAAAGAAAATATTGTCATTAGCAATTCCGTAATCGATTTTCTTTACGTTATTTTCCTTAATTATTTCAATTGCTTTCTGGTGATTCATCGGAATGTGCAGATCGCGAGCCAATCCATTACCTGAACCACTGGGTATGATTCCAAATATGATATCTGTACCAACCAACATTCTGGCCACTTCATTGATAGTTCCATCACCTCCTACAGCAATAACATAATCCACATTTTTGTCTACGGCATCCTTAGCTATCTGAGAGGCATGCCCTTCATAGCCTGTCATAAACATATGAACATCGAAATCATGGGGATCAATAGTCATTGTTTTTTCCGGCAATCCTTTCTTAGATTTCGTTCCCGATACTGGATTTATTATAACATAAATCGTCTTTTTTTTTCGTTTCATTCTTTTATAAGAATTGTTAGTTGGCTCTGATTAAATTCTACACAATGGGCAAAAATACGGAAAATATTGATTGATATCCTAAACTCTATCTTAACATACAATAAAGCGGATAATAAATAGATAAATTTCGCTAAAGACAAAAGAACAAACCATCGGATAATACACTATCTATCAAAGCAAAGACCAAATATCAAAGCCTGAAAATTTTGATAAACAACCCTATCTTATAGAAACAATTAATACTAGCACTTAAATTCTTGTAATGTTTAAACAAAAAGCACGGACAGCAATGTTCGTGCTTTTTTATCTATATACAAAAGCCACAGTGAAAGCAACTTCTGTATTTAGCCGTAACCTCGAAGCTTATAATCAAGACTTACGAGTGATCGTCAACAAGGGATCAACCCGTTCTTCCAAAACCTGGAGCACCTTGCAATTACTTTATAGTATAGCAGTACTATCTAAAAAATCACGACTGATATCCATAGTATCCGAATCGATGCCTCACCTCAAAAAAGGATGTATGCGTGATTTCGAAAACATGCTTCGCTCGGATGGAAAGTGGAATCCTAAAGATTGGAATGCTACTGATAAAATATATCAGGTTAATAATTCGTATATAGAATTTTTCTCTGCCGATCAACCCGGAAAGGTACACGGACCGGCACGGGATATTCTCTACATCAACGAATGTATCAATATCCCTTATGAAACTTATCGCCAACTGGCAATCAGAACTACCGAAACTATTTTTCTCGATTACAATCCATGCTATGAATTTTGGGTGGACGAAAAAGTCCTTCCCCGTGAAGAAGCCGTTCTAATTCATTCCACCTATCTTGATAATGAATACCTTTCGCCTGCACAGGTAAAGGAGATAGAATCGAGTAAAAACGACACCGAATGGTGGCAGGTGTACGGTTTAGGGAAAACAGGCTCGAAGGTAGGATTGATTATACAAAACTGGGATGTGGTTACCACCCTGCCTTCATCCTACAAAAAACGATGGATAGGTATCGACTTTGGCTTTACAAACGACCCGACGGCTATAATAGACATTCGCTTATCTGAAGGCGAACTTTGGATAGATGAGTTGCTTTATGAACGGGGCTTTGACAATCTGATGATAGCTAAGCATCTTGAGGAATGCCATATACCCCGAGAGACTATAATTATAGCCGATAGTGCCGAACCTAAATCGATTCGTGAAATACGTAATTGCGGATGGAAAATAGAAGCTGCTCATAAGGGTAAGGACAGTATTCTCACCGGACTAGCCATATTGAATCGCTACGCTAAACACATAAGCCAAAGAAGTTCGAACCTCATCAATGAATACAAAAATTATCGCTGGACCACGGATGAATTCGGCAACCCAAGCAATATACCGATTGATCGGTTTAATCATTCTATTGATGCTCAACGCTATGTAGCACTTAATCAGTTGGGACAAAAAGGAGACTTTGACTATTATATAGGAAAATAGAAAAAGTCGGAGATTATTACTTCTCCGACTTTTTTATATACACTTAAGCGATCATTATATTATCTGCCAGTTGTAAAGCGTGGAATAAACCAAAAATTTGCCACTGTTAGTTTAGGCTTTCGCTTCTACTCTTTGTAATCCGTTGTAAATCTTCGCCTGAGGGAGATTGAAAAAGAAGAATTTCGAAAAGTGAAGCACTCGCTATTACATATTCCATCACAGTGCGGTGAATGGTATCATAGCCGGCTGCTTCTTTCTGTTTCGAAAAAGCATAAATTTCAATACCGATGCCATCGCCCGAAATAGCGTGCTGATATCGAACAAAGAGCATCAACTGATCATTAATCTGTGGATGTTTCCGCAGAAATAATTCAAGGTGGGCTCTGAACAATGCCAGATTTGTAAGTAAAGCATCCGGCGAACTGACTTGAGCCAAAGCTAAAAACTCCATATAATTTCCACCGGTAACAGAATGCTTGGAGAGGGATTCTAAAAGAGATTCATCGGCAAATTTAACCGACTTAAGATTCACATTGAAAGACCGAACGAAAAGGCGTCCCGGTCCCAGCTCCATACGACGCCAATTAGTAAACGAATCGGTAACCAGTGCATATATAGGTATCATGGTAACCGAATTATCCCAGTTTTGCACCTTAACCGAACTCAGATTTATATCGACAATAATACCATCGGCATTCTTTGATGGCATTTCAATCCAATCATCCGGACGGATCATATCCTGAAACGATAATTGAATAGAGGCCACAAAACCAAGAATAGTATCTTTAAAGATCAATGTAATAAAGGCTGCCGTAGCTCCAAAACCAAGAATAAGGTTAGAGGGTTCTTTATCTACTATTATTGCCAGAATAAAAACAATAGCTATTACGGCAGCTATAATTTTCATTAGCTGTATGTATCCTTTGAGTGATTTTTGCTGTGTTTTAGGATGCAATTCAAAAAAGGTATTCCATCCATCGAGAAGAGAAAATAGGACTAATAAAATCCAGATAATCATAACCGAACGTGAAAGGACTAGCACAAAGGTAACCAAGCCAAGCGAAAAGCCCGAAAAAAGAATACGGCAAGTAAATACAACAATAGCAATGGCAATAAGAACAAAAAGACGCTTAAAGAAGCCATGCTTCATCAGAATAGTGATAACCCTAGATTTAGCATCGAGCTTCTGATCTTTTACAAATAGAAACGAAAAACGCCCCATTGCTACATTTAACAACCACACAACAGCAGTCAGCACTAAAAGTACAATGACGAAGACAACAGTGTTTGTCACTCCAACATTTACGCCAAGAGTCAATAAGGAATCATAAAGATCTTGAATAAGCCAAAACTTAGACGAATCGGCAACTTTACTTACATCGATTGGCAAAACAACCAGGGGTGTAAGAATAAAAAACAATAAGTTAGTCATATATAATACTTTGACGTAATATATAAAGAACAACAATCGCTACAATAAGTTTATACAATAAGCAAAACAATGTTTCGTCATCAGAAACTTATATATGGATAAAATGAAAAATAATGAACTACACACCCTCCTTGTGTAACAAATAGCATCGCGATAGAGTCTATTGAGTAAACAATAAGACTATATTATGCGTTACACATTACCACTTTTGACCTTTCTGCTGATAATAACAAGCACATTGTCAGCTCAACAGATAAAAATATCAGGTAAAATTATCGATGCAGTAGAATCGAGCCCGATAGGATTTGCCACCGTATCTCTACTAAAACAAGACTCAACTTTCGTTAAAGGAGTCAATTCTAACGACGACGGACGCTTCTCTATTCCTGATGTTTCTAAAGAGGAACATCTTCTTTCCATTTCGTATTTAGGCTATGAAACCCAAATATTACCATTGCAAAAATCAGAAAAAGACATTAATGTAAGCGATATAGCCTTGCATCCTGCCTCTATTGCACTGAATGATATCACGGTAACTGCCAATCCCATTATTCATAAGATAGACAGGGATGTTATACTACCCAGTACTGCACAATTAAAAGCATCTACCAGCGGTATCAGTCTTTTGCAGAATCTAATGTTGCCACGTCTTATTATCGATCAAGTAAACAATGTAGTCAAAACCTCCAACGGCAGCGAAGTACAATTGAGGATAAACGGAGTTATAGTCACCTACTCCGAAGTGTTGGCACTTCTTCCCGAAGATGTGATAAGGGTCGAATTTCACGACAATCCCGGGCTTCGCTATGGAGATGTTGAAGCTGTACTCGATTTTATTACCAGACGCAAAAACTCAGGGGGAAGTGTAAATACAGAACTGATGAACAATCCTTTTTCGGGATTTGGAAATAATTCTTTGAATGCAAAAGTAAATCATAAAAAATCGGAATTCGGTTTCAACAGCAATCAATGGTACCGCAATCTCGACTTTACCCGAAACAGCGAACAAACGTTTGTATTTCCTGACAAAAAAATTCAGCAGAACAGAATTGGTGAAACCATTCCTTTTAATACAATGGGAATCAACAACAGTCTCAATTACAGCCTGCAAGAGTCGGGTAAATACTTTTTCAATGCTGCTATTCGTCAATATTACAGAAATACGCCTAATTCGTGGGACGACGAAATCAGTGTATACACTTCGGGAAACTCTACTCCCGTTAATGTTTACAAGCAGACTTCTTACAGAACCAATGCTCCTTTACTCGATTTATATTATGAGAGAAACCTTAAAAATGAGCAATTAATTATAGTAAACGTTATCGGGAAATATGCCTATAATAAAACTGATTATACATTTCAGGAAAGGCGTAATGATTTACTTTACACCAATATCCACAACCTCAACAAAAGCAAGAAATATACATTTGTTGGTGAAGGTATTTATGAAAAGACATTCGCCACAAGCAAAATTTCGGCAGGATTAAGGCATACTCAGGCTTACACCGAAAGTACTTTTGCCAGCAGTACCAAGTCTCAGGTAGACATGAATCAGTCTGAGACGTATCTATATGGTGAATACCAGATCAAAAAAGGTAAATTCAATTCATCACTCGGTATAGGTGGTACTCGTACCTATTACAGCACAGGGGAAAATAAAACCGAAAAGTACATCTTTCGTCCGGTGCTGCGGGTTACCTACAATATCAATGAGGGTACTTATTTGAAATACAACGGAACTATATACAACAGGTTACCATCGGAAGGAGACTTAAACGATGTGGAACAAGACATCGATTCGCTACAAATAAGACGTGGAAATCCTAACCTCAAACCATTTATGACTTATCAAAACACATTATGGGGAGGATATAAAAAGGGCATCATCGATTTAAACCTGTGGATGAGATACCGTTATGTAGATGGCAATATAGCGAACGACATTTTTTTTGAGGATGGGAAATTTATTAACCAGAACAACAATCAAATCGCATTCCATAATTTCATGAGTGAATTAAGGATTCAGGTACAACCCATAACAGACCACCTGACCATGAGTATAACACCGGGTATAGCTCGCTATATCAATAAAGGAAATAATTACACACATACATTTACTCATTGGTATTACAATGCTGAAGTAAATGCCAGTTACAAAAAATGGATATTCAACGCATTCCTGTCAAACAGTTTTCAATATTTCGAAGGAGAAACACTATATCTGGGTGAGATTTGGCAAAATATCAGTGCAGGATACAAAACTGATCGCTTTTCGATATCGGGAGGTATAATAAACCCCTTTACAAAGGAGTGGAAATCGGGGCAAGAAGTTTGGTCGGCATTCATCCCCGGCTCGTCAACCGTCACCAGCCCTTCGATCAGTAAAATGCCTTACCTCAAAATATCTTACAATATAAACTTTGGAAGGCAATATAAATCGGGTAATAAAAAAATTGACAACAATGATATTTAAGCATAAAAGAATAATTCTAAATAGTTTACCTCTAACAGCGGAAATAAAAAAATAATATAAATAAAAAAACATCCACAATTGAGTAACCAAAGTGCCACTTATACCGTCATATATACAAATAAAATAAAGATAACATGAAACGGATTGTAAACCTTATGATAGTATCTCTGGCAATAATAAACACATTGTCGGCTCAACAAATAAAAATATCGGGCAAAGTGGTCGATAAGACCAATGCCTCCCCTATCGAATATGCGAATGTTACATTGCTTCAATCCGACTCTACTTTTGTAAAAGGTGTGAACTCCGATGCAAACGGATTATTCGATATTATCAATCCGACAGGCAATTATCTGGTATCTGTATCGTATATGGGATACGAAACGTCATATGTACCTGTTAAGAGTCCCACAACGGACAGTAATTTGGGCAATATTACACTCGAACCATCATCTGTAGCACTGACTGCCGTAGTAGTTACCGCACAATCGGTCATAGACAAAGCAGATCGTAAACTGATATTCCCATCCGAATCGCAGATAAAAACGTCTACCAATGGGCTTGACTTGCTGCAACAGCTTCAATTGCCCCGAATCAATATCAACCCGATAGATAATGCCATCACCACTTCGGGTAGAGGCGAGGTTCAACTTCGTATCAACGGTGCTTTGACCACCAATGAAGAAATACGAGCCATTACTCCCGCAGATATAATCCGTATCGAATATCACGATGACCCCGGAGCCCGTTACGGTAGTGCATCTGCTGTACTGGATTACATTGTACGTCGCAGAGAATCGGGTGGAAATATACATGGCGATTTTATGAATATAATAGGTCCTGTAGGTTTTGCAGAAGATAATCTGGCAGTGAAGGTAAACCACCGAAAATCGGAATTCGGCTTGAATGCCTATTGGGGACACCGAAAACTTAAGTGGACCAGAAGCAACAGCGAAACTTTTAATTTTCCGGACAAAACATTGCATCGCGACGAAGTGGGTGAGCCTACCCTATTCAAATACAACAATTTGAATCTGGCTTTGAATTATAGTTTAATGGAAACTGATAAATATTTTTTGAATGTCGTATTCAGAAATGCATACAACAACTCTCCCAATCTTTACAGTAACCGCAGGAGTACCATTACAACGTCAGATAATAATGTACCCTTGTCGATCTCGGATCTTTCGTCTGAAAAGACCAATATACCTTCATTGGATATTTATTTTCAACGCAACCTCAAAAAAGATCAACTGATAATTGTAAATGTGGTGGGAACGTATATCGATTCTAAAAATAGCCGTGTTTATGAAGAATCGAGAGATGGAAACCCCGTTACAGATATCCAGTCTCATATTACGGGAGATAAATATTCGCTTATATCGGAAGGTATCTATGAAAAGAAAACCGAAAAAGGTAAATTCACCACAGGTGTAAAACACGCTCAGGTATTTACCAAAAATCAATATACAGGTAATACGGCGGCCGAAGTAGCCATGAATCTTGCCGAAACTTATGTGTATGCCGAGTATCAGATACAGAAAGGCAAGTTCAATTATGTAGCAAGCGTGGGTGGCATACGTTCGTATTACAGTCAGGGTGAAGACCGAGAAGAAAATTACTCTTTCCGTCCCTCGGCACGTGTAACTTATAATATCAACGATAAAACATTTATCCGTTACAAAATTAATATCTGGGGCAACACTCCATCGCTTGCCAATCTGAATGCAGTGGAACAGGAAATCGATTCGTTACAGATTCGCAGAGGTAATCCCAATCTGAAGATGTCGCAAGGATATAGTAATAATATTACTGCCGGATACGATAAAGGGATGTTTGGTGTTGATGTATTTCTACAATACAATTACCAGCGAAAACCGGTAGCCGAAAGGATTCTTTTTGAGGATGGTAAATTTATACGGACTTACGAAAATCAAAAAGCACACCAACAATTGGGTGCCGAAGTTACCCTTCGGTTCCGTCCGATTAAAGACCGCCTGACCATTGCCTTTACTCCTGGAATAAACCACTACATCAGCGAGGGCAGCGATTACAGGCATACCTACACCAATAAGTATATGCGTATGTCGATAGACGGAAATTATAAAAGCTGGGTTGCCAACTTCTCGATGTATACTCCTTGGGATTACTTCTATGGCGAATCGCTTGAATCGGGAGAACGCATACATTCTATAAGCTTCGGGTACAACAAGCAGAACTACTCGATTATTCTGGGAGCTTTCAATCCATTCGGCGGTACATACAGGAGAAACGATCAGAACTGGTCGGCACTGGCTCCATCGCAATCGAAAATATACACTCCCAATCTTACCCAACTGATATTCGTTAAGGCATCGTTTAATGTCAATTTCGGACGACAATTTAAAGGTGGAGACAAAAGGCTTAACAATTCCGATAACGATTCGGGAATTATGTCCGGATCTAAATAATAAAATTCAAACAAATTCTTAGTGTCGGTATAACAACAATTATTCTAGTTTTTGTTATACCGATCTTTCAATTCTCATCATTTAACACAATAGAGATAACCAACTATTTAACAAATACATAAACAAGGCTAAACTCAACAACAAAGCAAAAAACCTCCCATCCGGTTGTTGTTAAAAAAACATAAACATAGAGTAATTTAAATTGGACTGTCTAAATTTGAGAATAAATAGATATTGTAAGGTATGAGACCTTTTTATTGCTTTGGCAAGTATAACAACTATAGCTTGTTATGGTTTTGAAAAATAATATTAAATACGTTCAATTACTTAATCATATATGGCAAATAAAAACGCTGAAAATTATAAGACTTTAATGGAAAAAGACGCTGAAAATTTCCTTCCAAGTGTATCTGTAGATTGCATTATATTTGGATTTCATGAAGGAATTTTAAAAATACTATTGAGTAAATTTGATGGTAACCAAAAATGGATGTTACCCGGAGGGTTTGTATATCTGGATGAAAATGTAAATGACGCAGCTTATCGTATTCTGTCGAAAAGAACCGGATTGAATGAAATTTACCTTAAGCAATTTTATTTATTCGGAGACACAGGCAGGGTTCATCCCGATGACAACAAACATATACTTACCGTCGATGCCAATCACCCCGAAAAAGATCCGCATTGGCTGCTCAGAAGATTTGTAAGCGTTGGCTATTATGCTCTGGTTGAATACTCTAAACTTAAAATTAAAGCGGCAGATTCGGAAGAGGTACAATGGTTTCATATCAATGAAGTACCCGAATTGTATGGCGATCACAACAAAATAATCGAAAAAGCTGTAAATTCGATACGTTCTCAAATAAATACTATTCCTATTGGATATGAGCTTTTAGCCGAGAAATTCACCATGTCCGATTTGCGTGTTATTTATGAGACCATACTCGATCGCAAGTTAGATCGACGCAATTTCCAACGTAAGATGCTCGCATCTGGTTTTATTCTTAAATTAGACGAAGTTTCTAAAAAATGGGGGTCAAAATCAGCCACTTTATTTACTTTCGATAAAGAAAAATACAATTTTGCACTTAAAAACGGAACTGCTTATAACGAATGGTAAGGTCTAACATCATAGCACTTATACAATTACATTAAAACATAGAAGCTGTACTGAAATCCTTAAAATCAGTACAGTTTTTTTATAATAAATCTAACCTTATTCTAATTTTTAAATCAAATGCGTAAGAAAAACGTATATCTTTGCAATAATTATGAATCTTCAATTAAACCATTTGTTAAACTTTCATTCTAACGAAGTATAAAGGACTAAAGTTTCTCACTAACGAACAAGATATATGAAGAAGATATTATTTATACTCACCCTTGCTGTTATACTGACAGCCTGTGGAACCACCTCTCAATACTATGATAGAATGAATGATCTCACTGTAGGCATGAATAAAGAGGAGGTGGCTTACCTTTTAGGGTATCCTGAAAGGGTGTTAACCGTCAATTATACAAGAGATGGAATACAAGAGGTATTGCAATACCGCAGTTATCAGAATGAAGTATATGCACTTGAGTTTTGGAACGATTATCTGACCGGGTATGAGTTTCTGTATGATGATGTTCCTTTTGTTCCGGCTCCTTACCCTCCTGCTGTATTACCTCCTATGGGTGGTCCGATTATCATTGTAAATGGCGGTTCGGGAAGACCTAATCACAACAATAACCACAGACCCAACAATCGTCCGAACAATAACAATAACAGACCGAATAATAATAACAATAATAATCGCCCGAATACGAGCAGACCTTCTAACGAACGCCCGTCAAGTAGTCGCCCGTCGACATCGACACGTCCTGAGAGTAACAGTCGTCCCGGATCTTCTGCCGCAGCAGAATCAAATAAACGCCCATCGACCTCAACACGTCCGAGTACAAGCGGAAGCAGTTCATCCGGCTCTAATGGCAGAGATACCGGAGACAGAACAAGTTCGGGTACTTTACCTAGCAGAAACCCAAGTACTTCTTCTTCGGAAAGACCTAGTACTGTAACAGTACGCCCTTCTGAAGCTCCCAAAGAAAGTACAAGCAGAGATAAAACATCATCGAGCAGTACAGCTGTGAGACCATCGACCAGTTCGGGAACATCAACAAACAGCTATTCGAGACCTAGTTCGTCTTCTTCATCAGCGTCAAGCAGCAGTGGTCGTACCTCAAGCAGAGAAAGCTCTAGCACCTCTACTACCAGCTATACAAGACCTAGTTCGTCATCAAGTAGCAGCAGTTCGAGTTCCAGCAGTTCGGGACGTACATCAAGCACAACTACATCGCCAACACGAGTAGAATCATCGTCAAGTTCAACACCGAGCAGAAGCTCAAGCACCGAAAGCAGTAGCTCGAGTTCGCGATCAAGCTCAGGATCAAGTTCAGCAGCTTCGAGTGGAAGAACTTCAGGAAGAAGATAAAAGCAATCCAAATAATATTTTAATATAAATAGCCTGTAACATTACAGGCTATTTTTGTCTTCATCATTTTTTATATACTTTTGCATGACTGATTTTCATCAAACAGCACTTCAAAAATGCATTCAACCAATCAAATAGCTTCTTTTGACAAGATCAATAATACCTACTGGGTATATCCATTACTTGTCATCACCGCATTTCTGTATCTATCCGTATTTTCGTTTGCTACAAGCCCACACTATTGGGACTACATAAGCGACAATGGGACATTCATTATGCTGGGCAAATTATTTTTAGATGGAAGAATACCTTATCTTGAATATTTCGACCATAAAGGTCCTATACTCATTTTCATCGAAGCTCTGGGCTTAAGCCTGTCATCTGACGACCGCACAGGCATATTCATTTTACAAATAGCACAATTATCTATAACTCTCGCTTTTTTATATAATGCTGCACGCTGTCTATTATCGACAATAAACAGTTTGACAGTATTATTGATTGCTCTCGTATTTTTCACATTCACCATCGAGGGAGGTAATCTCTCGGAGGAACATAGTTTACCATTTATCAGCCTGACCTTATGGCTTACTATTCAGTTTTGGCTGTCAACACCAAATCGGGTTAAAGCTCTGCATTTGCTTCTTATAGGAATTTGCGGGGGAATACTATTCTGGCTGCGACTCAATAATATGGGAATCGTATGTGCCTGCACGCTGTTTATATTTATTGTAACTTGTAAAAATAAAGACTGGAAGGGTGTACGAAAAATCGTTCTTTATTTTACGTTAGGCTTTTTATTGATAACAGTACCTATAATCGTATACTTCCGGATACACAATGCTCTTTATGAGCTTATATACGCATCCTTCATATTCAATCTGAAATATGTGGATACCAGCGATACAGGGTCACTCTTCGGGTCACTCATAGGAACTGTTATCTATATATTTAAGTGCTGGACACCTTTCATTGTATTGGCAGCAGGTACTTTCTTGTTTTACAGAAAACATAAAGATTACAAGGTTATACTTCTGTCTGCTTTACTATTTGTTTTCGGATTGATTACCACCCATACAGGTGCTGCATATCATCATTACATGACACTGAATATTCCCATACTGGCATTCGGATGTATATTGGGATTATATGCAATAACCCAAAACTCGGAGAAGAAAAAACTGTCATGGATTATCTTTCTTATCGTTTTCATACCTGCCTCTTGGATATGTATAAGCCGTTACATAACTCTGGAAAAATCTGAAACACCTCCTTACTACATAGAAAGAGCCAGAGATATAGCCTCAAAGATACCCGAGAACGAACGCAATTCGGTATACCCTTATATGGTATTATCTAAATTTCTGCCATCGGCGGGATTAATGCCTTACAACGGGATTAAATATTTCACGTTACAGGAGTGGCATGCCCGACACGAAAAAAAGATTCTGGACGAAATAAACGAGATGATGGAAACACATCCTCCGTTGTGGATAATAACCGAATACAGAGATCAAAGCAAAAATACTCGTTTTCTGGAAATTCTGGATGAAAAATATATTCCTTACTACCGAAACCATATATTCGAATTGTTCAGGTTAAACGATGGGACAGTTAAGCCGTTAGAAATAAATGATTCTATACAGTAACGATATAATGCAGTATCGTATAACAGAAATGTTTGTATTTTCAAATTAACACTATTACACCATCTTAAATCGGAAAACACAGATAATTATCTAAAAAAGCGGAACATCTCAAAAGATTCATTTACACATTGCTATAATTCAGATAATAGTAATACCTTTACACCCCGAATATAAGGAGACTAAAAGTTTCTGCTTATCAAATAATATGGATTGGTTATTAGATGCCATTTTTAAGCCGTCGATGATACAGACGGTTATCTTGATTTCCGTAATTTCGGCTATCGGACTACAACTCGGAAAACTCAAAATATTCAATATTTCATTGGGTATTACCTTCGTCTTTTTTACAGGAATAATTATTGGTCATTTCGGATTGGAAGTCAATCGCGATATGCTCTATTTTGCCCAGAACTTCGGTCTTATCATGTTTGTCTATGCATTGGGAATACAGGTAGGCCCGGGATTTTTCCCTTCTCTGAAAAAAGGAGGGCTACGGCTCAATATAATGTCGATGGCTGTCGTATTACTGGGAATAGCACTCACCTTTCTTATTTATTTTACGACCGATATATCGATGCCCAATATGATGGGTATTCTTTCGGGGGCAGTAACCAACACCCCTGCTTTGGGAGCTGCACAGCAGACATTACGACAAATTTCGCCCGGTTCGACCAAAGAACTGGCAGATATGGCTTTGGCTTGTGCCGTTGCTTATCCATTGGGCGTTGTGGGTGTTATTCTGGCAATAGCATTGATGAGAAAATGCCTTATTCCTAAAGGGGAAGACATTAATAATAAGGAAAAGAAAGATAAAAGCACCTATGTAGGCGAATTTATGGTAACCAATCCTGCCATTGCAGGACGTACCATCAAAGATATTATGAAGTTATCGCCCCGAAAATTCATTATATCACGTATCTGGAGAGACGGAAAGGTAACCATCCCCACTTCCGATTCGACATTGGAAATAAACGACCATGTACTTATTATCTCTATTAAATCGGATGTAGAACTGGTTGAAGTGTTGTTCGGAGAGCAAGAAGAGGTAGACTGGAACAAAGAAGATATCGATTGGAATCATATAGACAATAGTCATCTGGTATCACGCCGTATTATTGTAACCCGAAGCAAAGTAAATGGAGTTAAACTAGGAGCTCTCAGATTGAGAAATCTCTACGGTATTAACATCACACGCATCGACCGTGCAGGAATAGACCTGCTTGCATCGCCCGATCTGGCTTTACAGATTGGTGATAAACTGACTATTGTCGGCGAAAAAGCATCGGTAGACAATGTGGCTAAAATATTAGGAAATGAGCTTGAAAGGCTTAAAAATCCCAATCTTATCGCCATCTTTATTGGTATAGCACTCGGTTTATTATTGGGGGCTTTGCCTATTCCAATACCGGGAATCAGCGTACCCATTAAATTGGGTATTGCCGGAGGTCCTATTATAGTGGGAATCCTCATGGGGGCATTTGGTCCACGTTTTCGTATCACCACCTATACTACACAAAGTGCAAACCTCATGCTTCGTCAGTTAGGAATAGTGGTTTATCTGGCTTGTCTTGGTCTCGATTCGGGAGGACAATTCTTCGATACTTTAATGAATGGAGAAGGATTGGTCTGGATAGCTATCGGCTTCGGTTTAACTATTGTACCTGTGCTTATCGTGGGAACAGTAGCTATAAAAGGGTTGAAATTTGATTATGCAAAAACCATAGGAATGCTTTGCGGAAGCATGGCTAATCCCATGGCTCTCAATTATGCAAACACAACCGCTGAGGGTGACGAGCCTGCCGTAGCCTATGCAACGGTATATCCGGTCACCATGTTTCTTCGGATTATCTCTACCCAGCTGATTCTTTTATTTTTCATGTAAAATCACAGCCCTTTTTTCACTTTAAATCTGTATTATTTTCTGCTTTTAGCCACAAAATTGGTAACTGTCACTGTAGAAATCAGACGGTTGTTGGTAAGCGATGTAATATCCACTACCCAAACGTGTGTCGATTTACCTATATGGACAGGTCGTGCTATTGCTTTTACGGTTTCGCCCTGCTTGGCAGAAGATACATGGTTGGCACTTATCTGGATTCCATAACAAGCCTCATCTTCGTTACATATGACATTCGATGCAACCCCTGCTGCGGTTTCCGCCAATGCGATAGTAGCTCCTCCGTGTAAAACTCCCATTGTTTGACTGTTGAATTTTCCGACAGGCATAGTCATTTCCAATGTAGGTTCGTCAGTTTCTATAAACTCCATTTTCAGAGTTTCCATCATCGTATCTTTAATCTTCTCGCGAATGTTATTCTTATCTAATCTCATTATATGTGTATTTTACACAAAAATAACGATTTAAACCGTATGATTGTTTATTAGTAAGGTATTTTAGATTAACCGGCCTTGTAAGTTACATAAGTAAAGAGTGTTAATAATTAAAATAGAGCATTGATTTATTCTATTAAGGTGTCTGACCTATATATTGTCTATCTAAGTACAGTCGTAACTGATAGTTATAGCTTTAAAACTCAATATTTATTAATTAGTTTCTCTTACTTGCTTATACCTAAGATTGTAAATTATACAAAATTTGATCAATACCTTATATAACCTGTCTTAAAAACAGAAATACTCTTTATTTCAAATCAAATTGAAAGTTAAATAAAAATTTAACTAATAAAATGTAATTTATTTTTCTTTTATAAAATCTATTTGCCTATTTTTGTATTGTAAATATGTCGAAATGAGTTAGTGTTCGGTTTTTTTTATGTAGTTATGATTGTTCTTAGGTTATGGTTAATATTATTAGTTGTTTTCAGGTAAAAAAGATTGTTGAAGGTAATTTGTTCAGTTTGTCGATTTTCTAAGGTCTCAGACCTTATTATTGCTGTGGTAAGCGTGACAACAAAATGCGGTTATAGCTATAAATGGAGCAATAAATGTTTTACATTATTTATTAATGCGGGAACTAAAATTATTAGGCGTTATATTTGATTTTATCATTCTCTGTATTCGAATAAGTTAGCAAAGATGAATTGATATTACAATTTGACAGATAAGTGTGGAAAGGAGTTGTCGGGATGACAATTCCTTTTTGTTATTGTTCAACCTCCTATTTTTTATATATTTACAAGAAAATATAATTTAGAAATCACACCAACGCATATGAGCCGACTCGTTGTAAGTATCATTTTTTTTCATTTAAGTTTAATGATGTTCTCTCAGCAAACATTTGTTACTGATTCTTTTTCAGATCATTATTATGGTAAAGTATATGTTGCCGATACTGCAGAAGTATTCTCACCGGGATGGATTGCTATTTATAAAAAAGGAACTGATAAAGAATTAATACGAGTTGAATCCGAAGAGTTGGCCGTGAGCTACACAGATAATTCGGTCGCCGTAAACGTAAAAGAATTGCCTTACGGAGAGCAAAGTGTGATTATGTACGAAGATTTTAATTTCGATGGCGTAAAAGACTTTGCCATACAGGACGGGCAAAATAGTTGTTATCACGGACCTTCTTACCAAATATATCTGGCAGACAAAGGACAATTCATTTTCAGCAGCGAATTTACGAGTCTGGCACAAGACTATTGTGGAATGTTTGGTGTGAATTCCGAAGATAAGCAATTATATACCATGACCAAGAGTGGATGTTGCTGGCATCAGTTTGCTCGTTTTGATGTAGTGCAAAACAAACCCAGAGAAATATACAGAGTAGAGGAAGGGATGGACTTTTCAATTCCACAGTTTATCAATACTACGACGTTTGAGTGGAATGGAAAAAAGCTTGTCGAAACCTCAAGTGTTCGTAATTTGTCAGTAGATATAAAAGACCATTTGTTTTCTTTTGATATCCCGACAAAAAAGAAAAAAGTGGTCTTGTTTAATTCCGGTGATTACATGACTTATGCTTTTGTGAACGAATTGGATGAGGTAGAGTTCTTTTATCCCAATGATAAAGATACCGCTAATTTCGAGCTGACTACAAGAAATGATAGCGATACATTGAGGTTCTCTACAAAAGATGCTCAATATATAATTTACAATACCGATACAAAAGTGGGTATTAAAGTAATTACTAAGGGCAAGACTTATGATATGCCCGGCGATGTATATACTCGCGAAAGTGGGCGGATGTTTTATTTATTTGATCACGGTCTAACTAACCTTAGTGGTGAAGACCTACGGAAATGGGGACCTACACTTTCCGATTAACTGAATGGGCTTGAAAATTGAAAATCTTTAATAATACCTAATTTATGAAATTATTTTTTATTAGTTTATCTGTTTTAACTCTCTCGTTTATGGGTTGTAACTCTGCCAAAGAGCCAGCCGACAAACCCGATTTAACACAGTATGTGAAGCCAAATATTGGTACGGCACACAGTCGCTGGTTTTTCTATACACCTGCATCCAAACCTTTTGGTATGGCAAAACTTGCACCCTCTACCAATGGACATTACGGTAATAAATGGGGATGGGAAGCTGTTGGTTACGACGAACGCCACACATCAATCGAAGGGTTTGCCAACTTCCACGAGTTTCAGATCGGAGGAGTTGTATTTGCACCTACCGTAGGGCAGTTGCAGACACAACCCGGAACACTCGAAAATCCTGATGGCGGATATCGTTCACGTTTCGACCGTAAAGACGAGTTTGCAACCTCTGGATACTATTCGGTAGTATTGAAAGATTATAATGTAAAAGCCGAGCTTACCGCAACCGACCGGGTGGGCTTTCATAGATATACATTTCCTGAATCGAAGGAATCGAATCTGATTTTTGACATAGGTCATCGTCAGGGAGAGAGTGGAGCTGTAGTAGATGCTCAGGTAACCTTAACCGATGATGGGCGTATCGAAGGGTATGTGACTACAAAACCCGAATACGTGAAAAAATATCAGGAAGATGCAGTCGTTACAATGTATTTTTCGGCAATACCCGATAAAGCTCCTGTAAGTTACGGAACATTTATCGACAGCACATACACAGCCGATCAGAAAGAAGTTAAAGGTATCGGTGCGGGAATGTATCTCACATACGATACTAAAGCAAATGAAGCGATTACCATAAAAGTAGGATTATCGTACACTTCTATTGATAATGCACGTCTGAATCTCGAAGCAGAAGCCAAAGACCTTACTTTCGATCAGGCAAAAGAGCAAGCTCTTGGTACATGGAACGATTATTTGGGTCGTATCAAAGTGGAAACTACGAACGAAGACGATAAAATTAAATTTTACACTTCTCTGTACCATGCACTTTTGGGGCGTGGTTTGGCAAGCGATATAAACGGAGCTTATCCAAAGAATGATGGTACGGTTGGACAAATAGAGCTTACCTCTGATGGTAAACCTAAACACAATCACTACAATACAGATGCTATCTGGGGTGGTTATTGGAATCTTACTCAATTGTGGGCATTGGCTTATCCTGAGTATTATGCTGATTGGGTTCAAAGTCAATTACTTGTATACAAGGATGCAGGATGGTTGGGAGATGGAATCGCAACCAGCAAATTTGTATCGGGCGTAGGAACTAACTTTACAGGCTTGGCAATTGCTGCCGCTCACAACATTGGCATACGAGGTTTTGATGAAGAACTGGCTTATCAGGCAGCACGCAAAAACGAACTGGAGTATGAAGGACGTATTGCCGGAGCAGGTAAAATGGACGTAGGTGCATTCGTAAAGCGAGGGTACGCTCCTTATATTGTCAGCAAACCAGGACAAGAGGAATTGACCACCGAAGGTTCGCCATTCGGAACTTCGCATACCCTAGAATATTCTTTCAGTGCATATGCTGTGGCTCAGTTTGCTAAGGCTATGGGTAAGACAGCCGACTATGAGCAGTTGATGAAACTATCAAAAGGCTGGAAAGAGGTATATGATCCGTCCGTTAAATTTATGAGACCTAAGGATGAAAAAGGCGAGTTTATCAAAGACTTCAATCCTACCGCACCATGGGTTGGTTTTCAGGAAGGTAATGCATGGCAATACACATTCTATGTGCCTCACGATGCAGAAGAGCTAGTAGAAACTCTAGGTAAAGAAGAATTCAATAACCGTTTGGACAGCATATTTACGATTTCTCAAAAAAGTATATTCGGAGGAGGTACTAATATTGATGCCTTTGCCGGATTAGAGGGATTGTATAATCACGGTAATCAGCCTAACTTGCATATATCTTGGTTGTTTAATTTTTCGGGACGACCTGACCTGACTCAAAAATGGGTACGTGCTATTTGTGACGAATTTTATGGTACAGATGGTATTCACGGGTATGGTTACGGACAAGATGAAGATCAGGGACAATTGGGTGCATGGTATGTGATGTCGTCTATCGGTTTATTCGATGTGAAAGGCCTTACTTCTCCCGACCCTGCATTCCAGATCGGAAGCCCATTGTTTGATAAGGTAACTATCAGGCTTCCTCAAAATGTACGTGAGGGTGAGTTTGTTATCGAAGCATTAAACAATTCGAAACAAAATATCTATATCCAGAATGCATCGCTTAATGGAAAAGAAGATACAAGTTTAAGACTTCCTTATGCCGAATTTATAAAAGGTGGAACTTTAAAATTGCAAATGGGTGCAGAACCTCGTAAGCAATAAGTTATACACTATTTTATACTATATTGTACAGCTCGAAGGAACATTTCTTCGGGCTGTACTGTTTTTTTGTTAGAAAGTAAGGAGTTTATAAGTAGCAGAAGCCACAGTCTTGTTCTTTTGTTTCGTTTTGCATCAAGGCAAAATGAAAAACAAACCCATATGCGTGTTTTAGTAAAAAAGAACCTTTACCTCAACTATAGATTCGCATTGTTAGCTATTATTTTAAACTCAAGTAAAAAAGAATCATATTTCACAGTTATAATTACCAATCGTTGCTATATTTGAATGGACAATAAATACTAAAAGATTTTATTATGGAATTTGAGAAAATGATCTTATCACCTATATTCAATGGCATTACACCAGATGATTTAAAAGATTTGCTGGCAAATATTCATTACGATATACAGTCTTTTGCAAAAGGAGAGATTCTGGCCATGCAGGATGAGCCTTGCAATAGATTGATTATTCTGACAGATGGTTATGTAAAGGCCGAAATGGCTGATGCATCGGCTAAGGTGGTAAAAGTAGAAGATATATATGCACCCAATCCTTTAGCTGTCTTGTTCTTATTCGGAAGAAACAATCGCTTTCCGGTGCAGGTTACAGCTAAAGAGAATGTCTCGGCTTTGATTATCCCCAAACCTTCGGTTCTCAAAATGCTTCAGCAAAACGAGCAGGTATTGCTTAATTTCCTCAATATATCGGCTATGTATGCGTCTATGCTATCAAAGAAGCTTCACTTCATGTCGTTCAGAACAATCCGCCAGAAGTTAGCTATGTACTTTCTTGAACTAACCAAACCCGATAAAGCAGAAGCAGAATTGGATCGTACTCAACTGGCATTATCAGAGTATTTTGGAGTTTCGCGTCCGTCGCTGGCTCGTGAGCTAGCCAATATGCAGGATGACGGATTGATAGAGATCAATAAAAAGCATGTCAGAATTCTGAACAAAAACAAATTAATTCAATTAGTATCATTCTAAGAGTAGTAGAGAAATAACAGCTGAATTTTAATTACTTATCGGCTTTTAAGTATTTGGTTACCTGGTCGCCTTTACTATTGGTAATCCAAAGTGTATCCCCGTCAATAACGTAATCTTGAGTATATTGATCTAGTATGATTTGAGTTTTATTAATATAATAGTGTTGCTTGTTCATTTCATTCTGAACTTTTCCTTCTGCAAACATAAAGTAAGAATAAAAATCAACGGTAAACACACGGGTCATTACCAGACTATCTGTATCTTGATGATAACTATTCCAAACGCCTAAAACCGGATTTGGGTTATCCATTTCATCAACACCTTCATCACAAGCAGTGAATACTATTATTGACAAACAAAAACACACTATCTTTTTTACAACTATATCCATATTCTTAAACTACAACAACAAATATAGTATTTTACCTCTTTTATATTGTATAAAGGAAAATATTTATTGACATAATCAATAAGTTTTAAATACTTATACAGCAAACTTTCAAATAATTACCAAAACACACAATAGTAATTTACTATAATACAGCAACATACAAACAAAACGAAGAAAAAAAAGCAGAAAAAGATAATATTATATGCAACGAATACAAAAGCAATAATTAATTAAACGTATTTTTCTATATTGGATCTTTACTAAGAGATAAAATCTCAGGCTACCTACAAACAAACAACAACAGAAATGCAACAACAACTTAAGGTAGCTAAACAACACTAAAACCCTCTATTAGGCAAAAAGGTCGGAATTGAATTCCGACCTTTTTGTTGTAATAATTACAACCTGACTCTCCAACACAATTATGGTCACAGACCTTTTTATTCCTATGGCAAGTATTACAAACATAGATTGTTATAACTATAAAATATACCAATACATTTTATTCGTTACTCAAACAAGTAATTAGCTTGCTAAAAAAGCCTGCATATCGTCTTCCACAGTAGTAATACCGGCTATTCCGAAATTCTCAACCAATACTTTGGTTACATTCGGAGATAAAAATCCGGGTAATGTTGGTCCTAAATGAATATTCTTAACACCCAAATGCAACAGAGCAAGTAAAACTATTACCGCTTTTTGTTCGTACCAAGCAATATTATAAACAATAGGTAAGTCGTTGATATCTTCAAGCCCGAATACTTCTTTCAATTTCAAGGCTATAACAGCAAGAGAGTAACTGTCGTTACATTGTCCGGCATCCAATACACGAGGTATACCGCCAATATCACCCAACGGCAGTTTATTATATCTGTATTTAGCACATCCGGCTGTAAGTATAACCGTATCTTTGGGTAAGGCTTCTGCAAAGTCGGTATAATAATTACGGCTCTTCATACGACCGTCGCATCCTGCCATAACGAAAAATTTACGGATTGCTCCACTTTTAACAGCTTCTACCACTTTATCAGCCAAAGCAATTACCTGATTGTGAGCAAAGCCTCCTACAATAGATCCGGTTTCTATTTCGCGTGGCGACTGAGATATTTTAGCCATGGCTATAATCTCAGAAAAATCTTTAGGCTGTCCGTCTTTGCGTTCGGCAATGTGCTTCGCTCCATCGAGACCTGCTGCTCCCGTTGTGAAAATACGTCCGCGATACGAAGCCGATTTAGAAGGAGGTACTATACAGTTTGTTGTAAACAGGATAGGGCCATTAAACGAGTCAAAATCTTCTTTTTGCTGCCACCATGCACCACCGTAGTTTCCAACCAAGTGTTTGTATTTTTTCAACTCAGGATAATAATGAGCCGGTAACATTTCGCTGTGAGTATATACATCAACGCCTGTTCCTTCGGTCTGTATCAGAAGATCTTCAATATCACGAAGATCGTGTCCGCTGATCAATATACCGGGATTACCTTTTACACCTATGTTTACTTCGGTAACTTCAGGATTGCCATATTTACCTGTATTCGCTGCATCTAATAATGCCATAGCCTGCACACCGTATTTACCTGTTTCGAGAGTTAACCCGATTAATTCATCCACCGAGATATCTTCACGTGTCAGTTGAACTAGGGCACGTTGCATAAAACCTGATATCTCGTCGTCTATTTTATTCAAATTATAAGCATGCTCTGCATAAGCTGCCATTCCTTTCAATCCGTAATGTACCAGTTCTTTCAACGAGCGGATGTCTTCGTCTTTGGTACGTAAAACACCTACTTCTTTGGCTTTTGTCATAAACTGATCCTCATCACCATTCCACAGACATTCGTCAGGCAGAGTAGCAGGGGTATTTACAAGCTGAGACGCTAAACCGCTCTTTAATGCCAAACCTTCTTTTACTTTACTCTTGATGGCTTCGAAGTCAAAATTTGCATTGGTGATACTGATAAACATAGCATCCACAACAAATTTATCGGCTACTGCCGAAGCATTATTCTCTTTCCTTAAAGCATCGTTATATACCGCAATTCCTCGTGCTACAAATAACAGTAGGTCTTGAATATCCGACACTTCGGGAGTTTTTCCACAGACACCCATTATTTCACATCCTGTACCTTTGGATGTTTCTTGACATTGAAAACAAAACATATTACTCATGGTCATATATATTTTAGTGGTTGATCATTGATAAGACAAAACTATAGAATCTATATCCATTGGTTTGTACCATATGTTACACTACTTATGCTATTGTAATTTCAAAGACACGAAATAATCTGCTCTTCGGTATCCATCGTTTGAAACAGCCGATATTGGCAATATTTAAGTGTCAATAAATAACCCCTCTCACTTATAAATTCATAATCATTATCGAAAAAAAAGGTCAAAATGATCAACTTTTGATTTTTTTCAATAACTTAGGGAAACTTATATAGTATTAAGTAAGGTCTCTGACCTATTTAATGGTATGGGAACTATAACAAGCAAAATTTGTTATATCTCTAAATAGTTCATTAAATACTTTATTTATTCAATAGGGCTATGACTGGATGGGAGATTAAGGATCTTCTTGACATGCTTAAGAAAGCACAAGAAGGTGATATTAGAGAGTTAAATCACATGACTGCCAGTTATACATCAGAATGTACTGTGAATAGAGAATACAGTACGATGGTTATAAGACGACAGTTTGAAGTTGAAAACAAGGACGATGAGAGATGCATTCTCAATTCTGAGCCAAAAAAAAATGAGGAAACCGAAACTTCAGAAGATACACAGTGGGGTCTTACTATACTACAATTAACACCGGTAGCAAGTTCCGTTAATAGTTATTGCATACCTAACAATCTGAAAAAGCCCAGAATAAGACTACTTGATGGTAATATACTGGAGATTCTCTCCGACGAAAAAACCATAACTACCAACATTACCGAAATCGAGCGGAAGCTAAAGCCCATTTATGGTATAGCCACCGAAGAGGAAATACAGGAGGCATTTGATACACTTTCGTGTCAACAATATGTAATACCATCGCTCACAGAGGTTGTATACCAATCGTTAGACAGTAAAACTCTCGGCACATTAGAATTTGAAGATGAGGAGTATGTCTCATTTATTAAGATTGAAGACAAACCCGTCAGAATTATCGTTTATCTGGATGAAGCAGACAATCTATTGAAAACCATAGAATATGCCGACAGATTGATGTCCGAAAAATTCTATGAGAAAGTTTTAAGAGGAATGTATGCTTCGATGCTGGAACTCAAAAATGATTACTGGCTTGAAGAGAGCGAGGATGAAAGCGACGAAGAGCCGGCAACTGTTACTCTCGATGAATTTAAAGAGCGGATAACTATTACCGAAATCACATTCAATCAAGACAATACAATCGTTATTACTTGTGATGCAGACGAAATGTTTGGAGAGCACAGCATTGTTATACATACGGATGCGAGAGGCTATTACAAAGATTCGACTCTTGCAGATTGAGGTATCAAGACATTCTATGTTATTATCTACTGTCGTTTAAGAACAACTTATGAATTACAAAATAGCACTATTTACAATAGGGTTGATAGGGTTTTCAATGCATACATCAAATTGTAATGCAACCTCTTTAACCTCTATGACCAACGATACAATACATATAGAGTCTGCACCATTCCTACCGATTGATTTTAGGAACGAAAAAGTAAATATTTTTATAGATGGAATGTACAGAGGGAGCGAACCTTCGGAATTTGCATCGATGCTCCTCGAAGACTGGTATGATCTTCTCAAAGATGAATCGACCGGTGAATTTATCCTCGAAAAATCACAAATTACCGTTGCTAAAGAATACGATGACTGCTTAATGGATTCAACCACTTTTGTATCGTCAAGAAATGCTATTTTAATGATCAAAGGTATATCTGCAAAAGATCAGAAAATAAAAAGCTTCGTGCCTGAGGTTACTGCCATTCAACCGGGTAAAAAACTAACCTTCACGTTCAATGACATAGAATATACACTTAGAGCTGATGGAACTTATACGGACGAAAACAATGCTTATATCATAGATAGTTTTCCGGCAGAAAAGTCCCACAATGAAATCATTAATTACAAACTTTATCTGTATACCAAGGATAAAAAACAACTCTTGATATCCGTTCCGCGATTTAATGATACTTTTGTACAGATTTTATTTATCGGCGATCTGGATGAGGATGGAAAACCCGATTTTGTTTTCGATACTTCTCGTGATTACGAAGAAAAGCGAGTTACTCTTTTCCTTTCATCTCCTGCAAAAAATCAAGAAATAGTAGCCCCTGTAGATGAAACCTCCTATCAATTTGATTGCTGATTCTATAAGTTTAAGATTTATACATGAAAAAATATTTCTCGTCACTCAATATACTATCATCCGAAGAATTAAACCGAATGGATCCTTTTCTGACCGTACGGGATATAAAAAAAGGTGATTTCTTAATCCAAGCTAACCGTATCTGCAAAGAGATCGTATTTATCAAATCGGGCGTATTACGCTCTTACTTTACCGATAGCGAAGGGATAGAAACCATAAACTGCATTACATTCGAAGGTGAGATGATGGCGGCTTTTTCGAGCTTTATAAAACAAACACCTACCGACGAAAATATTCAGGCTATTATGGACACAAAAGTAGAGGCTCTACAGAAAGCTGATTTGGAATACCTCTATCAGACGAGTGCCGAATGGCAGAAATTGGGACGCATACTTACCGAAATGCAATATCTAAAACTCGAAGAACGCATCATTTCATTTCAAAAAGACGATGCAACTAAGCGTTATCAGTTATTGGAGAAAAACAATTCTGAATATATAAAACATATTCCTCTACATTATATTGCTTCTTATCTGGGGATATCTACCCGACATCTAACACGCATACGAAAGTCTATTTTATAGACATTTGTCTTGAATTTAAATGAATACTTGGAGGTACTTTTGCATAAAAAATCCAGTAAAGAGTTTAAATAACAATCACGATGAAAAAGATACTCATTATAGACGGACATCCCAATAAGGACAGTTTAAATTTTGCTCTTGCCAATTCATATCAGAAAGGGGCAGAACAGAGCGGAGCAGAAGTTCGAAAAATAAGAATAGCCGACCTTGACTTTTCGCCCAACTTACAATATGGATATCAAAAACGTACCGAGCTTGAGCCTGATTTGGTTAAAGCATTCGAAGCCATCCAATGGGCTGATCATTTGGTTTGGGTACATCCGGTCTGGTGGGGAGGTTTGCCGGCCATTGTCAAAGGTTTTATAGATAGAGTCTTTCTCCCCGGACTTACTTTTCGTCCCATACCCAATTCATGGAAATGGGAAAAACTACTGAAAGGGAAAACGGCTCACATTATTACCACCCTCGATCAACCGGCATGGTATTATGGACTTGTATATAATGCACCAAGTGTAAATCAACTCAAAAAATGCACCCTCCAATTTTGTGGAATCAGCAAAGTAAGGGTCACTTACATCGGAATAGTTAAAAACTCAGATGAAAATATCCGTAAAAAATGGCTTTCCAAAATAGAAAAGTCAGGGCAAAAACAAAGATAAACAGATAAACAGGTCTGTAAACTTAATGACGTGCACCATTCACATACTTAGATACTCTGGGATCACGTTCTGCATAGTTTTTTATAAGAATATCAAGTCCTCTGTTAAAAACGATACGCACAGCAGCAGGATCAACATATCCGTATAATTCATCCAGATAAAGAGATACCCCTCCATTACCTAGCGAGTGGGTTATCTCTTGGTCTGTATATTCTCTGAGGGAACGCATATAGTCGATCATTTCGAGCATCACTTTTTCGTGTTCATTTCGGGGAGAAATCGGTTTGAAGACATCATCTATGCGACTCATGGTAACGGGTAAGCTTCCTGTATTATCTAGTGTCCATCCCCTATCCTCAGCATGACTTGTAGGCTTTGTTAATTCCAATGGAGGTATTTTTTTCATGACCTGCTCAGTTATCGGGGGGATGTTTGGTTTAGGAACAGGCTTTTCTTCCTTCCTTTCAGGCTTAGATACGGATGTTTGATTAACAACCGGCTTATTTTGTGGGGAGTGTACTGGCTTTTTTTCTGCTGCAGGTTTATTTGCAACAGGCTTAACATGGGTAACTTTCGTTTTTTTCTTTCTCAGGCTATCCTTAAATATATACCAACCAAAGCCTGCGGGTATACCAACTCCCAGCAGCGTTGCCGCTAATTTTTCCCATATCGACATTCCATCCAGAGGTTTTTCGCCCTTCAAATGTTCTGACAAAGCGGTCAGGGAAAGTTGCATTGCTTGCTTATATTTTGCTGTCTTAGCTTGTGGAGATGCAAACTTCGACATCAGATTTTGTATCGCTTTATCCGATAATTTATCTTTATCCAATGAGCTGAATATATGCACACCTTTGGGGTAAAAAACAAAAACAATATCGGCATTCAAGTTCTTGTATTCAACCGTCATTTGTATTTTTTTGTCTTGAGAATCATTATTTTGCTGCTTCAAGGCTCGTCCAAATACAGAATCCTCACCGTCTTCATTTAATGTAGTCACTACTGCGACTTTATACGTAGTGCTGTCCTCAAAACCTTTAATTAAATGGTTTATTTCAACTTTGTCTTGACTGGAGATGGCATGGGTATAATCTCTGATCTGCCCATCAAAAAACCTTGCTCCTAATGTATTAATAAGCTTCTCGATAACTTCCGACTGTGCTGTATTAGGCGTATCACTGAGGTATTTATTATACTCGTTTTGGAGACGGTCTATCTTTACAAAAGAAATAAAAGGGATTATCGCCGGCGAATTTCTATTACACAGGATATTTAACTGAGGGGTTGTAAAAACTTTACTTCGGGGACGTATCAGAATCACAAAATCATAGGCATACTCCTTAGCCTCAGAAACATACCATTTATCATTGCTCACTGACGATTTAAATGCTCTGAAAAAGGGAGATTTTATCGAATAATCATTTTGAGTAACTACATATATAGAAGGCAGAGTTTTCAACGAATCTTTTAGGTTCTGGATATTCGAATTTATATCCTCAGCTTGTTGAGCAGTAAATAATTTCGAATTGTCTTTCACCCATTCTAAACTCGGTTTTGCCTGAACGGCTTTACGTTTTCGTGGAGCAGCAAGAACATCTAAAAAAAGAGGTAACATTATCAGAAATAAAAAACCAATACGCAATCGTCGCATTATTTAGTAAGTTGTTAGTTTAACTACAAAGCTGAGAGGCTATTCAAATTTGTCACAGAAATTTTATTACGATCTATTTCAAATCCGTTTTGTCCATAAATTATGGCTCTAAAAATTTCACGGACAAACGTACAAAAAAAACATAACCATCAATTTATTTCAATCTTAAATTGCTCAATTATCTCATAAATTAGTCCATCAAATTAGATAATTACTGTTAGTGCTGAATAATAAAAAACAAAAATCATGTTGTTAAACACAATTTCACACACAAAAATATATTCAACTAAAGATAAGCTACTTACAAAATAACGATTTTTAAATAAACATATAATAAGACACTATTTAAGAGAAAATAACTTTTAAGGGGTTGTGTAAAAAGATCATATTCTTTACTTTTGCTCAGATCGAAAATTTAACAATTAACGGATGCAGATTAAAAACTTTTCTATTAAGACCCTACTTGCCGGATTAAGCTTTATGCTTGTCTGCGCTACACTATCCGCAAAGGAGAAAAAAAGCGAGACTACAGAACAAGAACAAACAGCAAAACTGACTACAATAGAAAAGAAAACAGGTCTTCCTCTACCTAACGACAGTACCATCCTATCACTCTACAGCGAAGCCGTTACATGGCTTAAGACTCCCTACCGCAGAGGAGGAACCAGTCCTAAAGGAATGGATTGCTCAGGATTAACCACTACTATTTATAAAAATGTATTTGGTATAAAATTACAACGAAGCAGTAGAGACATATCTGCACAAGATGTAAAAGATCTGGGCAAAGACGATTTGAAACCGGGCGATCTGGTATTTTTCGGAACATCTTCACGAAAAGGAAAAAGAGTAAATCATGTAGGAGTATTTTTAGGAGACCGTCGTTTTATTCACGCATCCACTTCTAATGGTGTAATCATAAGTAGTCTCGATGAAGCTTACTATCGCCGAACATGGATTAAAGGAGGAAGGGTAAAACAGCACGAAAAGTCCCAAACGGATAAAATACCTACAACATAATACATATAGGAAAAGTTAAACTTAAAACACGCTGAGGAATCGGGGTGTTTTTTTTTATTTATTGGTAACTTTAATCTATATTCGCATTATAAATATTCGGGATCGGTTCAACATGCAATAATACAGAATGAAGGGTGCATCTTATTGTTGTTTTCTGCCATGCCTTGAATAAGATTCATTAAAAAATTTAATGATATAACAGACATATTTTAAAGCAAATAGGATCTCAGGTCTAATTGTAAGTAAGATTAAGTTATCCGTCGAACGTAAAAAATTATGCTAGAAGATATAGAAAAAACAGTAAACGATATAAATGCACATTGTCCGATTCAGATAGATCAGACTACCCGGCTGGATAAGTGCGAATCATTACCAAACAATACTTTCAGATTCGATTTTACTTTTCTGTTTATAGATGCCACAAAGATAGATGCGGTAGAATTCAGAACTCAAATGCGGGATATACTACTTTATAATATACAGTGTAATCCTCAAATGACACTTCTAAAAGAGAATCATGCCACATTCATTTATTATTGCGTAGACGAGAATAAAAACTCATTAGGTACTCTTACAATTACCCCAACCGATTATTCAAAGCCCGCAAAAAAACCGGGATTGTTTGATCCAACCACAATCACTTCCGATAACCTTCAGAAGGTATTGCAGGATTTGGTAAAGAAAACCAAGAAACAATTACCTTTGTTCACTGAGGAAAGCGGCATAAACATGGTCGACTGCAGTACCTACAATAAAACGTTAGAATATACCTGTAAACTTCTGAATGAAGATGTATCACGATTCGACAGCATCTACTTCAAAACAACGGCAATACCTGCTGCTGTTCAATCTTTGAAAAACAATCCTGACATGAAATACTTTGCCGAACAAGGGGTTTCGATACGGAATATATATCTCGATAAACATAGCAAATACCTCTGTGCGATAGATATTTCGCCCGAGGATTATAAGTAAGTAAATACACATACAACTATAAAGAAGGCTTGGAATAATTTCCAAGCCTCCTTATTTATTCATTATCTATCAGATATACTTTTCGAAAGTTACTCTGCAAATTTCAAACCTTGAATTTTGTTCCATCCGCCACGAGTAAAATCGGGGATCTCAACAGGCATAGAACCTTTATCCAAAGATATTTCGGTTAAAGGTATAAGACAGCACCATTCAGCCAAATCATATACGTCCATATCCAAAGGAAGACCTTTTTGTAAGCAATAGATCAAACGATAGTCCATGATGAAATCCATACCACCATGACCTCCTACTTGCTTGGCTTGCTCTTCGATTCCTTTAGCAATCGGATGTTTGTATTTTTCCATCAAAGCCTTGCGTACATCATCGGGTACAAATTTATGAGCGTTCAGATTCTCGTGGTTAGCAGCAACTTCGGAACTTATTTCACTCTGATCCAAAGCAAAGCCTTCTACAGGATATTTGTTCGCAAATCCCTTTGTACCTGTCAACTGATACATACGGCTATATGGACGTGGAGAGGTCACATTGTGTTGAATCTGAATTGATTTTCCGTTTTCGGTACGAATCATAGTCATTGTGTGATCTCCATTGCGGAAGTTTTTAACATCCCTACCCGTTTTTTCTTTAATAAATGCAGGGTTACCGATAGCTTTTGTGTCAACCGATACCAAGAAGTTCATTTTGTCACCACGGTGAATATTCATTACCTGACAAACAGGACCTATACCATGAGTTGGGTATACATCACCACGATGTTTCTCGTTATAATCCATACGCCAGTTATTCCAATATTGATCCCAGAAAGGTTGAAGTCCGTGAATATAAGCTCCTTCACCATGAATTACATCACCAAACAAACCTTGTTGAGCCATATTGAGAGATGTAAGTTCGAAGAAGTCATACACACAGTTTTCCAGCTGCATACAATGCTTACGAGTTTGCTCCGAAGTATTTATCAATGCCCATATTTCATCCATATTCATGGCTGCAGGTACTTCAATAGCCACATGCTTACCATCTTTCATTGCCTGTACTCCTATTTTGGCATGACTTGCCCAATCGGTAGCTACATAAATAAGATCTACGTTAGGCAAGGCTGTAACTTTACGCCACACCGAAGTATCTCCATAAAATTCAAGTGCTTTTGGTTTACCTGCTTTTTCGAGTATTTCATTGGCTGACTTGGTATTTTTTTCCAATACATCACACAAAGCTACGACTTCAACTCCGGGTATATGTGTCATACGGTTTACTGCTCCGGGACCACGCATCCCCAAACCTATAAAAGCTACTCTAACTGTTGGAAGAGGTGCTGTTGCCAAATTCAAGACATCCTTTTGTCCTGCCGGACGGGGCGGTGTCGGCGTTTTTATCATTTGAGCCGAAATAGTAGTCGAACCCAATAAAAAACTCGTAATCAGCAATAATGCGAAAATTTTGTTTTTCATAATTAATAAATATTTTAATAGTTAATTAAGTATACTAATTTATTGTTCTATTTTTTCTAACGCACCTTATCGGGCTTGTTTTTCATTTTTCCTTGGTGCAAAACGAAACTAGAGATCAAGACTGTACATCGGTGATAGAATAACAATAGAATATCTAAATACAGCTCCCCCTTATCAGGTCAATGCCTGTTGATAAATGTCTTTATCTTCTGCACTTTTCTCTATTTCCAATACAATCACAAAAGGTTGTCCCGATATATAATCAGCAGGTAAAGCAATATTATACAAGCTGTTATTTTGCTTGTTTCGTCCTGCATTTATAATATCTACCGACTTATTTCCTGACAGAAAATAGGCTTTTACAGGCTTTATACCGCCTTTAGGTATTTCAACATGAAGCATATTATTGATCGGTCTATTAAAAACAGTCAAGTATATTTTATTATCCTTTTGAGTAAAATATCCCCATCCCTGCTTTTTAAGACCGGTGTATGAACATCCATAAATAGCTTCGCTGTTTACTTTCATCCAGTCTCCCATCTCCTGAGCTATTTTGCTTTCTTCGGGACGGATATTTCCTTTTCCGTCAGGTCCAAAATTCAGTACAAAATTGCCATCCATCGAAACCGACCTTACCAGCATATCAATCAAGTCATACGAGGTTTTCACATAGCCTCTCCAATCGGAATGATAGCCCCATTGATTTTCGGGTATAGTCATCACACAATCCCAATCGTTGCCATTAACATCTGCAATGGAATTGGGTAGATCACGCTCCCACCCCTGCTCATAATCGCCCATCAAATCGCCATTCGAATCGAAGTGACGCTTGCCGTTTTCATCCGCTCTGAAACGGCTTCCTATAATCAGTCCGGGACGCAATGCTCTCATCTCAGTCTCCAGATCATCCGTAAATTTAGCTTCCTCTATCCATGCCTTATCCCAAGTTCCATCAAACCAAAGCCCTTTGGCTGTGGGATAATTGGTGAGCAACTCGATCAACTGATTACGGGTAAACTGCTTGAATTCCTCATAACCGGCTTTCTCCTCCGTAGTTGCAGGTAGGGCACTTCTATATCCTTTCTGATGCCAGTCGATAATCGAAAAATAGAGATATACATCAATACCTTCGGCATCGTAAGCATCTACAATCTCTTTCAAGAGGTCTTTTTGATAGGGAGTATTTTTTATTGTATAGTCGGTATATTTACTTGGCCAGATACAAAATCCATCATGATGTTTAGTCGTTATAATCATGTATTTGGCTCCCATATACTTTGCCTGTTTAGCCCATTTTTTCGCATCGAATGCAGTAGGGTTAAATTGTTTGTAAAGATTATCGTAATCTTCGTCAGGCATCTCTTTCCAAGAACGTATCCATTCGGCCGCTCCGGGATAATACTTTCCATTCCAATGACCTCCGGCTATTGCATATACACCCCAATGGATAAACTGACCTAAGCCATATTGTCTCCATTTTTGCATCTCGGCATCCGTACGCTTACCTAATCGATGAGTCCCATGTTGTAATGGTATTGACGACCTTTTAGTTTGTGCAAAACCTTGTGTAAATGCAATATTAGATATAAGAATAATCAAAAATAGTATTTTTTTCATGATTTATAACTTAAAAAAGTAATATTTAGACGGTCTTTAACCTTACAACCCTATATGTTCATTTTTATTTTCCTGAGGTTTACGTATATCTGACCTTGTATTTCGGTTTCGTTCATAGTTCCATTGGATTTTATCGTCATACGTTTCACCTTTGTATGAAGCTTTTACCTCAATTTCATTTACCCCTTCCTGCAATTCTATATTCTCAAAAATGTAATGAACATGGGTTGTTCCCTTCTTGTAATTTTTAACCTCCACCCCATTAACAAATAACTGAGGTACTCCTATATTTGAATAGACGGTTACGGGTGTTATTTTATTCTCCCGTTCGGTTGCCCTGCGTTGAGTTAAATACAAAACAGGATCTTTGCTCCAATTGGCCTTATACCAATAGAAAGGGTCTTTCTTTAACTTACGGTCGAAGGTTACCAAACCTTTCATGTTACGTGCCTCAACTCCTCCTTGTGAAGATGCAGGTGTTGCAAAATCGAACGTATTCCATAGATAGGAAGCCAACAAATAGGGATGATTAGCAATATACCCCCATTGAATTTCGTGGAACCGGGTGGCAAAAGTTTCGTTATACTGTTTATCGAATCCGCAGCAGTCGCCCACATCACCCACCACTTCTTGTTGATGATAGATATTAGCCTCCGTTCCGTATTCTGCCAACATTATTTTATAATCGGGATACTCTTTTTCCATTCCTTCTATCCAAGGCTCCATATCCTGAATCTTTTTTTCGTACCATCCGAAATACCGATTGATACCCTGTATATCGGCATTCATATTCACGCCATGCCCCGGATCGCCGTATCCGTTTACCGATACCGTATACCTGTAAGGATCTTCGGACTTTGCCAGATCGTGAAGCTCAGTTGTTAACGAAGCTGTATAATTGATCGGTGTATATACTTCGTTGTGCAATCCCCAAGTATATATGGATGGATGATTGTAATTCTGACGGATAAGCTCAGTTATTTGCTGTTTGGCATTATCGGCTTCTTTAGTAGAAACCCTATTTACGAAGGGAATCTCTGCCCAGATCATAAACCCGATACTGTCGCACTTCGAATAGAAATATTCCGATTGCTGATAGTGTGCCAGACGTATGGTGGTAGCTCCTATTTCTTTTATAATTGCCAAATCGGCATCGTGCTGCTCGTTGGTCAATGCACTACCCGATTGCCACCAGTCCTGATGGCGGCAAACGCCATACATGGGTACTTTTTTCCCGTTGAGATACATTCCGTCTGCGGCTTTGAGTTCAAAATGCCTCAAACCTAAAGGCTGAATTACTTCATCTATAACCGTTCCGTTCGACAAAATCTGTGTTACCACTTTATATAAATAGGGGTCTTCGAGACCTTGCCAAAGATGGGGATTGGTAATTGTAAAATTCTGATTATAGAATTGCCTACCCTGAGGCAGTACATTTATGGCAGTTTCTTTCTTTAGCTTTAACTTACCATCCATATCATAAATAGAAGTAAGTAGCTGAACACGTTTCGCTTCTCGGTTTTTATTCTCTATTTTGATTTCGACATTCACATCTGCCGACTTATTCGTTACATTCTTTTGACTGATATAAATTCCGGGCGAAGCATAATCGGTTACCGCTATGTTTACTTTTTCTGTAATGATCAGATGCACGGGACGATACATTCCTCCATACACTCCAAAAAGTGTATGATTGATCGGCACAACATCGGGACGTGATGAGTTATCAACTTTTAGTAATATTTCGTTATCCTCTCCAAATTTCAAGAGTTTAGATATCTCTATCGTAAATGCCGAATAGCCTCCTTTATGATTGCCTGCAAATGTACCGTTTACATACAATTCGGCTACGGATGCAACCCCTTCGAAATTGAGAAAGATGCGTTTGTCTTTCATCGAAGCATCGGGACGGTATGTTTTTTTATAGAAAGCTTCTCCTGCATAAAAATTATTCTTGTCATTCTGCATATCAATCGCATTCCAGGTATGGGGAATGATTACATCCTGCCACCTCTGATCGAAGCCCGATTGAAACAGTATCTGATCGGTTGGAAAAGGTCCTTTCTTGAACAACCAACCCTCATTAAAAGACTCTACATCTCTCGCAAAGCCTCCAACAACAAGCGAAAAGCTCAATAATAAACCGGCTAATAATCTCATAGTAAGTATGATTAAGTATTTATAATTATTCTCACTCCAGGGATAGACCTGGGCGTCTACCCTCTTCGGATGAACACATAGGTTCTCCCCTACATGGGTTATTTAAAGAGTCTAATACACATCCATTTTATATATTTCTGCTCCTGCCATCAGTAAAGCCCCTACCCCATATACGGCGGTCATGTCTTCGGTCACTTTCTTTGGATCAGCTCCAATAGGTTGTACCCATCCCAATTTTCCATCACTGCCAATTGCCGAATCGAGAGCAATCCATGCTTTTTTCAAAGCCATTGTATACTTGCCGTTACTCAACAAGTCGTTATTGATACCATACGCCAAAGCATAGGCTATGAGAGCCGTAGCGCTGGTTTCGGGCGAAGGATACTGATCGGGATCAAGCAAGCTTGCATGCCAAAATCCATTGTCGGATTGCAGATTCACCAAACTATCGACTAATTCCGAAAACAGGTTTTCATAAAAAGGTCTCAACGGTGAATCTTCGGGTAAAGCTTTCAGTATATTTACCAATCCTGCTGCTACCCATCCGTTGCCTCTTCCCCAGAATACTTTCTGACCATTTACCTCTGTTTTATCAAAAAAGCGATCGTCTCTGAAAAACAGTTTATATTCTTTATCGTATAAATAATCATAGGTGAGTTTAAATTGCTGATCCATAAATTGTAAATAGCGATTATCACCTGTTAACTTGGCCAGATTAGCGTAAACGGGCGGAGCCATAAACAGAGCATCGCACCATGTCCATGTCTGCTTGCTTGTATTTTTCATATCCTCACTTGGAGGATTAGCCATTATCCAATCGGCACGTTTCAAGGTGGCCTCCATCATTTTCTTTTTACGGAAAACAGAATACATATTGAGGTAGAACTGACCAATACACAGTTCATCGGCATGATACAGACTGTATTTAGGCATATTTTTAAAATTGTCAGGTATCTGCCAGTTATTTTCGTCACCAATTTTATTTAACCACTTATAATATTTTGGCCCATTATCCGAAATGGCAGACCATTCTGCCATTCCGAGATAAAGGGTGGCATTTGTCCACGCATCTATTCCTGCGTCATGCAAATGTCCGGCACTGCCTGCCTTTGAGTAATTAAAGTGGTTGATTTGCCAGTCTGCAACTTTATCAAGTGTAGCTTGTAAAGCCCGCCTGTCTGTCAGAACGTAACTAGGTTGTGCCTTGCTCTCTAAGCAAAGACTAATAAACAAATAGAGTATTACAAGCCAGACAGTAGTGTTGATTTTCATAGTATAAGATCATGTAATTTAAGGTCAAACCTATTAATGCAAATGATTATACCAACAAAAGTATTCTTAACTCTCCAATTGATTTTGCCCTATCTGACTTTTATTTTGTCTTATTTGCTTTATAATACTTCACAGAGGCAGTACTGCATACGCCGGAATATATTGTTCAATAAATAGAGGGCGTATACAATACTCCCCCCCTATACTACAAACTACTATCGCTTTTGCCTTTTTTGTGTTTGGCTGCAAAAGCGGTGGGCGTATCGCCAAATTCTTTTTTAAAGGCTCGTGTAAAGTACGACTGACTTTCGATTCCGATTTGTTCCATTACATCACGCATTGAGACATCTTCTTCCACAATCATACGGGCGGCTTTGCGAAGACGGTAACTCAATATAAATTCGACTATCGATTTATCAGTCATGCTCTTTATCTTACTATAAAGCTTGCTTCGGCTCATCGAAAGCTGAGAAGCAATGTAATTAACATCCATTTCGGGTTGATCGATATTCTGATCTAATATTTCTATGAATTTCTTCAAAAACTTATTGTCTTGCTGATTGGTAGAAAGCTCCGAACTATCTACAAAATAGTTTTTAGCATAATAGTCTTTAAGCTGTTGTTGACGTTTGAGTATGTTTTGTATTGTAAGCCTGAGCAAATTAAAATCGACAGGCTTTTCGAAATAGGTATCAGCTCCCGAATCGGCTCCCTCCAATTTGCTTTCCAATCCGGTTTTGGCGGTCAGCAATATAAACGGAATATGCGATATATTAATGTCGCTTTTCACCTTACGACATAAGGTAATACCATCCATTTCGGGCATCATTATATCGCTGAGAATAAGGTCAACTTCCATATCGTCGAGTAACTTATAAGCTAGTAATCCATTACCCGCCTCTATTACTTCATAATGAGGTCGTAGCGATTCGGCAATCAGTTTTCGTAAGTCATCATTATCTTCGGCTATGAGAATACGTTTCTTATCGCGCAACAATATATCGTCGTTTGTTGGCGAAAGAGCAATATTTTCGGCAGGCTCTTCATCCATATATACAGGAGCGGTCAATGTAGCGTTGTCCACAGATTCATCCTTCACAAAATCTTCGTCTTTATACACAGAGGCATCAATCGAAAAGCTAACTACCATATCCGTACCTTTCTCGCGCTGGCTATAAATACTGATCGATCCTTTATGTAACAACACGAGGCTTTTCACCAACGCCAAGCCGATCCCTGTACCGAGATGCGAATCGAAGTTTACGGTCTTTACTTTATAAAACCGCTCGAAAACATTTTCTATTGAATCTTTGGATATACCTATACCCGAATCACGGACAGCTATGGCATATTGATTATCAAACTGACTGTCGTTATTGATCGTAAATCCGTTTTCGTATGCAGAAGTGAATGTTTTTCGGGACGCATATATTTCAATACTCACACATCCTCCGTCTTTGGTATATTTAAAGGCATTGTGAAGCAAGTTCATTACTATCTTCTCCATTACCTGTTTATCTACTAATACCGATGGAGGCAACGAGTTATCCGTTATTATAGCGAAACTGATATCACGTTGCTTGGCATAGTCCTGAAAATCGAATGCTATTTTTTCGATAAAGCTATTCAGGTCGATTGGCTGAATATGCAGTTTCATTTTACCGTTTTCCACAGTTCTGAAATCCATCAATTCGTTTACCAGATTGAGCAGCCGTTGTGCATTGTTATTCAACAGATGATAATAGTATTCTTTGAGCCCTTCGAGCCTCAATTTATCCAATGCGGCAAGAATTAGCGACAAAGGCGTTCTGAAATCATGCGATATATTGGTAAAAAAGCGAAGTTGCGATTGGTGTATCTCTTCTTTTTTGTTTTTATCGACCTGATCAAGATAAATCTGTAATTTGAGTTTCTTCTGCTGATTGTAATAGCGTACAACCACATAGGTAAGCCCTGCCAATAAAAGGCAATAGATAACATAGGCCTGCCAACTCAGCCATGGTGCAGGCAATCGTTTGATCTTTATAACAGTGGGAGTTTCGTTCCAAAGACCATCATTATTAGCCGTCATCACCTCGAAAGTATATTCGCCGGGGGGAACCTTCGAATAAAAGGCACTCCGACTCGAAGCATCGACCTCTATCCATCGGTCATCGTATCCTTTGAGTCGGAAACGAAAACGGTTTTTCTCGGGTATCAGATAGTTATCGGACGAAAAGTGAAAGCCGAAATTGACTTGTGTATAATCGAGTACAATTTCATCATTAAATCTTTCTATCACCTCATCCTCCGAATTTTCACTGTAAGGCTTCACTGAGATATTATCGACCAGAAAATCGGATATAATAGCTCGTGGTTTAAATGTATTGGACGATATTTCGTGTGGATTAACCCGTGTAAAACCATTGGAGCCTCCGAAATAAAGGCTTCCGTCCTTGCTCCGTAAAGATGATAAGGGATAATATACTTGTCCTTGTACGCCATCTTTTTTATCGAATCTGAAGAATATACTATCTACGGGACTGTATCTGAACAATCCGTTGTCCGTACCCATCCACATATTGTTGTCCCCATCTGCACAGAGGCTATAAATGGACGAAGCATTAAATTTCAGTATATCATCGAAAACAGTAAATCGAGATGTTTGAATATCGTATTTTACCAATCCGTTACCAATCGTACCAATCCATATATTATTGTTGTTGTCTGCCGAAATAGTCTGTGCATTCAGATAGAAAGAGTCTTTTAACGGGACTTCAACCACCGAGCGAGTGGCTATATCCATCCGATATATATTTTTGTGCGTAATAATCCATAAATTATTACGGGCATCTTTACACATATCGTAGATATAATAACTATTGTCGGATTCTCCGAAATAATAATGAGTAAACGTTTTGTCTTTAAACGAATAGAAAGAGACAACCAGTTTGTTTAATTGATAGGCAATCCATAAACCCGAATCGGGCTCGAGAACAATCTTGCGTAAGTCATTAAAAAGAAGGCTATTTTCGTTCTCTTTTTCTTTTTTGAAATGTGTAAAACGATTGGTTTTCTGGTTATAATAATCCAATCCGCCCCGAAACATCGAGATCCAAAGATTCTGATTCCCATCCATTGCCAACGATTTTATATTGTCGTATGCAAGGCTATTGCCATCTGGTCTGTTTTGGTAATAGCTAAACTGTTCGCTTTTCTTGTCCATTCTGTTCAGTCCTCCACCTTCGGTGGCTATCCACAGATAATTAGTATCTTCGGCAAAACCACTCACCAGACTATGATTCAGTTGTCCTAATCCCACAGTGTAAGTCTTAAAACTGGCTTTCTCTTCGAGATTCACATAGCATAATCCACCCGAATAAGTTCCGATCCATATATTTTGCTGCTTGTCTTCTGAAATTGCCCAAATTGAGTTATCAGGCAAACTAAAGGGTTCTGATTTGGAATGAAGATGAAGTGTATATTGCTTGGTCTGAGGGTTGAGAATATACAAACCTCTCTGTGTTCCGATCCATATTTGCCCGTTTTTGTCCAGATAAAAGGTTTTTGCTAAAATATGACCGGTGTCATGCTGATAGAAAAAATCGAAATGTTCTTCTATTTTCCATGTATTTATATCGATGCGGTAAAGTCCCTGATCGGAAATCAAGACCCATAATTTATTACCTGCTTTTCGGATAGTTTGGATGTAAGACGAAGCCGGAAAAGAAAATACTTTCTTTATATCATTCTTAGAATAATCGTATTCAAAAATTTCGCCTTTGGTTGAAGCAATAAACCATGTCAACTTATCACCATCGCAGTAATTAATTCCTGATAAGGCTTCACCTTCATACTCGACGGTATTCCATGTTTTTAATCGGACATCGTATTTCATTAACAACCCTTCGCGGCGTACCCATATATTATCTTGATAATCTATTCTTAAACCTGAAGTATTAGAGTCGAGTAGTTCGATAAAAGAATCGGAACTATTATTATACCTATATACCCCATTACTTGTTGCAACCAACAAATGTCCTGAAGAATCAGAACCCATGTCGTTGAAAAGCCATCGGCTCGAAGTATCAAGGGTTTTGAAATAGTTGTAATAACGTTTGTATTGATAGCCGTCGAAACGATAGAGATCGTTATCCATCAGTATCCAGATGAAGCCATTGGCATCTTGCTTAATCGATTTTACACCATCGTAATAAAATCCCCCTTCAGGCGAAAAGGTTCTGAAGCGATAATCGTTCTTACCCTTTATCGTAAAAGGGCATATCATAAATAATGTATGTAAAAGAAATACGAGAGATAATATATATTTTCTCATGTGTTTCAAATAATGAGTAAAAGAAAAAAGTTAATGGTACGAATCAATCGTTGAAATACATGTTCAGTTTTTCTAATGCACCCTATCGGGTTTGTTTTTCATTTTGCCTTGATGCACTAGTAGTGTAACCGTTGGCTGACAAGCGAAGCAGGTGTAAAACTAAACATTGAAATATAATCAATTATACTAACCATATACAATTCACAAGCCTTATGTGAAAAATAAAGTCTGAGAATAAAGGTAAGATTTTTCAGTTCATCCTTTCAGAAAAACATTAATTATATGAGAAAATTTAATCCTGAACACAACGCACCGAAAAACGGAAATTTAAATTACCACTGCCAAAATAAGATAAAGTAGGAGAAGCAAAACTCAAATATCGATATCCTCCGGCAGGGGCAGAAGTCCAGAAATACGCAGAACTGGAAAAGGCAACAGCATTGACACCATCTTCGCGCACCCATCCTGCGGGGAGAATATCAAAACCCGATATAGTTACAACAGGATCATTCATCCCCCATATATAAGTAGTACCTGCACTACCATCACTTGCCCTGTAAGAGACACCGGTATTTCCACGTACTTTGGCACCTATATTATCTGAGCCCAAGGTTGTAACCAAGTCTGCCCAATCTTGTACTGATGCTAAATGCCATCCGGCAGGACAAGCTAACATAGCTTGATTCCATGTATAAAATAGTCCGAATACAGATACAAAATCTTCATTGGTCATCGTTTTTGTCACTCCATTCTCAAGATAGCTTACATTGCCGGGAGGCATAATACCCAATACTCTAACCTGAGTGACGGGCATTATCGTACTATTCTTTGCAGGGTTAAAGCGTACACCATCTATGGGATCGATACAAGCTCCATCGGGTTTGCGGATAGCTCGTAAATTCTGAGTCATCCAACGCTTAGTGCCAAACACTTTAGTAGAATACTGATTACCTTCATAATCGGTAAGAATTCCGGTTGTAGCATCAAAAGATGCTTGATTTGTTCTTTTTAAACTTCCCCCTAAATATTGCCAGAAAGTACCATTCCAAACATAAGTTCCTGCAATAATAGAGGCACAAATATCGCTGGCATTATATACGGTTAGTCCCACATGGGTATCTTTATCCAATGATCCCGGTGTTAGTCCCAAAGAGGTTGCCAAATCTCCATTAAGTGCCTGAAGTAACACACAGGGCATACCCAACCCTTTAGTAGCAGTACTTTGTCCATTAGACTGGGCATCATCAGTTTCGAATTGTTTCAACTGTAATAATGCTCCTGAAACAGCAGCTTTATCTGATCCTATGGTAACTTGGGCTGACAAAACAGTACTACCCAAGAGGAATAAGACACAAGACAATGATTTAAATAGGCTATGATTCATACATCTTAATTTACAATACAAAACGAATCAATTAAGAACTGATCTTTCAATCCTTGATTAAATATCAAAACAACTTCTATTGTGACAAAGATACACCAAGAGAATGTGTTACGAAAGACTTAATAAGAAAAAAGAGAAGTACTCTCTATAATTGAGTGTACTTCTCTTTTCAGGGAATAAATACGAAGATTTATTTTAATCGAATCTCTTTTATAATATCAACAGTCATAGAGTCTAAATCATAATCGGGCTTCCAATCCCATTCGTCTCTGGCCTCTTTATCATCAATACTATCGGGCCACGAATCGGCAATCTCCTGCCTGTAATCGGGCGAATAAGATATTTTGAAATCGGGAATAACTTTCTGTATCGACTCTGTCATTTCTTTCGGAGTTACGCTAAAGGCTGCCAGATTATATCCTGTTGCATTCTGCAAGCGTGATTTCTCGGCTTGAAACAATTCAATAGTTGCTTTCAGGCAATCGGGCATATAAATCATCGGCAACATAGTATCTTCTGTCAAGAAACATTCATACGAACCTTGCTTTACAGCATCAAAGTAAATGGCTACAGCATAATCGGTTGTACCTCCTCCCGGTTGTGTTTTATGACTTATTACTCCCGGATACCTCAACCCTCTGATATCCATATCGTATTTGAGGTTGTAATAATTGCCCAACAGTTCAAGAGCTACCTTAGTAACTCCATACATGGTAGTCGGATGGAGTATCGTTTTCTGAGGTGTCATCGTTCGGGGTGTATCGGGTCCAAAAGCTGCAATGGAACTGGGCACAAGCACTCGTTCCAGCTTCTTCTCACGTGCTACTTCGAACACGTTTACCGTACCATTGATATTGACATTCCAAGCTAATTGGGGATTTTTCTCACCCACTGCCGAAAGTATGGCTGCCAGATGCACTATACCATCGACTTTATATTTGTCGATAGTTTCTCCCAATGCTTTAGTATCCAACACATCCAATTGCACAAAGGGTCCGCTGTTTAATAAATCGGGACATACTTTGGTCGATAAGTCAGAGGCAATAATATTGTCGTTTCCGTATAGTTTGCGAAATGCCAAGGTTAGCTCCGAACCTATTTGTCCTGCACAACCCGTAAAAAGAATTTTCTTCATAGTTTTTCAATAATATAAGGTTTAGCCCCTTTAAATCACACCCAGTTCTTTACCTACTTTGGTAAATGCCGCAATACATTTTTCGAGATGCTCTCTTTCGTGTGCTGCCGATAATTGTACCCGTATGCGTGCTTCACCTTTGGGAACTACCGGATAATAAAATCCTGTAACATAGATTCCTTCTTCCAGAAGTTTAGCAGCTACCTGCTGCGAAAGCTTCGCATCATACAGCATCACAGCACAAATAGCAGACTGAGTAGGTTTTATATCGAATCCTGCGGCTTGCATATTAGATACAAAATAATCGACATTGGCATGAAGTTTATCCTGACGGTCGTTACTTTCGTCCATCATTTCGAACATACGGATACCTGCTCCGGCAATCATAGGAGGGATAGAATTCGAAAACAAATAAGGACGTGAACGTTGACGCAACATGCTTATTATTTCTTTCTTACCGGTTGTAAATCCACCGATAGCTCCACCAAAAGCTTTGCCCAGAGTTCCGGTTATAATATCGGCTTTTCCTTTGCAGTTATATAATTCGGTCACACCTCGTCCTGTTTTGCCTACGACTCCTGCCGAATGGCTTTCGTCTATCATTACCAAAGCTTGGTATTTATCGGCAAGTTCCATTATTTTATCAAGAGGGGCTACATTACCATCCATAGAAAATACTCCATCGGTAACTATTATACGAAAGCGTTGTACTTGCGATTGCTTAAGGCACTCTTCCAGCTCCACCATATTGGCATTGGCATAACGGTATCTTTTTGCTTTACACAGACGTACACCATCAATTATCGATGCATGATTCAGAGCATCCGAAATGATAGCGTCTTCTTCTCCCAACAGAGGTTCGAATACGCCGCCATTAGCATCGAAACAGGCTGCATAAAGTATGGAGTCCTCTGTTCCGAAAAACTTCGAAATTTTGGCTTCCAATTCTTTGTGTATGTCCTGAGTACCGCAGATAAAACGAACGGACGACATCCCGAAGCCTCGTTTATCCAATGCTTCTTTAGCTGCATCAATCAATTCCTGATTATCCGATAATCCGAGATAATTGTTTGCACAAAAGTTGAGAACCTCCTGTCCTGTTTGCACTCTTATTCGAGCATTTTGGGCAGATGTAATAATTCTTTCGTTTTTAAATAGTCCTTGTTCTTCGATTGAGTTTAATTCTTTTTGCAAGAATTCTTGAAATTTTCCGTACATGGCTTTACGAATTATAGTGAATATTCAATGGTATCAGATCAAAAATAAGGAGATTATTCAAATAATTGAAATATCTCCTTATTTCAGTTTCGGGTCTAAAACCCTTTTGTTGTTTTGGCTTGTGACTAAACTTTATTTAGCCATATAAAGATAATTATATTCTGCATTACTACATATATTCTCAATTAGATTTATTAAACAATATAGTCCGAATTTTACTGACACACCTCTATGAGTTTGTTTTTCATTTTTAATTATATCCTGGATTATTTTCCCATTTCAATCCCGAATTGGCATCAATAACACCTTGTGGTACAGGCCAAAGAACATGATGATCTTTTATAGTAGATGCCGACTTAGAATTGTATTTCTTTGTCCTTTCTATCAATTTACCTGTACGTACCAATGTAAAACGCCTCATCTCTTCACCTAACAATTCTCTTGATCTTTCATCCAGCAGATAATCCATATTCACCTCTGCCACTTTAGCAAGTGTAGCTCCAGCCCTTTCCCGAACCTTATTTATGGCATCAACAGCTTTTGAAGCTTGATTATCGTCAAGATAAGCCTCTGCCAGCAAAAGATATGTTTCGGCAAGTCGGAATCTTATTTTATCTTTTTGATTACCTGCATAAGTCGGATCATTTTCGGGCATATAATCAAATTTGGTAGTAGTCGGAAACATATATCCCCTATCCATATTATCCTCGGTAATAGTATGCTTCTTGCCAAACAATTCAGTATTCTTCGGATCGTTGTATATAAACTCGCGGCGAATATTATAGATAGAATTTCTTATATCCTGAGTCTCATAACTATTAAAGATGTAATTGATAGGACGTATTTGTCCTAAGCCCCTTCCTCCATATTCCTGAGTTATCATAAAACCGGGAATACTATAATAGGCCGGAACCCATGCACGGCGAGTCCAGTCGTTGTAAGTAGTACTTCCACCTGTTACATTGTATTCTGCTTGTATAACCCAGATAGATTCTAAGTTACCTGCTTTGCGGTTTTGATTTTTCTCAAGAAACATATCGGCAAACGGGTCACCTGCTTGTGAGGCATTCTTGCCAAAGCGTGTGTCCATCAATTTAAAATAAGGCGAATTGATTACTTCTAAAGCTGCTGTTTGGGCTTTTTTATAATCGCCTGCAAAAATACTGATCTCACTCAACATATGCAGGGCAACCCATTTGGTCAATTCCCCATCTTTTACGTCTCCGGGATTTTCGGGCAGGTATTTAGCAGCAAATTCCAGGTCTTCAATCATCTTGGCAAGTACCTGTGCTTTGGGAGTCCTCTCAAAATCGACTCTGTAAGTATCCTCTACTTTGTCTACCCAAGGCACATCGCCATACAAATAAGTCAGATAACGATATGCATATGCTCTAAAGAAACGTGCATTAGCCTGAAAGAATGTTTTGTCGGTATCTTTAATCCATGCCACATCGCCCTTTTCGGCATAATTAACCATCATATTGGCATTGGTAATTAGCCCGTAAGCCCACTTCCATCTATTGGCGATATAGCTGTTGGTTGCATCAAATGTATACTTTTGAAAAGGCTGCAAAGTACCATCTACATTGTTTATGTAGCATACATCCAAACCTCCCTGCAATACCTCATAGGCACAGGCTCCTTGTGCGACAATATTGTCGTTCCATGTTTCGAACTCGAGTCTGGCATAGGCATGCAAGCCGTTCAGGGCTGCATTAAAGCCTTTGGTTGTCTTGTATGTCTGTTCGGCACTCTCGAAGTTTTTTGGGTTCTCGTCCAAAAAGCTATCACTGCAAGCACTGAACAATACTAGAGCGAATAAAATTGCTGATATATATTTTTTCATGATAATGAATGTTTAGAAAGTTACATTGACTCCTATAATAAATACTCGCTGAGTAGGATACCCCGAAGCATCGAGACTATATTTATCTTGTTCGATATTGGTGGTAAACTTCTTTGCTCCCGAGAAAGTATACAAATTACGACCGTTTACGTAAGTGGTTAAGGCTTCGAGACCTATCTTCCTGATCATTTGCTGTGGAAACTGATAGGCTAGATTTACATCCTGAATCCTAACAAAAGAAGCCTTCGTATAAAATGTATGTTTGGTTTCGTTGTACCCCAAGCGGGTATATTCGTTAGAGCCGTTTTCGGGTGTCCAGTAATTTATATTATTTATATAATTTACATTCTTATTGAATAACTGGCGTTCAAATTTTACAGTTTCATTTTCTTTAGTTACGTCAAATACTCCGTTCAGGAATACCGACAACGACCAGTTTTTATACATAAATGTATTGGTAAGCCCTGCTGTCCAGACCGGAAGTTTTGACCCTATTATTACACGGTCATCGGCAGTAATCGTACCGCTATCATCCTTATCCAATAGCTTGGCATCTCCGGGTACAGCTTTGTATTTAGCTGCTGCTTCGCGCTCACTTTCCTGCCATATACCTACTACCTTATAATCGTAATACACACGGATGGGCTGCCCTATAAACCATCTATTGCTAATATCATCTTTTCCGTCCTCTTTCAAGGCTACAATTTTACTCCAGTTACCCGAAAGTACAAAGGTTGAGCTCCATTGAAAACCTTCGCTTTTTACATTTACAGAATTAAGAGTCAAATCGAAACCTGTATTTTTAGTTTTACCCACATTATCCATCATGGTCGTGTAACCGTTCATAACAGGAACCGAGCGATTCATCAACAAGTCCTTGGTGCGTGTATCATAATAGTCGAACGATCCGTTCAAACGATTATCAAACAAATTAAAATCGACCCCTACGTTGAACGAGTAAGAAGTTTCCCATTTCAAGTTCGGGTTTCCTTTAGTGAAGTTTGCAACTAATCCTCCTGCAAATTCGGCATCATTACCATATATATAATCGCGTTGAGCCAACTTTGTTTTGGTTTGATAGGCACTTACTGCCTGATTACCATTCGATCCGTATGACATTCTCAATTTAAGAAATTCCAGTTGCTTCCAGTTCCAGTTCTGAAAGAATGATTCTTCGCTTATCACCCAAGCTCCTGCTACGGATGGAAACAAAGCCCATTTATTATTATCTCCAAACGCAGAATATCCATCGCGACGAGCAGTTAATGTCAATAAATAACGACGATCATAGGAATAGTTTGCACGTCCCATCCACGATAAAAGGGCTGTTTCTTCCCTACCCGAAGAGATAGTTTTCTTTCCTTGTGCCATTCCTATATTATGATAGCCGTTAGCATCCGAAAGAAATCCTTCTCCAGCCGATTTTTGATTATTTGTGTATGTTTTTTGGGCACTGTATAATCCCGTCAAGTCAAGATGATGTTTCCCCCAATTGTTATCATAGCGAACAATATTTTCCCAAGTCCAGTCACCATAGCTGGTATTGGTTATAGAAGCCGATCCGCCTACAGGCTCACCCGTCATAGTTGTAGAACCGTAGTAACTGCCTTCTTCTCTATGACGATACGAGTAGCCAAAATTGGCACGGTACGATAATCCTTTTACAGGCAGTTTAATATCAGCATACGCATTGGTATATGCTGCTCTCGAAACATCATCCAGAATTGCATCCTGATCGGCAAAGGGACTGTAATACATTGTTTCGGGACTCATCGGATAACGTACATACCTGCCATTTTCGTCTCTTACATCTCCGTAAGGCGACATTCTGAAACCATAGGCAAAGTTGGGAGATTTTCCTCCCCTGTTTCTTTCCAACAATTGGATATTTGCTCCTACATTAAGCCAACTTCCTATTTTCTGATTGATATTAGAGGTTACGGCATATTTTTTATAGCCTGTATATTTTACAATTCCATCCTGATCGGAATAGGATAGCGATACAAAATAATTAGTAGCGTCGGTTGCACCCGATAAGCTCACCTGATGTTCTTGTTGAAGAGCTGTTCTGAATAGTTCTTTATTCCAGTCAGTTTCTCTTCCGTTTTGGAAATTATCAACCAACGAAAGTTGCAGCCAAGCCTTAGGATTATCCCATTGCTTATCGCCCATATCTTTCCGAAAATCTTTCAAGAGCTGAATATATTCGTCACCGTTTCTCAAGTCGGGTAACCACTCTGCCTGTTGAAAACCTACATATCCATTGTAGCGAACAACGGGTTTACCTACTTTTCCTTTTTTAGTGGTAATCAGTATTACTCCATTAGCTGCTCGAGATCCGTAAATAGCTGCAGAAGATGCATCTCTCAATACCGATATATTGTCGACACTGTTTTGATCTATTTCGGTAATATTACCATTAAAGGGTATACCGTCTAAAATAATCAAAGGATTGTTTCCTCCCGAGAGAGATTTCTCGCCTCTCACCCTGAAGGTTGCATCTTCGCCCGGTTTATTATTAGAACTGGTAACGTTTAATCCCGCTATTTGCCCTTGCAAACGCTGTCCCAAACTTACCGCCGGTATTTTTGCAATTTTATCAGACGATATTGTACTTATACCTCCCGTTAAATCGCTTTTCTTTTGAGTACCATAACCTACTACAACTACTTCGTCGAGTGCAGCAGAGGCATCTTCGAGACGTACATTGATTACTTTTTGAGAGCCGACAGTTATTTCCTGTGTTTTATAACTGATAAATGAGAATACCAATACCGATTTACTGTCGGGAACGGATATTGTATACTTACCATCCAGATCGGTGACAGTACCTTTGGTTGAGTTTTTCACGATGACACTGATACCTATCATCGGTTCGTTCTTGGTATCGGTAACCGTTCCGCTGATTGTTATCTGAGCGTGAACTGAGGCTATTGATACAAACCCTAATAATAACAAGAAGAGTATCCTTTGCGAAAATACTTTTCTTAAATACTTTTTTTGTGAGGAATGTTTCATTTTACATATAGATTTAAAGTGTTGTTTTATTGAATATTCAGATCGGTTTTTTCATATTCCGGGAGAGACAAAACAGGCTACGTTCCCTCCGGTGGAAGAAGGAAAAAAACAGTATAAAACAGACATTCTTCAGCCACAAAGAAGCTGTTACTTTCCCATGCAAATATTTGGTTAATCGATCTATTTTCAGTACCTTGACACGCGCGAAGTGTGTGTGTGTGTGTGTGTGTGTGTGTGTTAGCAAAATAAGTATAACTACCAAATCTAAAAAGACAAATTTGATACATTATAAAAGCAATATGTTTAGCTTTGCCCATAACTGTTATACTTAATAAAGATTAACTTAATTAAATACAAACATAACAGCGAATGAATGTTTTGGTTTTGCTCTTTTTGCCTTTTGTTTTGTCCGATTAGCCACAATAAAGCCTCAGTCCTTTTATTACAGAGAAGCTAGACGTTATTCTTTTCACATAACTTAAAGGAAATGCAGAAGATTTTAGTATCCTCTGCATTATGATATATTAAACAATGATAATTTACGATCTTCTTATTTGCGACTGAAACTTTTCTTGATCTTCTTCCGCCTGACCTTTGTCTATACGATAGAGGAGAAATCCGAACACTTCGACAACTGTTTTTTTAAGGATCTCATCAAAAATCTGAATTTTATCCTCTGCCAGATCGGCAACAATTTTATACCATCCCCATTTTCTACAAAACTGCGTGTAAGAAGGAGATATTGGTCGACCTGTTGTTTTACCTCTGAATAAAGGTTGGAAACGTTCTGAAATCTCTCTCTTTGTTGCAAAAAAAAAGCGAGCAACGGTAATGCCTTATCCATTGTCAAATTGCAAAACAGTTCTTTACGGCTTTCCGATTTCTTACTGTCATAATGCTCGCCAATGGGACGGCAAAGTATCGACAGAATATCCGACAAGCGCGATTCGGACTCGGAAGCGAACACCGATTCGATATCCACCCACTCGGCAAGAGTCAACTCTTCGGTAAATGCAATCGAATATATTTTGCCTTCTATTTCAATTCGATTAAGTGCATCTCCTTTATATTCATCAAATACAAACCTCACTATATCGAATATGGTATCGAATACCTGAGTCGGATTGTTCAACAGCAAATCGGCATCTATATCACAGACATTAGCTACTAATTGAATCTGTTCCATCCGTGTTTTAGGCTCGAGGCGAAACCATCGCTCATATTTTCCTAAACGGATGTCCTTCCACGATTGAGGTACGTTGATTTGTTTGTCATCGAAAGATAGTGTAATCATAAATCTCTGAATTTTATCAATACTGGTTTATAGTGTATAGATAAAATTCAGAGATATATCTTTTGTTGTACCGGGCTTATTTATTCTATTTGCTAATCTGCAAATAAAAACAAATGATTCCCCCACAAATCGCATTCTTTTTACATCGAAAGAATCTTCATCCCTTTCGAAAACTTAATACCTGCAGGTAAAGCAATACCATTGTTACCCGAATCACCGTGAGGCAAACCGAAATTTGCAGCAGGACGCAGAAAAACCATACGCACTTTTGTTCCTGCATTAAAGACCAAAACTGCCGGCGGTATTATTATACTTATTGACGTATTAGATACTGCTGTACCTGTAAAAACAACACGTGCTGCTGTAAAGTCAGTCCATCCGTTTCCATCGTTTCGGTCTACTTGTATAGAAGCATTGACTCCCGCCCGCCCTGCATCTACCGTGGTAGGATAGGTTGCCGGAATGTTAGCATATGCTGCATAATTAATAAACCCCGACAATTCATACAAACCGGTCTCATTAATAACAAATAAATCCCCCGCATCATCAAAATCAACCAGATTATTAGATACAATGTCTGCCGAACTCCATGTTACCTGAACAGGTGCACCGGTATTAAACAATGTTTTTTCGGGCACGGTTGTCAATAGTTGCGGTTCAATAGATTGGATGAATGCAAGTTTGGTCGGAATAGCTACCGCCGTGCCTACAAGCCCCGTAGTATTATCGCGCACTAAAACCGAAGAATTAGCGATTACAGGGGCATCCCCTATCCGAAGATTACCATTTATATCTAACTTAGCCTGAGCCGAATTAGCACCAATCGCAACATTTCCATCTGAGTCAACAAGCATATCGTCCTCAGAATTAGCACCTATAGACGTCGTATTACTCTTTGGATCAATATGAAATACCCCTGACGGGTTTTCCGTATTTATCCCTACCTGAGAAATGCATAGCTCAGCGAATAATAAACTAATAATTAATAGAAAACCTTTCTTTACCATTACTGTGTTTCTTTGACTTGTTTATAAATTATGAAATAATTAACAGGCAGTAGCAATAACTACTACATATAATAGCAAAACAAAGAGATCATGCAGTAAAACTTTTTCAAGTAACTATTGTTATACTTAGGAATAAATACATACTCAAACCTAAAGGTTCAAAATGACACATTGAAAATAAAAGGCAGTTCTTTCTACATCAAAAAATTCATTTATTAAAAAATTTCTTAATGAAAATAGATTCCTCTTTCTTTTTATCACATGCCGGCTCGTCTAACGATGCCCAAATTGTAAAATTCCGTCCAGAAAAATAAGTAACTCCGTTGTTCTTGTTGTTGTCCTATGACGCATAAACACCTGTTTAGCAGGTACAAATATACATATATAAATTTATCTCAACTACAATAATGCTACAAATAAAAAATATTATACTCAATAAAATTTAGAGTATAATATTTTTTAGTATCACAGAACTCAATTCATTTTTTTGAACAATAAATAACATATGGGATAAGACGAGCATCAGAACCAAAATTGGATTAAACACAATGGATAATTCCGATTAACTTCTTATAAAAAAGAATGGTAAATATAAAAATCTGAACTTTATCAGTACTTAGTTATAATGTGTAGATTAACACGAACAAAAAAAAGAGAAGAACTTTGAGTTCTTCTCTTTTCACAAACTACCTAAATAGTATATTATTGATTTCTTCTCGAAAAATCGATCATTTTAATGGCTGTCACGGCACATTCATCACCTTTATTACCATGTCTTCCACCGGCTCTGTCAATTGCCTGTTGCATATCATCAGTAGTCAACAATCCAAATATAAATGGGATAGAATGCATTACATTCAGGCGAGCAATTTCTTGTGTCACTCCACTGCAAACATAATCGAAATGAGGAGTATCGCCACGTACCACACAGCCCAATACTATAACTGCATCGACCTCGTGCACATCGGCAAATATCTGAGCTCCATAAATAAGCTCAAAACTACCGGGAACATAATCTACCAAAATATTTTCGGGCTTTACACCATGCTTTACTAAAGTTTGGCAAGCTCCGTCACGAAGGGCATAAGTTATATCCTCATTCCATTCCGAAACGATTATACCTATTTTCATATCTTCTCCGTTTGGAACTTTGGTTGCATCGTACGATGATAAATTATGATAAGCTGTTGCCATAATTCGTTTATTTGTTTTGTTTCAGGCCTAAGACCTATTTGTTATTTAATTAGAGGATAATCCCCTACTCTTTTGCTTGACAAAGATAAGCAGATTATTCAAAAAAATAAAGTTTCGCACATATGGCGAAACTTTATCAATAAAATTATATAATATTCGTTGATCAGTTCGAACCTTTCAACAAGGTCGCTTCCAAGATATATTTATCAGCTTCCGAAGCTTCGGGTGAAGACAGATAGTTATTTTTAATTGTAGTAAACAAAGAGATTACCTTATCGTAGTTTTTCAACTCACGATACACAATTGCTGCTTTTTTATAAAAGATAGGGCTTAATAATACATCATCAGCCGATTTTGCTGCTTTTTCGAAATGAGAAACAGCTTCTTCGGGTTTTCCTGTATTAACAAGACAATCGCCGATTGCTCCGTGAACTGCAGGAGTAATCATTTTATCTCCACCTTTAAAATCTTTCAGGTAATTAAGAGCTTGTTCGTATTTGCCCATACGAGCATAAGAAAGTCCGGCATATGCTTTAGCTAAATCGCCGCTTTTTGTTGAGCCGTATTCGTTGATAATTTGCTCAAAACCAATATAAGCATTGCCATCTCCAAACAAAGCCAGAGAATCCATTCCTGCCTGAAAATACTGTTCGCCACGAAACATTGCTGTTTGTGCCTCATTATTTTTAGGCTCTAAATAAAAGCTTTGGTAAGCAAAATAGACTCCAACAAGTACCAAAACAGCTCCGATTCCTATCATCAACTGATTACGATATCTCATTACGAAACTCTCCGATGCAATTACAGCCTCATCAATCTTGTTCCAGTCTCTTTCTTCTTGAAGTTCTCTTTCCTTTCTACTTGCCATTTTTATTGTATGTTTTTTAATTTGGTAACAGTAAATATTCAATATCGCATTATCTGATTATAACTTTCTACAGTTGTTCTACTTACCAAAGTTATAAAAGGTCTGAGACCTTACTCAAAAATTGCAGTCGCAAAAATAAACCTTTTCCTTGATATAATATATAAAAATAGGTTTCTTTTTTCAGATTGTCTAATTAAGGAGGAATATTTCGACACAAAAAGCGAATTAAATGCTAGTATAGACAAGTAAACACGAGGTAGAATCAATTCTTTGCAGATATACTGATTCTACCTCGTGTTTAAGTATTTTAAGTGAACCTATATTTATTTACAGGCTCTTACTTTGTTTTTTACAATAATTGACTTGCCAGCTCAGACAAACGACTCCTCTCACCTTTTAGCAGATTGACGTGTGCAAATAAGTCCTGAGACTTCATTTTATCGATCATATATGCTAATCCGTTAGACTGACTATCGAGATAAGGTGAGTCGATTTGCTGCAAATCGCCTGTAAATACCATTTTAGTACCTTCACCTGCACGGGTTATTATTGTTTTAATTTCATGAGGAGTAAGGTTCTGAGCCTCATCCACAATACAATATGTTTCAGATAGACTTCTACCTCTGATGTATGCCAATGCTTCTACCTCGAGTTTTTTACTGGTTTGCAATTCTTCAATCTTTCGTGTTTCGGCACCATTAAAAGACAGATTACTTTTTATCACCGTCAAGTTATCAAACAAGGGTTGCATATAGGGTGCAATCTTTTGTTTTTCGTCTCCGGGTAAAAAACCTAAATCTTTATTACTCAATGCTACAATAGGGCGTGCAAGTAATATCTGATTGTAATTTTCGTTTTGTTTCAGAGCCGAAGCCAATGCCAGAAGAGTTTTCCCTGTACCGGCTTTTCCGGTTAAGGCAACCAGCTTTATATCGGGATCATTCAATACCTCAAATGCAAAAGCCTGCTCCGCATTACGCGGTTGAATCCCAAAACAGGTTTGTTTCTCTACTTTCTTTATTTTTTTAGTAAATGGATTGTAACGGGCCAAAGCACTCTTTTTGCCATTTTTCATCACAAAACATTCATTCGGATTGACCGGCAATTCGAGATCAAATTCATCCAGATTAACTCCGTCTGCTTCCTCATACAAACGATCGATCATCGAAGCACTGAGACCCGAAAAGGTTTTGGCTTCTTCTTCGAACAGAAAGGCATCTGCAACTTTATCGTTTATATAATCTTCGGCAAACAAACCTATCGAACGAGCTTTCATCCTCAGGTTTATATCCTTGGTTACAAGTATCGTTTTGGTTTTGGGGTCTCTCTCCGTAATATCCAATACTACCGAAAGGATTCGGTGATCGGGTATTTTTTCGGGAAATACTTCATGAATACGATCTTGTGATTTGATGCTTGTTTCGATGTAAAGTTTACCCATTCCTGCTCCCAACTTGGCTCCTTTGCTAAAGAGATCGTCATCGGTTATACTATCCAGTTGACGGAGAAATTCACGGGCATTGTAATTTATCTGATCGTTACCCTTTTTAAATTTATCCAATTCTTCCAACACTACGATAGGAATGTAAATATCATTTTCCTCAAAATTATCCAAACATCTGAAATCGTGCAATATAACGTTTGTATCTAACACGAAATTTTTCTTTTTACTCTTTGCCATAATAAGATGTGTTTTGGTAAATATTTATATTCCTAGAGATTAAGGTCTAAGACCTTTGTATCACATAAAAATTTTCAAAGAACCTTTGTTTTCAAGGTACAAACTTTTTCTAAATCTACAACAATCCGCTTGTGGTAAATCTTAAATTCGTTGTATCTATTTTATAAACGGAAATCAGGCAAAACTGTTTAACGATTCGGGATTTAATTATTAATATTTTCATAAATTTGTTTCGATAATATATCCACCAAATAGTATATGGTATGAAATTATATATAAAAAACATGGTTTGCCCGCGCTGTATTATGGCAGTAGAAAATATTCTCAACCATTTGAATATTTCGCCTCTAGACATAAGACTGGGAGAAGTTGTGCTTAAAGAGGATATTAACAAAGAGCAAACAAGCGTTCTTCGAAAAGAATTAGACAGGCTAGGTTTCGAATTATTAGATAATAATCAGCAACAATTAATTGAGAAAATCAAAGCTATTGTTATCAAACAGGTTCATTACACTGATGAGCAAAACTTAAATATTTCAAACATACTTGTTTCGGAGCTTCACCGTGATTATTCGTACCTCAGTAAGTTATTTTCGACCACCGAAGGTATTACAATAGAGCATTTTGTTATCCTTCAGAAAATAGAACGGGTAAAAGAGCTTCTAACCTACGATCAGCAGACTTTAAGTGAAATAGCTGACGAACTTTCATACAGCAGTGTGGCTCATTTGTCGGCACAGTTCAAAAAGGTCACCGGGTTAACCCCCACTCAATTCAAACAGCAGGGAATTGATTTAAGACGGGGATTGGAAGAGATATAACAATAACGATTCAAGGCTCTTCGATGAAGAGCCTTGAATTAAATATCGAAAAAATGTTTATTACTTTTTATATGTTCCTTTAATACCAATTGCATCCCCTTTTGAGGTATAAGTATTGTATAGGTAGATTTCGAAATAAAAAGACGATCCGGGATACCCAAAGTCTTCGATATTCCCTAACTTAAAAGAAACGCTTCCGCAAACATTGGCGCTGATTTTATTGAGAGCTGCTGCCCATCCGACCACTCGCTCCGTAGAGCAATTTAAACTTATCTGAAAAGGTTGGGTAGCCGTAATTTCTCCCAAATCGATAATTCGTTCAGGCTGTGCAGCCTTTAATTCACTCGAAAATGTAAAGAAAGCCAACATGGAGCAAAAAAATAAAATGAACTTTTTCATATTTGTATAAATTTAGGTATTAAGATTCTAACAAGATACGTAAATTATAAACAAAAGTGCCTGTAAAATTCATCTTTTTTAATCACTTGATCTTTTTTTCACTCATATCTTTTCAAAACTAAGTCTACACTCATGACCGTACAAGCTTCTACAGCATCGTAAACACAATATGTATAAATACGACTGCTTTTATCTCAATCTCTTCAGAGAATAGAAGGATATCGGTCCCTCACCCGTATAGCCTGAACTTTTCCAAGGAATAGTACCTGCAGCTGCTCCTGCAACCCTAAACGAATAGGTTTTAGAAGCATACATATTAATAGCCGTAATCAAAGTATAGGTCTGAAGGACTGAGGCTGCCACATCATTTACCCGTGCGACCCACTTACCATCAGGATAGCCCACTTCGGCAGTATTGCACCATATACCTATTACGGGTTGACCACTTGTTGCCATCTGAACATTCATGGTTACTAAATAGACCCCATCTGCTTCAACTCTAAATGAATTGGTAGTACTATTGGAAGTAAAACTGTTTTTATTGTCAATAATAACGTTAGTTAAATTCCCGATTGCCGGAGGAACTGTAGGTGAAACCGAGAATGAAAAATCAGCAGTCATAAGCACCGTAATCTCTTGGGCAACCAACAACTTCCCGTCGATGGCAATAACTGTACCCACATCGTCAGGCACAAGATTTACAACCGGAAATATACCGGTTCTTACTGTCCCATCAGGTCCGACAACCATCGGGCGGTCATCGGTAGATCCGCTGGCAACAAGTCCCTCTATCTTCATCGGATTAGTAGTATCTTTTATATGTAATTTATTGCTTGGAGTTGCTGTTCCGACTCCCACATTTCCGGTCGAAGTAACAGTCATACGCTCTATTCCATTTGTTTTCAATACCAAGTCTACAGCATCCGTTGTACCCAGATAATTACTACCATGCGTTGCCGAAAGACCACTATTTCCGGTAGTTGACCAACTATCGACACTGGCACCCGACGAACCGGTAAAAGGTTGCCACAGACTGCCATCGTAATAATAATAACCAACTTGTGTAATATTAGAAGTTGCAGCACTTCCCCCTCCACTTATGTCGGTTACGTAAACTATGGCTCCTTTCTGATTCATGGTATAACCGGCTGCTTTCGCTATCAATTGCTGGCGGGTCTGACGCGGCGCTATAACTCCCGGTGCAACAGTTGAATTGTCGGCTGATACATCCAGAGTACTTTGAGGGTTTTGTGTATTTATACCCACTTGCCCTGAGATAGTAGATGTGAATAACCATATAAACATCCATGCCAGACTTAGTTTAATTGTTCTCATTTTTTTCATCATTTTCATTTATTAATATGCTTATTAGTGTATGTTAGTGATATGTAAAAGCAGTAGCATATAATCACTACATACTACTGCCGGACACAGTTGTGCCATAGATAAAATACCGTGACTGGTTGCGGAAAGCAAAAAATAACACTAAACAAAGATTTGCTCCACGCAACAGGTATTACCGACACAACCATAATGATTAATATTTATTTAAGGAAATATAATATATCAGACCTGTTCATTAGTTCACTTTAATCTCTTCAACGAATAAAAAGATATAGGTCCCTCACCGGTATATCCGGAACTTTTCCAAGGAATAGTGCCCGAAGCTGTATTTCCCACCCTCAGCGAATAAGTCTTAGAGGCATACAAATTAATAGCTGTAGACAGCGTATATGTTTGACGAGCCGTGCTAACCACATCATTTACTCCTACGACCCATGCTTTATCGGTATCGCACCATATACCGACAAACGGCTTTGTTCCAACTCCGGTTATTAACTGGGCATTCATTGTTATTAAATATACTCCATCAGTCTTAACACTAAAAGAATTAGTGGAAGCGGTGGCATTGAACGAATTTTCATTATCAACAATAATAGTAGTCAGATTACCTATTGCAACAGGAGTGGTCGTAGAAACCGGAAAAGCAAAATCGGCCGCCATAAGAACTGCCATTTCCTGCGCAATTATAAGCTTTCCATCAATTGCAATGACCGTTCCCACATCATCGGGCACAATATTTATAGAAGGAAATACACCTGTCCTCACCGTTCCGTCAGAACCTATAACTAAAGGAAGATCGTTGCTTGAACTACTTATTGCAAGCCCTTCCACCTTCATCGGGTCGGATGTATCTTTCAAATGCAACTTATTGCTTGGAGCTTCTGCTCCGATTCCCACATTTCCGGTCGAAGTAACAGTCATACGCTCTGTTCCATTTGTTTTCAATACCAGGTCCACGCCATCGGTTGTACCCAGATAATCGACACCGTGGGTTGTGGAAAGGTTACCGCTTCCGTTTATCGACCAATTATCTCCACTACCACCCGATCCACTCCCAAAAGGCCGCCACAAGCTTCCATCGTAATAATAGTAACCTATTCGCGTAATATTGGCAGTTGCAGAGCTTGTCGCACCACTTACATCTGTTACATAAACAATAGCTCCCCGTTGATTAATTGAATATGAAGTTGCTTTGGCTATCAATTGCTCACGAGTCTGACGTGGAGCAATTAATCCTGCCGCCACATTCGAATTATCGGCTGATATATCGAGGGTACTTTGAGGATTCTCTGTATTGATACCTATTTGCCCAAAAGTCGAAATAGTAGATAGCCACAATAGTATCAGTGCTAAGTTTATTTTTATTAAGTTCATTTTTAATTTATAATTATGTTAATTAGTTTATGTGTATCGAATATGCAAAAAAGCAGCAGCATGTAATCACTACACGCTACTGCCGGACATAGTTGAGGCATAGATAAACGATTGATTCGTGCTGATTTTAAACGACAACAAAAAAACAAACCAATTGCACGGAATCGTTTACCGAAACAACTATCAATATATTTATTCGGGAAATATTCTAAAACAAAAAGAACTGCATCGGAAAAACACAGCAATGGGAAGCGACAGATAAATCTGCCTGAAAATTTGATGAAAAAATATTTTTTTAAATACGAGGTGGTATTATCTAGTCTCTCTCTCTCTCTCTCTCTCTCTCTCTCTCTCTCTCTCTAATATTTCAACGCACATAGCCAAACCTAAATAGTTAAATTTTAGATCATTATCGACAGATATGTTTGTTAATTCTGTAGTCATAAATAGATGTAAAGAGTTATTTTACAAGAGCAAAGATAAAACTATTTCCAGATAAAACAATATATATAAAAAAAAGCCCGTATCTATATAGATACGGACTTAGATGATTTATCGCACTAAAAATACAATATTGACAAAAGCATCGTAATTGGGCAGAGCATTTACCGTATAACTTAAATTTCCGCTATCACTAATACCTGTAACTGTGATACATGGATCGCAATAGGTTACATAATAATATAGCTGATCTCTATTAAAATAAGGAATTGAGGCCGGCGCTCCTGCACTTTTAACAGAAGGGTTCTCGAAACCTGTTTTGTATACGTTATACAAGTCGATAGACCGGGTGCCCGTAAGAAGACTACCTGTACCATCGGATGTGGGTATATTAATAGTGGGCATATACAAAAAGTGTCTGTTGAAAAGTGTCTGACAAGTCCAACCGAATACTCCGGGATTAGAGGGGGTATCTTTGTATTGAGAGATACAGTTATAATCAGTATCATAAACTAACAACCCCGGTGCGGGATTAGCTATTGCTAGTTTCTGAGCTGTAGTCATTTGTGGTATCAAAAGACCCCGATTATTATTAACGGCCTGTATATCTAATGCTGCCGATGCATCGGGGCTATCGCTATTTACCGCTATCTGAGCCGAGGCATTCTCCATAGAGAGCATCAGACAGATAGCTATCAGTACTAAAATCTTATTCATCTGTTTTATAGTTTTAGGTCTCAAACCAATATAATTCTTTGAAAGGAATTTTACTCCATAATTTGCTTAGAATTGAGTAAATCAGATCGGGTCATACGATTCGACCTTAGCGTACAATTCACTATATTTGCTTGCATGGTAATTATCTTGGCTTTAGTACCATCTGCCTTATAGGGGGTTACTACAATTGTATATAAGCCTGAGCTAGAATAAGTATGCTTCATTACATATTCAGTTTGCGGCAAAGTCACTGTCTGACTTACAACAGATGTGCCATCTCCAAAATTCCACTCCAATTTTACAGGAGTATTCCCTCCTGATAAGTCTATCTCCACGCCATAGGTTCGCGAATGGGCTACGCAGGCAAAAGGCTTGGATTTAGGAATTATTCGAATAAAACCCGCCGGAAAACTCGGCAATCCCAAATAGGCGTCATTTATCAGGTAATTAGGAAAATATTTCAGAACAGTTCCGCCCGCGTTGGGATTCATTATCACATACAAGTTCTTGGATCGAAGACCCGGACCCGGCGATTGTATACCATACAACCTGCCATCGATACCCGGTTTGAGGTTACTTGGGCCATAGGCCAGAAAGGTAGAGGCAGTACCGGCTCTAAGACCGCTCCATGTATTATGGTATATTTGCGGGCTAGTGTACCCTGAGGTTACATAAATATGGTTATTATCGGGCGAAAAGCAGGCAGCATAAGTAATAACAGGTATTGTTTGAGCCTGTATCCCGCTTACCATTCCCGTAGCGTTATTAAACTGAGCCGAAATAATTTGATTTGCAGTCCAACTGCACGATAAGATCTTTGTATAATCGGAAGATACTATTAACTCTCCAAGACCAGCACTAGCAGGAACGGCTGTTATACTTGCACTGGAAATCGTTTGATTTGGGGTAGATGATATTCCCGTTGCAGTAACAGCAAACACATAAAATGTTTGCCCTAAACGATGTAACAACCAATAATCTTCTCCATTTGCATTGGGTACGGCTGCAATATTTTCAAATACCGCACCCGATTTAATAATCGTGTTTTTAGATGCTGCAACAACATCTCCCAGCCCCCCATTCAGCAACATATCTACAACACTATACCGCAATCCATTAGGAGCTCCTTGTGCCGGAACTGTTACAACATAATATTGAGTCGAGCTTCCCGGTCGTGGTATCACAATACCCGACTGGGTTGCAGATGGATCGCCCAAAAGTGCCGTACCATTGGGCATCACATTGTAGTTTTTATCATATACTGTAATTCCATCTGACGAAAATAAAAAATTCCCATCATACGTAGATACCGTAAAACAACCTTCGTAGGTCGATAACGCTCCTACTATCGGCTGAGGCATATTAGGTACAACCGTAGCATCGCTCGCCGTAGCGTTGCTTAGCGAATTGAAATTGAGACCACTTTTAAAGCCAAAGTGCCACCAACTCGTTTCCTTTTGTCCGTAAACACTTAGGTGCCCCAAAAATACAATCAAAAATATATAAGTTATTTTTTTCATTTCTAATCAGAGTAAAATTTACTTAACCACAAATACCACAGTCATAAACGAATCGTAATCCGACTCTGCTTTAATATCATAAGTCATGACCCCATTGTTATTGATCGATATATTTGCGAGAACATTGGTATCATAGCTTGTGATGTAGTAATACAAATCGGTTCGATTGCTAAAATAAGGTATATTGACAGGTGCTGATGGATTTTTAGTGGGGGCTGTAAACTGTTTTTTATATTCATCATACAAATCGAGGGTCTTGCCTGTAGATACAGTCGAAGCATCTACTGCGATAGTGGGCATGTAAAAGAAACCGTTCTGTGCATCTTTTTGGGAAAGACAAACCCAAGCTGGAGAAACTGCTGTACCTGCATTCTGGGAAATACAGCGAAGCGTAGTGTCATAAATCAGTAATCCGGGAGCGGGATTAATTACAGCTACTTTTTGGGCGGTAGTCATCCGGGGAATCAACATTCCTTTATTTGTACTCTCGATATCCAGAGCTGCTGATTGATGCGGACTGGTTGTATTGATGCCCACTTGTGCTTCCATACGGCAAAACCCTGTAAGAATGAGGGCTGCCAATAAAAAATACTTTTTCATATTTTTATCATCATTTAAATTTATATTTCGGTTAGTTAGTTTTAAAATAAAAGACAGCAGCATGTAATCGCTACACGCTGCTGCCGGACATAGTTGTGACATAGGTAAACGCTTGAATCGTGCCGATTGTGAACGACAACAAAAAAACAAACCGGCAACACGAAATCGTTTACCGAAACAACTATCAATATATTTATTGGGGAAATATATGAAAATAAAAATGCACTGTGTCAATGAAACACAAAATAAAAAAAGACGGAATAATCCGCCTAAAATATTTTTATTACCAGCACGATTGCTAGTTAGCTCTCTCTCTCTCTCTCTCTCTCTCTCTCTCTCTCTCTCTCTCTCTCTCTCTCTAATATTTCAACGCACATAACCAAACCTAAATAGTTAAATTTTAGATTATTACCAACAGATATGTTTGTTAATTTTTCGTTCATTATTCTCGTAAAGAGTTATTTAAGATGAGCAAATATAGATATTTATTTTGATTATAATAAACCAGAACACTTTTTTCTCAGAATAAGTGGGATATTATCTGCAAATGAATTTTACAGATTACCATTGCATCGCTATTGGTTTGTTATAAGTTAGTATCACGGAAATAAATATAAAAGATTAACTTTAAAACATTGTTACTTGTGAGATGTTTAAAAAAAGGAATACATTTAGGAGTAAAAAAAATGAAATATTTAAAGAGCATGATTATCTCTCGTTATTTGTTTGTCAAAGCAACCAATAGCTCTGCAAATTTAATTTCAATAACTTTAAAATAAAAAAATGGATATCGCGATTATTGTTATTCTAATACTTATAAACGGATTGTTTTCGATGTCGGAAATAGCTATTATTTCAGCCCGGAAATCAAGATTAAGCAGCGATGCTAAACTGGGTAATGCTAAAGCTGCGGCAGCTTTAAAGCTGGCAAATGAACCCGACAAATTTTTATCGACGATACAAATAGGAATAACGCTTGTAGGCATAGTTACAGGTATCTATTCGGGAGATGTACTAGCCAAAGATTTGGCTATGATACTTAACAAATGGGGTATTGCAGGTCCTTATGTACTGTCTTTCTCTAAAATATTTATTGTACTGTTTGTTACCTATCTCACTCTTATTTTCGGCGAATTGGTTCCCAAAAGAATCGGATTGAGTATATCCGAAAGAATTGCCCAACTCGTAGCCCGCCCGATGTACTTGTTGTCACTTGTAGCAACACCGTTTGTATGGGCATTATCTAAAAGTACTTCGATAGTAGTGAAAGCCATGCGTCTGAATATTAGAGAAAGCAAGGTCACCGAAGAGGAGATCAAAGCCATTATACAGGAGGGTATGCGCGATGGCGTTGTTGATAAAGTGGAACAAGATATTGTAGATCGTGTTTTTTCGCTGGGAGATCGCGACCTCGAATCTATTATGACTCATCACAGCGACATTGTATGGATAGATACCAGAATGTCTACCGAACAGATATATACTTTTTTACAAGAAAATCCATTCGATGTTTATCCTGTAGCTCATAAAGACCTGGATAATATCTTGGGAATTGTATACATGAAAGACTTGTTCGGGAAAATGGAAAAAGATGATTTCAGAATGGAAAATATGCTCAGACCATGCAACTACTTCCCTCAGAACATGGGAGTATATAATGCTTTGGAGCAGATGAAAACCAACCATGCACAGTATGCTTTGGTTTGTGACGAATTTGGCAGCATACAAGGCATTGTGACTCTAACCGATATACTAGAAGCTCTTGTGGGCAATATTCCCGACATACATGAAGAACCCGATATTGTGGAACGGACCGATGGCGGCTGGCTTATAGATGGACAATGTCCGTTTTATAATTTCCTGACTTTTTTTGATAAAGAATTTCTATATACTCAGAACGATTATAATACGATAAGTGGACTTATACTCGATTTATTACAGCATATTCCAAAAACGGGTGAAAAAATAGAATGGAAAGACTTTACTTTCGAAATCGTAGATATGGATGGTGCCCGTATAGATAAGGTATTGGTTACACACAGCTCGGCAGAAGAATTCTAATCCTCGTCGTTTTGTCCGGGTTGGTTTACATCGATATAGTCAAAGTAGTCGCCTGCTTCTAATGTGATTTTGATATTGCGTTCTTTTGCCGATTTATTTTCATCGACTCTTACTATCAGTTTTTGGTTGTCGCATCTCTCAATAGAGAACCAATCGCCATTGATTGCAAAATTTTCTCTTTCGGTTTCAATCGGATTAAAAACGAGATAATTTCCATTGACCGAAATATCATTTACCCACCACCACGTACCTTTTGTGGTAATGATGATAGAATCGTTTAATGCCGAAAGGTCAGCTCGACGGGTCGATAACTTAATCGAATCATTCCATTGTCCTACCGTTTGCACTTTTTCGATACAGGAAGAAATAGTTGAAATAAAAGCTATCAAAAGCAACCCCAAAAAGCATCGTGTTTTCATACGTTTTTATATAATCTGATATTACATGCAAGAAAAAAGGTGAATCACATTCTTTACTATGTACTAGATGTAAAAAACAGTAGATGTTGCATAAACCGATAACTTTTTTTTCGTTTTTTTCACAACTCGACTATTTAAACTAGTTTTGCATACATTTTCACTACATATAGTGATTGGTTACCGTAAAAGACTTTAATATTTTTGCATACAACTAAAAAATAGTCTTTTTAATTCAAAATATATAAATTAATGAAAAAATACAGCATTCTAATATTGCTGCTGGTCAACCTTTGTTATATCAGTAATCTAAGATCAGAGGACACATTAATACCCAAAGATTCGATCCGAATGTCGTACATAGGAGATGAGGTGGTTATTGAAGCATTCAAAAGCAACAAGAACCTGTCTCAGCTACCCATATCAGCAACCTTGGTTTCGGAACAAGATCTCAGAGAACGAAATATTACCAATATTAAAGAGATTAATGCTTTTGTCCCCAACCTTTTTATCCCCGATTACGGATCGAAAATGACTTCACCCGCATACATAAGAGGTATTGGCTCTCGTATCAACGCACCTTCGGTGGGTTTGTATGTGGACGGCGTGCCTTATTTTGACCGATCGACATTCGATATCGATATGAATGATATCGAGCGTGTTGAAATACTTAGAGGTCCTCAGGGAACTATATATGGTAGAAATACAATGGGAGGTATTATCAATGTATATACCAAATCGCCATACAAATACAAAGAAACCAACCTGCATCTGGGTACAGGTAACTACGACAGATACGAATTAGCTGCATCGCACTATGGCAATATAAACAACACCTTGGGATATTCTCTTGTAGGAAGCGTATTACACACAGGTGGTTATTTTACCAACCAATATACAGGCAAAAAAGCAGATCCGATGGATGCTGCCACCGGCCGTATGCGATTGAGTTGGAAAATTATGCCGCAATTATATATGCATTTAACTTCGGCTTACGAATATTCGGATCAGGGAGGATATCCATACGGAATCTACAATCCGGATAATAATACAGTAAAAGATGTAAATTATAACGAGCCATCGTCGTTTCGCCGTAATATGTCGACCAATGGTTTGAATGTTGAATATACGACCGATAAGTTTAAACTAGGTTCAATGACTTCGTTTCAATTTTATGACGGAAAACAACTTATCGATCAAGACTTTACTGCTGAAGATTTATATTTCGTGAAATTTTATCAGCTTCAACGGATGTATTCTGAGGAAATTAACATCAAATCAATAACAAAAAGCAATTATCAATGGCAGTTCGGTGCATTTGGTTTTTATCAGGATTACAGCACTAATTACAATATAGACTACCGTACTACAGGTATGCAAACCCTACAAAATGCAAATACACCAACCAAAGGTGCTGCATTTTACCATCAGTCTATATTCAATAATCTGTTGACCAAAGGACTTTCTCTTACATTAGGTTTACGTTACGATTGGGAAGAGGCACGCATGCATACCATTATCAATAATCACATGCCGGATAATACAGTTAAACAAACATTGGATGCTAGAGAGAAAGATAGTTATTCGCAATGGACTCCTAAGGCTGCGCTTCAATACTCTTTCGAGAATGATAATATAGTATATTTTTCGGCAACCAAAGGTTTCAAATCAGGTGGATTTAATACCACTGCAGTGAATGAGGCTGACCGACCTTTTAAATCGGAAAGCAGCTGGAGCTACGAATTGGGATCGAAAGCCAACTTCTTCGATAAGTTTCTTCAAACGGAAGTCAGCTTATTTTACATCAATTGGAAAGATCAGCAACTGTCGCAACTACAAACTCAAGGTTATTATATACGTAATGCAGGAAAATCGGTCAGCAAAGGGTTTGAAGCAACAGCTCAAATTAATGCCCTCGACAATCTGAACTTTCAATTGACTTACGGATATACACATGCTACTTTTAAGGAATACATATATAACGTCAAAGACAAAATAGATTATTCGGGCAATTTCTTGCCGATGGTTCCCCGTAATACTTTTTCGGTGGCAGCCAATTACAGTATCAATGTAAAAACCGATTTTCTACAAAAGATAATACTCAACACTCAGTATACAGGTTTGGGTACAATCTACTGGAATGATACCAATACTGCCTCTCAGCCATTTTACGGTATAGTGAATGCCCGAACATCATTCCTGATGAATAAGGTTTCATTAGACCTTTGGGCTAAAAATATCGGAGGTAAAGACTATGTATCGTATTATTTCACATCGATGGGCAGTACATTTGCTCAGGCAGGTAAACCGTTTACCTTCGGTGTAGATTTACGATTGAAATTTTAAAAGTTACACAACTATTTTATAAGAAAGCAATAATGGAAACGTTATTGCTTTCCTTTTTTAGATCTCAGACCTCTTTATTGTCCATTCCAAATATAGTTTTAAAGTACTATTTTCCTAACGCACCCTTTGGGTTTGTTTTTCATTTTGCCTTGATGCAAAACGAAACAAAAGATCAAGACTGTGCCTTTTACCCGACCCGCTACGGACTCGAAAGCTAAAACAAAAGAAAACATTTAACGATAATATCCTTTTGTTTCTTAACGCTTTTATTCGCCCTACGGGTGCTCCGTGCAACCGACAAGGTCGAGTAGCCAGAAGGACAAAAGCCATTTGTAGGCGTCAGCTCGAGTGCATCAGTGGAGTAGCCGTTGGCTGACAAGCGAAACGGGCGTAAAACTAAACGTGCCATAAGGCAGTAGGTTTAGTTTAGGCTGCAAGCTAAAGTCAGACAGGCGAGCCACGCAGTACAAAGCCTTTTTGATTCCTTTTGCGGCTTTGGGCAAAAGGAATACAAGCAATCTTCGATTGTGCGTAGAAGAATAAATGTAAGAAAAGCTCAACAACCGATAATTATAACTTTAAATACAACATCAAATACTTTCTGTTACGTATAATAATTCAATTCATCACATCTAGTGATTGGCAAGCCCGATTGTATTTTGTATTTTTGTAAAATTGAGGTTTAAGACCTTTTTGATATTATGGCAAGTATACCGACAAAAGATCACTATATCATTGAAACACGCCATTCAATATTATCTTTTGCTTAATAAATGATCACTAGAATTGACCTTTCGAAATGGATATAAATAAGAACCTGCAAAATGGAGGTAAACTGTTCACGTTTCTGAGCCTATACATTGCTCAGACTATTCCCATGAGCTTTTTCTCTACCATTCTGCCTGTATTGATGCGTCAGCAGGATTATTCGCTCGAAACCATCGGTATGCTTCAGTTTCTGAAACTGCCGTGGGTGCTGAAGTTTCTCTGGTCACCTGCTATTGATAGAAGCTGTCATACCTTAAACGATTACAAGCGATGGATATTTTCATCCGAATTGATTTATGCAGTTATCATTCTGGCGATTTCATTTCTCGATCTCGAAACCAATATATACACCATTATCATACTCATTGTATTTGCCTTTACTGCTTCTGCCACTCAGGATATTGCTACCGATGCCCTTGCCGTACTATCATTCAGCAAGAAAGACAAAAGTCTGGTAAACAGTATGCAATCGGTAGGAAGTTTTGCAGGAGCAATGATCGGAGGAGGTGTATTGCTGCTTCTTTATCATAAACTGGGATGGAATCAGTTACTCCCCTATCTGGCAATATTTGTGGTCGTAGCACTTATTCCTCTAATGCTTTTCAAGAAAAAACAGGTAGAAGAACCTCAGGAACGAAAAAAATATGCTCCACCTCACCCCGATGACCTTTTGGGATTTTTCAAGCAAAAAGGTATCTGGAAACAAATCCTCTTCCTCTTTCTATATTATGCTGGATTGATCGGTACATTGGCTATGCTAAAACCCATGCTGGTCGATTATGGTTACAGCATGAAGCAGATTGGCGTAATGTCGGGAGTTATCGGAACATCCATCGGTTGTGTCGGGTCATTAACAGGAGGTTTTATTGTCCGCAAAATAGGATGCTACATTCCACGTATTGTTTTTGCCGTATTTATACTGGCAACTACCGTATATTTCTATCTGCTGGTGACACACCTTGCTGTAAATACCGCCACCCTGCATTTGGGAATCACCCTCCTATGGGGTAGTTACGGTATGGCAACCATTGTAGTATACACCACATCGATGTATTGTGTACGAGAGGGTTACGAAGGAACCGACTTTACTCTGCAAACCGTTATCACCCATCTTAGTGGTATGTTGATGGCAGCAGGAGCCGGAAAAATAGCCGGGATGTATGGCTATGCCAACCTGTTTTTGTTCGAAAGTTGTATCGCCGTAACTTCATTGCTGTATATATTGGCGACATTCAAAAAAGAGAAAAAAGATGAAACAAGAATTATTAGATAAATACAGTGTTGCTGTACCTCGCTATACGAGTTATCCACCTGCGAATTTCTTTACCGACGGCTTTTCAGTCAACGATTACAGAACAGCCATAGAGGAATCGAACACGCAGCAACCCGAACATATATCGTTTTACATTCACATTCCGTTTTGCTACAAGATGTGCCACTATTGCGGATGCAATGCCCTATTATTGGAAAACAAGACAGTAGTAGCTTCGTATATGGATGCCTTGAAACGTGAGATAGAAATGGTTCTGCCCCTACTCGATCACAACCGCAAAATATCGCAAATACATTACGGAGGCGGAAGTCCGACCTCTCAACCGGTGTCGATGCTTAAGGAAATAAACGAAATGCTGCTCGAAGGTTTCGAAACGATAGACCGACCCGAAATAGCCATCGAATGTCATCCCGGATACTTGGATGAATCGTATTGGAACGATTTGATTGATGCAGGATTTAACCGTATCAGCTTGGGAATACAAGATTTCAATATCGATGTATTGAAAGCATCTAACCGCAAGCCATCACGAATGCCTGTTGCTGACATTGTTCAATTACTCAAATCGAAAGGTGTAGCCGTAAATATGGATTTTATCTACGGATTGCCACTGCAAACAGCCGAATCGTTTGCCGATACCATCAAGCAAGCAATAGAAATACATCCTGATAGATTAGTTACCTTTTCGTATGCTCACGTGCCTTGGGTAAACCCGGCAATGATGAATCTCGAAAAGCTTGGTTTGCCTACTCCGCAGGATAAAAACAAAATATACGAAACAGCCAAGCATCTACTGAACGATGCAGGGTATAAAACCGTTGGTCTCGATCATTTTGTACAGCCTAATGACGAACTATACATTGCCCAGAAAACGAAAGCTTTACATCGTAATTTTCAAGGATATTGTACTCGCCGTACCACAGGGCAGGTGTATGCATTCGGTGTAACAGGCATCAGCCAATTAACTTCGGCATACAGCCAGAATACCAAAGACCTGAAAACCTATATTGAACAAGTGAATAATGGAGAACTTCCCGTTCTGAAAGGTTACAGATTGAACAGCGATGAACAGATTACACGTGAGGTAATCACCTCATTGATGTGTAATTACGAAATAATCTGGACGGATCTGGCTTCACTTTTAAACAGATCGGTTGACGAGATAAAAGGTGCACTCAATTACAACGAAGATAATTTGAAGGCTTTTGCAGAGGATGGAATTATAGAGTTTACATCCGATTATATCCGCATTCTACCCGACGCTACACCCTTTGTTCGTAATATTGCGGCATCATTAGATAAACTGATGATGAATACAGATAAACGTTTCTCGAAAGTGGGGTAACACAAATAAAATAACAAAAAACAAAGCAACTTATTTAACACCAATTTCTATGACAAAAAAAGACCTGATCAGACTAGTTATCAAACTAATGGGAGTTTTGGCACTCCTTAATTCATTGCCCGCATTGATCGGACAATTTGCATTCATTGCTGGAAGTGACGACCCAAAGTTAATCCTTTGGCCGATCTTAATCCTTATTACAACCCTTGCCCTTTCTGCCCTACTTATTTTTTGTCCGGATAGTATCATCCGTTTTTTCAGACTAGACAAAGGCTTTGATGACGATCAAATAAAGCTCGATCAGTTGAAGTCTGAGAAATTGATAAGCATCGCAGTTCTTATTATTGGAGGGATGTTTATAGTACACAGCCTTGCTCCGCTTATCATTGAGTTAGGTCAAAAGATTTATGCCTCTGTGGCCGAAAAAGATCCGTTTTTCCCATCTTTTGAGAATACTGATAATACAAGATTGTATACCAATATTCTTCAAGTATTGCTAGGATTTTTTCTGATTACCAATTATCAGAGAATGACTCATTTTTTAGCTAAAAAGAGTACAGATAACGAATCAGTATAAATAAGATTATACCTGATATAAAACAAGAAATGCCCGAATATCGATTCGGGCATTTCTTGTTTTTAGTAGAGTCGTATAATTACTTTCTCTCTATTTTTTCTATATCACTTGCTTTGCTTTCAATTATCAATCCGCTAGGCAACTTTATTTGAATCTTATCGTCAGTGCTTTGGTTAGTAATTACACCATCCATTCTTGCACCATCCTTAAAATAAATAATAGCTTTATAGCCATCTTTCAGTTGTTTTTGCTCAACTTTTGCAGGAGCTGATTCTGCAGATTGCTTGCCTGTTATTGGTGCAATCACTCGCTCTTCGATTTCGTCTGCAATTACTGCTCTTTTATCTATAGGGTTCTCATTCTGAACCGTACGTTTCTGAGGTCTAGGACCGTATACATCATCATTTACAGTGCGTTCATAAGTAACTTTAGGGCCTTTGTATTCCGAATTGTCATAGTCATAACCATCCAAAGGAACATAATAAGAGGTAGTTGTAGGCGAATATATCCCAAGCGTAACGCAATTAACTAACAGGTTAAGAAAAGACTGATTCGTTTCGATCATATATCTATCACGATCTCCTACATATTTATCGGCTCGCATCTTTGCATTATTCAGAGGAATAAGTCCTGCTATCAAATGGTGATTCCAAACTGAATTAACTTTGGTCATAGGTTGATCGGGAGATACATTTCCTACTGACACCTTAGTTGTATAACATGAAGAAAATGAAACGGCAATAAAAATACCGATTAATAAAAACTTAAATTTTGGAGTCATTGTAAATAATTTATTTAGATTATGCTAGTTTTAAGGTCACAGACCTTTTTATTGCTTTGGCAAGTATAACAAATATAGATTGTTATGACTATAAAATATACCAATAAATTTTATTCTTTACTTAGAAAAGCGGCAAAGATACTTTTTTATTGAAAAGAATCTTAAAAAAATATTCTTTTTACTTCTTTTTCTAAATAGAATGATGCAATAGGCTTATTCCTTTATGTCATTTTTATTCAGCTTACTATGCTTAATACCATAACAGAAATAGATAACAAAGCCTATCACACTCCAAATTATCAATCTCACCCATGTGCTTAAGGGCAAAGCAACCATTTGCAGCAAACATATTGCAGCACCTAAAAGCGGAACAAAGGGCACAAAAGGTGTTTTGAATGGACGTTTCAAATTGGGTTGAGTCTTTCTCAGTACAACGATAGAGATACATACCACCATAAATGCCATAAGTGTACCTATCGATACCAATTCACTCAACACATTCAAGGGAAACAAACCTGCAAACAGTCCTGTAATGAGACTGGCAAAAATAGTTGAGTTTTGGGGTATACCGTGTTTAGGATTTATCTTCGAGAAAAATCGGGGAAGCAACCCGTCTTTTGATATTATATAATAGATACGAGACTGAGCCAACATCATCACCAGAATTACGGATGTTAGTCCGGCAATAGCTCCCAGTTTTACAAATGGACTCAACCATGCTAAACTTTGACCTGTACGGTCAATAGCCAATGCAATAGGTGCAGCAACATCCAGCTCTTTATAATTAACAATACCGGTCAAAACCGCAGTTACGCAAACATACAATATAGCACACACAAGCAACGAGATAAGTATACCTTTGGGCATATCTTTCTGCGGATTTTTAGCTTCCTGAGCTGCTGTTGACAGAGCATCGAAACCCAGATAAGCATAAAAGACCACACCGGCTCCACGCAAAATCCCACTCCAGCCAAAGCTTCCAAATTCACCTGTATTTTCGGGAATATAAGGACTCCAGTTAGTAACATCGATATGAGAAAGGCCAAATCCGATAAAGAGAAGAATTACACTTACTTTAATCACAACAATTATATTGTTTATAAATGCCGATTGTTTGATACCTCCCAATAAAAAGACGGTTATTATGGCTATAATAAATACTGCCGGAAAATTAAAGAAACTACCTGTCATTATCCACCCTTCGGAAGTATGATCGAAAGTAGCATAGGACAAGTGCCACGGTATATGTATCCCCCACCCTTCGCAGAGGCTCATCATATATCCCGACCAACCAACGGCAACACTCGAGCAGGCAAACAAGTATTCAAGAATAAGAATCCAACCGATGAACCAAGCTAAAACCTCGCCCATTGTTGTATAGCTATACGAATATACACTTCCGGCAACAGGAATCATTGCTGCAAATTCGGCATAACACAATCCTGCCAATACACAGCAAAGTGCCGAGAGAAGAAACGAAATGGTTAAAGCCGGACCTGCATAATTAGCTGCAGCTGTTCCCGTAATAACAAATATACCTGTACCGACTATTGCTCCAATGCCCAGTGTTACAAGGTTGGCTGCCGACAAACTTCTTCTCAGACCATCGTTTTTTCCCTCTGCCTCACGTAGTATAGCCGCAATGTCTTTTTTCTTGAATAAACGCTCAAACATATGTTCTTAAGGTATTTGAAATAGATAATCGGCAAAAGTAAGAAAATAAGATGACCCAAATAGCCTATTATAAGGGCTTAATTGACAGTAAGCCGTTTTTTTCAATGAATAGATTGAGTCCATTCATTAAAAATACTATTAAGCCCTCATCGCTTTTTACTGATTTAACAAATGTAACTGTAAAGCGTATGTATAGCTAAAAGCGAGAATAAAAAACACATATTACTAAATAACAAACAAATAGATAAAACAAGAACAATACTCTCACTATTTAAGACATAAAACATAGTTACAAACAAAACACCTACAGGGAAGTTTATAAACTCTCTAAAAAAATAAATATCTTTGATGCCACAAAAGAAAAAAATACTCCGTCCGAATAAAATATCCTTAACTATTACAATTGCAGATGAGTAAACGTACAACCAGAGAGAATAGAACTTGTGAGAATTGCGGAAGATTTGTTGCCGAGAGCTTTTGTCCTCGTTGCGGACAAGAAAATACTGAAGTTCGCCAGTCATTCATTCATCTGTTTAAACATTTTATCTCAGACTTATTGCACTACGACAGCTCATTCTGGTCTACCATCAAACTATTGCTGTTTTCACCTGCCACATTATCGAAAGCATATATTACGGGAAAACGCAAATCGTATGTCGATCCTATAAAACTGTATATATTTATAAGCTTCATCGCATTTTTCATTCCCGGTATTTTACCGGAAAAATCGGATAAAAAGCAATATATAACTGTAAACATCGGAAACATAGATCTTTCGGTTAAAGATGTTAATAAAGTCACCGGGTTACAAACTGAATATCCCGTACACACTCTTGCGCAATTAGATTCTTTAGATCAAATTAAAAATATACCAATCCGTGAATATTATAAAACAAAGTTGGCTTTAAAAGCTTCTGAGAGTAAAGACAGCGATAAACAAAAAAGAATCAATGAATTTATTTTGCACAACCTTCCCAAAGTGTTATTTATTTACATGCCTATCTTTGCTTTTTGGTTGTGGTTGTTTCATAACAAAAAGAAGTTTATATACTTCGACAGCGGTATCTTTACCTTGCATTATTTCTCGTTTCTTCTTTTAGTAATAACCATTCTCAATATATGTGAGACAGCTTTCGAATGGATACATTTACCTAACATGGTCTCAATGATTGTAACTGCTGCGATCTTCGTCTATGCCATTCTTTATTTTTTCAGGGCACATCGCCTATTTTACGATGAAAAACGATACATCGCGAATATAAAAGGAGCCGTAATCATTTTAATCGATATTGTTTTAATTTTGATAACATTCATCATTTTCACTCTTTTAGCTATATTCATTGCTTGAATTATATATCAACAAAAAGTGTTATCCGGGTATTAAATAATAGCATTAAAACTGCGAATGAATTACTTTTAGTAAAAGTTAAACATTTCATCTATCAATATTAGATAAAATCTATCAACATATCTATCATTTTAGTATATTTGCATCCAAACTAATAACTTATGAATAGAATCGTACGTAAAGAATACTTCTCGCCTAAGGTGGTAGAGTTCGTAGTAGAGGCTCCACTTATAGCACGCAGCCGCAAAGCCGGACACTTTGTTATTGTTAAGGTTGGCGACAAAGGTGAACGTATTCCACTAACCATCGCTAAATCGGATACCGAAAAAGGAACTATTTCGCTCGTCATTCAAAATGTAGGAGCATCAAGTGAAAAAATCTGCAACCTCGAAGCAGGAGATTATATTACCGATCTTGTAGGACCACTGGGTAGAGCTACTCACATCGAGAACTTTGGAACAGTAGTTTGTGCCGGAGGAGGTGTAGGTATTGCACCCATGTTACCCATTATCGAAGCTATGAAAAAAGCCGGCAACCGTGTAATATCAGTACTTGCTGCACGTACTAAAGATTTGGTTATTCTCGAAGAACAGGTAGCCGAATATTCGGACGAAGTAATAGTTATGACTGACGATGGTTCGTACGGACAAAAAGGATTAGTTACTAATGGTGTAGAATCGGTTATCAACCGCGAAAAGGTAGACATGTGTGTTACCATAGGACCTGCCATTATGATGAAATTTGTATCGCTTCTTACCGAAAAGTACAATGTTCCGACAATGGCTTCACTGAATACCATAATGGTAGACGGAACAGGTATGTGTGGTGCATGTCGTATATCGGTAGATGGAAAAACACGTTTTGTATGTGTTGACGGACCTGAATTTGATGCGCACAAAGTTGATTTCGACGAAATGTTGATGCGACTAAAAGCCTATAATTAACAGAACAATAGTATCAGCAGTGACGTATTGAATATGCTCACATGCTAAATTATTTATTATTTTCGGGCGTATACAATACGTCCCTACCCAAACCTAAAACTATCAGGAAAAAGATGACACGTCAAGAATATATGAAACAAAAATGGGGTGAGCCATGGCGCAGCGAATTACGTAAAAGCGTAAAAGCTAAAGAACGTGCCGACCGTCCCCGTGTACACATGCCCGAACTGGATGCAGAATACCGCAGCCACAAACTGAAAGAAGAAGTAAATCAGGGACTTTCGCAAGAACAGGCTATCTTCGAAGCAGGTCGCTGCCTCGATTGTGCCAATCCTACTTGTGTTACAGGATGTCCTGTTGAAATAAATATACCCACATTCATTAAGAATATAGAGAGAGGCGAGTTTGTTGAAGCTGCCCGAACTTTAAAAGAAACGAGTGCATTACCTGCTGTTTGCGGACGGGTTTGCCCACAGGAAAAACAATGTGAGGCACAATGTATCTATGTTAAGAAGATGGGTAAAGAAGCTGTAGGAATCGGTTACTTAGAACGCTTTGCTGCCGATTACGAACGCCTCAACGGAATAGTATCTGCCCCCGAGATGCCTGTATGCAACGGTACTAAAATAGCTGTTGTAGGATCGGGACCTGCCGGGCTTTCATTTGCAGGAGACATGGCAAAAAGAGGCTACGATGTTACCGTATTCGAAGCTTTACACGAAATAGGCGGTGTATTGAAATATGGTATTCCCGAATTTCGTTTACCAAACGAAATAGTGGATGTCGAAATAGACGTATTACGCAGTATAGGAGTTAAATTCATTAAGAATTGCATTGTAGGAAAAACCATCAGCCACGAAGACCTACGCAACGAGGGTTTCAAAGGTATATTTGTAGCAAGTGGTGCAGGACTGCCCAACTTCATGAATATTCCGGGCGAAAACCTGATCGGAGTGATGTCGGCAAATGAATTTCTTACACGTGTCAACCTAATGGATGCTTCGAACCCTGAGAGCGACACCCCTGTTCAAATGGGTAAAAAGGTAGCTATCATCGGAGCAGGTAATACAGCTATGGATGCTGTGCGTACGGCTCGCCGACTGGGTGCTGAGCGTGCCATGGTAGTATATCGCCGTTCGGATGAAGAGATGCCCGCCCGTCTCGAAGAAGTGAAACATGCCAAAGAGGAAGGTATCGAATTCCTTACGCTTCACAATCCGATTTGTTACGAAGGTGACGACAAAGGACGTGTGCAACGCATGCTTCTTCAAAAAATGGAATTAGGAGAGCCTGATCCTTCGGGACGTCGCAAGCCTGTTCCTATCAAAGACGCAACCGAATGGGTTGAGGTAGATGAGGTTATTGTAAGCGTTGGAGTATCTCCAAACCCACTTATCCCTTCTTCGTTCTCAGGACTGGAAGTAACTAAATGGGGAACGGTAGTTATCAATCAGGACACTATGCAAACTCATCTCTCGGATGTATATGCCGGTGGCGATATTGTACGTGGTGGTGCAACAGTTATCCTGGCTATGGGAGACGGTCGCAAGGCTGCCGCAGCAATGGACGAGGCTTTGACAGCAAACTAAAGGCCGTAACCTTTTTTATTGAGGTCAGCATAAATAAAGAAAAAGAGATTTAATCTCATTTACATAATAAAAGCCTGAGCTATTGATATAAGCTCAGGCTTTTTCATTTTCTTTACATCTACAAAAAACAACACACTATGATTCGATTAACTCTATTATTCGGTGTATTATTTTTATTGTCAAGCTGTTCTAAAAGCAAAGAACAAGTCTTAGCTGAGCAAACTCAAGCAAGCATGGCATGTGATACTTCTGCCCATTTTCAATATATGGAACTTTTCACACTTGGAGATCTTCTTTGGGATTCTCAGGCATATGACAAGGGTAAAAATATGTATCGCTTTACTTTCGAAAATACAACTAAAGTGTATTGTGCACCTAACAGCGAAGGTTCGGTAATAGCTACACTTGCCCCTTTTTCGTTTATAACACTCATACGTGAGGGTATTGACCCCGAAACAGATATAAAATGGTATCAGATAAAATTCAATAACGGACTTGGCGATACTTATCTAGGTGGTATAGGCTATATAAAAGACGAAAATATTGATCTCGGAAACACGTATACCCAATTTATTCTAGGTCAAAATTCGGTAGAAGAAACTATATACGACCAACCCGGCTATCGGTTCAAGCTGGTATATACGCCTCGTGAATACTCATGGCAACCGATATCGTTATCCGACACCCTATCTACTGTAGTTAATTTGGCAGGAATAGATTACTACAATCATTTTACAATTGAAGATATAAATACTGCTTTGAAAGGCGAGCCTAAGATTGTCAAAATATACTGGCATCATGGCGAGAGTTGCCCTGAGTCGGACGGAAATGTCTTCATTGCCAAATCGGATAATAAACTTATTGAATTGATACAAGGATTCGGCACAGGAGAGTATGGCTATGAGGAATATACTAAGGTGTATTTCCCTGTAAAATTGAATAATGGGAAAACGTTATTAATTGAAAATGCCGATGTCCATAATATGTTTAATGAGTACAATCAAACCTTCAACACATTCGATTATCCATCGGATTGCGGCATACCGATAGAAGAACTCATCGTTGCCAGCGAGCATGAAGCACAAGCAAAAGACGATGGTCAAGGAAACTATGTGGAAGATAAAAACGGAAATCCCATAATGGAAACTTTATACAAAAAAGTACGATATTACCATTGGGATGGTAAAAATATCAAGCTAGCCAAAGAAATCATATACAAAGACAGAGCTGATAATACGAATGAAAACTAAAATTTAATTATCGGCGAATATCCTGTTTTTTTGACTAGTTCCTGACCTTGCGGCGACAGTATAAATTCGATAAATTTTGCTACATTTTCATTTCGAGTATCAGTCGTTATAGCATAAAAGTCGCCTACAAAAGGATAAGTATTGTCGGCAATTGTAGTGCGGTCGGGATACTATCAAATCTCAACTCTTACAACCTCACATTATCAAATCATAAACAGAGTATAACCTTAAATATTTCAATAATTACGAATATAGGGAGCAAATATTAGATCTTTTCATTATATTTATATTTAATAAATCACAGTAAAAATGAAAAAGATAAAAGCTATTTTAGGTTTATTTCTGCTTTGTGTCGTTATGCTAGCTGCATGCAAGCAAAATACAAAAGTGCAAGACAATACACAAATACCTAAAGAAGAGGTAACCAAAAAGAAAATATTATTTGTAGTAACCAGTCACGACAAAAAAGGCAATACAGGAGAACCTACAGGCTTCTACTTATCGGAAGTTTCACATCCTTGGCATGTATTACATGAAGCGGGTTACGAAATAGACTTTGTTAGTCCTCTAGGAGGAAAAGCTCCGGTTGATGGGTTCGATCTAAACGATTCCATTAATAAAAATTTTTGGGACAATAAAGAGTACCACGAAAAGATAGAGAATACGATGAAACCTACTGAAGTTATTCCCGACAATTATGTGTCAATTTTCTATGCAGGAGGACATGGTACCATGTGGGACTTTGCTGATAATAAGGAACTGGCAGCAATTGCAGCAAAAATTTACGAAAACAAAGGAGTTGTAGCAGCGGTATGCCATGGTCCTGCCGGACTTGTTAATATCAAATTGAGTGATGGGCAATATCTAGTCAACAATAAAAAAATAAACAGCTTTACAAACGAAGAAGAAGCTGCAGTAAAACTCGATAACATCGTTCCCTTTCTTTTAGAAAGCAAATTGATTGAACGTGGAGCAATATTCGAAAAATCAGCACCTTTTACTCCCCATGTTACAGTTGACCAAAGGGTAATCACCGGCCAGAATCCTCAATCAGCTCAAGGTGTCGGCGAAGCTATTCTTAAAGAATTAAACAAAAACGATAAATAAAGAAGACTAAATTATACATATATATATAAAAGGCTGAATTATCACATAATAATTCAGCCTTTTCTCATCCCCTTTATTTCCACCAATAAAAAGTGACAACAGAGATTGTAACTTTAAATATCTCAATAATTACGGATATAGGAAGCCAATATTAGATTTTTTCATTATATTTATATTTCTAGTGATTACAAAGTATTTATCAAAGCAACAAAAAAGGTTCAAGTCCTTAAAACACAAAATCGGCTTGTATTATGCTAAAAATAATATTCACAGAACTGGTAAAAAAATATACGACAGATGATTTGTTATGCAAACAACTTTGGAATGAAGTTGTTATCAACTATTGTGATGCGGGACGTTATTATCATAACTTAAACCATCTGGAAGCTATTATAGGCGAATTATCCGATGTCAGAGATCGCATTCCGCAATGGGACACAGCTCTGTTTTCGGTTTTTTACCATGATATTGTATATAATGCGCTACGCAGTGATAACGAAGCACAGAGTGCTGATAAAGCACAAATGAGACTACATGAAATGGGCTTCCCTAAAGATCAGACAACACAATGTGTACTCCAGATTTTGGCGACTAAAGGGCATGAGCCGGGCAATGATTTGACGACTCAACTATTTATCGATGCCGATTTAGCAATTCTGGGTAAAGCTCCTAAAAAATATACCGAATATTCGGAGAACTTACGCAAAGAATTTTTTGTTTATACAGATGGTGAGTATAAAGCAGGAAGAAAAAAAGTCTTGAAGTATTTTCTGGCTATGGATCGCATTTTTAAATCGGAACATTTTTATAACAAATACGAAAGGCAAGCCCGGATAAATATAGAGGCAGAATTGAGTTCGTTATAAAAACTGAAAAAAGAAATTATTATTTGAAGTTACTTATATAATGATTGCCCCGTCTGTTCTTGCTTGCAAAAGCAGGGACAGACTTTTTTTAAGTAATCCGTCTATTGACTAAGAAGTAGGAAACCTCACAAAAAATCTAGGGTCATAAGCTTTCGCCTACAACCCTAAACACACCATGAATATATTAAGAAGGTCTAAGACCTTACTTTAATTCGAATGCTACTTTTCCACGTATATCTGTAGAAGAAGCACCGATTACAGCTTCAAATGTGCCCGGTTCGGCAACCCATTCCTGACGAGTATCGTCATAGAATTTCAGTTTTTCGGCATCTATTACAAAGCTTACGTTTTTTTCTTCACCCGGATTAAGAGCTATTTTACTGAAACCTTTCAGTTCTTTAACCGGACGTGGTAATGACGATTTTAGATCGCTGATGTACAATTGTACAACTTCTTCACCTTTACGGCTTCCTACGTTTTTAACGGGAACGGTTACTGTTACTGTTCCATTGGCAGACATTGTTTTATTATCTACAGCTACTTTTCCGTATTGAAATTTAGTATAGCTCAATCCATGTCCAAAGCTGAACAATGGTTTGATCTTTTCTTTATCAGCCCAACGATATCCTACAAAAATACCTTCGTTGTATGTAACGTTTACATTATCTCCCGGATATTCGCCCAAAGCATGTGCGCTGTTATCTTTAAGAGCAATGGGGAAAGTCATCGGTAGTTTTCCCGAAGGATTTACATCACCTACTAATATCGAAGCTAATGCTTTTCCGGCAGCACTACCATTGTACCATCCTTGAACAATTGCTGGAACCTGAGCTACCCAAGGCATTGCCACAGCATTACCAGAAATCAATACTACAGCCAGATTTTTGTTTGCTTTAGCTAATTCTCCTATCAATTTATCCTGATCGTATGGTAATCCTAAATCAGCACGGTCGTTACCTTCGCAATCTTGTCCGTCATCTTTGTTCAAACCACCGATGAATACCACAAAATCAGCGTCTTTAGCTACTTTAACAGCTTCTGCTAACAACTCGGCTACCGAACGTGTTTCGGTCAGATCTTGTCCTGTGCTTAAGCCATCTTGTTGAGTAGATTTACCGCCTACATATCCACGTGCATAAACTACTTCTGATTGAGTTCCTACACGATCCAGAAGACCTTGTAATGGAGATATTTCATATCTTACTTTCAGAGAAGAACTTCCTCCCCCTACAGTCATTACTTTGATTGCATTTTCACCTATAACCGCAATTTTCTTTGTTTTGCTTAGATCGATAGGTAATACATTATTGTTGTTTTGAAGCAATACAATGCCTTGTTCAGCAATTTGTTGCCCTGCCGACATATGCTCTTCTGTACCGAAAGAACCCCAAGGTCTATTAGTATTCATATTGGTTCTGAACATAAGACGTAGTATGCGACGAACTTTATCGTTTACTAAATCTTCGCTCAATTCACCTGATTTCAACATATTAAGGAAAGGAACGGCTAAATAATACTCATCATAAGCATTGGTTTTGTTCCATCTCATACCATCTGTCCAAGTTCCCATTTCTATATCCAAACCGTTTTTAGCAGCTTGAACGGTATTATGAGTACCACCCCAGTCGGCAATTACGGCACCGTCAAATTTCCAGTCACCTTTCAACACATCGTTCAAAAGATAGGAGTTGTGACAGCAATGTTCTCCTTTATATTGATTATAAGCTCCCATCAAAGACCATACTCCGGCTTCTTCAACAGCTGCTTTAAATGCAGGAAGATAGATTTCGTGTAAAGCCCTGTCGCTTACATTTACATTGATGTGACCACGTGCTATTTCTTGATTGTTTAATGCAAAGTGTTTTACACAAGCTGCAACACCATTCGATTGTACTCCTTTGATATAAGGAACAGCCATGCGTGATGCCAAGAAAGGATCTTCGCCCATGTACTCGAAATTACGACCATTAAGTGGAGTTCTGTAAATATTTACACCCGGTCCTAACAGAACGTCTTTCTTTCTGTAACGAGCCTCTTCTCCTATTACTTTTCCGTAAAGAGCTGCCATCTCGGGATTCCAGGTAGCAGCCAAAGCTGTCAGAGCAGGAAATGCTATACACGAGTCATTTGTCCAACCGGCATTGTCCCATTCATCCCAAAATACTTCTGCACGTACTCCGTGAGGTCCATCGGCATGCCACAGTTCAGGAATTCCCAAACGAGGTACGCCCGGAGAACTGAACTTCGATTGTGCATGACACATCTTTACTTTCTCTTCCAATGTCATTCTCGAAAGAGCATCTTCTATACGTTGTTCTACCGGCTTTGTTTCGTCCAGATAGATCGGTGCTTTGTTTTGCCCAAACATTGGCAGAGCAAACAAACTCAAAATGAAAGCACTTTTTAAAATTTTCATATTACTTTATATAATAAATTTTGGATATTTTATTGTATGTGTGATCTAAGGCTTCTCAACCATTCATGACGAATCATTCTGTATACCTTTTACAGTATATTATTAACGTAGAAATAGGTCTTAGATCCTTAAAAATTAACATTCTTATAAATTCGAGAACTAAGTTAGTGTTAAGTTGACAAACTTAAAAATAAAATTATCACATATTTTAAGCTATATATTTTTTTAACTAAATAGTGTACAAACGACAATAACCTAAAACACATAAAATACTGGATATCAATCAAAATAAATTATCAAAAAGAAATAAATGAAAAATATTTAAAAATATTTAATAAAAAAGAGGGGATTATCATAACTTACAAAAACGAAAGGCATATAAAATATACTACTTTTGTTGAAAATCTATTTATTACTATGAGATATCTGGTATTATTACTGACAATAAGTATAGCTGCAAATTCTCAAAACCTAAAGGGCAAAATTGTAGAGATTGTTGATGCAGATATAGTTGTATTTCAAGATAAAGACAACATTCGCAAGACGATAAAACTATACGGAATCGACTGTCCGGAAAAAGGTCTTCCATACTCGGAAAATGCTCTGGAATTTACTCAACGAAAATGCGACGGTAAAGATGCAATAGCCCAAATAATATCAGATGATAATAAACAGACTTTGGGCATCATCTATGTGAATGGCATAAATATAAATGAGGCTCTTTTAATTAAAGGACTTGCCTGGAAAAGCAAGAATAATGACTCTGAACACTTAACAAGACTAGAAGAAAATGCAAAAAACGCAAGAATAAATATCTGGTCAATAGAATATCCCATAGAACCAAAGGAGCCTAAATATGAAACCAGTGAGAGAAAAGTCTATATATGCAGTTTACATCCGACTATTTATCACCGATCGGAAGTATGCAGGGACTTATATAACTGCAAAGGGGAAATATTAAGAATGCATTTTGGTGTAGCTCGCCAGAAAGCACCATGTATATTATGTGCAAAGACTCGATAATTAGAGAATCTTATACTCTCTAAGTTATATCTCTTTTATAATTCGTGCCGGATTACCTACTACCAATACATTGGCCGGAACATCTTTAACAACAACCGAACCCGATGCAATTACGGCATTATCACCAATAGTCACTCCCGGATTGATAATCGCCCGTCCTCCAATCCATACATTATGACCGATTGTTACAGGCTTACCAAACTCAATAGCATCGGCACGCTGAGTCGTATTAAGTGGATGAGTGGCAGTATAAATATGCACTCCCGGTGCAAGCAGGCAATTATCCCCAATTTCGATTTTACAAACATCGAGCATTACACAATCAAAATTCGCATAGAAATTCTCACCCACATAAATATTATACCCATAATCACATTTAAATGTCGGTTCTATAAAAATAGACTTGCCTGTTCTTCCGAATAACTGAGATAAGATTTCTCCTCTTACCTCTATTTCATCAGACGATGTGTTATTATAGGTATACGTAAGCCTGCGTGCTTTAAGCCTCTCTTCAGTTAATTGTTCATCTCCTGCAAAATAAGGTTCGCCGGCTAACATTTTTTGTTTTTCAGTTTTCATGCTTCATTGTTTTTATCACAATGCAATATAACTCTTTTTTTATCATCATTAAAATATTCCGAATCCCGATCAACCATCATCAAACACCCCAATATAGTATAAAAGGGTTTAGGGTGTTAATGGAAAACAGGTATCCAATCATTACAATTAAATACCTGCATCAAACTAAAACCATTAAAACTAAACCTATTATTTGATTTCATTATCTCCGTCCCGAAGCTGATGAGCGTCCAGCTTCGCTTCGTGTAGAAGATCTGTTTTCTCCTTTATTTTCGGATTTACGTTCACTACGGCTACGGCTTGCGTTTTCGGAGCGAGACACTTCCGCATATTTCAAATCATTTCTGCCTGATGATCTGTCTGTACGTTTATTTTCTTCTCTATAATTATTATCTCGGCTACTTCTGTTTGAGTCATGCTGACGATCGGCTGTTGATCTACCCTTACTGTCACGCCCATTGTTACGCCCGTAGTCAGAATCTCTGCCACGTCCGTTATTATTTCCTCTATTATTGTCGTCATACCACCTCACTTCGTTTCTGCGGCTGTCTCTGTAGCGATTGTCATGACTGTTACGAATCACAATCTGATTTCTATTTCCTCTGAAATGTCTGTAATCAACCATATGGCGTTGATTAAATCGCCAAGGATTATTATCGGTAAGTACTACTTTATAAAGTCCGTACAAATCATAATGACGATAAGCTCCGGGAAGGTAACGAGCCGAAACCCAACGGCCTCCACGAGGAAAATGAAACAGACCTTGATTTACATTGTAGTAAACATTAATGTCTGGAAAATAATAAAATGCAACATAATTGTATCCGACAGGCCCCCAAGCAGGCTGCATACCTATATTTATATTCACATTTATATTGGCGGCCTCAGTTCCTGAGAAACTAGCCATTGCTACTAAAAATCCGATTGAGAGTATTATTTTTTTCATAATCAAGCCTTTTAAATGATACAATAATTATGGTTAGTGCTTCTTATATTTACTAAGATGAATAAATAGGTAAAAGGATTAATCGACACCCGATAGATTAACTTTAATTAACCCTATACTTAAAAACCCTCATTCCTAAAATCGAGATATCTAACATGATATGGTAAATATTTATATATATTTGTAATATATCCTTAGTGGATAAGATAGGTAACTGAATAAAATAAGATGCTCGATAACAACAATTTACACGACATATATTTGGCTTTAGGCTCCAATTTAGGGGATAAAAAAAAGAACATCGATTTGGCAATTGCACAAATAGAACTCCATATAGGTCAAGTAACTGCCCTATCCTCTTTATATGAAACCCTGCCTGTGGGCTTCGATTCGGAGAACTCGTTTCTCAATGCTGCATGTCGTGTATCAACCCGATTGCAACCTTTAGAGGTATTAGAATCAACTCAGCTTATCGAAAAAGAACTGGGGCGTAAGTCCAAATCTGTAAACGAAACATATAGCGATCGTATAATTGACATAGATTTGCTTCTGTTCGATAACAAAATCATAGAATATCCTCATCTGGTAATACCCCACCCTCATCTGCATGAACGGGATTTTGTACTTACCCCTTTGGTGGAAATAGCTCCCGATGTATATCACCCGATATTCAAGGTGACTATATCGGAACTGAAAAATAAGCTCAACAACTAACTAAAATGAAAATAATTGTATGGAAGGCGTAATATTAGTAGTCCTTGTTATACTGGCAATATTGTTGTTTATTGTAATGACCAAAATCAATACTTTAAGCAATAATATTACTCATCTGGGCAATAATTTGTTTGACATAAACAGTAAGCTCAGAGATTTATCGAATCAGTCATCAACAAAAAAAGATACTCAGGAGATTCTGGATGCAATACAAAATTTAGGAGACAGAACACTAGTTTCGAAACCTGCGGAATCAACACCAACTATAGAAAAACCTGTTGTAAACGTCATGCCTCAAGAGGAAGAGAAACCTTCTGCTCCGATAATACGTGAAGTGCCGGAAGTTACAACAGAGGCTGTAGAGGAAACAGTTATCGAAACTCCACACACAGAGGAAGAAGTTGAAGTAGCTGAAGATGCTCCTGCTTATGCAGCATTCAGCAATACCCGAAACAAACCTCAGACTTCGTTCTCGGAAGTATTTCAGCAACCTACGATATTTCAACAAGCACAGGATAAGGTCGAAAAAGAAGAATCCGAAAAGGGTTTTATCGAAAAAATATTCAGCGAAAACTTACTTACCAAAATAGGTATCGTAACACTTGTACTTGGTATTGCATTCTTTGTAAAATATGCTATCGATCAGGATTGGATCAACGAGATAGGACGTGTGGGCATAGGTCTGCTTACGGGTGGTATTATAATTGGTATCGCTCACAAATTGAAAGAGAAATATCAAGTATTTTCATCCATACTGGTAGGAGGCGGTATATCGGTACTTTATATAACGATAACCCTTGCTTTCAGGGAATATGAATTATTCTCACAACCTCTGGCATTTGGCTTGCTTATTGCCATTACCATATTTTCGGTTATGCTATCGCTGTTTTATGACCGCAGGGAACTTGCCATATTCTCCTTGCTGGGAGGGTTTGCCTCACCGCTGATGATAAGCACAGGAAGTGGCAATTACATTGTTTTATTTTCTTACATCCTGATTCTCAATACAGGAATGCTTATTCTTGCCTTCCGTAAAAAGTGGCATGTGCTAGGTATCATATCTTATGTACTTACACTTATATTCTTCTGGTCGTGGCTGATAGCATCGTTCGAAAACCAGTTCAAAGGGGCAACTTTATTTGCGGCACTGTTTTTTGTTCAGTTCTATATATTGGCTCTTATCGACCACTTCAAGGGAGAACACAAGGTTACCGCTTATCAGGGAATACTCATTTTGACTAATAACCTGTCGCTGTTCCTTGCCTGCTTAACCATATTTACCGATTATCCATACGATGTAAAAGGATTGGTTACCATCATTATAGCCGCTATTAATGCCATCATAATGGTTGCTTTGTTCCGTAAAAGTGAGATCGACCGCAACCTTATTTACCTGATCATCGGTGTAGTAATGACTTTTGTCAATTTGGCAATTCCTATCCAAATGGACGGATATGTTATCACCATGTTCTGGGCTGTAGAAATGGCAGTATTGCTTTGGTTGTGGCAAAAATCGCAAATACAGATATTCCGTATAGGGTTTCTTATTGTCGCAGGACTTGTCGTATTCTCGTATCTGATGGATATTTCGAACAACTATTATACATTTACTGAAATACCACTGCCAATCATCCTTAATTCAGTATGCATCACAGGACTGGTAGTTATAGGCGGGTTCTTTGTCAGTAAACTATTACTTGACAAAGAAGATAAAGAGTCTTTTATCTCTATCGGAAATGCTGAATTACTCAGTGTTAGTAATTGTTACCGAGCAATAAGTTTGTTGCTTATAGGCTTCACATATCTTGTTCCTTTCTTAGAAATGAACTATCAGATTGAATATCGTCTCGAACTGGATTACAATACCAGCCTGCGTTATATGATAATGACTGCATATACATCGGTTTATGTATCGGTACTTACATTCTTGTATCGAAAAGAGATTGCCAACAAAGCTCTTATTTTCGGACTTTTATCGGTATTTACAGTTATCTATTCTCTCGTATATTGGTATTATGTAACAGAGCTGAGAGATTATACATTCTGGTTCCCTACATATCCTAAGGCATATTTCCTTCTGCATTTTGTAGCTATCATTCCGGTGATGCTGGTAATTATTACCCTTATCAGAAATGTAAAATCAGCAGTACCCGGTAATCTCAAAGTATTTTATTGGGGGATGACCATAATCTCAACTCTTCTGTTGGGTATCGAAACCGAAAACATTAGTGTTATGTTATTTAGTAATAGCGACAATTATACGAATGTTCTGTACGATGTACGTACATTTGTGTTTCCTGTCCTATGGGCATTAATAGCAATGGGACTTATGATCTGGGGATTAAAAGGCAAGGAAGTTATTTTACGCAAAATATCACTTATTTTCTTTGCTCTTATCATTGTCAAATTTTATGCTTATGATGTATGGCATATGTCACAAGCAGGACGTATAGTATCGTTCATTATGCTTGGGGTTATTATTCTGCTGGTATCTTTCCTTCAACAGAAGATAAAGACTCTGGTAAAAGAAGATACTCCCGAAAGTGCCCCTTCGATAGATAATAAATAGAGTTTTACTTCATTTTAAAGCAATCAAAAAAATCTGAAACATCAAATTTTCAATTATAAACAATGAAATATTCTCTCTCAATTGTATTATTATATCTAACGAGCCTCTGTGCAACTGCACAAAGCTGGTATGTTGCGGATATTGACACTATAAAACAAAGTGGTTATTACAATATCCAACTTGATAAACGAATTATAGCTGTATCTAATAATGCCGACTTTCTCGATATAAGGATAAATGATACGATAGGTAACGAAGTTCCCTACTTTGTACGGGCACAAAGTCCGGTACGTGCTGTAAATGAATTTATAAGTTACGACCTGGAGAGTAATACCACAAAGGACAGCATCAATACGATTGTTGTAAGAAACGAGAATGGCGAAAATCTGAACCGATTCTCAATAGTAATTGAAAGTGCCGAAGTGGATAAATATGTAACCATACGGGGCAGTAATAATCTCAAACAATGGTATATTGTAAAAAAACGGGAGAATATTACCTATTCGGGATTCAAAGAGGGTAATAATGAGATATTAATAGTAGATTTCCCCCAAGGTAACTACAAGTATTACGAGCTTACGCTGACTAATAACCAAAGCAGTCCGCTACAAATACTGAAAGTGGGAAGATTCAAGAATTCGAATATTTATGCACAGCAAACCGAAATCGATCTGGGCACATTTATCAGAAAAGACAGTACGGATAAGAAAACATATATCCGTTTCCCAAATCTCGAATACAACTACCGCTTAAATAAGCTTACATTTTACATAAACAGTAAGGCTGAATATCTTCGTAAAGCCGAGCTGAATGGCAAAGACTATTCTATCCGCTTTAATTTATCATCAAAAGGTGAAAATACTATTGTGCTAAATAGTACCCCCATATCCCCCGAAGGTGTTATCGTTATAGACAATAAAGGCAACCCACCACTTGTCATCGATTCTATAAAAGCATATGCACTTAACAGATACTTGTGTGCTTATCTTGAAGAGGGACAATGCTACACACTCGTTATTGGCAATAAAGACATTGCTCCCAGCTCCGATTATGACATTAAATATTTCCAAGACGAGATACCCGAAGATTTACAAATTGTAAAGACTTCGAATTTCGAAAAGATAGAGGCTGCTACACATTCGAACGAGCGTGAAAAGATGTGGATCGAAAAACCTGTCTTCCTTTGGTCTATTATCATTCTGGTAGGTTTGTTCCTTAGTGCAATTTGCTACAAAATGATACGGGAAATGAAAAAGAAGGAAGAGTAAATAGCACTTCCATTTTAGCACACAGATTTACAAAAAATAGGAACAAACAAATATGTCTGTCCCTATATATCTTTATACAGTATCAGATTACTCAACCGTTACCGATTTCGCCAGATTACGGGGCATATCCACATCCCTGTTTTTATTGACGGCAATGTGATAAGCCAACAGTTGCAATGGAATACACGACAATAGTGGATCGAGACACTCATCGGTCACAGGTATTTCGATCGAATAGTCAGCCAATGCTTTTATGGCTTCGTCTCCTTCGTTGATAATCGCGATGATCTTACCCTTACGAGCTTTTATTTCCTGAATATTACTTACCACTTTGTCATATATAGCATTGTTTGTGGCAATGGCTACAATCGGCATTTCATTGTCGATAAGAGCAATTGGACCATGTTTCATTTCGGCAGCAGGGTATCCTTCGGCATGAATATAAGAAATCTCTTTCAACTTAAGAGCACCTTCCAAGGCTATCGGATAACTGTATCCACGTCCTAAGTAAATAAAGTTATGTGCATAAGTAAATATCAACGAAAGCTCTTTAATCTTGTCATTTAGAGCCAGAATAGAAGTGATCTTATCGGGTATCACCTGCAATTGTTTCAAAAGGTGAAGATAACGCTCGTCGGATATTGTACCCTTTTCTTTGCCGATAGTCAGAGCCATCATGGTAAGTACCATTACCTGAGCCGTAAATGCTTTAGTGGAAGCCACTCCAATTTCGGGACCACAATGGGTATACGAACCCGAATCGGTATTTCGGGGTATGGAAGCTCCTACCACATTACAGACTCCATACACAAAAGCTCCTGCCCTACGTGCCAGCTCGATAGCGGCAAGTGAGTCGGCAGTCTCTCCCGATTGAGAAATTGCGATAACAATATCATCGGGTTCTATTACCGGATTACGATATCTGAATTCCGAAGCATATTCCACCTCTACAGGTATGCGGCAAAATTCTTCTATCAGGTATTCGCCAATCAATCCTGCATGCCACGATGTTCCGCAGGCAATAATCAGTATACGCCTCGCCTTTTTGAATTTATCTATATGATCTATGATCCCCGAAAGGGTTACATTTGTTCCTTCAACATTTATACGCCCACTCATACAACTTCTGAGTGTTTCGGGCTGTTCAAAAATTTCTTTCAACATAAAATGGTCGTAACCGCCTCTTTCCAGCTGGCTCAGATTCATTTCAAGCTCGGCTATTTTATGGGTTTTCTGAACATTCGAAATAGTTACTATTTTAGGAGCTTCATCGCGTTTGATAACTACAATTTCTTCATCATCCAGATAAATAACCTTATTGGTATATTCGATTATGGGTGAAGCATCCGAAGCCAGAAAAAATTCGCCCTCGCCAACACCTACCACTAAGGGACTGCTTTTTCGGGCAGCAATTATTTGTGTAGGATTTCCTTTTTCGATAACGGCTATCGCATAGGCTCCGATCACCTGACTCAAAGCCAACTGAACGGCTGTAAATAAGTCACAGTCATTCAGCTTCTTGATGTATTCAATCAATTGTACCAACACCTCGGTATCTGTATTGCTATGAAAAGTATAACCATCAGCAATCAGTTGAGCCTTTAACACCGAATAATTTTCGATAATACCATTGTGAATCAACGCCAGCGATTCCGACTGTGAATAGTGAGGATGAGCATTTGCATTGCTCGGCTCTCCATGTGTTGCCCAGCGGGTATGTGCTATACCTATGGTTCCCGTAAGATCTTTATCTTTGGCAAACTCCTCCAGATCTTGCACTCTCCCCTTGGCCTTATAAATAGACAAATTGTTTTCGCTATTGATTATAGCAACTCCTGCACTGTCGTAACCTCTATACTCGAGGCGATGCAATCCTTTTATTAAAATGGGATACGCTTCCCTGAATCCAATATAACCTACAATTCCACACATATATAAATGCTGTTAATAATTATCTAGAAAATCACAAAGTCAATTTAAAAACGTAAAACAATACAAAAGATTATATTTTATTTATTTTTTAACAAAAAGAAATATTTAAGACAACAAAAAGACCAATCAGACAAACACCGATCAGTCTTTTTATATTGCAGATACACAGATATATATTAGTAGCATTGACAACTATTGTTTATTATTCAATCTATAAGATAAAGCTCCCGACGGGCAAGTATCCACCTGATTCATTAATTGTTCAGTTGTTGCATTTTCGATCTTTATCCAAGGTCTTTCGGCTGGGTTATATACCATTGGCAACATTTTCACACAAATACCTGCATGCTGACAAAGGGATGGCTGCCAAACAACAGTCAGTTCACCATTCGAATATTCAATTTTCTTATTAATATCCATATCTTCCTCCTTCTTTTTAAGTAAACAAAAGTATTTAAAGGTTTTAAACCGATTTACGCCTATGGTTAGTAGAAACGACAGATCGAAAAATATCTCAGGAAATTCAGATATTGATTCCTCTCATAACAATACGCCTCCAATCGGGATGTTTTTGAATATATCCTGTAACAAATGGGCACAGAGGCACTAATCTAAGTTTTTGCAACTCGATATTTTGAAGTGTCTTTTCAATTAGTTGCGAACCTATCCCCCTACCCTCCAGACTAACCGGAACTTCGGTATGCGTGAGGTATATTTCGTTATTATTTGTTTTGATGTATTCAATCTTGGCTATTTCTTCGCCAATACGAAATTCATATCTGTTTTCGGGACTATTATCAATCAGTTCATAATTTTCTCTTTCCATAATCGCATTATTAAATATATAGTCAGCACATGCGTAAACAGGTCTGAAACTTCGATTTACTTTAATAAAACGTTTAAAACTAACATTTTGTTTGATTCAATACTATATTTTAGTTTACCCGAAGGATCGATATATCTCAAAATGTCTTTATTTAATCATTTACCCTACATTAAAAATTTCTATCTTTGGCATTCATTTTTATATGCCTGCAAACGTAATGAGGAGTATTGTTTCCCCAGCAAGAAATTTGATGCATAGATATTCTATCCGGCTTATCTGTCTTTTGCTTTTGGCTGGACTCTATCAAAGTACATGCCTGGCACAGATAGACAGTCTGTACATTGCCCCATTCGAGCAAAAATTTTCTATACAAGCATCTGTTTCCAATAAATTTCTATCTTTATCTCAGGAGTATGATGCAAAATCGATGCGTAATTTCTCTTTACTCCCTAATACTCCAGTAAATATAGGATTAGGCTTTTCATGGAAAAACCTCAGTATGAGCGGTTCTTACGGATTCCAATTCTTAAGAGATAAAACAAAGGGAAGAACCCGTTCTTTTGATTTTCAATACCACTATTACGCTCGCAAGTTTGTAATCGATTTATTCCTGCAAAATTATCGGGGATATAATAAAGTGTACGAAGACGATGACGAAACACACATCAGAGCTTCGGATGTTCAAATGACTCAATACGGGGCACATGGAATGTACGTATTCAACAATCGGAAATTCTCATATAAAGCAGCCTATAATCTGAGCGAGAAGCAAATAAAATCAGCCGGGGGATTTCTTCTGGGAGGAAGTATTTTTCAGAGTCGAATCCGTTCCGATAGTACATTGGTTTTACGACACAACAAAAATCAGCAGGATAACTTTCAATTTGGAGTAAATGGAGGTTATGGTTATACGTGGGTCATTAAGAAACACTATTTCATATCGGGGTCGATGACTGTGGGAGTAAATATAGGAGCAGACAGAATAGATAAATTCGGCAAACAAAGGCTGGAGGTATATCCTACTCTATTTCCGAGAGGTTCAGCAGGATATCATGCCGATAGCTGGTCGATAGGTGTATCAGCTCTGGCAAACAGGGTTGTTGTACAGATGTCGGACGAAAGCAGCACAATGCTAAATTCGGGAACTTTTCAGCTCACCTTCGTCAAACGCTTTAATACTCATCCCAAGATATTGAATAAATTACCTAAAAACATTATCAAATAAGGTCTGATATGTTTTCATAATAAAAACAGTTGACGAATAAACAAATCTCAGATATTCATGACTGCGAACTCATTAACGAATAATCTATAAACTGACCTATTATTAAATACGTTCAATTATTTAATTTACGAGATATGAAGAATCATTCCCTACTATTCATTTTCATTCTATTATTATCGTTTACAGCCTGTAACAATAAACAAAAAGAAAATGCGACAAACGAGGGCAGAGCTGAGGTTACTGCCAAAATCGACAGCCGAATCGACTCTATTTCTGTTTTATATTATAATTACCTCGTAGAGTCTCAAACTCCTGTAAAGCCCGAAGATATTAAATTAAATATTCCTCAATTTGATAAAGACCGAAAGGGTATACTGGATGCTCACATAGTTGATTCTATAAAGATAGAAGATCTCAAATCGAGAATAGATTCTCTAAAACCTGCTCAGTCGCCATCAACATTGGATGCCAGATTGGTCGCAGTTATAAAATATAAAGACGGGCGTAAAGATATTCTTTGCTTAGGTGGTTATCAGGTAAACGAAATATTTCTAAACGGAGTACAACAGGAGACTGATAATAAATTGCTCTTTTTGCTGAAAAACTACATTGGTTTTTATCCATGGATGATAGGTGACGATATGTTTGCGATGAAAGAACTACAAGACCCCTCATTCGCCAAAGCTCCATTCGTTTCTACACCCTACTACGATGCTTATCAGAGTGCCCTTACTAATCGATAAACACATAATAGGTTAATATCAGAAAAATAAAAGCAGGCTAGTTTTTTTACGACTGTCCTGCTTCATTCCAAAAAATATATAAGTAACACAAATTCTTAAATTAATTTTCCTAAGCAGCAATAGAATACATTACAGCCACCAAAGAAAACAGAGGCTCAGACCTTATTATATTTCGATGGTAAGATCGGCAACAGGAGCATCAGGAGCATTATTTTTCACAGACTCAATACCTTTATCTCTACCTGCTTCGCTCTCATACATCTGGCTGGTTCCTATAATCTGACCATTTGTAGCTTTTAAATTAAAGTAATATTTTTTATTTACACCTTCTTTTCTATCGTAATGAGCATCGTCTTTAGCATTCTTCTTCACTGAATCCAAGCCGTTCTGACAATTCGCTTTTGTTGTATAGCCTTCACTGGTTAAAATCACTTGACCGTTACCGGCTTTTAGGTTGAATTGAAATTCTCCGTTTTTTCTTTTTACTATTTCAAACTTTCCCATATCTTTTGCTTTGATTTAAGTTAGCATTCTATTGATTTGTTAGTTAAACAAAGATGTCTTAAAATATGTTCACAATAGAATAAGATTGCAGGGTGGATTATTTGTCTGTAATGTATTTTTTTAGAGTTGATTTATTTTACTACAGCCAAAATATGCTATATTTAAGCTACAAAAAAACTTTCAAAATGAAGATAAGAAAAACTCAAATATCAAAAACGGATCTTATAAATCAATATCTGCCCGCCAATTATACCGAATGTCTTCAGTGCAATTTCAGTAGTATTCAAAAGATAACAGCCGACGATATTATGGTAGCCTTTTGGACTGCTCCTCCTAAATGGGTTGACTCTCTCTTTAAACTTCGGGATATTCTCGTAAAACCTTTCGGAATACAAGGTGGAAATAAGGGAAACAGACAGGAGCTTGAAAAATCTATACGAACAGGCGGTACTTTCAAGTTTATGAGTATCGCCGCCAAATCAGACGAAGAGACTATACTGTGTGCCAACGACAAACATCTGGTTATGTATTTATCTATCAAAATAGAAGAACTTAACGAGAGCGATAAACAGGTTACTGTGTCAACTCTGGTTAAGTTCCATAATTTATTAGGACGAGCCTATTTCTTTATTATATATCCCTTTCATTGCATTATCGTAAAAACAATGTTGAAATCTGTTCTCAAGAAACTAAAACAGTGATTATCCAATTCATAACAGATTCAATCAGGCTCTTCGCTATCGATATAATCTCTTTTAAACATATCGAAGCATAAAAGAAACAACGAAAGCAAGAGAGGTCCGAATATTACTCCCCAGAACCCAAACAACGATAATCCTAATACAACTCCAAAGATGGTAACCATCGGATGGGTATCGGCCAGTTTTTTCTGTAAAAGAAAACGTACCAGATTATCTATATTAGAAATTACCACTATTGCATATATAGCCAAACCGATTCCTCCTGCCACATTTCCTGTCAATGCCAGATATACTGCCAAAGGAAGCCAGATGAGTGCTGTACCTATAAGCGGCAGAATGGTTGCAAAACAAGTCAGAAAACCAAAAATAACGGGGTCTGGTGTTCCGAATATCAGATAACCAATCATAGCGATACATCCCTGTATTAAGGCTAAAAGAGGGATACCTATTGCATTGGAAGTAACCATAACTTTGGCAGACTTGATTACTTCTTTTTTGTTTTTATTCTTAAAAGGCAATATATCATATACGTACGATTCCATCGTTTTACCTCCTAGCAGCATAAAATACAAGACAAAAAGAAGTACAAAAGAATTGATCAGAAACGAGCTGATTTGTCCTACGAGCATTTGTGCAACGCCGCTAATTCGAGACGTTATCATACTCAGGTTATCGCTGCTCATCACATCATATCCAACTTTCTGGTGAACGAGGTCAATAAAGTGCTGAATGGTTTTGATCAGCACACTGGGCTCGAGATTTACAGCCTGCAATCGGTTAACCAATAACCAGATAACAAAGAATGCCGGAATAAGGAAACACAGTGACACTTCCAATAAGACAAGAGTTGCCGCAATGCTTCGCCGAATTTTCTTTGTTTCCGCCAAATAGCTCATTTGCCTGCGTACCATAACATAAATGGTACAGGCACCCAGTACTCCACTTAAAAACGGTAATGTTTCTTTGAATACGATTGCACCCAGAACGACGATGATAACCAGTAATGAATACTTCCAATATTGCTCTTTAGAGTCTGTCATACTATTTATAAGTTAGATAATTATTTGGTTTGCGTGCCCTGCAAAGTAACAACCACACTTACTCTGCCTGTCTAATACCCTCGAAGGGTAATTACAGCACAAGGTATAAACATATCAAACAGGTTATTCGTTCATCAATTTCTGAAATTCATCAATATATTGCCCAACATGTACTCCGTCGACCAGTGCATGATGTACATGAACAGACACCGGCATCGAACGTTTGCCGTTGGTTTCGGTCATTTTACCAAATGATATTTTAGGACAACTGTCTTGTCTCGAAAAGTTACGTGCATGAGAAAGGGATGTAAAATTGATCCAAGGCACAGCCGAATAATGTATGGCATTAACGGCAGCACAAAGATCTATTCCCGTGCTATTGCGAACCTTATCGATAACCTTCGAAGCCTCAGCCGCAAATTGGTCGTAATCTTCGTGAAAATCCATGTGGCTGAATCCGAAGGTACCGTTCGGACGGTCAACCGTAGATTCAGGATCAATGACATCATAGAGATATACATCATTCTCCTCTAAACGATAACGGAATGCTTCTACTCTGTTTGCTGCCAGTGTCGATTTATGGAGATAGTACAAAAAGAAAGATGTTTTCAATTCTTTAGCTCTTTGATAAGCATTCGTACAATCGATATTCACACAGACGCCGTAAAATGGTTCGTCAAAATTCTTGAAAAATAAGTAATGGTCTTTTCTTACCCAGTTTTCTATGTCTATTTTTTGTTTCATTGTATCAAGTAAGGAAGTATTTCGGTTATTTTTTCTATTCTTAATAAGTTAGGGTGTATCACTTTATCCTCGAGCTTTTCGTGTGCCCATGTGCTGTGAAAAGGCACGTAAGCAGCATGCCCTTCGAGTTCCAAAACAGGGACAATATCGGATTTGAGTGAATTGCCTATCATCAGGAAATTTTCGGGTTTACAATCGAGATTTTTAAACAGCTTACAATAGTCGTTTCGTTGTTTATCGCTCATTATTTCGATATGATGAAAAAAGTGTTCCAAACCCGAAGCTCTGAGTTTACGTTCCTGATCGAGTAAATCGCCTTTGGTTACTACTACTAAACGATATCTTCCACTAAGCATCTTCAAGACTTCGTTGACGCCATCGAGCAGTTCGATAGGTTTCAGTAAAATTTCTTTACCTAAATCGACTATCTGTTGAATTACTTTTGGTTCAATCGTATAATTTGAGATTTTCAAAGCGGCTTCCACCATCGACAAGGTAAAGGCTTTTACTCCAAATCCATAGATAGACATATTATCTACTTCGATCTTAAGTAATTCTTCCGAAATCTTCTCATAAGGTAAATGCTCTTCAAGTAATTCACGAAAGCGATATTCGGTTTCATCAAAATAGGTTTGATTTACCCATAAGGTATCATCTGCATCAAATGCAATTGTATCTATATTTTTCATTTAACAGTTAATTTCTTTAAAATACAAAGAGCCACAAAAGAGCTATAAAACTACCGACAAGTGCTATAACAACGAGCACTCCTACAAAAAGCAGCACGTAGTCGGAAAAGTTACTTTCTTTAACTTCTTCGTTCTTTTGAGGCTTTTCATCCTCCGGTTTTTCTTTATTTTCGCCAACCACTAAAGTGAAAGCCGACTCTACAAGTATTTCGCCTGCTGCTTTACCAACAGATTCCAATAAGTCATCCATATTCTTTACTTATATAGATTAGTATTCATGCGAATCAGTAGTCGATTTGTTTTGTTTAATGTTCTATTAAATTGTCTTTTTACTACGCACAATCAAAGATTGCTTGTATTCCTTTTACCCAAAGCCGCAAAAGGAATCAAAAAGGCTTTGTGCTGCGTGGCTCACCTGTCTGACTTAAGCTTACAGGCTAAACTAAACTTATTGCCTTTCGGCACGTTTAGTTTTACGCCTGTTTCGCTTGTCAGCCAACGGCTGTGCCTCTGATGCACTAGGGCTGACGCACGCAAATAGCTTTTGTCCGTCAGGCTTCCGACCTTGGCGTTTGCACGGGGTACCCGTAGGATGAAGAAAGCGTTAAGAAACAAAAGGAGATCAACGTCTAAATGTTTTTCTTTTGTTTTAGCTTTCGAGTCCGTAGCGGGTCGGGCAAAGAGGCTCAGTCTTGATCTTTTGTTTCGTTTTGCATCAAGGCAAAATGAAAAACAAACCCAAAGGGTGCGTTAGAATAATAGAACATATAATCCCAACTACTGATGGACATAATTCATACAAATATAAAGATTAAGGGGTATTTATAAAATATCCGACCTTGATAAAAAGCAAAAGAGCACCCGAAGATGCTCTTTTTATATAATCATTTCAGTTTTATTGCAATACTTTTACCATACCGGCACCCTTAATATTCTGCTTGGTAATTTGTGGATTGCCTTTATAAGCAACATTTCCCTTGCCTTTGATATCGATGCTCAGTTTATCTAAAACATTGACCTCGATATTGCCGCTACCTTTGATATTGGCTTCCATTTCATTGACAGCAAGTCCCGCAGCTTTAACGTCTCCCGTTCCCGAGATTTCGATTTTAGCTTTATGAACCTGCCCCGACATGTCCATATTTCCGGCTCCTTTCAATTGAAATTCGGCTTTATCGTACACCAGATTATCAGCGGTGAAATTACCCGTACCTTTCATTTCGATCTTCAGTTCGTCTCCGGCAATTGCTCCCTGCAATTTGATATTCGATGCCCCTTTGCTCTCGATATATTTCAAACTGGGCGAATTGGTATAAATAACAAAACGGCTTGGATTGATGCTTTCTTTGGCTTTAACAGTCAGCGAGCGTCCTTTTACCTTCACGTCGATAAGTGGGATAATATTGTCATCGGCTTCGATACGCAGATAAGCGGCCTCATCGGGTTTTGCATTATATACAATATCAATAGCTCCTTCGACTTTTATCTCGCTATAAATTTCAACGGGAATTTCGTGACTGATCACATTTCCGTCACCTTGAACAGTTTTTCCCTTACACGATGTCAGAGCCAATGCGGCTACACAACATATATATACCAATGTATGTATTGTTTTTTTCATACACGTACGATTTAAATTTGTAATGAATATGTTTTGTAAATTATTTTTTCTCTCCAAGCTCCCTGCCTGCATGTACATAAGACATATCTCCCATCGATTGCACACTAAATTTACCGTCACGGTAAGTTACTTTGCATACAGCCGCATTTTCGAGATGTCCTTTAAGAAGCTCCTTTCCTCCTAAGTTTTGCAACATACAAATAATACTCATACCATGAGCTATTACAAGTACATTTTTATCTTTTCCTTCGGATGCTTCTTGGGCTGCAATTTCGCGCAAAGCTTTTTGTGAACGATGTTCAACCTGTTCGAAAGTTTCAGCCAATCCCATATGATCGAGCTTACTTATCACATCCAAAGCTTCTTTGTTTGATATCTTTCCATGAAATACATCACGATACATATCTTCCATCTTCACATATTGAAGAAAGAGTGCTACATTTCCCCACATTTTCGCATTAAAATCGGACTCGAAGCTACCAAAACACGCCTCACGAAATCCGAAAACTTCATTGATCGACAGCTCTGTTTGTCCATGCTCACCCAATACCACTTCTGCTGTTTGGCGAGTACGACGCAAATCGCTCGAATAAACTGCATCTAAACGGATATCGCGTAATCCTGCACCCAAAAACTGTGCAACTTCTATTCCCTCAGGTGTAAGAGGCGAATCGCACCATCCTTGTACACGATCTAATGTATTTAATAATGTTTTACCATGTCGGGCAATATAGAAAGTAATTGTTGAACTCATAATCAATGTATATATAGTAAAAAAATCTTTTCCTCTACGAGATTTGAGACTCTCGATAGATCATTGCAAAGGTAACTCTTTTTTGTCGGGCATGAAAAGAACAAGTTCAATAAACAACCCGATCTTTGTTTATAAGGTTGCTGAACTCTTTATTGCTCGGGTAACTACAGAGGCTCAGTCTTGATCTTTTGTTTCGTTTTGCATCATTATCTATTTTAGTTATTTATCTTTATCCTCACAAATTAAGAAAACATGAAATTTTCGCACATACACCACGTTGCCATCATCTGTTCGGATTACGGGGTGTCTAAAGATTTTTATACCCGCATATTGGGATTCGAGGTTATTCACGAAACGTATCGTGCCGAGCGTCAATCGTATAAACTGGATTTAAGGATAGACGACAGGTCTCAGATCGAGCTATTTTCGTTTCCCGATGCCCCCAAACGTCCCTCTTACCCCGAAGCTCAGGGTTTGCGTCATCTGGCTTTTACGGTCGAAAACATAGAAAAAGCCGTTGAATATCTCAACAGCTTTGATGTAAAAACCGAACCTATTCGCACCGACGAAATCACAGGTAAACGATTCACTTTCTTTTTCGATCCCGATGGATTGCCTCTCGAGCTATACGAAATATGATTCATCTAAATCAAAAAATTACAGTGTTAATCTCTGATTAAACGACATGGCATTATAATAGAATTGGGCTATTGTTTTTAATCATTAATTTTCAATAGATATACAATAAGAATTGGAAGAATAGCTCCTATTACTGAAAAAACAAGACTAGCTATAAAAAGATCGTTGGTCTGTGTAAAATTCAAAGTTCTGGCAACATACCCTCCTCCTAATGATCCAAAGCCTGAAACTAATATCCGAATCAATAATTGCTTATAAGTATTTTGGCGAGTAATTATCCACGCACCAAATCCGGCAAAAACTCCTATACCTATAAAAAGAAATAGATCTCTCATATCTTATACCGATTTTATTGTCATATAATCTGATTTACGAAAAAAAATAAAGCTGATAATTAATTGCAAACTATCAGCTTTATCTAAATTAAAGGACAGAGCCTAATTCTATAAATTAATTATTTGCAGGAATTGCAAATAGCGTATTTTCGCTCCATCCAAAAAACAATCCATTAAAAGTAATCGGGCTACTAGGATCTAAACCATTTGAATCAACAACTGATGTTGTTAAGTAGTAGGTTTTGCTTGACGCTGAAGTATTTCTAATAACCGAATCACCAATAAGTAAATGATAATTAGGACCCGGATAACAAGCTACAGAAATTAACTTTCCAGCAGTAATATCCCCAGATCCAGATCCTGTCGGAGTGTCGGACCAATTGAATCTTAACCATATTCCCTCACTCAATATATTGCCACCGGATTGGTATGTTTTCAAAGCCCTGTTAAATCGGATCAATTGTTCTAGATGTATAATCCACGTTGAATTGGCAGGTAAAGTTACACTTATTCCACTATTAATATTTGGTCCTAAAGGTCCATTATAAGATGTTCCACTGGAAGACGGAAACAAGGGAGATTTAAGTATGTTTGGCTGAGTCCACGAAGCATTACCGCTGGCATCCGATGTTAATATTTTACCAGCCCCTGGAGTACCACTGCTTATTTGAAGTGCTCCCGATACGGTAGTCGGGGTAGCTAAAGTCAGTCGGCTTGCTCCCGTGATATTTGTAGCTTGGGTCAAAGCACCTCCCAATTGAGTAGTTGTTCCGTTCATTGTCAAACCATTGTTAGCAGTAGTTACAGTAGCAGCAGGTAATGTACCCCACGAAGCATTTCCGCTGGCATCGGATGTTAACACCCTACCAGCCCCTGGAGTACCACTGCTTATTTGAAGTGCTCCCGATACGGTAGTCGGGGTAGCTAAAGTCAGTCGACTTGCTCCAGTGATGCTTGTGGCTTGGGTCAAAGCACCTCCCAATTGAGTAGTTGTTCCGTTCATTGTCAAACCATTATTGGCAGTAGTTACAGTAGGTGCAACCCACGTAGCATTTCCGCTGGCATCGGATGTTAACACCCTACCCGCTCCGGGAGTACCACTGCTTATTTGAAGTGCTCCCGATACGGTAGTCGGGGTAGCTAATGTCAGTCGACTTGCTCCCGTGATATTTGTCGCTTGGGTCAAAGCTCCTCCTAATTGAGTAGTTGTACCGTTTATTGTCAAACCATTATTGGCAGTAGTTACAGTAGCAGCAGGTAATGTACCCCACGAAGCATTTCCGCTGGCATCGGATGTTAACACCCTACCCGCTCCGGGAGTACCGCTACTTATTTGAAGTGCTCCCGATACGGTAGTCGGGGTAGCTAATGTCAGTCGACTTGCTCCTGTAATGCTTGTGGCTTGGGTCAAAGCACCTCCCAATTGAGTAGTTGTTCCGTTCATTGTCAAACCATTATTGGCAGTAGTTACAGTAGCAGCAGGTAATGTACCCCACGAAGCATTACCAGACGCATCAGACACCAAAACCTTTCCTGCTGCCTGATTTCCATCTACATATCTCAATGTATTGGCTCCAGTTATTTGAGTTAACCCGGCTACGTCTAAATATACGCCTGATGCAGGAGCTGTTTTACCGATACTCACACGTCCGGGAGTAGAGTTGGATGTGCTTGTAATTCCAAATAGAGCATTACCAATATTCATCTGGTTACTGGCTGTAGCAGTAGGGGCTTGCGCATTTGTTCCTATAATAAGATTGTTGCCTCCTGTTGTTAAATCAGAACCGGCATTTAAACCTATCCCAATATTATCAGAGGCTGTAGTTCTTAATAATGCCGAAGAACCTAAAGCTGTATTATAATTCCCTGCTGAATTGTTTAGCAAAGCGTTCCATCCTATTGCGGTATTGTTATTACCCGATGTGTTTCTAAAAAGAGCAACAGAGCCCATAGCTGTATTTTGACTTCCGCTAGTTACTAATTGGATAGCACCATTACCAACTGCCGTGTTTCCCGAAAATGAGTTAGATGCAGTACCCCGCAATGCAGCAGCCCCTATTGCGGTATTGCTACCCGAAGTTGTTGCTGCATACTGCATCGCTTGCGACCCCACTGCTGTATTTAAACTACCGGATGAACTGACAGATTCTAATGCCGAGGCACCCACTGCGGTGCTAGAGCTTGCTCCACCCGAACCTTTCCCTACAGTTATGCCATTAATGACAGCATCCTCTCCCACTACTGTGAGTTGAGCATTGTTTGTTCCTCCGTTGATAGAAGCAATGGTATTTCCACCAATAACCGTTTTAGCTGTCAGGTACGAATCATCGGTATTCAATGTCGACGGCAGTGCAGTCCCCACTTTGTACCATGGATTTGAACTGGCTACAGCAGAAGAGGTAAATGGCTGCCACAAAGTTCCGTCGAAATAGTAATAACCTATCTGAGTTATCTTTGCTGTCTTGGTCGTTGTAGATCCCGATAAGTCTGTAACATATACAATTGTACCCGTTTGAGGTAATGCGTATTGTGTATCCTTACTTATTATTTGAGTACGTGTCAATCGGGGTGCAATAAATCCTTCAGCCGTTGACGCTCCCGTAGTGGTAGGCATCACATCCAATGTTGCTTTAGGATCTTCGGTATTTATACCTACTTGTGCATATGTTATTCCACCCGTTAGAAGTAAAACTCCGATAGATAAAATTTTTCTTTTCATATTTTTTAAATTATTTAGTGCTCTTGTTAAAACTTAATTAAACATTTATTATTAGTGTGTTGAATTTCGATGTTATCAGTTCTGCAATAGGTTAAGTCGCCACACATCAATCTACGCTGACACATGGCACCAACGGATTGATTTCTAGAGATATTCAATTTATTTTTATAAGGTTTGTGAACATAAAAAAAGCAATGACATGTAATCACTACACACCATTGCCGGACATAGTTATGCCCTTGATAAGTTTTAGCTTCGTGCCAATTATAAACGACAACACTAAACAAATCAGTTACACGATAAATCTTATCGGCACAACTATTTATGAATTTATTGGGTAAATATAAAACTAGGAATACACCACATGAGTCATCGTGACGCATCTGGATTTTTTTGCCAAAACCGGCTATAAATAATAGTACTAGAGTTAAATTACTCTTCTCTCTCTCTCTCTCTCTCTCTCTCTCTCTCTCTCTCTCTCTCTCTCTCTCTCTAATATTTCAACACACATAGCCAAACCTAAATCGTTAAAATTTAGATTATTATTTGCAAATATGTTTGTTAAACCGTATGTCATTTTCTTATCAATGCTTACTATTAGAGAGGCAAATATAATCAATATTTTTGATTATCAAGTTTTCTCGAAAAATTCGAAATAAAAAAGTGCATATTTCTATTCTTAGTTGATATGCACTTCTTTCTCTATACAATATATAATGAATATTTAATATCCAATTGTAAAACGCTCGCGATGATGTTTAGGAGTCTCTAATTCATCTAACATGGCTTTAGCATAATCTTCAACCGATATTTTACTGTTACCTTTTTCGTCAACAATCAAATAGTCCTTTCCCAAACGGTAATTGGCAGTCCTTTCGCCCGGCTCTATAGTCCCCGCAGGAGAAAAGAACACCCAGTCCAATTGTTTTTCGGGTAGTAGATAATCGGTCAATACCTTAGCCAACGATTCTACTCCGGGTTTGATGGCATCGGGTATAACTCCCGATTGCAATACCGTTTTACCCGGTGCTACCAACAAGCTTCCTGCTCCGCCAACAACCTGCAAACGCAATACTCCTGCGTGTTTCGCTGCATCTATTATCGCCCTGTATCCTTTAAGTGTATCATCATAAATAGAAGGATTACTCCACCCCGGATTGTATGCACTTATAATAGCATCGGCTCCTTTTACTATTTCTTCCAGCTTTTTCACATCGGTTACATCTGCTTTTATAAGTTGAAGATGTTTGTTTTCAACTTTTACTTTTTCGGGGTTACGCACTACTGCTTTTACAGCGTATCCACGGTCTAGTGCTTCTTTAAGAAGTGCAGACCCAACAAAACCACTGGCTCCAATCAATACAATATTTTTCATAATCAATACATTTAATAATGTTTATGGAATGTCTCGATAAAACAAACTACAACTCAAAATAGATGATGGTCAGCCTGTTTTTAAATAAACATTAACACTACAAACCGGATATATAAAAAAACAATTGACCTCCCCCTTAGGAGAAGCCAACTGTTTATATTTTAATAATTAAAATAAGGTCTTAGACCCGATTCAATATTATTGTAATCTTTTCAATCTGTAAAGCAATTGTTGAAGAGCTTCATGATAGTCATCGATAATTGCTTGTGTAAATGCTTCTGAAAAATATTTACGTGCATCTTCAACCACATCATAAAATCCACATACATGATTTACAATATCTGCCGGATTTTTAGTTTCAGGAATAACGATAGTAATATCGCCTGCCATAGCATATGTAGTTTCAACCAAACGATCGGTAGCTTCCGTTAAACCTTCTAAAGCTTGGTCTAATGCAATATGTTTAGCATAACTACCAGCACCTGTTACATGCCAGTGATATAATTTAAGACTGTTATTGAAAGAAACCACTTTTCCTAAAAATGCACCTACTTCAGCAGCTGAACCGTTAAGTCCTTTTACTGCCTTTTCTTTTGCTGTTGTAGTACTCATAATTTATTGATTTAATTGTTTATATTTATTACTTATAAAACGTTCTGCGGATAGATTTGTTCATAAAAAACGCATTTTCATTTGTTAATTTACCTTGATCGCGAAACGACAAAAACACATTCAGCATATACTTCTCTAAAGAACAAAAGGTTACAGACAGATCGCTAAAAACATCAAATTTATTGATAATGCCATAATATTCATAGATGAGAATACTGCTTTTACTACCATATAGACAAATATAACAAAATAATTTTGAAATGTCAAGATTTAGCAGAGTTCTTTTCTCTGCTTTCTTTATTACGGAATAAGCAGGAAATACCAACGAAAAAAATTATATTTACAATTCGATATATAACAGAACAAAAGCTTATGCCCATCAGAAATGCAGAGATAACTGATAGTCAAGCCATCAGAGATATGTTGGAGCAATTGGGCTACCCATTGACAACAAAACACGTACAAGATAAGCTCGAACTCCTATTAAATAGTATGGGGGATGCAGTATATGTATATGAAGATAAAAACCAGATTGTAGGTTTTATTACACTTCATTTTTCGATACAACTGGCTTTCGAAAAAAACTTCTGCGAGATAGGATATTTTGTTGTCGACAGCAATATACGCAGCAAAGGTATTGGTCGCCAACTCGAAGAAAAAGCCTGTCAGGTTGCCCTCGAAAAAGGTTGTGACCATATAAATGTATTCAGCATGGCACATCGCAGCGATGCCCATCGTTTTTACGAACGACAGGGATACACTCACATTCAAAGATTTTTCGAGAAAAAGTTATAAAATAAATAACATTCAGAACAACGTCTAACTAAACAGTTTCTTTTACTTATGAATCACGATATTGAAGTCTCAAACACCATATTGATGGTTTATTCGGTTCCCGTTTTTTTACTCCTTATAGCAGGAATAATTGTAACTGTACTCGGATATGCTAAAGAAAAAAAAGTATTAAAACTGGCAGGCTTTGTTATCGTAGCAATCGGTTTTCAGTTATTGCTCATAGAGTTAGCAATAGCTCTGTATTTTAATTTTATAATTTCTTTGTCATAAAATAACTAAAGGATGAATCCGCAGGAATGCATTCAGACATCGATATTTTCAGTAAAAATCGTTATCATAAAATCTTATAATTCGTTCTATTATGGATAGTAACAACAGCCTGGAGATGCTAAACTCTATTTTAATGGTTTATGCCATACCATTCAGTATTATTCTACTGGCAGGTATAGTAGTTCTTATTTTGGGTTTTGCGAAGGAAAAAAGAGGTTTCAAGATAGCCGGCCTGATTATAGCTGTTACAGGCTTCAAACTATTGGTATTATTAGGATGCATGGCTCTGTATATGAAGTTTATTGTATCTATGATGCCACACAACACATAAAATCAAGACTTTATTATCCTAGCATCAGCTTTGCACATTCGTAACCATGATTGTAAAAATGAATCAATACGTTTGTGTTTTTCTCTATCCTATTGATAGTCATAGGCTCAATCGGTCTTATAACGATAGCCTTGCCTTGCTGTTCTAATTCTTCGACACGCTCGAGCTGCTGATTGTATATTTCGTTGCGACGATTGATCGCATTACGCATTTCGGGATATTTTTTATAAAAGAAACGGGGTAGTTTCAATCCGGCCTCTTTTTTACGATAACCTGCATTACGAGTCAGTATCACCAGCATTTTATCATATCCTTTTGTCAAACAACGCTCAACAGGGATAGAATCACACACACCACCGTCTAACATAGGAGTACCATCAACATAACATACGGGAGAGAATAAAGGCATACTGCTCGAAGCCTTCAGTATTTGTAATAGCCGCTCGTGATCCGAATACTCTTCCATATACTCTGCCTCTCCTGTTAGACAACTGCTGACAATCATCTCAAAACAGATTCCCGCAGATGCATACGCATCAAAATCGAAAGGTAATATTCGATTTGGAAAATCATCAAACAGCAAATCGAAGTCCAAAAAGTTGCCTTTTTTCAGGTAATGCTTCAAGCCTATGTATTGAAACTTATCCAACAATTCGATATTACTGTAGCGAGCCCTGCCCCGTTGCCCCGAAACATAGGATGCTCCGTTGCACGCTCCGGCCGACACGCCTATCACATACGGAAAACGGATATCGTTATCCATCATCCAATCAAGTACCCCACAGGTAAAGACACCTCTCAATGCCCCTCCTTCGAGTACAAGCCCCATGTTGGCTATATCTAATTTTGCTGATTTTGATTCTTTAGTTATCATAGTGTCGAATAGATACAAAAATACAAAATGTATGGAGAAACAAGCAACATTTTATCAGATAATAGATATACCTGCAAAAAAGAGATCACTCCGGAAGCGACCTCTTTTATATTTTTACTTGATAATACTAAATTACAGCGTCTTCAATTTCATATTACGCCACAAGACCTTGATACCTCCGCCATCATGAATCTGCAGAGCAATACGTCCCTGTCCCGCTCCTATTTTATCATCTTTCAGACTGATCATTTCCTGTCCATTGAGCCATGTAGTCACACTGTCTCCCTGTACTTTTATGCGCATGGTGTTCCAATCGTTTTCTTTCAGAATAGTTTCTTTCTCATCGGGTATCTGTGCCAACCAGCCACGACCGTACGACTCATATATACCGGCTGTATCGTGTCCTTTTGGAGCAACTTCTACCTGCCAACCGTTTACTTTAACAGTGTCGGCAACAAAAGATCTAAAAAACACTCCCGAATTACCGTCTGCCTCTTGCTTAAATTCTACGGTAAGGTCAAAATCATCGTAATAGTCACGTGTAGCCAAATAACCGTATTGCTTGTCGGGTCCACTCTCGCAAATCAACAGACTGTCTTTTACATACCACAATTCGGTACCATATTTATCCCAGCCTTTAAGATCTACTCCGTTGAACAAATTGACCTCTTTCGTTTTACGAGGCAATTCTTTTATTTTGATATTTCGAAACGATGCAGGCGAACCATGGTCTTGAAGACAGATCACACCTTTTTTGGATAATCCGTATTCAGGAGCATGCGCCCACTTTCCACTGTTTTTACGTTCAAACCAATCGTCAGTCCAAGCTTCAAATTCGAGGATTTTTACACCATTGAGCCAATGTTCGACATGACCGTTGTCAAATACTATTTTAGAGTTGTTCCATTCTCCATAAGGATTTACTTTCATCAACGATGTATCGGGTAAATGCATTGCATAATCCACTCCCAGCTTCTGCCAATCTTCCAATGGTTCAGGAAAATTAGGTTCGTCAATAAGTTGGTATTCGGGACCCGTTACATAAGGTACATTAAACTGAGGACGTTCTACAACGTGATATATCATACCACTGTTTCCACCTTTCGACAGTTTCCAGTCCCAAGACAATTCGAAATTTTCATACTGTTTGTCCGTTACAATGTATCCGCTGGCATCGCTACCATCACCCTTTGCCTGAATGCATCCATCCACTACATGCCAAGGCTGAGTAAGGTCGGTACCGTTGTAGTCACGCCATCCGGCCATTGTTTTACCATCAAACAAAAGCTCCCATCCATCGGCAATCTCTTGTTTTGTTAATGTATTTTGCTCTTTAGCTCCGCAGGAAGTAAATAATGCCGAAGCTGCAATACTCAGAACAAACATGCTTTTTAAAGCTGTCTTTTTCGAAATAATTTTCATCGGTTAAGATTTTAGTTAATACAAGTTTAGGTAAAGATAATAAAATCTGATGGTTGCAACTAATCAAAAAAAAGAAAGAGTAGGCTGAGGCAAAAATTATTTTATCCGTTTCTCGCTTCGAATTCTGAATATTTATGCCTTTTTCCGATATTTAAACAACGTCTAAAATTAGAAATATATGTTTCTTTTTTGTACCTTTACAACAAGGATGGATCAATAAGGTCATAAGTCTTTTTATTACCCATCCGGATATAACTATGATTGTAAGTGATAACTTTAAAGCATCGCATTAAAGTATAACTTTTACTTAATTAGAAATTATGGATAAAAAAACAACTCTATTACTAGTTTCGGTGGCGATAGCAGCAGGTACTGCTGCATTGGTAGTGTATGGTCTAAAAAAGAAACAAGAGAAGAAAAAGAAAATAGCCATTCATTTCATTTAAATGGTCATGTTTCTTATTCATTTGCGAAAACAATAGCTGATTGTCACCATGAAGTATCAGCAATAAACAGTGTGAATTCGCTCAAATAGTACGTGTATAAATGTGTATAAAATACAAACCTGCTCTTTTTATTTAAAAGAGCAGGTTTCTTTATTATAAAGAATCTTTTCATAAGAGAATAAGCATTACAATACGTGTCATTAAGTGAGCTATAATTGCACATTCGAGACCACGTTTTATATACATAAATCCGAAGCTAATACCAACCACACTATTTGCCAACAGAATGTAAAGGAAAAGCATAACCGGAGTTTCGATTTAGCTTTATTCATTCGAATCAGTAGTTGATCTGTTATGTTTAATGTTCAATTTTTCTAACGCACCCTATGGGTTTGTTTTTCATTTTGCCTTGATGCAAAACGAAACAAAAGATCAAGACTGTGCCTTTTGCCCGACCCGCTACGGACTCGAAAGCTAAAACAAAAGAAAACATTTATCATTGATATCCTTTTGTTTTTTAACGCTTTCTTCACCCTGCGGGTACCCCGTGCAACCGCCAAGGTCAGGAAACCTGACGGACGAAAGCCACTTACGTGCGTCAGCCCTGGTGCATCAGTGGCGTAGCCGTTGGCTGACAAGCGAAGCGGGCGTAAAACTAAACGTGCCGTAAGGCAGTGGGTTTAGTTTAGCCTGTAAGCTTTAGTCAGACAGGCGAGCCACGCAGCACAAAGCCTTTTTGATTCCTTTTGCGGATTTGGGCAAAAGGAATACAAGCAATCTTTGATTGCGCGTAGAAAAAAGACAACTAAATTGAACATATAATCCCAACTACTGATTGACATTATTCATACATTATTCATAATGCTATATTAAAAGAAACACTTCGACAACTGATAAATTGCAATAGCCGCTACAATCTCCGAAAATAGCAATGCTGCCACAAAACCCATTATCCCCTTAGCACCACTTATATTACAAGAAACGGAGAAAGCCTTATATGCAAGGATCACAAACCAGATGGCAGCAATCATAGAGACAGCCAAAAACGAAAAGAACACAATCCATTGCATAACAGTAATTTCCGAATAACTCTGAGCAAGTAAATTTTGAGTAATAATTATATTATAATCATACACACCGGGAATAAGTACCGCTAATGAAATCAATATAAATGGTGTACGTGCCAACGTTACTGTTCCGGCAACATCTATAAACCGAATAGATGACTTACTAAGCAGACGCCCTGTAAGATACAGTGTCACAATAAATATAACAAGAGCAATTGAAGGAACAAGTAGTGCTCTCCCCAAATTGACATTATCGCTGAAATGGGCATCCACTACTCCATCAAACACCATATTGCCGCAATACGCCAATAATATCGAAACCACAAATACCACTATACCTATCAATAAGGCTTTACCTCCGGCTATACGCACAAAAGGATTAATCAACAACGAAAGAACTTCTTTATTTTTCATACTGTATAATTTTTTCGATTACTTCATCCAATAAGTTACGTACGGTAGGGTAACTCAAATTAAGGTCTTTAGCCATATCTTTAAGGCTTCCGCTATTTTTCATAAACTTCAGAATAAACTCCTGATCATCCGACGAAAGGCGAGCCAATACGGGCAGATCATACAAGCCGATAACTTCGGTATCGCAATTCTCACATTTCAAACTCTTGACTTTTAGCTGCGCCTGACAGCTGGGACATTGACTAGGTAATTTCATAATATTTCATTTTTACGATACAAACGTAATATATTTTTTAATATTATTAAAATAAAAATAAATATTATTCAATAATAAATAAATTATAGTCAACAAATACCAATATTATACATACTGAATAATTATTAATTTTAGCTAGAAATAGTTGCGCATATAAACGACGATTCGTTTTTTTGTATCTTTGTCACAATCAATTGATCAAAAATTATTTATGCAAAAAAAGCTGATTCCGTTAAGCATTCTTATTATAATACTGGGACTTGTTGCTCTGATTATCTACCTTTTAAAATCGGACAATAAAGACGAGCGTACGATTGTATCGCATACTATGGTGGTGCAGCAAATCGAAGAAATGGGAAAACTGGAGGTCGTAAAGTATAACATACAAGACATGATGGAATACGAAAAAGTACGTCAGTGGCTGCCTAACTCCAAAGCAACATTGAAAATTGTAGGTGAAGTAATTGCCTGCGTAGACCTTACCATTGTAGGAGAAAACGATATTGTAACTCAAGGAGACTCTATAAGCCTGATGCTCCCCTTTCCCGAAATATGTCATTATAAAATAGATCATTCGCGATCGCGTGTATATAATATGGAGTATGGATTATGGGAAAGTGCCGAAATAGTTGAAGACGCTTACAAGAATGCGGAACAACAAATTTATCAACAGGCTCAAAATATGGGTATCGAAGAAGAAAGCCGTGAAAATACGATCAAAGTGCTTACACCTATACTTCGGGCAATGGGATTTACAAAAATATACATCGGTTTTAAATCGCCCGATAGTAGCTCGAATCCCGAACGATCAAAAATTAATCTGCATTAATATTACAGAACTATTTAAATACATAAGTAAATAGTTTTTATTTTTAACTAGCCTCATCAGATAAATGCTGCAAATAACATTCCCAACGTGGGACAGAGACTTATTTCTCTACCTCAACAGCAAACATAATCCATGGTTCGACCCCATTATGTATGCAGTCAGTACTTATACAGCCTGGATGCTGATATGTATATCGATTATTGTATTTATGATATACCGCGACAGGATATGGGGTAAACGTGCAGCCGTTTTTATGCTCATGGGTGTTGCCATGAATAGTATTACGAACAACATTATTAAAATACTGATTATGCGCCCCCGCCCATCCAACGAACCCGATTTGCAGGATATTATTCACCAGTTAGGCGATCCCGATAATCATTACAGCTTTTTCTCGGCACATTCATCCAACTCGATATGTCTGGCATTATTCAGTACACTATACTTTAGAAACAAATACTACGGAATCGTTATCTTCGCATGGGCTATGACAGTAGCTTACAGCCGCATTTATGTAGGCAGACATTATCCGCTCGACATTATATGCGGTATTTTGTTCGGATTACTCACCGGATGGATTTCAGATTGGTTATATCAAATGTATCGCAATAAAAAAACAAGCCAGAGTATTAATTAAAGGATCAACCTTATTTATACTGCAATCTCTCGAATCAGACAATGAAAAAAATAGTTATTCTCACTTTTCTACTCCTCGCTGTACTTTGTGCCAAAGCACAGAGCAGCTATAAATATGGAGTCGTCAACAGAAATAACGAGGAGATTGTACCTATAATATACAACCATATAGACAGCTTCAGAAATGGGTTTGCCAAAGTAACAAAAAAAGGGAAAGTGGGTCTTATCGACACTTCGGGAAAACAAACCGTACCGTGCCTATATGATGAAATAAAAGACATTGAGGATGGAATGGCTGTGGTCTCGAAAGGAAACAGATACGGAGTGATAAACACGGCAAACGATACTATTATACCTATCAAAAATTTATCTGTGACCAATTATTTCAAAGGTACGTTTCTGGTGTATGACAACTATTTGTTTGGTGTGGTCGATTCGACAGGAAAAGCGACTGTACCCTTCAGCAAGTCAATAGGAGTACCTTATTCGGGAGACAACAGATACATCATAATTACTCGCATGGACAAAAGCGAGCAGAAAATTATTGACAGAAATAACAACGATGTATATTCTTTTCCGGGTTACGGAGTACGCGATCTCAACAACGGATATCTAGGTATATGGAAAAAAACAGTTTCGGATCAGGCAGCCATGTATCTGAATATAAATTCGCCCGAAACAATCGTAACATACAAAATTGTAGACATCGCAGGAAACGAGATCAATCCCTCGTTAACGATGGAATATAATCTGGTATTTAATAATGGGCTGAGCCGAATATCCAGAGATAATAAAACAGGAGTCATAAATATAAAGGGTCAGCAGCTTATACCTTGCGAATATAGCCGGATCTACGATTTTAAGGATGGATATGCAAAAGTAAGGCAAGACACGTCTTTTTTATATGGGCCGAATAAATACGGAATGGTCAACGATAAAGGGAAGCTTATTATACCCTGCTTATATGATGGACTCGGAGAAGTAAAAGATGGCAAAATATTAGCTTTACTCAACCAAAAATATGGCTTTTTAAATACTTCCGGACAGACTGTAATAGCTCCTAAATACGATTTTGCACAAAATTTCGAAAATGGATATGCTATTGTTGGCAATAAAAATAAATTTGGAGTCATAGACCACAACGGAAAGGTTATTATACCTATACTTTATGACCAAATAAAAAATATAGACACAAACTACTTTATTGCAACTCAGAACCTACAATCGGGTGTTATAGATACCAAAGGGAACACACATGTGCCATTTGTATACAAGGCATTGAACAAGTTATCGAACTCTAATTTTATAGCCGCTCAAAAAGACAAATTATGGGGCGTGATTGATATGCAAGGCAACGAAATCATACCTTTCATTTATAATGAAATAGCATCTTATTCGGATGGTATGTTTGTCGTACAATCCTATCCAGCCAAATAAAAAGGCTCAAAAGTATCAATTATAATTGTCCTAAATGAAACACCTAATCTCCAATTTTTGATCGTTTTATACCTATATCCGGTTTTTTATAAAAAAAATTCTAAATTCTTCTG